>NZ_JARJNR010000003.1 GCF_030143255.1 Frigidibacter sp. SD6-1
GTGGGCTGATAATGAAGGGGAAAGGGGCTATCTTTCCTCAAGGGTGACTTATGCAACAATGCCATGGAAGGCTCCCTCCTCACGCATATTCGTGAAACGCCCGAGATTCAGCCCTTGCTTGCAGATGTGCGGGGATTCCTTAACAAGACGACCCCGGTCGTAGATGGCTCTGACCAGGACCTGAGGGCATATATGCGCGAAATCGTTGCGGACGTCGATGCCCTGCACCCCAAGGTTCGCACCCTGTCACTGACCGGTATTCAGAGCTTTGCCAAGCAATCCGCGGCCATGCGGGCACAGTTTTTCATGACACTTCTCAAGTTGGCCGGTGCCGTCGTCGTTCTGCTGGCCTTTCTTCTTGCGGCGGTTGGCGTGCTGATCAAGCTCTTCCGTCAGGTACAAAGCAGCGCGCGGGCCCATCAGGCAATGAGCGCCCGGTTCGAAGCCGCTGTTTCCTCGTCTCTCGACGCGGTTCTTCTGGTGGATACGGCAGGTCGCATCACGGAATTCAACGGAGCCGCCGAGGCCGTATTCGGCTACACGCGGGACGAGGCGATCGGCGGCCAGATGGCAGAGATGATCATCCCCGAAGAGATGCGTCAGGCCCATCAACACGGAATGGAAAGATACCTCAAGTCCGGCCAGAAGACCGTGATCGGGGCAGGCCGCATTCGTCTGGAAGCGCGACGCAAGTCCGGCGAGCGCTTTCCCGTCGAACTGACCGTGTCTGTATCCGAAGCCGATGGAGAGCGGATTTTCGTATCATTCGTGCGCGACATCACGCCGGAGGTGCAGGCGGAGGAAGACCTGCGAACCGCACGCGACACGGCCCGGCAAAGCGAGAAGGCCAAGTCCGATCTGCTGACCGTGATGAGCCACGAGATGCGCACGCCGCTCAACGGTATCCTTGGATCTCTCGCCCTCATCGAGACGGACAATCTGAACGATCGCCAGAAACGGCATCTGAACTCGATAGCCGTTTCCGGGGAACTGCTGCTGACACATGTCAATGACGTGCTTGATCTGTCCAGCCTGGAATCCCGACCGGCGGAAAGCGAGGATGTCGATTTCGACATGGTCGCCATGGTCACTGCGATCACCGATAGCCTCTCTGCCTACGCGACCCGTCGCGGGAACGACCTGAAGGCGACTTTCCTGTCAGAGGGTCTCGATCGCGTCCGGGGCAACAAGACGGCTATACAGCAATGCCTTGTCAATCTTGTGGGGAATGCGATCAAGTTCACCCGTAGCGGCTCTGTCGAGATTGAGGTCGAATGCCAAGGCGGCATGATGGAGTTGCGCGTATCCGACACCGGACGTGGCATATCGCCGGAAAACATCAGCCGGATCTTCGAGGAGTTCGTTACGATCGATGCCTCGTATGACAGGGAGAATTCCGGCACCGGCCTCGGCCTGGCGATCACCAAGCGGCTGGTCGAAAGCATGGGCGGCGAAATTCATGTGGACAGCATCTTGGGCGAAGGCAGCCTGTTCACGATCAGGGTGCCAGTCAGCCCGCAAAAAGCCCCCGCCGTTGGGGGCGCTCAGGCGCAGCAGGCGCTCTCGCGTGATGTGATTCCGCCCGGTTACCGGGTCCTGGTGGTCGATGACAACCAGATCAATCGAATGATCCTGTCGGACATCCTTCAGGAACACGGGGCTGAGGTGACCGAAGCCGCGGACGGGTTCGAAGCGATCGGGCTGGTCGGGGAAAGGCCGTTCGATCTGGCGTTTCTCGATATTTCCATGCCCGGCATCGACGGGATGGAAACGCTGCACCGGATCCGTGCGCTGGATGTCGAATGGCGCGACCTGCAAGCTGTTGCCGTGACGGCCAATGCCTTGCCGCGCGACCACCAGACGATCCTGACTGCGCCCTTCGATTCGATCCTGGTAAAGCCGATAGAGATGTCGCGGCTGTTCGAGGTTCTCCGACGGGTGGCTGGCAAGTCCGCGCCTGCCGCTGACGCTGCGGCGGCAGATGATCCTGCGCACTCGTTCATCGCGCGGTTTGGTCATGACCGCTATCGGGCGGCCCTGAATGACCTTGCCGGCGAACTGGAGAAACTGGCCCGTGACATGGACGACAGTCCGGACCTGTCGGAAGCACTCCGCGCGCAGTCGCACAGGCTCGCCGGTTCCGCAGCGGTTCTGGGCGAGGACAAGCTGTACCGTCGGCTTCAGACCATAGAGCATCTTTCCGGCGAGACCTGGTCAGATCAGCGCGAAGGGACGATCCGTGCGCTCGGCGAACAGGCCCATGCGCTTAAGGGGGAATAGACGCTTCAGGCCGGTTCTTCCAGCGTGAGGGCGATTTCGCATTCCATGTCGATCAGACCGGCAGGAGATTTGCTGGATGCCCTGAAGAAGCCTTCAACCGGCAGCGTGATCTTGCGTCGTGTATTCGCGGCCAATTCGAGGGGATAGCGCAGTTCCGAACGATCCTTCTCCTGCTCAAAGCGTCCGTTCTGGCCAAAGACGAGGCTCGTCCTGTCGTCGCCGATCACAGTGTTGCAATTCTTCCCTTGGGAAATCTTCAGAACCGCGATCACCTGTACAGGTGCGTCGCTCGGGTTCCGGCAATCCAGTTCGACACGCCCGACACCGCGCCTTGCACTGTTGGTCACGGGATCGACCGTGCCAAATGCGAGTTCGGCGGAAAGGATCGTGCACCGGGCGGGCGACAGAGGTTCGGCTTCCGCCTGCCCGGCGATGCCCGCGCCTATCAGGACCAGGCATGTCGCCATTCGTGCAATGCATTTGAAGACAGACCTGACGAGCGCCGGTGCGAAGATCGTTCTAGATGCAGGGCACCGGACCGATCGTGGGTTGCGGGTCATCGGTTTGGGGATAGGAGAAAGAGGCTTCACAGGTTTCGTCTCCGATCTCGACTTGCAATGTGACCTGGTCTGGCAGGTCCTCGAAATAGGTTTCGCCATCGCGCCCGACATAGCCTGGCCATTCGGCACCCTGAAATCCGGCTTCGGCCCCTGCAGGCAAGGGGTTGCCCTCGGCATCGACCAGGATCACAACCGCGGCCTGGCGACGTCGGGCCGAAAGGTCGATGCGCGAGGCCCCATAGGGATGGGGGATGACCGTGATCTCAGTGTCGCCGGTGACATATTCAAATGGCACGTCCTCTGGCTTGATGCTGAAGGTTGTGGGCAGGCCGTCGTTCAACCCGGTCAGGATCAGATCGCCTGCGCTGTCCGTGCGGCCACTTTCGATGTTCTGAAGATAGACCGGTATATCGCCCGCATCGCCCGTCGTGACATAGGCCAGTCCGTTCGAAAGGTCGGGCGCCATGAGCCTTTGCCCCCCGACCCAGGCGATCATGCCATCGAAGCCATATTGTGCAGACAGCCCGCTGTCGCGGTTAAAGTCCAGATCAAGCCGGTGCAGTCCGAGGTCGCGCTCTGAACTGTATCGACCCTGGACCCCGTATGTCCCGCCAGTCGCCCAGTTCCCGGCAAGCGAGTAGCTGTCGCTTGTCCCTTCCGGCGTCCAGTCCTGGCGAACGGAATAGGTTTGCTTGTTGCGTTGATAGGAGCTTCCCGCCTCGATACGCCGATCATCTCCGAGGTTCCGAGACAGTGTCAGGCTGGCGGAGGCGTCGTCGAGTGACCGTGTCAGGCTGACGTTCAGTTGCCAGTCCTTGAAGACAGGGCGCTGCAATCCCACGGACACTCTGGCGCGGCGCTCGTTCTCCCATGTGTCAAGAAAGGAGAAAGCGGCATTGAGACGCCCAAAACCATTGACCTCGTTGCTGTAAAAGGCATTGAGCGAAGTGCGCTGGTGATCGCCGGTGGACATCTGCCCGGGCTGGCGCCAGTTCGCGGACTGATGTGAAAGGGAAATTCCCCAGCGAACGTCATCTTCCGGGTCCTGACTCGCGCGCGGGGTCAGATCGAACGCCAGGCGGTATCCAAGGCCCTCGGACAGGCTGAGCCCGAGCTGAGGGGTGAGGACGAGAGATTGCCCGATGACGTGGTTGGCTTCTGCACCGGCGGTCAGCCCCTTTTGCCAGAGCGTAGCGGTGCCCGTGAGGGTCGTCTTGTCGCGCCAGCCGTAGCGGTGCCAGGTGCTGGCCATGGGCCCGCCATAGCCCAGCTCTGGCGACCCGGACAGTCCGATCCCGTAATAATATTCATGCACGCCCTTCCGGTAGACCTCCGGGAAGCGGAAGAAGGGGATGGACTGCGTTCTCTGCCGCCCGAGAGCGTCGGTAAAGACAATGTCGATCTCGCCCTCGCCGTTGATGACCGGCAGATCGTCAAGCTGAAAGGTACCGGCCTCTACTTCCACGGCCGCGGCTTGCGGGTTGCCGTCGATCAGGAAGGTGATCTGCCCCGGCAGCCCGCTGCCGCCCGAGAAGGAATAGGTGGGGTAGGGGGTATAATCGGGCTTGAAGCTGAAATCGCTTGTGATGCTGTACCCGAGAAAACTCATCGGGTTCACGCCCCCCGCCGAGGGAGGACTCTGTTCGCCGATGCGAATGGAGCGATCCTTGTCGGGCTGATACATGGTGTAGAGAATGGGCGATCGCGTGACGCTGAAATCGCCGGGGCCAAAACCCAGCCCCAGGCCCGTCTCGAGCAGCCCCTTTTCCGTGGCCCAGCTCAAGCGCCCTTCGGCGCTCAGCCGCAAGTGATTGCCCTGCAGGTAGCTTCCGCCAAGTCGGTAGCTCAGCAAGACGCTGGGCGTGGTGTCCGCAACCGCGAAATCGTCGCCCAGGGCGACATTCGTGTGCTGTGCTCCGTAAAGGCGCGCATCGGCCTCCAGATACATCACCGGGTCGCGGTCCGCGAAATAGACCGAAAGACCTGCAATCTGGTTCAGGGGAACCATTTCCACCCCGTCCAGGTCGACGACCGGGGGCGTGATGGTAAAGCCCAGCTGGCTGAAATCCTCTGGGTTCATGTAGGCCGATCCGTCGCGCATCTCGACCAGGAAGAACAGGCCCGACGTAAAACCGTTGATGAACACATCGTAAAAATCGCTGGAAAGCTCGTCCGGACTGGCGAGGTCATACCAAAAGGCGCGTACCGCCTCGGCGGCCTCGCCCACCAGAATCACGCCATCCAGATCGGTGTCGAACCCGGCGTAGCGGTTGTAACCGTCCTCCCCGGATTGCGCAGAGAACAGCGTCTCGTCATCCCCTGCGCCAAGCCGATCCGGCGCGACAAGCGCGACCAGCATCTGGGCGAGCGAGCGGCCGGACTGCTGGCCCAAACCGGCCAGGTCAAGTGCGCGCCCCGCGAGCGCGATCTGCTCGGGCGCGGTCATGACGCGGATCTTGTCCGGATCCGTTTCCAGCCGTTCGGCCATATCCGCATCGAAGCCGAACAGGCCAATGGTCCCGAATACCTGATTTGACTGATCCGGCTCGAAACGGCCTTTGGTGTGAAAGGCGGCATAAGCCAGCAGATATTCGGGATCGAAGCCCAGCCTGTTGCCGACCTTGGTGGCCGCATCGACAAGATCCTGATGCACGCCAAGCCGGTTTATCGGCGGGGGCGGTGTCTCTTGCGCGCGGAGTGGCGATGCAAGAGACAGCAATCCCGAAAACATGATGATGAAACCGCGTCGCATGTGTTCGTTCCAGTGCTGGCAGACGAAGGTTGGAACGCGCGTCGGTCTATTTGCGCACGGGCTGATATGTGCTTTCGAATTCCAGATACTTCACGAACAGCGCCCCATCTTCGGTTCCGGCGGGCGCCGCGATGCGCCATTCCCGCCAGCTGCCGGCAAGCACATGGACCAGTTCTTCTGCGCGGTATCGTGGCAGGCCGCCGTTATCCGGATCAGGCTGGAACCCGAGGCTGTGGACGGTCTTGCGCATGTTGCCGTTGTTCGTCGCGCGGACGATGATGACATCGCCCTCGCGCCGGACCGACCAGTCCAGGATGGGCGCAGGAACGGCATTTCGGGGTGCCACATAGACCGGAAGAAGATGTGCGAAGGCGATCGCAGCGATGGCACCTTCGAAATCGGTAATTTCCGAGGGTATTTCCGCGATCCGAAGACGAAAGGCCTGCTCGGCGTTCTGGCTTCGGGCGCCGCGGTAACCGACGCGGATCTCGCGCTTCTGGCCGGGCAACAGACGGAAGGACGGAGGGCTGGCGATGAACTCCTTGGTGTCGCCATAGACATCCTTGCCGTTTTCGATCGTCCAGCTCAGCGGAGTGACTTCGTAAAGGACGGGTCGGTCGCGCAGGTTGGTGATGGCGACGCTGGCGCGCCCGCTGGCATCGACATCCAGTATGACAGGCGAAATGGCAGTATTGGCATGGACCGGCGAGGTCGGAATTCCCGACAGCGATGCCGCAAACGCAAGAACCGTCGCCACTTTGCACAATTGTCTGAGTATCATTGTAATATCCTTCCTTATTGCCATGAGAAACCGGGACTTGCCTGACCTGGCGATCACGCGAAGAAGGTCAGAAGCCGGTCTCGTTCGCGTTCGTTATCAAAATCGGGAATTCAGATGGTCAAAGCGAGCACCCTATTGGCCAGTTTGACGCGCAAGGGCTTATTGCGCTGTACGAATGGCGTGGTCTGACTGACCATTCGAGGTAAATCCGCTCTTTTCTGTCTCGAACGAGGGCGGGACCGATACTTCCGCGCAGTGGGATTTCTGACTGGAATCGGCCTACCAAAAGATGTGGGTGCCAGCATCGGTGCTCATGACCATTTCATGCCTGGAAATGGTGCAACTCAAACTTTGGCCGGTGGGTTCGCGTAAGCCCCCCACTTTCGCTAACCTTACCGGCTCCTTTTGTGGCATCGGTCGAAGAGAAAAGGACAAGGACGATGAAAAACCGCCAGATGCTTGGAACGGTAGTCGCAACGTCCTCTGCGCTGTCAGTGTCGGCGGTAATCGCCGCATCGGCCTTCCGTTCGCTGAAAGTCTGCCGTTTCGCAGACCCTGGCGCGGATGCCAGTGCAAAAGCCGGAAGACCAGCCGATTTGGTCGCAATGACCATGAGCTACTGAAACTCTCAACTAGATCAACCCAAGGAAAACTGAAAATGAAGAAACTCAAACTCCTCGCGCCGGTTGCAGCCGTCATGTTGTCAGCGACAGCCGGGTTTGCGGCCACCGCCACCGACACGATGAACGTGACCGCCACCGTCAACTCGACCTGCGCGATCACCGCGACCGACATGGCCTTTGGCATCGTTGTTCCGGGTACGCTCAAGACGGCATCGTCTAACGTGTCGATTACCTGCTCCAACGGTACGCCTTTCACTGTCACCGTCGGAAACGGAAACAATTCGACCACCACAGGATCGAGCTCCAACAACGAATTCCGCCGCCAGATGAAGCATTCGACGGCCAACTCCTTCCTGCAATACATGCTGGACGATACGAACGGCGCCTTCTCTTATGCGTCGACGATCAACTCGAACGGCACCTTCGGGCAGACGGCGACTGGCACCGGCTCTGCCATCAGTGCCACGCTTTATGGCGAGGTCGGCAGCACCGTGAATGCTGGCGCGATTTCCGGGAGCTACAGTGACGTGGTCACACTCACCGTTACCTACTGACGCGACCAGGGCGGGGGCGTAGCGTCGCCCCCGTTTCCGCGGCGCAAGACCGTGATGCAGTCACGGTTAGGGTCAGCAATCGATGAAATCGGATAGGGGCGGCGATGCAAGGCCACTATCCGTCAAGTCCGGCAAAAAATCGCGAGTTTATGAGTAGGCCTGAATAAAGGTTAACCAGTGATGCGATTTTTGCGGTCCCGTCCCCCTGGCCACAGTGTACCTCAGTCTGTGGTTCGGGGGGGCGGTGAATGCCGAGAGCGATCTGATGCGTCACGATCCGCTTTGAGGTCGATCAGGGAAATGGACCGGATCCTGAATGCGCATGCAATTCAGGGGCAGATTGCCTTAAGGAAAAAGCACAGGTCCAGGAAGATATCTATCCGGACACTATTATTCTGAATCCGACCTTCTGAATAAGGCCGGACCACGACCCGTTTTTAACTGTCACATCTTTGCTCAGTTCAGTGCCAGCTGTGCCGATGTTCCTCCATCGACACACCCTTCCTTTTCATCGGGAAGACAGCGCCCCTTTCAGGTACACATGGCCGCCAGGGCAAGCGAATTATATCCCAAGGATGCAAAAGTCACAGCCTTTCGGATAGTCGGTGATCCATCAGCAGGCCGATTTATGCCCTTGCTGCATCGCGTGAAGCCGAAGCGATTTCTAACCTGTTCCTACTTCCGCGATACGGAGTCGCTCGTTTGTAGTTTGAGCGGCCAACCCATGCGTGACGAGTTGTGTAGTAAACAAGGTTAGGGTTACCCAATGCAAAAATCAAAAAGATCAGCGCGCTACGCGTTGTTACTATCGAGCAGCGCTCTCGCCCTCGGGCTGACAACCGGCTTGCCGGCGCGCGCACAGGTCGACTATCGCATCGGATCGGGCATCGCAGCGATCGGTGCGTCCGATGTGGTGGAGTCGTTCCAGCGGGCCCAGGCCGAGATCGAGGCGATCATCGACGCGGGCGGCGCTTCGGCCGGCATGATCCTGGATGAAAACGCGGCGGGCGGCACGGCGACGACGACGGTCGACGCAAACGAGGCGCTGGCCTCGGCCTCTGGCAACGAAAACACCGTTCTGGCCGACGCCAGCGTATCAGGCACCAGCGGCGCGGACAGTAACATTCTGGTCGCGGGCGCTCAGGAAATCACCGGCCAGCCGATTTCGGCGGAAGTGAACAATGTCGATGCTTCGCTGTCCCTGACCCAACCGGGTGCGGGGTCTTCCTCGCAAGTGACCGACAATACCATCAGCGCCGATCTGGCGGGCAACACCGGGTCGCAGACGATCCAGGGCCAGTTGAACAACCAGTTCGCCAACACCGATGCCGGCACCGGCGGTACGGTCAGACTGGACCCGCCGGCAGGGATCGACATGGTCGATGCTGCGGATGCGGGTCTGCTTGTGGTTTCGGCGCAGGTTGCCGACAGCCTGAGCGCCAACACCACCAACGACAGCGCTGCCACCAGCTTTGCCACTGTCACAGGCGGCAGCGCGATCAGCCTGGCTGTCGACGGCAACTATGGCGCCGATCAGAGCATTGCTGTGACGGGCAACACCCTGACTGCTGAATTCGATGCCAACCGCACGACGAACGGCATCATCCTGCAAGCGGGTGGCAAGAACGTCCTTGACTCGGCCGCCGGTGTGACGAGCGCACAGGCGTTTACCGACACGCGCGCGGCGGGTGTCGAGGCGGCGACCGTCACGGCAGGTACGGGCGAATCGCTGGTCTCGGGCGATGTGTCGCGTGCGACCGCAGGGACGTTCGACAATTCGTCCCTTTCGGTCAGCGGCAATACCGTTGCTGCCGATGGCAGCGGCAACACTGCCAGCAACAGCATCGCGCTGGAAAGCGGCATCCGTGTCGATGCGCCCGCAGGGCAGGGCCAGTCGAACACGGCAGACATGAACTCGGCCGATCTGACGCAAACCGCCGAGGGCGGGCTCTTCAACTCGACCGGTCAGCTGGTCGAGAACGCCAATGTCGCCTCCGTCCTGACGGGCGATGCGAACACGGCGGCGGTTCGTGCCGAAGTTGACGACAGCATGAGCGGTTCGGGCATTGACGCCGACGGCAACGTGCTGCGCGCGACAGCCACGGGCAACGCGGCATCGGGATCGATCGGCGTCGGTGGCTCGAACAGCTTTGACGCGGCGGTTGCCTCGAACACCATGCAGGCCGTTCAGGTCGGCAGTGGCGATGGCGGCACGCTCGAAATCTCGTCGACGGTGACCAATGCCGACGTTCTGGCGCGCGGCGCCAGCAAGGCAGGCGTGGATATCACCGACGGTGCGATCAGCGCTGACGACAACATGCTTGCATCGATCGCATCGGCCAACACCAATTCGCAGTCGGTGTCGGTTGCGTCCACGTCGGTCACCGATGACGGCGCGGCGGGCACTTCTCTGGCGCGCAGCGACCTCGCGGATGACGGCATCCTGCGTGCCGACGCAGGCATTTCCGCGATCAGCGGTCAGGCCCTGCGCGGCGATGCGACTGCGGTTTCAGTGACCTCCGAGATGACCGGCAGCGGCGCACAGCTCGTGGCCGGAGCAACGTCGGGCACGGATCTGTCCAACGTCTCGGCCTCGCTTCGCGGCAACGATGCCCAGTCCTTCGCGACGGGCAACGAGGCGGGCGTGAGTGTCGATGTGGTTGCAGATACGTCGATCGACAGCTCGGTAGCCGCCGTTTCGGCCCAGCAGATCGAACGTGCCAATATTGCGGCCACCCAATCGGGGACCGATTTCACCGCAACCCTGAACAGCACGGGTGGCAGCGCCGACAACCTGAACATCGTTGTGGGTGACGACAACCTTGCAGATGGCCTGTTCGAGGGTAACAGCATCATCGCCGCAGCCACCGGTCAGACCAGCCGAGCCTCGCTGACCAGCGAAGCCGGCACCGACACGGTTCTGAGCGGCACCTATTCGGGCAGCGTCAACAACCTCGATCTTGGCGGTGCGGTCATGCCCGATACGTCCTCGGCCATTGCCGAGCGTTCGGTCTTGACCGAACAGGTCATGTCGCGCGTCAACCTTGACGCTACCGTCTCTGACCCGACCCTTGCCGCCTCGCTCACAGCGACCGGCCAGTCGGTCCAGAACGTGGCGCAAGCGGTTGATGGCAACCGGATCACGGCCCAGACCCAGGGCAACGTCGCCACGAACGACCTTCAGCTTGATACCAACCGCCTTGA
Organism: Frigidibacter sp. SD6-1; assembly: GCF_030143255.1. Lineage (GTDB taxonomy): Bacteria > Pseudomonadota > Alphaproteobacteria > Rhodobacterales > Rhodobacteraceae > TMP-24. The sequence goes on from NZ_JARJNR010000003.1 coordinate 10,755, forward strand.
CATGACTGCCGCGAAAGGCGGTGCTGCCGGAACCGCGGGTGTCGTGGCCACGGGCATCAGCCAGCTGATCGACGCGAACAGCACGCTGGAAGCCGACATCATCGCCTCTGCCGGTGCTGGCGAGGCCGAAATCGCCTCGACCGTGACGAGCGGCGCGGGTGCGATTGCCGACACATCGATCAGCGCCAGCGGCAACCGTGTGACGGCCTATACCGCCGGCAACACGGCGACCTCGACGTTCGACGGCACCGGCAACGAACTGGTGACCGGCGGCGGCATCGCGACGACCGGCCTCAAGGTGGGTAACATCACCGGCGTGACCGAAGGCGAGATCGTCGCAAGCGACGTGGCCATGGCCAACGGCGTGCAGCAAAGCAACAGCGCCTCGATCGACAGCGCGATCGGGTCGTCCGGCGGTGTCGGTGCCGAGCCGTTCGAGGTTGCGGCATCTGCCACGACGACCGGCCAGATTTCCGGATCGACGATCAGCGTTGACGGCAACACCGTCGTGAACGAAGGCCGCGGCAACGTCGCGATCGCTTCGACCAAGCTCGACTACAACAACATCGACAGCAGCGCCCAGCTTGCCGTGTCGCAGGACAAGGCGTCAGGGGACGTGACGCTTGGCACGCAGGACGTGCAACTGTCGGCCGATGCGGTGAGTGCCGCGCAGGTTGCCGGAAGCTCGATCTCGGTCGATGGCAACACGCTGGCCACGCTGGCCACTGTGAACCGGTCGAATGCTGCGCTGACGCTGGATGCGGCCAACAGCCTGGCCGGACAGGCCGATCTGACGGCAGACAGCACCATCAACGACGGCAATCCCTCGAGCTTTGCCGCCATCACGGACAGCGGCTATGCGCTTGCGACCCGGCAGAATGCGGGCATCGACGTCATGGCGTCGACCACTGCGTCCGAGCTGGAGGCCAGCGCCACGACCCTTGCGGGATCGACCCTCAGCGTGACCGACAACACGATGATTGCGCGTGCCCTGGTCAACAGCTCGACCGCGACGCTGGCCCAGTCGGGCGATACCAGTGTCGCAGCGGAAAGCGTGCTTCTGTCCGATCAGCAAAGCGATGGCGCCATCTCTGCAACCGCCCAGAACCTGAGCGCACGGGCAACCTTCGGCAGTGCAACGGGCACGACGGCGGATTCGATCCTGGTTACCGGAAACGCATCCTCGGCCGAGGCCATCGGCGCCGAAGCGTCGAACACCCTGTCGGTGGCGAGCGCAGGTACCATCACCGGCAATACGGGCGATGTGACCTCGACCGTCAATCTTGACGCGGCGACGCCGCTTCTGGACACGAGCGATACGTCGTCCCTGATGGCACTGCAAACCGTTGACGGGTCGGTAACCGCCGGCAACAGCCGGACCGGAGGCAACTTCGTCATCGATCAGAATGGCGCGTCGGGTGGCCTGAACGGCGATGCGGCCCGTGTCTCTGGCAACACCACGGTGGCAACTGCCACCGGCGGTACGATGACCAACACGCAATCCCAGGTGGCCGGTGCGCTTGACAGCCCCGACCAGACGCTCATCGCGGCGCAGCGGGGGGGTGCGGAAATTGTCGGCGAAGTGCTGGATCCCAATCACATGATTGATATCGACGGTACTGTAACCGACAGCCAGGTCGAACTGTCCGGCAACACGGCCAGTGCCACAGCCACGGCATTCGCAAGCGTGAACCGTCAGGTTCTGGATGCGGATGTGACCATCACCGGCGACAATAACAGCGAAGGCCAGTTCGCCTTCGAAGGTTCGGTGGGTGGCAGCGTCTCTGCCGATGTGGCCTTCCAGGCCGACTCGGTCCTGTCGGCCAGCCAGGTGCTGGCGGATGACGACGCGACCGAAGTGCTTGCCCGGAACTATGGCGGTGCCATGGGCACGGCCAACGTGACCATCGACGGCGCGATCTCGGGCAGCTCGGTCATTGCCGACCGCAACACCGTGACCGCGGTGGGCCAGGGCCTGGCCACCACCAACAGCCAGACCATTGCTTCGGGTGCTTCGGCCACCGATCTGACGGCAGGTGTCCTGTCCTCACAGCGGTCCGAGCAGGGCGTGGTTTCGGACAACCGGTTCCAGGAGTTGACGATCAACGCGGGTGCAACGGCCACGGCAAGCACGCTCTCGGCTTCCGAGAACCGTGTGCAGTCGCAAAGCACCGTCATGTCGGCAAGCAACACGCTTGACAGCAGCTCGGGCACGGCGGCGACGTCGCAGGCGACAACCGGCATTCTTGGCGACGAGATGGCGTTTGTGAATGTCGGCTCGACCAGCGGCTCTTCGACCGTGACCGGTGACCGTGTCATCGCCTCGAACCAGATCAATCTGGCGGGCGCGAACGAGACCGATGCGATGACGGTCGGCACCGTGATCGGCATTGACGTGACGGGTGCCGTCACCGCCAACAGCGCGGTCGACCTGAACCGTAACGTCGTGTCGGCAGCGTCGACCGGTGCGACCGTGACCAACCGTCTGACCAACACGGCCGAGACGGAAAACACGGCCTACTCGGCGATCCTGGCCAACCAGGAAACCAACAACGTGCAAAGCGCAGAGGTCACTGCGAGCACCTTGTCGGTCGATCTGGGCGGCGCGCTGAGCGACACGTCGGTCGGTGTGGCAGGTAACATCCTGTCGGCTTCGTCGACCGGGCTGCGCTCGTCCAACACGCTGCTCGCCGCAGGCGGCGCCATGTCGGGCAACCAGGCGTCTGGCACGAACGAGAAGATCGAGCTTTCGACCAGCGGTACGAACGGCCTGATCACGACAGACGGCTTCTTCACCGTGGCCAACGTGCAAGAGCGCAGCGCAGGTGCGCTTGACGCCGATGCCGCACAGAACCGCATCACGCTTGATGTGGCAGGTGCGGTGACGGACGCATCGGTCATCAACGATGCCAACACCGTCGAGGCCATGGCTGTGGGCATGACCACGTCCAACCTGATCGGCCTGACATCGCAATCCGATGTTCTGGCCGATCTTGGCGGCAGCAACTCGGTCCAGATCGCGAATGCCCAGGTGGCCGGTGCAACCGCATCCACCGCGGCGGACGTGACCGATACGATCATCTCCACGACCCTCGATGGTGCCGTGGGCGGAACGAGCGTTTCGGCGGATGGCAACAAGCTGCTGGCCTACTCGGAATCGATTGCTGCCAGCAATGCCATCACCTCTTCGGTCGGCACGGCAACCCGCGGCGGCGGCGCAAACCATGCGACGCTGGCCTTCAACGGGACCGACATGGTTTCGCACAGCGAAGGGGATTACGAGATCGCATCGCAGCAGAAGACCGCTGTGGGCGCGACGACGACCAGCACCATTGCACCGGCTTCGGGCTCGGCTTCGACCGGTGTGTCCATCGACCTCGCCGCTGGCGGCGTGACCGATGGCACGGTGACGGCAAGCGACAACAGCCTTCGGGCCATCGCAAACGGCACCCGTGTGGCCAACAGCATCGAAACCGAGGTGGGCACCCTGCTTGAGGGCGCGAACCACACGATCTCGAACGGCCAGATGGTTGGCGGCGCCGTGTCTGCGCAGATGGCTGGCGGCACCGTCGATATCAACAACGACGGCGCTCTCAGCGGATCGCTCGCGGTGGACGGCAACGCCTTCGTCGCGGCAGCGACCGGCGGCTCGGCCACCAACTCGATCGTGAACAGCTCGGGCAGCATGACCTTCGGTGTCGCGTCGATGCAGCCGGCCAGCACGGCGCAGGCAAGCGTGAACGGGACAGGCAACCTGTCGATCAACCTCGACACTGTTCAGCCTGACTACATCTTTGCCCTGATGAACGCGCAAACCCGCGATCCCATCGCAGCAGTCACCAGCTCTGTCACCGGCAATACCGGTGTCTCCGGCACGGCGTTCGGCATGTCCATCACGCAGGACGGCCTTCTGGACGGCTCGGCCTCGGTCGACGGCAACATGGTTCTGGCACAGTCGAACGGCCTGACCGCGACCAACGCGATATCGGCCGCGGCGACCAACACCATCGGCGATGTCGGCTCGGCTCTGGTCAGCCTTCAGTCCAATGAAGGTGCGGCCACCAACGCCTTCGTCAACACCGAGGCCACCGACCGGGCAGGCCTGTCGATCCTGGCAGGTGCGGCGGTCAACGGCACCCTTTCGGTCGAGCAGAACCAGGTCATGGCCAAAGCCGCGTCGAACACTGTGGACAACCGGCTGTCGATTGAAAGCGGCAACTCCTACACCCATGACAGCACGAACGACGCTGGCGGTGTGGTTGTGACGGCGGCGAACCAGGGCATGGTTGCCTCGCAGACGAGCACGGCGCTGATCAACGGTCAGTACAATGCAGGAAGCGGCACGTCCGAAGTCCGCGCTGTCGATGTGAAGGCAACGGCGACGGGGGCATTGGAAGGGTCCATTCGTGTGGGCGACAACAGCCTGACGGCCGAGAACCGGGGGAACCAGGCGTCGAGCCTGATCGCCGGCACTGTCGGCGGTGACATGGATGCGGCCGTGGCACTGATCAACTCGCAGGAAACCGCAAGCGGCGTCACGCAAACCGCTGCCATCAACACGACGAACACACTGTCGATCGGCGCAGAGACGCGCAGCACGGTCGATGGCTCGGTCTCAGTTGACGGTAACCGGATCGCGGCGACGGCTCAGTCCAACGAGGCGTCCAACCGCCTTGCCCTGGATGTGACCGGTTCGATCGGCTCGATCGGTACCAACCAGTTGCAATCGCTGGATCTTGACGGGGCAACCCGTGATCTGGAGATCGCTGCGGGTGACCTGTCGGTGGCGAACAGCCAGATCAGTGCGGGTGATGTTGTGGCCACGGCGTCCCTGGCGGATGTCAACGTGAAGGCGCTGGGCGCGGTGGGCGGATCGCTGACACTGGCGGACAACGCCCTGACCACCACGGCACGGGCCAACTCCGCCACCAACATGGCGTCCCTGACCACTGCCGGTTCGCTTGACTCTGCCGTGGCGGTCCTGAACGCGCAGGATGCCAAGGTGGCTGCCTCGCTCAGCTCGACCGTGACCGGCTCGGCCGCTGCAGGTGCAGAGACCATGCGGATCACCGCAGCGGGCGCTGTCACCGGGTCGGTGGATGCCACAAGCAACCTCGTGCAGGCCACGGCCCTGACCAACCTGGCGCAGAACAGCCTGATGGTCGATGCGGCCAACGGTGTGGGCGATGCCACCACCAACACGGCTGTCAGCACCGCGTCGGTCAATACGGCAACCGGGGACGTCAGCATCGCAAGCTCCAGCCTGTCCGTTCTCAACGACCAGGCAAGCGCTGCGGCGGTGACCAGCTCCGTTACGGATGTGGAAACGGCTATCTCGGTTGCCGGGACCACCACGGGGTCGCTGCATCTGGACGGCAACGCGATCAACAGCGACGCGCGGTCGAACTATGCGGTCAACACCATGCAGGTCGATCTGGGCGGGCAGCTGCAGGCCCCGGCGAGCATGGTCAACAGCCAATCGACCTCGCAGACGGCGGCTCTGAACTCCAGTGTCTCCGGTGGCGGAATGGCCCTGAACGGCGGGGGCAGCCTGACCGGTGCGGCGATTGTCGAGAACAATCGCGTCACCGCGAATGCGACCCAGAACCAGGCGTTCAACCACATGACCCTCAACGGATCCTCGATGATCGGGTCTGTGACCGGAACGGCTACCGCTTCGCTTCAGGGCACCCTTGGCGGTGCAACCGGCGACGGGCTGGTTCTCAACAGCCAGCGCAACGCGGCAGCGGCCAACGCACTCGTGGAAGGTACGGTCATCTCGGCCGCTCTGAACACGGGAGCAGCCGCCGGTTCGATCAACGGCACCGCACGGGTTCAGGACAATGTCATCCTGGCCTCGGCCGCCGGCAACGTCGCGGACAACCGTCTGACGGTCGATGCGGTGGGTTCGGACCGGTCCGATCTGGTCATGGCGAGCGTTCAGCAAAACACCGCTGCAATCTCGTCGGTGGTTACCGGCTCTGCTCTGACGCTCAGCGTCGGCGGAGCGGCGACAACCGGTGTGACCGGCTCCATGGGGATCGCGGACAACTCGATCACGTCGGTGGCCCAGGGCAACGTGAATGTCAGCGTCCTGCGCGGAGGCTCGTTCTAACCACCACTCACAAGACCGTCCCTGGCGCTTCTCGGTGCCAGGGACACCCCCCGAAACTCGACACACCCATACGCAACAGACAGCGCATGCCCCGACAAGGGCATGCATAATCACAGGAGAGAACCGATGCGTTTTTCTTTTATCCCTCTGGCTCTTGGCTGCCTAATTCCCTTTGCGGCACATGCCGCCGACACCGAGGGCAAGTACGCGGTCCGAGGCGCTGGAGCGCAAAGCTGCGAAAACCTGGCCAGCGTGATCGACTCGGACGATGCCGAGCAGAAGCGCGATGCGATCCTTGTCTACTCCTCCTGGATGTCGGGCTATGTCAGCTCGCTCAATCGCGTCACCACCAGTGCCTATGAGGTGATGCCGATCCTGACAGAAAGCGATGTCCTGGCCGTTTTGCTGACCCAATGCCGCCGCCAACCCGAAATGCTGGTCGAGACGGTCGCCTTCAACATCGTCGAAGAACTGGCCAAGGCAGCCGCGCTGACCGCGGAAACGCCGGTGGCGGAACTGGATGTGGACGGCAAGACGCGCCGGTTCCGTGAAGGCACCCTGGTCCTGGTCAACGCCAAGCTGGCCGCCGCCGGGTTTGAACAGGATGAGGGCACCACCGTCCCTCAGGAAAGCGCCCTTCGGGCCTATCAGGAGAAGAATGATCTGCCCGAAAGCGGGGTGCTCGATCTGGCGACGCTCCTTCGGCTTTTGCTGAGCTGAACCCTGTCGCTGAAAACGCGATGAGCGCGGCCGCCGCGCAGCCTTTCTGTACTGAGGAAAAAGATTATGAGTAGGCTACTCGCACACCAAACCGGCAAAAAGTCGGATTTCCGCTTCTCGACCGTTATACCGGCGATCGGGCTTGCGCTTGCCCTTATGCCGGAGGCTGCCCTGGCCAACGGGTTCGGAGAAAACGCCCACTGGCAGTTTCGCACAGATGAAGAATTCATCGCCCAGCTGACCGCCCTTGGCCTGCGTGAAAGGGAACAAAACGGCAGTTTCGGCCCAGGCGACACGATCTACAACATCGCCGGCGACATGATCAATTGCAATGTGACGTCCAGCGCGGCCGGCAATACCAGCAGCGCGACACAGGACGGTCGCTCAATCGGGAATGAAGTGTCGGACGGGGGCAGCATCGCTGCGGATTCGGCAGGCAATGGAAACTCGGGCGAGCAGCAGGGCGGAACGTTCAGCGGCTCGAACTCTTTCGGCGACCTGGAAACCGGCAGCACCAGCACTTTGGACGGGTTCAGCGACGCCGGCGCTCAGACGATCACGACGACGCAGGACAATGACGGCGATCAGACGGCTGAAGTCAACGACAGCGGCATCAGCAATTCGCTTGACGGGGGCACCGGCGGCAACACCTCTCCGGTCCTCAATTCGACCCAAGGCCTGACGGACAGTCCTGTCACCGCGGCGATCAACGACAGCCAAGCCTGCAGCTTCACCCAGATTGAAGGCAATCGCGACAGCATGATCGTCCATGACGTCAGCAGCACCAGCACCAACAGCACGACGGGGTCGGTTGATGGCGGGCTCAATTCCGGAGACAACCAATGAGATTTCCAGCCACTTCATTCCTCCCGCTCGTCGGCCTTCTGGGCCTGGCCGCCTGTTCGGGCATCCCTGCGTCCAAAGTCATTGTCGAAGGCGAGGCGCCAGTGATCATTGGCCCGGCGACCCGCAAGAACCTGACCCCGCTGGAGCCAGTCTATCAATGCTATGATCGGAAGCTTTCTGAATCCCGAACCAAGGGGAAGGCTTCGGCGCCGCCATTGAATATCGCGGTTGGCCAGATTCAGGATTTCACCACCCGCGCGCTGACGTCCGAGCGTGTCGACATCACGCAAGGCGGGTCCCTCATGGTGATATCGGCCCTCATGAAGCTGCGCGACAATGTGACCGTGCATGATCGTGTCGATCCGCGCGTCACCGAGGCCGAGCTTCAGTACATGAACAACAAATACCTCGGTGACGGCAATACCCACGACAACGGTGGCGTCGAGGTCCCCTGGCTGCCCTATTTCGGCGGCTCGATCCGGCAATCCGAATATACGATTCTCGGCGGGATAACCGAGGTCAACTACAATCTCAGCTCTGGCGGTGCATCGCTGATGATCGATCAGATTGGCGGTCGGCAGCGCGTGTACACGATCAATGTCGCGGCCGATCTGCGCCTGGTTCGGACAAGCTCGCTCGAGGTTGTTGCCGCAGTGAGCCTGCAGAAGCAATTCGTCGGCTACGAGCGCGACCTGGAATTGTTCAGCTTTTTCGATATCGGCAACAAGAGCCGCCTGTTCGATGCCTATGCCGGCGAAAAAAGCCAGGAACCGTTGCAACTGGGGATCCGGGCAATCCTGGAAGAAAGCACCCTGGCCCTGATCGCGGATCTGACGGGCGTGCAATATGACAGCTGCAATCCCGGCAGCTGGGAATACCCCGAGACACAACCGGTCGTTACTGCCCCGAAACTTCCAGAAACGGATATCACGGCCCGATCGGCGCCGTTCGTGGTGCCCGAGTATTCCGGCAGTGCGGTCTGGTGAGCGCCGATCTGATGATGTTGCCGCTTACCTTTGCGGATCCTCGCAGCCCCGGCTTTACACATCGATGCCGTCGGGGGCGGTCGCATCATCGGGGCTGCCGGGCCCGCCCGATCCGCTGCGGGCTGCGTCGGTCCCCCGGCCTCTGTCGGCAAAGCAATCCGGTCCAGCCGCGCCGCCAAGCCTTTTTCGCAATATGCAACGCCTGTGGTGTCAACATTCAGCCCCTCATGAAGAATTTGTTAAGTAACATGTGCTCGCCCGTTGGTTCTGGTGGCTGGTTCAGGAATTCATCACTCAAAAACCCAAGTCGCGCCATAGTCTTGCCTTCTCTTCGCAATATCCGCGCAGGCGGCACCTCTGAGTGGTTTGGTGTGCCGAAGGTAACGATTGGTTTTGTAAAGGGTTTGGATGATGCCCACCGGCTATCAGGCCTCCCCTGGTGGGGGCAACGCGCTGAACGGCGCGGATATGATCGGTGGAGGTCCTGTCACCTTCACGACGCAATCGGCGCTTGGCGCAGGCCAGTGGACCTGCGGCGGCAGCAGGGGCGTAGCCGGCGCTGCCGGATGCGGCGCCTCGCTCTTATCCCCGTTCCTGACCGAAATCCCGCTCCCCTATACCGACGCGCTTACCGGTCCGGTGGCGGCGGGCTGTATTCCTTTTCGACAGGGTCATGAGGTCAATCCTGACCCGCGGGCACTGACGGCCCGTTCGCCCGGATATGCCGCAGAACCAAGATCCTGATCGAACATGAAGCTTTCAACAATCGGATGCGCAAGGCGCGACCCTAAGGCGAGATAACGAGTATGGCAACTTTCAACATCCGGATGATCGAGATCGGCGAGGCGGGCCTTTCCGCCCCCCGCACCGTCACGCAGCAGGGCGCCACGGCCGCCCGCAACGCAAGCGCTTTTGAACGGGGACACGCATAATGGCCACGTATGTTTTCGACGTTTACTACCGTCCGAACACCTCATCGGAGATCACGGGCGTCTTTACGATGACGGTAAACGACCCCGACGATGCGCTGGGCCTTGGTTCGGACAACTCGCCCAAGGGTGAAACCGGGGTCTGGCCGACCATCACCGCTGTCAGCGATCCGCTGTTCGCCGCCTATGTCGGCAATGTGTTGATGATGGACAACACCGCAAGCACGACTTCCATCAGTCAGCCGGAAATCGGCATGCTCGCCTTTCAGTTGACGCAGACGTCAAACTTCCACCAGATTGACTGGTCAGCGGGTGGCACGACATACAGGCTATACACGAATGTGAACGGTGCGGACCAGCTTGAAGTGGGTCAACCGGTAATCACCACCAACTTTACAACCACCGTCATCGAAGAACTGCCCGTCCAGAATACCGGTGCGCTTGACGGTATTGTCGAGGGCACTTCGGGCAATGACGTGATCGACGCCAGCTATACCGGCGATTTCGAAGGCGACAGGGTCGACAACAGCGACGCCACCGGCGGCTTTGGGACGCCCGGCTCGCAGGATGACATGATTCAGGGCTTTGGTGGCAACGATCAGATCCATGCCGGCGACGGCAACGATACGCTGGAGGGTGGCACTGGCAACGACACGCTCGACGGCGGCACCGGCAATGACGTTCTGACCGGCGGGGCGAATGACGACCGGTTTGTCGTCTCCGAAGGCCATGACACGATTTCCGATTTCGGCACCGGCAGCACCAATACCACCGATGGCAATTCGGCCAATAACGATTTCGTCGATCTGACCGGCTATTACAACCAGACCAATTATCAGGCGGCGGTCGATGCCGGGCATATCAATCCCGCGACCATCCGCAACCCGCTGGAATGGCTGCGCGCCGATCAGGCCGATGGCGTGCTGAACGACACCAATGCCGGCTGGACGGTGGATGACACGCTGACCATCCAGAATGGCGGCGTGGCGGTGGCGGGAACGGCGCTGACCAAAGAGACGACCGGCGTCACCTCGGACATGAGCTACAGTTTCTCGGTTTACGATTTCGGCTTCACGTCCTTTACCTTTACCGGGAGCCAATATGTCGGTGACATAACCATCACCGAAAAAAACGATGGCATCCTGCATGACTCAAGCAATCCAAATTTCTGGACTGAGTCTGCGTTATCGACCAACACCTCGTCCGACCCGGACGGCAGACCTACTATTGACCAGACGGTCAGTGCATCGACGGTGGCCAATCTTCCCGTCGGTGTTGGTGTTGCCTCGGTCGAACACCGTGTGCTTGTGGGCAGCGACGGATCGCGCATCGTTGCGTTTTTTCTGGTCAAGGATACCAACAGAGACGGTACAGTCGACCAGAATTACGGCTGGGCGACGCTGGAGCCGTTAAAGGCCGGTGTGACCTACTCTGTGCAAACGGCCACGACGGCAGATGGTTCTGGCGGTACGCTCAACAACGCCATGGTCTATGGCGCTGATCTGGCGACGGCCGATTATGTCGATGGCACGGCGGCGGCCAATCTGATCGACGCCAACTATGTCGATGCGCAGGGCGACCGGATCGACGCCAATGACAATGCCGCAGGCACCAATGACGATGTGGTGCTGGCAGGCGCGGGCAATGACACCGTGCTGGCGGGTCAGGGCGACGATTATGTCTCGGGCGGCGACGGCAATGACAACCTGTCGGGCGAGGCGGGCAACGATACCCTGCTGGGCGAGGCGGGCAATGACACGCTGGATGGCGGCACGGGCGATGACGTTCTGACCGGCGGGGCGGGGGATGACCGGTTCACCGTCTCCGAAGGCCACGATACGATCAGCGATTTCGGCACCGGCAGCACCAATGCCGCCGATGGCAATTCGGCCAATAACGATTTCGTCGATCTGACCGGTCATTACAACCAGACCAATTACGACGCCGCCGTCGCCAATGGCGATATCGACCCGACGGCAATCGCGAACGCCTATGAATGGATGCAGGCCGATCAGGCCGATGATGGCGTCCTGAATGACACGGCGGCGGGCTGGGATGCCGACAACACGCTGACCATCCAGAATGGCGGGTCGGCGGCGACGCTTTCGGCTGAAACGACCGGCGTCCGTAACGAATACACCTTCCAGGCCATTCGCCTTGATGCAGCGACCTTTGCGGGTGTCACGGATGGAACCACATTCAACGTCGACAATACCACAGTCGAAACCATCGTCATTCGCGACGAAAACGGTGTCGGCGATACGATATTTGACGACGATCAACCCAACCCCGTCCCCTCGACCAGCTTTACCGGCGTAACGGCGGCGGAAACCAACGCGGGGGACTACACCAACCAGCAGGTTGTGTCGATCAACGGGGTTGCGGGCAGCGGCACGGCCAGACCGACATCCGTTCATGTCGTCCAGAACGAAAATGGCGAACAGTTTTTTGCCCATGCCATGTTGCTCAATGGCACCTGGTACTGGGTCTTCGACAAGGATAACAACTTTACCGGAAACACGGTTTCCGAGGTCAGCCAGGTTTCGCAGGCTTCCGGCGGCTCGAATGCCACCATTCGCTATGCCGATATCGGCACGGTCACAGTGCCGCCCGACGGCATCGTCTCGGGCACCGCGGGCGATGACACCATCGACGCCAGCTATACCGGCGACCCGGATGGCGACAGGGTGGACAATAACGATGCCACCAGCGGGATCGGCGTCGCCGGGTCGAACGATGACCGGATCGAGGCCGGGGCGGGCAATGACAGCGTCCTTGCGGGCGATGGCAACGACACCGTGCTGGGCGGGACAGGCAACGATACCATCGACGGCGGCGTCGGCGATGACCTTGCCTATGGCGAGGCGGGCGCTGACACGCTCGACGGCGGGACGGGCAATGACACGCTGCACGGCGACGGCCCCAACCTGATCAGCAATGGCAGCTTTGAAGACGGGCCAGAGGCGACGGCAGCCGGTCAGATCGATCGCGCGACCGGTTGGGTAAACGAGGGCGCCAGCCCGGATGTCATGGACGATGCAGGTTACGAGGCAACCTGGTCGGCGTCCTTCGATGCATCTGATGGGGATCGCTATGCGGTGGTCGCAGCCGCGGGGTCTACCGCAGAATCGATCTCCACACAGCTGATCGAGGATCTGACAGCCGGTTCCGAATACACACTCACGTTCAAGGCGGCTGTGGCCGATTGGGGTGGCTCGGGCTTCACGAATCCCGGGACCCACACAATGCGAATTCTTGGGACTGTGGCCGGATCGACGACCCCGGTTCAGATTGGCACTATCACCGTCACCAGCACGGCAGAAAACTTCCCTGACTTACAACCTTACCAATTCACCTTCACCGCACCGTTTGCGGTTGACAAACTCTATATCGCGGGGACGGCTAACATTAGCCTCAATGTAGCGGTCGCGCTGGACGAGGTGGCCCTGACCGCAGGCGGTCCGGCAACCAGCGCCGACAACCTGATTGGCGGCGTTGGCGATGACGTGCTCTATGGCGAGCTTGGCAATGACACGCTGGATGGCGGGGCGGATAACGATGTGCTCGACGGCGGGGCGGGCAATGACGTCCTGACCGGCGGCACGGGCAATGACACGTTTGTCGCCTCGGCCGGGAATGACACGATCACCGATTTCGGCAACGATGTCGGCGGGTTGGCCGCGGATGGCGATACGACGAATAACGATTTCGTCGACCTGAGCGGGTTCTACAACGCCACGACCCTGGCCGATGTGAACGCGGCGGGGGGCAACTTTGTCTCGGAACTGCATATGCTGCGCGAGGACGCGGCAGATGGCACCATCGACGGTGTGATCGGCGGCGTCGATTACTCGGCCCAGATCGGCGACATCAACCTGCGGCTGGAGGATGGCTCTGGCAACGCGGTGACGGGCGACGCGCTGAACGTCGAAACCACCGGGGTCGATGGCCCGGTTCCGGACGGGATCGTTTCGGGCACCGCGGCGGGCGACCTGATCAACGCCGCCTATACCGGTGACCCGGATGGCGACATGGTCGACAACAGCGACGCCACGGCGGGCATCGGCGTGCCGGGGTCCGACGATGACAGCATCGAGGCCGGTGCAGGCAATGACACCGTTTATGCCGGCGCGGGCAACGACACGGTGCTGGGCGGCGACAACGACGACCTGGTCTATGGCGGCGCGGGCGCTGACACGCTCGACGGCGGCACGGGCAATGACACGCTGCACGGCGACGCCCCCAACCTGATCAGCAACGGCAGCTTTGAAGACGGGCCAGAGGCGACCAACTGGAGCCAGATGGTCGCCACGGGCTGGACCACATACGCTAATAGTCCCGACATCAATGACGATGCCGGCTGGGAGCCGGCGACTTTCTTGACCAACGCCACTGATGGCGACCGCTATCTTGGTCTGGCGACAAGCGGTACTTCTGCCAATGAAGTTGTCAGGCAGGCCCTGGCTGCGCCGCTTGAAAGTGGCAAGACCTATACCCTGACGCTGGACGCGGCCACCTGCAATGGAGCTTCGCCCTCTACCGCGAGCAATCAGACAATTTCGGTTTATGGGCAGGTGACCCCAACCGGCCCAACCACCCTTTTGGGCACGATCAATGTCGTTTCGACCGACGGGTCGTTCCCCGACCTGAAAACCTATCAGGTCCAGTTTACGGCGGCCGGCAATTACGAGTATTTTTCGCTGGCGACGGTTGGCACCGCTGGGATTTCGACCTATACCTCCATCGACAATGTGCGCCTGAACGAGGGCACGATTGCCGAAACGAATGGCGCTGACAGTCTGATCGGCGGCGTTGGCGATGACATGCTCTATGGCCAGCTTGGCAATGACACGCTGGATGGCGGGGCGGATAACGATGTGCTCGACGGCGGGGCGGGCAATGACGTCCTGACCGGCGGCACGGGCAATGACACGTTTGTCGCCTCGGCCGGGAATGACACGATCACCGATTTCGGCAACGATGTCGGCGGGCTGGCCGCGGATGGCGATGCGACGAATAACGATTTCGTCGACCTGAGCGGGTTCTACAACGCCACGACCCTGGCCGCTGTGAATGCGGCGGGGGGCAATTTTGCCTCGGAACTGCATATGCTGCGCGAGGACGCGGCAGATGGCAAGATCGACGGTATGATCGGCGGCGTCGATTACTCGGCCCAGATCGGCACTATCGACCTGCGGCTGGAGGATGGTGCCGGCAACGCGGTGACGGGCGATGCGCTGAACGTCGAAACCACCGGCGTCGATGGCCCGGTTCCGGACGGGATCGTTTCGGGCACAGCGGCGGGCGACGTGATCAATGCCGCCTATACCGGTGATCCGGATGGCGACATGGTCGACAATAACGATGCCACGGCTGGCATCGGCGCACCGGGGTCTGACGATGACAGCATCGACGCCGGGGCGGGCAATGACACCGTGCGGGCCGGCGATGGAAATGACACCGTGCAGGGCGGCGACGGCGACGACCTTGCCTATGGCGAGGCGGGCGACGACACCATCGACGGCGGCACGGGCAATGACGTGCTGCACGGCGACAGCCCCAACCTGATCAGCAATGGCAGCTTTGAAGACGGGCCAGAGGCGACCAACTGGACACAAATGGTTGCCACGGGCTGGACCTCGCACGTCGGTACTCCCGACATCAACGATGACGCGGGTTGGGAAGCTCCCAATTTGGCTATCGATGCTACCGATGGTGACCGCTATCTCGGCCTGTATTCGTTTGGTAGTACTACGGAGGCCGCCCGGACCGCCTTGGCCACGCCACTAGATAGCGGCAAGACCTATACGCTCACGCTGGATGCGGCCACTGCCAATGGTAGTACCTACACCTCAGCTTCCAGTAACACAGTCCGGGTCTTTGGCCAGGTGACCGAAGGTGGCCCGTCTGTTCTGCTGGGTACGATCACTGTCGATTCCACCGACGGGTCATACCCCGATCTGAAGACCTACCAAGTTGAGTTCACAGCGAGCGGAAATTTCACGCATATTTATCTCGCCGGAACCGGTACCGGGTCGGTGTTTACAGCGACCTATACCGCCATCGATAACGTCCGCCTGAACGAAGGCACGATTGCCGAAACCGCCGCCGCCGGCAATGACAACCTGATCGGCGGTCTGGGCGATGACGTGCTCTATGGTGAGATGGGCAATGATACGCTGGATGGCGGGGCGGATAACGACACGCTGGACGGTGGCGCGGGCAATGACAGCCTGACCGGCGGCACGGGCAATGACACGTTTGTCGCCTCGGCCGGGAATGACACGATCACCGATTTCGGCGCCGGCAGCACCAATGCCAGCGATGGCGACCCGACCAACAACGACTTTGTCGACCTCAGCGGGTTCTATAACGCCACGACGCTGGATGCCGTCAACAACGCCGATGCCGACCCGAACAATGACTTTGCCACCGCGCTTGACATGCTGCGCGCGGACCATGCCGACGGTGTGATCGACGGTGTGATCGGCGGTGTGGATTACTCGGCCCAGATCGGCGACATCAACCTGACGATCCAGAATGGCGGGGCACCGGTGGATGCCTCCGCCCTGACCTTGGAAACCACCGGCGTTCCCTGTTTCACCCGCGGCACGCTGATCTGCACGATCCGCGGCGAGCTTCCGGTGGAATCCCTGCGCGTCGGCGACAAGGTGATCACCCGCGACAACGGCTATCAGGAAATCCGCTGGATCGGTTCGACCACCCGTCAGGCGATCGGGCGCGACGCGCCGATCCTGATCAAGGCCGGCACGCTCGGCAACGATCGCGACCTGCGCGTGTCGCCCCAGCACCGCATGTTGCTGACCGGCATGATGGCCGTGCTGCAGTTCGGCGAGGCCGAAGTGCTTGCACCGGCGCATTCGCTGATCAACGGCCGGACCATCCGGCGCGAGGAAGGCGGCAGCGTCGACTATTACCACATGCTGTTCGACACGCACGAGATCGTCTGGTCGAACGGCGCGCTCTCGGAAAGCTTTCATCCCGGCGAACAGGGGTGGAGCGCGCTGGAACAGGACGCCCGGGACGAGATCCTGCGCCTGTTCCCCGAACTGGACGAAACGACCGGTTTTGCTGAATACGGCGATACGGCACGTCTGGTTCTGAAGGCCTACGAGGCGAAATTGCTGATGGCGAGTGAAATGAAAGCAATGAGAAGGTGAAGAGATGAGCAACAAATTGTTTATGGGGTTTCTGGGCGTGGCGGTTCTGTCAGCCTGCGTGAGCCCCGCAGATTACGAAACGACCCCGGTCACGGTGAATAGCCCGAAGGGCCCGGTGGTGTGCCAGTTGTATACCAAACAACAGGTCTTGTGGGACAGGGCAGTCTCTGTGCCAACCGGCATGACCGTCAAGGAGGGTGACCAGATCTGCATCGCGGAAGGCCAGAGACAGAAGGCCAGTTAGGTTTGAGGTCCCGGCATCTGGTGGGTCGGGCCGCGACCCTCGACCGGGTCTCCTGGGCTAAGGGCCATTCAAAGCAGGCGTGCAGTTCATGCCCGCCTCTCCCTTGCCAGCCGCCTGCAATCTTGCCAGAGACGGTAGAGAGCCGCGAGGGACGGGATGAACGGCGAAGAGAGCCTTTTGCAGACGATCAGCAGCTATCTGGATCAGGGGCGCGATCTGGCGATGGGCTGGGCGACCAGCCCCGCCGCCTGGTCGCAGTTCGCGCTTCTGATCGTCGCCTGGGGCGCGGCGGCCCTTGCCACGCGCAAGATCGTGCCCCGGATCGAGGCCTGGGTGCGGCCGCGCACCGAAGGCGCGGGGCTTCTTGGCGCCTTGCTGCGCCTTGCCCTGCGTTTCGTGCCGATGGTCCTGCCGCTTCTGGCCTATGGCTTCACGGCGGTGGGCGAGGCCTTCACCCGCCAGGTCTTCGGTTCAGGCGCCGTCATCGCCTTTGGCAAACGGCTGTTCCTGTTCTTCGCCGCACGTCTCTTCGTCGCCCATGTACTGGCCGATCCGTTCCTGAGACTCCTCGGCCGCTATGTGCTGATCCCCGTCGCGGCACTGAATGCTCTTGGGCTCCTCGCCCCGGTGTCGGCCTGGCTCGAAAGCCTGACGGTCGAGATGGGCAACATCACCTTTTCGGTCATGGCGCTGCTGCGCGGTCTGATCGCGGGAAGCCTTCTCTTCTGGCTCGGATCCTGGTCGAACCGGCAAAGTGCGGACTATATCAAGGCGCAGGAGGAACTGCGCCCCGCCACCCGCGAACTCGCCGCCAAGGCGGCAGAGGTGGTGATCTTCGGCGCGGCCTTCCTGCTGCTTCTCAACATCATGGGGATCGACCTGACCACCATCGCGCTTCTCGGCGGTGCGCTGGGCGTCGGCATCGGTCTGGGCCTCCAGCAGATCGCCGCAAACTTCATCTCCGGCATCATCCTGTTGATCGAAGGCCAGACGACGGTCGGCGATTATGTCGAGCTTGACGGCGGCGAGGCGGGCACGATCGTGAAGATGACGGCGCGAGCCTGCATCCTCGAAACCTTCGACGGCCGCTGGATCGTGGTGCCGAACGAGCATTTCATCACCACCCGCGTGGTGAACTATTCCGATCAGGGCAGCGCCAACCGCTATGAGGCGCCTTTCTCGGTCAGCTATGAAACCGATATCGACCGGCTGCCCGCGATCATCGAGCGTGCGGTGGGGGAGCTGCCCTTCGTGCTGAAGGCGCCGGATGCGCCAGATTGCGAATTGCGCGCATTCGGCGAGAGTAGTGTCGATTTCGCCGTCGAATATTGGGTGAACGGCATCGACGACGGGCGCAACAAATACCAAAGCCAGGTCCTGTTCGCGATCTGGCGGGCGCTGAAGGCCGAGCGGATCGAAATGCCCTATCCGCGCCGCGTCGTGGAAATGCGCGGGGCGCAGGGTTGAGCGCGCCCGAACAGGTTCCGGCACTCGTCATCGGCGCGGGGCCCGCCGGGCTGATGGCGGCCGAGACGCTGGCGGCTGCGGGCGTGAAGGTGCTGGTCTGCGAGGCCAAACCCACAGTGGCGCGCAAGTTCCTGATGGCGGGAAAGTCGGGGCTGAACCTGACCAAGGACGAGCCGCTGGCGCCGTTCCTTGAAAGGATCAGTGCCGAGTGGCTGCGCCCGATCGTCGGCGCCTTCGGGCCGGAGGCGGTGCAGGACTGGGCACGCGGCCTCGGGCAGGAGTTGTTCACCGGCTCGTCGGGCCGGGTCTTTCCGGTCGGAATGAAGGCCTCGCCGCTTCTGCGCGCCTGGCTCGCGCGCCTCGCCGCGCAAGGCGTCGAGATACGCACCCGCTGGCGCTGGGAGGGGTTTGAAGAAACGCCGGGTCGGGCGGCTTTCCGCTTCGCGACGCCGCAGGGCTCCCGTCTGGTCGCGCCGGGCGCGACCATCCTCGCCCTTGGCGGCGCCAGCTGGCCAAGGCTCGGCTCGGACGCCGCCTGGGTGCCGTGGCTTGCCGGCAAGGGAGTAGGGGTTGCGCCCCTCCGGCCGGCCAATATTGGATTTGCCGTCAACTGGTCCGATCCGATGCGCAAACACTTCGGTCAGCCGGTCAAAGGCTGCGCGCTTTCCGCAGGAACAGAGACTGTTCGCGCCGAATTCGTGATCTCCGCGCGCGGGATCGAGGGCGGCGGGGTCTATGCCCTGTCAGCCGCCGTGCGCGACGGCGCCACGCTTACGCTCGATCTCGCCCCCGACCGGCCGCTGGCAGCGCTTGCCGAACGCCTCGCCCGGCCACGCGGACGCGAAACCCTATCGAACCAGCTGCGCAAGGCCGCGGGGCTTGACGCGCCGCGCCTCGCCCTTCTGCAGGAATGGGGGCGGCCGCTGCCCGAGGCGCCCGATGTGCTTACCGCGCTGCTCAAACGCCTGCCCGTCCGCCACGCCGGGCCACGCCCGCTGGCCGAGGCGATTTCATCGGCGGGCGGTATCCGTCGCGACAGCCTGACCGGCGATCTGGAACTGACCGCGCTGCCCGGCACCTTCGCCGCCGGAGAGATGCTTGACTGGGAAGCGCCCACGGGGGGCTATCTTCTGACCGCCTGCCTCGCCACCGGCCGCCATGCGGGTCTGGCGGCGGCAGGGCGGGTCAGAAACCTAGTCTATTCCGGCTGAACAGGGCCTTGCCGCCCGCCGTTTCCGATCGGGATTTCGGTCTTCGGCACGAAGACGAACCGGTCGATCTCGGCAATCGCCTCCTCGGCGGTTTCGACATACTTGAACAGATCAAGGTCCTCGGGCGAGATCGTGCCCGCGTCCGCCAAGGCCTGCCAGTTGACCACCTTCTCCCAGAACGCCCGGCCGAACAGCAGGACCGGAATACGGCTCATGCGGCCGGTCTGGATCAGCGTCAGCGCCTCGAACAGTTCGTCCATCGTGCCGAAGCCGCCGGGGAAGATGCAGATCGCCTTGGCACGCATCAGGAAATGCATCTTGCGGATGGCGAAATAATGGAAGTTGAAGCAGAGGTCCGGCGTCACATAGTCGTTCGGCGCCTGTTCGTGCGGCAGGACGATATTGAGGCCGATCGAATGGCCCCCCGCCTCGTGCGCGCCGCGGTTTCCCGCCTCCATCACCCCCGGGCCACCGCCGGTGACGATGACATTTTCCCGCCCGTAGCTGTCGAGCGACCGTTCGGTCATCAGCTTGGCGAAACGCCGCGCCTCGTCGTAATAGTGCGACAGTTCCCCCAGCGCCGGGGTCCGGGCCTTGTGGCTGTGCGCCGGATCGGGAATGCGCGCGCCGCCGAAAAGCACGATGGTCGAGAGAATCCCGCGCTCGTCCAAAAGCATCTGCGGCTTCAGCAGTTCCAGTTGCAGCCGCACCGGCCGAAGCTCTTCCCGCGTCAGGAAATCATCGTCCATGAAGGCCAGCCGGTAGGCGGGCGCGCGGGTCTGGGGCGTGTCGGGAATGCGTTCGGCGGCCACCGCGTCCTGATGGCTGTCACGGAACGGATGGCGGCGCTGGTCGTCTTTCATGTTTGTCCTCGGTCCTTTTGCCCATGTGATGCCATTCCGCTTCTGGACGCAACGCCCCTCGCAGAGGCGTGAAAGGCAGGCTAGGGTCCAGAGGAAATTCGGACGCGGAGGGCAGGCATGGACTGGCGGGCAGAGATCGAGACGGCGGCGCAAAGGGTGGAGGGTCATGTCCGGCGGACGCCGGTGATGGCCGTGACGCTGCCGGGCCTTGACCGGCCGGCCGACCTGAAGCTCGAGCATATGCAGCACACCGGATCGTTCAAGGCGCGCGGTGCCTTCAATTCGCTGCTGTCGTTGCCGGTGCCGCCTGCGGGCGTCGTCGCGGCCTCGGGCGGCAATCATGGCGCCGCGGTCGGTCATGCGGCCCATTCTCTGGGCCATCCCGCCCATATTTTCGTGCCCGAACTGGCGGGACCGGCCAAGATCGACCTCGTGCGCCGCACCGGCGCCACCTTGACCGTCGTGCCCGGCACCTATGCCGAGGCGCTGGCGGCGGCCGAGGCGCATGAGGCCGCGACCGGTGCAATCCAGATCCATGCCTATGACGCGCCCGCGACCGTGGCGGGCCAGGGCACGCTCTTCCGCGAATGGCAGGATCAGGGGCTTCAGGCCGACACGCTTCTGATCGCGGTGGGCGGCGGCGGGCTGATCGGCGGGGCGGCGGCCTGGTTCGGGCGCGCGCGCCGCATCGTCGCGGTCGAGCCGGACCTGGCGCCGACGCTCAACCGCGCGCTTGCTGAGGGGCCCGAGACGCGCGTCGAAGTGTCCGGCGTCGCCGCCAATGCGCTGGGCGCCCGACAGATCGGCCGCATCTCCTATGGCCTGTGTCAGGCGGCGGGCGTGCAGTCGGTTCTGGTCAGCGATGCCGCGATCCTGGCCGCCCGGCGGCTTCTCTGGCAGGAATTGCGGCTCATGGTCGAACCGGCAGGCGCCGCGGCTTTGGCCGCGCTCCTGTCCGGCGCCTACCGGCCCGCGCCGGAGGAGCGGCTTGCCGTCCTGATCTGCGGTGCCAATCCCGCGCCGGATCCTTTGCAGGAAGGGTCGCATTGATCTCCGCCCCCCGCATCACTATAGGCCAATTTGCCGCTACGTGAAGGAAAGGGACCGCCCATGTCGAATGAAGCGCTGGAGAGTGCCATCGAAGCCGCCTGGGAGGCGCGCGATACGATCGGCCTGACCACCAAGGGCGAGGTGCGCGAGGCGGTCGAGGCGACGCTCGAGGCGCTCGACAAGGGAACGCTGCGCGTGGCCGAACGGCGCGCCAATGGCGACTGGCATGTGAACCAGTGGGCGAAGAAGGCCGTCCTTCTGTCCTTCCGGCTCAATGACATGGAGGTCATCCCCGGCGGCAACGGCAAGGCCACCTGGTGGGACAAGGTGCCTTCGAAATTCGAAGGCTGGGGCGAGAACCAGTGGCGCGCGGCGGGTTTTCGCGCCGTGCCGGGCTCGATCGTCCGCCGCTCGGCCTATATCGCGAGGGGCGTGGTGCTGATGCCCTCGTTCGTCAACCTCGGCGCCTATGTCGATGAAGGCTCGATGGTCGATGGCTGGGCTACGGTGGGTTCCTGCGCGCAGATCGGCAAGAACGTGCATCTGTCGGGCGGCGTCGGCATCGGCGGCGTTCTGGAACCGATGCAGGCGGGCCCCACGATCATCGAGGACAATTGCTTCATCGGCGCGCGCTCCGAAGTGGTCGAAGGCTGCATCGTGCGCGAAGGCGCGGTCCTCGGCATGGGGGTCTATATCGGCAAGTCGACCAAGATTGTCGACCGCGAGACGGGTGACGTGATGTACGGCGAGGTGCCCGCCGGGTCGGTCGTCGTGGCCGGGTCCATGCCCTCGAAGGGCGGTATCAACCTTTACTGCGCGGTGATCGTGAAGAAGGTCGACGCCCAGACACGGGCGAAGACCTCGATCAACGATCTCTTGCGGGATTGAGCAGGGCCTGCGCCCTCCGTACACCCGGCCGGGCCGCTCATCGAGCCTTGCGGCTCTCTTCGCTGAAGCGATGAGCCCTGCGAGGGGCGAAGAGCGGCCGCGCACAGGGCCTATTGCAGCACATATCCGTCCGGCCAGCGCAGCGAGGCCTTGAGGCTGATCACCTGCTTCGCCCCAGCCGCAAGATCGAAATCCCAGCGCAGGATGCCGCGTTTGCCCTCGTCGTCGGTGACGGTGGGCGCGGGATCGGCCGTGAAGCTGATCGCGAGGTCCTTCTGTTCCGAATAGGGCACGTGATCATACAGCCGCAGGGGCCAGGCCTCGCCGGTCAGGTTCTCGACCGTGATCGTCACCGCCTCTTCCCGGTGGTTGGATGATGTGAGAAGGCCTTCCTGCCCCTCCATCCGGTCGGGCATCGTGCGGTCGAGCGTGATGCCGTCAAGCACCCCATAGGCCAGATCGACCTCGCCGCCGGGCACGATCATCGGCAGGGCGCCGTCGGCCACATAGGCACCGTCGAGATAAAGGGCGGCACTGCCGGGCAGCAAAGGCTCGGTCCCCTCGTTGCGGAAGCTGGCATAGCGGTAGGCCGTTTCTTCCCGAAGCGGTACGGCGACGGCGTACAACTCCGGTGTCGCAACCATCTGCCCGAGCGGCAGCCGCAGCGCGTCCGAGCCGCTGCGCAGGTCGATCTGGCCGGGGAAGTGATAGACCACCGTCGCGCCCTGATAGCCGACCATCGGATTTCCAGAGCGATCGTACTCGACGACCGCCTCTTCCACCACCGGCGCTGCCATGCCGCCGACGCCATAGTCGTCTGCCATCGCAGCCTTCAGCGCCTCCTCGCTGACGATCTGGCGATGGTCCGGCCAGATGCCATACGGTTCCGCCCGGCGCCCGGGCTGGGCGGTCGAGAGCGTGAGGTCGATGCCCGCCCAGTCCCGCCCGCTGATCTGCGTTACCGCGACCCCGCGCTCGATGGCCAGCGAGGGAGTGCCGCCACTCGTCAGGAAGAGGTCATAGACCGGCAGCCAGCCAGCGTCGCCGACGAAGGTCGTGACTTCGAACACCGCAGGCCCGGCCGCCGCCGCCGTCACGTCAAGCGTCAGAAGGCCGCCGTCGGCAGGCTCGGCGAGCTTAGCCTCCAGTGCCAGCCGCGCTGCCGCCAGCACCTCGCGGTCCGGGGTCAGCGCGCGATCCGCCTGACGGGCCTCCTCTTCCGCGGCAATCGCCGCCTCGCGAGCCGCCAGCACTTTCTCGCCCACCAGCGCAGTTGCCGCCGCCAAAGCCTCCACACTGGCGCCGGGCATCCCGGCATTGCCGAGGCCCTTCAGGAAGTCGACCTGCGCGCGTGCCGCATCCGCCCGCGCCCGGATCGCGTTGACACCTGCCTCTTTCTTGGCGAGAGCGTCTTCTAATGCTGCGACCTCTGCGCGCAACTCTTTCAGAGTTGCGTCCTCGGGCAGGTCCGGCAGACGTTCCATCGCCAGCGTCACCGGGCCGAGCGCGACACTATCGGGCGCGTCGATCCTGAGCGTCAGCGGGTCGGTGTCGGCAGGCAGGCCGGTGACGGCAAGCCGGTTGGCGCCTTCGGCAAGATCGGCCTCGACCTGCCAGACGACACTCGCCCCCATCGGGTAGACCGTGGCGCGCGCCGGATCGGCGAGGCGCGACAGGGTCTCGGCCTGAAGCGGCAGCGGCAGGAGGATGAGCGGGAGAAAAAGCGGACGCATGAAAACCTCGTGACCGGTGGCGTGAGCCGCGCCCCGATCCTTCGTTGCCTGAAGGGCTCGAAGGTCAGACGCGCGGCGATGCGCCGATCTTGGTTGTTTCTCTCCCGGTTGCAACGTTGATCTGCGGACCCGCCGGTCGGGTATTCCGGCCTTGAAGGAGCGCGGTCAGCGCGAGCCCCGGTCTGGGGTGGTCCGGAAAGCCCGCGCCGAACCGGCGGACGAGGTCGAGATAACCGGGCCCGGCCTCGGATCCCTTGCAGAGCACTTCGCCCGTCTCCGCGTCGATGAGGACAAGCCCGCCACCCTTTGGCGCATAGCCGAGGCCGCGCGCCCGAAGGCGCGCCTGCGCCTCTGCCCAACTGCTTGCCTCCACAAGGGCCTCTGCGACGAGAAGCCGAAGGCGCCCGAGGAGCCGCTCGTCGATGACTTCGTCACTCCTCGCTGCCCTGCGCTCCCGCCGCTGGATTTCCAGCCGGATGAGGTCGCGCAGAACTGTGCCCGGTGTCTGGTCGGCATCGCGGCAGAGCGCGGTGAAGCGCTGCCACTGGCCGCGGTCGCACAAGAAAAGGGTCTCGGCCATATCCATGACCGAAACCCTCATCCGATTCTGGTTAACGAAAGGTTAGCCCTTCTTCAGGCAGCGGCTGCCCAGCAATTCCGCGATCTGCACCGCGTTCAGCGCCGCGCCCTTGCGCAGGTTGTCCGACACGACCCACATCGACAGGCCGTTGTCGATGGTCGAATCCTGCCGCACCCGGCTGACATAGGTCGCATATTCGCCCACGCATTCAATGGGCGTGATGTAGCCGCCCGCCTCGCGCTTGTCGACGACCATCACCCCCGGCGCCTCGCGCAATATGTCCTGCGCTTCCTGCCAGTCGAGGAAATCCTCGGTCTCGACATTCACCGCCTCGGAATGGCCGACGAACACCGGCACGCGCACGCAGGTCGCGGTGACCTTGATCGACTTGTCGAGGATCTTCTTGGTCTCGGCCACCATCTTCCATTCTTCCTTGGTCGAGCCATCGTCGAGGAAGACGTCGATATGGGGAATGACGTTGAAGGCGATCTGCTTGGAAAATTTCTTCGGCGGTACTTCGGAAACCGGGTTGTAGATAGACTTGGTCTGATCCCACAACTCGTCGATCCCTTCCTTGCCCGCGCCCGACACCGACTGGTAGGTCGCGACGACCACGCGGGTGATCTTCGCCCGGTCATGAATGGGCTTCAGCGCCACCACCATCTGCGCGGTCGAACAATTGGGGTTGGCGATGATGTTCTTCTTGCGGTAGCCCTCGATCGCATCGGCATTCACCTCCGGCACGATCAGCGGCACGTCGGGGTCGTAGCGGTACAAGGACGAGTTATCGATGACGACACAGCCCGCGGCTGCCGCCTTCGGCGCATAGATCTTCGTCGCGTCCGAACCGACCGCGAAGAGCGCGATGTCCCAGCCGGTGAAATCGAACGTGTCCAGGTCCCTGGTCTTGAGTGTCTTGTCGCCAAAGCTGACTTCGGTGCCGAGCGATTTGCGCGAGGCAAGTGCGGCAATCTCGTCCACCGGGAACTCCCGTTCCGCGAGGATATTCAGCATTTCACGGCCCACATTCCCCGTGGCGCCGGCGACAACGACCTTGTAGCCCATCTGGGGTTCTCCTTCTTCCAAAGAGGCCCCTTATCCGATCAGTTTGGGCAATAAAAGCGAAAGATGCGGCAGCGCGGCATTTGCGAAGTTACCCGTGGGAACCCTGCCGCGAAATGCGTCCATCGCGGGCCATCAGATCGGCCACGAAGGCCGCCTCTGCCGCGAAATCATGCGGCACCTGATCTGCCGTCCGGCTGCCGGTCAGCGAGAGCGAGGCGAAGAAATCGAATCCATGGAGCGTGAGTTGCGCCAAGCCGCTCGCCGCCAGAAGGTCGATCATCATCAGCCCGGTCGTCGGCGGCGCGCCAAGCGCCTGTTTCAGCCGCCCGAACTCCTCCAGCGGATGCAGGTAGAAGCCCGGCGAGGAGGCCACCCGCCACGACAGCCGCTTCCTCTTGTGCGACATCCACAGGATGCGCGCGGGCTTCACCCGGGCCAAGTCCGCTGCTCCGATCGAGGTCGCCAGCGCCAGCCAGTCGGTCCGCGTGCCATGCGAGGCGGCAGAGGGCATCGGCGCCCGGTTGATGCGGATCACGATATCCGCCGCATCGATCCCGGCCCCGAAGGTGGCGTCCGCCAGCGACCGCGCATTGCCCACGAGCGCCACCCGCTTGTCGTCAAGCTCCGCCATCAGGCTCGCCCGCCCCGCCGACAGCGCCCTCAGCGGCGCCTCCTGCCTCAGCGTGCGCGCCAGAAGGAACGACAGCCGGTTCATGCCAGCATCTCGCGATAGATCGCGACCAGCCGCTCGGCCTCGCTCTCGATCCGGTGGTTCGCCTCGACATGCGCCCGCGCGACCGGTCCGGCGGCGGCAAGCCGCACGCGATCGTCGATGCAGTCGCGGATCGCCTCGGTCAGCGCCGCCGCATCGCCGGGCGGCACCAGTGTGCCCGTCTCGCCCGGCCTGATCAGCGCCTCGAAGGCACCGACGCGCGAGGCGACGACGGGCACGCCGGAAGCCATGGCTTCCAAGGGCGTCAGCCCGAACCCTTCCCAGCGCGCGGGCGCGCAGAACAGATCGAGCGTCCGGTAATGTTTCGCCACCGCGTCCCAGTCGATCTCGCCCAGAAAATGCACACGGTCGGCGATACCGGCGGCTGTCAGCCGCGCCCGCTGTTCCTCGAAGAAGCCCTTCTGATCGTCCGTCACACGACCGGTGAAGATCATCTGCACATCGGGTCGCTCCGGCAGAAGCGCGAGCGCGGCATCGACCATCAGATCGACACCCTTCTGCGCGCGTATCCGCCCGAAACAGCCGATGAGGCACGCATTCTCGGGCAATCCCAGCTCGCGCCGCAGGGCCCGCTTGTCCGCCGCCGGTTCGAATACGCCGCAATCGACGCCATGCATCACCACCGTTGCGGGCACTTCAAGATACGATGCCGCCTGCGGCGAGGTCGCCACCACCCGGTCCATCCGCCGGATCAGCCATTTCGTGAAACCTTTGTGGTGGCGCTGGGCGGCCGAGGTGAAGAGAAGCTTCAGCTTTCGCCGGAACAGGTGGCGCAAGATCAGCCCCAGCGCCATCTCGGTATTCCGCCGTGCGTGCCACACACGCCAGCGGTCGCGCGGGACAAGGAAGCACCGCCACAGCGCCAGATGCGGCAGTTGGGCGGGTAGCCCCGGGCCCGTCGCCACGATGCCGATCATGCCCGCCTGCAAGGGCAGAAGCCGCACCACGGTCGTCGTCACGCCCGACAGGCGGCGTTTCAGGTTCGGGGCGATGACGGCGATGTCGCGGAGGGGCGGGCTTTGCATCCCCCCTGACTAGACCCGTTCGTCGCGACTGAAAAGGTAGATCGCCAGACCGGCGAGAAGCGGCACGAGGAAGAAGAGGAAGAGGCCCCGGAAGGTCGCCTCGGCGCTGCCGCCCTCCAGCGCGCGATAGACCGGGCGCGAGGCGAACTGCATCACCCCCGCCCCGCCGATCGAGAAGAGATTGATGAAACTCACCCCCCGTCCGATCAGATGCGGCGGCAGGAAGCTGCGGCCATGGGCCATGATCGCGGGGTAGGTGGCGCCGAAGAAGCCGTGCACGGCCAGCAGGACAGCCGCCGTCCAGAACCCCGCCGCCGGGGCCCAGGCAAGCGTGCCGAGCGCCAGCGCCGACAGGCTGACGCAGCCCACGACACTCCATTTCCGCGATCCGACCAGCCGGTCAAGCGGCCCGATCACCAGATTGCCCGCCACCATCGCGAGGCTCATCACCAATGTCGCCCAGCCGATGCCTGCCACATCGGCGCCGTAGACCTCGCCCAGATAGGGCCCGGCCCAAAGCCCGCGGATCATCGCCGCCGGCGCATAGGCCACGAACATCAGCGCCGCCACCGGCCAGAGCGCGCGGATGGCGAAAAGCTCGCCGAAGGTGCCCGTCTCCGCCCGCGCGTCGGCCGCCGGTTCGGGGTCGCGCGCCAGAAGGAAGATGCCGCCCGCGACCGCAAGCGCGATCACCGCCAGCGCGCCAAGCGCCGCCCGCCAGCCGATTGCGCCGATGATCCAGGCCAGCGGCGCCGACCCGATGATCACGCCCAGCGATCCGACCCCGACCGTCAGCCCGGCAAGCGCCCCGAACATCTTCGGCGGATAGACCCGCGCGAAGATGAAATAAGAGGCCATCAGCACGGGCGAACAGCCGATGCCGATCAGCACCATCGCCAGCCACAGATGCCAGGGTGCCGTCGCAAGCGCGAAGACCAGCGCGCCCCCCCCGCCGCCCGCGGCCAGAAGCACCGCCGCCGTGCGCCGCGGCCCGACCCGGTCGAGCGCGGCGCCCACCGGAAACTGCATGGCGGCAAAGGCGATGAACCACAGGCTCGATGCCATCGCCAGATCGTCCGGCCCCGCCCCGACCTCCGCGCCGAGAACCGGGCTCATGACCGCAAGGAACGTGCGGAAGAACTGGCTCAGCACATAGGCCGCCACCAGACACACCAGACCTGCCGCCATCGTCCCCTCCCGCTTTGCCGCGGCACCCTGTGCGAAGTGCGCTGCGCCCGCAAGAGGTCTGCGCAGCTTCACCTTTACCTTTCCGCCAGGGTCAGTTTAGATATACTAAAATCAGTTTTAGTGGCCTGCTTGTTGGCCGGACCGCTCGGGGAGGAGCAGATGGACCAGAAACCGGCGAAGCGCCCGCGCAAGGCGCCCGAGGTGCCGCCGCTCGGCCGCGCGATCCGCCACCGCCGCAAGGTGCTCGGCATGACGCTCGAAGCGGTGGCCTCGGCCGCCGAACTGACGACAGGCTTCATCTCGCAGGTCGAACGCGGCCTGTCCGCGCCCTCGCTGTCGTCGCTCATGGCCATCGCGGCGGCGCTGCAGACGACGATCGAACAGCTTGTCAGCGTGCCCGAGGATTTCGCCGCCCATGTGCCGCACGACAAGCGCCGCACCTTCACTCTGGGGGCCGAGCGGCGGTTCTACGAGATGCTGGGCCCCGGTTTCGCGGGCGCGCTCATGCACCCCCAGATCGTCCATCGCCCGGCCGGCCACGTCTCAGAGAAGATGTGCCATACCGGCGAGGCCTTCCTGCATCTCCTCTCCGGGCGGCTCGAATATCGTCTGGACGACGAGACCCATCTGCTCGAACCCGGCGACTGCATCCACCACGACACGACCCGCCCGCATCATTCGATCGTGCTCGGTGATGAAGGATCGGTCGAGCTCTGGGTGACCACCTCTCCGGTGCGCAGGCCCGCGCAGAAGGCCTGAGCCCGGCGCGACCCCGCCACAAGGCAGACGGAGTTTTCGAAAACTCCGTCCGGAGCCTTCGAAGGCTCCGGTCCGATTTCTTTCAAGAAATCGGTTCCAGCCGATGCGCCTGACTGCCACGGGGCGGGGTGGTCCGGCCCGGCCACTGACTTCTTCTGTATCAACACTAAAAAAAATTATAGTATTTTGCAGAAGTCGTTTATTCAGGCTTACACAAAGTCGAATCAACACAACCAAAACGACTGGGAGGTCACCATGAATACCCGGCGCATCGCCTCGGCCCTCGCGCTTGCCGCCGTCCTCGGCACCCCTGCCGCCGCGCAGGACCGCGGCGGTATCCTCAACTTCGCGCGCTATGACGGATCGCAGCTCGTCGATCCGATCTATGCCGACCGCAACCCCGACATCTGGATGGTCGGCAGCCTCTTCGACACGCTCCTGCGCCTCGGCGCCGACGGCAAATCGGTGGAACCGGGCCTTGCCGAAAGCTACGAGCTTGCCGCCGACGGCAAGAGCGTGACGCTGAAATTGCGCTCCGGCTTGACCTTCGCCGACGGCAGCCCGTTGACCGGGGCCGATGTCGTCTTTTCGCTCGACCGGGCGCGCAATGGGGATCTGTCGTCCTGGGCCGGTCTCATCGGCTCGATCGACAGCGTGGCCGCTGATGGAGACAGGATCACCATCGCGCTGAAGACCCCCGATCCGACGATCCTGACGATGCTCGCGACCTTCAACACTGCCATCGTCTCGAAGGCCGCCTTCGATGCTGCACCCGGCGCGACCGACCAGGAAAAATCCGCCGCGATCTTCGCCAAGGGCGGCCCGGGCGTCGGCTCCGGCCCCTTCTATCTCTGCGGCTTCGAACAGGGCGCGACGATGGATTTCTGCGCCAACAAGGGCTACTGGCGCCAGGGCGCCGACGGCAAGCCCTTGCCCTATCTCGACGGCGTGCATTTCCAGGTCATCCCCGATGACGCGACCCGCATCCTGAAGCTGCAGGCGGGCGAGGTCGATGTGGCCGAGTTCGTGCCCTTCGCCCGGGTGGCGGAACTCAAGGCCGACGAAAAGCTCAATATGGAGCTCTTCCCCTCGACCCGGATCATCTATTCGCCGATCAACGTCCGCGCCACGCGCGCCGACGGTTCGCCCAACCCGCTCGCCGATGTCCGCGTCCGCCAGGCCTTGAACTACGCGACCGACAAGGCGGCGCTCATCGGCCTTGTCCTCCATGGCGCGGGCAAGCCGATGTCCTCGCCCCTGATGGCGGCGGCGACGCAGGATGCGGTCAACATGGACCCGCTCTATGGCTATGACCTCGAAAAGGCCAAGGCGCTGATCGCCGAGGCCGGTCTGCCCCAGGGCACGAAGATCACCTTCACCACGCTTGCCGGTTCCGCCGACGATGCGACGATCTTCGCCGCGCTTCAGCAGATGTGGGCACCCCTCGGCATCGATCTGGTGGTCGAGCAGGTCGACGGCCCGACCCGCGGCGCCAAGAACCGCTCGGGCGAGTTCGACATCCACACCTACGGCTGGGTCAACGACGTGAACGACGCCAGCCAGGTCGTCGGCTGGCTCGGCCATACGCCGACCGCGAACGCCGTGGGCACCGGCTGGGAGGATGCGACCTTCAACGGCCTCTATGAAGCGGCGCAGACCGAGATGGACCCGGCCAAGCGCACCGACGCATTCGCGCAGATGCAGAAGATCTATGCCGAGGCCGCGCCGCTCCTTTTCATGTACGAAACCCCCTTCGCGGTCGCTGTGTCGAATGAGGTCTCGGGCTATGTCCAGACCCCGCTCGGCGCCAATGTCTTCGAAGAGGCGACGGTCAGCCGCTGAGGCTGACCGCAAGCGCCGCCGCACCGTTCCCCCGAACGCCCCCCGCGGCGGCGCCCCCTTTCCCCGAGGTTCCATGCAAAGTCTGGCCTACATAGCAAAGCGGCTCCTTCTGATGGTGCCGACCTTTGCCATCGTGATGGTGATCATCTTCCTGCTGGTCCGTCTGCTGCCCGGCGATCCGGCCATCGCCATCGCCGGTGACAAGGCCTCCGACGCCGACCTTGCGGCGATCCGCGAACGGCTGGGCCTCAATGAACCGTTGCTCGTGCAGTTCTGGCTGTTCCTCACCAACACGTTGCAGGGCGATCTCGGCCGCTCGATCCTGATGAAGGCGCCCGCACTCGGCGTGATCCTCGACCGGTTGCCGACCACCGCCTTCCTCACGCTCTACGCCGTGACCCTCTCGCTGCTCATCGCCGGGCCTCTGGCCTTCGTCGCCGCGCTCAATCGTGGCCGCTGGCCCGACGCCGCGATCCGCGCGGTGTTTCAGGTCGGGCTTTCGATGCCGGTCTTCTATATCGGCCTCGTCCTTCTGACCTTCCTCGCCGCCCGCGCGCGCCTCTTCCCGGTCGGCGGCATCGGGCATGGTTTCTTCGAAAACCTCCACCAGCTTTTCCTGCCCGCGATGACCATCGCGCTTTACACTTCCGCCATCGTGATGCGGAACCTGCGCGCCTCGATCATCGAGGTTCTGGACGCCGAATATGTCCAGTTCGCCCGCGCCAAGGGCCTGTCCTCGCGGCTGATCCTCGGCCGCCATGTGCTCAGGAACGCGCTGATCTCGACCGTCACGCTCCTCGGCCTCTCGATCGGCAACCTGATGAGCGGCACGCTGGTGACCGAGACGGTCTTCGCCGTGCCGGGCGTCGGGCGGCTGATGCTCGAGGCGATCTTCGCCCGCGACTATCCGCTCATCCAGGGCCTGACGCTCACCTTCGCCGTCCTCGTCTCGGCGGTCTTCCTTCTGACCGACCTCGTGCAAAGCTGGCTTGACCCCAGGATGCGGCTGACATGACCGAAACGACCCTATCCTTGCCGAAAAGCCGCTCGCGCCTCGGGCTGGCGCTGCGCCGACCGGGTTTCCTTTTGGGCGCGGCGATCATCGGGTTCTCGACGCTCCTGGCGCTTTTCCCCGGTCTCTTCGCGCCCTATGATCCGAATTTCATCGACTATACGGCGGTGGGCCAGCCGCCTTCGGCCGCCCATCCGTTCGGCACCGACATGCTCGGGCGCGACGCCTTCTCGCGGGTGATCTGGGCCTACCGGATCAACATGCAGATGGCGATCCTTGCCACCGTCTTCGCGCTGGTCATCGGCGTGACCGTCGGCGCGCTTGTGGGCTACTACCGGGGCGTTGCCGACATGATCTTCGGTCGCTTCGTCGATGCGATCATCACCTTTCCCTTCCTCGTCCTCGTCATCGCCGTCGTCGCGGTTCTGGGGCCGGGGCTGATCAACATGTATATCGCGATCACGCTGGTGGGCTGGGTCTATTATGCCCGCCTGATGCGGGCCGAGATCATCGGCCAGATGGGCAATGATTATGCCGCCGCGGGCCTTGTCATGGGCTATTCCGACCGGCGCATCATCTTCCGCCACCTTCTGCCCAACGCCATCACCCCCGTGATCGTCTACTGGATGACCGACATGGCGCTCGCCATCCTCCTCGGCTCCTCGCTCGGCTATCTCGGCCTCGGCGCGCAGCCGCCGCAGGCGGAATGGGGCGTGCTGATCGCCGAGGGGCGGAATTTCATCACCACCGCCTGGTGGCTCAGCCTGATGCCCGGCATCGCCATCGTTCTGACCGGCCTCGGCTTCTCGCTTCTGGGCGACGCCATGGCAGACCTTCTCAGGCCGAGGGGCTGAGATGACCCGCGACACGATCCTCGAGGTGCGAAACCTCACCACCACCTTCACCCGCGCCGGTCGCGTCCTGCCTGCGGTGCGCGACGTGTCCTTCAGCCTTGGCCGGGGCGAGGTGCTGGGGCTCGTCGGCGAAAGCGGCTCGGGCAAGTCGGTCACGCTCCGCTCGATCCTCGGCCTGTCGCGCCATTACGGCACCGTTACCGGTGAGGTCCTGTGGAAGGGCCGCGACATCGCGCCTATGTCCGAACGCCAGCTCCGCACCGTGCGCGGGCGAGAGATCGCCATGATCTTTCAGGAGCCGATGAGCTCGCTCAATCCGCTTCTCACCGTCGGGCTGCAGTTGACCGAGGTGCTGAAGGCCCACACCGACCTTGGTCGCACCGAGCGCCGCAAGCGCGCGGTAGAGATGCTCGACCATGTCGGCATCCCCTCGGCGGCGGCGCGGCTCGATGACTACCCCCACCAGTTCTCCGGTGGCATGCGCCAGCGCGTAATGATCGCCATCGCGCTCGCCGCGCGGCCAGAGCTTCTGCTGGCCGACGAGCCCACCACCGCGCTCGACGTGACGATCCAGGCGCAGATCCTCGACCTGATCCTCGGCCTTGCCCGCGAATATGACATGGGCGTCCTTCTGGTGACCCATGACCTCGGCGTCGTCGCCCAGACCTGCGACCGGGTCGCGGTGATGTACGCAGGCCGCATCGTCGAGGAGGCACCGGTCGCCCCCCTCCTTTCCGATCCGCGCCATCCCTATACGATGGGCCTCATGCGGTCGGTCCCCGAAGGGGTTGCACCGCGCACTTCCCTCTATTCCGTCCCGGGCACCCCGCCCGCGCTCGACGCGCTGCCCATGGGCTGCGCCTTCGCGCCCCGCTGCCCCTCTGCCAGCGCCCAATGCAGCGCGGCCGATCCGGCACTCAGCCGCCTCGCCCCCGGCCGCCTTGCCGCCTGCCACCATCCGGTAAGCCTCGCGAAGGGAGACGCGGCATGACCGCCCCGGTCCTCGAAATCCGCGACCTGCATCTTGCCTTCCCGCTCGGTCGCAGCCTTGCCGACCTGATCGCCCGCCGCCCCGGCCGCGCCGTACGCGCGCTGAACGGCATCGACCTTGACCTCAGGCGTGGCGAGACGCTGGGCATCGTCGGGGAATCCGGCTGCGGCAAGTCGACGCTTGCCCGCGCCATCGTCCGGCTCTACCGCCCGACCTCGGGCACTGTCCGCTTCGACGGCGACGACGTCTTCGCCACCGGAAACCGCCGGGACCGGACGTACAACCGCCGGGTCCAGATGATGTTTCAGGACCCCTATTCCTCGCTCAACCCCCGCATGACCTGCGGCCAGATCCTGACCGAGGCGCTGAGCGTCCACCAGATGCGCCCGCCCGCCGAAATTCCCGCCCGCGTGGCCGAACTTCTCGACCTCGTGCGCCTGCCGCAGGATGCGGCGGGCAAGCTGCCGCATGAATTTTCCGGCGGCCAGCGCCAAAGGATCGCCATCGCCCGCGCGCTCGCCGTCGAACCCGAGGTGCTGATCGCCGACGAACTCGTCTCGGCCCTCGATGTCTCGGTCCAGGCGCAGGTGGTGAACCTGCTTCTCGAACTGCAGGAAAGGCTCGATCTCACCATCCTTTTCGTCGCCCATGACCTGCGGCTCGTCCGCCATGTGTCGAACCGCGTCGCGGTCATCTACCTTGGCAGGATTGTCGAGATCGGCGACAGCGAAAGCCTGTTTGCCGCGCCGCTTCATCCCTATTCGCAGGCGCTTCTTTCCGCCGCGCCCTCGCTCGACCCTACCGACCGGGGCAGGGGCGCGCGGCTGCAGGGTGAACTGCCCTCGCCGCTCAATATCCCGCCCGGCTGCCCCTTCCACTTGCGCTGCCCGCGCGCCACCGACATCTGCCGCAAGACGCGCCCCGACCTTCGCAGCGTCGCCGCGCGCGGCGAAGTCGCCTGCCACCATGCCGAAGAGATTGCCCTCAATGGCTGACGATCTGTCCCGCCCGCCCGCGCGCACCGCCGCGACCCTTGCCGCCCTGCGCGCCGAACTGGCCGCCCGGCGGCTCGATGCCTTTCTCGTCCCGCGCTATGACGCCCATCAGGGCGAATATCTGGCACCCTGCGACGAAAGGCTCGCCCATGTCACCGGCTTCACCGGCACGGCGGGATTGGCCATCGTCACTGCCGACACCGTAGCGCTTTTCACCGATGGCCGCTACCGGGTGCAGGCGCAGGCCGAATGCCCGCCGCGCCTCTTCCAGCATTACCATATCGAGGCCGCGCCGCCGGAGGCCTGGCTCGCCGCCGCCGTCCGGCCCGGCTGGCGCGTCGGCTTCGACGCGATGCTTCTGCCGCCCGCCTGGCACGACCGTTTCGCGGCGGCGCTCGCGCCGACCGGGGCCGCGCTGGTCCCGCTCGATCAGAACCCCGTCGATGCGATCTGGCACGACCGGCCCGCAGCGCCGCAGGGCAAGGTCTGGCCGATGCCGCTGCAATATGCGGGCCTGAGCGCCGCCGACAAGCGCACCGCGCTTCTCGCCCATATGGCCGCGCGCGGCGCTGGGCTTTATGTCGAGACCCAGCCCGACAATATCGCCTGGCTCCTGAATGTGCGCGGCGCCGACACGCGCTTCCTGCCCGCGCCGCAATCCTTCCTGACCGTCGACCGGACCGGCCATATCAGCTGGTTCGTCGATCCCGCCAAGATCGGCGCCGATCTGGCCGATCACCTACCCCAGAACCTTGCCCTCGCGCCACCCGCCGACTTCCTGCCCCATGTCGGGACCACCCCGCCCGGCACCCGCGCCCTGATCGACCCCGACCGCTCGCCCGCCGCTGTCCGCCTGGCCCTTCAGGCACAGGGCGCCGAGGTTCTGGCCGAACCCGGCTGGATCACCTCTGTCAAATCGGTGAAACATGCGGCCGAACTTGCGGGCATGCGCGCCTGCCAGATGTCGGACGGCATCGCCTGGACCGAGTTTTCCGCCTGGCTGGCCGAGGCGGTTCCCGCCCGCGCCGCCACCGGCAACCCGGTTCGCGAAGATGAAGCTGCCGAACGGCTCGCCGCCTTCCGGGCGGCGCATGAGGGCTATCTCGGCGAAAGCTTCGCCACGATCTCGGCCTCGGGCGCCAATGCCGCCATGTGCCATTACCACGCCCCGGCCTCCGGCGGCGCACCCCTCCGCCCCGGCACGCCCTACCTTCTGGACGCGGGCGCGCAATATGACATCGGCACCACCGACGCGACCCGTACCTTCACCTTCGGCGGCCCGCTGCCCGATGGCTACCGTACCGCCTGGGCGGCAGTCTTCCGCGCCTTCCACGCGCTGGTCACCCTGCGCTTCCCGCGCGGCACACAGGGCCACCATATCGACGCCATCGCCCGCCGCCCGCTCTGGGACATCGGCGCCGACTACGACCATGGCACCGGCCATGGCGTCGGCCACTGCCTGTCGGTCCACGAACATCCCGCCCGGCTCGGGCGCAAATACAACCCCGTGGACCTTCAGCCCGGCATGGTCATGACCGTCGAGCCCGGCCTCTACCGCGAGGGGCGCTTCGGCATAAGGCTGGAAAATACCGTCGAGATCGTCGAGGAGCCCGACGGTTTCCTCGCCTTCCGCTCGCTCACGCTCGTGCCCTTCCAGACCGATCTTCTCGACCTCGCCGCGCTTGGCACGGACGAACGCGCCTGGCTTCAGGCCTATCACGCCGACATCGCCCGCCGCATCGGCCCTGCCCTGTCGGACCGCGCGAAAGCCTGGCTCGCCCGCTGTACACCCTGACCGTTGCCCCTTGGCCTTTCCGGCCGGAATGCGCATATAGGGGGCGAACTCTCTCAGGGGACAGCCATGCTTGAATTCGGCCAGAAACCCGCCGCCGCGCCCGAAGGCGTTTCCGCAGGCGACCTCATCCGCGACGTCACCGAAGCGACCTTCATGCAGGATGTGATCGAAGTCAGCCGCGAGGTTCCCGTCATCGTCGATTTCTGGGCGCCCTGGTGCGGCCCGTGCAAGACGCTCGGCCCCGCGCTCGAGGCCGAGGTGACGGCGGCGCGCGGCAAGGTGCGCATGGCCAAGGTCAATGTCGACGAAAACCAGATGATCGCCGCGCAATTGCGCATCCAGTCGATCCCCACCGTCTATGCCTTCTGGCAGGGCAAGCCTGTCGATGGCTTCCAGGGCGCGATCCCCGGGTCGCAGATCAAGGAATTCGTGGCGAAACTCGCCAGCCTCGCCGGTGACGGCGGCCTTGGCGATGCGATTGCCGCGGCCGAGGAAATGCTCGCCGAAGGCGCCGCCGTCGATGCGGCCGAAACCTTCGCCGCCATCCTCGGCGAGGAACCCGAAAGTGCCGCCGCCTACGGCGGTCTCGTCCGCGCGCATCTCGCCATGGGCAATCTCGACCAGGCCGAGGGGCTCTTGCAGGCCGCCCCCGAAAAGATCGCGAAAGCGCAGGAGGTCGAAGCCGCCCGCGCCCAGCTCGACCTCGCCCGCCAGGCCGAAAGCGCCGGTCCGGTGACCGAGCTTCTGAACCGGACATTGGCCGCCCCCGATGACCATCAGGCCCGCTACGATCTCGCGCTGGCGCTTCATGCCGCAGGCAAGGTCGAAGGCGCGGTCGAGGAACTTCTCGAACTCTTCCGCCGCGACCGCGAGTGGAACGAGGGCGCCGCCAAAAGCCAGCTTTTCAGGATATTCGACGCGCTGAAACCCAATGATCCGATCGTGCTGAAAGGCCGCCGCAAGCTGTCGTCCATGGTCTTCGTCTGAGGTCCCATGCTTCTCAAGCCCGCTGACCTGCCCGAGGTGATCGCGCTCTTCCCGCTGCCGGGCGCGCTCCTCCTGCCGCGCGGGCGGCTGCCCTTGCATATCTTCGAGCCGCGCTATCTTGCCATGCTCGATGACGTGCTGAAATCGCGCGAACGGCTGATCGGCATCATCCAGCCCCGCCCCGCTCCCGAAGGGAAAAGGCGCCTGTCCGCCATCGGCTGCGCCGGGCGCCTCACCTCGTTCAACGAGACCGAGGACGGCCGCTATATGATCGCGCTTTCGGGCATCAGCCGCTTCCGCCTGACCCGCGAGGTGACCGGCTTCACCCCCTATCTGCGCGCCGAAGTCAGCTGGAAAGGGTTCGAGCGTGACCTCGGCCAGCCCGAGATCGACGAACGGTTCGACCGGGAAAGCTTCCTCGACCTCCTGCGCCGCTTCTTCACCCAGAAGAAGCTCGCCACCGACTGGGAGGGACTGGAGGACGCGCCCGACGAGGTGCTGATCAACGCGCTCGCCATGCTCTGCCCCTTCGACCCCGAGGACAAGCAGGCGCTTCTCGAGGCGCCGACCCTGCCCCTCAGGCGCGAGACGCTGCAGATGCTGATCGAATTCGCGCTCCGCGCCGACGGCGAGGGACAAGTGCAATGACCGACCGCCCCGAGTTCGACCGCCGCATGCTGGAGGCCCTCGTCTGCCCCCTGACGCAAGCCCCCCTGAAGTATGACGCCGAACGGCAGGAACTGATCTCCCCCGCCGCCAGGCTCGCCTTCCCGATCCGCGAAGGCATCCCGATCATGCTGGTGGATGAGGCCCGCGATCTGTCCTGAGAGGCCGGGGGACTTCACGTCCCCCGGACCCCCTGTGGAGTACTTGGACAAAGAAGAAGACCCGCTTTCACTATGGTCCAAATATCCCGGGGTGAACCCCGGATTCATCCGGGGGAGGGGCGGAGCCCCTTCTTCCTGCAATCCGGGACGCTAGAGCCGCTCCCCGGCCAGCAGCTTCGCCGTCTGCCCCGATAACCCCGCCGCCTGCCGCATGAAGGCGCGGCGCAGGGGCGCGATGCGGTTCACAAGGCCGAGGCCGAGGTCGCGGCCGGTGCGCAGAAGCGAATTGTCGTTCGAGAAGATGCCGTTCACCGCATCCATGCCAAGCGCGAGCGTGGTGGCGTCGAAGCGCCGCCAGCTCTGGTAGCGCTCGAGCACATCCTCCGCGCCGATATCCTCGCCCCGGCGGCGGGCGGTCACCAGCACTTCGGCGAGTGCGGCCACATCGCGCAGCCCGAGGTTCAGCCCCTGCCCGGCAATCGGATGGACGCCATGCGCGGCATCGCCCACCAGCGCCAGCCGGGGGGACACATAGCGTTCGGCCAGCGTCAGGGTCAGCGGATAGGAAAAGCGCGGGCCGGCAAGGGAAATCTTGCCGAGGAAGGTGCCGAAGCGCGGGCGCAGCAGGTTCAGGAACCCCTCGTCATCCAGGGCCGCGATGGCGCGGGCGCTTTCCTCCCGCTCGCTCCAGACGATGGACGACCGGTTGCCGGTCAAGGGCAGGATGGCCAGCGGCCCGGCGGGCATGAAGAACTGATGCGCCTCGCCCTTGTGGGGGCGTTCATGGGCGATGGCGGCGACCAGCGCCGTCTGGCCATAGGCATGGCCGACCCGCCGGATGCCCGCCCGCGCGGCGGTGGGCGAGGCACGTCCGTCGCAGGCCGCGATCATCCGTGCGGTCAGGTGCCGACCGTCCGAAAGCGAGACAATGACGCCCGCCGGGCCAGGCTCATGGCCGGTAACCGTGGTGCCGGGAACATGGGTCAGGCCCGGGGTCGCCTGCATGGCAGCGAGGAAGGCCGCGTAAAGATGGCGGTCCTCGACCATGAAGCCCACCGGGCCTTCCTCGATCTCGGCACTGTCGAAGGTCAGGCGCAGGGGCGAGGCGCCTTCGCCCGGCCGCCCGTCCGAGGCCACGACCTTCAGCATCGGCGGCGCCTTGTCCGCGAGTGCGGGCCAGACACCGATCGCGGTCAGGAGTCGCTTCGAGGCCACGGCCAGCGCATAGGCCCGCCCGTCGAACGCCGCCTCGGCCCGGGCGCGGGCGGGCTGGGCGTCGATGACCGCGACGGACAGGCCCGCGCGGGCGAGCGCGAGGCCCAAAGCCGGGCCGTTCAGGCCGCCGCCGATGATAATCACGTCATGATCCATATCCCCTTATGGCGCGGCCCGCGCGGGATTGTCCATGCGCCGCCTTGCCGCTACCGTCATGGCGAATACGGAGGTGCGGATGACCTATTGGCGGGGGATGAGCGCGGCGGAACAGGGCCGGGCGATCGGGCGGGGGGACCTCAGCCCCATGTGGCTGGTCGAGGACTATCTCGCGGCAATCCATGCCGACCCGTCCGCCGACCGGATCTACGCCCGTCTGACGGAAGGCAGGGCGCTGGCCGAGGCGGAAGCCGCCGAGGCGCGGGCAAGGGCGGGACTGCGCCTCTCGCCGCTCGACGGGGTGCCGGT
The DNA here is from genome assembly GCF_030143255.1 of Frigidibacter sp. SD6-1. Taxonomy (GTDB): domain Bacteria; phylum Pseudomonadota; class Alphaproteobacteria; order Rhodobacterales; family Rhodobacteraceae; genus TMP-24. The sequence goes on from NZ_JARJNR010000003.1 coordinate 51,321, forward strand.
CAGCTGGAAGGACCTGTTCGATACGGCGGGCGTGGCGACCGAAGCCGGTTCGCAGCTTCTGGCAGGCCGGGTGCCCGACCGCGACGCAGAGGTCCTGCGCAATGCCACGGCGCAGGGTCTCGTCTGCCTTGGCAAGACCCATATGACCGAGCTTGCCTTCTCGGGCCTTGGCCTCAACCCGATGACGGCAACGCCGCCCAATGTGAACGACCCAGCCCTGGTGCCCGGCGGTTCCTCCTCCGGCGCGGCCGCCTCGGTCGCCTTCGGCCTCGCCGCCGCCGCCGTGGGCTCCGACACCGGCGGGTCGGTGCGCATCCCGGCGGCCTGGAACAATCTCGTCGGGCTGAAGACCACCCATGGCCGGGTCGCGAAGGGGGGCGTCGTGCCGCTGGTCGAGCGGTTCGATACGGTCGGACCCCTGACCCGCACCGTCGAGGACGCGGCCCTGATGCTCGCCGCGCTCGAAGGGACGAAACCCGCTGATCTTGGCGGCGCGAGCCTCAAGGGCGCCCGCCTTGCGGTGATCGAAACCGTGGCGCTCGAGGACTGCCGCGACGGGCCGCGCGCCGCTTTCGATGCGGCCCTCGCCCGGCTCACCGACCGCGGCGCCCGCATCGAACACATCGCCGTCCCCGCCCTCACCGAGGCCTTCTCGCTCGCCGGTGTGCTCTTCACCACTGAAGCCTACGGTATCTGGCGCGACGTGATCGAGGCCGCGCCGGAGAAGATGTATCCGCCGGTGCGCGAGCGCTTCCGCTCCGGCGCGGCCTATAGCGGCGCGGATTTCGTCGCCGCCTGGCGCCGCCTCCGCGCGATCCGCGCCGACTGGGCCACCCGCTGTGCCGGATTTGACGCCATCCTGGCCCCCACCGCGGCGATCCTGCCGCCCGACGCACAGCGCCTTCAGACCGACCCGGACTATTTCACCGCCGAGAACCTCCTGGCGCTGCGCAACACCCGGATCGCCAATCTGATGGGCCTGCCCGCGCTGACCCTGCCCACCGGCATGCCCGCCTGCGGGCTGATGCTGATGGGACGGGCGATGGGGGAAGAGCCGCTCCTGCGGCTCGGGGCGGCGGCGGAGGGGGCGCTCATCGGTCCCTGAAGCGACCTCTTCGCGCGGTCCCCGGCGACGAGAGCGGCCCTGCCCGGGTCTTCCCTGGACTTCGGGCTCGGGTGCGAGGGGCGCTGCCCCTCGCGCACCCCGGGATATTTGGAAACGGAAGAGGAGGGCAGGGGCCGAGGAGGCCCGCAGGGCAACGACGAGGCCTGCCTTCCGGGGCCAAAAAGCCACAGGCCGCCGCCCGAGGCGCCGCGAAATCATCGCTTTTTCTGGACCCGCACCGGGCCATTGGCTAAGGTCCCTGTCAAACGGGGCGCGACGACCCCGGCGATTGAGGCAAGAATGGCGTTTCCAGAGCGGTTTTCGAACCTGCCCGAATATGCCTTTCCGCGTCTGCGGAAACTCATCGACGCCCATCCCCCGGGCGGCGAGCCCGTTGCCATGACCATCGGCGAGCCGCGCCATGCGATGCCGCCCTTCGTGGCGGACGTGTTGAACGCGCATCTCTCGGAATTCTTGCTCTACCCGCCGAACGAGGGCGCGCCGGAGCTGCTTTCGGCCATTTCGCAATGGATTGCCCGCCGCTATGGCGCCGATGTCGCGCCCGACCGGATCATGGCGCTGAACGGCACGCGCGAGGGGCTGTTCGATGCCTGCCTCGCGCTGTGCCCCGAGGAAAAGAGCGGCCGCCCCGCCGTCCTGATGCCCAATCCGTTCTACCAGCCCTATGCGGCGGCGGCCCTTTCCGTTTGGGCCGAGCCGGTCTTTGTGCCCGCAACCGCCGCAACCGGTTTCCTGCCCGACTACGAAAGCCTCCCGCCCGCGATCCTCAATCGCACCGCGCTCGTCTATCTCTGCTCGCCCGCGAACCCCCAGGGAGTGGTCGCGCCGCGCGCCTATCTCGAACGGCTTCTCGGGCTCGCAGACAGGTACGGCTTCACCCTTCTCTCCGACGAATGCTATTCGGAGATCTGGCGCAGCGCGCCCCCCACCGGCGCCCTCGACGTGGCGGCGCGCATGGGCACCGACCCCGAACGCGTCGCCGTCTTTCATTCGCTCTCCAAACGCTCGAACCTCGCGGGGCTGCGCTCGGGCTTCGTTGCGGGCGGGCCCGAGGCGATCCGCCGCTTCCGCCAGCTTCGTGCCTATGGCGGCGCGCCCCTGCCGCTGCCCATCCAACGGGTCAGCGCCCGCGCCTGGTCCGACGAGGCGCATGTGGAAGAAAACCGCGCGCTCTATCAGGAAAAGTTCCGCATCGCCGACGAAGTCTTCGCCGGCATCCAGGGCTATCAAGGCCCGGAGGGTGGATTCTTCCTGTGGTTGCCCGTCGAGGACGGCGAACAGGCGGCGCTGAAGGCATGGCGCGAAACCGGCGTCCGGGTGCTGCCCGGCGCCTATCTCGCCCGCGAGGTCGCGGGCGACAATCCCGGCAAGGGTTACATCCGCGTGGCCATGGTCGCGCCAAAGGAAGAGATGCGGCAGGGGCTCACGCGGCTCCGCGATTGCATTTACAGGTAGGGACGTTTCGAATGGCATCTTATCAGGCACGCAGGCGCGATCCTCTGGTCGACCAGAAGACCCAGGCCGCGATCGAACGGCGCGGGAAAGAGTTGATGGGTGCGGCCCTCCTTGGCCTCGGCCTTGTCGTGGCGTTGATGCTGGTGAGCTATTCGCCCGACGATCCAAGCTGGTTCACCGCGTCCGACCAGCCGGTGCAGAACCTTCTGGGCCGGATCGGCGCCGCCATCGCCGCGCCGCTTTACGTCATCGCCGGGCGCGGTGCCTGGGGCGTGGCGCTGGTGCTTGTCACCTGGGGCGTGCGTTTCATGACCCACCGGGGCGAGGAACGCGCCATGGGCCGCGCGATCTTTGCGCCCATCGCCATCGCCGTCCTGTCGGTGGCCTTCGCCGCGCGCGAACCGGGCGCCGACTGGAACCAGGTCTTCGGCTATGGCGGCATGTTCGGCGATACGGTCTTCGGCTCGCTCATGGGTGTGGTCCCGGCTTCGGGCAACGTCAGTTTCGCGATGACCGGGCTTGTCCTGATGGCGCTGGCGACCGCCATGATGCTGTTCGTTCTCGGCTTCGACCGGCGCGAACTCCTGCAGATCGGCCGCCGCAGCCTTTTCGCGACCATCCTCACCTATGACCGGATCCTGCGCGCGCTGACGACCGGCGCCGCAATGTCGGCCCGCACCGCGCAAGGCCTGCAAGACAGGCACCGCGCCCGGCGCGAGGCACAGGAAGCCGAGCGCGCCGCAGCACTCGCCCGCTATTCCGCAGCGGCCGGGTACGAGGCCGAGGCCGAGGAATTCGCGCCCGCCGCCCCCGCCGCCCGCCGCGCGTCCGTCCTGCGCGCGGAACCGCGCTTTGGCGCTACCCCTGCCGAAGCGGCGCCCGCGCCCCTGCCGGAGCCCGCAAAGGGTGGCCTTTTCGCCGGACTTCTCCGCCGCTTCACCGCGCCCGATCCGGTCGATGACATTGATCTGGAGCCGGAACTGGTCGAACAGGCGCCATCCGAGATGATCTGGCAGACCGAGGCACCAAGCGCCGAGCGTATCCGCTCGCGCATCGCCGACGCGGTCAAGGCGCGCGGCAGCGCGCCCCTGCCGTCGGGCCGGGTCGAGCCGCCGCTGTCGAAACCCGCCGTGCAGTCGCTCGTCGCGGCACCGGTCGCCGCGCCCGCCATTATCGACGAGCCGCTCGACGATTGGGACGAGGCCGATGTGGATGCCTTCTCGATCGACCCCGACGAGGATTACGCGCCCGCGCCCGCCCGCCTTGCGCAACCCGGCGGCTTCGCCGCCGCCGACGCCAAGCGCAGTGTCATCCGCCATTCCGCCCGCAAGCCCGCGCCGTCGCGCCAGGCAGAGGCCGAAAGCCAGCCGCGGCTGAAGTTCGAGGAACCGGCAGGCCCGGCCTACGAGCTGCCGCCGCTCTCGCTTCTCGCCTCGCCCACCACGATCCAGCGCCACCAGCTCTCGGACGAGGCCTTGGAAGAAAACGCCCGCATGCTGGAATCGGTGCTCGACGATTACGGCGTGAAGGGCGACATCACCTCGGTCCGCCCCGGCCCGGTCGTCACCATGTACGAACTGGAACCCGCCCCCGGCCTGAAAGCCTCCCGCGTCATCGGCCTGGCCGACGATATCGCGCGGTCGATGTCGGCCCTCTCCGCCCGCGTCTCGACCGTCCCCGGCCGGTCGGTCATTGGCATCGAACTCCCTAATGCCCACCGCGAGAAGGTCGTCCTGCGTGAAATCCTCTCGGCCCGCGACTTCGGCGACGGCAACCACAAGCTGCCGCTCGCACTCGGCAAGGACATCTCCGGCCAGCCGGTCGTGGCGAACCTCGCCAAGATGCCCCACCTCCTGATCGCGGGCACCACCGGCTCGGGCAAGTCCGTCGCCATCAACACCATGATCCTGTCGCTCCTCTACAAGCTCTCGCCCGAGGATTGCCGCCTGATCATGATCGACCCCAAGATGCTGGAACTCTCCGTCTATGACGGCATCCCGCACCTCCTCTCCCCCGTCGTCACCGACCCCAAGAAGGCCGTCGTCGCGCTGAAATGGGTGGTGGGCGAGATGGAGGAGCGCTACCGCAAGATGTCGAAGATGGGCGTCCGCAATATCGACGGCTACAACGGCCGCGTGAAGGAGGCGCTCGACAATGGCGAGCTTTTCAAGCGCACCGTCCAGACCGGGTTCGACGAGGAAACCGGCGATCCCATCTTCGAGACCGAAGAGATCGAGCCCCGGAAACTCCCCTACATCGTCGTCATCGTCGACGAGATGGCCGACCTGATGATGGTCGCGGGCAAAGAGATCGAGGCCTGCATCCAGCGCCTCGCCCAGATGGCCCGCGCCTCCGGCATCCACCTGATCATGGCGACCCAACGCCCCTCGGTCGATGTCATCACCGGCACGATCAAGGCGAACTTCCCCACCCGCATCTCCTTCCAGGTGACCTCAAAGATCGACTCGCGGACCATCCTCGGCGAAATGGGCGCCGAACAGCTCCTCGGCATGGGCGACATGCTCTACATGGCCGGCGGCAGCCGGATCACCCGCATCCACGGGCCCTTCGTTTCCGACGAGGAGGTCGAGGAGATCGTGACCCATCTCAAGTCCTTCGGCCCGCCGGAATATATGTCCGGCGTCGTCGACGGCCCCGACAAGGAGGATGAGGCCGACATCGACCTCGTCCTCGGCCTCGGCGGCAATACCGACGGCGAGGATGCGCTCTACGATCAGGCCGTCGCCGTGGTCCTGAAGGACCGCAAGGTCAGTACCTCCTACATCCAAAGGAAGCTCGGCATCGGCTACAACAAGGCCGCCCGTCTGGTGGAGCAGATGGAGGAAGAGGGGCTGGTCAGCCCGGCGAACCATGTGGGCAAGCGGGAGATCTTGGTGCCGGAGCAGTGAGGGTACCAGTCGGAACCCTAGCGAATCAGATTGGAAATCGCGATCGTCATCTCCCTCGCGTACCGCTAAGGTGCACGTGAGGAGATGGGAGGCTTGAGATATGAATTCATTCACAGAGTTCTTACGCCACAATGCCATTGAAACTTCCGAAACGCTGCCGCTCGTTCACACGACCCGATCTTTTAGACTTCGCAAAATCATTGAAACATCGAGTATTGAAGCTCAGGACTGTGATGTATTCATCGGAGAGAAGCTAAACTATTTCTTCGTGGGTCGACCATCTTATAAGTACGATGTAGAAGATGGCACAGATCATTGGATGCTACCCACAGCATTCGTATTTGACTTTGATGCCGTGCGTGCTAAACGGCTATTCCCCTTTGATTCAGGGGGATTTGCGAAAAAAAGAATGCCACAGTTTGTTAATGAAATGGAGGTATCATTTTTTGATGCTGCCGGTGTTTCAGAGGCGGCGCAGCGAATAATCGGAGCATTTTTTGGAAATGCGAAAAACTACATGGACTTTCGTGGTCTTTCCGACAGGGAGTTCTTTGAGATTTTCGAACTCTCGCCGCTTGATGCAGAGATTCACGCACTACACAAGTTGTCGCTCGATCCAAAGAAGCCTTCGTTTGATGACCGGCAGTTTTCCATTGAGGTACAATCTGAGACACCAATTTTCTTGAACAATCAACTTAAGGCGGTGGTCCTGCCAGTAGTTTATCTCGACGACCCAAGTCTTGTGAATTACTTTCAGAATATCGATGTGCAGATTTTAAGCTACGATATACATCCCATCGAGCCAAAATTCCATTTTTACGCGATTTATGACCGTATAAAGACGTTCTACCAATCTGAGGGTCTAATTTGACTAGCCGGGAGTTCAGAGTAGCTGGCGCCATTTGCGTCGCCGGGAGCCATATCCATGGGCGCACTCTTGGTGTCGTTGTGTTTTCGGATGCAAATCGATCTTACAATCAGCTATTCGTCGGGATCGAGGATAAGCACGGGGTCATTCAACGGTTCGTACCAGTCGACTCAGATGATGCCTACGCGAACTTCTTGGGAGCAGGAGCGACCTCGAAGTACTTTGGGAATACCGGAGCACAAATGATAATTCGAGCGGGTGATGCTCAAATATTTTGCCTGGTTGACGGTGGCCGACTCCGCTTTCTTGATAAGAGTATTTCCGTTTCTACGGAACCAGATGACGTTAAACTTTATAGGAGTATAGTTGAGGGCCATAGTTATGCTGAGTACTCTCTCAGAGGCAGATTTAGTGATTCCTTGTCAAAAAAGTATGATGATGTTTCGCGGATGGGAATGTCGATCGGCGATACATGGAAGCGTGCGGAAATCGAGTTTTTCCAGAGAGCTTCCTCCTACTGGAAAATTGTAGAGAGAACAGGCTTCTCTTTGAAGCCAGGGGGCGACCCTAAGTTGGCCAGCTTTTCGGGCCGGGATGAAATGCTCGCTTGGCTCATGGCGAACCCAACGGGTTATTTCGAGGAAAACTATGACAGGTGGATCGGCGCTTGGCTGCACCTTTCTGATTTCTCACGTCATCAAGAAATAATTGAAGCCTTAGGCCTTGGTTTCGTGGCCAACAATCAGGTCACAAATCACGACGTCCTACGTGTTCTTCGTAGAATAGGCGTCGATCTGCAGTCCCGTGATGCTGAAAACGCCGTATTGGGCGTTCTCGAAGAGTTTTCCAATCCGCAGAGTATTTGGGAATGGTCAAATTCTGAAGTTTACACTGCTGTAGAGATTCATCGACATGTTACGGGACGCTTGTTCGGCGGGAAAGCTATGACAAGACTCTCGCTGGGTGTTGGGCTAGATACAGATACCTCGGATTTGCGGGAATGGGCAAAGAGCGCCTTGAACGGCAGGAGAAAAATCGTCTCTTCACCCACAGATCAGTCTCTTTCTTATGAGTGGTTGGCGTCTTCATCGGTATTTATGAAACATCTGGCCGAGCACTCTCCGCGTGCGGCGAGGCTCGTAGCGATCGTGCTGCGAGATGCTCTCAAACGAAGGTCTGAAGAACTTACTCCGGATGAGACAGAGTCCGCCTATGTGTTGATTGCCGAAGAAATCATCGCGGCATTTCCGAACCAGACTGCGGAAACGAGCTGAACTTAGGAAGATTGCTCTACGGCGGGGCGCCCCCCTTCTCCGCCTTCAGCCGTTTCAGATAGGCGATCCTTTCCCGCCGTTTCTCGGCATCGGAGGCCTGTCGCTCCGCCGCCTCCCGCGCCTCGTGTTCGCGTTCAACGAGTGCCAGCACCTCGCGTCTGAGGCTCCGTTCCTCCTCCTCCGCCGTCGGGCGGTAGCCCACCATCTCGGGTCCCGTGGCCACGCCCGCAAGCCGGGTCAGCATGAAGGCCCTGAGGACGCGGTTCATCCTTGTCAGGTGGAAGCCGCCCATCGAGCGGAAGAAGGCAACCACATCCTCGTCCAGTCTCAGCGTCAGTTTCACCTTCCGGGGCAGCGCCGGTTCGCGCAGCATCGCCTGCCAGTCGCGCGGGATGCGGCGCGAGTCGTTCAGCCCCCAGCGCAGGTCCGCCTCCAGATCGCGCAGCGTGCAGGCGAGGTCGTGGTAGGCGATGGCGCGGTCGCGTTCGGCTTTGGTCAGGGCGGGCATCCGGCTCTCCGGTTCGTTCGGGCAGGTCAGGATGGTGGGGCGTGCGGAAAGAAGCGGTAAAGATGCCGCGCGATCCTGTCGGGACGGATGCGGGACGGATGCCATACGGGTGCGGGACGGATGCTGGCGGCGCCCGCACCGGCTTGCTATGCTGGCCGTGGTATAGGGAGACGGGCCGATGCAGGCGGAAAAAGTAGCGGATCACATCACCGGCTGGCTGGGTGACTATGCCCGGGCGGCAGGGATGAAAGGCTTCGTCGTCGGCGTGTCCGGCGGCATAGATTCCGCAGTCGTTTCAAGCCTTTGCGCGAGGACGGGCCTGCCAACGCTCGTGGTCGAGATGCCGATCCACCAGTCCCCCGACCAGGTCACCCGCGCCCGCGCCCACATCGCAGACCTCACCACGCGCCACCCCAATGTCGAAGGCGCCGAGGTCGACCTGACCGCCCCCTACGACCGCCTCGTTAACGCCCTCCCAAATCCCCCTGATTCCCCCTCCCGCGACATGGCCCTGGTCAACACAAGGGCGCGTCTGAGGATGACGACGCTCTATTATCTCGCCGGTCTTCACGGTTCTCTGGTTGCCGGGACGGGCAACAAGGTCGAGGATTTCGGCATTGGTTTTTATACCAAATATGGGGATGGCGGCGTCGATCTCAGCCCGATCGCCGATCTGATGAAGACCGAGGTCTATGCGCTCGGCCGGGTCCTCGGCGTCGGCGAGGCGATCCTGAAGGCTGCGCCGACAGACGGTCTGTGGGGCGACGCGCGCACCGACGAAGACCAGATCGGCGCCTCCTATCCCGAGCTTGAATGGGCGATGACCTTCAAAGGCGACGAAACCGCCCTGACGCCCCGCCAGACCGAAGTCCTGGCCATCTACCGCCGCCTCAACGCCGCCAACCGCCACAAGATGGAACCGATCCCGGTCTGCCTCATCCCCGAAGAGCTGCGCTGAGCCGATCCCGCTCTCGGTCGACACCGGGAGTGGATCATCACAACGCTCGTCCAGAGAGTGGCTGACAAAGATATCAACCGGATTACGGGAGAGAGCGGTGATGCGCGCTCGCGGCAAGTCGCGCCTGGCGGTCGACCGCTTCGGTGGGTTCTCAATCGCACATCGGAGGGAGACATGGTGCCCAGAAGAGGACTCGAACCTCCACGCCTTGCGGCACTGGTACCTGAAACCAGCGCGTCTACCAATTCCGCCATCTGGGCCGATGTCGTGAGGCGCGATGTATAGGGGTGCTCCGGCACTGTCAACGGGGTCGGCCCGCTTTCTTTCTCGGGAGTCATTGCGGCTTGTTCCCATGGGGCCGAGACGGTAATCAGGGGCCAAGTCTGGTACCCAGGGAGGCGGAGCCTATGTCGAAGCTCGTCACGATCTATGGCGGTTCGGGGTTTCTCGGGCGGCAGGTTGCCCGACTGATGGCGCGCGAAGGCTGGCGAGTGCGCGTCGCCTGTCGCCGCCCGAACGAGGCCCTGTTCGTCAAGCCCTATGGTGCGGTCGGGCAGGTGGAGCCCGTCTTCTGCAATGTCCGTGACGATGCCTCGGTGGCGGCTGCGATGGCGGGGGCGGATGCGGTGATGAATTGCGTCGGCACCTTCGACAGGGGCGGCAAGAACAATTTCGACAGCGTCCAGCACGAGGCCGCCGGGCGGGTGGCGCGGATCGCGGCGGCGAGCGGCGTTGGCGCGCTTGTCCATGTGTCGTCGATCGGTGCCGATGCCGGGTCTGAGAGCGCCTACCAGCGCTCGAAGGCCGAGGGCGAGGCGGCGGTGAAGGCTGCCTTCCCCGGCGCGATGATCCTCAGGCCTTCGGTGATGTTCGGGGCGGGCGACGGGTTCTTCAACCGCTTTGCCGCGCAAAGCCTGCTGGGGCCGGTGCTGCCGATCACCGGTGGCAAGACCCGGTTCCAGCCCGTCTTCGTCGAGGATGTGGCGGAGGCTGCGGTGAAGGGTCTGACCGGCGGCGTCAATGGAACCTATGAGCTTGGCGGGCCGGACGTGGATACGCTCGGCGGCCTGATGAAGCGGATGCTCGCCACCATCGGGCGGCGCAGGCTGGTGGTGAACCTGCCATTCTGGGTCGGCGGCCTGATCGGCGGGGTGCTGGACATCGGGTCGGCGCTGACGCTTGGCCTTGTGCCGAACCGCATCCTGACGCGCGACCAGGTGAGGAGCCTGCGCCACGACAATGTGGTCGCGAAGGGCGCCAAGGGCCTGACCGATCTCGGGATCACACCCACGGCCATGGGCGCGGTCATGCCCGATTATCTCTGGCGGTTCCGGCCCTCGGGCCAATATGCGGCGATCAAGCAGTCGGCGCGAAATCTGAAGAAACCTTCCTGACATGCCGAACTTTGCGGCCCTTCTCGACACCGCTCCGGTCGCGGCTTTTCTTGGCGTGCTTGAAGGGGCGACGGAATTCATTCCGGTCTCCTCGACCGGCCATATCCTGCTTGCCGGCCATTTCCTCGGGTTCGAGAGTGCGGGCAAGACCTTCGAGGTCGTGATCCAGCTTGGCGCGATCCTTGCGGTGATGGGCGTCTATGCGACGCGGCTTGTGCAGATGGTGCGCGGGATCGGGCGCGACACGAAGGAAATGCGCTTTCTCGTCTCGATCCTTCTGGCCTTCTTTCCGGCGGCCCTGGTCGGCTTTCTGGCGCATGACCTGATCAAGACGGTCTTCTTCGAAAGCCCCCGCCTGATCGCGACCATGCTGATCCTTGGCGGGATCGTTCTTCTGGTTGTCGACCGCCTGCCGCTCAGGCCCCGTCATCACGATACCGATGCCCTGCCGTTCCGCGTGGCGCTGGGGATCGGCATCATCCAGTGCCTTGCGCTCATTCCCGGTGTGTCGCGTTCGGGCTCGACCATTGTCGGCGGGCTGTTCCTGGGGGCCGACAAGCGCACGGCGGCGGAGTTTTCCTTCTTCCTGTCGATGCCCACCATGTCGGCGGCTTTCGCCTACGATCTGTGGAAGAACCGCGATGTCCTCGACACGTCCGCGATGGGCGAGATCGCGATCGGTTTCGTCCTGGCCTTCCTGTCGGCGCTGGTCGTCGTGCGCTGGGTTCTGGGTTATGTCAGCCGCCGGGGATTTGCCCTGTTCGGCTGGTGGAGAATCATCGTCGGTTGCCTTGCCTGGGCGGCGCTTTGGGCCGGGTTTTGACAATAGGTAAGCATAAGTTACCTAAAATGCCGCTGATTTCGCGCCAGAACGGCGGAAAAGTGCGGCAAAGCTGAATATAGGTCAGTGACGCTGACTTTTATTCCGGCGCGATGCGCTGTAGCTCTGGGCTCCGCCACGTAATGCCGGAGCTTGATCCCATGGCCCAGAACCGCATGCTTCAATTCGTCACGCGCGACCGGGAAATGCCGGAAAAGCGGGCGGCCGGTCTGCGCAATGCGGATTTCGACGAAATCTACCGCCAGTTTGCCGCCGAGAAGGCGGCAGAGCAGGCCGGGCGCTGCAGCCAGTGCGGCGTGCCCTACTGCCAGTCGCATTGCCCCTTGCACAACAACATCCCCGACTGGCTGCGCCTGACCGCCGAGGGGCGGCTGCAGGAGGCCTATGAGCTGTCGCAATCGACCAATACCTTCCCGGAGATCTGCGGCCGCATCTGCCCGCAGGACCGGCTGTGCGAAGGCAATTGCGTGATCGAGCAATCCGGACATGGCACGGTGACGATCGGCGCGGTCGAGAAATATCTGACCGATACCGCCTGGGCGGAAGGCTGGGTGAAGCCGATCCAGCCCGCGACCGAGCGGACCGAAAGCGTGGGCATCATCGGCGCGGGTCCGGGTGGGCTCGCCGCCGCCGACGTCCTGCGGCGCGCAGGCGTGCAGGTCACCATCTATGACCGCCACGACCGGGCGGGCGGGCTGCTGATCTACGGCATCCCCGGTTTCAAGCTGGAAAAGGACGTGGTGCTGCAGCGGGTCGCGCAACTGGAAGCGGCGGGCGTGCAGTTCGTCCTGAACTGCAATGTCGGCACGGACATTTCCTTCGATGCGATCCGGGGCAAGCATGATGCGGTGCTGATCGCCACCGGCGTCTACAAGGCGCGCGACCTCGGCGGCCCGGGCGCGGGCCTTGCGGGCATCGTCCCGGCGCTCGACTATCTGACCGCCTCGAACCGCAAGGGGCTGGGCGACGAGGTCGCGGCCTTTGACGAAGGCACGCTGAACGCATCGGGCAAGCGCGTGGTGGTGATCGGCGGCGGCGACACGGCGATGGATTGCGTGCGCACCGCGATCCGTCAGGGCGCGACCTCGGTCAAGTGCCTCTATCGCCGCGACCGGGTGAACATGCCGGGTTCGCAGCGCGAGACCCAGAATGCCGAGGAAGAGGGCGTCGAATTCGTCTGGCTGACCGCGCCCAAGGGCTTCACCGGGGCGGCGTCTGTCGAGGGCGTGATGGTGGAACGGATGCGCCTTGGCGCCCCCGACGCCACCGGCCGCCAGACGCCGGAGGTCATCGCGGGCGCCGACTTCGTGGAACCGGCCGATCTGGTGATCAAGGCGCTGGGGTTCGAGCCCGAGGACCTGCCGAGCCTCTGGGGCGCCGCCGACCTGCCTGTCACACGCTGGGGCACGGTCAAGGCGCAATATGGCACCCACGCGACCGCGCTGCCGGGCGTCTATGCGGTGGGTGACGTGGTGCGCGGCGCCTCGCTCGTCGTCTGGGCGATCCGCGACGGGCGCGAGGCGGCAAAGGCGATCCTCGACGATCTGGCGCAGGGCGCGCAGATGGCGGCGGAGTGAGGGTGATGGCCGCAAATGCCTGCCCGCCAGCCGTCCCGCATCCGTCCCGACACCGTATGGCATCCGTCCCGACAGGCCGGGCGACGCCCACAAGGGACAGGTCAGACCCCATGACCCAATGGAGTGTGCGATGAAAGTCCTGCTGACAGTTCTTCTCCTTTCCGGCGCGCCCGCGCTCGCCGCGGGCAAGTTCGTGGTGCCCGAAGGCTGCGAGGCTTTCGTGACCGTGCAGCATTCGGACTGCCAGGTGAGCTATCACTACACCTGTTCGCGCGATCCCGAGGGCGATCAATGGTCGGTCTATGCCGGGCCGGACGGCCCCTATTACATGTCGCGCATCGACCGCGAGACGCGCTGGATCGAAAGCCATGACCTGATCACGCCGGAAAGCGACCGGCTGGGCAAGGAGACGGAGCCCGCCTCCTTCACCGCGCTTCTCGACACGGGCCGCGACGATTTCGACTTTACCACGATCAGCGGCACCGGCGAGGTGCGGCGCTACGCGGGCCATGATGCGCTGAGGGGCGGTACGGTCACGATCGACGGCGTGACGCTGGAGCGGACCGAATTCGCGTTGGAGACCTTCGCCGCAGACGGGTCGTTCCTGCACCGCCGCTCCGGCCGCCAGCTCATCAGCCGCGACTGGCGCTTGTTCTTCGCCGACACCGAGCATTTCGAGAATGCCTTCGGCGATGTCGAGGACAGCACCTCGACCCCGATCACCTTCGCTTTTCCGGACGACAAGGGGTTCCTGTCCGGCACGCCGCAGTTCGGCTGCGATCAGATGATGACGCTTCTGGACGGCGCGCTTGTGCCCGCAAGCGACCGGGGGCAGCCATGATCGAGGGCCATTGCCTGTGTGGTGCCGTCACCATCGCGGTGGCCGAACATGGCGGCTTTACCGGCGTTTGCCATTGCCGGATGTGCCAGCGCTGGTCGGGGGCCTTGTTCGCCTGTTTCCCCGCGAACGCGGATGCCGTCACGGTCACGGGCAAGGTCGCGCGCTTTGCCTCGACCGACTTTGCCGAGCGGGCCTTCTGCCCCAAATGCGGCTCGCACCTGTGGATGCGGAACACCGACCGGGACGACGCGCCCTATGGCCTGATGCCGGGCCTGTTCGACGCGGCCCGTGACATTCCGCTGAAAAGCGAGATCTACACCGACCGCGCCCTGCCCGGCCTCGCGCTCGCAGGCGACCACCGCCGCGCGACGCGGGCGGAATATGAAGCGAAGAACCTGCATCTCGAGGGGGACGGCTGATGGCCATCGTAGCCTATCTCTTTGGCCGCCCCGCCTTCTGCGTGCGAACCGCGCGTTTGTTGCCCCTTCTGGCACTGGCATTGGCCATCGCGAACCCGGCACGGGCTGAGGCCCCTCAGCTAAAGGTCGGTCAGACCTATCGCTGCAGCGGAGAGAACTTGCCGGGCTCTGTCCTCGCCTGGGTCGGAAAAATCGATGTCGCACCGCTTGGAGGCAAGGACGTGCGGATCGTCAGCATCTCGCTGATCGCTGAAGGGCAAGACGCGTCCATACCGGTCGGCCACGCACCGTTCGCGGACACGGTGTTCGCGGAGTGCAGGAAATCCTCTGCCGACTTCCCCCAGATCGTGAGCGCTGCGTTCGACGGCGGCTATGCCACCTGGCGCGAAGCCTTTGACAAGAACGAGGCAGGGATTTGGAAGCTGTCCCCGGCCGAAGCCTACTGGACCATGCTTGGAGTACTCAACCAATGACCACCTATGACAACCAATGGGTCGAGAGCGAAGAGCAAAGCCGCAAATGGCTGGCCGAGAATGGCCTTTACCGGGAGGAGGACGAGCATTCTTCCTGCGGGGTCGGCCTCGTGGTGGCGATCAACGGCAAGGCCAGCCGCAAAGTGGTGCAGAACGGCATCGACGCCTTGAAGGCGGTCTGGCACCGGGGGGCGGTCGATGCCGATGGCAAGACCGGCGACGGCGCGGGCATTCATGTGCAGATCCCGGTCAGGTTCTTCTACGATCAGGTTCGGCGCACGGGCCATGAGCCCGACCCGAAAAAGCTGATCGCGGTCGGTCAGGTCTTTCTGCCGCGCACCGACTTCGGCGCGCAGGAGCGCTGCCGGACGATTGTCGAGACCGAAGTGCTGCGGATGGGCCATTACATCTATGGCTGGCGGCATGTGCCGGTGGATACGTCCGTGCTGGGCGAGAAGGCGAACGCCACGCGGCCCGAGATCGAGCAGATCCTGATCCGCTGTGAAAAGCCCATCGATCAGGTCCAGTTCGAGCGCGAGCTTTATATCATCCGTCGCCGGATCGAGAAGGCGGCGATCGCCCAGCAGGTGGCGGGAATGTATCTGTGCAGCCTGTCCTGCCGGTCGGTGATCTACAAGGGGATGATGCTGGCCGAGCAGGTCGCGACCTTCTACCCCGACCTGATGGACGAGCGATTCGAGTCTGCTTTCGCCATCTATCACCAGCGCTATTCGACCAATACCTTCCCGCAATGGTCGCTGGCGCAGCCGTTCCGCATGCTGGCCCATAATGGCGAGATCAACACGCTGAAGGGCAACGTGAACTGGATGCGCAGCCATGAAATCCGCATGGCCTCCGGCGCTTTCGGCGAGATGGCCGAGGATATTAAGCCGATCATCCCGTTCGGCACGTCGGATTCCGGCGCGCTCGATGCGGTGTTCGAGGCCCTGGTGCGCGCGGGCCGGTCGGCGCCGATGGCCAAGACCATGCTGGTGCCGGAAGCCTGGTCCAAGTCGGCGGTCGAGATGCCGAAACCCTGGCAGGACATGTATGCCTATTGCAACTCGGTGATGGAGCCCTGGGACGGGCCTGCCGCCTTGGCGATGACCGATGGCCGCTGGGTCGTGGGCGGCCTCGACCGCAACGGGCTCCGCCCCATGCGCTATGTGCTGACCGGCGACGGGATGCTGATCGCGGGGTCCGAGGCGGGCATGGTGCCCGTGGACGAGATGACGGTGCGCGAGAAGGGCGCGCTGGGGCCGGGGCAGATGATTGCGGTCGACATGGAAGAGGGCAAGCTCTTCCGTGATTGGGACCTCAAGGACAAGCTCGCCGCCAGCCAGCCATTCGGCGACTGGGTTTCAAAAGTCATCAGCCTGAACGACCGGATGAAGGACGTCCCCGAAAAGGCGCTCTTCGACGGCGCCGACCTGCGCCGCCGCCAGATCGCCGCCGGCTACACGCATGAGGACCTTGAACAGGTTCTGGCGCCGATGGCCGAGGACGGCAAGGAAATGGTCGCCTCGATGGGCGACGATACGCCGCCTGCGGTCCTGTCGGGCCAGTACCGGCCGCTTTCCCACTATTTCCGCCAGAACTTCAGCCAGGTGACCAACCCGCCCATCGACAGCTTGCGCGAAAGCCGGGTGATGAGCCTGAAGACCCGGTTCGGCAACCTCACGAACGTGCTGGCCGAGGATTCGAGCCAGACGGAAATTCTCGTCCTGGAAAGCCCGTTCATCGCCAATGCGGAATTCGACGAGATGGTGCGGCTCTTCGGTGACCGGGTCGCCTTCATCGACTGCACCTTTGCCGCAGGTGACGGCGACGAGGCGCTGCACCGCGCGCTCGACCGGATACGGGCAGAGGCGGAGGATGCCGTGCGCTCTGGCGCGGGGCATCTCGTCCTGACCGACGACGGACAGGGCGAGGCGAAAGTGCCGATGCCGATGATCCTCGCCACCTCGGCGGTGCACAGCTGGCTGACGCGCAAGGGCCTGCGCACCTTCACTTCGCTGAACGTGCGGTCGGCGGAATGTATCGACCCGCATTATTTCGCGGTGCTGATCGGCTGCGGCGCGACGACGGTGAACGCCTATCTGGCGCTCGATTCCATCGCCGACCGGCTAAGACGCGGTCTGCTGGACGGGGCGCTGGAAGAGAACCTTCGGCGCTACCGCGATGCCATCGACGCGGGCCTTCTGAAGATCATGTCGAAGATGGGGATTTCGGTCATCTCCTCCTACCGGGGCGGGCTGAACTTCGAGGCGGTGGGCCTGTCGCGCGCGATGGTCGCCGAATATTTCCCCGGCATGCACAGCCGGATTTCCGGCATCGGCATCATGGGCATCCAGCGCAAGATCGAGGAGGTCCATGCGAGGGGCTGGAAGGGCGGGGCCGACATCCTGCCGATCGGCGGCTTCTACAAGGCGCGCCGCTCGGGCGAGAAGCACGCCTGGGAAGCGCAGACCATGCATATGCTGCAATCGGCCTGCGACCGGGCGTCCTATGACCTGTGGAAGCAATATTCGATGGCGATGCGGGCCAACCCGCCGATCCATCTGCGCGACCTTCTGGACATCAAGCCGCTCGGCCGTCCGGTGCCGATTGAAGAGGTCGAAAGCATCACCTCGATCCGCAAGCGGTTCGTGACGCCTGGCATGTCGCTGGGCGCGCTTTCGCCCGAGGCGCACAAGACGCTGAACGTGGCGATGAACCGCATCGGCGCGAAGTCGGACAGTGGCGAGGGCGGCGAGGACCCGGCGCATTTCCTGCCCGAGGCGAACGGCGACAACCCGTCTGCCAAGATCAAGCAGGTGGCATCGGGGCGCTTTGGCGTGACGGCCGAATATCTGAATGCCTGCGAGGAGCTGGAAATCAAGGTCGCGCAGGGCGCCAAGCCGGGCGAGGGCGGCCAGTTGCCGGGGATGAAGGTCACGGCGCTGATTGCGCGGCTGAGGCATTCCACGCCCGGCGTGACGTTGATATCGCCGCCGCCGCACCATGACATCTATTCGATCGAAGACCTCGCGCAGCTCATCTATGACCTCAAGCAGATCAACCCGCGCGCCAAGGTGACGGTGAAGCTGGTGGCATCAAGCGGCGTCGGCACCATCGCGGCGGGCGTGGCCAAGGCCAAAGCCGACATCATCCTCATCTCCGGCCATAACGGCGGAACCGGCGCCTCGCCCGGCACCTCGATCAAATATGCCGGGCTGCCCTGGGAAATGGGTCTGACCGAGGCGCATCAGGTCCTGACGATGAACAAGCTCAGGGACCGGATCACGCTTCGGACCGACGGGGGTTTGCGCACAGGACGCGATATCGTGATGGCGGCGATGATGGGGGCTGAGGAATACGGGATCGGCACGGCGGCGCTGATCGCCATGGGCTGCATCATGGTGCGGCAATGCCAGTCGAACACCTGCCCGGTGGGCGTCTGCACGCAGAACGAGGCGCTCCGCGCCAAGTTCAGCGGCAGCGCCGACAAGGTGGTCAACCTCATCACCTTCTATGCGCAGGAGGTGCGGGAACTCCTCGCGTCGATCGGCGCCCGGTCGATGGACGAGATCATCGGCCGAGCGGACCTTCTGACGCAGGTCAGCCGCGGCCATGCCGACCTCGACGACCTCGATCTCAACCCGCTCCTGATCTCGGTCGATGGGTCTGACCGCGTGGTCTACGACCGCTCGAAGCCCCGGAATGTTGTGCCTGACACGCTCGATGCCGAGATCATCCGCGATGGCGCGCGCTTCTTCGAGGAAGGCGAGAAGATGCAGCTGTCCTATGCGGTCAGGAACACTCACCGCACCATCGGCACGCGGGCGTCGAGCCATATCGTGAAGAAGTTCGGGATGCGGAACAGCCTGCAGCCCGACCACCTGACGGTAAAGCTGACCGGCTCCTGCGGCCAGTCGCTGGGCGCTTTCGCGGCGCCGGGGCTGAAGATCGAAGTGTCGGGAGACGCCAACGACTATGTGGGCAAGGGCCTTTCCGGTGGCACCATCACCGTGCGCCCGCCGATGGGCTCGCCCTTGGATGCGGGCGAGAACACGATCATCGGCAATACCGTTCTTTACGGCGCGACCGACGGTTATCTCTTCGCCTCGGGCCGGGCGGGGGAGCGCTTTGCTGTGCGCAATTCCGGCGCGAAGGTGGTGATCGAGGGCTGCGGGTCGAACGGTTGCGAATATATGACCGGCGGGGTTGCGGTTATCCTCGGCTGGATCGGCGCGAATTTCGCGGCCGGCATGACCGGCGGCATGGCCTATGTCTGGGATCAGGACGGCGATACCGAGGCGCTCGTCAACCATGACAGCGTCGTGACCTCGCCCGTCAGCCACCCGCATTGGGAAGCCGAGCTGAAGGGTCTGATCGAGCGGCATTTGGCCGAGACCGGCAGCCGCCGCGCCGCGCATATCCTGGCAAACTGGGAAGCGGAGAAGGGCCGTTTCGTCCAGGTCTGCCCGAAGGAGATGCTGGTGCATCTGCCCCATCCGCTGACCGAGGAGGCGCGGGCGGTCCCCGCCGAATAGGCGCGTCCTTCCGGCCACACGGCCGGGAGGGCGATTTTTGCGTGACAATGGCCGCCCGTCCGACCTAGGACGGAAGGGGGAGGCCGGGGTGACGGATGGCGACAAGCTATACCGATCAGTTCTTTGCAATAGATGCGTCGGTGCCGCCCGCCGTGGGCACGCCGATCACCTTCAGCTTGCTGACGATCACCGACCAGAATGACGATGGCGATTTCGACCGGTTCAACAATGACAGCGTGAACGGCGCTGACATCCGACGGTCCTGGCCGGGCGACACGATCACGGTGAACGTACCGGGCGTCGGCAACGTTACCTATACCGGGACAACCTTCGAACTGCAGGGCGGCGGCGTCGTTTTCACGCCCACTGACGGGCAGGTGCTGATGAACGGCACGTTCGTCAGCTCGACCTTCGTCAACACGCAGGGGCCGACGCTGGCCACCGAGCTTGGGCCCGCCTGTCTTGTCATCGGCACCCGGATCGCGGTGCCTGGCGGCGAGGTCGCGGTCGAGACGCTGCGACCCGGCGATCTGGTCGAAACGCTCGATCACGGTCCTCAACCGCTGCGCTGGGCGGGGCGCGAGAAGGTGAGGGGGGTCGGTCCGCTCGCACCGGTCCGTTTCGCGGCAGGTACCCTGGACAATGCGCGCCCACTCTATCTCTCGCCGCAGCACCGCGTCCTGCAGCGCGGCTGGCGGGCAGACCTGCATTTCGGTGCCGACGAAGTGCTGGCCGCCGCGCTGCATCTGGTGAACGGTGTCGATGTGACGCGCGCCCCCTGCCGCGAGCTGGTCTATGTCCATCTGCTGTTCGATCGGCACGAAATCATTCGCGCGGAAGGCGCGCCGGTCGAAAGCCTCTTGCCCTCGGCCCGGGCGATCGAGCGTGATCCCGCGCTCGCGGCCGAGATCAGGGCGGTTTTCCCCGAACTGCTGTCGCTGCCTGCCGCCGACCGCCCGCGCGCTGCGCGACCGGTGGTGCCGCCGCGGCACGCACCCGTCCTGCAACGCTCTCGCACCGCGGTCCGACGGCGGACTTGACCGTGGCGACGCGCGCGTATCTATGAGGCCATGGCCGAGCGCGCGAAAAAACCCAAAACCGCCTCGCGGCAAGCGAAGCGCCCCGCTCCGCAGGCGGACATTCCGACCTGGGGCGAGCTGGCGCGCATGACCGCGCGGCTTCTTGCGCGCGGGCTTCTCTATGCGACGGGCGCGTTCCTTGCGCTTGTCGTGATCTACGCCTTCGTGAACCCGCGCCTGACCCCTTACATAACCGCCGAACGGTTCCGACTGGGCGGGATCGAGCGGACCTGGGTCGCGATCGGTGACATGCCGCCGGTGGTGGCGCGCGCCTTCGTGGCGGCGGAAGATGCGAACTTCTGCCAGCATTGGGGCTTCGACGTCAAAGCGATCCGCGCCGCGATCGAGGAGGGCGAGGGGCGGGGCGCCTCGACCATATCGCAGCAGGTCACCAAGAATGTCTTCCTCTGGCAGGGGCGATCCTGGCTCCGCAAGGCGCTCGAGGGCATCATGACGCCGGTGGTGGAGCTTGTGTGGACCAAGCGACGCATCCTTGAGGTCTATCTGAACGTGGCCGAGACCGGTCCCGGCCTCTTCGGCGTCGATGCCGCCGCGCGGCATTACTTCGGCGTCGGCGCGGCGGACCTGACCCCGCAACAAGCCGCGCGCCTTGCGGCGGTTCTGCCCGATCCCAAGGGCCGGAACCCGGCGAAGAACTCGGGCTATATCAAACGCCGCGCCGCGCAGATCGTGCAGGGTGCCGAGACGATCGCCGTCGATGGCCGCGCCGCCTGTTTTGAAGGCTGATACCAGACTGCCCGCTCCAGTGTCCGGATTTCGATACGAAATCCGGATCGGACCCTTTCAAAGGGTCCGGCCCGAAATCTTTGCAAGATTTCGGCGTGCGCCTCAGATATCGACGAGGGCGCCGCGCTGGCCGATGACGCGCCCCGAAACGGCCGCGGCTTTGGTGATGGCCGTAGCGGGCGCCGCGCCGACAAGGGTTGCGGCGAGGTAGGCCGCGTTGAAACTGTCGCCTGCGGCGGTCGTATCGACCAGTTCGCGGACCGGCGGCGGCTGGTATCGTCCGCGACCCTCGGCGCCTTGCCAGAAGATTTCCGCCGCGCCGTTCTTGACCACCACCTCGCGCGCGCCGCCCTGAAGATAGCGCGCCGCTGTCGCCTCCGGTCTTGCGTCGCCGAAGGCCGCTCTTTCATCCTCGAACGAGGGCAGGACAAGATCCGCGCCCGCCGCCGCACGGCTGATCCAGCAGCACATCGTCTGACGATCGGGCCAGAGACGCGGGCGGAGGTTCGGGTCGAAGATCACCCGGGCGCCGCGTGCCCGCGCGGCGCTGAGCGCCGACAGCAGGATCTCCCGGTCCGCCTCCGGCAGGATCGCCAGCGTGATGCCGGAGAAGACGAGCGCCTCAGCGCCGCCGAATGCGTCATCGAGCCGCGCCCGGTCCGCCGCCAGGAAGCGGGCCGCCGACTGGTCGCGCCAGTAGGAAAAGCTGCGCTCGCCCCGGTCGAGCGAGATGACATAGAGGCCCGGCGCCCGCCCCGCTATCGTGGCAACATGATCGGTGCCGATCCCGGCATCGGTCATGAAGGCCCGCATCCGTGCCGACATAGGATCGTCGCCAAGCGCGGTCAGATAGTCGACCTGCCAGGCCGCGGGCAGCAGCCTGCGCAGATACCAGGCCATGTTGAACGTGTCGCCCGCGAAGCCTTGACGAAACTGGCCGCCACCGGCGGCGTCACCCGCTGGCGCGAATTCCACCATACATTCGCCGATGGCGACGATACGCCTGCTTTCCCTCGCCATGCCGGAGTATCTGCCTTGCCCGATATGTCCGGTTCAGCCCGTCCGCGCCAGCCGCAGAAGCACCAGAAGGATCACCGCGCCGATCGTTGCATGGATAATCGCCGCCACCATGCCGCCCCCCATCCCGAGGCCGATCGCCGGCAGGATGAAACTCGCAACGAAGGCGCCGAGGATGCCGACGACGATATTGCCGACAAGGCCGAAGCCATAGCCCTTGACGATCTGGCCCGCGAGCCAGCCCGCGACCGCGCCGACGATCAGCATCACGATGACAGAGTTCAGACCCATCGCATCCTCCCTTTTGCGGCGAGGCTAGCATGGGCGGGCGGGCGACCCCAGCACAATCTCTCCGCGCGTCGCGGAAGGTCAGGCGCCGCCGTAGCGCCGCCGGGCGCGGGCGATGCGCCAGAGCGACAGGAGGATCAGCGGCAGGCTCCAGACCAGCGCCGGGGCGAGGCCGTCGGTCATGGCCCAGTGGATGAAGGTCAGGATCGCCGCAGGATAGACCCAGCGTTGCAGGCGCTTCCAGCCCGGCCCCATGCGCCGCACGGCGGCATCGGTCGAGGTCCAGGCCAGCGCAAGCATGATCGCCCCCGCGACCCAGCCGGTGGCGATTTCGGGGCGAATGAAGCTGCGCGCCAGACTGCCGAGATTGGCGTTGACCAGCCAGAAGACCAGATGCAGCAGCGTATAGAGAAAGCTTGCCACGCCAAGGTTGCGCCGCCGCGCCTTGAGCCAGGGCAGCGGCCCCAGAAGCAGCATGAGCGGCGTCACCATCAGCGTGACGAACAGAAGGACGGCCGCGATCTCGCCCGACAAGGGCACATAGGCGTGCTTGCCGTGGGTGACGAACCTTTCCCAGGTCAGCCAGAGGCCGGGGGCGGCGAGAAGCGCCCAGAACAGATAGATCCCTGCCTTGCCGCCGGTACCGCGATGTCCTGCCATGACTCGCCTCTGTTATTCCGCTGCGATTGCCGGGGCAGACGCGCCCGCGGTCTCTTCGTCGCGCTTGATCTCGAATTCCTCGTGGTAGGAGCGTTCCACGTTCACATTCCAGACGTCAAGCTTGGCACCGAGGATATTGCGCGCGGCATACATGGCCGACAGCATCGAATGGTCCTGGTTGTTGTAGCGGTGAAGGCCGTTGCGGCCGACCGTCTGGAAGTTTTCGAGCCCCATGATCCAGTCTTCCAGCACGTCGAGCGCCTCGCGGTATTCGCCGTCATAGACCGGATAGGCCTTGGGCTGGCGGATGATCGCGGCGCCGATCACGTCGGTGGCCTTCGCGAGACCGAGCTGCTCCAGCTCCTCCGCCGCAAGCGCGCGCAGGTCCTCGTCCTTCATCTCCCACAGGCCGTCGCCTTCCTGGCAGAAATATTCCATGCCGATCGAGGCGGTGTTCTGGTCGGGCAGCATCTCCTTCGACCAGGCGCGGAAGTTCTGGATGCGGCCGACCTTCACCTTGGGCGAGTGGATGTAAATCCAGTTGTCCTTGAACGGGTCGGCATGGTCGAGAACCAGCGTCACGATCAGGAAGTCGCGGTATTTCAGTTTGTTCGCGGCCTCGACCACTTCGGGCGGCGGCGGCGGATCCATGCACAGGATCAGATCGCGCAGCGCCATCGTGTTGATGAAGTGATCGCCCTCGATCCGCTCTTCGACCGGGGCGGAGCCGTCCTTGGACCAGTGCTTCACATCGACCGAGGTCACGCGGTTGCCCTTGCGGTTCACCCGGACGACCGGCGACTGCATCTGCACCTCGCCGCCCTGCTCGCGCACCATGTCGCGGCATTTTTCCCACATCATGCCGGGGCCGAGGCGGGGGTACTGGAATTCCTCGATCAGCGAGGTTGTATCGTTCGAACCCGAGATCGCATTCCAGACCGCCTTGAAGAGCGACAGGTTCTTGATGCGCTGCGCGGCCCAGTCGGCGCGGATCTCTTTCGGGTCGATGCCCCAGACCTTCTGGGTGTAGCTGCGGAAGAAATGCATGTAGAGGCGCCCGCCAAAGCGGTTGATCACCCATTCCTCGAAGCTTTCCTCGCGGCGGAAGGGGCGGACCTGCCATTTGAAATAAGACAGCATGATCCGCATGCTTTCATAGGGACCGATATTGGTCAGCGCGTTGAAAAGTTTCAGCGGATAGTCGAAGAATTTCTCGCGGTAGTAGATGCGGCTCAGGCGCGGGACGGTGATGAAATCGTCCTTCAGCACCTCGTGCCACATGTCGTCCACTTCCTTCACCTTGGTGAAGAAGCGGTGGCCGCCGATGTCGAACCGGTAGCCGTTGTTGGATTCGGTACGGGAAATGCCGCCGACCATGTCGGACGCTTCCAGCACGACCGGACGATGGCGCTTGCTGCGCTTTTGCAGTTCATAGGCCGCAGTCAAGCCCGCAGGCCCCGCGCCGATGACCACGACGGGGCTCGTTTTGCCGTCATTCATGTTGCTCACCACCACTTCCGAAATGCCAGAATTAAAAAGTCCAAGAAACGTCTCAACAAATGCACCACCCACGCCGTTCCATCATACTACGCCATCTTGCAGCCACCAAACGCGAGATCACATTTTGGCCACATTTCATGACGGATTCCGGAACCAATCCGGGTGGAACCGCATCCATCTTCCGCATCTGGCGCGCAAACGGCGCGATCTTCCGCCGGCGGCACACGCATAAGTTGAATATCGTTGTTTCCAATATGGTAACAGCGCATCGATTCGCCCCTGTGCCGCTCAGATCTTGACGAGCGCGCCGCCGACGGCGGGCGCGTCGGAGGTCGAGAAGACGTTGCGCGTGTCCAGAAGAAGGCGCGCTGCCCGCGCGACCAGCGCATAGTCGACGGCGCTGTGATCAGTCGTCACCACCACCGCATCATAGGCTTTCACCGCCGCCTCCGTCAGTTCGACCGACCGGCGACCGGCAAGAGCGGGGTGATCGCGCGTCACCGGCATGATCGGGAAATAGGGGTCGTGATAGTCGCAGGCCGCCCCCATCGCCTCGAGCCGCCCGAGAATGGCGAGCGCGGGGCTTTCGCGCGTGTCCTCGACGTTCTTCTTGTAGGCGATGCCGAGGATCAGCACCCGCGCGCCCGAAACCGGGCGCCCGCGCTTGCCAAGCTCCACCGCGACGCGGCCCGCGATCAGGTCGGGCGCCTCGTCATTGTTGCGGCGGGCGAGGTCGATGATCGGCGTCGCCGACCCCACATCGCGCGCCCGCCAGCTGAGATAGACCGGCGACACCGGAATGCAGTCGCCGCCGATCCCCGGGCCCGGGTAGAAGGGCATGTAGCCGAAGGGCTTGGTCGCCGCCGCCTGCACCACTTCCCAGACATCGACGCCCATCGCCTCCATCGCCACCTTCATCTCGTTGACGAGTGCGATGTTCACCGTGCGGAAGCTGTTCTCTGCCAGCTTCACCGCCTCGGCGGTGGCGAGCGACGACACGGGCACGGTGCGGGTGACGACCGACGAATAGAACCGGTCGAGCAGGTCGCGCGACTGCGCATCGTCGGCGCCGACGATCTTCGGGATCGACTTGGTGTCGAACTTCGCATTGCCGGGGTCCTCGCGTTCGGGCGAGAAGCCGAGGAAGAAATCCTGCCCGGCCCTGAAGCCGCTGCGTTCCAGGATCGGTTTGACGACGGTCGCGGTCGCACCGGGCCAGACGGTGCTTTCGAGCACCACGAGCTGGCCGGGCCGCAGTTGCGCGGAAACGGTTTCGGCGGCGCGGATGACGTAGGACATGTCCGGCTCGCGCGCCTCGGACAGGGGCGTCGGCACGCAGATCAGGATGATATCGGCGGCAGCAAGGATCGCCGGGTCCGAACAGGCCGAGAAGCGCCCGCCCTTCACCGCGCTGGCGATCCGGTCCTCGGCAAAATAGGAGATCACCCGCTCGCCCGCGTTGATCTGCGCGACACGCGCCGCGTTCAGGTCGAACCCGGTGACCGGAAAGCCGCATTCGCTGATCGTCAGCGCCAGCGGCAGGCCGACATAGCCGAGGCCAACGGTCGTCACCCGCGCCTCGCGTGCCGCGATCTTGTCCTTGAGCGAAGAATACATCGAAAAAGCTGCCGTCATGAAAACCCCGAAACTGGGCGATGATCCAATTTGGAAAGACTTCCCCGCACCGAACCCGACCGTCAAACGCGGGCACCGCATTGGACCCGCGTCCTCATACAATGGCAAAACCTTGGCGAACTGTCGCGAAACCCGCGCCAATATCCGTCGCCTTCCCACCCACTCGACCCAGCAATAGCAGAGTCGCGACCTGTCAGAAATGGCGGAATTCCTGCCCCGTGAGGGCTGGGCCCGCGACGGCATCGCCCCGCGACAAAATCAGGGGCCGATGACGATTGTCGCCCGATGCGCGACAGGTCCTCGTTTCCCGCGTGCGCGATCCAACGGCTGCTGCTAACCTGCGCCGATAGTTGACAGATTACCGCGCGCGGCACGGGGGCGCATTTCAGGCATGCAGATTCTCATTACCGGCGGCGCCGGATTCATCGGTTCCCATCTGGCCGAGCGGCTGGTGCGCGAGGGCCATCAGGTCACGGTGCTGGACGACCTTTCGACCGGGCGGCGCGAGAATCTTGCCGCGCTTGAAGGCTCGAACGCGCTGAGGTTCGTCGAAGGCACGATCCTCGATGCCGACATGGTGGGCGACCTCGCAGGCGGGGTCGATGTGATCTTTCACCTCGCCGCCGCTGTCGGCGTGAAGAAGATCATGGATGAACCTTCCCGCTCGATCCTGACGAATGTCGGCGGGACCGAGACGGTGCTGAAGGCGGCGCTCCGCCGCAAGACGCTCACCTTCGTGGCCTCGACCTCCGAGGTTTACGGGAAGGCGAAGAAATTTCCCTTCAGCGAGGATGACGATCTGACCATCGGCGCCACGAAGAACCTGCGCTGGTCCTATGCCTGCGCCAAGACGCTCGACGAATTCCTTGCCCTTGCCTATGCGCGCGAGGAAGGCCTGCCGGTCGTGATCCCGCGCTTTTTCAACACCACCGGCCCGCGTCAGACCGGGCGCTATGGCATGGTGGTGCCCAACTTCATCGAGGCGGCGCTGGACGGGCGGCCGCTGATGGTCCACGGCACGGGCGAGCAGACCCGCTGTTTCGGCCATGTGGCCGACGTGGTCGAGGCGCTGATGCGGCTGATGGCGGCGCCCGAGGCGCGCGGGCAGGTGTTCAATGTCGCGAACGATCAGGAAGTGTCGATCAAGGGGTTGGCCGAACGGGTGATCGCCCAGGCCGGGTCGCGGTCGGAAATCCGGCTGGTGCCCTATGACACGGTCTATCCCGAAGGGTTCGAGGATATGGAGCGTCGCCTGCCGGACGTGACGAAACTCCAACGCACCATCGGCTTCCGCCCGACGCGCGGCCTTGACGAGATCATCGGCGACATCCTTGCCGAAAAGCGCGCGGCGCGGGGCGTGTGATGACCCCGACCCGTGCCGACCGGCTGGCCCTTGGCCTGATCCTGTTTCTGGCGCTGGCGCTCAGGCTGCCGGTGATGACCGGGCCTTTGTGGTTTGACGAGATCGTGACGGTCCAGACCCATTTGAAATCGGGCTGGGGCGAGATGCTGTCCAGCTATTCGATGAACCATCACTATCTGCATAACCTTGCCGCGAAACTGTCGATGAGTGTTTTCGGCGAGCAACCCTGGGCGATCCGTCTGCCCGCGCTGATCTTCGGGCTTCTTGGCATCTGGGCGATGTGGCGGCTGGCGCTGGACTTGGGCGGGCGGCTGCCCGCGCTTGGTACGGCGCTTCTGATGGCGCTCTTCTACCATCACATTTGGTTTTCCACGAACGCGCGGGGCTACACGGGCCTTGCGCTTTTCTCGACGCTCGGGGTTTTCTACGTCCTGCGCGGGCTGAGGTCGGGGCGGCTGGCTGACTGGCTTTTCTTCGCGGCCTGCCTTGCTGCGACTATCTTCACCCATCTGACTGGCGCCTTCCTCTATGTGACGCTCGGCCTTCTCTGGCTGGCGTTGATCGCCGCCCGCGCCCGAACCGGAACGCTCGACCGCGCGACGGTGACCGGGCCCCTCGTCGGTTTCCTCCTCGGGGGGCTTGTGACGCTGGCGCTTTACGCGCCGGTGGTGCCGAGCCTTCTGGCAGAGGTGTCGGGCGTGGCAAAGACCTCGGCGGGCGATCCGATGCAGGAATACCAGAACCCGCTCTGGACGATCTATGAAGGGCTGAGGACCGGGCTCGGCCAGGCCGGACCGCTGCCTTTGCTGGTCGGTGCGCTGGCGGCGGCGCTGGTCCTGTGCGGGGCGCTGGCGCTTCGCCGCCGCGCGCCCCTCTTCGCGCCGATCACGATCGGGCATATCCTGCTGACCATCGCGCTGCTTCTTGCCGTCGGCATGCGCATATGGCCGCGCTTCTTCTTCACCGACATCCCGTTCCTGCTGTTCCTGCTGGTGATGGGCGTCGGTTTAGTCTGCGGGCGGATCGCGACCCTGCTGCCCGCCCGCCTCGGCGCGGCGCTCTTTCCGCTGGCCATCCTTGCGATGGCCGCCGTCCTCGCGCCGCTGGCCGCGCGCAATTACAGCGCCCCGAAACAGGACCTCGCGGGGGCTTATGGCGCCGTGGAACTGGCGCGGGCGCCGGGCGAGAGGGTATTCGCCATTTCCTATTCCGGCGAGATATTCACCGGCTATTTCGGTGCGGACTGGGGCACGATCTGGACTGACGCGGACTATCGCGCCGCCGCAGATCAGCCCGGGCCGCTAACCGTCGTGGTGACTTTCCCGGCGCGGAACCTGCGCGAATATCCATCCATCGCGGCCGACCTCGAGGCGCGCAAGCTGACAGAGCGCGCTGCCCTGCCCGGCACGCTGGGCGACGGCTATGTCCTGATCCTGCACCGGGACTAGCGGGATGGTCGATCTGGTCATCGGGTCGGGTCCTGCAGGCGTCGCCGCCGCAACGGCGCTTCTGGCGCGGGGGAGGCAGGTCCTGATGCTCGACGGCGGGCGGGAGCTGGAGCCCAAACGCGCGGCCGCGCGCGACCGGATGGCGGCGCGCGATCCGCGTCTGTGGGCGGCAGAGGAGCGCGCCGACTGGCAGGCGCCGCAATTCAGGGCGGCGGGCGGGCAGATACGCCGCTACGGCTCGGACTTCGCGATGGAACCTGCGCAAGAGACTTATGCGGGCGGCTCGGACCGGTTCCGTCTGCGCGGCTCGCATGCCGTGGGCGGGTTGTCGAACCTCTGGGGCGCGGCGGTCCTGCCCTATGCGGCGGCGGACATGGCAGGCTGGCCGATCACCGAGGCGGACCTTGCGCCGCACTACCGCGCCGTCGCCGATTTCGTGCCCATCTCGGGGCGCGCCGACGATCTGGCGTCGGTCTTTCCGGCGCTCGATCTGGCGGGCAGCACGCCCCTGACACCCTCGCCGCAGGCCGAGCGCCTTCTGACCATGGTGGCGGGCGCGCGCGGCCGGCTCGCTCGGGCCGGGATCACGATCGGTCAGGCACGGCAGGCGGTAGCGCCGGGTTGCCGTCAGTGCGGCCAATGCCTGCACGGCTGCCCCTGGCAACTGATATGGAGCGCGCGTCAGTATCTGCCGACGCTACAGGCCGATCCGAACTTCAGCTATCGGCCCGGTGTACGGGTCGTGGCCTTCGAAGAGGAAGCGGACGAAATTTCGCTGCGGCTGGAAAGCGGTGAGACGGTGCGCGGCGAGCGCGCTTTCCTCGGCGCCGGTGTTCTGGAAAGCGCGCGCATCCTGCTGGCCTCGATGCCGGGCCTTGGCCAGCTGACGCTGCGCGACAGCGCGCATGGCTTCCTGCCGATGCTGCATCTGTGGCGCGCGCCGCGCCGCCCCGATCGCGGGCCGTTCCACACGCTGCCGCAGGCTTTCGCCGAATTGCGCGCGCCCGAGGTTTCCGGCCATCTGATCCATGCCCAGATCTACAGCTGGAACGAGTTCTTCGAGGCCGACCTTCTGTCGCGCTATGGTCGCCTGCCCGGCACGGGTCCGGCGCTCAGGGCGCTGGCGCGGCGGCTGCTCGTGGCGCAGATCTTCCTGCATTCCGACCTGTCGGCGCGGGTCTCGCTGACGCTCGCCCGCGACGGCCGCCTTGCGGCGGAAACCGAGGAGCGGGCCGAGACCGGTCGGGCCTTCGATGCCGCCGCGCGCCGCTTCGCGGGCGCTTTCCGGGCGCTTGGCCTTGCACCGCTCAGCGCGGCGCGGCGCCTCAATCCGCCAGGGTCGAGCTTCCACGCCGGTGCGACCCTGCCGATGGCGGCAACCCCCGCGGCCGGGCAGAGCGACAGGCTCGGTAGGCCTTGCGGCCTTTCTCGCCTGCATCTGATCGACGCCTCCTGCCTGCCCGCCATCCCGGCGACGACGATCACCCTGCCGGTGATGGCCAATGCCCACCGGATCGGGAGTGCCGCACCGCTTTGACGGGCGCCTATCAAACCGAAGTGGGATTGCCCCATGTCCGGCGGATCGCAAGAGTTGTTCGGGTTTCAACGAGTGTCATTTTCGACAGAGCTGCTCGGCATTTCGCCTCCCCTTTCCCACAGGAGAAAATCATGATTGCCACGATGCCAGACCGCAGGTCCGGCGGCGTCCTCGGTCGAGTTCTGGCCGCTTTCCTTGTCACCTGCGCGATTCTCTTCACCTCTCTGCCCGCCCGCGCCCATGTGTTCGAAGCCACAGGCGCCGTCGTCTATTTCGACGAGGCGGCCAGGAGCTATTCGGTCGAGCTTCTGGTGAATGTCGAGGCGATCCTCGCGGGCGTCGATCCCGAGGTGAAGGACACAAACGATTCGCCCAGGGCGGCTGAGTACAACCGGCTGCGGGAGCTGCCGCCCGAGGACCTGAAGAAGGCCTATGAGGCTATCGCGACGGAGTTCGTCGGCGGGATGAACTTCCTGATCGACGGTCGGCCCGACCATCCCGAGCTGGTCTCGACCGAGTTCCGCGAGGTGGGTGATCTGTCGAAGGTCCGCAAGACCGTATTCAACTTCCGCGGCAACCTGCCGGATGGTTCGATGACCTTCGCGTTCGGCTGGAAGCCGGAGTTCGGCAAGATCCTTCTCAGGACCGCGGCGCCGCGGGCCCGCACCGAACATATCGAGACGATCGCCTCGGGCGCGATGAGCGAGACGATCGTGATCGCCGACGTGAAGACGCGCAGCGCTTTGAACATGGTGAAGGATTTCATCGTCATCGGCTTCACCCATATCCTGCCGAAGGGCCTTGATCACATCCTCTTCGTGGTCGGCATCTTCCTTCTGTCGACCAGGGTCCGGCCGATCCTGACCCAGGTCACTTCCTTCACCGTGGCCCATACGCTGACGCTCGGGCTGGGGGCGGCGGGGATCGTGAACCTGCCCTCGTCGATCGTGGAGCCGCTGATCGCCGCCTCCATCGTCTATGTGGCGGTCGAGAATATCCTGCGCCCGACGCTCAGCCCCTGGCGGCCGATGGTCGTCTTCGCCTTCGGTCTGCTGCACGGGCTCGGGTTCGCGGGGATCCTCCGGGAATTCGGCATCCCGAAGGATGATTTCCTGCTGGGGCTCCTCAGCTTCAATGTCGGCGTCGAACTTGGCCAGCTGACGGTGATCGCGATCTGTTTCGCGCTGGTCGGCATCTGGTTCGGCGGCAGGAACTGGTACCGGCAGCGGATCGTCATTCCCGGCTCGCTGGTGATAGCAGCGGTCGGGGCCTTCTGGTTTGTGCAGCGCGTGACCATGTGAGCGGGCCGATGAGGCCTCAGCCTTCGCGCGCGCCGCGCTCGAAGGCGCCCTCTTCAAGGTCGCGGGCGAGATCACACCGCCCGCGCGCCCGCGCAGCGGCGGCGAAAGCCGCGCCATAGGCGGCCAGCACCCGGTCCTCGCGCCAGTTGGCTTCGAAGGCGCCGCGCGCCGCTGCCGCCATGCTTTCCCTCGATGCCGCGTCCGCCTGCATCCGGCCCATGGCGGCCAGAAGCTCTGCCTCCGTCTCGAAGAGAAGGCCGCCGCCCGCCGTCTCCACGATTTCGGGGAAGGGGCCGAGGCGGCGGGCGATCACCGGCGTTCCCAGCCGGAAGCTTTCGATCAGGATGATCCCGAACGTCTCGTAGCAGACCGAGGGCACGATCAGCGCCAGCGCGCCGCGGTAATAGGCGTTGAGCTCGTCAGGGCTCTTGCGGCCAAGGAACTGGATGCGCGGATTGCCCGCCGCCTGGGCCTTCAGTTCCGCCGCATAATCGCCGTCGCCGAGGATCAGGAGGTCGGCGTCAGGGTATTTGTCCATCGCCGGGAAGACGTCCTGCAGGCCCTTGATCTTCTCAAGCCGCCCCACGAACAGGAAATAGGGGCGCGGATGGCCCCGGTAAGGCTCGACCGCGCGGTGATCGAGGTCGGGCAGGAAATAGGGCAGGACCGTCATTGGTTGCCTCAGCCCGAAGTCGGCATGTTTGTCGCGCGAGAAGTCCGATTTGGCGATGATCAGGTCGGTCTTGTCGAGTGCGCGGTCAAGAAGCCCGGTATGGCGCCAGAGCTGCGGCGGGCGGCGATAGCTGACCACGCAGCGCAGGCACTGGCGCGCGTCGCACAGTTCCCGCCCGTGCCGCCACAGCACATGGGTCGGGCAGACGAGCCAATGTTCATGCGCCTCATAGACCTTGAACGCATCCCCATGGTCCAGAAGCCCCGGCCCGCCGACGAGCGACATGTTGTTGTACCACAGGATATCGGGGCGCATCTCCTCGATCAGCGCGCGGATGCGCGCGCCGTGCCAGACCGGTCGCCCGGTCTGCTGGGTCAGAAGGTTCGACAGAAACCCGTTGCGTGCCCTCAGGCCGATCCGCCGCACCCCGTCCGGCGCGCCTTCTGCCTGAACCTTGCCGCCGAGGATCAGATAGCTGTCCTCGTCATGGACAACCGTCACCTCATGCCGGCGCGCCGCAAGGGCACGGGCCATGCGCTGCACGCCCACCGCGTCGCCGCCGAAGGAATAGGGCGGGTAGAAGGTTGTGAACATCAGGATCTTCAGTCTGCGCATCACGCCTCCTCGCCCCTTGCAACGCGCATGAACAGCGCGAACCGGTCGCGCATCGCCGCAAGGGCGAAGCCGAGATAGACCGCGACGCCGACCGGCACCGCGGCGGCGAACACGGCGACGGGATGTGTGGCGCCAAGCAGGCGCATCGTGCCCAGCACCGAAAGCGCCATGATCCCCGCGCCGGCCAGCGGCCTCAGATGGCAGACCGCAAGGCCAGGCACCCGTCGCCCGGCGATCTCAGCCACCAGCCTGAAATAGAGGGGCCAGAGCAGAAGGTGCGCCACCACCACCGCACCCGCGACCGCGGCGATGCCGAACCGGGCGGCCAGCCAGATGAGCCCCGCCATCAGAAGTGCCACGCCCCAGGCCAGAAGCGCCACCGTCGCCGCGCGCCCCGCCGCAAGGCAGAAGGCGACCTGGACCCGCGCGATGCAGATATAGACCCCCATGGCGGCAAGGACCGACAGGACCGGTGCCGCGCCCGCCCAGGCCTCGCCGAAGACGACCGCGATCATCGGCGCGGCCAAGAGCGACAGCCCGGCGAAGAAAGGTATCGCGACCGCCCCCGTCAGCCGCCCGAGATCGAGGAGCAGCGCGCCCGCGTCGCCCCCTTGCCGCATCAGCGCCGCGAAGGCCGATTGCGACGCCTGTCGGAGCGGCGTGACGATGAGGAACGAGAGCGTCTCGACCAGCCGCCAGGCGACGGCATAGAGCCCGGTCGCTTCCGGCCCGAGCGTCGCGCCGATCACCAGCGTCGGCACCTGCGTGCCGGCCAGCTCCCCCGCGCGCAGGCCCAGAACCTGCCCGCCAAAGGCGGCTGCCCGCGCAAGATCGGCGCGCGCCACATCAAGGCCAGGCCGCCAGCGGACCGCCCCCCAGGCAAGGACGGCGTTCGTCGTGATCAGGACCAGCCACTGGCCGACGAAACTCCAGACCCCGAATCCCGCCAAAGCCATGCCGATGCCGGTGATGCCGCCAAGGATCACCCCGGCCACCGCCCGGATCGCGAGGATGCGGAAGGCCAGATCGCGCCTCAGGATCGCGACCGGCACCGCATTCAGCGCCACGATCAGGACCGATGGCGCGAGCGCCCGGATCAGCGTCGCCACCTGCGGCTCGCCATAGGCCTGTGCCGCGAGGGGCGCGATCGCCCAGAGACAGACCCCGAGCCCTCCGCCAAGCCCGACCAGCAGCCAGAAGGTCGCGTTCAGTTCCCGCGCCCCCGCCTCGCGCGCCGCGATCAGATATTCCGACAGGCTTTCGCGGACGAGACTTTCGGAAAGGACGATGAAGACCGAAGCCATGGCCAGAAGCCCGTAATCGCGCGCGCCGAGAAGCCGGGCGAGCACCACGAAGACGGCGAAATTCACCGCCTGTTCCAGCCAGTTGCCCGCGGCCATCCAGGCGACGCCGCGGCCGAAGGCGCGGTTGACGCTCATCAAAGCCCGGCCCAGGGCGCCATCAGCCGCCCCTTGAGCCAGCGCAGCGCCCGGCGCCGCGCCAGATAGGCCGCTCCCCGTCCCGCCAGATGGTCGCGCCAGCGGCGAAGATCGGTGAAATAATACATCTCGAGCCGCGGCAGGTCGAAACGGTCATCCCCCGGCCCCACCTCGTTCAGCCGCGTGCCGACCGATGTCTCATAGGCGCCCCTGATCGCCGCCCATTCCCGCCGCGCGGCCTTGCCATAGGGCGGGGCGAAATGCGGGCAGGGGCGGCCCAGCTCGGCCTCGATCTCATGTTTCGCCACCGCCAGCTCCTCGATCAGCTGCGCGGGCGCCAGCTCCGTCAGGTCGGAATGGGTCCGCGTATGGCTGCCGAACAGCACCCCTTCGCCCGCCAGCCGCGCGACTGTCGCCCAGTCCATCAGCGGCCGCGGCGGCTGCCCGATGCCGCGCCAGCCCTCGGGGCGCCCCACGAACTGCGTCGGCAGATAGACGATCGGCCGGAAACCGTAGCGTTTCATCACCGGCCAGGCCGCATCGGCGAAATCCTCAAACCCGTCGTCGAAGGTGATCACCACCGACCGGCGCGGCAGGGTCCCCGCGATCCGCGCCGCATACCAGTCGTCAAGCGAAAGGACCGGCACCCGCGCCTCGGCCAGCAGCTTCATCTGCGCGGCAAAGACCTCGGGCGCGATCGCCGTCGCGCCCCCGACCGTCGAGATCGAATGATACATCAGGATCGAGGTCCGCCAGCCCACCTCAGGTTCCGCTCCCAAACGCCATATCTACTTTCTGTCCGAAAATACTCCGGAGGGGTCCGGGGAGGCAGCGCCTCCCCGGCGGGTCGGCCCGCCGCAGGCGGGACGATACGCGTTCGCGCCCCATCAATCCTCCACCCGGTGATGTTCGAACTCCGCCCGCCGCTCGGCCCAGGCCCTCCGGTCGACTGACCCGTCCTGCGTCAGCACCTCGGCCGCGCCATAGGCCATCGCGAAAGCATGATGGGTATTGTCATGGGCAAACAACCCTTGCCGCCCGAACGACAGGAACCCGTCGAGCGAAGAAAGCCAGCCATCGATCACTTCGAAATGTTTCTGATAGTCGAGGTCATAGACCGGATAGGCCTGCCCGATGCGCCTTGTCTCGCAGCGCAGAACCTCGCATCTGACCGGCAGGCCCAGATCGTTCAGCCAGCGCACATAATGCCGCCCGATCTCCTCGTCCGACATGTCCCACCATGTCTCGCCCGGATTGCAGGGCAACTCGCCGCAGAGGATCGTCAGCCCCTTCGGCCCGGTCGCGGAATTGTAGTTCTTCGGCTCCGACATCCGGCTCAGCGGCATCGACAGTTCGGGGAAGTAATGGGCATCGTACTCGGTGAACCGGTCGGTCTTCAGGATCAGATAGACGAGGATCATGCCCCGGAACCGGATCGCCTTCGCCGCCGCCTGCACGGCCTCCGGCGCGGGCGGGTCCATCAGCCGCACAGCGGTCGTCAGCGGGATGGTCGAATAGACCTGATCGGCAGTCAGCTTCTCCTCGCCCGCCGGTCCCTTGACCACCACGCCGGTCACGCGATCGCCCTCGCGCTCGATCCTGCTTATATCCGCGCCGAAGGCATATTCGGCGCCCGCCGCCGTCGAGGCGGCGACCATCGCCTCGGAAATCTGGCCAAAGCCCTTCCTCGGATAATAGAACCGGCCGGTCGTCGGCCCCTTCATGCCCGGAGCCATTCGCAGCATCTTGCCAAGGATCTTGCCGACCGAGCCCGACGACACCCGCCTCTCGGCCAAGGTCACCGCAAGCTTGTCGGGATCAAGGCCCCAGAGTTTCTTCACATAGGGAAAGTAGAAGCTTTCCGAAATCGTCGGCCCGAGACCGTCGTAGAGCACCGATGAAAAGCTCCGCGCCGCGCCGCGCTTCTTGCGGAAGGGCTTCAATAGCATGTCGCCGAAAAGCCGCACAGCGAAAGCAGGCGGCAGGCGCAAAAGCGCGTCCAAAGGCTTCAGCGGGAAATGAATCCAGCGCCCGCCAAGACGGATGCGGCCATGGCGGGGCTGCAGCAGGAGGTCGTCGCCCAGAAGCGCCTTCACATCGGCGATGACGGCGGGGTCCGCGACCGGATGGAAGCGGTGCGAGCCATAGTCGCACCAGATGCCCTCGATCTGGAAACTGGTGGAATTGCCGCCCGCGCGCTCCGCACGCTCCAGCACCCGCACGTCAGCCTTGCGCGCCTTGGTCAGCGCATGCGCCGCCGCAATCCCGGCGGGCCCGGCACCCAGAACGATCACTTTCGGCTTTTCCGCCATTTTCAGTCCTCAATCACTTTGGCCGCACCGGTCAGGCGCAGGCCAGAAAAGGTCAGGACGAGCGCCCCGAGGATGCCCGTCAGATAGAGAATGCCCTGCCAGGCGAGGCCCGAGGCCACCACTTCGGGCGCGCTGGCACCGAAGGGCACCAGAAGGGCGGCAAGCGAGCTTTCCCGCACGCCGAGCCCGCCGAGCGAGATCGGCAGTGTCGAGACGATCTTGGCGAGCGGCCAGGCGAAGAACCAGGCGGCGAGCGGCACATCGACGCCGACGGGCAGCGCAAGCCGCACGGAAAGCCAGATCAAGAGCGACTGGATTGCAGCGGAAAAGAGCAGCGCGAAGAGAAGGAGCAAAGGCCGCCGCCCGAGGCGGCCGAAGGCGTCCGCGAGCCTCAGCGCCAGCCCCTTCGCGGGAAGTGCGGGAAAGCGCCCCCAAAGCCCGCGCGCCACGGCGGGAAAAATGAACAAGGCAAGGATGGCGCCGCCGATGATCACGCCCGCCATGGTCCAGGCGAGCGCGGGATTGCCGCCCTTCGCCAGAAAGGCGAGGCCAAGAAGGCTGAGGCCCGCCAGACCCACCATGTCGATCAGCCGGTCGCCCACGGCTGCGGCCGCAACCTTCGGCCCGTCCTTCAGCGCCACATGCGCAAGACCCGCGCGCACCGCATCGCCGCCGGCGGCGCCCGGCAAGGCGAGGTTCGCGGCAAGCCCGGCGAAATGCGCGCGCAGCGCCTGCCCGAAAGGCAGCGCGCGGTCCATCAGCAGCCACCATTTGCAGGCGGCCGCGACATGGGCGGCAAGAAAGGCCGCGAAGACGCCGAGGAAGAGGCCGGGCGTCAGGCGGGCGAAACCCTCGAGGATCGCCTCCTTCGGCAGGAACCAGAAGATGAGCGCGAGGGCCCCGAAGGAGCCCGCAGCGCGGATCAGCCATTTGCGCAGGGCGCGGCTCATCGCCGACCCTGCGCGGAAGGGCGCCGCTCTTCGATGCCTTCGGCACTCATCGCGGGCGCCTCCGGCCGCACGCCCGAGGAGCGGCCGAAGGCCGACGACGAGGCCCGGCCGGGGGTCGGTACGGTACGCGTCACCTCAGGGCCTCAGATGCAGGCGCGAGATCATGTCGGCGATGAGCCCCAGCGACCAGATGATCAGCGCCGACAGGAAGGCGAAGATCGTGGTTTCCGACAGGTTGTCCATCCAGATGTCATAGAAGAACTTGATCGCGCCGACGCCCATCAGCCCCAGCCCGAGCGGAATGAAGACCCGGAGCGGGTTGAAAAGCACGGTCATCCTCAGCACAAGGATGATGAAGTTGATGAAATCCACCGGCCGGATCTTCGACTTGCCCACGCGCTTGCCATACTGGATCGGCGTATAGATCATCCGCTTGCCGTTGCAGGACATGCAGAGCGTGATCGTCGTGGTGAAGGAAAACTTCTGCGGCAGAAGGGGAATGAAGGGCACAAGCTCGGACTTGCGGAAGACGCGCAGGCCCGAGTTCAGGTCGTTGAGTTTCCGTTCGGCGAGGAAAGAGGCGAAGGTGTTCAACACCCATTTCGCGGGCTTCCTGATCCAGGGCACGTTCTTCATCGCCGCGCCCCGGTCACCGACCACCATGTCCTGATCGCGGCACATCTTCAGCATCTCGGGCAGGTAGCGCGCCGGATAGGTGCCGTCGGCGTCGATGATCGCCACATAGTCGTGCCGGGCATGCCTGATGCCGCGCTTGAGGCTCGCGCCGTAGCCGGTATTCACCTGATTGGTATCGACGACCACGCCGGTTTCGCGGGCGATCTCCAGCGTGCGGTCCTCGGATCCGTCGTCGATGACGATGATCTCGTAAGGCACCCCGGTCGCGTCCATCTCGGCGCGCACGTCATCGATCGTCTGGCGCACCGCGCCTTCCTCGTTGTAGGCCGGTATCACCACCGAAAGCGACAGCCCCTCGAACCCGTCCGCGACTTTCACGGCAGGCAGGCTTTCCTTCGCCACACGGCTTGTGCGCGCGGGCTTTGCGGCGGGCTTCGTGGCGACCTTCGCACCTTGATCTTCAGGGGACATGCAAACGGTTCCTTACGCCAAAGACATGATATTCGATCAGGCACCAGGCAAAGGCGCCCGCCGAATATACATAATAGACCTGATGATAGAGGATCGCCAAAAAGGCCCTGAGAAGGCCGAGATGGGCGACGAAAAAGGCGAGTAGCGGCCAGTTGGCCACGAGGACGAGTGCCAGAAGACCTGCCGCCCAGCCCCAGCCGATCAACGGCATGAGAAGAACGGACAGTAGGAAAGTCCCAGCCAGGACCGCCCGCGCCCGCTCCCTCCGCGAGGTGTTGAGATCGTCCGACAGGCCCTCGCGGGCGATCATCAGCCGCGACCAGGGCAGGGCGCGGCGGAAGATGTCGGTGTGGATCGCCTGGCGGATCGTCCATTGCTTCAGATGCTTGCCCAGAAGGGCCGGATCGACGCAGATCACGCCGCCAGCCGCGTGGATGCGGTAGCCAAGCTCGATATCCTCGATGGACGGCACGCGGTAGGTTTCCACGTCGAACCCGCCCACTTTCGCGAACCAGTCGGCCCGGACCGCGCCGCAACCCGCCCAGAAGGTGCGCGCCGTACGGCGCGCGGTCTGGTGGTAATAGCGGTGCATCAGGTTCTTGTAGCGCGCGAACCAGCTGCCTTCGGGCGTCGTGTCGTAGGAGCCGAAGACGGCGGCGACGCTCGGGTCGGCGAAGGTGGCCTGCAGGCGGCGCGCGCCGTCGGGCCAGGCAATCACGTCGCTGTCGACGAACCACAGCACCTCGCCCGCCGCTGCCTTCGCGGCCAGGTTCCGCGCGACACCGGGGCCACCGTTCTTCGGCGTCACGATCACCCGCGCGCCCATGATCCGCGCCACCTCGCCCGTCCGGTCGGGCGAGCGGTCGTCGACCACGATCACTTCCATGACCTCGCCGCGCTTGTGCATGGCCATCAAGGGCTCCAGCACCCGCGGCAGGAGATGCTCGGCTCTGAAGGCCGGGACGATGACCGAAATGGTGGGGACGGCGGTCATCACAGCTTCTCGCGCGCAGCGGGCGGGCGGGCCGACCAGTAAAGCAGCATCGCGGCGAGCATCGGTACCAGCCAGACCACCCGCGCGCCATAGCGGTTCGCGGGCTGGGATATGCCGCCGCAGACGAAGGCATTGGCGAGGACGCCCAGAAGGATCATCACGCCGAAGACCCGCAGCCCCTTCGGCAGGCCGGGGCCGAGAAGGAGCACGACCGACAGGAGGAGCGCCGCGGCATAATATATCCGGTGCAGCCGCACCGACGTGTCGATCCAGCGCCGGTCCCCGGCCAGCCGCCCGCGCACAAGGGGCCCGGTCAGCGTTTCCGTCACCACACGGTTGCGCCGTTCGATCTGTTCGGTGGGGATGGTCATGTCGACGCTGACCATGGCCGATTGCTTGAACGTATTGACGATGAAGGCCCCGGCGACGGCGAAAGGCATGTCCTTCAGCACATCCTTGAAGAAACCGACCTGCGCGTCGGATACCGCCTTCTGATCCTCGGGCGTCATCAGACGGTAGGAGCCGAGCCGCTTGCTGGTCTCAAAAACGATATGAGAGGCGGTCAGCCGGTAGGGATCGTCGGAGATATGCAGCGCATCCCAGAGCTTGCAGGTGACGATGGCCGTGTCGGGGCAATTGGCCTCGAGCCAGTCATAGCCCGGCCCGTCCTGGATCAGGCGGGCGGTGATATAGGGCTGGATCACCACATCGGATTTCACCGTCTTTGCGGCAATCAGACGGAAGGCCTGCTGCTGGCCGTAGCCCACGGCAACGACCGCGAGCAGGATGAGCGGCGGCAGCCACCAGCGCCGCCGCCCGGCAAGGACGGCGACAAGCGCCACGGCAGGCACCATGGCAGCGGCGATGCCGTAATGCGACAGGTGCGAGACGATGGCAATCGAGGCGAGCAGGAAGGCGGCGAAAAGCTCGGCCGGGCGCATGTCGCGGCCAAAGGCGGTGATCGCGGCGACCGTGATCAAGAGGACCGGTGCCAAGAGGTCGGGCATCAGATAGGCGGCATAGAAGGGCAGCGAGCCGAACGACCCGGCAATGATCGCGAGCGCAGCGAAAGCAACCGGATCGAGCGCGGGCGCATAGAGGCGCCGCACGATCCGCGCGACGAGCGCGATGGCGGCGACAAGCACGCCGACATTGAAAAGGATCAGCAGGTCGAAAGCGCTGACCGCCGCGAGAAGGCCCGCAAGGAGCGAGTAGAAGGGCGAGCGCGAACCGTCGACGGTATGGGGCGTGGCGCCGCCGCCGCCACCGGCGAGCGCTTCCGGCGCGGGAAGAAGACCAAGGCTGCGAAGCGCGACCACGCCCTGTTCGTAATAGCCCATCGTGTCGAAATAGAAGAGCGGCCGCCCGTTCACGATCAGCACGCTGAAGAGGCCGAGCGTCGCGGCCAGAAGCCACAGCGCCCGTCGCATCGTCTGTCTCTCGTGCTCCCGGGTCATGGTGCCGCCGCGCCGCTTCTCAGGCGGTCGAAATAGGCGATGGTCCGCATGAGCCCGTCGCGCAGCTTGACCTGCGGCTCCCAGCCGAGCGCCTTGCGGGCAAAGCCTATGTCGGGGCGGCGCTGGACCGGATCGTCATGCGGCAGCGGCTCAAAGACCAGCGTCGAGCGCGATCCGGTCAGATCGACCACCAGTTCCGCCAGTTCGCGGATCGTCATCTCGACCGGGTTGCCGATGTTCATCGGGCCGGTGATCTCGTCGCCGGTGTTCATCAGCCGGATCAGCCCCTCGATCAGATCGTCGGCAAAGCAGAAGGACCGGGTCTGGTTGCCCTCGCCGTAGATGGTGATCGGCTTGCCCTCAAGCGCCTGCATGATGAAATTCGACACGACGCGGCCGTCCTGCGGATGCATGCGCGGCCCGTAGGTGTTGAAGATGCGCGCGACCTTGATGCGCAGCTTGTGCTGGCGATGATAGTCGAAGAACAAAGTCTCGGCGCAGCGCTTGCCCTCGTCATAGCACGACCGGAAGCCGATCGGGTTGACGTTGCCCCAATAATCCTCGGTCTGGGGATGCACGGTCGGGTCGCCGTAGACCTCGGATGTCGAGGCCTGAAGGATCTTGGCGCGCAGACGCTTCGCAAGCCCCAGCATGTTGATCGCGCCATGGACGCTTGTCTTGGTCGTCTGCACCGGATCGTGCTGGTAATGCACCGGGCTTGCCGGGCAGGCGAGGTTGTAGATCTCGTCGACCTCCACATAAAGCGGGAAGGTCACGTCATGGCGCATGATCTCGAAACGCGGATTGCCGATCAGATGGGCAACATTGTCGCGGCGGCCGGTGAAGTAATTGTCGATGCAAAGAACATCATGGCCCGCGTCCAGCAGGCGTTCGCAGAGATGCGAGCCCAGAAAGCCCGCGCCCCCCGTCACCAGAACGCGCTTCGATGTCAGACCCATTCCCTGTCTTCCTCCTGACCACGCCCAGGTATCTCAAGGTCAGCGGTGATCCTGTCCGCCGTGCGGCTGCCTCAGGGCCAAGCGCCCGCCGCCTTGCAGACCGTCAATGACATCAACCAACCGCTATCGCTGAAACCCTGCACCCGGCAGCCAACCACATGCTGCCTATAGTCTTGATGCCTCAGTTCGGGCCAGCAATCCAGCCTCATGCCGCTGCGCTGTTTCTTCAGCGAGATCAATCTGCCGACCGCCGGGCGATTGCGACGGCCCCGGCAGCGCGAGGGCCGACAGCCGCCAACGGGCGAGTCGGTCGGCGCTAATGCGCGCCCCGCGCGGCGTCGAAGGCCTCGACGATGGCGCGCGCCCGTGTGCCGACCTCTGCCAGGCTCATGCCCGGCTTGTAGAGCGCGCTGCCGATGCCGAACCCGTCTGCCCCGGCATTGATCCAGCTTGCGAAATTCTCCGGCCC
Source organism: Frigidibacter sp. SD6-1 (assembly GCF_030143255.1). Classification (GTDB taxonomy): domain Bacteria; phylum Pseudomonadota; class Alphaproteobacteria; order Rhodobacterales; family Rhodobacteraceae; genus TMP-24. The sequence goes on from NZ_JARJNR010000003.1 coordinate 94,049, forward strand.
CGCGCCGCCGACCGCGAAGACCTGCGTCCCGCGCGGCAGGATGGCGCGGATCGCCTTCAGCCCGTCGGGTCCGAGCATGGAACCGGGGAAAAGCTTCAGCCCGTCCGCCCCCGCCTGAAGCGCGGTGAAACATTCCGTCGGCGTCATCACGCCCGGCCAGCTTTCCATCCCGTGCGCCTTGGTCTGGCCGATCACCACAGGGTCGCAATTGGGCGAAACGACCAGCCGCCCGCCCGCATAGGCCACCGCCTCGACATCCGCCTCGGTCAGCACCGTGCCCGCCCCGATCAGTGCCCGGTCGCCGAAGGCCCCGGCAAGTTCCGCGATCGAATGAAGCGGTTCGGGTGAATTGAGCGGCACTTCGATCCGGTCGATCCCGGCCTGAAGCAGAACGCGCCCGACCGGCACCGCCTCGGCCGGTGTCAGCCCGCGCAGGATGGCGATGATCGGGCGGCTCATGGCTGCCCCCCGCACAGGCGCAGGGCGACGCTTGGATGGCCCGGCCAGACGCGCGACGGGCGCCACCATCTCGGTGGCTTGCCACGACATGCGGCAGGCCCGCCTTTCCTGAAGGGTCTCAAGTTCACAACATTGCCCGCGCAGACATACACCCAGGTTCCGGGGGTGTTCATATCCAACAGGACCTGATCGGCGTCCGCCTCGCAAGTCTGGAATCCCGCCGTTGGCGGTCTTTCGCCCCGACGCGGCTGCGTAGGCAGCGTGATGATTCGCCCGGCAGGGAAAGGGACAGGCCTGTCGGGCGCGGTTCGCAGCATGAGCATATCCTGCCGGTCCAATATTCGGAACAAGGTTCTGTATATCGAAATCATAGGCCTGCTGGAGCCCGTGGCGCAAGAGGGGCCCGGGCGGGCCGGGAGCCTGCGCCAGCCTGTCGGCAAGCCGTCGCCGGTTGATGCGAGATAGAAGACCAATGGTGGCAAGCGACTTTTCACCGACCCTGGTTCGGTCTAAGACCCGGCGAAACCCGAGGATGACTTGATGCAGATTGAAGAAACGCCGCTTTCCGGCTGCCTTGTTCTCACCCCGCGCCGCTTTGGCGATGCGCGTGGCTGGTTCAGCGAGGTCTGGAACAAGCAGACCCTGGCCGCGAACGGCATCCATTATGACTTCGTGCAGGACAATCATTCCTCTTCCAGCGAGGTTGGAACCGTGCGCGGCCTGCATTTCCAGTCGCCGCCGCATGCCCAGACAAAGCTTGTCCGCTGCGGCCGGGGCCGGGTCTTCGACGTGGCGGTCGACATCCGCGTGGGTTCACCGAGCTTCGGCAAGTGGTTCGGCACCGAACTGTCGGCCGAGAACGGCCGGCAGCTTCTGATCCCTGCGGGGTTTCTGCACGGGTTCGTCACCCGCGAGCCTGACAGCGAACTCCTTTACAAATGCTCCGACGTCTATGCGCCGGACTGCGACGGTGCGATCCGGTTCGACGACCCCGACATCGGCATCGACTGGGGGATAGACCCCGCGTCGGCAATCCTGTCCGACAAGGACCGGGCGGCACCCTTCCTGAAGGACTTCAAATCGCCCTTCACCTACGAGGCACAGGCATGAAACTTCTCGTCACCGGCGGCGCGGGCTTCATCGGGTCGGCGGTCGTGCGCCGTGCGATCAACGCGGGCCATTCGGTCGTGAACCTCGACAAGCTGACTTACGCGGGGTCGCTGACCAATGTGGCCGAGGTCTCGGCCAGCCCGAACTACGCCTTCGAACAGGCCGATATCTGCGACCGGCCGCGCATCGACACGATCCTGGCCAAGCATCAGCCCGACGCGATCATGCATCTGGCGGCCGAAAGCCATGTCGACCGGTCGATCGACGGACCGGACACTTTCATCCAGACCAATATCAACGGCACCTATGTGATGCTGGAGGCGGCCCGGACTTACTGGGCTGCGCGCGGCAGGCCCGCCGATTTCCGTTTCCACCATATCTCGACCGACGAGGTGTTCGGTTCGCTCGGCCCCACCGGCAAGTTTACCGAAGAGACGCCCTATGACCCGCGTTCGCCCTATTCGGCCTCGAAGGCGGCCTCCGACCATCTGGTCCGCGCCTGGCATGAAACCTACGGCCTGCCGGTCGTCTTGACCAATTGTTCGAACAATTACGGTCCCTACCACTTCCCTGAAAAGCTGATCCCGGTGGTGATCCTGAAGGCGCTCGCGGGCGCCCCGATCCCGATCTATGGCAAGGGCGACAACATCCGCGACTGGCTCTTCGTCGAGGATCATGCCGATGCGCTGCTTCTCGTCGTGCAGAAGGGCGCCCTTGGCCGCAGCTACAATATCGGCGGCGAGAACGAGGCCTCGAACCTCGACCTCGTCCAGAAGATCTGCGCGATCCTTGATGAAAAGCGTCCCGGCAATGCGCCCTATGCCGAACAGATCACCTTCGTCGCCGACCGCCCGGGCCATGACCAGCGCTATGCGATCGACCCGTCCCGCATCCGCGAGGAGCTGGGCTGGCGGCCGTCGGTCACCATCGACGAGGGGCTGGAGAAAACCGTGCAGTGGTTCCTTGAACACGAGGACTGGTGGCGCGCGCTTCAGGACCGGGATGGTGTGGGCCAAAGGCTTGGGACGGCGGGCTGATGCTGACGGCCCATCTTCCTGCAGGATACGTGCTTGCGCGCGGCTTGCGCGCGCCCGACCGCCGGGCGATGGGCGCCGCCCTGCTGGGGTCGGTCGTTCCGGACTTCGACCTGATCTTCTTCTATCTTGTCGATGACCGGGCCTTCCACCATCACCGCTACTGGGTTCATATCCCGGCCTTCTGGGCCGCCGTCGCGCTCGTGGCTCTGCCGCTTTTGTGGCGCACCGTCTGGCGTCTGCCCGCGCTCTTCTTCTTCGCGGCAATCCTCCTTCACCTGATCCTCGACAGTCTTGCGGGTTCGATCATGTGGCTCGCGCCCTTCGACGACGGCCTTTATGCGCTGGTCACCGTGCCGCCGACCCGAAGTCACTGGATCCTGTCTTTCATGCTGCACTGGACATTTATCGCTGAACTGGCGATCTGGGGCTGTGCGCTCGCGCTCTTCTACAGGAGGTCCGCCCGATGAAAGCGCTCGTTTTCGGCACCACCGGTCAGGTCGCCATCGAGATCGCCCGCAACGCCCCCTTGGTCGGAATGGAGATCGAGGCCCTTGACCGGGTGCATGCCGATCTGACCGATCCGGCGGCCTGTGCTGCACTGGTCACGGCGACGGACGCCGACATCGTCATCAATGCCGCCGCCTATACAGCCGTCGATGCGGCGGAGAGCGATCTTGCGACCGCCCAGCTTGTGAATGCTGATGCCCCTGGGGCAATGGCGCGGGCGGCGGCGACGCGGGGCCTGCCGTTCCTGCATGTCTCGACCGATTATGTGTTCGATGGCGCGGGCGCCCGGCCTTGGGAAGAGGGTGACGCCGTTGCCCCGCTCGGCGCCTATGGCGCCACGAAACTGGACGGCGAGCGGCAGGTGACGGCCGCAGGCGGGCCGCATGTGATCCTGCGCACGGCCTGGGTCTTTTCGGCCCATGGCAAGAATTTCGTCAAGACCATGCTCAGGCTAGGGGCCGAGCGCGAGGCGCTGTCGGTCGTCGACGACCAGCGCGGCGGCCCGACGCCCGCGCATGAAATCGCGAAGGCGCTCATTGCCATCGGTCTCAGCTTCCATGAGGGACGCGGACAGTCAGGCATCTTCCATTTCGCGGGCGGCCCGGCCTGTTCCTGGGCCGATTTCGCCGAGGCGATCTTTGCCGCCTCATCGATCGGCAGGAAACCGACGGTCAGACGCATCACGACGGCGGAATTCCCCACCCCGGCCCGCCGCCCTGCCAATTCGGTGCTGAACTGCACCAAGATCCGCGACATCTATTCTATCGGCCAGCCCGACTGGCGGACCGGCCTGAAGACTGTAATCCGCGAACTGGAGAGCGAAGCATGACCACCACAGGCCGTAAAGGCATCATCCTCGCGGGCGGGTCGGGCACACGGCTTTATCCGATCACCCATGCGGTGTCGAAACAGATGCTGCCGCTCTATGACAAGCCGATGATCTACTATCCGCTGTCGGCGCTCATGCTCGCGGGCATCCGCGAGGTCTGCATCATCTCGACCCCGCGCGACCTGCCGCAGTTCTCGGCACTTCTGGGCGATGGCAAGGACTGGGGCATGCGCTTCGACTATGTCGTCCAGCCCTCGCCCGACGGGCTGGCGCAGGCCTATATCCTGGCGGAGGATTTCCTGGCCGGGGCGCCTTCGGCCATGGTTCTGGGCGACAATGTCTTTTTCGGAGAGGGCCTGCCCGCCCGTCTCGCCGCAGCTGACGAGCGTGAAACCGGTGGCACGGTCTTCGGCTATCGCGTCTCGGACCCCGAGCGGTACGGCGTGGTGGAGTTCGACCGTGAAGGCCGCGTCCTGTCGCTGGTCGAAAAGCCGGAGAAGCCGAAAAGTTCCTATGCGGTGACGGGCATCTATTTCCTGGACGGCTCCGCCGCCGCCCGCGCCAAGGCGATCAAACCCTCGCCGCGAGGCGAGCTGGAGATCACCGATCTTCTGAACCATTACCGGACCGATGGCACGTTGAATGTCGAAAAGCTCGGGCGCGGTTTCGCCTGGCTCGACACCGGCACGCATGAAAGCCTTCTGGAGGCGGCCGAATTCATCCGCACCATCGAGGAACGGCAGAACCTCAAGGTCGGCTGCCCCGAGGAGATCGCCTTCGAAAACGGCTGGATCGATGCGGGTCAGTTGAGGGAACTGGCGAAGCCCTATCTCAAGACCCAGTATGGCCGCTATCTGGCGCGGATCGCCGACGAGGCGGAAGCCTGAGGAGGCGCCTCATCGTCGTCCTTCGGACGCTCTTCGGCGGGCCCGAAGAGAAGCGAAGCGCACGATGAGGGGCCCCGGGCCAATCCTAACGGCCCTGCGCGCGGCGGAAGGACCGCTCCGCCAGGTCCGCGGCGCGGTCCCAGCCGAAGCGGCGCGCGCGCGCCAACGCCCGCCCGGCGAGCCTTTGCTGCAGGCCCGGCGTCGCGATGAGCTCTGCCGCGCGCGCCGCGAGTTCGGCCGCATCCTCGGGCTCGAAATAGAGGCCCGCGTCTCCCACCACTTCGGGCAGGCTGCCGCGATTGGCGGCAAGGACCGGCGTTCCGCAGGACATGGCTTCCAGCGCAGGCAGGCCGAAGCCTTCCCAGAGCGAGGGCATGACAAGGGCCGAGGCGGCATTCAAGAGTTCCGCCATCTCTTCATCGGGAATTTCGCCGGTGAAGAGGATCCGGTCGGAGGTGCGGGCATCGCGGCTCGCGCCCGCCTTCAGTTCGTCGATATTGTCCCAGAACCGCGCGCCGGTCGTGCGGCCGACGATGGCGAGGCAGGTGTCGGGGCAGGCGGCGAGGATCGCGGGCATCGCCTCGATCAGCCTCAGCACGTTCTTGTGGCGGTTGAAGCCGCCGACATAGACGAGCAGCGGCGCGCCTTCGGGAATGCCGTGGCGGGCCCGTGCGGCGGCGCGGCGGGCGGGATCGGGGGTCGGCCGGAACAGGGCTTCGGCCCCTTCGGTCACCACATCGATCCGGTCGCGGCGCACCTTCAGGAGCGCAGCGATATCGGCGGCAGAGGCCTCTGACACGGTCATCACGCGGCGCGCCTGTCTGAGGGCAAGCCAGGTTTTTGCCTTCCAGAACAGCTCGTTGCGTTTCGTGGGGAAGATCAGGTCGGGGAACCGTTCTGGGATCGTGTCATGGATGCACACGACCTTCGGCACGCGCGACAAGACCGGGTAGAAGGAATAGTGCGCCGGGAAGAAGAGGACGTCGGCGCCGAGACGGGCGGCCGCCTTCGACTGGGTCCACATGTCGGCCCCGCCGCGCGCGCCCTTGCCGCTGGCCGCCGCCGCCATCGATTGGCCCGCACCGGCGACGGCGACATCGACCCCCGGCGGCACCGGCCGGTCGGGGGGTGTATCGAAGAGGAGCGTATAGCGGAAGCCGCGGTCGCGTTCGGCAAGGGCGAAGACGAGCGAGCGGGTGAAGCGGCCGAAGCCACGTTCATTGCCCCAGGAGCTTGCATCGATGCCGACGTGAATCACCGGGCTGCCTCTCATTGATACCGGTACGGCACCTATCGGGCCGCTCTGGCCGGACCATGGCCTGAAGGCGGCCCGACCGCAACGCCCGCGCGACTTTCGCTTGCCAGAGCGCCGCGCCCCGGCCATCTAGGCGGAATGAAGCCCGGGACGAAACAATTGCGCATCCTCGAGATCGGCACCCAGCTGGGGGTGGGCGGAATCACCCGCCATATCCTTGCGCTCAGGGACTGGCTGGTCGCGCATGGTCATGAGGTGACGCTTGCCGGATCGCCGGATGTCTGGGTGAATGGGGGGACGGGGCATCCCTATCTCGAATTGCCGGTCAACCGGGTGGCGGGCGGCGGCGGGTCGCTGCCCGGGCGGCTGATGGCGCTGGCGGGGGCGGCGTGGCGGTTGCGGCGCTGGCTGAAGCGCCATCCGGTGGATGTGATCCATGCCCATGACAGCGCGCCCGCGCTGGTGGCGGCGCTTGCCCGCAAGGGGCTGAATATCCCGCTGATCGTGACCTATCACGGATCGGAGCCCGAGCGGATCGCGGGCTTCGGGCGGATCGCGCGGATGTGCGACCTGACGGTGACGCCGAGCCATCGGAGTGCGGAAGACCTTGCCACCATCGGGGGCGTGCCGCCCGAGCGGCTGAAGGTCATCGGGCTGGGTGTGGCTCCGCCGCCAGAGGTCAGCGCGGCCGAGGTGGCGGCGCTGCGCGCGCGGCTGATGGGCGACGGCGAGAGGGTGATCCTGACCCTGGTGCGGCTGGCCCATCAGAAGGGCGTCGATATCCTGATCGACTGCGTGGCGCGGCTGAGGAAGGACCATCCCGGCTGGCGCTTCATCGTGGCGGGCGACGGGCCGGACGAGGCGGCGCTGAAGACGCTGGCGCGGGAGAGGGGCGTCCTTCCGTCGCTGAGCTTCATCGGCCGCACGTCGGAACCGCATCTGCATCTTTGCGCCGCCGACCTTTTCCTTCTGACCTCGCGCTGGGAGGCCCTGCCCTTCACCATCGTCGAGGCGTTCCGGGCGGGCTGTCCGGCGGTGGCGACCGCCTGTTCGGGGGTCGTCGAGCTGATCGACGAGAGCGTGGGGCGGGTGGTGCCGGTGGGTGATGTTGCGGCGATCTGCGGGGCGGTCGAGGCTGTGCTGGCCGACGAGACCGCGCGCCGGGAGCTGGGCGCGGCGGCGCTGGCGCGGGCGGGGGAGGACCGGTTCGACCCGGACTGGATCCATCCGCAGTTCGAGGCGCTCTATCGCAGCCTGGCGCGACAGGAAGGGCGTCGTTAAGAAGGGGTTAACGGCAGGGGCTGCGCCGGGGCGACGGGGCTGTTCTGCAAGGAAATCCGCCTGAATTTCAGGTGCAGTTCACGTATGCCTGCGCGTGGGTCAGAGCGTGGGCCTGAAGCGGTGCCCGGATGATCGTCCGGCGCGGCCGGGCGGTCCGCGCGCCCCTGGTCGGCGGAGCCGGGAGGGCTCTGCCCTCCCGGACCCTCCCGGGATATTTGAACCAGACTGAAGGGAGCGGCCGTTCAGGGCGGGCGGAATAGCCCGCAGGTGGTCGGCGACCTAGCCGTTCTCGCGCAGGACCGAACCCGCCAGGTAGAGCGAGCCACAGATCAGGATACGCGCGCCGGGCATCAGTTTCGCAATTTTCTGAATTGCCGAAAGGGCATCCTCCGCCGTGTCGGCCTCGATGCCGGCGCCGCAGGCGGCGTCGCGGGTGGCTTCGGCGGGAAGGGTGTTCGGCTCGCCCGGGATCGAGATGGCGGTGAGGCGCTGCACCCGGGGCGCGAGCGGGCGCATGTAGCCCCCGACATCCTTGGTGTTGAGCATGCCGCAGACAAGGTATGTGGATTTGGGGGCCATGCGGGCGAGCGTTGCCGCCACGGCCTGACCGCCCGCCGGATTATGGCCGCCGTCGAGCCAGAGCTCGCACGTTCCCGCCGCTTCGACCAGCGGGCCGTGGGTCAGGCGCTGCATGCGGGCGGGCCAGTAGGCCAGGGTCACTGCCGCCTCGCAGGCGGCCTCGTCGGCGCCGAGATGACGCAGCGCCGCAAGTGCTGCACCCGCATTGTCGATCTGGTGCGGGCCGGGGAGGTTCGGGAGCGGCAGGTCGAGAAGGCCGTTTTCATCCTGGAAGATCAGCCGCCCGCGTTCCTCCCAGGCGCGCCAGTGCTGGCCGTGGACGAGAAGGGGAGAGCCAAGGCGCGCGGCTTTGGCCTCGATCACCTCAAGCCCCGCCTCTTCCTGCGGGCCGACGACGCAGGGCACGCCGCGCTTGAGGATGCCCGCCTTCTCGCCTGCAATCTCGGGCAGAGTTTCGCCCAGGTATTGCTGATGGTCGATCGACACGGGCGTGATGATGGTGAGGCGCGGCACATCGATGACGTTTGTCGCGTCAAGGCGCCCGCCGAGGCCGACCTCAAGGAGCGTCCAGTCGGCGGGGGTGCGGGCGAAGGCGAGAAAGGCCGCGCAGGTGGTGATCTCGAAGAAGGTGATCGCCTCGCCGCCGTTCGCGCGGTCGCATTCGTCGAGGATACGGGTGAGGTCGGCTTCCGAAATCAGCTCTCCGGCCAGCCGGATCCGTTCGTGGAAGCGGGCGAGATGGGGGGAGGTATAGGCATGGACCCTGTCGCCCCGCGCCTGAAGCCCCGCGCGGATCATCGCCTGGGTCGAGCCCTTGCCGTTCGTCCCCGCGATATGGATCAGCGGCGGCAGGCGGCGTTCGGGGTTGCCGAGCGCGGCAAGGAGCCGGTGCATCCGGTCGAGCGTGAGGTCGATGATCTTGGGGTGAAGCGACATCATCCGGGCGAGGATGAGATCGGAGCCTTCGGTCATGCTGCACCTTGGAGGTTTTTCCCCCGGGGCAGAGGCCGGGGGGCTGTCTGCCCCCCGGACCCCCCGAGGATATTTGGAAACGAAAGGGGGTCAGGCGGTTTCGCTGGCCTTGCTGGCAGGGGCGGGCAGGTCGCCCTTCACCGGGGGCGACTGGCGGGTCAGCATGCGCAGGATGGAAATCAGCTCCTCGCGCAGTTTCTTGCGGTGGGTGACGCGGTCGAGCATGCCGTGATCGAGGAGATATTCGGCGCGCTGGAAGCCTTCGGGCAGCTTCTCGCGGATCGTCTGTTCGATGACGCGGGGACCGGCGAAGCAGATGAGCGCGTTCGGTTCGGCGAGCTGCACGTCGCCCAGCATCGCGTAGGAGGCGGTGACGCCGCCGGTCGTGGGGTGGGTGAGGACGACGATATAGGGCAGGCCCGCCTCTTTCAGCATCTCGACCGCCACCGTGGTGCGCGGCATCTGCATGAGCGACAGGATGCCTTCCTGCATGCGCGCGCCGCCTGCGGCGGAAAAGAGGATCAGCGGCAGTTTCTTCTTCACCGCCTGTTCGGCGGCGGCGATCACCGCATTGCCGACATACATGCCCATCGAGCCGCCCATGAAGGTGAAATCCTGCGCGGCGGCGACGATGCGGGTGCGGCCGATCTCGCCTTCCGCCACCAGCATCGCATCCTTCTCGCCGGTCGATTTCTGCGCGGCCCTCATCCGGTCGGGATATTTCTTCTGGTCGCGGAACTGGAGCGGATCGGCGATGGGCTCGGGCACCTTGATCTCGGTGAAGATACCGCCGTCGAAAAAGGAAGCGAACCGTTCGCGCGGCGTGATCGCCATATGATGGTCGCAGTTGGTGCAGACGTTGAGATTGTCGGCCAGCTCTCGGTGGAAGAGCATGGTTCCGCATTCGGAACATTTGGTCCAGAGATTGTCGGGCACCTCGCGGCGCGAGAAGAGCGAGTTGATCTTGGGCCGGACATAATTGGTGATCCAGTTCATGGTCTCATCGCCTTCGCCGCTGGTCGGAGCCCCTCAATTAAGCCCGGGCGGGGTGAAATGCAATCATCGGCGCGGCCGGGCAGGGGCGCTCAGACCCGGAGCGCGAGGCGGACGGCGAGCCAGGCGAGGAGGATGGTCGCGAAATCGACGATCAGGATCGGCAGGACATCGGCGGGCGAGGCGAGGTCGATGGTTCTGGTCCAGAGTGCGAGCCCATCCATGTCGCCCCGGACGCCGATGAAGAGGAAGGCCGCGAGATTGTTGGCGAAATGGAGCCCGATGGCGGCGCCGAGCGTGCCGGTGCGGGCGGTGAGATCGGCGGCGGCGAGGCCGAAGAGCGTGGCCCAGAGGACGATCGGCCAGGCGTTCGCGCCATAGGCACCGGGCTGGTAATGGCCAAGCCCGAACAGAAGCGAGGAGAGGCCGGCCCAGACGAGGGGCGAGCGGAAACGCGCCGCCAGTTCCTGCATGAGGTAGCCGCGGAAGACCAGTTCCTCGGCCGTGACCTGCACAAGGATGCCGAGAAGGGCGGCGGGCAGGTAGAGAAGGAAGGTCGCGAGGCGGAGCCCGGGGTCGGGCCGTTCGGTGGCGAGTGCCAGGAGGAGGACAGCGAGCGTGACGACAAGGACGGCGCGGGCCGCAGCGAGGACGTCGGCGATGGCGGCGCGGCGGTCGCCGAAGAGGGTGGCGGCGCTACGCCCATGGATCAGGCGCACGGTGACCAGGACCGCGAGCGCCATGCCGGTGAAGGAATAGAGGAGGAGGAGTGCGGCGCCGGGCGTGGTGGCGCGCAGCATCGCCTGGGCGATGCCGGCGGCGAGGAGTGTGCCGTAGCGCTGCTGCAGGAATATCCCGAGCGCGAAGAGGAAGGCGAGATAGAGGACGACCACCGCGACCGCGCCGAGGAGCGGCCGCCAGAGCGGCTGGCGCTGGGCCGCGACGGGGGCGGTGAAGGTGGCAAGCGGGCGGTAGCGGGCGACGTCTCTCATCGGGGTGAGCCTATGCGGGTCCGGGGGGCAGGTGCAATCCGGCTTGTATCGCGCGCGTGCCGCGGACTATTCAGGGGCGGGGGAGAAAGGCAGGGCAGAGGTGAAAGGTTCGGTCTGGCGTTTGCGCGCGCGCTTCGCGCCGCTTCTCGTGTTGTTTGCCCTGGTCCTGGGCGCGCACGGTGCCGGCGCCAAGGGCGCGCCGTCGAAGATGAAGATCGGCCCCGGCGGGCTGACCATCGCGGCGCCGCCGGGCTTTTGCGTCGATACGAAGGCCAGCCATAATCTGGAGACCGGGGCCTTCGTCCTTTTCGGCAGTTGCGCGGCGCTGGGGCAGTCGACTTTCGCGGCGAAGCCGAAGAAGGCGGCGATCCTGACCGCCTATGTCACCCCCGGCGCGCCGGAGGGCGATGTCTTTGCCGCCTCTTTCCCGTCGATGGCGAAGTTCCTCGCCTCGGACCCCGGCCGCAAGGCGCTGAGCCGGGCGGGCAAGGCAAAGACGGTGACGATCCAGCGGATCGTGTCGGCGAAGGATGTGCTTTATATTCTTGCAAGCGACAGCGCGCGGCTTGAGGGGCAGGAGGTCGAGCCGGACTATTGGCGGGCGCTTTTCGCGCTGGATGGTCAGATCGTGACGCTTTCGGTGCTTGGCCTGACCAAGCAGCCGCTGCCCCCGGACGAAAAGCGCAGCCTTTTGGAAAAGTTTGTGAGTAAGGTGCGGTCGGAGAACCGTTGAACGGGACAGGCAAGGGGCTGATGGCGATCGGCAGGTTGGACAGGTGGCGGCTGAGGCGCGAGCTGGCGCGCTGGCGGCGCTGGGCGGGCGCGACGGATGGCATGGACGCGGCGGACCTGAGGGACCTGAAGGGGGCGGCGAAGAGCCTTGGCCGCGCGACCTCTCAGCTGGCGGTGCGGGCCGAGGCGGAGATGTCGCGTCATCTGGGCTTAAGCGCAGGGCCGGTCGAGGCGCCGCCGATGGCGGATGTCGCCTGGCGGCCGCAGGCCTGGTGCGGCGCGATTGCGCCGCCCGACGGCGGCGCGCCGGGGCGCAAGATCGGCGAGGAGCTGACGCTTTTCCATGATTGCCCGCTTGACCTTCTGTCCCTGCGTCAGACCCCGAACGCGGCCGGGGACCGGGCGCCGACCGGGCTGGTCCTGTCGGTCTATGATTTTCAGGGCAGCTATCTTTCGCTGTCGCTGCAGCTGCCCGCCGAAAGATTCGCGCTGACCGGCAGCCAGCATGTGATCGCGGTCGAGCTGGCGCTGCGGTCGGAGGCGCCGCAATCCTTCCTCGCGCGGCTGAACATAACCCATGCGGGCACCACGGCGCAGACGAACGCAGGGCTGAACCGGCAGGGGCACGGGCAGGGCGACCGGGCCCTGGCGGAGTTCGACCTTGCGGCCCTGCATCTGAACGAGCGGCGGATCGAGCGGGTCTGGATCGACCTGTTCGTCGAGCGCCCGTCGATGAACCGGATCGCGATCGCCGATCTTGTCGTCTCGCGCCGGCCGCGGGCGCCGATCTGAGGGGAACGAGCATGAAGCTTCTGGAAAGCAGGATCGCCAAGGGCATCTGGCACGGGCTGGTCGCGGCAGAGGCCGCCCCCGGGATCGAGGTCTGGTGGGGCGAGGAACGGCTGACCGAAGTGTCGGTCGAGGCCGCCACGGGGGCGGCGGGCCAGTGGCGTGTGACCGCCCCGATTCCGGCGGCGGCCATGGACGAAGGGGTGCAGGTCTTTCAGGTGATCGACCGCACATCTGGCGCGCGGCTTGGCCATTTCGCGATCAGCGCGGGCGCGCCGGACGGCACCGATCTTGTGGCCGAAGTGGCCCTGTTGCGCGCCGACCTGGATCTGCTGGCGCGGGCGTTCCGCCAGCACTGCCGCGAGGGCTGAGAAACGCCGGTAGCGCGCGATGTGACGCAGCGTCTTCCGTGACACATGCGCTGATTCCGGGGCAGGGTCTGGCCCTGACCGGAGGGCGCATGTCTGACTATCCCCATCTTCTTTCGCCGCTCGACCTTGGCCATGTGACCCTGCCGAACCGGGTCCTGATGGGGTCGATGCACACCAATCTGGAAGAGGTGGGCGACTGGAACCGGGTGGCGGAGTTTTATGCCGAGCGGGCGCGCGGCGGTGTCGGGCTGATGGTCACCGGCGGCATGGCGCCGAACCGCGAGGGCGGCGTGTTTCCCGGCGCGGCGGGCCTGTTTTCCGACAGGGACATCGAGAACCACCGCACGGTCACGGCGCGCGTGCATGAGGCGGGCGGCCGGATCGCGATGCAGATCCTGCATGCCGGGCGCTATGCCTATTCGCCCGATTGCGTGGCACCCTCGGCGATCAAGTCGCCGATCTCTCCTTTCCCGCCGAGGGAACTGGACGAAGAGGGCATCGAAAAGCAGATCGCCGATATCGTCACCGCCGCCGCCCGCGCCCGCGAGGCGGGCTATGACGGGGTCGAGGTGATGGGGTCGGAGGGCTATTTCCTCAACCAGTTCCTTGTCGCCCATACCAACAAGCGCACCGACCGCTGGGGCGGGTCCTACGAGAACCGCATGCGCCTGCCGGTCGAGGTGGTGCGCCGGGTCCGCGCGGCGGTGGGGCAGGACTTCATCCTGATCTACCGGCTGTCGATGATCGACCTGGTGCCCGAAGGTTCGACCTGGGACGAGGTGGTGATGCTTGCCAGGGCGGTCGAGGCGGCGGGTGCCTCGATCATCAATACCGGCATCGGCTGGCACGAGGCGCGCATTCCGACGATTGCGACATCCGTTCCGCGTGCGGCTTTCGCCTGGGTGACAAAGAAGATGATGGGCGAGGTCGGCATTCCGCTGATCACCTCGAACCGGATCAACAGCCCCGAGGTGGCCGAAGAGGTGCTGGCCGGGGGCGGCGCCGACATGGTGTCGATGGCGCGGCCGTTCCTCGCCGATCCGCACTTCGTGCGGAAGGCGGCGACGGGGCGGGCGGCCGAGATTGCGCCCTGCATCGCCTGCAACCAGGCCTGTCTGGACCACACATTCTCGGGCAAGCTGACATCCTGTCTTGTCAATCCGCGCGCCTGCCATGAGACGGAGCTGGTGCTGGAACCGGTCGAGGCGGCCAAGAGGGTCGCTGTCGTCGGCGCCGGTCCTGCCGGGCTGGCGGCGGCGCTGGCGCTGGATGAACGCGGGCATGCGGTGACGCTGTTCGAACGGTCGGGCGAGATCGGCGGGCAGCTGAACCTTGCCAGGCGCGTGCCGGGCAAGGAAGAGTTTCACGGACTGGTCGAGTGGTTCCGGACGCGGGTCGGCCTCAGCGGAATCGATCTCAGGCTGAACAGTCTGGCGCGGCCCGAGGATCTGCGCGGGTATGACGAGGTGATCATCGCGACCGGCGTCCGGCCGCGCGACCCGGGAATCGAGACCACCGCAGGCGCGCAGGTGGCGAGCTATGCCGACATCCTGACCGGCAGCGTGGTTGCGGGCGAGCGGGTCGCGGTGATCGGGGCGGGCGGGATCGGGTTCGACGTCGCCGAGTTTCTGGTCGAGCCGCATCCGAGCCCGACGGTACGCCCGGCAGACTGGCGCCATGAATGGGGCGTTGCCGATCCGGCGGAGCGCGTGGGCGGGCTGGGCCGTCCGGCACCGGAACCGGCGGCGCGGCAGGTGGTTCTGTTGCAGCGCAAGCCCGAGCGGCCGGGCCGCCATCTGGGCAAGACCACCGGCTGGATCCATCGCGCCACCTTGCAGGCCAAGGGCGTCGAGATGCTGGGCGGAGTGAATTACGAACGGATCGAGATGACGGGCCTGCGGGTTTCCTTCGGTCCGGAGCGCGAAAACGGCCGCCTTATTCCGGCGGAAACAATCGTTCTGTGCGCCGGTCAGGAAAGCGAGAGGGGTCTCGCCGACCTGCTGATCGCCGAAGGGCGCAAGGTCCATGTGATCGGCGGCGCCGATGTTGCGGCGGAACTTGACGCAAAAAGGGCAATCGACCAGGGCACGCGACTGGCGGCAATCCTCTGATTTTCCTTAAATTGTTGAGCCGGGTCGCCGATGCGGGCGATCCGGTGTCAACCATTTGGAACCCTTCGGGGCAAAATTGGCCCTATCGGTTCCGAACAATACCCAAGTCTTGTCGGGTCGTTTCCGCATTCTTGCCCAAATTGGCGCTGATACCGGTCCGCGGCGGGCAAATGTCTATTCAGGGTGCACAATGGACCGACTTACAGAAATGGAGGCCTTCGCCACAGTCGTAGACCAGGGGGGGTTCACCGACGCGGCCAAGAAGATGGGGATTTCGAAATCCGCTGTCTCCAAACATGTTTCCGCGCTTGAGGCCCGCCTCGGCGCACGACTTTTGAACCGTACGACCCGGCGTGTTTCGCCGACCGAGATTGGACTGGCCTATTACGACCGAGCCCGCCGCGTTCTGAACGATGCGGGCGAAGCGGATGCCCTTGTCACCTCGATGCAATCTGCACCATCCGGGCTTCTGCGGATATCGGTCGCCACTGACTTTGGCGTCAATCTGCTTTCGCCGATTCTGGGGGACTTCCTTCTGGAATATCCCGAGATCACGGTGAATATGGTTTTGAACAACCGCTATGTGGAACTCATCTCTGAAGGGTTCGACATGGCCATTCGGGTGGGCGAGCTTGAGGATTCCACCCTGCGTGCGCGCAAGCTGACCGACACGGCCAAGCGCATGATCGGCTCGCCCGCCTATTTTTCACGCTACGGCCGGCCGCAGAAGATCGACGATCTGAACGAGCACAAGCTTTTGCATTACTCGAATCAGGCCTCGGGCAACGTCTGGAAGATCACCGCGCCCTCGGGCGAGAAGCGCCAGATCCGCACGGCGGGCTGGCTGACGGTGAACGATGGCCAGTCGCTGCTGAATGCCGCGATCTCGGGCCTCGGCATCGCCTATCTGCCGTCGTTCCTCTATGCGGATGCGATGAAGCAGGGGATGGTCGAAGAGGCGATCCCCGACCTGCCGGTCGAGACCTTGGGCATCTATGCCGTCTATCCGCCGGGCCGCTTTACCCAGCCGAAGGTGCGTGCCTTCATCGATTTCCTTGCCCAGGCCTTTGTCGACAAGGGCCCGGACGCCTGGTAAGCCCGCCCCCGCCAGGGGGGGCTTGCAACCGGCTGCCACCGGATCATCAGCGGGTCGAGGTCAGCACCACCTCGACCCGTCTGTTTTTCTCTCTGCCGTCTTCGGTCATGTTGCTGGCGCGTGGCGCGAGATAGCCCGCGCCCTGCGCCTCGATCCTTGCGGGGTCGGCGCCGAATTCCGACACCAGACGGGCCGCGACCGCCTCTGCACGGCGGCGCGAGAGCGCAATGTTCGCGTCAAGGCCGCCCGAGGCATCGGTATGGCCGACGATGGCGATGCGGGCCTCGGGACTGTCGGCAAGGAACTGCGCGAGTGCCGCCAGTTCGCCCGGCGCGCTCACCTGAAGCTCTGCCGAGCCGGAGGCGAAGCTGAAACCGTCCAGCACGCTGTGGCCGTCGGCAAGAAGCGCGGCAGCAAGATCGCCGCCGATCGCGGCCGGCTGGCCCGGCATCGGTTCTGCGGTGCCGGGTTCTGCGGGGCCGGGTTCTGCGGGGCCGGGTTGCGCGGGGCCGGGTGGGGGCGGCGGCGCGGGTGCGCCGGTCGAGCCGCCGCCCGCGATATGGACCATCTCGACGAAGTCGGTCGCCCCGGCGCGGCTGATCATCAGGCCGACATAATCGGCGCCGGGGCCGACGCCCTTGACGGCCGAGAGATAGCGGAAATCCGACAGGTCGACATGCATGTCGGGTTCGGGAAAGAGCGGGAGGTCGTAGCGGAAGTCGAAACCGCCGCAGGCATCGGTCGCGCAGGCGAAGATCACGCCATAGCCCTGACCGGTCAGCGCTTGCCGGAGCCCCTCGGCGCGCTGCAGCGTGCCCGCGCCCCCGGGCAGGCGCCAGGCGATGCGGGTGATGGTGCCCGCCAGCGCGACCTTCGGCATGCGCCCGCCTTCCCAGGCGCCGACCGCCAGGTCGTAGGCGCCGCCTTCGGCCGGGCGCTGCGCGGTTTGCAGGCTTTCGTCAAGGCCGGGCAGCGTCGGCGGCGCGGCCTGTGCGGCGGCGGCGAGACAGGCCGTCGCAACGGCGATGGTCGCGCCCCGCCTCATCCGGCGCGATAATGGTAGCGGCCGACAGGCGCCATGCCGAGCCGCTCGTAGAGCGCGCGGGCGGCTGTGTTGGATTCGGTGACGGCAAGGCCAAAGCGGGTGGCGCCCGCAGCGCTGGCCCAGGCGGCGGCTGCGCGCATCAGGTTGGCGGCCAGCGCCTTGCGGCGGAAGTCGGGCGCGACATGCAGGGCATGGACCATCGCCAGATCGCCATCAATGGCGACGTAGACGACGCCCGCCGCCCGATCCTCGACCCGGCCGAGGATGGCGGTTTTGGGCAGCGCGCAGCGCGCCATTACCGCCTGCCGCGCCGCGCCGACCCCGCCCTCGGCCCAGAGATCTGCCATGATGGCGAGCGGCGGCCAGATCGGGAAGCTGGTCATATGGCGGGGCGGTTCGGCGGACAGCACGCCGATGGGCGCCTCGTAAAGCACGGTCGGATCGACGATGCGGAGGCCCCGGCGGGCAAGGTCCGCGTCTTCGGCAATGTCGCCGTCGCGCAGGGAAAAGAGCGGTGGCTGGCCGAGTGATGCCTGCGCTTCGAGCGCCGCGTCGATGGTGGTTGCCGCGTCATCCGCCGCGACGGTGGCGGCCGAGACGCGCTTGCCGCCGCCCTTGCCCTCGCGCACCAGCCAGCCGCCCGCGCGACGCAGCGAGGCTGCGGGCCAAGTGCTGTCGAGGGCTGCGAGAAGGTCTGTCATGCGGTCTCGCCGCCCACCAGCGCTGCAAGCCGCAGCATGGCCGCGTCGAGCCGCGCCGCGTCCTGGCCGCGGACGACGAGGTTGGTGCCATAGACCCCGTCCTGCACGAACGGGTAGGAGCCGAAGGCGAGGTCGGCAAATTCTTCGGCCAGCGCGCGCAGGGGGGCGGCGATCACGCCCTCGCCGCGCATCACGCGAAGCGTCTGCGACAGGAGCGGGCGGCCCCCGGTCAGGCGCGGCAGAAGCGAGGCGACCATCGCCTGGAAGATCGTGGGCACGCCCGCCATCACATGGACGTTCTGAAGCGTGAAGCCCGGGGCGGCAGAGATCGGATTGTCGATGAGCGTGGCGCCCTCGGGGACGCGCGCCATGCGGAGCCGCGCCTCGTTCAACTCGACCCCGGAACGGTCGTAATGGGCCTGAAGCAGCGCGCGGGCGTCAGCGCGGACCGAGATCGGCAGGCGGAAGGCTGCCGCCACCGCATCGGCGGTGATGTCGTCATGCGTCGGGCCGATGCCGCCCGAAGTGAAGAGATGATCGGTCGTCGTGCGGAGCGCGTTCACCGCCTGGACGATCGCCTCGTGCCGGTCGGAGACGAAGCGCGCCTCGGTGAGGTCGATGCCGATGCGCGCCAGTTCGCCCGCGAGATAGTGCATGTTGGCGTCGCGGGTGCGGCCCGACAGGATCTCGTCGCCGATGATCAGGATGGAGGCGGTCGGGTTCTGCATCGCGGCCTTTCGTCACCAATGCGTTACCCTATAGGGCGCCGGGCGCGCATCGAAAAGCCCCGGCTCTGGCCAAGCGCGGAAATCTTCACTATCTAGGGCGGGATTTCGAAAGGACCGGCCCCGTGGACGAACCGCGCACCCGTCAGACCAAGGACGGCATCACCCTTCATGAGCCCGGCGACTTCGCCGGCATGCACAAGGCGGGCCGCGTCGCGGCGGAAATCCTCGATCAGGTGGGCGCCCTGGTGGCGCCGGGCACGACGACCGAAGTGCTTGACGATTTCATCCGGGCCGAGATCGAGCGGCGGGGGGTCGTTTCGGCGACGATCGGGTATCGCGGCTATCAGCATGCCTCCTGCATCAGCGTGAATCATGTGGTCTGCCACGGGATCCCAGGGCCGAAGGTGCTGAAGGACGGCGATATCCTGAACATCGACGTCACCGTGATTGTGGGTGGCTGGTATGGCGATACGAGCCGGATGTATGTGGCGGGCGATCTGCCCCGGAAGGCCGAGCGGCTGATCCAGGTCACGCATGACGCCTTGTTCAAGGGGATCGAGGCGGTCCGTCCGGGCAAGACCTTCGGCGATATCGGCCATGCGATCCAGTCCTATGTGGAAGCGAACCGCATGTCGGTGGTGCGCGATTTCTGCGGCCACGGGTTGGGGCGGGTGTTCCATGCGCCGCCGAACGTGCTGCATTACGGCCGCCCCGGCACCGGCCCGCGGCTGGAAGAGGGCATGTTCTTCACCATCGAGCCGATGGTGAATCTTGGTCGGCCCGAGACCAAGGTTCTGGCCGACGACTGGACGGCGGTGACGCGCGACAAGTCGCTGTCGGCGCAGTTCGAACATTCGGTGGGCGTGACGGCGGATGGGTGTGAGCTGTTCACCCTGTCGCCCGCGGGCAAGTTTCATCCGACCTGGTGATTTCGCCCGCTTGCGCGGGCGATCCGCCGGGGGGCGCTGCCCCCCGGACCCCCCGGAGTATTTCGCGACAGAAAGTGATCAGAGACAGAGAAGCTCGTGCAGGTCGGCCATGCGCCTGAAGGGTATGGCGCCTGCCGACGCGAGGCGGGCGCCGTCGCTGCCGGAGGCAAAGCCGTAGCAGCGCATGCCGGCGGCGCGGGCGGCGTGGACGCCGCTTGGACTGTCTTCGATAACAACGGTGCGGGCGGGATCGGCGCCAAGCGCGCGGGCGGCGTGGAGATAGAGGTCGGGCGCGGGTTTGGGGCGGGCGACATCCTCGCGCGAGAAGATGCGGCTCGCGAGGCGGGCCTGGAGGGTGGGATGCTGGCCGAGGGTTATGGCCATCTTGCGGTGCGGGCCGTTCGAGCCGACGGCATAGGGAATGGCGGCGGCGTCGAGCGCGTCCATCAGGGTTTCGATGCCCTGGATGAGCGGCGTGCCTTCGGCGAGGCGGGCAAAGACCGCGTCATAGGTCCTGTCGACCCAGTCTGCGGGCAGGCGGGCGCCGCGGCGGCGGGCCTCGTCGGCCGCGCCCGCGAGCGTGCCGCCGAGGAAGAGGCTTTCGATTTCCGGGTGAGAGAGGACGAGGCCGTGGCGGGCGAGGCTCGCGGCAAAGAGGCGCAGGGTGATCGGTTCGCTGTCGACGATCACGCCGTCGCAGTCGAAAAGGACAGCGGCGGGCCTCATGCGGGCAGGTGCAGGATGGTGATGACCGTGTCGCCGTATCTGCGCTGGTCGAGGTGTTCGAGGTCGCCGGGCGGTGTCGGAGGCGCGCTTTCCTCCCAGACGATCAGGGCGCCGGGGGCGAGCCAGCCACCCGCGAGGCAGGAGGCCAGCGCCCTTTCGCCCAGCGCCTTGCCATAGGGCGGGTCGAGGAAGACGAGATCGTAGCCCGCGCCGCGATTGGGGCCCATCCGGGTCGCATCGCGACGCCAGATATCGGTCGTGCCCGTGGCCTGCATCAGTTCGATATTGCGGCGCAGAAGCGCGCGGGCGGCGGTGCCGTCGTCGACGAAAGCGACGCGGGCGGCGCCGCGCGACAGGGCCTCGAGGCCGAGCGCGCCGGTTCCGGCGAAAAGATCGAGGGTGCGCGCACCCTGCACGGGGTTGCCGTAGGGGCCGTTGATCAGAAGGTTGAAGATCGCCTCGCGCACCCGGTCGGAGGTGGGCCTGAGATGCGCGGCGGCGTCGCCCGCGCCGACATCGGCGAGCTGCAAACCCCGTCGCGCGCCACCGATGATCCTCATGCCTTCAGAAGCGCCTTGAGGTCGGTCGCGGGGTCGGCGATCACGGCCGGGGCCGGGGACTTTCCCGCCTCGATCAGGCGCTTGCCGATCATATAGGCGCGGCTGTCGTTCATCGCGTCGACGGCCAGCAGGCGGTCGCCCTGATAGTACCAGAAGGAGGTGGCGCCAGCCTCGCCCGGGCGGGTGACGATCCGGTCGTAGCCCATGTTAAGGCCCGCGATCTGCAGCTTGCAGTCGTACTGGTCGGACCAGAACCAGGGTTTCGCTTCATAGGCCTTGCCCGCGCCGAGCATATTCTCGGCCACGAGTTCGGCCTGGTCTATCGCGTTGCCCACGCTTTCGAGCCTGATCCGGCCGCCAAGATGGGGGAAGGAGGCGCAATCGCCCGCCGCCCAGATATGCGGGTCGGAGGTGCGGCCCTGTTCATCCGTTCTGATGCCGTTTTCGATGGCAAGGCCCGCCGCCTCGGCCAGCTCGCTGTTCGGCAGGATGCCGATGCCGACGATGACGAGATCGGCCGGAATTTCGCGGCCGTCCGAGAGGCGGGCACCGGTGACGTGCGTCTCGCCCAGAAGCCGGTCGAGGCCGGTGCCTTCGAGGATTGTCACGCCATGGGCGGCGTGGAGGGCGCGGAAGTAGGCAGAAGTTTCAGGCGACGCGACGCGCTGCAGGATGCGGGGGGCGGCTTCGATCACGGTGACCTTGAGGCCCAGTTTCGCGGCGACAGCGGCAGCCTCGAGCCCGATATAGCCGCCACCGACGATGACGGCTCTGCCGCCGTCGCGCATCAGGGGTGCCATCCGGTCGATGTCTGCGAGCGTGCGGACGGTGAAGACATTGCCCAAAGCGCCACCGATGGCGGCGGGCAGTGTGCGGGGGCGCGAGCCGGTGGTGAGCGCGAGCTGGTCATAGGGCAGCGCCTCGCCATCGACGGTGATGGTTCGCGCGGCGGGGTCGATGGCGGTGGCGCGGGCGCCGAGGCGGAGCGTGACGTTCTGGTCGGCCCAGAAGGCGGGCGCGCGAAGGTAGAGCCGCTCCAGCTCCATCTCGCCCAAGAGATAGGCTTTCGACAGGGGCGGGCGCTGATAGGGGGGAACCGGTTCTTCCCCGATCAGGGTAACGGGGCCAGTGTAGCCGAGTGCCCGCAATTTCGCAGCGAGCGAGGCGCCTGCCTGACCGGCGCCCACGATCACGATCCCGCTCATCGGCCATTCTCCCTCTGGTCCCCGGCGCGCCGGACCCTATATCCTTGGTCGAGGAAACGCAAAACGATTGGACGGACGATGGCGATTTCAGTTGGTGACAGGCTGCCCGAGGCGACGCTGGCGCGCATGGGCGAGAACGGACCCGAACAGGTGCAGCTGGGCGAGAAGCTCAAGGGCCGCAAGGTGGTGATCTTCGGCCTGCCGGGCGCCTATACCGGCACCTGCACGACCGCGCATGTGCCGAGCTTCATCCGCACCAGGGACGGGTTCGGGGCAAAGGGCGTTGACGAGGTCATCTGCCTGTCGGTCAACGACCCGTTCGTGATGAAGGCCTGGGGCGAGGCGACCGGCGCGACGGCGGCCGGGATCACGATGCTCGGCGATGTGTCGAGCGAATTCACCAAGGCGGTCGGCCTGAACTTCTCGAACCCCGCGATCGGCTTTCATGACCGGTCGAAACGCTATGCGCTTTATGCCGAGGACGGGGTGGTGAAAGTCCTGCATCTGGAGGAAAACCCCGGCGTCTGCGACATTTCCGGCGGCGAGGCGATGCTGGCGGCGATCTGAGCTGCGCGGGAGGGGGCGTCAGGCCCCCTTCCTCGCCGCCCGCTCCTGACACAGGCAGGTGACGGGTTCGGAATGGTCGCGCTGGACCTCTGCCGCGCCCGCGAGCTTGTCAAGGCGTCTGGCGAAGGTGAGGTCGAGGGTTGAAAGGCCGGGCGCGTCATGGGTGGTCAGCGTCACGTCGACCACATTGTAGGCGTTCGACCATTCGGGATGGTGGTTCAGCTTTTCCGCGACAAGGGCGGCGCGGGACATGAAGCCCCAGGCTTCGGAAAAGCTCTTGAATTTCCAGATTTTGCGGATCGCGTCGCGGTCGGGCACCGCGCGCCAGCCGGTCTCCCCCAGGGCGGGCAGTTCGCGGGCGCGTTCCTCTTTGGTCAGAGCTTCGGTCATCTTCCACTTCCCGTGCTTCTTCTTTGTCCAAATACTCCGGCCGGACGCTGCCGGTTTCAACCCCCGGCGCCATTTGCGCCGGCGCGGAAGGGGCCTAGGTCGGCCAGCGCCTCGATCTCGTGCCCGACCGCCTCGCGTTCGGCCTTGAGATAGCGTTCGACGGCGCGGGCGAGGCCTGAGTCGGCCAGCCAGTGCAGCGAATATGTGGGTACGGGCAGATAGCCGCGTGCGAGCTTGTGTTCGCCCTGCGCGCCCGCCTCGACCCGCGCAAGGCCGTGTGTGATGGCGTAGTCGATGGCCTGATAATAGCAGGCCTCGAAATGCAGGCAGGGGTGGTCCTCGATCGCGCCCCAGTAGCGGCCGTAGAGCGTGTCGCGACCGATGAAGTTGAGGGCGCCTGCGACGGGGTCGCCGTTCCGCTCGGCCAGCACCAGCATCACATCGTCGCGCATGGTGTCGTGGATCAGGTCGAAGAAGGCGCGGGTCAGGTAGGGGTGGCCCCATTTGCGGCTGCCGGTGTCCTGATAGAAGGTCCAGAAGGCGTCCCAGTGGGCGGGTTCTATCTGGTCGCCGGTCAGCTGGCGGATTGTGCCGCCGAACCCTTGCGCAAGGCTGCGTTCCTTGCGGATCGCCTTGCGCTTGCGCGAGGAGAGGTCGGAAAGGAAGGCATCGAATGTGGCGTAGCCGCGGTTTTCCCAGTGGAACTGCTGGGTGAGGCGGGGCAGGAGGCCTGCACTCTGGCCCCAGTGCCATTCCTCTTCGGTGCAGAAGGTGATGTGCAGGGATGAGATATCGTTCTGCCGGGCAAGCGACAGGGCGCCGCCGAGGAGTGCCTCGCGCGCCGCCTCGTGGCCGGGGCGGCAGAGCAGGCGGCGGCCGGTGACGGGGGTGAAGGGCACGGCGGACTGGAGTTTGGGGTAATAGCGCCCGCCTGCGCGTTCATAGGCGTCGGCCCAGCTGTGGTCGAAGATATATTCGCCCTGGCTGTGGCTTTTTGCGTAAAGCGGCAGGACGCCTGCCACCTCGTCCCCGTCGCGGGCGACGAGATGGAGGCTTTGCCAGCCGGTGCCGGGTCCGGTGGAGCCGGATTTTTCCAAGGCCAGCAGGAAACGGTGGGTCAGGAACGGGTTTTCTGGTCGGCCATCCGCTGCCTCGGGCGCGGCGCAGGCATCCCAGTCGCGGGGGGCGATCCGGTCGATACTGTCGAGGACGGAGACGGTCAGGCTCATGCCGCGAGGGGGGCGCGAAGGTGCTGCGCCGTCAAGGGGCAATCGCTGCGGAGTAGGATTCGAAGGTTACATTCTCGGCCACCCTGCGCGCCTTCGCCTCTGCCTCGGGCGAGCGGATCGTCCAGCAGAGCACGCGCGTGCCCCTGGCCTTGAGGACGGCGACCAGGGGCCGGTCGAGGTCGGCGGCCTCGTGCGAGATGAAGCTGGCGCCGACCCGGTCGAGATCGGGGATCTCGCGCAGATGGTCGCGCACGGTGGCGGGCAGTAGCGGCCAGTCCTCGGCCCGGTAGGCGCTGGTCGTCAGGCCGCGCGGGCGGTCGGGGGCAAGGTCGGCCAGTGCAGCGACGGAATGCGGGTTGAAGGACATGAGCGCAACGTCGCCCGGATAGCCTTTCAGGGCCTCGGCCACCGCCTGTTCCAGATCGCCCAGGGCGGCGCCCATCGCGCCGTCCTGATCCTTGATCTCGATGAGGAGCGGCACCTGGCCGCCGACGATCGCCAGCACTTCGGCGAGCGTCGGGATACCCTCGTCGGCGTCAAGCAGCGGCAGCGCGCCAAGCTCGGCCGCTGTCAAGCCGCGGACGCGGCCGGGCTGGCCGGTCAGGCGGCGCAGGTCGTAATCGTGAAAGACCATCGGCACGCCATCGGCCGAAGGCTGGATGTCGATCTCGACCCCGTAGCCCGCCGCGATGGCCGCCCGGATGGCGGCGCGGGAATTTTCCGGCCGCCGGGCCGCGCGGTCGTGGAAGGCGCGATGCGTGATCGGCAGGCGCAGGAAAGTCTCGGGCAAAGGCGGGCGCGTGACCATCATTTGATCTGGATGACGGCCTCGATCTCGACCGCGACGCCGAGGGGCAGGGCCGGGGCGGAGACGGCGGCGCGGGAATGGCGGCCTGCATCGCCAAAGACCTCGACCATCAGGTCGGAGCAGCCGTTGATCACCTTGGGCTGGTCGGTGAAATCGCCGGTCGAATTGACGAAGCCCGTCAGCTTGACGACGCGCACCACCCGGTCGAGGTCGCCGCCGCAGGCCGCGCGGACCTGAGCGAGGATCGACAGGCCGCAGCGCCGGGCGGCGGCGGCGCCTGCCGCGACATCCATGTCGGCGCCGAGGCGGCCCTTGATCAGACCGTCCTTCGACTGGCTGATCTGGCCCGAGACGAAGACGAGATCGCCCGCCTGCACGAAGGGCACATAGTTGGCCGCGGGCGCGGGGGCATCCGGCAGTTCCAGTCCGAGTTCCGCAAGCCGCGCGTCAATCCTGCCGGTCATATCCACCTCCCTGATCGGTCGGCGGGCACCCTAGGGGCAGGGCGGCGGCTGTTCAACCCCGTCCGGTGCGGGTCAGTTGGAGTTTGCGGCGAGCTGGCGGGTCAGGAAGCTTGAGGCGTCGAGCGCGAGGCGCTGGCCGGTCGCATCGCAGTCCGGCATCGAGAAGCTGACGGCACCGGTACGCGGCACCGCGCGGCCCTCGGCGGTGGCCACGGTCACCAGAAGGTCGCGCGCGCAATTGTCGGCGCCGACCTCGATCACCAGCAGCGGGCGGGCAGCGTCGGCGCTCGCGGGCAGGGTCAGGACCTCGGCCAGAAGCGGATCATCCAGCGTCGGATCGCCGAGAAGCGTCAGGTAGCCGCCCTTGCCAAGCGTGGGCAGGCCCGGTGTCGCGGGTGCGATCAGGCCGGGGCTGGCGAAATCCGCGCCGCTCGCCAGCGCGTTCAGATGCATCCCGCCCTTCCCGCGCAGCTGAAGCGCGATGCGCACGACAGTGCCGATATCGGGGACCGGGATCACCTGTTCCAGCCGGACGCCGCGATCCATCGTCACCTCGACCGCGCCCGCCGTGCCGAGCGCCGGAATGGTCGCCCGATAGGTGCCCTCGGGCGTGAGGCGGGCGGCGAAGGTCAGGGCGGCGTGGCTGATGCGGATCACCTCGCCCGCATGGCAGGGGGCGGAGACGGTGAGTGCGATCATGGCGGTGCGGAGCCTGGCGAGTTTCAGGCGAGGTTCTGCGCAGGCAGTGCCGTAGGGGTCATATTCGCGCGTCACGGCGGAGATATCGGGCACCGCCACGTCGTTCGCGCTGGTCGCGCGCGCGACGACACGGACGATATTCACCTGCGGGGTCAGGGCGGGCGCGGGAAGGTCGGGGAAGTCCGGCAGGCTTTGCTGCGGTCCGGCGGCGAGGGCGGCTTCTGCCGCCCCGTCCCCTGCCGCCCCGTCCCCTGCCGGTGAGGGCTGGGTGGCGGTCGCGAGTTGTGCGGCGCTCACGGCGGTCTCTTCACCGCCTACGGACGGCAGGCCGATGCGGCCGCTGGCGACTGTGGTGGCGGCTGCGGCCACGATCAACCCGCTGATTGCGAGGAGGATGGAACGTTTGAGGGACATGGCGGCCAGCCTCCAGAGCTCAGAGGCCTGATGGCTACCCAAGGATTTTGGCAGGAGGGTGGCTCAATGGTGGAAGGAACGGGCCGTCTTCAGCGGCCCGTTCGCGCGGCGCCCGGTCAGGCGACGCGGCCGTGGCAGGCCTTGAACCTTTGGCCCGAGCCGCAGGGGCAGGGATCGTTGCGGCCGGGATTGCCCCAGGTCGCGGGGTCGGCCTCGTCGAACCCGGCGCGGCGTCCGGGCTGCGGCTGGGCGGCGGCGGGCGCCGCCGCCGGGGCGGCATCGGCCAGCGCCGGTTCCTTCGGCTGGGCCGCCGTCTGGGCGCCCTGCTGTTGGGCGCCCTGCTGTTGGGCAAGGAACTGTTGGATCATCGCCTGCTGCTCTTCCTCGGTCATCGGGCGGACCTGCGAAAGCTTCTGGGTGACTTCAGAACGCAGGCCGTCGAGAAGGTTCTCGAACAGCTGGAAGGCTTCGGATTTATATTCCGACAGCGGGTCGCGCTGGGCATAGCCGCGGAAACCGACGACCGAGCGCAGATGTTCGAGCGTCAGCAGATGGTCGCGCCATTTCTGGTCGATGGTCTGCAGCAGGAACTGCTTTTCGACCTGGCGCATGGTCTCGGTTCCGAAGGCCTCGGTCTTTTCCGCCATCATCCTGTCGGAGGCCTCGTAAAGCCGCTCGCGCACGGCATCCTGATCGACGCCTTCTTCCGCCGCCCAGTCGGCAACGGGGACGTCGAGGTTCATCTGCCGCGCCGCCGCTTCGCGCAGACCGGCGGTATCCCACTGATCGGGATAGCTTTTCGGCGGCATATGTTCGTCGACCAGATCGTCAACGACCTGATGGCGCATGTCCTGCACGATCTCTTCGATATCCTCGGTCGACATGATCTCCATGCGCTGGCCGAAGATCGCCTTGCGCTGGTCGTTCATCACGTCGTCGAACTTCAGAAGCTGCTTGCGGATGTCGAAGTTGCGGCCTTCGACCTTCGCCTGCGCGCGTTCGAGCGATTTGTTGACCCAGGGGTGAACGATCGATTCGCCTTCCTTCATGCCGAGCGTGGACAGAACCTTGTCCAGCCGGTCGGACCCGAAGATGCGCATGAGGTCATCTTCGAGCGAAAGGTAGAAGGAGGACCGCCCCGGGTCGCCCTGGCGGCCGGACCGGCCGCGCAGCTGGTTGTCGATCCGGCGGCTTTCGTGGCGTTCGGTCGCCAGAACGAAGAGGCCCCCTGCCGCCTTCACCGCATCCTCGTCAGCCTTGTGTTCGGCCTCGATGCGCGCGCGCACCTCGTCGGGATGGGCCTCGGGGTCGGCGGCGATCGCCTCCATCACCTTGAATTCGACATTGCCGCCGAGTTTGATGTCGGTGCCGCGCCCCGCCATGTTGGTGGCGATGGTCACGGCGCCCAGCTTGCCCGCGTCGGCGACGATCTTGGCTTCCTGTTCATGCTGGCGGGCGTTCAGCACATTGTGCGGAATGCCTTCCTTCTTCAGCATTTCGGAAATCATCTCGGATTTCTCGATCGAGGTGGTGCCGACGAGGATCGGCTGGCCCTTCTCATGCGCCTTCTGGATGCGCTGGATGATCGCCTCGTATTTCTCGCGCGCGGTGCGGTAGACCTGATCGTGGTCGTCCTTGCGCTCGACCGGGCGGTTTGTGGGCACTTCGACGACGCCAAGCCGGTAGATTTCTGCAAATTCCTCGGCCTCTGTCGCCGCCGTGCCGGTCATGCCGGCAAGCTTGTCATAGAGGCGGAAATAGTTCTGGAAGGTAACCTGGGCGAGCGTCACATTCTCTGGCTGGACCCGCACGCCTTCCTTCGCCTCGATCGCCTGATGCAGGCCGTCCGACAGGCGGCGCCCCTTCATCATGCGGCCGGTAAACTCGTCGATCAGGATCACCTCGTTGTCACGCACGATATAATGCTGGTCGCGCTGGAAGAGCTTGTGAGCGCGCAAGGCCTGCGTCACGTGATGGACGATGGTCGTCGATTCCGGATCGTAGAGCGTCTGGCTTTCCGGCAGGACGCCCGAGGCCTGCAGGCGCTTTTCCATATATTCGTTGCCATCCTCGGTGAAGGTGGCGTTGCGGGTCTTTTCATCGACCTTGTAATGGTCTGGCTGCAGTTCGGGGATGTACTTGTCGAGCGTGTTGTACAATTCCGACCGGTCCTGCGAGGGGCCGGAGATGATGAGCGGCGTGCGTGCCTCGTCGATCAGGATCGAATCCACCTCGTCGACGATCGCGAAATTATGGCCGCGCTGGGCCATTTCCTCGAGCGACCCCTTCATATTGTCGCGCAGGTAATCGAAGCCAAGCTCGTTGTTCGTGGCATAGGTGATGTCGGCGCGGTAGGCCTCGCGCTTTTCCTGATCGCCCTGGAACGGATAGACGACGCCGGTTGTCATGCCGAGCGCGGCATAGACCTTGCCCATCCAGTCGGCGTCGCGCTTGGCGAGATAATCGTTCACCGTGACGACATGCACGCCCTTGCCCGAAAGCGCGTTCAGATAGGCCGGGAAGGTCGCGACCAGCGTCTTGCCCTCGCCGGTGCGCATTTCGGCGATATTGCCCTGATGCAGGAAAATGCCGCCCATCAGCTGCACATCGAAGGCCCGAAGGCCAAGCGCGCGTTTCGCCGCCTCGCGGCAGTTGGCGAAGGCTTCGGGCAGGACCTTTTCAAGGCTTTCGCCGCCCTGAACGCGCGCCTTCAGTTCGGCGGTCTTTGCCTTCAGCCCCTCGTCCGAAAGCTTTTCGAACTCCGGCTCCAGCGCGTTGATCTTTTCGACGAGCGGGCGCACGGATTTGACCTTGCGGTCGTTCGGCGTGCCGAAGACCTTCCGTGCGATTGTTCCAAGACCCAGCATTTTCTCTCCGCTCGGGTTGCGCGATATCCTGCCGAGATCGGCCTTGCCGCGGATTGCCCTCAGGCCTAGATAGGCGCAGAAACCGGGCGGGCGGGGCCGTTCGAGGCTTCAGGCGATGTAAGCGGCTGCCCCCCGATAGTCAACGTCGCAAGGGTTTGCGACCCATCAGGAGCGTGTGAGAATGATGAAATCCGGCCTTTTCCTGTCGGTTGCCCTTGCGGCACTGACGCTCGCGGCGCCCGCCCGCGCCGAGGAGCCGACGGCGGCAACGGTGATCGCGACGGTGAACGGCACAGACATCACGCTCGGCCATCTGATCGCGGCGCGCGAGGCGCTGCCCGAACAATACAAGGCGCTGCCCGACGAGGTTCTGTTCAACGGCGTGCTGGAACAGCTGATCCAGCAGACCGCGCTGGCGCAGGAAGCGGAAAAGGCGCCGAAGAACCTCGACCTTCTGATGATCGAGAACCAGAAACGGTCTTACCTGTCGGCGACCGTGCTTGATGCGGCGGCCGCCTCGGCGGTGACCGACGAGGCGCTGCAGAAGCTTTACGACGAAAAATATGTGAGTGCGGAGCCGTCGAAGGAATATGATGCCGATCATATCCTCGTGCCGACCGAGGAAGAGGCAAAGGCCATCAAGACTGACCTCGACGCGGGCGGCGATTTCGCCGCGATCGCCAAGGAAAAGTCGCAGGATCCGGGGTCGGCTGCGAATGGCGGCGATCTTGGCTGGTTCGGCCTTGGCATGATGGTGAAGCCCTTCGAGGACGCGGTTGTGGCGCTGGAAAAGGGCAAGATTTCCGACCCGGTGCAGACCGACTTTGGCTGGCATATCATCAAGCTGAACGATGTGCGCGTCGCCGAGGCACCGAAGTTCGAGGATGTGAAGGCGGAACTTGAGGGCGACCTGCGCCAGGCCGCCGTCGAGGCGCGGGTGAAGGAACTGACCGAGGGCGCCAATGTGGTTCGCAACAGCGAAGGGATCGATCCGACGATCCTGAAGAAGGTCGAGCTGCTCGACGCGGCTGAGTAACCGAGACGGGAAAGGGCGGGCGCCATGGGCAAGAGTGACAGGGACTGGAAGGCCAGGGTCGAGAAACTCAAGGCCAAGGTCGCCAAGCTGAAATCACGGCTGGAGGCGGCACCCGCCGCCCCCGCTGCCAAGGCGAAGGCGGCGAAACCCGTCTCGCCCTTGGCGCCGGAAAGTTTCCCCGCCCTGCCCTCGATCGCCGGCGCCGAATTCGCCGCCGTCGAGGCGGGGGTGAAATACCAGGACCGCAAGGATGTGATGCTCGTCCGCCTCGCCCCCGGCACGGTGATCGCGGGCGCCTTCACGAAGTCCACCACCCGGTCCGCCTGCGTGCGCGATTGCCAGGCGAAGCTCGCGCTGAAAGGCGCCTCGGGCGAGGGCGCGGCGATCATCGTCAATTCCGGCAATTCCAACGCTTTCACCGGCAAGGTGGGGGACGAGGCGATGGAGGCGGTGACCGGCGCGGTTGCAGAGGCGCTCGGCCTGCCCATCACGCGCATCTATTCCTCCTCGACCGGTGTGATCGGCGAGCCTCTGCCGCACGGGAAGATCACCGCGAAGATACCCGATCTCGTGGCGCGGCTCGATGCAGATGCGGTCGAGATGGCCGCCCGCGCGATCATGACGACCGACACGTTCCCCAAGGGCGCGGCGGCAACCGTGCAGGGCGAGGGCGGCGCGATCCATATTTCCGGCATCGCCAAGGGCTCGGGCATGATCGCGCCCGACATGGCGACGATGCTGGTCTATATCTTCACTGACGCGAAGATCCCGCAGGCCAGCTTGCAGAAGATGGTGTCGCGCCATGTGGGCGCCACCTTCAACTCGATCACCGTCGACAGCGACACATCGACCTCCGACACGCTTCTGGTCGCCGCCACCGGCCAAAGCCCGGCGGCCGAGGTGAAGGGCGAGGTGGCGAAAGCCTTCGAGGCGGCGCTGAAGGGCGTGATGCTGTCGCTCGCCCAGCAGGTGGTGCGCGACGGCGAAGGGGCGACCAAGTTCGTGGAAGTGCGGATCACCGGCGCGGCCACAGACGACGATGCCGCCCGCGCCGCCTTCGCCATTGCCAATTCGCCGCTCGTCAAGACTGCGGTCGCGGGCGAGGATCCGAACTGGGGCCGCATCGTCGCGGCTATCGGCAAATCCGGCGCTGCGGCCGACCGCGACCGGCTGACGATCCGCTTCGGCGATATTCTCGTGGCCGAAAAAGGCTGGCGCGCGCCCTCTTACCGGGAAGAGGATGGCGCCGCCTACATGAAACGGTCCGACCTGATCATCGCCGTCGACCTCGGCCTTGGCCGCGCGAAACGCACGGTCTGGACCTGCGACCTCACCGCCCGCTATGTCGCGATCAATGCCGATTACCGCTCCTGATCTTCATCTTGGCCCAAATACCTCACGGGGGTCCGGGGGTGTGAAACCCCCGGCTCGCGGCAGATGAAGCTTCTGCTCGTCTCCGCCGTCGCGCTCATCGATGCCGACGGCCGCGTGCTTCTGGCCCAGAGGCCGCAAGGCAAGTCGCTTGCGGGCCTGTGGGAATTTCCCGGCGGCAAGGTCGAACCGGGCGAGACGCCCGAGGCCTGCCTCATTCGCGAGCTGAAGGAGGAGCTGGGCATCGACACCTGGAAAAGCTGCCTCGCGCCCCTGACGTTCGCGAGCCACAGTTACGAGGATTTCCACCTTCTGATGCCCTTGTTCGCCTGCCGCCGCTGGCAGGGCACCCCGCAACCGCATGAGGGCCAGCGCCTTGCTTGGGTGCGTGCGAAGGATCTGAAGGACTATCCGATGCCGCCCGCCGACCTGCCGCTGATCCCGATCCTGCGCGACTGGCTCTGAGGTCTGCGGCTGATACCACTCAGGGTAGAATCTTTTTCGATTCCCGCCACAATTCACACTTGCAAAGCGAAGAATTTGTGTCAGCCTGATCTCAGGTTCGTTAACTGGCAGGCAAGCATGGCGGACTTACACTCTCGGCAGCCCACAACAGGGGAATCAGGGATGCTGCGCACCATCACTCTCGGCAGCTGCGTGCAGGTACAGGGCACGTTCGAGCGGCAGCTGGATAACGGCAAGATCCTTGTCCGGGTGGGCGACCGCCTGTTCGAAGGATTTCCCGTCCAGAAGAAAGCCGCCTGACGACAACAGGCCAACTGCACTGGAAGAAATGAAATGGGGGCGTTTCCGCCCCCATTTTCGTCAGTTCAGTTTCCGCTCGATCTCTTCGCGCTCGAAGATCTCGATCACATCGTTCGGACGGATATCGTCATAGGCCTCGAAGGCCATGCCGCATTCCTGACCGGACTGCACTTCCTTCACTTCGTCCTTGAATCTCTTGAGGGTTTTCAAGGTTCCCTCGTGGATCACGACGTTGTCGCGCAGCAGGCGCACGCCCGCCGAGCGGCGCGCGACGCCCTCGGTGACAAGGCAGCCCGCGACCTTGCCGACGCCCGACACCTTGAAGACCTCGAGGATCTTGGCATAGCCGATGAAATTCTCGCGCACCTCGGCCTTGAGAAGGCCGGAAGCGGCGGCTTTGATATCGTCGACCAGATCGTAGATGATCGAGTAATAGCGGATCTCGACGCCTTTCTGGTTGGCGGCATTGCGCGCGGGCGCGTTGGCGCGGACGTTGAAGCCGATGACCGGCGCGTTCGAGGCTTCGGCCAGGCCGATGTCCGATTCGGTGATCGCGCCCACGCCATAATGCAGGACACGGACCCGGACTTCGTCGTTGCCGATTTTTTCCATAGCCTGAACAATCGCCTCGGCAGAACCCTGCACGTCGGCCTTAACCACCACCGGCAGTTCGGCGACATTCTGGTCGGCCTTGGCCTTGGCCATCAGCTGTTCCAGCGTGGTCGCCGCACCGGCTGCGGCGCGCTTGTCCTTTGCCGCCTTCTCGCGGTAGGTGGCGATTTCGCGGGCCTGTGCCTCGGTCTCGACGACGTTCAGGACGTCGCCCGCCTCGGGCGTGCCGTTGAGGCCCAGCACCTCGACCGGAACCGAGGGACCGGCTTCCTTCACCCGGTCGCCCTTGTCGTTGATGAGCGCGCGGACCTTGCCCCATTGTTCACCGACAACGAAGATATCGCCCTGCTTCAGCGTGCCGTGCTGAACGAGCACGGTCGCCACCGGGCCACGGCCGACATCGAGCTTGGCTTCGATCACCGCGCCCTGCGCCGCGCGGCCCGGGTTGGCCTTGAGTTCAAGGATCTCGGCCTGCAGCGCGATGGCTTCAAGCAGGCTGTCGAGCCCCTTGCCGGTCTTGGCCGAAACCTCGACATCCTGCACATCGCCCGACAGGGCCTCGACCACCACTTCGTGCTGCAGAAGGTCGGTCCGGACTTTCTGCGGGTTCGCGTCGGGCTTGTCGCATTTGTTGATGGCGACGATCATCGGCACCTTGGCAGCCTTGGCGTGATTGATCGCCTCGACCGTCTGCGGCATGACGGCATCGTCGGCGGCCACGACCAGAACCACGATATCGGTCACCTGCGCGCCACGGGCCCGCATCGAGGTGAAGGCGGCGTGGCCGGGCGTATCGAGGAAGGTCAGGATCGCGCCGGAATCGGTCTTCACCTGATAGGCGCCGATATGCTGGGTGATGCCGCCCGCCTCGCCCGACACGACATTCGCATGGCGGATCGCGTCGAGAAGCGAGGTCTTGCCGTGGTCGACATGGCCCATGATCGTGATGATCGGCGGGCGGGACTCGAGGTCTTCGACCTTGTCCTCGACGGTGTCGATGACCTGCTCCACGTCGGCGTCGGAAACGCGGACGGCGCGGTGGCCAAACTCCTCGATCACCAGTTCCGCCGTGTCGGCGTCGATCGCCTGGTTCATCGTCACCATCATGCCCATCTTCATGAGCGACTTCACGACATCGGCCGCCCGTTCGGCCATGCGGTTGGCCAGTTCCGAGACGACGATCGTTTCGGGGAGCTGCACGTCGCGCGACTGCTTTTCGGCCTTGTGGCCGAAGCCCATCGCCTTCTGCCGGGCCTTTTCCTGCTTGCGCTTCATCGCGGCGAGCGAGCGCTGGCGGCCGCCTTCGCCGTTCATCGCCTCTGACAGGGACAGCTTGCCGGTGCGGCGGCCTTCGTCGCCGCGGGCAGCCTTGCCGCGCGCATCGCCACCGCCGCGCTCGTCGCGCTCGCGGTCGGTCTTGCGCGGACCCGTGGTCGCGACGCCCTTGGTCGCAGCGCGCGACGCGGCGGCCTCGGCGGCGGCCGGATCGGCCGGGGCGGCCCCTGCGGCGGCAGGCTTTGTGGCAGGCGCGGGCTTCGCCCGGCTGGCGGGCCTGGTGCCCAGCACTTCCTGACGGCGGGCCTCGCGCTGCTCGGCCGCCTCGCGGGCGGCTTCCTTGGCGCGACGCTCGTCTTCCTCGGCCTTCTGGCGCAGAAGATCCTGATGCTCGCGCTCGGCGCGTTCCTTTTCCTCAAGCTCGGCGCGGCGACGCTCGCGGTCTTCCTCGCGCGCGCGCTCCTCGGCCTCGCGGCGGGCGGCGTCTTCGGCGGCCTGGGCCTTGTGGACCTGCAGCGCCTTCAGGCGGCGTTCCATCTCGGCATCGGAAATGCCTGCGGGACGGCGCGAGGGATCGCCGCCAAGCGACGCGCCACCGCCAGCGGCAGCAGGACCCGCGCCGGGCTTCGTCACGACGATCTTCTTCTTCTTCGTCTCGACGATGACAGCCTTCGTCCGCCCGTGGCTGAAGCTTTGCTTCACCTGTCCGGGGCGGGCGCCGCCGAGGCCCAAGGGTTTCTTGCTGTCCGTATCGCTCATGCCGGTCTCAGTTCTTTCCCGGCGGATCGTCCGCCGTGCTTTGCCGCAAGCCGTTTAGTTTCGCGGCTTCCTCTACAACACGCTTGGCCAAACCACCAGCGCCAAGCGCCGCGTGAATGACCGAATCCCGCCCGAAAGCCTGCCCAAGTTCATTGGACGTAAGGCATCCGAACCATCTGCCCCCCTCGGGCGTCCAGAGCTTGCCCTTGCCGCGCTCCGACCCGTCGGAGGCCTGCAGGAGCACGCGCGCGCGCCCTTCGGCCAGCCAGTCCTTGACCTTCTCGAAGCCGCAGACCGCCTTTGCCGCCTTGCGGTCGAGCGAGATAAGCTCGACCACCCGTTTCGCGAGCCCGGCCTCGACAAGGTCGGCGAGCCCTTCGGGCACTTTCGCGGGCGCCTTCGCGCCCCGGGCGAAGAGGCCCTTCTGCCCCGCCTTGTCGATCGCGGCGCGCGAGGCCGTCACCCAGACACCGCGCCCGGGCAGCTTGCCCGCGAGGTCCGGCGTGACGATCCCGTCCGGCGACAGGACGAAGCGGACGAGGCCAGCCTTCGGCTGCACCTCGCCGGTCACGACGCAGCGCCGTTCGGGGTCTTCCCGCAATTTCTCGGCGCCGCCGCGTGTCATCAGGCCTCGGCTTCCTCTTCGGTCTCTTCCTCGCCGTCCGCGCTTTCCAGTTCGGCCGGATCGACCCAGCCCAGCTGGATGCGCGCGGTCATCACGAGGGTCTGCGCCTCTTCGAGCGAGACATCGAACTTCTCCAGAAGCCCTTCGTCCTTCACCCGCTCGCCGTTCACGGTGGTCCAGCCGCCCGCCAGTTCCCAGTCGGCACAGGTCGCGAAATCCTCGAGCGTCTTGATCCCGTCCTTGGCGAGCGCCTCGACCATCTGGGGTGTCAGGCCCTCGAATTCAACCAGGCTGTCCTCGACGCCGAGGGCGCGGGCATTTTCCAGCGCGGCCTTGTTCTGCGCCTCGATGAAGTCGCGGGCGCGGGCCTGAAGCTCTTCCGCCGTGCCTTCGTCGACCCCTTCGATCGACAGAAGTTCGTCCATGTCGACATAAGCCACTTCCTCAAGGCTGGTGAAGCCTTCGGACACCAGAAGCTGGGCGAAGAATTCGTCGAGGTCGAGGCTGTCCATGAAGAGCTTGGTGCGCTCGGCGAATTCGGCCTGGCGGCGTTCGCTTTCTTCCTGCTCGGTCATGATGTCGATGTCGAGGCCGGTGAGCTGCGAGGCGAGGCGCACGTTCTGGCCACGGCGGCCGATGGCGAGCGAAAGCTGGCCGTCGGGGACCACGACCTCGATCTTGCCGCCTTCCTCGTCGATCACGACCTTGGACACTTCGGCCGGCTGCAGCGCGTTGACGAGGAAGGTCGCCTGATCCTCGTTCCACGGAATGATGTCGATCTTTTCGCCCTGAAGCTCGTTCACCACCGCCTGAACGCGGCTGCCGCGCATGCCGACGCAGGCGCCCACGGGGTCGATCGAATTGTCATAGGAAATGACGCCGATCTTGGCGCGGGACCCCGGATCGCGGGCGACGGCCTTGATCTCGATGATGCCGTCGTAGATTTCCGGCACTTCCATCTTGAAGAGTTCCGCCATGAATTGCGGGTCGGTGCGGGACAGGAAGACCTGCGGGCCACGGGCCTCGCGGCGGACATCCTTGATATAGGCGCGGATCCGGTCGTTCGGGCGATAGCTTTCGCGGCCGATCTTTTCGGTGCGGCGCAGGATGGCTTCGCCCCGGCCGACATCGACGATGATATTGCCGTATTCCTCGCGCTTGACGACGCCGTTGATGATCGTGCCCTTGCGGTCCTTGAATTCCTCGAACTGGCGGTCACGTTCCGCTTCGCGGACCTTCTGCAGGATGACCTGCTTGGCCGACTGCGCCGCGATACGGCCAAGATCGACGGGGGGCACCTCATCGACGATCGTGTCGCCGACGGCAGGATTGTCGAGATATTGTTTGGCCTGCGCCACGGTCAGCTGGGCCTGGTAATTCTCGACCGCATCATCCTCGACCACGGTGCGCACGCGGGTGAAGCTGGCGCGGCCGGTCTTGCGGTCGATCGCCACGCGGATATCCATTTCCGAGCCGTAGCGGGACTTCGCCGCGCGGGCGAGGCTTTCCTCCATCGCCTGGATCACCAGATCCGGGTCGATCATCTTTTCGCGCGCAACCGCTTCAGCGGTCTGCAGAAGCTCCAGCTGGTTGGCTGAGGTGATGGCCATTCACTCCTCCTCGGAAGTATGTTCTTCGATATGGTCGAACTGGGCTTCGTCCACCTGTTCGGTGGCCTTCTTCTGCCGCAGCATTTCGGTGATCAATTCGTCGGTCAGGACGAGTTTCGCATCGGCGAGCCAGTCGAACTGGAGCCCGATCGTGCCTTCCTCGATCTCGATCAGCACCTCGTCGCCCTCGGTGCCGCGCAGCATGCCCTTGAAGCGCTTGCGCCCGTCGATCATCTCGGATGTCTCGATCCGCGCCTCGTACCCGGCCCAGAGGTCGAAATCCTTCAGCCGGGTCAGCGGCCGGTCGATCCCGGGCGAGGAGACTTCGAGCGTATAGGCATCCTCGATCGGGTCCTCGACATCGAGAACGGCAGAGACAGCGGTGGAAATCTTGCCGCAATCATCGACGTCGATCCCGCCCGCGGGACGGTCGGCCATGATCTGCAGGGTCTTGGTGTTGCCGCCCATCAGACGTATGCGCACCAGCTCGTACCCCAGCCCTTCGATGACGGGGGTGACGATCTCGGCCAGGCGCCGGTCGATGGCGGTTTTCGCGATGAGGTCGGTCATCGGGTAGCTTCCAAAACAAAAAGCGGGCCAGAGGGCCCGCCGCACTTTCCGGTGGGCTGCGAGTTTGGACCCCGCAGCGCCTCTGTTGAGTGGCGATATAGGGGAAAGGACCCGAGTCTGCAAGGAGTGAATCTGCGGATCAGAGATCGGCAGGCTCGACATATAGCTTGCGGGTGGGACGCGACTCCAAGAATACCTCGTCGCTGGGCCGCAGGGCTAGCAGCGCAGGTCGGCTGTCTTCTCGCGGGTGGTCCTCAACCAAGTGACGGTTGACCTCATCGAAGGTAAACGGCGCCTTCAGACCCGCTTGCTCGGCGGCATCGCACCAGAACCCCTCCGTTACGACACGATAACGCGCGCTTCTCCCATCAAGATTCCGTTCCTCGTCAGATATCAGGACGGTTCCTTCAGCGGCGCTGTTCGCCTTCACCCGCTTCAACCCGTATCTGGCGATCTTTTGTTGATCTTCAAAGGCGGTATCAGGAAACCCTGTCAAAGGCGCAACAAATTCGCCCGACGGCAGCTTGATCTCCAGGGCTGCCAATCCTTGCCGTCCGAGAGCCAGCGCCCTGGCTTCTTCACCGTCACCGGCATCAAAGCGATAGAGCAGGCAGAAATCCCGATCGGTTAGATTATCGAGTGAGATATTCAGCCGGTAGCGCGTAAAGGAATCGTCTTCACGCGTTGCAGGTTGGACAGACACTATTCGAAGTGAAAGGCGTTCTGGCTCCGGCGTATCCGGTTGCACGGTGCAGGTAGGCGCGCCACCCGCGAGCAAGAGCAACAGGCACATTCGTGCGATGCGCACATCTGTTCTGGACGGCTGGGATCGATGCGAATCCGTCACGGCCGCGCCCCTTTCACGCTACCGCAACCCATCCATCACTCGCACCAGTTCTGCGCTGATGCCGGTTTCCGACAGGGCGTGACCGGCGGCGGGGATCAGGCGGAGGTCGGCCTTTTTCCAGCCTTGGGATAGTTGGAAGGCCGAGAGCGGCGGGCAGATCATGTCGTGGCGGCCTTGCACGATGATTGCGGGGATATGCTCGATCCGGGCGCGGTCGCGCAGGATCTGGCCGTCTTCCTCCAGAAAGCCCTTGTTGAGGAAATAGTGATTCTCGAGCCGCGCGAAGGCACGGGCATAATCGGGCGGGGCCTCGCCGGTCTGGCCATCGCTTTCGATCGAGGCGAGCGCGTTTTCCCAGCCGACCCAGGCACGGGAAAAGCGCGTCTCCTCGACGAAGTCGCCGGAGAAAAGACGCCGGTGATAGGCGGCGATTAGGTCGCCCTGCTCCTCGTCCGGGATCATCCCGGAAAAGCGCTGCCAGAGGTCGGGCCAGAAGGCGCCCGCGCCGCCGCCATAGAACCAGTCAAGCTCGCGCTGCATCATCAGGAAGACGCCGCGCAGGATCAGGTGGCTGACCCGGTCCGGGTGTGTCTCGGCATAGAGAAGGGCGAGTGTCGCGCCCCAGCTGCCGCCGAAGACCGCCCATCTATCGATGCCAAGGTCGGTGCGGATGCGCTCGATATCGGCGACGAGGTCCCAGGTCGTGTTCGCTTCGACCGAGGCATGGGGGCGGGAGCGCCCGCAGCCGCGCTGGTCGAAAAGCACGATCCGGTAATGGGCCGGGTCGAAATAGCGCCGCATTGCGGGCGAGGTGCCGCCGCCCGGGCCGCCATGCAGCACCACGACCGGCTGGCCCTCGGGATGGCCGCATTGTTCGACATAGATCTCATGTCCGCCCGGCACGGCGATCATCCGCCGGTCGAACGGCTCGATCTGGGGGTAAAGCGTCAGCCCCCCCAGCCCTGCGCGTTTTTGCCCTGCGGTGCGATCCATGATTGGACTATATAAGCCTTCGAAGTGCCCCGCCACCCGGAGAAGACCGATGAGCCTCAATACCGTCGACCCCGCCGAGATTGCCAAGTTCGAGGCGATGGCGGCCGAATGGTGGGATGTCAGCGGCAAGTTCAGGCCCCTGCACATGATGAACCCGGTCAGGCTGGATTACATCTGCGCCCAGATCGCCGCCGAGTTCGGCCGCGACCTGACCGCGCCCCGCCCGTTCGAGGGCTTGCGGCTTCTCGACATCGGTTGCGGTGGCGGGCTTCTGTCGGAACCGATGGCGCGGCTTGGGGCGAC
Organism: Frigidibacter sp. SD6-1; assembly: GCF_030143255.1. Taxonomy (GTDB): domain Bacteria; phylum Pseudomonadota; class Alphaproteobacteria; order Rhodobacterales; family Rhodobacteraceae; genus TMP-24. The sequence continues at coordinate 134,147 of NZ_JARJNR010000003.1, forward strand.
GGTCGTGGGCGCCGATGCGGCGGAACGGAATATCCCGGTCGCGCGGCTACATGCCGAACAATCGGGCCTGACCATCGATTATCGCCATACGACGGCGGAGGCGCTGGCCGCGGGCGGCGAGGCCTTCGACGTGGTTCTGGCGATGGAGATCGTCGAACATGTGGCCGACCCGCAGGGTTTCACCACCACCTGCCGCGACCTTCTGAAACCGGGTGGGCTGATGGTCATGTCGACGCTCAATCGCACCGCGAAAAGCTTCCTCGCCGCCATCATCGGCGCGGAATGGGTAATGCGCTGGCTGCCCAAGGGCACACATGACTGGCAGAAATTCATCACGCCGGAGGAGCTGTACGGGCTGATCCGCACGGCCGGTCTCGATCCGGTGGACCGCAAGGGCTTTGTCTTCAACCCGGTCAGCTGGCAATGGTCGGTGTCGGACCGCGACCTTTCGGTCAATTACGTGACGGCGAGCGTGCGTCGCTGAGCCGCCGCAACGTCGTCCATTGGCGCTCGGACAAAGGGCGCGCCAACGAACGACCCTCGGGCTATCTGGGCCAGACTGAAGGCGCTCCTTTCACTCTGGTCCAAATATCCTCGGGGAGCGCGAGGGGCAGACAGCCCCTCGCTACTCTTCCTCCAGACGCAGGCGCAGGTCGCGCAGAACGGGGAGCGCCGCGCGCACTTTCTCGACCCCGATCGAGCGGACGACATCGCCGATCACCGGGGCGACGGCGGCCAGCGCCGCATCGCGGGCGGCGCGGCCCGAGGGGCTGATCGAGACGAACTTGCGCCGCGCATCGTCCCAGTCGGGGCGGATATGGACATGACCTGCCCATTCGAGTTTCGAAAGCGTGTTGGTCATCGCGCCGCGCGTCACATGGAAGGCGTCGGCGAGCTGGGCCGGGCTCTTCTCTCCCCCGGCATGGGCGAGGTGGTTGAGCACGGCGAAATGCGAGATTTCCATGCCTTTCGGCAGCATCTTCGATAGGCGGTTCCGCGCCAGCTGGTCGGCGGTGAAGACCTCGGAGAAAAGCGTGACGGCAAGGGATTCGGTCGGGTCAGCCATCACGGCCCCTCGAATGGGCGGTCGTGGCTGAGCGAGGGCACGCGGGCGCGGGCCGTCGCGACCCGGGAAAGGTCGAGATCGACGAATGTCACGCCCGGCTCGGTGCCGCCGTCGGCCAGAACCTCTCCCCAGGGCGCCACGGCGAGCGAATGGCCATGAGTGCGGCGGGGTTTGCCGTTGTGGGCCGCATGGGTGCCGCATTGTGCCGGGGCCAGCACGAAACAGCCGGTCTCGATGGCGCGGGCGCGCAGGAGGCTTTCCCAATGCGCCGCACCCGTCGTGTCGTTGAAGGCGGCGGGGACCGTCAGGATCTCTGCCCCCGCCTGGGCGAGGCGGCGGTAGAGCTGGGGGAAGCGCACGTCGTAGCAGACACTCAGGCCGATCTTGGCGAAGGGTGTCTCGGCCAGGACCGCCCGGGTGCCGGGCCTGTAGCCTGAGGATTCGCGGTACTGTTCCGTCTCGGACACGTCCACGTCGAACATGTGGATCTTGTCGTAGCGCGCCGCGACCGATCCGTCGGGCGCGATCAGGAACGAGCGGTTGGCGAAACGCCCGTCCGCGTCTTGGGTCAAAAGCCCGAGCGAGCCGATCAGGAGCCAGATGCCAGCGGCCCGCGCCTCCTCGCGGAGTGCGGCGAGGGTTTCGTCCGCCTCTTCATGGCGCAGGACGCGGCGCTGGTGGGCGCGGTCGGACGACAGGCAGTTCGTCACCTCGGGCGTCAGCACGAAACCCGCGCCGCCCTTCACCGCCTCGCGCACCATGCTGACGGTGACCGGCAGGTTCGCTGCCGGATCGTCAGAGACCGAAAGCTGAAGAAGGGCCGCGCGCATCCGCTCAGGCCGCGAGCATCGGGTCGAGCTTGCCCGCCCGGTCGAGCGCATGCAGATCGTCCGACCCGCCGACATGCACGCCGTCGATGAAAATCTGCGGCACGGTGGTGCGGCCCTGCGCGCGCTGGATCATCTCGGCCCGGCGGCCGGGGTCGCGGCCGATATCGGTCTCCTCGAACGCCACGCCCTTGCGGGAGAGAAGCGCCTTGGCGGCGTGGCAATAGGGGCAGTAGCCCTTGGTGTAGATTTCGACGCGCGGCATGGCGGATCCCTTGGTTCGGCGTGACTATAGGGATTTAGGCGTCCTTCGCAACGCGCGCCAGCGCCAGAACGGAAACGTGAGCGGCCCCGGCGGCAAGGCAGGCATCGGCTGCTGCGGCGAAGGTTGCGCCCGAGGTCATCACATCGTCGATGAGAAGCACATGGCGGCCAGAGAGGCGGGCGCGGCGGCGCGGATGGGCGCGGATCGCACCCTGAAGGTTCCTGAAGCGCGTGTCGCGGTCCTTGCCCTCCTGACTGTCGGTCTTTCGGGCGCGGATCAGAAGGTCGGGGCAATGGTCGAGCCCGAGTTTCCGCGCCAGCGCCCGCGACAAGAGCGCCGACTGGTTGTAGCGGCGGCGGAGGAGCCGCGTCCAGTGGAGCGGAATGGGGGCAATGAGCATGTCTGGCACGAGGATCGGGCGGACGCAGTTGGCGAGCCAGCCTGCCATCGGGCGCACGAGGTCCAGCCGGTCGCCGTGCTTCAGCGCCAGCACCATCTGGCGGCCCTTGTCGCGGTAGAGGATCGCGGCGCGGCCCCGTTCCCACGGCCGGGCGATGGTCAGGCAATCGTCGCAATATTCCGCTCGGCCCTCATCCTCGCCCGGCAGGGGCGTGCCGCAGCGGTCGCAGACGAGGCCGCCGATGAAGCCCGTGTCGCGCCAGCAGGTGGGGCAGAGGCCGAATTCTTCCGCGACCGGCGCCCCGCAAGAGGCGCAGGCGGGCGGAAAGACGAGGCGGAGCGCACTTTCTAATCCCATGTCCGTCCCTTATGGTCGCAGCCCATGTCCGCACCCATGCCGCCCGCCCTGACCGACCGCGCCGCCCTTGGGCGCAACCGCGCCCGTGCGCGTCGAACAGGCCCGGCGACCTTCCTGCATGACGAGGCCCTTGCCGAGATTCAGGAAAGGCTCGGATTGGTTAACAGACGGTTTACGACGCCCGCGATCGTGAGCGGCTGGCCGGAAATCTGGGCCGCTGCGGTGCCGGGGGCGCGGGTGGTGGCCGATGACGATGTGCTGGACTTCGCACCCGGCGGGCATGATCTGGTGATCCATGCGATGGCGCTGCATTGGGCCGCCGATCCGGTCGGGCAGGTGATCCAGTGTGCGCGCGCGCTCAGGCCGGACGGCCTGTTCCTTGCCGTCGCGCCGGGTGGACGGACGCTGCATGAACTGCGCACGAGCCTTGCCGAGGCGGAGGCGGCGGTGACCGGGGGTCTCACGCCACGCGTCCTGCCGATGGCGGAGGTGCGCGATCTGGGCGGGCTTCTGTCGCGGGCGGGGCTGGCGCTGCCGGTCGCCGATGTGGTGGGTCTGTCGGTCAGCTATCGGACGATCCGTCATCTTGCCGCCGATCTGAGGGCGATGGGCGAGGGCAATGCGCTGGCCGCCCGGGCGCGCCGGACCTTGCCGCCTGCGGTGCTCCGCGAGGCCGAGAAGGTTTATGCCACGCATTTTCCCGCGCCGGATGGTCGCATTGCAGCGACGATGGAACTGATGTTCCTCACCGGCTGGGCGCCGCATGAAAGCCAGCAGAAACCGCTGCGCCCCGGTTCGGCCGTGGCGCGGCTGGCCGATGCGCTGAAACCCGTTGAAGACTAGACCGACCGAGCCACCGAACGATTCAGGAAGCCGATGACAGACGCGACCCGACCCCTTCCCCATGCCCCCGCCGACCATCCGGCGCTGCCGCCCGCGCGCGTGGGCGTGCTTCTGGCCAATCTCGGCACGCCGGACGGCTATGATTACTGGTCGATGCGGCGCTATCTGTCGGAGTTCCTGTCCGACAGGAGGGTGATCGACTATCCGCGCTGGAAATGGCAGCCGATCCTGCAGCTGATCATCCTGTCGAAGCGGCCGAAGGCCAAGGGGCGGGATTACCAGTCGATCTGGAACCATGAGCGGAACGAAAGCCCGCTGCTGACGATCACCCGCGACCAGACCGAGGCACTGCGGGCCAAGGCTGCGGCGCGCTGGGGCGACCGGGTGATGGTGGAGTTCTGCATGCGCTACGGCAATCCCTCGACCGAGAGCGTGGTGCGGCGGATGGTGGCGGCGGGCTGTGAGAAGATCCTCTTCTTCCCGCTGTATCCGCACTATGCGGGGGCGACATCTGCCACCGCGAATGATCAGTTCTTCCGGGCGTTGATGAAGGAAAAGCGCCAGCCTGCCGCCCGGACGGTGGCGGAATATTTCGACAATCCGCTCTATGTCGACGCGCTCGCGGCCTCGGTCGAGACCGCCTATGCGGGCCTCGACCACCGGCCGGACGTGCTGGTGGCCTCCTATCACGGCATGCCGAAACGCTATCTGCTGGAGGGCGATCCCTACCATTGCCAGTGCCAGAAGACGACGCGGCTTCTGCGGGAGCGGCTGGGATGGGACAGGGGCTCGATCGAGACGACCTTCCAGTCGGTCTTCGGGCCGGAGGAATGGCTGAAGCCCTATACGGTCGAACATGTGGCGGAACTGGCGCGGGCGGGAAAGAAGCGGATCGCGGTGATCTCACCGGCCTTCGCGGCGGATTGTATCGAGACGCTGGAGGAGATTCAGGGCGAGATCCGCGAGGCTTTCCTGCATGCGGGCGGCGAGAGCTTCACCTATATCCCCTGCCTGAACGACGGGGAGGCGCATATTGCCGCCCTGTCGGCGATCATCGCCGAAAACCTGTCCGGCTGGGTCTGAAAGCGGCGCGGCCGGGCGCCTCATCGGGCCTTTCAGCCCTCTTCGGCAAGGAGGGCTGTCAGGCCCGACGAGCCGCCCGCGCCGATGCCCTGAAAAAGAAAAAGGCGACGCGGTGCGTCGCCTTTTCCTTCTGAAAGATCAGAACTGATCAGTTGCTGGCAGCGGCCGCAACGAGCAGGAGAACGAGCAGCGGAACAACGATGCCGCCAGCCGACGACGACGCCGACTTCGCTTCGACAACGGTTTCTTCCATGACCGGCTCAGCCATGCCACCGGCGAAAGCCGAGGTGGCAGCCAGGGTGAGGGCGGCAGCAAGCGCGATTTTCTTCATTTGACTATGTCTCCATCCGCGCCCCAGCAGGGATTCATCTGAGGATAACTGGGGCAATTTTGGTTACCTCGTTACGCCGACTAGCGCGAAGTGAGGGATATGTGCAACACCCGTTGTGCGGTCGCGCGAAAAGCTTTCGCGAGCTTCGTCAAAATAGCAACACTTCCGGCGCCCGGATTTCGGGGTGCCAGGGTGGCGGGAAACCTCTCCCGGAAGACCGGCCGGGTCGGGTAACTATTTGATTCGGATCGCCACGCCGGAAAAACGCTCCGGCACCCAAAACGCCCGGTGGCAGCGGGCGAGTCATGCGCCGGGGACATGGGCCCCCGGCGATTGGTTTCGGACCGGCGCAGAAACCGATCCGGAAGCCTTGATCAGTTGCTGGCCGCCGCGGCGACGAGCAGCAGGACGAGCAGCGGAACCACGATGCCGCCGGCCGAGGACGAGGTGGTGGTCTCGATGACTTCCGGTTCGGTGATCGGATCGGACATGCCGCCGGCGAAAGCCGAAGTTGCTGCGAGCGTAACGGCAGCAGCAAGCGCAAACTTCTTCATGAATATCTCCATATGTGCCCCGTTGGTGTGAACCGGAACGACCGGGGCGATGTCTGTCCCTCGGCCACAGGTTGAGCCGGGCATGCGGAACTTTTCAAGCGGATTTTTCGCGGCCGCCCTCGGTGCGGCGGGCGCGCATGTCAATTCGGCAACAGGTCAGATCAGCAGAACTTGCGTGCCGACCTTGGCGAAGCTGAAAAGCTCGGTGATATGTTCGTTGTATAGCCCAACGCAGCCGTTCGACGACCGCCGCCCGATCTTGCGCGTGTCATGCGTGCCGTGGATGCGGTAATATTGCCAGCCGAGATAAAGCGCGAGGGGCCCGAGCGGGTTCGTCGGATCGCCGCCCTCGACGACAGCGGGCCATTCGGGATTGCGTTCGCGCATCTCCGGCGTCGGGCGCCAGGTCGGCTTGACGACCTTTTCCACCACTTGCGTCCGGCCGCGACGCGTCAGCTCCTCCGACAGCGCGACCGAGCAGGGATAGAGCCGGTAGGTCGCGCCATCCTCGCTGAAGTAATGCAGGGCGCGCGAGGTGATGTCGACGAGGATCGCACCCTTCGCGAGGTTGGCGAAATAGGGCTGCCATTCGAGCGAGCGGAAGCTCGAGATATTATGGCGGATATTGTTGCTCAGGTCCTGCTCGAACTCGGTCGTGCCGTCATTGACCGCCTGCGCGAGCGCGGGTGCCGCGAGGCTGCCCGCCGCGAGTGCCGCAGCCCCGCCCAGAAGCGCGCGGCGGCTCAGCTCTTTTCCGTCTGAACGCATTGCCTCATCTCTCCGTTTGCCGGTTGGGGCCGCCGGGATCGCGCCATCGGCCCATGTCGTTTCTGCCCGTCAGGGGCGGTTCGCGCAAGTCACGCCTGCGCGAGAGACCGCCCATCCCGGCGATTTGGCGTTTGAACACCGTTTGGCGAAACTGTAAAGCACGGGCGATAGAGTGGGAGCCTTCTTCCGATGAACAAGCCTTTTTCCGCCGTTCTCGCCGCGGTCCTGATGCTTGCGGCCTGCCAGACCGGGCAGGTGCAGCTTGCCCCCGACGGGCGCGCGGTGCCCCAGGCCTATGTGATCGGGCCGGGCGATGTGGGCCGCGTGACCTATTCGATGGTCGATTCGATCAATGCGCTCAGGTCGGCCAAGGGGATTGCGCCCCTGACGCTCGACGCCCAGTTGACTGCCGCCGCGGCGACCCATTCGCGCGACATGCATCTGCAGAACCGGCCCTGGCATTTCGGGTCCGACGGGTCCTCGCCGCTTCTGAGGGTCCAGCGCACCGGCTATCCCGGCAAGATGCTGGGCGAGAATATCTCGGAGACCTACGAAAACGAGCGCGAGACGCTTGCCGCCTGGATGCAGGTTGCCGATACGCGCGGCGTGATCCTTGATCCGAATGCGGTGAAGGTCGGTTTTTCCTGGTTCCAGGAACCCTCAGGCAAGCTCTGGTGGACTCTCGTCACCGGCAGCTGAACCTCTAACGGGCCGCTCATCGTGCGCTTCGCTTCTCTTCGCTGAGGACCCGGTCGCGGTCAGGGCTTGATGAAGATCGGCGTGCCGACCCGCACCATCGCATAGATCTCCTCGATCTCGCGGTCCTTGACCGCGATGCAGCCCGCCGTCCAGTCCGGGCCGAAGCCGCGGTTCTTGCCCGCGCGGCCGTGGATGAAGATGTCACCGCCCGGCTTCTTGCCGAGTGCTGCCGCCTCGGCCCGGTCGGCATTGTTCGGATAGGAGATGCCGAGCGACAGGTGATAGCTGCTTTTGGGATTGCGGCGGTCGATGAAATAGGTGCCTTCGGGGGTCTTGAGGTCGCCCTCGAACTGCTTGTCACCCACCGGATTGCCGCCAAGCGCGATCTCGTAGCTCTTCAGCACCTCATTGCCATGCAGAAGATACATGCGCCGGTCGGCCTTGTGCACCACGATCGCGGTGACGTCGGGGCCGTTGTAGCTGCGGAACTTGCTGCCGCCGCAGGAACCCACGACCGCAAGCGTGGCCAGAAGAAAAACGACGCGGAGGAAAGTCATGCTGCCCCTATCCCTTTTTCCGCCTCTTACACGGCGCGGGGACGCTCGGGAAGGGGCGAAGGCTCAGGCTTTCGTGAGGCCGGTGCGCGTCAGGCGGGCGGCCAGCTCGACATGGGTCGACCAGCGGAACTGGTCCACCACCTCGATCCAGTCGAGCGTGAAGCCCGCGTCTGACAATATCCGCGCGTCGCGGGCGAAGCTGACCGGGTTGCAGGAGACATAGGCAACGGTTCTTGTCCGGGAGGCCGCGATTTCAGACACTTGCGCCTCGGCGCCCGCGCGGGGCGGGTCGAGGAGGATCGCATCATACCGGTCGATCTCGTCGGGCAGAAGCGGGCGGCGGAAGAGGTCGCGCGCCTCGGTGGAGATCCGGCGCAGGCCCCGGGCATGGCGCGCGGCGCGGTCGAGTGCTGCAAGCATCGCGCGTTCGGATTCGACGGCATGAACCTCTGCCGCCGCCGCGAGCGGCAGCGAGAAGGTGCCCGCACCGGAAAAGAGATCGGCGATCCGGCTTGCGCCGCCGAGCGCCGCCCGTGCCGCAGCGAGGAGTGCCGCCTCGCCCTCGCGCGTCGCCTGCAGGAACGACCCCGAAGGCGGCTCGACGAGCGTGCCCCCGAAACGCTGGGTCGCGGGGCGGCGGGCGGCGACGGGCTCGCCTTCCCAGGTCAGGCGGGCGAGGTCGGCGCGCTCGGCGATTGCGGCGAGGTCGGTAAAAAGCGCGGGCTCCAGCGGCTTGCCGCCCGTGACCGCCACATCCGCGCCCGCCTCGGTCGCGGTGACGGTCAGCGCCATCTCGCCCTTGCGCGAGCCGCCCGCGATGGTCAGCTCGCGCAGGGCGGGCAAAAGGGCGGTGATCGACGGCAGCACCAGGTGGCAGTCGGAAAGGTCGGCCAAGGTGCCCGAGGCGCGGCCGTGGAAGCCGACGATCGCGCCTTTCTTCGTCCTCCGGCCGGAAAACGTGGCGCGGCGGCGCGACCGTTCGGGCGAGGTATGGATGGCGCGGATCGGCGCGGCAAGGCCCTGCGCGGCAAGGGCGGCGCGCACCACATCGGCCTTCCAGCCTTCGACGAAACTGTCAGTCGCATGCATCAGCGCGCAGCCGCCGCAGGCCGCGTAGTGCGGGCAGGGCGCGCGGCGGCGGTCTGGCGAGGGGGTGACGATGGCGGGCGCGTCCATGCGCCCGTCGCTGACCTCGCCTTCCACCACTTCGCCCGGCAGGGCGCGCGGCACATAGACGGGACCTGCGGCGATCCCGTCGCCCAGATGGCCGAGCCGGTCGATCGTCACTCTCACTGCGCCGCCTCTTCCGTGCCGAGGAAGCCGCCCGACTGGCGGCTCCAGTAACGGGCGTAGAGCCCGCCTTTCGCCAGAAGCGCCGCGTGGCCGCCTTCCTCGACGATGCGGCCATGATCCAGAACCACGATCCGGTCCATCTCGGCGATGGTCGACAGGCGGTGGGCGATGGCCAGAACCGTCTTGCCCTGCATCACCCGGTGCAAAGCCGCCTGCACCTGCGCCTCGACCTCGCTGTCGAGGGCCGATGTCGCCTCGTCCAGCACAAGGATCGGCGCGTCCTTGAGGAAAGCGCGGGCGAGCGCGATGCGCTGGCGCTGGCCGCCCGACAGTTTCACGCCGCGTTCGCCGAGATGGGCCTCATAGCCCTTGCGGCCCTTGTGATCCTCGAGGTTCGGGATGAACTCGTCCGCCTCTGCCGCCCGCGCCGCCGCCAGCAGCTCTGCCTCGGTCGCGTCGGGTCGGCCGTAGAGGATATTGTCGCGGGCCGAGCGGTTGAACATCGCGGTTTCCTGGGTGACCATGGCGATCTGGCGGCGCAGGCTTTCCTGCGTCACGCCGCGCACATCGCGACCATCGACCAGAACCCGCCCGCTTTCGGTGTCGTAGAGCCTGAGAAGCAGTGCCACGAGGGTCGACTTTCCCGCCCCGGAGGCGCCGACGATACCAAGCTTCTCGCCCGGCCCGATCGTCAGCGTCACATGGTCGATCCCGCCCCGTTCGCGCCCATAGGCGAAGGTCACATCGTCGAACCGCACCTCGCCCGTCACGCGGCCGAGGTCTGCGGCACCCGCCGCGTCGGTCAGGGCGTGCGGCGGGGTCAGGGTGCGCATCCCATCCTCGACCTCACCCACCGAGGCATAGATCGACATCAGTGCGAACGACACCCAACCGGTCATCTGCGCGATCCGGATCGAGATTGTGCCCGCCGCCGCGATATCGCCAGGGCTCGCCTGCCCCTTCGACCACAGAAGCAGCGTGCCGCCGATGAGGAGAAGCGGCAGCGTTCCGGCGAGCGTCATCAGCGCGAGGCGGAACAAGGCCGAGAGACGGCCGAAGTCGAGCGCCGAGGTGCGGAAGACCTCCATCGCGCCCAGGGCGGCGCGATCCTCGTGATCGGCATGGGCGAAGAGCTTGACGGTCTTGATATTGGTGATCGTGTCCACGACCTGACCGGTGACCATCGCCCGCGCCCCGGCGCGGTCCTTCGATTTGACGCGGATCTTCGGCAGGAAGGCCCAGATCAGGCCGATATAGACAATGATCCAGAGTGTGAGCCCGACGGCGACCACGCCGTCGATGGTGAGAAGGAAGAGGGCCGAGCCGATCAGGGTGGCAAGCGCGAAGGCCACGGTATTGATCGTCTCCGACGCCACATCGGTGACGGCGCGGGCGGCCTGCATCTGCTTTTGCGCAATCCTGCCTGCGAAGTCATTGTCGAAGAAGGTGACGGCATGGCCCATGGTCCAGCGATGGAGCCGCGACAGGACGAGCGGCAGAACGTTCGGCTGGACGATGACCGAGTTCGAGGCCGACGAGAGGCCGAAGGCCAGGGGCCGCAAGATGATCAGGAAGAAGCCGAAGGTGGTGAAGAGCTGCCAGTGATCGCGAAAAACCGTGGCCGCCTCGGCGCTCGTCGCGACATCGACCACGCGGCCGAGGAAATCGGCGGTGATCACTTCCATCACGCCCGCAAGCGCGGACAGGAACGTTGCGACCAGAAGCGGGGCCCAGGAGCCCGCGAGGCACCAGAGGAAGAACCGCCCGAGCGTGCGCGGCGGCGCTCCATCCGCGGGCAGGAAAGCATCGATCGTCCAGAGCCGTCTCACTCAGCCATCTCCTGTGCAGGGCGCTGCGGGTCGGGCGGGACCAAGATTTTTTGAAAAAATCTTTGCAAAATTCTTCGAAGAATTTTGCCCGCGCCTCACTCGGCCGCCTCCGCATCCCCGGTTCCGATGAAGCCGCCAGATTGCCTCTCCCAGAAGCGGGCGTAAAGCCCGCCTCTGTTCAGAAGGTCGGCATGCGTGCCTTCCTCGGCGATGCGGCCGTCGTCCAGCACGACGATCCGGTCCATCCGCGCGATGGTCGACAGGCGGTGGGCGATGGCGATGACCGTCTTGCCCTCCATCACGCCATAAAGCGTGTCCTGGATCGCGGCCTCGACCTCGCTGTCGAGCGCGCTCGTCGCCTCGTCGAGGACGAGGATCGGTGCGTCCTTCAGGATCACGCGAGCAATCGCCACCCTCTGGCGCTGGCCGCCCGACAATTTCACGCCGCGTTCACCCACCTGCGCGTCATAGCCGGTGCGCCCCTCCGGGTCGCGCAGGGTCTGGATGAACCCATGCGCCTCGGCCCGTTCGGCCGCCGCGATCATTTCCGCCTCGCTTGCCTCGGGGCGGCCGTAGAGGATGTTGTCGCGCACCGACCGGTGGAGGAGCGAACTGTCCTGCTGCACCATGCCGATCCGCGCCCTGAGGCTCGCCTGCCGGACCTGCGCAATGTCTTGCCCGTCGATCAGGATCCGGCCGCCCTCGCTGTCGTAGAATCTCAGAAGCAGCTTCACGAGCGTGGATTTTCCGGAACCCGACCTGCCAATGAGGCCGATTTTCTCGCCCGGCTGGATCGTCAGGCTGATCCGGTCGATCCCACCCGAACCGCGCCCGTAATGATGCGAGACTTCCTCGAACGCGATCCGCCCCTCGGTCAGCGTCAGGTCCGGTGCGCCGGGCACGTCGGTCAGGCCCACCGGCTGGGCGATGGTCTCCATTCCTTCGGAAATGACGCCGAGCGCCTCGACCAGGTTCGATGTCGCCCACATCACCCAATAGGTCATGCTGGTGAGCCTCAGGACCAGTGCCGTGGTCGCGGCGACAGCGCCGGTGCTGGCGCTGCCATCGAGCCAGAATTTCATCGCAAGGCCGGTGAGCATGACAATCAGGCAGGCGTTCAGCGCCGTCAGCATCACGTCCATCCTGGTGACAAGCCGCATCTCGGCGATGAACCGCTCGCGCAAGGCCCGGATCGCCTCGCCCGCATAATCGACCTCGCGGTCGTCATGAGCGAAAAGCTTGACCGAATGAATGTTGGTATAGCTGTCCACCACCCGGCCCGTGACGGTCGAGCGCGCATCGGACGAGGCCTTCGACGCCGGTCCGATCCGCTTTGCGGTCCATCTGAGCAGCGCGAGGTAAAACACGATCCAGACCGCAAGCGGGATGAAGAGCCGCGCGTCGGCGCCGATCAGGAGGATCGAGGCGCCGACGACGCTCGTCAGCGCGAAGGCGACGCAATCGAGCATCTGGAAGACCGCGTCGCCCATCGAGGGCGGGGTCTGCATGATGCGGTTGGCGATGCGGCCGGCGAAGTCATTCTCGAACCAGCCGACGGGCTGGCGCAGCACATGCTTGTGCGCCCGCCAGCGGACCAGCGCCCCAAGATTGGTCAGGATCGTGTTGTGGAGAAGTGCGGTATCGAACGCCGACACGACCGGCCTTGCGATCAGGACGAGGAAGGCCGCGACGGCAAATTCCGTGCCGTGATTGGCCAGAAGCTCGGCCGGGCGCTCGCGGCCAAGGAGGTCGACGATGCGCCCGAGATACCAGATGAGCAGGATCTCCGATCCCGCCACCAGAACCTTGCACAGGGTGCTGAAGACGAAGACGGCCCGGAACGGCCGCACATAATCGCGGATGAAGGCAAAAAGCCGCGTGGGCGGGGCATCACGCTCTTCATAGGGCGCGAAGGGATCGACGAGATTTTCGAAGAAACGGAACATGGCGGTGAGTTTCCAGCGGAATGCGATATGGGAAGGCGGTGCACAAAGGACCGCCACACGGGGTTCGGTCCGGCTCAGGCGAGCTCTGACTGGATCCCGTTTCTCATACTGCAACCCTCCGTTGGATGCCGATCAGATAGCGCAATCACGGGCGCTTGTCACGCCCCCGATTGTACCAGCCTTGTATCGGCATCCGGCCGGGCCGCTCGTCGAGCCTTGCAGCTCTCCTCGCTCAGGGGCCCGGCGTGGGCACGCGAGGGAACGAGGAGGAGCCCGGGGGTCAGTGGCGGAGGATTTCCAGGGTCGACAGAACAATCAGCCCGGCCATCGTCAGGTTGAATATCCTCAGACGTCCTGCCGTGGTCAGCCAGCCGGAGATTGCCTGCCCGAGCCCGACCCAGGTCGCTGCGGAGCCGAGGCCGAGAAGGGTGAAGGTGGCCGCGACGATCAGCGCGAGCCGCCAGGGGTCGTCGGGCCGGATGAATTGCGATGTGGCGGCGATCGCCATCGACCAGGCCTTGGGATTGATCCACTGGAAGGCGACGGCGGCAAGGAAGGTCATCGGGCGCGCCGCCGATCGCGTCTCGGCGCCGGCCGACGTGGCGATCTTGAAGGCGATCCACAGAAGGAGAGCGGCGCCGCCCCAGCGCAGGCCCTCGCGCAGGACGACACTCGTCTGAAAGAGGCCGCCGAGCGCGAGGCCGACGATCAGCAGCATGGCCGGAAAGCCGAGCGCGACGCCGGTCAGATGCGGCAGGCTGCGGCGAAAGCCGAAGGCAGCGCCCGATGCCGCCAGCATCGCATTGTTGGGGCCGGGGGTGAAAAGCGTGGCGATGGCGAGCCCGATCAGGGCGATGAATGTCTCGGTCGGCATGGGATCCTCCGGCCCGGGAAAGTGCCGGGGGGCGGCGGCGGGTTCAAGCCAGCAATTGTTCCCGTGACAAGATAAAGCCAGACGCGATCCAGCGCGCCTCGAGTTCCTTCAGACGCTGGCCGAGCGCCGGACCGGAGAGGCCGGGCAGATCGGCGGCGCGGACCGGAAAGCGGGCGGCGGCGCCCGCGGCGATCCTGCGGGCGGCGTCGGCGGGCGGCGGCTGTTCGAGAAGCGCGAAGCGAAGCGCGAGGATATCGCGCGCAGCGTCCGGCCCGTGGCGCCAGGCGAGTTCCCCCGGCCCGGTTGCGGCGCCGATTCCGTCGCGCAGAATGGCCAGCCGCCGCGCCTCGTCGCGCGACAGCCGAAGCGCGTCGCCCGCGGCAGCGCCGCCGAGCGCAGCGAGGCGGCGGAGCCAGTCCGGCTTCGCGCCCGCCTCGACCGCGACAAGCCGCGCGAGCGGCGCGGCAGCGGCCCCGGGCAGCGTGTGGGCCAGAACCCCCGACGCTTCCATCGCGGCCAACGCGGGAGCAGGGTCGGCGGCGCCGAGAAGCTTGCGCATCTCGTGTCCGATCCGCTCGCGGGAAAGCGTGTCTATTCCGGCCGAAAGCGCGGCCGATGCCGCCAGTCCGTCCGGGTCGATCCCTGCCTCGGGGTCGCCATAGATCGCGTGAAAACGAAAGAAGCGCAGGATGCGCAGGTAATCCTCGCGGATGCGATCCTCGGGTCGCCCGACGAAGCGCACCCGGCGGGCGAGAAGGTCCGGCAGGCCGCCGAGCGGGTCGATGACCGTGCCGTCACCTTCGGCATAAAGCGCGTTCATGGTGAAATCGCGCCGCGCCGCATCCTCGGCGATATCGTCGGAATAGGCGATGGTGGCGCGCCGCCCGTCGGTTTCGACATCGCGGCGGAAAGTGGTAATCTCGTGCGGGCGCCCGCCCGCAACGATGGTGAGCGTGCCATGCTCGATCCCGGTCGGCACCACCTTCAGCCCCGCCGCTTCGGCGAGCGCCTTCACCCGTTCGGGGCGCGCGTCGGTCGCGATGTCGATATCGTCGATGGCGCGGCCCATCAGCGCATTGCGGACACAGCCCCCGACCAGCAGCGCGCGGTGGCCGCCCGTCGTCAGGCAACCCAGTACGCCTTGCAGCGCCTTATCCGCGATCCAGTCGCTTTCGATCCTCATGCCGCCATCCGGTCCGCCAGCGCGCGCAGGATACGCGCGGTCGCGCCCCAGATGTAATAGGGGCCGTAGGGAACGGTGAAATAATGCCGCCGCTGCCCGCGCCAGAGCCGCGATTCGACACGGAAGTTTGCAGGATCGGCGAGATGGGCGTAGGGGACGGCAAAGACCTCCTCGACCTCTTCCTCCTGCGGGCGGGGGGCAAAATCAGGGTCTATTTCGGCCAGAACCGGGGTCACGGTGAAGCCGGTGACGGTTTCATGGGGCGCGAGAGGGCCGATTATGCGGGCGTGTCGCGGCGGCAGGCCGATCTCTTCTTCCGCCTCGCGCAGCGCCGCACGGACCAGCCCCTCCCCGCCCTCGCCATCGGCCGCATCGACCTTGCCGCCTGGAAAGGCGATCTGGCCGGGGTGGTGCTTCAGATGCGAGGCGCGCTTGGTCAGGATCACGCGCTCGCGCTGAAAGCCGATCAGGACTGCCGCCGGGCGCAGGACGCGCCCTTCGGGCAGGACGGTGCCGGGATTGAGGTCATAGTCCGACGTGTCCCGCCCCGGCCGGGCGATCGCGGCGGCAAGGCGCGCGCCAAGGTCAGTGCGCTGCACCATCCTTGCCCCCGTACGCCGGTGCCTTGGTCGCCTCGAAGCCCAGCGTCGCGGGCTCGAATTCGTAATGCGCGCCGCAGAACTGGCAATCGGCGGTGACGATGCCTTGCGCCGTCGTCATCGTGGCAATGTCCTTGGCCGAATAGATCGAGAGGCTCTGCCGGACCTTGTCGGGCGAGCAGGTGCAGCCGAACCGTATGGGCTGGGCATCGAAGACGCGCGGACCCTCCTCGTGGAAGAGCCGCAAGAGAAGGTCGGTCGGTTGCACCGAGGGGCCGATCAGCTCCAGCTCCTCGACCGTGTCGAGAAGGATGTTGACGCGGGTCCAGTTCTCGCCCTCGGCTCCGTCGAGGATGTCGGCATGGGTCAAAAGCCCGCCCTCGCCGGAACCGCCTTCGGCCGCGACCGAGGGCGAGGCCTTGGGCATATGCTGCAGCATCACGCCGCCCGCGCGCCAGTGTTCCTCGCCGCCCGGCAGGCGCGAGCGGCCGAAGGACAGCGCAAAGCGCGTCGGCAATTGTTCGGACTGGGCGAAATAGGTCTCGGCGCAGGCGGAAAGCGAGCCGCCCGCGATGGGGGTGATGCCCTGATAGGGCAGGTTGCCTTCGCCCTGGTCGATGAGGACGGCCATGTAGCCCTGGCCGATCAGGTCGAAGGGCTTGGCATCCGGGTCCATCCGCTCGGGGTCGAACGAGGCCCAGGCGCGGATCTGCGCGGGCGCGCCATCCTCGGCGGGCGCGTAATAGTCGGTGGCGACGATCCGCGCCGGGCCGTTGCCGCGGATCTGCAGCGAGAGTTTCCAGCGCAGCTTCATCGTCTGGCCGATGAGCGCGGTCAGAACGGCGGCCTCGGCCACCAGAGCCTCGATCTGGGCGGGATAGGCATGCTGAGCGAGAATCCGGTCGAGCGTGCCGTCGAGCCGCGCCACCCGGCCACGGATGTCGGAGGCGTCAAGCTGGAACGGCAGGACGGTATCGTCCCAGGCGATTTCGAGGGTCGAGGACATGGGATTCCTTGAGGGGTTTCCTTCAGGCGCGGGCCTTGGCATAGCTTGTCGGGTCAAAATGGGCAACCTCGGGCGGGTGGGATGATCAGGCGGTTCGGCGAGCCGGTGGTGGCGGGGCAGGTCTATCGGCCCCGGCCGGGGGCTTACGCGGTTCTGAAGCTAGATGGGGATGTACTCCTGACCTATCAAGAGGCGCCGGACGCCGAGTTCCAGCTGCCCGGCGGCGGCATCGACCCGGGCGAATCGCCCATCCATGCGCTGCATCGCGAGGTCTATGAGGAGACCGGCTGGACCATCGCCGCGCCGCGCAGGATCGGCACCTTCCGCCGGTTCGCCTATATGCCGGAATATGACCGCTGGGCCGAAAAGATCTGCATGATCTACGAGGCCCGGCCCGTGCGCCGGATCGGCCCGCCGCTCGAGGCGGGTCACAGGGCGGTCTGGATGGGGGCGCGGGAGGCCGCGCGGCTGATCGGCAATGCGGGCGACCGGCATTTCCTGCGGCTGGCGTTCGGTTTCTGACCTCTGGCGGAGCGAGGGGCCGGCCCCTCGCGCTCCCCGGGATATTTGCACCAGAATGAAGGGCAGGGACCAGTTGGCGGCAGGTCAGTCGGCGTTGGATTTGGCGCCGTCGAATTCGAAATAGACGCCCGAGACATCATCGGCGAAATTGCCGCCGGTATAGTCGTTCAGATGCCAGTGCAGCGCTTCGAGGAAGGCCGCGCCGCGCAGCCCCTCGCAGCGGGCGATGAGCCTGGTCAGACCCTCTTCGCCCAGTTGAACGTCGTTGGCATCCGCCGCCTCGGTAATGCCGTCGGACATCAGGAACAGCCGGTCGCCGGGTTCGAGGCGCGTCTCGATCCGGTCGTAGCTGGCGAAATCGATCAGGCCGATCGGCATGCCGCCGCTGCCGAGATAGTCGACCGTTCCGTCCCGGCGGATCACCGCCGGATGGGGGTGGCCCGCCTGCACCATCGCGACCTTGCCCGACACGAGGTCGATGTCGGCATAGGCGAGGGTGAAGTAATTCTCCGTCTCCATCTCCTTCAGAACCACGCGGTTGAGGGTTTCGGCCAGCTCCTCGGGCGGGCGGGCGTCGTAGATGCCGAACTCGGTGAGGACGAGGGCGAGGTTCTGTTCGGGCGAGTTGCCGGACAGATAGCCCGCGAGCCGCGCCGTCATCAGCGCTGAGGTGATACCATGGCCCGAGACGTCGATGGCGAAGAAGCCGACGCGGCGGGCGTTGATCGGGAAGAAGCCGACGAGATCGCCGCCGACATGGCCGGACGGCCTGAGCAGCAGGTTGACCTCGGCACTGCCGAAATTGCGGCTGCGCTCGCGCACCAGGCTTTGCTGCAGCTTGCGCGCCTCCATCAGGTCGCGGTCGATGGAATCGTAAAGGCCCTGAAGTTCGCCGAGCGTGGCCGACAGAAGGCGGTTCTTCTCGGTCAGTTCGCGTTCGATCCTGAGGATACGCTCGCCCGCAGCGATCCGGGCGCGCAGTTCGTCGCCGCTGACCGGTTTGATCAGGAAGTCGTCGGCGCCCATGTCGAGGCCATGCGCGATCTCGGCGGTTTCGGTCTTCGAGGTCAGGAGGATGAAATAGACATATTGATCCAGCCCGAGCTCGCGGACCCGGCGGCAGAGGTCGAGGCCGGTCATGCCGTTCATCATCCAGTCGGAGATCACCAGATCGGGCGCGTCGCGCGTGACGACAGTGATCGCCTCTTCGGCAGATCCGGCTTCGAGCACCCGGTAGCCGGCGCGGGCGAGCTGCGAGGAGAGGATCTTGCGCTGTACCCGGCTGTCATCGACCACAAGCACTGATCGCGCCGGTGCTGGGGCACCTGCGCTTTCGGTTTGCGGTCGTTCGGCCCTCATTGGCTGCACGCGGTTTCCGCCTCTGACGTTCCCGAAGAAACTAGGCGCGCGCGGGTTAAGACGAATTGAATGCAAATGGGCTTTTCGCGCCGCAATGGCCTTAACGGCAGCGCAAGGGTTCGGGGCTAGGCTGGGCCGTGGATGGGAAAAGGTGGTGGCCATGATCGATTGGGCACGAGTGGGTGAATTGCGCGCCGAGATCGGCGACGAGGGATTTGCCGAAGTGGTGGAACTGTTCCTTGACGAGGTCGAGGATGTGGTGGCGCGGCTCAGGGCGGTGCCGGACCCGGCGAGCTATGAGGAGGATCTGCATTTCCTGAAAGGCAGTGCCTGGAACCTTGGCTTCAGCGCTTTCGGGGCACTCTGTCAGGACGGCGAGCGGCGGGCGGCGGGCGGCCAGGCAGGCGGGATCGACATTCCCGCGATTCTCGACAGTTACGAGCGGTCGAAGGATGTGTTCATCGACGGGCTGGGCGAGTTGGCGGCGGGGCGGGAGCCGAGCGCGGCATAAGGCGGGGCGCCGTCAGATCAGGAATTCGGCCAGCGCCTGATCCTCGGTGATGTCGCGATAGTCGAACTCCGCCGCGTCGAGTTTCGCCGTCAGTTCCGCGAAGCTTGTCGCCCGTTTCGTCTCGATCCCGATCAGGACCGATCCGAAGTTGCGCGCCGATTTCTTCAGATATTCAAAGCGCGCGATATCGTCGTCGGGCCCGAGCATGGCCAGGAATTCCTTGAGGGCGCCCGGGCGCTGCGGCATGCGCAGGATGAAATATTTCTTCAGCCCCGCGTAGCGGTTGGCGCGTTCCTTCACCTCCGGCAGGCGTTCGAAATCGAAATTGCCGCCCGAGGTGACGCAGACCACACGCTTGCCCTTGATCCGGTCGGCAAGCCCCGGCAAAGCGTCGACGGAAAGCGCGCCCGCCGGTTCCAGAACGATGCCCTCGACATTCAGGAATTCGAGCATGGTGATGCAGATCCGATCTTCGGGCGCGAGGCGCACCTGGTCGGGCGCGACCCGTTTCAGCCGATCGAACGTGCGGGCGCCGATCCGGGCGACGGCGGCGCCATCGACGAAATTGTTGATGCCCTTCAGCGTGACCGGCGCGCCTGCTTCAAGTGCGGCCTTCAGGCAGGCGGCGCCCTGCGGTTCGACATAGACGAATTCGGTACGGGGTGCCGCCTCGGCGAAATAGCTGGTGACACCGGCGGCAAGGCCGCCGCCGCCCACCGGAAGGATCACCAGATCAGGGGCGCCGTCGATCTGGTCGAGTATCTCGACCGCAACAGTGGCCTGGCCCTCGATCACATCCTCGTCGTCGAAGGGCGACAGGAAATGCGCGCCCGCCTCGGCCGCGAGTGCCTGGGCGGCGGCGAGCGTACGGTCGAAATAGTCGCCGACCAGCCGGATTTCGACAAAATCGCCGCCGAAGGTGCGGGTCTTGTCGATCTTCTGCTGGGGCGTGGTGACCGGCATGAAGACCGTGCCTTTGACGCCGAAATGGCGGCAGGCATAGGCCATGCCTTGCGCATGGTTGCCAGCGCTGGCGCAGACGAAGGCATTCTTGCCGGCAGCGATCGCCTTCCTCATCGCGTTATAGGCGCCGCGCAGCTTGTAGCTGCGCACCGGCGTCAGATCCTCGCGCTTGAGATAGACCTCCGCCCCGTAGCGGCTCGACAGATGATCGTTGAGCTGCAGGGGTGTCGGATCGAACAGCTCCCTCAGGGCGAGGGTCGCGGCGCGGGCGTCTGTGGCAAAGCGGGTCATGGCGGCATCTGAGCCGGGCGGCGGCCAAAGGCAAGCGATTTGCGCGGGCGTGCGGGTTTTCGCGCGGCGCCATGTCACATTTCCGGATGGCCTGCGTCCTTGGATCAACGAAAGGACGGAACATGCGGCTGCTTCTGTGGGGTCTGGCGCTTTATCATGGCGCAAACGGTCTTCTTATGGTCGCAGCGCCGCTCGGCTGGTTCCGGGCGGTGCCGGGGGTGGCGGAAACCGGTGCGGCAAACCCGCATTTCATCGCCGATGTCGGCTGGGGCTTTCTCGCGGCGGCGACAGCGCTTGCCCTTGCGGCCCGTGGCGCCCCCGGCCGCGGGCCGCTTCTGACAGCGGCGCTGGTGTTTCTGGGCGGCCATTCTCTGATGCATGTTCTGGACTTCTTCCATCATGGGCTGGGCGCGGCCGTGCTGCGTGACAGTTTGCTGGTGCTGCTGCCGGGCCTTTTGCCGCTTCTTCCGCTTCTGAAAGGGCAAGATGATGCTTAAGCTTCTCGCACACCGGCTGGTCGGCCGCTTTGGCCGCCGCTACGGCTATGACGTGACCTATATGGACGAGATGATCGAGGAGGATTTCGCCGGGTTCCGGCGCTTTGCGAAGCTCGCGGGCCTGTCTTCCTACAGCTATGGCCTGCCGCCCGGGCCGCTCTTCGCCGCAAAGTTCATCGCGACACCGGCGGCGGGCTGCGGGCCCTGCGTGGATCTGGTGATCCGCATGGCGGAAGAAGCGGGCGCATCGCGCGCGGCGCTGGCCGCCATCGCGCGGCGGGGCGGCCCCGCTGACCCCGACATGCGACTTGCCGCTGATTTTGCCGAAGCGGTGGTGACGAACGGCGCCGATCTGCCCGAGCTGCTGGAGGCAGTCGAGGCGCGATTCGGGCGGCGCGGGCGCACCGGCCTCGCCGTCGCCATCGCGACCGCGCAATTCTATCCGATGGTCAAGCGCGGCATGGGCCATGCGCGGGACTGCGCCATGCTGCCGCCCGAGTTCCGACCGGCGCGGGCGGCCTGAAAATGGCGGATCGGGCCGGAATAGACATGCTTTTTGTCCGGGAACGGCCCCGGCTTATCCGGCTCGCCTATCGCTATCTCGGCAGCGTCAGCGATGCCGAGGATGTGGTGCAGGACGCGTTCCTGAAGCTCGGCAAGGCTGGTCCGGTCGAACGACCCGAGGGCTGGCTGGCGCGGACGGTCACCAACGGGGCACTTGACCGGTTGCGGCGGCAGAAGGCGCTGCGCGAAAGCTATGTCGGCCAGTGGCTGCCGGAGCCGGTGGTGGAGCCCGAGCTTTGCGCCGCGTCGGACCGGGAACTCGACATTTCCTTTGCAGTGATGCGCACGCTTGAGGCTTTGAGCCCCTTGGAGCGCGCGGCCTTCTTCCTGCACGACCTCTTCGATCAGGATTTCGAGACGATTGCCAAGACGTTGAACCGCACACCCGCCGCCTGCCGCAAGCTTGCGTCCCGCGCCCGCGCGGCGGTGCGCGAAGGTCGGGCGAAGCGGTCCGCGACGGGCGCGGACATCGCGGCCTTTCTGCAGGCGATATCGGAGGCGGCGATCAGCGGCGATGTCGCGCCGCTCGCGGCCCGGCTCGCGGCCGATGCCCAACTGGTGTCGGATGGCGGCGGCAAGGCGATCGCGGCGCCGAATGTGGTCAGGGGTGCCACTTCGGTCGCGCGTTTCCTCGCCGGGATTGCGCGCAAGGCGGCGGGCGGGCTGGAGGTGCGGTCGCTGACGGTGAACGGTGCCCCGGCTGTACTGATCCTGGCGGAGGGTGACAGCGGCAGTCTTCTGTCCTTCGATCTCGACGCGGCGGGCGCGGTCCGGACGGTCTATATCCAGCGCAATCCTGACAAGCTTGGTGCGCTTATGCCCTGACGCCGCGCGCCGGGCGCCTGGGTTCGGGCGGCCGGGCGAAAGCGAAATGGTCGCGCAGGCAGGCCAGAAGGCGGCGGTGCACCGGGCGGTGGCGGAAGCGCTGGTTGACGCCCGCGAAGACCGTCTGGGTGATCGGCGGCGCGTCAAGAACCAGACGACAGGTGAGGTCGGCGGTCAGATCCGCAACCGAGCCCTGCATCACATAGGCCGTGCCCCCCATGCTGCGCAAAAGCGCGACCATCGCCGCATTCTGGCCGATCGACAGGCTTGCATCGACAAGCGTCGGGTGCAGCGCCGCATGGGCATGCGGAATCGCGTCGGAAAAATGCGGCAGGATGTAGGTGTCGCGCCGCACTTCCTCCAGCCGCTCGACCTCGGTCGAGACCATCACATAGGTCACCTCGCCCAGCGTTTCGAAATAAAGGTCGGGGTGGAAGCGGGGCGAGAAGAGGATGGCGAGGTCTTCCTTGCCGGTCGTGAGGTCGGCGCACATCTGCGCCGAATAATCCGCCTCGAAGAAGAAGGCGGTTTCGGGCAGGCTGGCGCGGAAGGCGGCGATCAGGTCACTGAAATGGGCGTTCACCAGATCGTGCTGGATGCCGATGCGGATCGTGGCCGGGCGCGAGCCCGCATCGCCCACCGCATGGCGCGCCTCGGTCCAGCCATGGCGCAGGCCGCGCGCGTGCGGTTCGAACCTCAGGCCTTGCAAGGTGGGCTGGGTGCCCGAGCGCGACCGGTCGAACAGTTTCTGCCCGAGTGCCTTTTCAAGGGCGCTGATCCGGCCCGAGACCGTCGATTGCGTGACCCCCAGCCGCTCGGCCGTTCGGTTGAAGCTGCGGGTTTCGCACAGGTCGAGGAAGGTTTCGATCAGTTCGATCTGCATGGCCGCCCCCGGAGGTTTCGGCGCGCGCGATGTGGCAGATGTCCCCGCCCCGGCCTTGAGCCGGGGCCTCCCGCCTTGCAGGCCCGGCCCTTCGTGGGCGGAGGCCCCGGCTCAAGGCCGGGGCGGCGACGAAAGCTGTCTGGTGTCATGAGTGCCTCTAATCGGATATTCCGATCAATAATCCCCTCTCTCTCGAATTGAAAGCTTTGTCTCAGGCGGCGATACTCCGCGCGGCATTACGGAGGAAGAGATGAGCGCCATTCCAAGCACCGCACGGGTCGTGATCATCGGCGGGGGCGTCGTCGGCGTCTCGTCGCTTTATCATCTCTGCAAGGCGGGCTGGACCGATGTCGTGCTGCTGGAGAAGAACGAGCTGACGGCGGGCTCGACCTGGCACGCGGCGGGCAATGTGCCGACCTTCTCGACCTCCTGGTCGCTCATGAACATGCAGCGCTATTCGACCGAGCTTTACCGGGGCCTCGGGCAGGCGGTCGACTATCCGATGAACTACCATGTCACCGGCTCGATCCGTCTGGCGCATTCCAGGGAAAGGATGCAGGAGTTTCAGCGCGCAAAGGGCATGGGCCGCTATCAGGGGATGGATATCGACATCCTCGGCCCGGGCGAGATCAGGGACAAATACCCGTTCATCGAGACCCATGACCTGAAGGGCGCTCTGTACGATCCGAACGATGGTGACATCGACCCCGCGCAGCTGACGCAGGCCTTGGCCAAAGGTGCGCGCGACATGGGCGCGACGATCCTGCGGTTTACCCCGGCGACCGGGGTTTCCCGCGAGAACGGCGAATGGATCGTCCATACCGAAAAGGGCGACATCCGCTGCGAGATCGTGGTGAATGCTGCGGGCTATTATGCCCAAAAGGTCGGCGAATGGTTCAGGCCCTATGGCGGGCGCACCGTGCCGATGATGGTGATGAGCCACCAGTACATCCTGTTCGAGGAAGTGGACGAGGTGCGCGACTGGTCGCAGAAGGTCGGCCACAAGCTGCCGCTTCTGCGCGACGTCGACACGTCCTACTACCTGCGGCAGGAAAAGAACGGCTTCAATCTTGGGCCATACGAGCGCAACTGCCGCGCCCACTGGGTCAAGCCCGAGGATCCGTTCCCGGAGGATTTCAGTTTCCAGCTTTTCCCCGACGATCTGGAGCGGCTGGAATATTACATCGAGGATGCGCTGGCGCGCGTGCCGCTTCTGGGCAAGGCCGGGCTTTCCAAGGTCATCAACGGCCCGATCCCCTATGCCCCTGACGGCAACCCGCTGATCGGCCCGATGCCCGGGGTGCCGAATGCGTTCGAGGCCTGCGTCTTCACCTTCGGCATCGCGCAGGGTGGCGGCGCGGGCAAGGTGCTGGCGGAATGGATCACCGAGGGCGCGACCGAATGGGACATGTGGTCCTGCGATCCGCGCCGGTTCACCGACTATACCGACACCGACTATTGCGTGCAGAAGGGGATGGAGGTCTACGGCCACGAATATGGCATGCACTTCCCCTGGGCGCGCTGGCCTGCCGCGCCCGACCGGCGGCTGTCTTCGGTTCACGACAAGGTCAAGGCCCTCGGTGGCCAGTTCGGACCCTATAACGGGTACGAGCGCGCCAACTGGTATGCCAAACCCGGTGACGACACGTCCTGGGACGCGACCCAGACCTGGGGACGCTCCGGCCCGTGGGAGCCGCGCATCCGCGAGGAATGCGAGGCGGTGCGCGATCATGTCGGCGTCCTCAGCCTGCCGGGTTTTTCACGCTTCGAACTTTCGGGCGAAGGTGCGGGCGAGTGGCTGCGCGGGCTGATCTCGGGCGGGCTGCCCAAGGAGGGCCGCCTGTCGCTGGCCTATTTCCCCGACCATCGCGGCCGCATCCTGACCGAGATGTCGGTGATCAACCGGGGTGGCGACCGGTTCACCCTGATCACGGCCTCGGTCGCGCAATGGCACGATTTCGAGTGGCTGAAGAAGCATCTTGCGCCGGGCCTGACGCTGACCGACCGGTCGGGCGAGATGGATACGCTGATCGTCACCGGCCCGAAGGCGCGCGAGCTTTTTGCCGCGATCGGCGAGGCAGACCTGACGCTGCCGTGGCTGTCCACACAGCAGGCCCGGATCGCGGGCCGCGACTGCGAGATGTTCCGCGTGAGCTTCCCGGGCGAACTGGGCTGGGAGGTGCATGCGTCGGCGGACAACATGCCCGCGATCTATGACGCCATCATCGGCTGGGGGGCGAAACCCTTCGGCATGTGGGCGATGAATTCCCTGCGCCTCGAAAAGGGTTATCGCGCCTGGAAGGGCGACCTGTCCACGGACTACAGCCTTCTGGAAGGCGGGCTCGACCGGTTCGTGAAGCTCGACAAGCCGCAGGATTTCATCGGCAAGGCAGCCCTTCAGGCGGAATTCCAGCGCGGCGTGAAGAAACGCTTCGTCACCCTGGTCGTGGATGCCGGCGACTGCGATGCGCCCTACATGTCGACGCTCTGGCATGACGGCAAGGTCGTGGGCGAAACCACTTCCGGCGCCTGGGGCTACCGGGTGAACAAATCGATCGCGCTCGGCATGCTGCGCGCCGATCTGGCGAGCCCTGGCACCGAGATCGAGGTGGAGATCTACGGCGAGCGTTGCCGCGCGGTGGTGCAGGAAGACCAGCCGCTGTGGGATCCGGCGAACGAAAGGATCCGCGCGTGAGGAGCGTGGGCGCCAGATCCTGGCCCGCGCGCCCGGTACTTGCGCCGGTCGTTGCGGATGCATTTGCGCCGCTCAATGCCGAGATCGGTGCGATGCCGCTTGCCTTCGGCACGGCGCACAATCTTCTGGTGCGCGCCGATGTCGGCGCCGGGACCGCGCTTCTCGTCGCCTGTGAAGGCGAGGCGGCGGGCTATGCGGCGATCCGGCTGGCGCGGACACTCGGGGCCGGGGTCACGGCCCTTTGCACCGGTTCGTCGGCGGCCGTTGCCCGCGCCGCAGGGGCCGAGGTGGTGGCCAAGCTTTCCGCCGACCGGTTCGACGCAATCATCGATCTTGGCACCGGCGCGGCGCGGGCGGGGCTGCTTGCGCGTCTGCGTCCCGGCGGCATCTATGCCACGACCGGCATCATCGCCGAAGCGCCCGCGCGCGGCCAGACCCGCACGGTCTATCTGAACGACCTGACACTTTTCGGCCGCCCGCACCTGCCGCGCGAGGTGTTTTCCGGTCTCGTCAGTACCATCATCCTGTCGCCGATTCACCTTGTCGAGACGACCCCAGAGCGGAGCGAAAATCATGTCTAACCTGCCGCAAAAGGCGCGTGCGGTCATCATCGGCGGGGGTGTTGTCGGCTGTTCGGTCGCCTATCACCTGACCAAGCTCGGCTGGAAGGATGTGGTGCTGCTGGAACGAAAGCAGCTGACCTCGGGTACCACATGGCACGCGGCGGGGCTGATCGGCCAGCTGCGCGCCTCGGCCAACATGACGCGGCTGGCCAAGTATTCCGCAGACCTCTATCGCGGCCTCGAACAGGAGACCGGCCTTGCAACCGGGTTCAAGCAGGTCGGTTCAATCACCGCCGCGCTGACCGACGAGCGGAAGGAAGAGATTTTCCGCAATGCCTCGATGGCGCGGGCCTTCGGCGTGCCGGTCGAGGAAATCTCGCCTTCGCAGGTGAAGGAACGCTATCCGCATCTGAACATCGAAGGCGTGAAGGCGGGCGTCTGGCTGCCGACCGACGGGCAGGGCGACCCGGCCAATATCGCGCTGGCGCTGGCCAAGGGCGCAAAGGCGCGCGGCGCGGTGGTGGCCGAGGGCGTGAAGGTCACGGGCGTCAAGGTCGAGGGCCGCCGGGCGAAGAGCGTCTCGTGGGAAATGGGCGGCGAGGCGGGCGTGATCGAGGCCGATCATGTCGTCAATTGCGCGGGCATGTGGGGCCATGCGGTGGGCCGGATGGCGGGTGTCAACGTGCCACTTCATGCCTGCGAGCATTTCTACATCGTGACCGAGCCGATCCCGGGCCTGACGCAGATGCCGGTGCTGCGGGTGCCGGACGAATGCGCCTATTACAAGGAAGACGCGGGCAAGTATCTCTTGGGTGCGTTCGAGCCGAATGCCAAGCCCTGGGGGATGAACGGCATCCCGGAAGATTTCTGCTTCGACCAGTTGCCCGAGGATTTCGATCATTTCGAGCCGATCCTCGAACGCGCGATCAACCGTCTGCCGATGCTTGCCTCGGCGGGGATCCACACTTTCTTCAACGGGCCGGAAAGCTTCACGCCGGATGACGCCTACAACCTCGGCCTCTCGCTTGAGGTCGACAATTTCTGGGTCGCCGCCGGGTTCAACTCGATTGGTATCCAGTCGGCCGGTGGCGCAGGCATGGCGCTGGCGGAATGGATGGAGACGGGCGAGAAGCCATTTGATCTCGGTGACGTTGACGTCGGCCGCAACCAGCCGTTCCAGGGCAACCGGCATTACCTTTACGAACGGTCGAAGGAAACGCTCGGCCTTCTTTACGCCGACCATTATCCCTACCGGCAGAAAGCCACCGCGCGCGGCGTGCGCCGGACGCCGTTCCATGCCCATCTGGAGGCCGAAGGCGCGGTCTTCGGCGAGATCGGCGGCTGGGAACGGGCGAACTGGTATGCGAAGCCGGGGCAAGAGCGGGGGTACCGCTACAGCTGGGGCCGTCAGAACTGGTTCGACAATACCGCCGAAGAACATCGCGCGGTGCGCACGAACGTCGGCATGTATGACATGTCCTCCTTCGGCAAGATCCGGGTCGAGGGGCGCGATGCGGAGGCCTATCTGAACCATATCTGCGGCGCCGACATGTCGGTTCCGGTGGGGCGGATCGTCTATACGCAGTTCCTGAACAAGAACGCCGGCATCGAGGCCGACGTCACCGTCACGCGCCTGTCTGAGACCGCCTATCTGGTGGTGACGCCTGCGGTGACGCGGCCCAAGGATCAGGCCTGGATGCGCCGCCATATCGGTGATTTCAACGTGGTGATCACCGACGTGACGGCGGCCGAAGGTGTGCTTGCCGTGATGGGGCCGAACGCCCGCAAGCTGATGCAGAAGGTCAGCCCCGGTGATTTCTCGAACGAGGTGAACCCGTTCGGCACCGCGCAGGAGATCGAGCTGGGTATGGGCCTCGCCCGCGTTCACCGCGTGTCCTATGTCGGAGAGTTGGGGTGGGAGATCTATGTCTCCTCCGACATGTGCGGCCATGCGTTCGAGGTCTTGTGGGACGCGGGCCGCGACATGGGGCTGAAGCTGTGCGGCATGCATATGATGGACTGCGCCCGGATCGAGAAGGCCTTCCGTCATTTCGGCCATGACATCACTTCGGAAGATCATGTGCTGGAGGCGGGGCTTGGCTTTGCGGTCAGGACTGCGAAGGCGGATTTCATTGGGCGCGATGCGGTTCTGAGGAAGAAGGAAGCGGGGCTTGACCGGCGGATGATGCAGTTCCGGCTGAGCGATCCGGGCGAGATGGTCTATCACAACGAACCGATCCTGAGGGATGGCAAGATCGTGAGCTACCTCTCGTCGGGCGCCTATGGCCATCACCTCGGCGCGGCGATCGGCATGGGCTATGTGCCGTCGAAGGGCGAAGGGGCGGAGGCTCTGCTGGCCTCTTCCTATGAAATCGAGATTGCCGGGCGGCGGGTGATGGCGGAGGCCTCGCTGCAGCCGATGTACGACCCGAAGGGCGAACGGGCGAAGATGTAGGCGGCGGAGGCCCGGGGGGCTGTCTGCCCCCCGGACCCCCCGAAGGTATTTGGACCAAGATGAAGGCATGAGGTCTTCAGGGAAGGTTGAGATGAGCGAAGAGGCGCTGAATTGCGAACCGAGGCGGGCGGCACGGGCCGGGGGGCGCGAAGCGCGCCGGGCGGCGCGGGCGGCACCCTTGGCCGAGGGGCTGCGCCCGGTCAGGGCGGGCATGTCGGGTGGCCAGTACCGGCCGCTGACCGACGAGGGGATGAAGAAGATCCATGAAAGCGCGCTCGATGCGCTGGAAGAGATCGGCCTCAGCCA
The DNA here is from genome assembly GCF_030143255.1 of Frigidibacter sp. SD6-1. Classification (GTDB taxonomy): domain Bacteria; phylum Pseudomonadota; class Alphaproteobacteria; order Rhodobacterales; family Rhodobacteraceae; genus TMP-24. Next base: position 163,061 of record NZ_JARJNR010000003.1, read on the forward strand.
GGCGCCACCCTCGGGTGTCAAGCTTCTGACCGAAGCGGGTGCGATCCTGGGTGACGACGGGCGTATCCGTTTTCCGCGCGCCCTGGTCGAGGACATGCTGGCGGTCGCGGCGCGCAATATCACGCTCCATGCCCGCGATCCGAAGTACGACCTGCATCTGTCGGGCACCAAGGTTCATTACGGCACGGCGGGCGCGGCGGTGCACATCGTCGATCCGGTGACGCTCGACTATCGCGAATCCACCGCGCAGGACCTCTATGATGCGGCGCGCCTGGTCGAGAACCTCGACAATATCCATTTCTACCAGCGCACCATGGTCTGCCGCGACGTGGTCGACAACAAGGAGATGGACCTCAACACGCTTTATGGCTGCCTGTCGGGCACCCGCAAGCATGTGGGCACCTCCTTCAGCGATCCGTCCCATGTCGCCGACTGTTTCGACATGATCTACACGGTGGCGGGCGGCGAGGAGAAATGGCTGGAACGGCCTTTCGTCTCGAACTCCAACTGTTTCGTCGTGCCGCCGATGAAATTCGCCGAGGAAAGCTGCATCACCATGGAGGATTGCATCCGCCGCGGCATGCCGATGCTGCTGCTGTCGGCCGGTCAGGCCGGGGCGACGGCGCCCGCGCCGATCGCACTGACGATCGTGCAGGCGGTGGCGGAATGCCTGGCGGGCGTTGTCTATGTGAATGCGATCAAGAAGGGCGCGCCCGCAATCTTCGGCACCTGGCCCTTCGTGTCGGACCTCAGGACCGGCGCCATGTCGGGGGGCAGCGCCGAGCAGGCACTGCTGACGGCGGGCTGCGCGCAGATGCACCGGTTCTATGACCTGCCGGGCGGGGCGGCCTCGGGTATCTCGGATTCGAAGCTCCCGGACATGCAGGCGGGCTGGGAGCAGGGGATCACGAACTCGCTCGCCGGACTTGCGGGTCTGAACATGTGCTACGAGGCGGTGGGCATGCATGCCTCCCTGCTCGGCTTCTGCCTGGAAAGCCTGATCCTTGGCGACGACCTTCTGGGTCAGGCCATGCGGCTGGTGCGCGGCATCGACGTGACCGAGGATTCGACCTCGATCGAGGCGATGAAGCAGGTCTGCCTTGGCGGCCCGGGCCATTACCTCGGTTCCGACCAGACGCTGGCGCTGATGCAGACCGAATATGTCTATCCGGCGGTCGGCAACCGGATGAGCCCGAAGGAATGGAACGAGGCGGGCAAGCCGATCCTCTTGGATGCGGCCATCGCGCGGAAGAACGACATTCTGGCGAAGGCGGGTTCGGTCATCGACCCCGAGATCGATGCGGCGATCCGCAGGACCTACAACATCTACTTCAAGTGAGCGGCGGATGAACCACGCAAACAGCCTTAAATTCTACGTGGGGGGGCAATGGGTCGACCCGCTGTCGCCCGACCGGATGGGTGTCGAGAACCCCGCAACCGAAGAGATCGTCTGTGAGGTGGCGCTGGGCAACGAGGCGGACGCGGATCGCGCGGTCATGGCGGCGCGGGCGGCCTTTGCCGGCTGGACCGTCCGGCCGGTTGCGGAGCGGATCGCCGTCCTGACGCGGGTGCTTGAGGTCTATAACGACCGCTACGAGGATTTCGCGCAGGCCATGTCGGTCGAGATGGGCGCGCCGATCGAATGGGCGCGTGGTGCGCAGGCCTGGGCGGGGCAGGTCCATATCGAGGCGACGATCAAGGCCGCCGAAAACTTCCATTGGGAGGAGATGCGCGGAACGACCCGGATCATCCGCGAGGGGGTCGGCGTCTGCACGCTGATCACGCCCTGGAACTGGCCGATGAACCAGATCGCCTGCAAGGTGGCGCCCGCTTTGGTCGCGGGCTGCACGATGGTGCTGAAACCGTCGGAAATCGCGCCGCTGTCGGGCCTGCTTTTCGCCGAGGTCTGTCATGCGGCGGGCGTGCCGCCCGGGGTCTTCAACCTGATAAACGGGACCGGGGCAGGCGTGGGCGGGCGGCTCACGTCTCATCCGGAGGTCGATATGGTGTCCTTCACCGGCTCGACGCGGGCGGGTACGGCGGTGGCGGCGGCGGCCGCGCCCACGGTGAAGCGCGTGGCGCAGGAACTGGGCGGCAAGTCGCCCAACATCATCCTGCCGTCTGCCGACCTCGCGGCGGCGGTGAAGGCGGGCGTCGAGGGCTGCTTTGGCAATACCGGGCAAAGCTGCGACGCCCCCACGCGCATGTTCGTTCATCGCGATCAGCATGATCAGGCGCTGGTTCATGCGAAAGAGGCGGCCGATGCCGTCGTGATCGGCGATACGCAGGACAGCTCGACGACCATGGGGCCGCTCGTCTCGAAAATGCAGTTCGACAAGGTGCAGGCGCTGATCCAGGCGGGCATCGACGAGGGCGCGACACTCGTCGCCGGTGGCATCGGCCGCCCGGCAGGGGTGAACCGTGGCTGGTATGTGCGCCCGACGGTGTTCGGCAATGTGACGAACGACATGACCATCGCCCGCGAGGAGATTTTCGGGCCGGTCCTGTCGATCATCCCCTATGACACGGTGGACGAGGCGGTGGCGGCGGCGAACGACACGCCTTACGGGCTGGCGGCCTATGTCGCCGGTCCCGTCGAAGAGGCGCGGGCCGTCGCCCGCCGCCTGCGCGCGGGCATGGTGAACCTGAACTATCCGGCCTGGGACACGTTCGCGCCCTTCGGCGGCTACAAGCAATCGGGCAACGGGCGCGAATATGCCGACTGGGGCATCCATGACTTCTGCGAGGTCAAGGGCGTCGTCGGCTGGGGCGAATGAACTACCTTTCGGGCAGCGGGAAGCCGCCCTTCCAATCTCTCGGGGAGTGACATGCATTACGGCTATATCGGACTTGGCAACCTTGGCGCGGCCTGCGCGGGATGTCTTCTCAAGGCGGGCTTCAAGGTCACGGTCTTCGACCTGAACAAGGCGCTTGCCGAACCGCTGATCAAGGCGGGCGCGACCTGGGCCGACAGCGCCGAGGCGGTGGCTTCCTCGGTCGATCACGTGATCACCTGCCTGCCCTCGCCCGTCGTCTCGGAAAAGGTGCTGCGGTCGATTCTGCCGCACATGAAGACGGGCGCGAGCTGGATCGAGATGTCGACGCTTGGCCGCGACGATGTGCTGGCGCTGTCGAAGGTTGCCGGAGAGGCGGGCGTGCGCATGCTGGAACTGCCGGTCACCGGCGGTGTCCACCTTGCCTACCGGGGCGAGATCACCATGCTGCCGGGCGGCGACAAGGACCTTGTCGACCTGCACTGGAAAGCCTTCGAGGCGATGGGCAACCGCATCTTCCACATGGGGCCGCTCGGATCCTCCTCGATCATCAAGGTCATCACCAACATGCTGGCCTTCATCCATCTGAAGGCCTGCGGCGAGGCCTTGATGCTGGCCAAGCGCGGCGGGCTCGATCTGGCACAGTCGTGGCATGCGATCCAGGCCTCGTCGGGCAATTCCTTCGTGCATGAAACCGAAGGCGCGCTGATCCTGAACGGTTCTTACGACATCGCCTTCAACATCGATCTGGCGTTGAAGGATCTGGGTTTCGCGCTGGGCTTCGGCAAGGAATTCGGTGTGCCGCTCGACCTCGCCTCGGCGACGAACCAGACCTATATCGCCGCCAAGGCCGCCTATGGCGGCGACGCGCAATCGCCGATGATCGCGAAGCTGCTCGAGGACCTTCTGCACACCGACCTGCGCGCGCCTGGCTTCCCCGCCCGTCTGGAATGATCTGCGCAACAATCGCCGCCGCAGCGGCTTTTGATCATATATGACATCATTCGTCAGGGTTGTGACTTAGTCCCGGACCATCTACCTGTTATGCAGGACAGGTAAGCATGGTTCGGGATGTTGCCCCAGATGAGAGAAGATGCGCTCGTCGCAGTTGTCAGACGCATGGCCGGGGGCGATGTCTCGGCTCTGGATACGCTCTATCGCCAGCTTGAGCGGCCTCTTTTCGGATTCATCCACTCGAAATTGAACGATCCGTTCGCCGCGGCCGACATATTGCACGAGGTCTTTCTTGAGGTCTGGCGCGGTGCCGCCGGGTTTCAGGACCGGTCGCGGGTCAGGACTTGGGTCTACGCGATCGCTTGGCGCAAGGTGGTCGACGAGTTCAGGGCACGCGGACGAGTGACGATACAGGATGAAATGCCGGACAGGCCCGACGAAGGGCCAAGTGCGCTGGAGCTTCTGCAGACGGCGGAGGAAAGGGACATGCTGCGCGATTGCCTTGGCGGCCTGAAGGCCGACCACCGTGCGGCGATCGAGCTGACATTTCTGGAAGACATGAGCTACCGCGAGGTCGCCGAGGTGATCGGCGTGCCCGAAGGTACGGTGAAGACACGGGTGTTTCACGCCAAGGCGCTGCTTCTGCGCTGCCTCGAGGCAAAGATGAACAGGAGGGCGCGCGCATGAATCCGGCCCCATTCGACAAGGCGAAGATCGCGGAACTGGTTCCCTTCTGGGTCAACGGATCCCTGACCGACGAAGAGGCCGAGGCGCTGGCCCGCGAGTTCGAGCGCGATCCGGCGCTTCATGCCCAGGTGCAGGCGGCGCGGCAATTGCGCGCGCTGATGCGGGCTTCGGCCCTGCCCGAACGGTCGCCGGGCGATTTCGGTCTTGCCCGCCTGCGCCGCGCGGTGGCCGAAAAGCCGCGGGCGCCCGCCTCGCTTCGTCAGTCGGCCGCGGCTGCGGCAGTCGCCGCGGCGGTTACGGCGGGCGGCTTCACCCTGGTCGGCTGGGGCAGTCCGGATGAGGGCTACACACAGGCTTCGGGCCCTCAGCCCGCGGCGGTTTTCACGGTTTCCGTGCGCGATGCGGCCTCTCAAGCCGCCTTCGCCGACCTGTTGCTTGCGAACGCGCTGACGATCGTCGACGGTCCGTCGGCGCTGGGCTTTTACCGCCTCGCGCTTGTCGCTGAAGCAGCGGATAGCGACATCGATGCCGCGCGCGCCGCGCTTGAGCATGCGAGCGACGTTGTGGAACTGGTGGAAACCGCCGAATGATCCTGACGGTCGCGCGGATCGTGGCGCTGGCGCTTGGCCTGATCGGCTTCGGCCTGTCGGGCTCGGCCTGGGCACACGACTGTCTCCTGAAGTGCGATGAACCGCCTCCGCCCCCGCCGCCACCAGAACCGCCCGCGATAGCGGATCGCGATGGGGATCGCGATCCGATGGTGATCGCTCCGGTCGCGGCTGCGGTGGCCCCAAGCGGACGGTCCGAATATATGCTGACCGGCACGGCCGATGCGGTTGCCGCCGCAAGCGCACTTCTGGAAGAGATGGGCGGCAAGGTGATCGCGCGGCGCAGGTTGAAAAGCCTCGGTCTTGGCATGATTACCGCCGACCTCGGCAGGATCGGGTCGGCGGACGACCTGCGACGGCGGCTGGCGCGCGAGGGTCTGGCCGTCGGGGTCGAAAGCAACATGGTCTATAAGCAGGCAGCAGGCCCGTTGACCTATGCGCCAGCGCTAGCAGGCGCGCCCGATGGCGACCCCTGTCCGCTTGGCAAGGCCCTGTCGATCGGCGTGATCGACGGGCCGGTGGATGCCGGAACGACGGCGCTTGCGGGCGCGCGGATCGCCAGCCGTTCCTTCCTGCGCGAGGGCGACGCGGCCGGCGCCCCCGATCACGCGACCGCGCTTGCCGCCCTGATCGCGGCGCCGGGCAACGGGCAATGGCCCGCGGGCTTCGCGCGGAAGGCGCGCGTCCTGTCGGCGGTTGCATTCGCGAAGGGCACGACCGGAGATGTCGCGCGCGCCGACGCGATTGCCGCCGCGCTCGACTGGCTGGCGACGGAACGGGTGCAGCTTGTGAACCTCTCGCTCGCCGGGCCGGAGAATGCAACGCTCGGCATGGTGCTGCACGAGCTTGCCCGGCGTGGCACGATATTCGTCGCGGCAACCGGGAATGACGGCGCAGACGCCGTATCCTTCCCTGCCTCGCACCCCGATGTCTTCGCGATTTCGGCGGTCGATGCGCGCAAGAGGCTCTATTACAAGGCCAATCGCGGCACAGAAGTCTCTTTCGTCGCGCCCGGTGTCGAGCTTTTCGTCCCGACCGCCGACGGCGGTCGTTACCGGTCCGGCACGTCCTATGCCGCGGCCATCGCGACGGCGATCTTCGCCCACGCGATCGACGGAGGACTTTCGGGCGGCGATGCGATCGAGAAGGCGCTCGGAGCCGCCGCCGAGGACCTTGGGCCGAAAGGCCGCGACCGTAGCTTCGGCTGGGGTCTTCTGCAATTAACCGATTGTTCAAAAAAAATTTGAACCATGTCGCGGTGTCAAACGACCAAGATGCGGAGGTGACCTGAAGGCCTGTCGCGGTCCGGTCTGATCGCGCGGTCGCGTAGCGAGTGGAGCGTTCTCCAGCGGGTGGGGAAGCGAAATTCCGGGTAACCGGGGACGTTCGTGCCCAGGCGGCATGTAGTGCCGTGAGTATCGTAGGCGCCTGGGTGCGCAACAAGTGTGGCCGGCGCCGCCGCGCCGGCCACACCCCTTAGGTCCTTCGCCAATCCGCAGCCGGATGCTTGCAGCAGCCCGCCGCCCTGTGCTTAGCTGCCGCCGGAACCTTGTTGGCGCTAACGAAATGCACTCACTGACCCGCAGACAGGCCATCGGCGGCCTGTCGACAGCCTTTCTCCTCCCGGCCCTGCCCGCCCATGCGGCCCCGGCCCCCTCGCCGCAGAAGATCATCTCGGTCTGGTATGGGCTGATCCTCGATCTCGTGCGGCACACGCCCACCTACACGCCGCCAGTGGTCAGCCGCGCGCTCGGCTACGCAGGCGTTGCGGTCCATGAGGCGACTGCCTCGGGGCGCGACGATCTTCTGACATTGGCGGGGCAGCTGAACGGGCTTGCGGCGGGCCCGGTACGCGAGGCGGGCGCATATGACGAGGCGATGGTCCTGCATGCGGCACTTGCCGGTGTCGTCGCGCGCCTGTTCTTCAACACCGGTCCGACCGGGCAGCGGGCCCTGAAGGCGGTGACCGAGAAGCTTGGCGCCGCGATCGAGGCGCCGCTCGCCCCCGAGGTCGCGCGCCGCAGCCGAGCCTATGGCGAGGCGTTTGCCGCCCATGTGCTCGACTGGGCTGCAGGTGACGGCGGCGCCGAAATCGTCAGCCTGGGGTTTCCCGAGGATCATGCGCTGACCCCGGGTCCCGCCCACTGGGTGCCGACGAACCGTATCGCGCTTCAGCAGAAACCCTTGCTGCCGCACTGGGGCGCGAACCGGACTTTCGCCATGCCTCAGGGCACGAGCTGCCGCCTGCCGCCGCCGCCGGCCTATAGCGAAGATGAAGGTTCGGAGTTCTACAAACAGGCGGTGGAGGTCTACGAGGTCAGCAAGACCCTGACCGAGGACCAGCGCGCTGTGGCGCTTTTCTGGTCCGACGATGCGATGCTGTCGCGCACGCCCCCCGGCCACTGGATGTCGATCGCGCTTGATGCGCTCGCCGCCGAAGGGGCCGACCAGGCGCGCTATGCCGATGTCGTTGCCCGGCTGGGGGTTGCGCTGGCCGACGCTTTCATCGGCTGCTGGCAGGGCAAGTACGAATATGACCTGTTGCGCCCGGTCACCTATATCAACCGGCTGATCGACCCGACCTGGACGCCGTTCCTCGCGACCCCGCCCTTCCCGGAATATCCCTCGGGCCATTCCACCCAGTCGGGTGCGGCGGCCGAAGTGCTGAGCGCGCTTTTCGGCGCCGATCATGCCTTCACCGACGAAACCCCGACGATCGAGGGCATGGCGCCGCGCAGCTTCGCCAGTTTCTGGGCCGCCGCCGACGAGGCCGGGATTTCGCGCCTTTACGGCGGCATCCACTACCGTGCCGCCATCGAGCGCGGGCTCGATCAGGGCCGCTGCATCGCGGCCCATACCAACGCCCTGAAGACGCGGAGGACATGATGCGCGGGCTCTTGCTTCTTGCCCTTCTGGCCGCGCCGGTCGCGGTCCGCGCCGACGAGGCGCCGGTCGTTCCGATCTTCGCGGAGGAAACGGCAACCGCAGGGATTGACCACAGCTACACCGGCGAATGGCAATATATGGTCGGCGGCGGCGCGGCGGCCTTTGACTGCGACGCCGACGGGCGCGAGGATCTGTTCCTCGCGGGCGGCGAAAGCCCGGCCCGGCTTTATCACAATGACAGCGCCCAGGGCGGCGCGCTTGCCTTCAGCGAACGGCCCAGCGGGCTGGAGCTTGACGCAGTGACCGGGGCCTATCCGCTCGACATTGACAGCGACGGGACGATGGACCTTGTCCTTCTGCGCGTCGGCGCCAACAGCGTGATGCGCGGTCTGGGCGATTGCCGCTTCAGCGCCGCGAACGAGGAGTGGCATTTCGACGGCGGCGACGGCTGGTCCACGGCGCTCGCCGCGACATGGGAGAAGGGCGCAGGCTGGCCCACCATCGCCATCGGCAATTACATCGACCGGAACGAGGAGTTTTCGCCCTGGGGCTCTTGCACCGACAACTGGCTGCATCGCCCAGGCCCGGCCGGCGGCTTCGCCCCGCCGCTGGCGCTGACACCGTCCTACTGTCCGCTTTCGATGCTCTTCACCGACTGGAACGGCTCGGGCACGCCCTCGCTTCGTGTCTCGAACGACCGCGAATATTACGAGGGGGGTGAGGAACAGCTCTGGCATGTCGAGCCGGGCCAGGCGCCACGGCTCTACACGGCGGAGGAGGGCTGGAAAGAACTGAAAATCTGGGGGATGGGCATCGCGAGCTATGACCTGAAGGGTGACGGCACGCCGGAGTATTTCCTGACCAGCATGGCCGATCACAAGCTGCAGGAACTGGCGCCCGGCGCGGATGACGCGCCCGACTATCGCGACATGGCGCTGGCGGCGGGCGTCACCGCGCAGCGGCCCTTCACCGGCGGCGATATCCGCCCCTCGACCGGCTGGCATGCCCAGTTCGCGGATGTGAATAACGACGGTTTCACCGATCTGTTCGTCGCCAAGGGCAATGTGTCCGAAATGCCGGACTTCGCGATGGAAGACCCCAACAACCTGCTGTTGCAGCGACCCGATGGCACCTTCATGGAGGCCGCAGACAAGGCGGGGGTGGCGAGCCTTCTGACCAGCCGGGGCGCGGCGCTTGCAGATTTCAACCTCGACGGCCTGCCCGATCTGGTGGTCGTGAACCGCCACGGGCCTGCGCAGGTCTGGCGAAATCTCGGTCCGGGTGGCCATTGGCTTGGCCTGCGCCCGCATCAGGACGGGTCAAACCCCGATGCGGTCGGCGGCTGGATCGAGGTCAGGACCGCTGATCGCGTGCAGCGGCGCGAACTGACCGTGGGCGGCGGCCATGTGAGCGGGCAGGCAGGTTGGTGGCATTTCGGGCTTGGGCCCGCAGAAGTGGCCGATGTGCGCGTCCTCTGGCCGGACGGGACGGCGGGCGACTGGCAGACCGTGCCCGCCGACGGCTTCTACCGGCTGGCCGAGGGCAGGCCGCCCGAGCGCCGGACCTTCGACCGTCGCTGAGCGGATCGTCACGCCTCCTCAGCGAGGAGAGCACGCAAGGGCTCGACGAGCGGCCCGGCAGGCTCAGGGCGCTTCCGGCGCAAGGCGAAGGACGGGGCCGCCCGCCGCCTCGGCATCGGCGGCATCATGGGTCGCCAGCAGCGTGGGCACGCCCTGACGGCGAATGTGGTCGAAGACGAAGTCGCGGATATCGCCCCTCAGCGCCTCGTCGAGGCGCGAGAAGGGCTCGTCCAGCAACAGCGCCTTCGGCCGCGCCAGCAGGGCCCGCATCAGCGCCACCCGCGCGCGTTGCCCGCCCGACAGGGTGGCGGGATCGCGGTCGGCAAATCCGGAAAGCCCGGCGGTTTCCAGAGCCTCTTCGATCGCCTGCCGCCGCGCCGCGCGGTCGCGCGGTGCCGGGCCGAGGCCGAAGGCGAGGTTCTGGCCCACCGAGAGATGCGGGAAGAGGAGCGCGTCCTGAAACAGAACGCCGATCCCCCGCGCCTCTGCCGGTCTGTGCGTTACATCGCAACCGTCGAGCGATACCGTGCCAAGGCCGACGAAGTCCCGCCCGAGGTGGCCGCCGATGAAATCGAGAAGCGTCGATTTGCCGATGCCCGAGGGGCCCATGATCGTCACGACCTCGCCCGCGGCCACATCGCACGACAGGGGCGCGAACAGGGGCTCGGTTCGCCCTGCCGGACAGATGCAGACTTGCTTGACGCTGAGCATCCTATCCCTGTCCCAGAAGCCCCTTCCGGTTTTTCCACAGAAGCACCGGAAGCGCCAGCGCAAGCCCGTAGGCGGCAAGCGGCATCAGCGCCTGCAGGCTCGCATACATCCCCGCCACCCTCCGGTCGCCGCCCGACGACAGCGTCACCGCCTCGGTCGTCAGTGTCGTCACCCGGCCGCCGCCTATAAAGAGTGTGGGAAGGTACTGTGCGACCGATACGGCAAAGCCGATGGCGGCGGCGGTCAGGATCGGGCCGAGAAGGCAGGGCAGCCGTATCGTCAGAAGCCGTCGCCAGGGCCCGGCGCCGAGCGAGGCGGCAGTTTGGAAAAGCCGCGGGTCGAGTGCGTGCCAGGCCTCGGTCAGGGTCAGCATCACATAGGGAAAGACGAAGATCGCATGGGCCCAGAGCACCGCCGTCCAGTCGACGCCGAGCCCCGCCTTGAGGAAGACGACATTGAGGCCGAAGAGAAAGGCCAGTTGCGGCATCAGAAGCGGCAGATAGATCAGCGCCGTCGCCCAGCGGGCGCGCCTGAAGCGCCCGCGTGTCTCGCCCTCCAGCCAGAGGGCCGCAAGCACCAGTGACAGGAGCGTCGCGCCTGCTCCGATCTGGGCCGTCTCGGCCAGAACATGGACCCAGCCTGAGCCGGTATCGCGCCAGAGCGCGAGCGACCAGCGTTCGGGCACGGCATGAGGAAAGGACCAGCGCCAGGCGAGCGACCAGACAATCAGCGACAGAAGTGCGAGGAGCCCCGCCGCGACAAGACCGCCTGCCACCCCGGGCATGGCGGCGCCCAGCCGGGGGGCGCGAAGCGCCCGCCAGCCCCGGGCGAGCCGCCGCCGTGCGTGCGCGGCGACGAGCCTCTCGCCGAGGTGCCAGCCGAAGATCGTCAGGGCCACCAGAAGGCCGAGGAGAAGTGCCGCGAAAGCGGCGGGCGCGAAGAGGCCAAGGTCGGCCGACTGGAACCAGCGGGTCATGGCGACCGCAAGGGTCGGCGGGTTCGAGGGCCCGAGGATGATGGCCATGTCCACGACCGAGAGCGAGAAGGAGAGGACCGCATAGAGCGGCAGCCGGAGAGCCGGATAAAGCGCAGGCAACACCAGCCAGTACCAGGAGGCACGGCGCCCATGGCCAAGGGCGCGGCCGGTGGCGACAAGCCGCGCGACCGGCAGCTGCCCGAGCGAGGCGAGCATCACCAGCGCGAGGAACGGCAGTTCCTTGACCGTCAGCCCGAGGATCAGCGCAATCCCCCAGGCGTCATGCACGGTTGCGATATCGGGTGGCAGGCTCCAGCCGGTCGCCCAGGGGCTGAGCGCCCGGGCGATCCAGCCCGATGGCGCGATCAGGAAAGCAAAGCCGATCGCCAGTGCCGCATGCGGTGCGGCCAGAAGCGGTGCGAGCCAGGAGGTCGCGCGCCGCGCACCGCCGGTCCACATCACCAGTTCGAACGCGAGGAAGAAGGACAGGACCGTCGAGGCGAGCCCGGTCCAGAGTGTCAGCGCAATACTCGTGCCCACGCCGGGCAGCGCCGCGAGGGCGGCGAGCGGCGCCACGTCCGAGGAAAGGCCCGCGTCGAGCCCGAAGGCGACGCGGGCCGTCTGGGCCAGACCGGCCAGGATCGGCGCGACGAAGCCGAGGGTCACGGCCGCAAGGACCGACAGCCTGAGCCACCAGCCCTCGTGCCCCGTCATTTCGTGTAGCGCTTTGCCCATTCCTCGGCGATCCGCACCATCCAGCTCGGGTGCGGCTCGACAAGCGTCGGGCCGAGGTCTGCCTCGGTCGGCAGGGCGGCAGAGGCGGGCAGATCGGCAAAGGCCGCGCGTTGCGTCTCGTCAAGCTTCGTCATGTCGAGGACCGTATAGCTGCCGAGGATGCCGATATCCTGCGCGCGCGCCTGGGTGGCCGGGTCGAGCAGGAAGTTCGCCACCACTTCCGCGCCCTCGCGGTGCGCGGCGTTGAAGGGAATGGCGACGAAGCTGATATTGCCGATCGACCCGGCTTCGGGCCCGTAGGTGCGCACCGTATCGGGCAGAAGCCCCTTTTCGACGGCAGCAGCGGCGGCGGCCGGATCGAAGGCCATGGTGAAATCCACCTCGCCGTCATTCAGCATCTGGTTCAGCACGCTCTCATTCTCCGGGAAGGTCTCGCCCGCCCGCCAGAGATTGGGGCGGAGAGCGTCGTACCAGGCCCAGAGCGGTGCGGTCGCAGCGGCGAAACTGTCTTCCGTCGCCTCGGCCTGCAGGACGGACGCATCCGGCGCAAGCTCGATCAGCGCCTGCTTGAGGAAGGTCGCGCCCATGAAATTCTGTACCGCCGGATGGGTGAAGCGGCCGGGATTGGCGCTTGCCCAGTCGAGCAGCGCCGCCGCCGAGCGGGGCGGTTCCGCAACGCGCGCGCTGTCATAGGTATAGACGAACTTCGCCAGCCTCCAAGGCGACTCGTAGCCCTCGGTCGGGATGGTGAAATCCGTGACCGCCGCAGAACCAGGCGTGAGGTCAAGGAAGGCGGCGTTCGGCAGGTTCTCAAGGAAGGGTCCGTGCAGAAGCCCCTGTTCCTTCATCGACAGGAAATTCGCGCCATTGATCCAGATGAGGTCGACCGAGCCGCCTTCGGTCTGGCCCGCGCTTTTCTCGGCCAGAACCCGCGTCACCGCCTCGGCAGTGTCCGAAAGCTTCACCTGCTCGACATGGACGCCGTATTTTGCCGACACCTGTCCGTCCACCCAGGCGATGAAATCATTGGTGCGGCTGTCCCCGCCCCAGGCGTTCCAGTAGACGGTCTGGCCCTTGGCCGCCGCAAGTGTCTCGTCCCAGCTGTCTGCCCAGAGGGGCGCGCCGATGAGGGCAAGAAGTGTGGCGGTGAGTGTCAGTCTCATGCGTCTGTCCTATGGTCGTTCGAGGGTAGGGAAAAGGCCTGCCAGCCCCAGTGCCAGCGGAGCGCGGTGGTGATCAGGCAAAGGAGGGCGAAGAGGGTGGCGAGTATCGGGAAGGCCTGCGGCCAGAGGCACATGGCGACGAAAAGCGCGATGGTTTCGGTGCCTTCGGTCAGGCCGCCGAGGTAATAGATGCCCTTGGCCGGATAGGCGGAGGATGCCTCGCCCCGCTGGGCGGCGATGGCAGCGAAGGCGAGGAAGCTCGATCCGGTACCGATGAAGGTGGTGATGAGGAAGGCGGCGGCAAGCGCGTTCGCGGCCGGGTCGGCGAGCGCGAAGCCCAGGGGCACGAGGCCGTAGAAGAGGAAATCCGCAACGATATCAAGGAAGGCGCCGCGGTCGGTCGGGCCGGTGACGCGGGCCACCGCGCCATCGAGCCCGTCAAGCGCGCGGTTCGCGAGGATGAGGGCAAGCGCCAACCCGTGCCAGCCCGCGGCGAGCGCGGGCACGGCAAGCGCGCCGATGCCGAAGGCTGCAAGCGTGATCTGATCGGCGCCCACGCCACGCGCTGCCAGCATTTGCGCGGGCGGGCGCAGGATCGCGTGCTGCAGGGGCAGGAGGAAGCGGTCGATCATGCGCCGCCCCGCCGCCAGCGGTGCAGACTTTCGAGAAGGCTCAGGGCGCGCGGGTTGACATGGGCCTTGCGCCATTCGCCCGCGGCATATTTGTTCGCCTCGGCGAAGGTCGGGTAGGAATGGATCGTGCCGAGTATCTTGTTCAGCCCCAGCCCGTGCTTCATTGCCAGAACGAATTCGGCCAAAAGGTCGCCCGCATGCTCGCCGACGATGGTGGCGCCGAGGATGCGGTCCTTGCCGGGCGCGGTCAGCACCTTGACGAAGCCGTGGGCGGAACCGTCCGCGATGGCGCGGTCCAGATCGTCGATCCCGTAGCGCGTCACCTCGTAAGCGATGCCCTGCGCCTTCGCCTCGGTCTCGTTCAGACCGACGCGGGCGATCTCGGGGTCGAGGAAGGTGGTGGCGGGCATCACCCGGTAATCGGCGCGGAAGCGTTTCGCGAAACCGAAGAGCGCGTTCACCGTAGCGAACCAGGCCTGATGGGCGGCGGCATGGGTGAACTGGTAGGGCCCCGCCGCATCGCCCGCCGCATAGATGTTGGGGTACAGCGTTTCGAGATAGTCGTTTGTCTCGATCACCCGGCCCGCCGGGATACCCAGTTCATCGAGCCCGTAGCCCTTGAGCCGCGCCGCGCGGCCGACGGCGACGATCAGATCGTCGAAGGCGAGGCGGCGGCGGGTGTCGCCCGTCTCGACCTCGATCCACTTCTCGCCGTCCGCGCGCCCGCAGGACAGCGCCTTGTGACCGGTCAGCACCTCGACCCCGTCCTCTTCCAGCCGCGCGCGGGCGAAGGCCGAAACCTCCTCGTCCTCGCGGATCAAAAGCCGCTGCGCCATCTCGATCAGCGTGACATGCGAGCCGAGCCGCGCGAAGCTTTGCGCCAGCTCCAAGCCGATCGGACCGCCGCCGAGGATGGCGAGGCGCTTCGGCGCCTCGGTGCGGATAGCGAATGCCTCCCACAAACTATCCGAGGTCAGATAGCCCACCTCGTCAAGCCCGGGCAGCGGCGGCACGAAGGGGGCAGCCCCCGTCGCCAGCACGATGGCGCGCGCGGTCAGACGGCTTTCGCCGCCGTCCTTGGCGGCGATCGCCACCGTCCAGGGATCGACCAGGCGGGCGTGGCCTTCGCGGACTTCGACACCGAGGCCTTGGTAACGTTCGATGGAATCATGCGGCTCGATGGCGCGGATAACCGCGCCGATCCGGGCGAAGACGGCCGGGAAACTAACCCGCGCCGGGCTGGTCGTGATCCCGAAGCCTTCGGCCTTGCCGATCTGGCGGGCCAGTTTCGCCGAGCGGATCAGCGCCTTTGAGGGCACGCAGCCGTAGTTCAGGCAGTCACCGCCCATCCGGTGCCCCTCGATCAGCGTCACCTTGGCCTTCACGGCGGCCGCGATATAGGCCGAGACGAGCCCGGCGGCGCCCGCGCCGATCACGATCAGGTTGCGGTCGAACCGCCGGGGCCGCTGCCAGCCGGCATAGACCTTGCGGCGCTGAAGCGTGGCGATGAAGGCGCGCGCGATCCAGGGAAAGATGCCGAGAAGGACGAAGGACAGGATCAGCGCGGGCGAGAGGATGCCCGAAAGACTGTCGATCGCCGCAAGCCGCGTGCCCGCATTCACATAGACGGCGGTGCCCGCCAGCATGCCAAGCTGGCTGACCCAGTAGAAGGTCAGGGGCCGGATGGTCGTGAGACCCATGAGGAGGTTGATCGCGAAGAAGGGAATCGCCGGGATGAGCCGCAGGGTGAAAAGGTAAAAGCTGCCGTCGCGGGCGAAGCCCTGGTTCACCGCCTTCAGCCGGTCGCCGAGCCGCACGTGCACCCAGTCGCGCAGGAAATAGCGCGCGGCGAGGAAGGCGAGCGTGGCGCCGATGGCCGAGGCGAAGGAGACGAGGAGGAGCCCGCCCCAGAAGCCGAAGAGCGCGCCTGCGGCGAGCGTCATCCAGACGGCGAGCGGCAGTGACAGGGCGGTGACCGCGACATAGGCGGCGAAGAAGATCGCGGCGACGGTCACCGGTGCCGCGGCCCGTGCCGCCTCGATCCGGGCAAGCTCGGTGCGGACATCGGCGAGGCTGCCGATCTCGGGCCCGTACAGGCTATAGAGGATCAGGATGGCAAGCGCGGCACCAAGGAAGATCAGCGGTCTTTTCAACGGGCCTCTCCGGTCGCACCGCCATGGCGGCGGCGGGTTTCGCCCTTTATGGCGGCGGGGCGGGGCCCGCGCCAAGGTGATTGCAGCCTTCTGTCCAAGACGTGATCGGTTGCAACATCGCCGTGAAGGAGGGCGCAGGGTGCCGGGGCAGCTCGTCGAGCATTTCATGCACTCCTCGCGAGGGCCGCTGCCCGCCCGACGAGAAACGAAGTGCCCGAGGAGGTGCCGCCGCCGACGCGCGGTCAGCGATCTCCGGATCGGTCGGGCGGCCGCGAACGCTCCAGCCGGTCCGCGATCCGGTCAAGCACCGTCGCACGGCCGAAGGACAGGGCCGCCGCGGCGCGCAGGGTTTCGCGCTCGTCCGCGATCCGGGCGATCCGCGCCTCGAGCGCGGCCTTCGCCCGCTCAGACAGGACCAGATGCATGTCGAGCGCGCGGAAGGTCGGCAGGTCGGGCTCGGCCACGGCCTTGCGGACCTCGGCCGCCAGCGCCTGTGCCAGCTCCTCGCGTGCCCGCTCGGTGGCGGCAAGGCGGGCGGAGACCGCCGAGAGCGCGGCAAGGTCGCTGTCGCGCCGGGCATCGGCCACGCGTTTCAGCCGCGCAAGCTGGCGGGTGCGGTCGGCGGGGGTCATTTCGCGCCTCGCCCGCTACGCTCGCGGGCGCGGCGGCGCATCCGCTCGGCATAGCGGATCGCGGCGGCAACCGGGGCGTAGTGGTCGGGCCGGATCTCGCGCCCGATCTCGACGGTCGCATGGATCGCCCGCGCGGTCGGCGGGTCGGAATGGATCGGCACGCCTGCTGTCGCCGCCGCCTCGCGGATGCGGGCGGCAATCTCGTCCACGCCCTTGGCAAGGCAGAGGGGCGCCCGGCCGCTCGCGCGGTTCCATTTCAGCGCCACTGCATAATGGGTCGGGTTCACCACCACCACGTCGGCCTTCGGCACATCGGCGAGCATCCGGTTCATCGCGATTTCTTCCGCGCGGCGGCGGCGATGACCCTTCATATGCGGGTCGCCCTCGGATTGCTTGAATTCCTCCATCAGCTCCTGGCGGCTCATCTTGTTGCGGCGCAGATGTTCGAGCTTCTGCCAGCCGAAATCCGCAAGCCCGATCACAAGGGCAATCGCCGCGACCAGCATGAGAAAGCGCAGGAGAAGCCCGACCATCACCGCCGACACCGCGCCCGAGGGCAGGGCGGCGGTCGTCATGATCTCGTCCATGTTGCGCAAGAGGAACCAGCCCAGAAGGCAGCCGGTTACCACAAGCTTCACCGCGCTTTTGCCGAATTCGAACAGGCCCGCCCGGCCGAATTTCTGCTTGGCGTTCTGCAAAGGGTCGATGCGGCTGAGTTTGGGCGCAAGCTTTTCCCCGGCGAACACCAGCCCCCGTTGGGCAATGAGGGTCAGAAGCGCGGCAAGCCCCGGCAAGAGGAGGAAAGGCAGGACCGGCAGGACCATCGCCACAGCCCAGCCCGCGACATAAGCGCCGGAGGGCGCGCCTGCGGCGGCGCCCGTCAGGGCGAAGCCGCCCAGATAGGCCTCCGCCCGGTCGCCGAAGGCGATCAGCAGTTTCGCCCCCGCGAAGGCCGACAGCGCCAGAAACCCCGTCATGCCGCCCGCGTAGGTCAGATCGGCCGACCGCGCCAGATCGCCGCGCGCGCGGGCATCGTCGAGCTTCTTCTGCGTCGGCTCGTGTTCGCGGCTGGCGTCGTCCTCGCCGCTCATCGCGGCACCGCGAACGGATCGGCGAGGATCGCGTCGAACGCCCCCTTCCAGAGGCCGAGCATCAGCGGCGCGGCGACCGCCAGCATGACAAGCGCCCCTGCCGTCAGCGCAGGCGCGCCGACGAAGGCGACCATCAGCGACGGCATCGCCCGGTTGATGACGCCGAGTGCCACATTATAGAGAAGCGCCGCCACCACGAAGGGCGCGGCCAGACTGAAGGCCAGCGCGAAGGCCTGCGACATCTGGCCCACCGTCCAGCTCTTCAGGAGCGCCGCACCCGGTACTGTCCCTGCGGGAAGGGCCTCGTAGGACAGGATCATCGCCCCCGCCGCGCGGACATGCAGGCCGGACAGGACGGCGAGGCACAGCGCCGACATCACGAACAGATGCGCCATCGCGGGCATCGGTTCGCCCTGTACCCCGAACATCTGCGAGAGCGACCCCGATTGCGCCGCGATCCCACCCGCCATCTCGAGTGCCAGAAGGAACAGTCGGACGACGAGCCCGAGCGCCAGCCCGTTCGCGGTCTCTGCCATCAAGAACAAGACATAGGCCGCGACCGTGCCGCCCGGAGGGGCGATCCTCGCCTCGACCGCCGGGGCAACGATCGCGGTGAAGGCGAGCGCGAGCGCGAGCCGGATGCGGGCGGGTACGGCGCGCTCGCCGAAGGCGGGCAGAAGCGCCATTACCGCGCCCAGGCGCAGAAAAACCAGACCCGCGATCAGCAAGGGGCCGTCAAGGGCGGCGAGGATTGCCTCCTGCATGTCCGTCATGCCGCCACCAGCCCGACGATGGCGGGCTTCGCATCGCCGCCCACCTCCTCGTAGGACAGGACCGGCGTCGTCAGACCCTTGGCCCCGAGCGCGGTCTTCAGGAACCGCCGCCTGCGGGCCGAGGTGATCAGGGCGGGGAAAATCCCCTTCTCGCCGGCCTTCGCCACCTTCTCGGCCACGTTCGCGGCCAGCCGGTTGAACTTCTCTGGCGGCAGGGCAACGTCATGGGCGCCCTCGACCTGATAGGTGCGGAACATCTCTTCCCATTCCGGGGCAAGCTGCAGAAGCGGCAAGGTTCCGTCCTCGCGCCGCATCTCGGCCACCAGCTGGAAGCCCAATCTGCGCCGCACATGTTCGCAAATCGCCTCGGGCGCGCCGAGGCCACGGGCCTCGGCAATCGATTCAAGGATCAGGGGCAGGTTGCGGATCGAGATCCGCTCCTCCAGCAAAAGGCGCAGCACGGCCAGAAGCATGTCGACCGGCACCTTGTCGGGGATCAGCTCGTCGAACAGCCGCTTTGCCGCCTCGGCGCGCGCCGGGTCGGACAGCGAGGTGCATTCGTCGAGAAGCCGCCTCAGCCCCTTCAGCGTCAGAAGCCGGGCGAAATTGCGCTTCACCACTTCCAGAAGATGCGTCGCCAGCACCTCGGTCGGGCCGACGACAGTGATGCCCGCCAGCGCCGCCTCCTCCTGCCGGTCGGCGGGGATCCAGCGGGCGGGTGCACCATAGACGGGTTCGCGCACATCACCACCGGGCGGCAGCGCGGCATCGTCGCCGGAAAGAAGCGCCATCACCTGATCGGGATGGATGCGGTCGCGGGCCTGTTCCACCCCCTGGATGCGGATCCGGTACATGCCGTCGCCCAGCGTGGAATCGTCGGTCAGCCGGATTTCCGGCAGGATCAGGCCATAGGTCGTGGCGACATGGCTGCGCATGTTGGCGATGCGCGCGTCAAGGCCGGTCGCGGGGTCGAGGACCATGGCCACAAGGCTCGGGGAGAACTCCACATGGATGTCGTCAAGGTCGAGCAGATCGCCCATCGTCCGCCGCCGCGCCGGTTCGACCGGCAGGGCCTGCACCCGCCCGCGCTCGGCGGCCTCGCCTTCCGCCTGCCATTGCCGCCAGCCGACGAAGCCGAGGATCGCGGCGCCGATGATGAAGGGCAGGAAGGGCAGGCCAGGGACCAGGGCGAAGAGCGCCATCAAAAAGGCCACGGTGCCAAGCGCCAGCGGGTGGCGCCCGAGTTGGCGCAGGATGTCGCGGTCGGCAGACCCCTTGGTGCCGCCGCGCGACAGAAGGAGCGCCGAGGCGATGGAGATGATGACGGCAGGGATCTGGCTGACGAGCCCGTCGCCGACGGTGAGGATCGCGTAGGTTTCAAGCGCACGACCGACCGGCATGCCATGGGCGCCCACGCCGATAGACAGTCCGACGACGAGGTTCAGAAGCGTGATCAAGAGCCCCGCCACCGCGTCGCCCTTGACGAATTTCGATGCCCCGTCGAGCGAGCCGAAGAAGGTCGTTTCCGCCTGTTCCCGCTCGCGCCGCGCCTTGGCCTCGGCATGGTCGATGGCGCCCGCATTCATGTCGGCGTCGATGGCCAGCTGCCGGCCCGGCATGCCGTCAAGCGCGAAACGCGCGCCCACTTCGGCCATGCGCCCCGCGCCTTTGGTGATGACGATGAAATTGACGATCATCAGGACGCCGAACACCACGAGCCCGATCAGGACCGAGCCCGACATGATGAACATGGCAAAGCCCTCGATCACCTCGCCGGCCGCTGCCGTGCCGGTATGACCCTCGCCGATGATGAGCTTGGTCGAAGAGACGTTGAGCGCGAGCCTGAGCATCAGCGAGGCGAGAAGGATCGTCGGGAAGGCCGAAAAATCGAGCGGCCGTTCGATGAAAAGCGTGATGGTGAAAATGAGGATCGCGATGGCGAAAGAGGCGGCCAGCCCGATGTCCAGCACCCAGGCGGGCATCGGCAGGATCATCATCGCGATGACCGCCATCATCGCGAGCGCCAGAAGCACCGTCGGCTGGAAGATCTTCGGCGCGGCCTCGCTCATTCGGTGACGATCTCTGTCTCGGCGGGCTGCGCCGGGGCGCCGAAGAGCGCGCCGCGCGCGCCGTTGCCGATCGGCACGAGCGAGCCGAGCCCGCCCGCGCTGCCCGCCTGCAGCAGCGGGTAATTGTTGATGCGCGGCACCTCGCTTTCGGCCGCGTAGGCGGCCAGAACGATATCGGGAATCTCCGGTATCTCCTCGCCATAGCGGGCGATCAGGTCGTTTCGGAACCGGCTGAAGCGCGCGGCATAGCGGTTGGCATATTCGGGCGTGCGGGAATGGTAGGCGCCCGCTGCCGCCTCCCACGACCCCTGTTCGCTGTAGAGCGACTTTAGGAAGCGCGCGGCATAGCGGGCGTTCACCATCGGATCGAACATCTCGTCGATCGAGGCGAAATGCTCCCCATGCCATTTGTAGTTTATCTGGAAGCAGCCCACATCGAAACTGCGCGCGCCGCGCGCGAATTCCTTTTCGGCATAGGCCAGCGCCTCCTCGTTTGTGTCGAACCAGTGGCCCGCGCCTTCCATGTTCACCGTCCAGGGCCACGGACGGAAGGCGCCTTCGCGCTTGCGCCCGGTCTCGTTGAGGGAGATTGCATTAAGGACCGAGAGCGGCACGCCTTCCTCGGCGGCGGCCTGCTGGGCGGCATATTCGCAGAAGAGCGCGGGATCGGCGTCGGTCGTCCCGGCGGTGGCGCCGGTGCCCGGCGCGAGGCAGAGCAAAGCCAGAAGTCTCATCACGCTGCCCATTCCGGCCATCCCTGCAATTCTTGCATGCGGCGAGGCTAGGGCGTGGGCGTTGAGATTCGGTAACCGTCGGCGCGGGTCTGGCGCGACCTCAGCGCGACGTCGCTGTCGCTGCGCCCGATGCGGAAAGAAGCGCAGCGAGCGAGGCGCGCAGCTTGCCGCTCTCGGTCAAGAGCGATTTGCTGCCCGCAAGCGTCGTGCCCGCCTCCGCCAGGCCGGGCAGGGTTTCGTCCGGTCGCGGCGCGGCTGGGTCGGCCCCGAGCAGCGCTGCCATTTCGCTGAAACCTGCATCCGTGCCCGCGCGCGCCAGATCGCCGCCGCGCCAGGCCGCGCCGGCCGCCGCCGCGGTTTCGCCCAGCGCCGCATAGAGATCGGCCGCCGCCGCATGATCGCCGAGCGCGTCGAGGGCTTCCGCCCGCAGCGCCTGCGCCTCTGGCAGATCGAGCCCGCCGGTCATGGCGATCACTTCCTCGTAGCGGAAGGCCTGCGCCGCCGCGTGCGCGAGTACCAGCCGCGCCTCGTCACCCGTGCGCAGTGTCGGCGGAAGCAGAAGAAGCGCTTCCTCGTATAGGCCGAGCCCGCCGAGCCGTTCGGCCAGCCGCAGCCGCACTTCGGCGTCGGCATCGGCCGGAAGGAGGGGCTTGCGGGCAAAATATTCGCCGAGGAACGCAGCATCATCGAGGTCGGCGGCAAGCGCGGCGAACAATGTCAGTGCAGTCTTGCGCGCAGCGTCGGCAGGGGCGTCCCGGCTCCAGTCCGCGAAGCGCTCGAAGGCGCGCGGCAGATCGCCGGATGCGGCCCGTGCCTCGATCTCAAGTGCTGCGAGCGCATCCGCGCCCTTGCCGTTCCGGCGTTCGAAGGCGAGCGCGGCCAGATCCGCCACCTCCGACGCGGGCACCGTCTCGCCCTTGAGCAAGCGCTGCTCGACCGACAGGATCAGGGCCTTCGCCGCAAGATCGTCCGAGCCCTGCGCCAGAGCGGTCAGCTTCTCGTGGGCATCGGTTTCGCCTTGGCTCAGCGCGATTTCCGCCTCGATCATCCTAAGCGGCCGGTCGTGATCGTCCGACTTGCGGGCAACTGCATTGCGCACGGTCTTGGCGGCGTCGAGCGCGCCCGCCGCGATCAGCCGGTTCGAAAGCCGCGGCCCGAGCGCGAGGCGCAGGGGCGCGGGCAGGCCGGAAAAGCCCCGGATGAGCGCAGGCAGGTTCGCGACCGGCGGGGTCGCCGCGTCTGGCGCCGACAGGAAGGCCCAGAGCGCGGCTGAAGTCTCGCACTGACCATAGGGCGCGAAGGCGCCGGGCGGCGGCGGCGCGCGATCGTCGATCATGTAGCTCATGTCGATGAGAAGCGGCGCCCCTTCCGCCTGCAGGCCGAAGCCGTTCATGACCGACCGTGCCTCCGCCCCCATGCCGAAATACAGGTAGAGCCGCGCGAGGCGCAGGACGGCCGCCTCATCCGGCCGGTCAAACTCGCCGGTCAGGCCGCCCCGTGCCTCGGCCAGCTGCAGCGGCACCGCCCGGTCGTCGCCCCAGTGGCGCAGGTCGATCAGCGCCTCATCGGGGCAGGCGAGCCCGTCCTCGGTCACACTGACCGCGCGCGGATTGTCGCGGGCGTCGCGGTCCATCGAGGTTTCGGCATGGAAGGCGATGTGATCGTCCGCCGTCGGCGGGTCCGCGGGCATGTCCTTTTGTTCCGGAGCCTCCTGGTGATCGGTCTTCTCGGCGCTCATGTGCGGGTCGGCGAATTTGTCTACTGCCGCTTCGGCGAGCCCCTGGGACGCCGCGCGTGCGACCTGTTCGCGCAGAGCTTCCTCCAACGCCAGCACCTCGGGTGACGGTACGGGCAGCGCAAGCGTGCCGAAGCCCGGCGTCGGCAGGCTAAGCGGCAGATCGGGCGGCAGATCGGGCGGCAGGTCGGTGGCCGGACGACCCGGATCGTCCCCATCACCGGCTGCGGGCGATGCGGCGGCCTTCTCACGGCCCATATCGTGATCGGCGCCGCTCGTCGCGATTTCGATTTCGGGGTCTTGCGGCGTTTCGGGTGCGGCCTCTGCCATGCCCTCCTGACTGGTCCCGGGCTCCAGAACATCGCGCCAATAGATAGGCAGGCTGGCAGCGCTGTTGGTTTCCGGGCGGTAGCTCAAAGTCGCCGCAAGCCCGGGCGCGGCGGCGGGCGGGGCAGAGACCGGATGGGGCAGGGGGACTGCCGGTTTCTTTCCGGCCTCGACGCCCGCGACTTCCGTGGCAATTGGCTTTTCAAAAGGCGATTCCTCGGGCGCGGTGCCGCGCCGCATGTCGATGATCAGGAGGCCGCCGCCTTCCTGCGCCAGCAGGGCGAAGGTGCCCGAGGCAAGCGCGAGCCGCAGTTCGCCGGCCCCTGCCGACAGGCCCGTCAGCCGGGTGCGCGGCACGCGCTCGAACACACGCCCGATGTCGAAGCCAAGCGCCGGATCCTCGACCCTGAGGAGGTAGCCATCCTCCGTCCGCCCGAACTGCCATTGCCTGTCGCCGCCCAGATCGACGACAAGGCGGGTGAAATCGCCATGCTCGCCCGAGCGTACCGTCACGGTCTCTGCCAGCGTCGCCGCCGGCAAGCAGAGCCCGGCGAAGAGCAGAAGCAACAGACGGGCGGCAGGCGTCATCATGCCGCATCCGCCTTCAGCGCCTTCAGTGTTTCCTCCAGGTCCGAGAAGCTCGGGCGGACATGATGGGGCGCGTTCTGACGGCCGACCTCGATGCAGATGTTCGGTGGATGGCGGTGGAGGTTCGCCACCAGCACCTCGCGGATCAGCTTCATGAAATGCGCGTCCTCCTCGACCACTGCCTTCACCTTGGCCGCGAAGGGGCCGACGAGCCCGTAGGCCATGAAGACGCCGAGAAAGGTTCCCACAAGCGCCGAACCGATCATGCCGCCGAGGATCTCGGGCGGCTGGTCGATCGAGCCCATGGTCTTGATCACGCCGAGAACGGCGGCGACGATGCCGAGCGCGGGCATGCCGTCGGCGATCGACTGCAGCGCATGGCTTGAATGCATCGCATGGTGATGGTTGGCCTCAAGCTGCTTTTCCAGCACCTCCTCGACCTGGTGGGGATCGTCATAGTTCATCGAGGCGGCGCGCATCGTGTCGCAGATCAGGTCCACCACCCCATGGTCATGCGCGATCTTGGGATATTTGCCGAAGATCGAGCTTTCATGCGGGTTCTCGATATGCTCCTCGAGCCCGACGGGGTTCGATTTGGCCAGCCGGATCAGCTCGAACAGCAGGCACAGCAGGTCGCGGTAGTCGGGGGCCTTCCATTTCGGTCCCTTGAAGACCTTGCCCACATCCTTCATCGTCTGCTTGATCGCAGCGCCATCATTGGCCACCACGAAGGCGCCGGCCGCCGCGCCGCCGATCATGATCATTTCCCAGGGCAGCGCCTCGAGCACGATGCCGAGCTTGCCGCCGTGCAGCGTGTAGCCGCCGAACACCATCACGAAGATGATGACGATGCCAATGATGCCGACCATTACCTACCATCCCGAACCCGGTTCCCGCCCCAGCCTGCGGGGGGCGGGTTAAGATTCCGTCTTCCGCTTCAGCTTTTCGGCGCGGTTGCGTTGCGGCCCGCCAGCATCAGGCTGATCGTATAGGCCTTCGACGGTTCGATCCCGGCCAGCACGGCCGCGGCGGCTGCGGGCTGCATCTGGGCAAGGAAGCCCGCCGCGAAGTCCGGGTCCATCTCTGAGAAAAGCTTCGCCGCATCCTTGGGCTTCATCGTCTCGTACATGGCGACCAGCTTGGCCACGTCCTTTTCCGCCGCCTTGTCGGCCTGCTGGACGGTCGCGGCGAGCTTTTC
Organism: Frigidibacter sp. SD6-1; assembly: GCF_030143255.1. Classification (GTDB taxonomy): domain Bacteria; phylum Pseudomonadota; class Alphaproteobacteria; order Rhodobacterales; family Rhodobacteraceae; genus TMP-24. The sequence continues at coordinate 188,067 of NZ_JARJNR010000003.1, forward strand.
CTCGGCCGCCGTCAGCGCGGCAAGCTTCTCCTCGATCTCGGCGCGGGCAAGCGCCAGTGTCTGCGCCTCGTTCTCTTGCGCCAGTTCCTGTTCCCTGACCCGCGCCTCGCGCAGCTTCAGCGCATCGAGAAGCGCCGATGCCCCGCCGTCGGGCGTGCATTCGGCACCGGTCATGGCGGCCTCTGCGGCAGGTTGCTCCGCCTCATGGCTCGAGGTTTCGGCCAAAGCATGGCCGACGCCATCGCCGATGCGGATCAGGCCGGACAGGCCGAGGAAGAGCGCGATCATCAGAAGGCCGCGGCGCCGTCTGGGGCGGCGGGCGGCGGGCGCAGCGCGCAACAGGGCAAAGCTCATCAGGCGGCCTCCTCATCGCTCGACCTGCGGTGGCGTGCCTCGCCATTGCGGACAACCCGCGTCCGGCGATGCTCTCCCGCCTCCGGCAGGTCGTGCAGCGAGGCCATCAGAAGTTCCAGCCGTCGCGCCGCATCCTCGGCCCGCGCGGTCTGCTCGGTCAGCGCGCGGGACGATTCGCCCGCCGCCGTCCGGGCCTGTTCCAGGGCTTTCGTCATGTCGTCGACCTGCGCCGACAGGACCGCGATCGCGCCCCCCATGCCGTTTTCAAGCGTGGTGAAGGCCGAAAGGCGGCGTGAGAGCACATAGCAGAAAAGCCCCGCCCCGATGGCGCCCCCGCCCAGAAGAATATCGGCGATCAGCTCCATCGCGCCCTCCTAGTTGATCACGAATTCGGTCACGAGCAGGTCGCGCACGCGCCCGTCTCCGGTAACCAGTTGCACGCGCCTCAGCATCTGCGAGCGGAGCCGCACCAGAGCGTCGGGATCCTCAAGCTCGCCCGTGCCGACGGCGCGCAGATAGCCGTTCAGCACATCAAGGATGCGCGGCAGAAGCAGTGTCACATCCGCCTCGTAATGCTTTTCCACCTCGATCTGCGCCGTGAAATGCAGGAACCGCCCGCCCGCCTTGGGGCCGAGCGAGACGACAAGCGGCGTGATCGGCACGAAGGCGATTTCGGGCAGGGGCTCGGCGCCCTCTGCCACTGCCGCGTGCGAATCGGCCTCGGCATCGTGGGGGGCAAGCACCAGCCCCTTGTAGACGGCGAAAAAACCGCCGCCGCCGAGCGCGAGCATCAGCACCAGGCCGATGATCATCGGCTTCTTCGATTTCTTCTTCGGGGCTTCTTCCGCTTCTTCGGGGGCTTCCGACATTGGTCCAATCCTTCCGGCCTACCCCGGTATAGGCCGAATGCGACTAACCGATTCTTAAGGGCAATCGGGGAAGCATCAGCTACCGGCAGAAGCCCGGGAAGGGAGGCACCGAACGTGCAAGTGATGTCCGTCTGGCAGGCGCTCGATCCAAGGAAGCGCATCATCGTGGTCCTGGCGACGCTTGCGATGTTTGCCGCAGTCTACGCGCTGACCGCGGTCGCGACGCGCCCGTCGCTGGCGCTGCTCTATGCGGGAATCGAGGGATCAAGGTCGGGCGAGGTGCTCGCCGCGCTCGACCAGCGCGGCGTGACCTACGAGGTGCGCGGTCAGGCGATCTATGTCGAATCCACACGGCGCGACGAGTTGCGGATGGAACTGGCGGCGCAGGGCCTGCCGCAGAATTCCGGCGGCGGGTACGAGCTTCTGGACGGTCTGTCGGGCTTCGGTACCACCTCGCAGATGTTCGACGCCGCCTATTGGCGCGCGAAGGAAGGCGAACTGGCCCGCACCATTGCCGCCATGCCCAACATGCGCTCGGTCCGCGTCCATATTTCCAACACCGAACCGCAGGGCTTCCGCCAGACCGGATCGCCCAAGGCCTCGGTCGCGGCGGTGACGCGCGACGGGTCGCTGTCGCCCGATCATGCACGGGCCCTGAAGTTTCTGGTGGCGTCGGCCGTGGCGGGGATGAAGCCCGAGGATGTCGCGGTGATCGACGGCGACGGCAACCTGATCCTCGCCGACGACGATACCGGTGCCAAGGCCGGGTCGGACCGGGCAGCGGCGCTGAGGGAGAATGTCACGCGGCTTCTGGAGGCGCGGGTGGGCTACGGCAAGGCCGTGGTCGAGGTCGCGGTCGAGACGGTGACGGAAAGCGAGGCGATTTCGGAACGCAAGATCGACCCGCAGGGGCGCGTGGCGATTTCGTCCGAGAACGAGGAGAAAAGTTCGAGCGCGCAGAATCAGGGTGATCCGTCGGTGAGCGTCGCCTCGAACCTGCCCACGGGCGCGGCGGCGGGTGGCGGCAAGAGCTCGCAGTCGAACGATTCCACGACGCGCGAGCGGGTGAATTACGAGGTGAGCGAGACCAAGCGCGATCTGGTCCGGAACCCCGGCGCGATCAAGCGGATCACCGTGGCCGTGCTGGTCGACGGGGTGAGCGAGACGGCGGCGGACGGCACGGTCTCGGCCGCGCCACGGCCCGACGACGAGCTGGCGGCCCTGAAGGATCTGGTCGCCGCGGCGGTCGGTTTCGACGAGGCGCGGGGCGATGTGATCACCATCAAGTCGCTGGCCTTCGAGCCGGTGGCGGCGGCGGGAAGCGAGGCCGCGGGCGGCGGCTTTGCGGCCTTCGCCATCGATGTGATGACGCTCGTGCAGCTCGCCGTGCTCGCTGTCGTGGCGCTGGTCCTTGGTCTTTTCGTGGTCAGGCCGGTTCTGACCTCGCGCGCCGCCCCGGTCGCCGCCTCGCTGCCCGCGCCGCAGCTGGCCAACGGACCTGTCCTGACCGGCGTGATCGAGGAGGACGGCGCTTTCCCCGAAGGTCTCGCGCTCGGGCGCGGCGCGCGGCGGGGCGTGGCCGAAGAGGCGGAGCCCGCCGAGATCGACGACCCCGTCGCGCGGCTGAGGCGGCTCATATCCGAACGGCAGGAGGAATCGGTCGAGATCCTGAAAAGCTGGATGGATGACCCGCAGGCGGAGAAAGCGTGATGGCACGGATTCTGGAACTGGAAACCTTCGATCTGCCAGACGATCCCCTTCAGGCAACGCTGATGGGCGATGCCCAGGTCGCCGAGATGAAGCTTCTTTCTTATGAACAGGGCTATCAGGCCGGCTGGGACGATGCGCTTGGCGCGCAGAATGACGATATCACGCGGCTGAGGACCGAGCTTGGCCGCAACCTTACCGAAATGGCGCTGAGCTACCGCGATGCCCGCCGCCACATCCTTGCTTCGCTCGAGCCGCTACTTGACGAGATGGTGGCAAAGGTGCTGCCCGCCATCGCCCATCAGGCGCTGGGTCCGATGATCCTTGAGGAGTTGGGGCCGGTCGTCGACCGGCTGGCCGCCACCCCCGTCACCATCCGGACCGCGCCCGCCAATCAGAGCATGGTGGAGGAATTGCTTGCCCAGAAGGTAGATGTGCCGGTCCAGGTGGTCGCGGAGCCGACCCTCGGCCCCGGTCAGGCCTTCCTGAAGACCGCGGCGGGCGAGGTGCAGATCGACCTCGACGGTGTGGTCGGGGCAATCGGAGCGGCGGTGAAGGCCTATTTCCAGACCGAACATGACGAGGTTCAGCCATGAGCGAAACTGCTACGGACGCGGCCAATCCCTTCACCCAGGTGCCGATCACCATCACCATATCGGTCGGCCGCGCCCGGCCGGTGGTGCGCGATCTTCTGCGGCTGACGCGCGATTCGGTCCTGCCGCTCGACCGGCGGGTCGAGGATCCGGTCGAGCTTTATGTCGGCGACAAGCTGATCGGGCGGGGCATGCTGACCGAGCTTGACGGCGACCGGGCGGGCCAGCTGGCGGTGCGCCTGACCGAGGTCGCCGATCTGAAGGACGGTCTCTGAGTGGCGCGCCTGCCGACAGTCGGGCGGATCATTCCGTTCACCCTGCTGGCGCTGGTTTTCGCGGCGGTTCCGGCGCTGGCCCAGGACAGCCCGGGGGCGGGCGACTTGCTTGATCTGGCGGCGCGGGGCCTGCAGGGCGCAGGCAGCGCGCCGACGCTTTCAGGCCAGTCGATGACGCTGATTGCGCTGGTCACCGTCCTCAGCCTTGCGCCGGGGATCGCGGTGATGGTCACCTGCTTTCCCTTCATCGTCACGGTGCTGGCGATCCTGAGGCAGGCGATCGGGCTGCAGCAGTCGCCGCCCAACATGCTGATCGTCTCGCTCGCGCTGTTCCTGACCTGGTTCATCATGGAGCCGGTCTTCACCGAAGCCTGGGTACAGGCGGGCAGACCGCTGGCCGAAGGGCAGATGGATATCGCGGCCGCCTTCGAGGCGGGGATGAAACCCTTCCGCGCCTTCATGGCCGCCCGGCTCGACCCCGACACGCTCGCGTCGCTCGCCGCGCTTCGCCCCCAGACGGCGGGCCTGACCGATCCGGCGACCGCGCCGCTTTCGCTGCTCGTCCCTTCCTTCATGCTGTCGGAACTCGCCCGAGCCTTCGAGATCGGTTTTCTTCTCTATCTGCCATTCCTGATCATCGACCTCGTTGTCAGCGCGATCCTTATGTCGATGGGCATGATGATGGTGCCGCCCGCCATCGTCTCCTTGCCGTTCAAGCTGGCTTTCTTCGTGGTCGCGGACGGCTGGAGCCTTGTCTCAGGCGCGCTGGTGCGAAGTTATTTCTGAGCCTCGCCACGGGCGATCTGGGCCAGGCGGACGTTGCGCAGGGCCTCGGTGAGGCTTGCGACAAGGATGCCGAAATTCAGGAATCCGTTCGCCGCCGTCATGCCGCCCAGAAGCCGCCATTCGTGCGGCAGAAGCACATCGCCATAGCCAAGCGTCGTGAACGAGACGAGCGCGAAGTAGACGCAAGGCTCAAGCCCCGGGAAGAGGCCGAGCGCATAGAAGGTCAGCGCCCAGAGCCAGACCCATATCGTGAGGAGACCCATCACCCACAGCGCCCCGGCGCAGAGAAGGAGCAACAGCTTTGGCCCGTGTGGCGCTTGAACCAGCCAATCATGGCGGCGCCGCAGCCAAAGCTCCACGCGCCAGAGCGAGGCCCCAGCAACGGCAATGGTGGTCAGCATGAGAAATGCGCCTATCAAGATTTGCAGGACCATTCCACTTCCTCCCCTGCGCCGCTGGACTCGGGCGCGGCGCTCGCCTATCTCAGCCCAATCATGGCCGAAAAGCACGACCCCAATTACAAGGTGATCGCCGAAAACCGCCGGGCGCGGTTCGATTATTTCATCGAGAGCGATCTCGAGGTCGGCATCGTGCTGACCGGGTCCGAGGTGAAGTCGTTGCGCACCGGCCAGTCGAACATCGCCGAAAGCTATGCCTCGGTCGAGGAGGGCGAGCTGTGGCTGATCAACGGCTATATCGCCGCCTACAAGCAGGCGGGCGTCTTCGGCCATGAGGAACGGCGCAAGCGCAAGCTGCTTGTGTCGAAAAAGGAACTGTCACGCCTCTGGCAGGCGATCGGGCGCGAGGGCATGACGCTCGTGCCCTTGGTCATGTATTTCAACCACAAGGGCCGGGTGAAGCTGAAGATCGGTGTCGCCAAGGGCAAGAAGGTCGCCGACAAGCGCGAGACCGCGGCCAAGCGCGACTGGAACCGGCAGAAGCAGCGGCTGCTGAAGCAGGGGTAGCCCCTTTCCGGCGACAACGGCCGCCGCCAGCCTGTGCCATGTTCGGCTTGTCCGACGCGGTCGGCGAGGGTCGATGCCCTCTGCGCCAGAGTCCGCTTGCCTCGCGCCCGGTCTCCCGGCTAATCCGGTAGTGAGCGAAGAGAGGCGGACATGGCTGACGATACCCGGACACTGGTTTCCACCGACTGGCTTGAGACACACCTGAAAGACCCCGATCTGAGGATCCTCGATGCCAGCTGGTATCTGCCTGACGCCGGGCGCGATCCGAAGGCGGAATATGCGCAGGCGCATATTCCGGGCGCGCGCTTTTTCGATATCGATGCGATTGCCGACCAGCGTTCCGGCCTGCCGCATATGGCGCCGCCGCCCGAGATGTTCATCAGCCGGATGCGGGCGATGGGGGTGGGCGACGGCCATCAGGTGGTGGTCTATGACGGCGCGGGGCTTTTCTCGGCGGCACGGGTCTGGTGGACCTTCCGTCTCATGGGCAAGACGGATGTGGCGGTGCTGGATGGCGGTTTCCCGAAGTGGCAGGCCGAGGGCCGCCCGGTCGAGGATATGCCGCCCATGGTGCGCGACCGTCATATCACCGTGCAGCGCCAGGCCCATCTGGTGCGCGATGTGACGCAGGTGGCGGCAGCGGCGAAACTGGGTGATCACGCAATCATAGACGCCCGCTCGCCCGGGCGGTTTTCGGGCGAGGAGCCTGAACCGCGGCCGGGCCTCCGGTCCGGCCATATTCCGGGGGCGGTGAACGTGCCCTACCGGTCGGTCCTGAACGCTGACGGCACGATGAAGGCGCCCGCCGAGCTGGAGCAGGTTTTCACGGCCGCGGGCGTCGATCTGAAGAAACCCGCGATCACCAGCTGCGGATCGGGTGTCACGGCGGCGGTCCTGAGCCTGGCGCTTGAACGCATGGGCAAGCGCGACCATTCGCTTTATGATGGCTCCTGGGCCGAATGGGGCATGTACGGCGATCTGAAGGTCGCAAAGGGCTGAAAGGACGAGCCATGCTGAACGCGTTGAAACCGCAACCGGCGGACAAGATCCTGCAGCTTATCGGCCAGTTCAAGGCCGACGGGCGCGAAGGCAAGATCGACCTCGGCGTCGGCGTCTACAAGGACCCGACCGGTTTGACGCCGGTGATGCGGGCGGTGAAGGCGGCGGAACATCGGCTCTGGCAGACACAGGATACCAAGACCTACACGGGCCTCGCCGGAGAGCCTGCGTTCAACGCGGCGATGGCGGAACTTATCTTCGGGGGCCCGTCCCATGCGGCGCGCATCGCCTCGGTCGCGACACCGGGCGGAACGGGGGCGATCCGGCAGGCGTTCGAGCTCATTCGCATGGCGGCGCCCGGGGCCACTGTCTGGGTCTCCGACCCGACCTGGCCGAACCATACGTCGATCCTGAACTATCTCGGCATGACCTGGCGGCCCTACCGCTATTTCGATGGCGAGACGCGCGGTGTCGATTTCGCGGGGATGATGGCTGACCTGAAGGGCGTGAAGGCGGGCGATGTGGTCCTCTTGCACGGCTGCTGCCACAACCCGACGGGCGCGAACCTGACCCTGCCCGAATGGGCCGAGGTTGCGGCGCTCTTGGAACGGACCGGCGCCTTACCTTTCATCGACATTGCTTATCAAGGCTTCGGCGACGGGCTTGAGGCGGATGCGGCGGGCACGCGGTTGATCGTGGAGCGGCTGCCGGAGGCGCTGATCGCGGCCTCCTGTTCGAAGAACTTCGGCATCTACCGCGAACGTACGGGCGTCTTGATGGCGATCGGGCCGGAGGCAGGGCGCGAGATCACGCAAGCGAACCTCAACTTCCTCAACCGCCAGAACTATTCCTTCCCGCCCGACCATGGCGCGCGGGTGGTAACGACGATCCTGACCGATGCGGCGCTGCGGGCCGACTGGATGGCGGAACTGGAAGAGGTGCGCCAGACCATGCTGTCCTTGCGCGAACAGCTGGCGTCGGAATTGCGGGCGCTTTCGGGGTCCGACCGGTTCGGCTTCATCGCCCAGCATCGCGGCATGTTCTCGCGCCTCGGGGCGACGCCCGAACAGGTGGAGCGGATGAAGGCGGAGCATGCGATCTACATGGTGGGCGACAGCCGACTGAACATCGCGGGGCTGAATGCGCGGACCGTTCCGATCCTGGCGCGTGCCATTCTGGCGGTCGGTATCTGAAGGGGTCAAAATCCTTTGAAAGGATTTTGCGCGGAGTTTTTGAAAACTCCGCGCTCTGGCCGGGTCTGTCGCTCAGCCGTGATAGGCGCTTTCGCCATGGGCGGTCTGATCGAGCCCCTGGCGCTCGCTGTCCTGATCGACGCGCAGGGTGACGAGCATGTCGACGATCTTGTAGAGCAGGAACGAGACCACGCCTGTCCAGGCGATGGTGATCGCCACCGCCTCGATCTGGATCCAGACCTGCGCACCGATGGAATAGTCGTCCCCCTTAACGCCGCCGAGCGTGGCCGAGGAAAAGACCCCGGTCAGCACCGCGCCGACGATGCCGCCCACGCCATGCACGCCGAAGACATCGAGGCTGTCGTCATAGCGGAACATGTTCTTCACGGTGGTGACGAAGAAGTAGCAGGCAGCCGCGGCAATTGCGCCCAGAAGGATCGCGCCCATCGGGCCGATCGTGCCGCAGGCGGGTGTCACGGCCACGAGCCCGGCCACCATGCCGGAGGCCGCGCCAAGCATCGAGGCCTTGCCGCGGGAAAGCGCTTCGACCGCCGACCAGGCCAGTGTCGCGGCGGCCGTGGCGACGAAGGTGTTGATCATGGCAAGAGAGGCACCGCCATTCGCCTCGAGGTTCGAGCCGACGTTGAAGCCGAACCAGCCGACCCACAGCATCGAGGCGCCGATCATCGTCATCACCATCGAATGGGGCGCCATGTTCTCGCGCCCGAAGCCGATGCGCGGCCCGATCACCAGACAGCCGACCAGCGCTGCGACGCCCGCGTTGATATGCACCACCGTGCCACCCGCGAAATCGATGGCGCCCATCTGGAACAAGAGCCCGTTTGCATCCCAGACCATATGGGCAATCGGGAAATAGACGAAGGTGACCCAGAGCGCCGAAAAGAGCAGGACGGCGGAAAACCGCACCCGTTCGGCGAAAGCGCCGATGATCAGCGCGGGCGTGATCGCCGCGAAAGTCATCTGGAAGGCGATGAAGACATATTCCGGGATGACGTAGCCCGCGCTGAAGGTCGCGGCCATACTGTCCGCTGTGACGCCCCTGAGGAACAGTTTGGCTGTGCCGCCCCAGAAGGCGCTCGTCCCGCCCCCGAACGTGACCGAATAGCCGTAGGTCACCCAAAGGACCATCACCAGACAGGCAACCACGGTCGTCTGCATCAGGATCGACAGCATGTTCTTCTGCCGGACAAGGCCGCCGTAGAAGAGCGCCAACCCAGGCAGGATCATGAAGAGCACGAGAACCGTCGCAATCATCATGAAAGACACGTCGCCCTTGTCCATGACGGGGGTGGCCTCTTGCGCGACGGCGGGCGCCGCGAGCGCGAGTGCGGGGATGAGATATCGAAGTTTCATGGGGTGCATCCTTGTGTCACGCATAGGTCAGAGGGCGTCGTCGCCGGTCTCGCCGGTCCGCACGCGCAGCGCCTGTTTGAGGTCGAGGGTGAATATCTTGCCGTCGCCGATCTTGTCGGTACGGGCGGTCCTGGCGATGGTTTCGACCACCTCGTCGGCAAGGTTGTCGGGCACGGCGATCTCCAGCCGCGCCTTGGGGACGAAATTCACCGCATATTCGGCGCCCCGATAGATCTCGGTATGACCCGACTGGGCGCCGAATCCCTTGATCTCGGTCACCATCATGCCGCGCACGCCGATCGCAACCAGCGCCTCGCGCACCTCATCGAGCTTGTAGGGCTTGATCGCCGCTATGATCAGTTTCACATCTGCCTCCTGTCCCGCTCCGGACCTTTCCGGCCCGCGTTCAGTGAGATTGCTGCGGTGCGGCATGGCAAGAAATCGCCGGTCATGGCGCGTGCGCGGACGTCAGAATCCCGAAAAATCGGCACGAAGGGGGAAGGCTGCCCAAACTTTCACCGTTGTTGAGAGGCGCAAGTGTATTCGCGAGGCTCCACATCCCGGCGGGAAGGGTCTATTGTCGCGCGCCAAAGGCATAAGAACGGTGTGGGGCATGGCAGGTAAGAACGGGGGCAACGGCAGGCTCGTCGCCGACAGGCGTTATGCCGCGAAACGGCCCGCACCGAAGCCCGCGCCAAAGACCCGGCCGCCGAAGAAGCCCAGGCGCCCGCGCCGGGCGCGGGGCAGCAATGTCTTCACCCGGCTGATTTTCGGTCTCATCGGCCTGATCTGGACCATGAGCTGGCGCGTGGGCATCGTGGCGGCATTGGGTCTCGGGGGGATCACCTATTACTATTATTCGCAACTGCCGCCCTACGACGATCTGATCGACGCGCGCGTGCGTGGTTCGGTCACGCTTCTGGATCGCGACGGCAAGGTCTTTGCCTGGCGGGGCGAAACCTTCGGCGGCTCGATCGACGGCGACACGGTGTCGCCCTATCTGAAGAATGCCGTCATCGCGACCGAGGACAAGCGGTTCTACCGCCATTTCGGCGTCAGCCCGCGCGGCATCGCCTCGGCAATCAAGATCAACATGAGCGAGGGCCGGGGTCCGTTCGAGGGTAACGGCGGGTCCACGATCACCCAGCAGCTTGCGAAACTCCTGTGTCTCGGGGTCACCTACGATCCCACGCAGTGGAAGTCGGAGGCCGATTACGAGGCCGACTGCCGGTCGGGTGGCATCAAGCGCAAGCTGAAGGAAATTCCCTATGCGATGGCGCTTGAGGCCAAGTACGGCAAGGAAGGCGTCCTGTCGCTTTATCTCAACCGCGCCTATCTGGGTGCGGGCGCGCGCGGCTTCGAGGCGGCGGCGCAGCGCTATTTCGGCAAGTCGGCCAATGACGTGAGCCCGTCGGAGGCCGCGATGCTTGCGGGCCTTCTGAAGGCGCCGTCGAAATACGCGCCGACGGCAAACATGGAAAGGGCTCAGGACCGGGCGGCACTGGTTCTGGGACTGATGCAAGATCAGGGCTATCTGACCGACAGCGAATACAAGGACGCGCTGGCGAGCCCTGCGAAACTATCGAAAGCGGCGGCGCAGAAGGCGGGCGGGTTCTTCGCCGACTGGGTGATGGAAACGGGGCCGGCCTTCCTGACCAACGATACGACCGAGGATGTGATCATCGAGACGACCTTCGATCAGCGCATTCAGGCGGCGGCGGAAGCGGCGCTGAAACAGGTCTTTGAAACGAAGCTCAAGGAAGGGTCGAAGGCCGAGGCGGCCATTGTCGTGATGTCGGCCGACGGCGCGGTCCGCGCCATGGTCGGCGGGCGCGAGGTTCAGGGACCGGGCGCCTTCAACCGCGCCACTCAGGCATTGCGCCAGACCGGGTCGACCTTCAAGCCCTTCGTCTATGCCGCAGCGCTCGACCTTGGCTACACGGCAAACAGCATCGTCGACGACAGCCCGATCTGCATCTACACCGCCGGTTCGGGCGACTGGTGCCCGAAGAACTACGATCAGGGCTTTCGCGGGGCGATGACGCTGACAGACGCGCTGGCGGGGTCGATCAACACCGCGACCGTGCGCGTCTCGCAGATGGCCGGGCTCGATGCGGTGAAGGCGGTGGCACAGGGGTTCGGCTTCGCCTCGAAGCTTGCCGAAGGACCAGCCGTGGTGCTTGGCGTGTCGGAATCGACGCTGATCGAGATGACCGGCGCCTATGCCGGTATCCTGAACGGCGGCTCGGCGGTGAAGCCCTACGGGTTGATCGAACTGCGCTTCAAGGGCGAAAGCGAGCCTTTCCTCGGACAGGAGGGCGGCATACGCGAAAGGGTGATCTCGGAAAATGCGGCGCGCCAGCTGATCTACATGATGAACCAGGGCGTCGAACGCGGCACCGGGCGACGGGCGCGGCTGGATGGCTGGCCCGCGGCGGGCAAGACCGGCACGACCCAGTCGGCGCGCGATGCCTGGTTCATCGGCTTCACCGCGGATTATGTGGTCGGCGTCTGGATGGGATATGACGACAACACGCCGCTGAAGGGCACGACCGGCGGCGGCCTGCCAGCGGAAATCTGGCATGAGGTGATGGTGCGCGTGAACGAAGGCCTGGAACCGGCGCCCCTGCCGATGATCCGGCCCGAAGAGCTGCCGCCCCCGGCTTACGTTAACGCCGATGGCGTGCCGACGGCGCCAAGCTATCCGGGGCAGGTCTTCGATGCGACCGGCGGGCAGGCCGCGCAGCCGCAGCCCGAGCGGCGCCAGACCTTGGGCGACATCCTGATAAATATCCTGACCGGCGGAAACTGATGACAAAGGGGGCGGAAACCGCCCCCTTCCATCCGTCAATGTCGGTACGTCTCAGCCTGCAGCCTTCAGCGCCGCGATCAGTTTGTCGATATTACCGCCCTGTTTGTCGAGCATCGCGCCGATCTCGGTCCGTTCGGAGGCAAGCATGTTCACGCCCTCGATGATCAGGTTGAAGAAGCGGACCTTCCCGGACTTGTCGAAAACATGCCAGCGCACCTCGAACGGGCTCTGGCCCTGAAGTTTCGCGGTCGAAACGACCTCGAAGAAATTCTTCAGCGGCCGCGCGTCCTTGACCTCGATCTTGCCGCCGATGAATTCGCGGAACCGTTTGCCGTACTTGACGGCGATATAGCGCTTGAAGGCGCTCGCGAAGGCCTGCTTCTGCGCCGCACTCGCCTTCTTGCCTGCCGGGCCAAGGGCCGAGGCGGCGATATAGCCCTCGTCGGCATAGCGGGCGAAGATGGCTTCGAACGACTTGAACATCGCGCTTTCCGACGCGCCGGAATTGATCACGCCGTTGATCTCGCCGATCAGCTTGTCGATCAGTGCGCGGGCCTCGTCCACGTTCAGGGCCTGCGCGTCGCCCGGCATCAGCGACGCGGCAGCAAGACCCAGGCCAAGCGCCGAAAAGGCGCGGCGGGAAAGGTTACTGGGCATAGGGGTCCTCATAGGGATCGAACGTCTCTTCCTCGATGCCCAGTTCGAAATGGCGGTTCTGTAGATAGAGAAGCCGCGCCTGGGCGTAACTGTCGGCACTTTCATAGAGGATAGATTCATAGGTATCCGCGAACCGCTGCCGGTTGCCGACCTTGGCCGTCAGCCGTCCAACCGTGATATAGGCGGCCTCGTTCGTGTCGACCAGTGCGTTGACCGGGTCGATCACGATATCGACGATGGTTCCGGCAAGATCCCGCTCGGTCGAGGGGCCGAGGAAGGGGACTTCCAGATAGGCGCCTTCCGCGACGCCCCAGACATGCAGCGTCTCGCCGAAGTCGGCCGGGTCGGCGGGAATGCCGATCTTGCTGGCCGGATCGAAAAGCCCGCCGATGCCGATGGTGGAATTGACGGCGAGCCGCAGCGTGTTCTGCAAGGCCGGGCCGGGCTTGCCCTGAAGAAGGCTGTTCAGGACAGCACTCGGCTGGCCGAGGTTCGAGGCGAAATTGCTGAAGCCGATCGAGACCGGGCGCGGGATGATCGGGATCACGCCCTTCTGTTCGTCATTGCCGAAGAAGAATTTGTCGACAGCGGTATTGAACCGGTGGACCGAGCGGTTGCCACGTTCATACGGGTCGTTGATATCGACGCCGGGTCCGGGCCGCGTGCAGGCGCCAAGGCCTGCCGCAAGCGCAAGTACCGGAAGGGTCGCGCGAAGGCCGGGGCGCCCGAGCGACTTCAAAAGGCTTTGAAACATGCGGGTTCAATCCTTCGCAAAGCGAAAAACCATCAACTCGTTTCGCCTTTAGGCGCCGGTGCCGGGGGTTGCAAGGCTGCGGGCCAGCAAAGCGCGCAAGTGTGACCGCTTTCCGCCAATGCTGAAACAGTGAAAGCTTGGGCCTTCTTGACGGGTTGCCTGCCAGGTTTCCCTGACCTGGCGTCCGGCGCCGAGGCTGAAACAAAAAGCCCGCACCTTGCGGCGCGGGCCCCTGTCGTTCCAGCCAGTAAGCGTCAGCGACGCAGGCCGAGGCGCTCGATCAGGCTTGCGTAGCGCGCCTGATCCTTGGCCTTGAGATAGTCGAGAAGCTTGCGGCGCTGGGCGACCATCATCAACAGGCCACGGCGGGAATGGTTGTCCTTCGCGTGGCTCTTGAAATGTTCGGTGAGCGTCGCGATGCGCGACGACAGGATCGCGACCTGGACTTCGGGCGAGCCCGTGTCACCCGGCTTGGTCGCATATTCCTTCATCAGGCGGTTCTTTTCTTCAACCGTGATCGACATCGGGGTCTCCTTTCAGAAAGGGTTATGGCGCAGGCCGGGATGTCGTCCAGCAAGGCCCGTGGAGGGACCGTCCCGTGACGGGGCGGATGCGCGCCTATAAGGGAGAATCGGTCGGAAGGGAAGGGTTTTCGCGCCGACGATCCGCGCGGCCGGGTGGGCCCTGCGTCAGGCCGCCTGAGCGGGCAGCAGCTGGATGTCGGAGACGGCCAGGTCCGGACTGCCCAGCACCCGCGCCACCAGCATGCCATCGAGGAACAGGTTCATGTCCCCCTCGCCCTGGCCATCATCGGCGGGCGACAGCGAAAGCAGGGGATCGGGATGGGCGGCTGCGTCATAGACCACCACGATCTGGTCCTCGGTCGCGTTGTAGTCACCGATGGTGGCTGCCTCGTGCGCCTCGTCCAGCCATTCGCTGAGGACGAAACTGTCGTGCCCCTCACCACCGTCGAGCCAGTCTGCCTCGCCTGCAACCAGCGTATCGTCGCCTGCGCCACCGTTCAGGAAGTCGCGCACAACTTCGCCGTCGGGATCGCGATCCGAAAGGACATCGTCGCCACCGCCACCCATAAGCACGTCGGCACCCGTGCCGCCGTCGAGCGTATCGTTGCCGTCATTGCCCTCGAGCGTGTCATCGCCCGCGCCGCCAGACAGGCTGTCCTCACCCGCGCCGCCCAGAAGCGAATCCGCGCCCGCGCCGCCGTCGAGCATGTCGTCGCCCATCTGACCGGCGAGCAGGTCATCGCCTTCGCCGCCTGACAGGCTGTCGTTATCGTCGCCCCCTGAAAGCGTATCGTCGCCCGCGCCGCCGTCGAGCGTATCGTCGCCCGCCATGCCATGCAGGTCGTCGTCGCCCTCCTGCCCCTCGATCAGATCGTCACCGCCATAGCCGCCGATCTGGTCGTCGCCCGCGCGCCCGTCGATCGTGTCGCCGCCATCGGTTCCGACAAGAATGTCGGGCACTTCGGCCCCGGTAATCACCTGGCCGCCCGGGGCGCGGTCGTCGTTGCCGGTGAATTCACCGTCGGGATGTGGACGATAGGCGTCGGTCAGGCCATCATCGCGTGCGCTGTCGGCGGGCTGATCCTCTTGCGAAGGATCCTCTTCATGAAACGTGCCCGCCACGCCGCCGTGATCGTCCGCTGGCGGCTCTGTCTCGTCGTTTCCGCCGAATGCCGATACGACGTCAAGGGCAGCGACCGCCGCCATCAGACCTATGAATCCCGCAAGCATGAGCATTGGAGCCCCCCGTCCCGGCGCCGGAACCCCTTCCGCGCGCACCCCAGAAGCCAGAGGACGACAAATTGCTTAAGAGCGTGGCAACGGTGAAGGGGGCCGGAACAATTCGAACTATTTTCCGCAGGCGCGGCGCGTTCCTGCCACCCTCGCGGCCCATTCGCGGCGGGGGAGGCCGCTCTCACGAATTGCCAGCGGCGCGCGCGCACTGCGCGTGGTGCGCGGCCTCTGCAACGGCCATGCCTTGTGCTTCGACCGCGCTTGCGCGATGACGGCAGAGCGGGAGGAAACGGGCATGCGGGCACGGGCGACGGCGATCGGTTTCGGGGCGATCCTTCTGTGGTCGCTTCTGGCGCTCTTCACCGTCGGGACGGTGCCGGTGCCGCCCTTCCTCCTGAACGCGCTGACCTTTTCCATCGGCGGCCTCGTCGGGCTGATCTGGATCGGCTTCGGCGGGGGGGGCGGGCAGCTCGGGCGCGTGCAGCCGAAAACCTACCTCCTCGGCGCGGTCGGCCTCTTTGGCTATCATTTCCTCTATTTCTCGGCGCTAAGGCTGGCGCCTCCGGCCGAGGCCGGGCTGATCTGCTATCTCTGGCCGCTGTTCATCGTGCTCTTCTCGGGGCTTTTGCCCGGCGAGCGGCTGACGGCCATGCATGTCGTCGGTGCGGCGCTGGCCTTCGCGGGCACGGCCTGCCTGCTGCTAGGCAGGGGCGGTTCGGTGGAAGGCAGTCTGTCCGGCTTCCTGCTCGCCTTCCTGGCGGCGCTGACCTGGGCGGCCTATTCGCTTTTGTCGCGCCGGATGGAAGAGGTGCCGACCGCCGCGGTTGCCGTTTTCTGCCTGATCACGGCGGTGCTATCGGTGCCCTTCCATCTGGCCCTGGAAGAGACTGCCTGGCCCATCGGCATGCGCGGCTGGCTGTGCGTTATCGCGCTTGGCCTCGGGCCTGTGGGGCTGGCCTTCTATGTCTGGGATGTGGGGGTCAAGCGGGGCGATATTCAGATACTGGGAACCGCTTCCTACGCGGCGCCGCTTCTGTCGACGCTCGCACTTGTCGCCTCGGGCGTGGCAGAACCAACCGCCCGCATCGGAATTGCCGCACTGTGCATTACCGCCGGTGCGGGTCTGGCCGCCTGGGCCAGCGCCCGCGTCCGGACGGCGGAAATCAGGCCCGGCTCAACCGGCTGATTTCTTCCTTCAGCTTCAGTTTCTGCTTCTTCATGTCGGCGATGGTCAGATCGTCGGTGCTCAGGCTGCGCTGGGCTTCCTCGACAGCTTCGGACAGATGCTGGTGCTTCTTGTGGAGCTCCTGCAAATGGGCGTTCATCGACATCGTCAACTCCTCTGCTGTGAACCTCTGAGGGTCAGTCGAGCATATTCCCCGAGTCGTGTCACGCGCGAAGGTGTCGCAGTGTGAAGAGTTTATGACGGTTGGCGGAGGACTGCCTGCCCGCCCGTTGAAACCTGTCAGTCGAAACCCGGCAAGGCGGCGCCATCGCGCAGGACGGCGCGGGCATCTGGCGTGAAATCGTCGCCGTCGGCCAGATGCGCGAGGCCTTCATGCAGGATGAAGGGCGATAGAAGCCGGAGCGGCGCGCGGCCGGTCTTGCGGGCACGGACGATCACCCTGCTGGCCGGGCGCCCGGCGCGCGGCACCAGCGGCAGGATCGAGACCGACCCTGCGCGGCCCTGAAGCTCGGCTAGTATGTCACCCAGCCGTTCGGCCAGATGGATCATGGTCATCCAGCCGCCGGGGCGAAGCCGCCTGAGGCCCGCATCGATCCAGGCCGACAGCGGCGCGTCTTCACGAAAGGCGATCTCGCGGCCCGAATTGCGGGCGCCGGTGCCGTCCCCGGCACGAAAGAAGGGCGGGTTGGCGATCACATGATCGAAACTGCGGGCGCGAAGCGGCGGGGGCGGGTGGGTCAGATCGCCCGCGATCACCTCGAAAGGCAGGCCGTTCTGCCGGGCACTCTCTTCCGCGAGGGCCGCATAGTCTGCCTGGCGTTCGATCCCCGTGACCGCCGCGCCGGACACGCGAGACAGAAGGCACAGGCTCGCCACCCCGACGCCGCAGCCAAGCTCCAGTACGGTGTCACCGGGACGCACCGGGGCGGCAGCGGCAAGCAACACCGGATCGGTGGCGGCGCGATAGCCGTCCTTCGGCTGAAGGATGGTGAGCCGGCCGCCAAGAAAACCGTCCGAGGTTGTCTGCGGCTCAGGCATCGCGTTCGGGGATGTCATTGTCGCGCAAGAGTGCCCGCGCCATGAAGTAATCGCGGTCGGCGACCATCAGCCTGCGCGGCAATATGCCCAATCCGCCTTCAAGGACGCTCATGTGGACGTCCCATTCAAAGGCCGCTATACCCTCCCCATCCAGCAGGGCGGTTGCAAAGGCGATCCGGGTCGGGTCTGTCGTGCGCAAAAGCTCTTTCATATGCCAAGACTTAACGCGCTTTGCGGAAATGTCACGGCGGGACCTCGAGATCTGGAACGAAGATGAGCCTGGACGACGCCTCGACAAAACCGCATGACCGGCTGGGAACCTATCTCGCCCGGGACATGGAAGAGGTGAACGCCCTGATCCGCACGCGGATGGCGTCGGAACATGCCCCCCGCATCCCCGAAGTGACGGCGCATCTGGTCGAGGCGGGTGGCAAGCGGCTGAGGCCGATGCTGACGCTCGCGGCGGCGCGGATGATGGGCTACGAAGGCCCCTATCACGTCCATCTCGCCGCGACGGTCGAGTTCATCCATACTGCGACGCTTCTGCATGACGATGTGGTCGATGAAAGCCGCCAACGGCGGGGGCGCCCGACGGCCAACCTTCTGTGGGACAACAAATCGTCGGTTCTGGTCGGCGACTATCTCTTTTCGCGCTCGTTCCAGCTGATGGTGGAAACCGGCTCGCTCAGGGTTCTCGACATTCTGGCGAATGCTTCCGCGACGATTGCCGAGGGCGAGGTGCTGCAACTGACCGCGGCGCAGGACCTTCGTACCGACGAGCGGATCTATCTGCAGGTGGTGCGCGGCAAGACGGCGGCGCTCTTTTCGGCCGCGACCGAGGTGGGCGGCGTGATCGCCGGGGCGTCGGAAGACCAGGTGGCGGCGCTCTTCACCTATGGCGATGCCTTGGGCGTGGCCTTCCAGATGGTCGATGATCTTCTTGACTATGGCGGTGCGGCGGCGGTCATCGGCAAGAATGTCGGCGACGATTTCCGCGAGCGGAAGCTGACGCTGCCGGTCATCCGCGCGGTTGCCCATGCGAATGCGGCCGAACGGGCTTTCTGGGAGCGTGTGATCGAGAAGGGCGACCAGCGCGAGGGCGATCTGGAAGAGGCGATGCAGCTTCTTGCCCGCCATGGCGCGCTGGAAGCAACCCGGGCCGAGGCGCTCGCATGGTCGGCCAAGGCGCGGGACGCGCTGACGCGCCTGCCAGAGCACGAACTCAACGACATGATGGCCGATCTGGCCGATTATGTCGTGGCGCGGGTGCGCTGAAACGGGCAGCGAAGCGGGCCGCTCTTCGGCCCTTACAGGCCTCATCGCTCTTCAGCGAAGAGCCCCAGCAAGGGGGCGCGAGCGGTCTGTCAGCTTTCTCAGCTGTGCCGCCCGCCCGAGAAGAACGATTTCACCTTCTGCCACAGGATGGCGACCGGGATCAGCAGAAGGAAGATGAACTTCTTCGCGAAGGCCAGCAGAAGCACCAGAAGACCGGTCTTCGCCGCGACCTTGCCCGCGATCAGGCCGCCGATGCCAACCGCGGCGACGGTGTCGACGCCCGGAACATAATCGGCATAGCGGTTGCCCTCGGCAAAACTGACCATCTTCATCACTTCCGGCGCGGCCGCGCGGACGCTTTCCAGTTCGTCCATCCCGGCGATGAAATTCACCACCATGACACCGTGCCGCCCGAGGACGCGGATGTTGTAGTTGAGCGTCTCGCCGTCGACATCGCCAAACTGCAGCCGCTTCGCCCAATAGAGCTTGCGTTCGCTCTTGTCGTAGTGCGGCGGCTCGGCCCAGCCGAGGAGCGCGACTGATCCATATCCCTGCGCCTCGCGCTCCTTGCTGCTCTGCTTGGTGTCGCGCTGCATCTGACGCAGAAGGTCGTCGTAATCGTAGCCGTCGGCATCCCCGTCCGAGACATAGCCCATTTCCTCAAAGCTCATCTCGACGCCCCAGCCGGAACCGTAAGGGGAGTGCGCGGCCGGAAAGATCATGCCAAGTGTGCCTTCGGCGGAGGGATTGCCCCAGATATCCACGATCACATAGGCGGAATCCTCGGCGCCGAGGAAATAGTAGTCATCGGGGATCGTGACTTCGGCCCTGCCGCCATCGATGCTGATCTTGCCGGTCTGAAGAGCCATCTTGTCGGCGCGTGCCTGCTCTTCTGCAGAGAGTAGCCCGTAATCTTCGGGGAACATCTCCTTGAAGCTTTCCGCATGCGCCGGAAGGAGAGTGAGCGTGAACGTGACTGCCAAGCAGGAAAGAAAGGTCTTCATCGGTCCTCGAAACAAAAAAAGGGGCACAACAGTGCCCCTTCAGATCACGGTTCCGTGATCCTGTCAAAGACTCGCGTCCAGGGCGGCGATGATCGCATCGCCCATCTCCCCGGTTGTGACCGGCTTGCCACGCTCTGGGCCCATGAGGTCGGCGGTGCGGACGCCGTCGGCCAGCACTTTCTCGACCGCCTGTTCGACCCGCGTCGCCTCGTCGCCAAGGTCGAACGAATAGCGCAGCGCCATCGCGAAAGAGAGGATGCAGGCGATCGGGTTGGCCTTGCCCTGACCGGCGATATCGGGGGCCGAGCCATGGACGGGTTCGTACAGCGCCTTCGGCCGGCCATTCGCCATCGGTGCGCCGAGCGAGGCCGATGGCAGCATGCCAAGCGAGCCGGTCAGCATCGCGGCGGCGTCCGACAGAAGGTCGCCAAAGAGGTTGTCGGTCACGATCACGTCGAACTGCTTGGGCCAGCGGCAAAGCTGCATCGCGCCCGCGTCGGCGTACATGTGGCTGAGTTCGACGTCCGCGTATTCCTTGTCATGCACTTCCTGCACGACCTCGCGCCACAGGATGCCGGATTCCATCACATTGGCCTTCTCCATCGAGCAGACCTTGTTGCCCCGCCGCCGCGCCAGTTCGAAGGCAGACCGCGCCACGCGGGCGATCTCGCTTTCGGTATAGCGCTGGGTGTTGACCCCCACCCGTTCGTTGCCCTCGGTGAAAATGCCGCGCGGTTCGCCGAAATAGACGCCCGAGGTCAGCTCGCGGACGATGACGATATCGAGGCCCGCGACCACCTCTTTTTTCAGCGACGAAAAATCGGCGAGCGCGTCGAAGCACTGCGCGGGGCGGAGGTTGGAATAGAGGTCCATTTCCTTGCGGAGCCTGAGAAGCCCGCGCTCGGGCTTTACCGAGAAGTCGAGCTTGTCATACTTCGGCCCGCCGACCGCGCCCAGAAGCACGGCGTCCACCGCCTGCGCCTTGGCCATCGTATCGTCATGCAGGGGCGTGCCGTACTTGTCATAGGCGCAGCCGCCCACGAGGTCTTCGGAGACGTCGAAGGTGACACCGCGCTTGTCACCGAACCAGCCGATGATCTTCTTCACCTCGGCCATGACTTCCGGGCCGATGCCGTCACCGGCGAGGATGAGGAGGGAAGGGTTGGCCACGGGCGGTCTCCTGTCAAAACGGGTGCGAGAAGCGCCTAGCCAAAGGGGGACGCGGGGTCAAGCCGGTCAGGGTGGCTGCCACCCCGGCAGATACCGGGCCTCGGTCAGCGAAGAGGTGGACGCCAAGCTCCGCGACCAGATCAAGGCGGGGACTTTTCCGGTGCGGCTGAAGCCCGAGGATTGGCAGTCGGGCACGATCAACTGGCTTCTGGACGTGATCGCGCCGGACCGGAAGACGGCGGGCCGGGTGATCGCGAACTTTGCCCAGGTGGTGAAGGAGGGGGAGCTCAGGATGCATCCCCAGATCGGCGGGCTTGTGGAGCGGGAGATGCTGGAGAAGATGGGGGGCAGCAGACTTGCGCAACCCGAAGGAGGGCAGACCTGATGGCATGGGTGATTTCTGGCGGGCATTGGACCGAGGAAGACAAGGCGCGCTATCCCGAAGTGCGGATGTCGCATCATTGGAAGAACCTGGACGGCGACACGCGCCAACTGGAAGTGATCGACGCATCCCAGGATGATGGGGGGCTAATGTCCGGTCGTAGCCCCCAAGATGGACGCCCCATCAGGGACAAGAACGTGCCGACCCGGCTGGAGCGGACCGGACCGACGCTGGAAGAGTATCCGCTTCAGGACGTGCTTTCATACTGGAGCGGCAATCTTCTGGTCTGTAAGGCGTTCCGCGATCTTCTGGAGGAGATGGAGCCGGGCGTACACCAGTTTTTCCCGATGGACCTGCTGGTCAATGGCACAAAGGTCGCAACCTACTACTGGTTCGTCTGCTGCACCCGCTTGGCCACGCTTGCGGCAGACCATTGCTATCCGCCCCTTAATCCGCGGGGCTTCTGGAAGCCCAGCCCGTTCGGTCAGAATCAGGGTGACCGAGTGGTCTTGTCAAAACGGCTGATCGGCGCCCATCACGCCTGGTACGACAAGTTCTACGGTAAGACCTTCTTCTCGAATGCTTTCGCCGAACGCCTGCAAACCCTGAAGCTGACGGGCATCGATTCCTTCCAATTTCCCGAGGTCTGATCGACCGGCATTCGGTTCGATAACGCTAATTCAACTTTTCTGGGACTGATCAAATGGTGAACTTTCCGGACCTTCCGCTGCCGCCGCAATGGCTCAAGGATATCATCGGCGACACATCGCGGGATGGCCTTCGGGGCTTTTGGGCCGGATCGCATATGCTGGCAGGTGGCACGGACCATTTTAAAGGAGTTTACACGGAAGCCAATCGCGGACTATCGGAAGGCAATCCTCACTTCCTGACTGACCAGAGCAAGTTCAACGGCGTCCTGCAGCTCTCTGGAACAGCGGTCCGGCGCGAAGATGCGATAAGCGTGAAGCAGGCCAGCCCTCCGGGCTGCAGGGTGGGTGCCAACCCACCATATAGATTGACAAATCCGGGCGTCACGGTGGGTCTCACCCGCCCTACGTTCTGTTCCGTCGCAGGTTGTGGCCTTGATGGTGCGGGTGAGTGTCGAGACGCTTGAGATCACCCTTGCGATGGCGGGGCGGTCAGGGCAGGGCGATGTCGATCCAGACGAGGCGATGGGATGAGGCCTGGGCGACGGTGGGTGCGAACGGGTCGGAGGGGGCGGGCCAGAGGGTGCCTGCGGCGGTGACGGTCAGATCGGCGGAGGGCAAGACATAATCCACCCTCAGATTGTCGCCGACATTGGGATTTCCCGCCCAGTCGGTCGTGTCCAGCGCGGGATCGCCCGCCTTGCCGGGGATGGCGGCCGCCGCGCCGCCGGGGCTTTGCGGGCGCGGATCGGCAAGGCGGGGGTCGGACAGAAGCGCCCGGATCGCCGTCCGGTCGCCCGCGCCATCCTCGGGGTCGGCGTTGGCGTTGCCGAGAAGGACGAAGGGCCCCTCGGGCGCGGCCCATGGCAGCTTGCCGTCCAGGTAGAGCGGCCAGAAGGCTGCCTCATCATGGTTGCGGGCGCGGTTCATGTTCTCGGGCGCGAAGACAGGCGGACCGGCATGCCAGGCAAGAAGGCGAAGCGCGCTGCCGTTCGGTAAAAGGACCGGCACGTCCCACATGCCGTGGGCAGAGAGCCGCAGCACATCCTCGGCACCCTCGGGCAGCCCCGCTTCGGCCATGCGATTTCCCGGCAGGTCGCGCCAGAGGAAAGGCGACAGGTCTCGCGCGCGCTCGCTATCCAGGGGCAGGCGCGACAGGATCGCCATGCCGCCCTGTCCGCGGAAGGAGGCGAAACCGTGTGCATCACGCGGGCCGCTGGTCTGCCCGTCTCCGTCAAGGTCGAACCCGGTGGGCTCACCCGCGTTTGGACGGAAGGCGAAGACGTGAGGGTAGGGATGGCCCAGGGCAGAGAGCGCCGCCTGCAGCGCATGAAGGGCGACATGATCGGCATCCCAATCCAGATCGGTCAGCAGTAGCACGTCGGCATCCGCCACAACGATCACGTCGAGAACGGCCCCGGCCTGCGCGTCCCTGGCCGTTGCCAGGTCACGGACGAGGAGCCCCGGGCCGTCGCGGCTGAGACCGGGATCCCAGGTGGCGATCCGCAGGCTGTCGGCGGCTGCGGGCGTGGCCAGCGTCAGTGCTAGGATCAGGCCAGCTGATATTCGGCTTCGGCCGACTGGCCCTGCATGCGGCGCTTGGTGGCGATCATCCGTGCGATGCGGCCCATGGCGATGCCACGCATGAAGAGGCTGGCGGGAAGGAAGGCCCATGCGGTCATCGTCCAGATCAGGGTGTGCGGGCTTTCGAGCGTGACGGGCGAGAAAGAGAGCGAAGCGATCTTTAGTGTCGCCGGGATAATGAACGGCAGAAGCACGCCAAAGGCAATGTTGAACCGCGAATCGCGCGTCAGCCGGTCGACCACATCGCCGCCCGCCGTCGGGTCGAAGGTCGGCAGGTTGATCCAGACGTTGAACGTGCCCATGCGGCTCGGCCAGCCCAGAAGCCACAGGACCGCGATGAAGACGACAAGCGTCAGAAGCGAGATGAGGTAGGACAGGCCAGCCGCAGTGCGCACGAGAGCGATATGGCCCGGGTCCATGTCGTTCGGCAGCATCAGCACCACCAGACGCACGGGGCTGTAGGGCACGTCGATCAGAAGCCCGATCTGGGTGCCGATCGCGGTCAGGAACTCGGTCATCGTGGTTGGCTGGGTCTGGCCGCGCACGATGGCGGCCAGAAGCATCACGGTGGCCAGAAGTGACAGGTAGCGGATGCGGTTGAACGGCGGCGCGTCGCGGAATTCGACAAGGCCCGGATAGGTTGAGGCATATTCGAAGAAGGTAAGCGCGGCGGCGAAAAGCGCGACGAGGGCGACGATCTGGGTCGTGTCGGCGTTGACGCCCGGCAGCATGAGCGACGGCGTGGCGAGAAGCACCATCACCAGAAGCCCGCGCACGAACGCGCCTGTGATCTGCGAAAACACTGCCTTACGCCCTCACACCCGTCGGGCTCAGCGCGTTGCTCCGGCCCGAACCGTCGGCCTGTCCGCCAATTGTGGCGACATGCCTTATTCTTGCCACACTTTTGCCCATATTCATGCCCCCCTGGCAATCGTCAGGGTCAGATAACATGACAATAACGGCCATTTGATGGAGAAACTGGTGCGACTTTGCATCAAGCGCGAGAGATCGCCGATCCATTCCTGAAACGGCAAAGGGCCGCGCATGCGCGGCCCTTCCGGTCATGACGGACGCCGGGCCTCAGACCCAGGGGCGGCTCTGGCTGGCCTCTGCCTCGAAACTGTCGATGGACGAGACCTTTTCAAGCGTCAGGCCGATATCGTCCAGGCCATTGATAAGGCAATGTTTCTTGAACGGGTCTATGTCGAAGGAAAAGCTCTCGCCATCCGACGCGGTTACCGTCTGCGCCTCGAGATCGACGGTGATGCGCGCGTTGGCGCCCTTCCTCGCATCCTCCATCAGATGGGCGACCGCCTCGGGCGGCAGGACGACGGGCAGGATGCCGTTCTTGAAGCAGTTCGAGAAGAAGATGTCCGCAAACGAGGTCGAGATGACGCAGCGGATGCCGAAGTCGAGAAGCGCCCAGGGCGCATGCTCGCGCGACGATCCGCAGCCGAAATTGTCGCCCGCGACGATGATCTCGGCCGTGCGATAGGCCGGCTGGTTCAGGACGAAATCGGCGATCTCCGAGCCGTCCTGATTGTACCGCATCTCGTCAAACAGGTTCTTGCCCAGCCCCGAGCGCTTGATCGTCTTCAGGAACTGCTTGGGGATGATCATGTCAGTGTCGATA
Organism: Frigidibacter sp. SD6-1; assembly: GCF_030143255.1. Lineage (GTDB taxonomy): Bacteria > Pseudomonadota > Alphaproteobacteria > Rhodobacterales > Rhodobacteraceae > TMP-24. The sequence continues at coordinate 213,081 of NZ_JARJNR010000003.1, forward strand.
TTGACCAGCGGCATGGGCGCCGCGATGCCGGTCAGGGTGGTGAATTTGTCCATGTCTTGTTTCCCTGCGGGGCCTCCTCGTCGCCTTCGGCGCTCGTCGTCCTTGCGAAGAGCGCCCGAAGGGCGACGATGAGCACCCGGTTTACATCATTTCGCGCACATCGGTCAGGTGCCCCGTCACCGCCGCCGCCGCCGCCATCGCGGGCGACATGAGGTGCGTGCGGCCGCCGCGGCCCTGACGGCCCTCGAAGTTGCGGTTCGAGGTCGCGGCGCAGCGTTCGCCGGGCGAAAGCTGGTCGGGGTTCATCGCGAGGCACATGGAACAGCCCGCAAGCCGCCATTCGAAGCCTGCATCGATGAATATCTGCGCCAGGCCCTCTTCCTCCGCCTGTGCGCGCACGAGGCCCGATCCGGGCACGACCATGGCGCGCATGCCGTCCTTGATCCGTCTGCCCTTCAGGATCGCGGCCGCGGCGCGCAGGTCCTCGATCCGGCCGTTGGTACAGGATCCGATGAAAACCGTGTCGATCTTGATGTCGGTCAGCTTCTGCCCCGGCTTCAGCCCCATGTAGTCGAGCGAGCGTTGCGCCGCCTCGACCTTGCCGCCGGTGAAGGCATCGGGGCTGGGCACCACATCGGTGATCGGCAGCACGTCCTCGGGGCTGGTGCCCCAGGTCACGACCGGAGCAATGTCCTCGCCCTTCAGCGTCACGACCTTGTCGAAATGCGCGCCCTCGTCGGTGTAAAGCGTCTTCCACCAAGCGAGTGCCGCCTCCCACTGCGCGCCCTTCGGCGCATGGGGGCGGCCCATCACATAGGCGAAGGTCTTCTCGTCCGGTGCGATCAGACCCGCCCGTGCGCCGCCCTCGATCGCCATGTTGCAGACGGTCATCCGGCCTTCCATGGAAAGATCGCGGATCGCCTCGCCGCAATATTCGATGACATAGCCGGTGCCGCCCGCCGTGCCGGTGGCGCCGATGACGGAAAGCGTGATGTCCTTCGCCGTCACGCCGGGGCGCAGCTTGCCGGTGATCTCGACCTTCATGTTCTTCGATTTCTTCTGGATCAGCGTCTGGGTCGCCAGCACATGCTCGACCTCCGACGTGCCGATCCCGTGGGCGAGCGCGCCGAAGGCGCCGTGCGTCGCAGTGTGGCTGTCGCCGCAGACGACGGTCATGCCCGGCAGCGTCCAGCCCTGTTCCGGTCCAACGATATGGACGATGCCCTGACGGATGTCCGAGACGGGGTAATAGTGAACGCCGAACTCCTTGGCGTTCTTGTCGAGCGCTTCGACCTGGATGCGGCTTTCCTCGGTCATGGTCGCGGCATTGGCCCGGTCGAGTGTCGTGGGCACGTTGTGATCCGGCACCGCGATGGTCTTTTCGGGCGCGCGCACCTTGCGACCGGTCATGCGCAGGCCTTCGAACGCCTGCGGGCTCGTGACCTCATGCACCAGATGGCGGTCGATATAAAGCAGGCAGGTGCCGTCGGCATCTTCATGCGCGACATGGGCATCCCAGATCTTGTCATAGAGGGTTTTCGGGCCAGACATGGCTATCTCTCGGCTAGGAACAGAGGAATGGCGGCAGGAGCGCGGACGGCCTGTCAGGCGCGCGCAAGAATCGAGACGGTCGAACCGTAGAAGCGCCAGGGCAGGCGCGCACGGTCCCCGATGTCGAAAAATCTCATCATGCCGGGCTTGATACGCCCGAATCCCCTGCGAGGCAAGGACAGCGGCGGGGCTAGTCTGACGCCTCCGCCACCGCCTCCAGCAGATCGCCCGGCTGACAGTCGAGCGCCGCGCAGATCGCGGCCAGCGTCTCGAAGCGGATGCCCTTTACCTTACCGGATTTCAGCAGGCTGATGTTCTGTTCGGTGATGCCGATAAGGTCGGCCAGCTCACGCGAGCGCATCTTGCGGCGCGCGAGCATCACATCAAGGCGGACGACGATCTCCATCACACGAACCCGCGGTTTTCCTCGGCCAGTTCGGCCGCCTCGCGCATCGCCCAGCCGATGGTGACGAGGAAGCCGCCCGCCAGAGTGAAGACGATGAAATTGTCGTTCAGGCTGAAGGACAGGACATGGCCGCTGGTCAGAAGCATCAGCTGGATCGCCGGCACGACGACCTTGAGGACGGCAAGCGACAGTATGGCGCGCCCGATGCCGAGGATGTGGCGCGCGCTCGATTCGGTCAGGATGTCGCCGCGCCGGTAATTGCCGAAGAGGCTGCGCATCTCGATCAGCATGTGCAGCACCGGCAGCGCCACCACAATGGCGAGCACTATCACCAGGCCGGTCGTGATCCAGTCGGGCCGGACCTCCACCCTGGCCTCGGGAAAGACAGCCTGCGGCCAGTCGGGCGCGCGCACAAGGATCACGATGATGACGAAATAGATGACCGGCAGGGCGTAGATCAGCAGGGCGACCACCCACCAGAGCCAGGAAGCCAGTTTCGCCACGCGTTCGCTGTTGGCCATGATATCCTCTTCTCAAGTTATAAATTTAATGTAATACGATAAAAAGATCATGTCAAAGGAGATTCTCATGACATTATCTAAACCGATCCCGTATGCCCTCTTCCTGTTCCTTGCCGCCTGCAGCTATCTCAACCCTGTCGCGGTGAAGGACCTTTCGCTGCTTGATCCTCTGCGCGCCGATCCTTCGGTGATCGAGGCGCGTGTGACCCTGCCCGAGGGGCTGAGGCTTCGCCCCGATCAGGCGCTGCTGACGGTCGAGGCGCAGAAGGGCGATTTGCGCATCGCCGAAAACTTCCGGCTTCGGTTGGTCGAGGGGCTGGAGGGCGGGGTCACTCAGCTTTCCCTGTCGCCCGTCGATGCCGAGCGGTTCCGGGCCTGGCAGGCAAAGGTGCTTAACCTGCGGCAATCCGGCCCGGCGCCGGGCAGCCTTTCGGTCAGCCTCGGCGCCTGCGCGACCGGGTCGGGGCCCGCACCCGACGCGACCGGCTCGCTCGGGCTGAGGCTCAGGGCCGACGCACCGATGGCGCCGGTCATCGACGAAGCCCCGCTGGTGGACCTGCTCGGGCCGGAAAATCTTGCCGCGATCGGCCCCTGCGGCTGAGGCGCAAGCGGTTCCCGCGCCCGGCGGCGGCGCGGGAACTTTCCATGGGAAGGTTCATTGAGATTTCGCAATTGCGATGTTACCTTGGGAACAAGTCCGGCGCCGGGGCGTTGATCGGCGTGCAGCACAGGAGGACAATGTTCTGTCCAGTCTTCATGAAGCGGCCGGTTCGACGGCTGCGCGGACGGCGCCGATGACGGCGCGGTCCTCCGATGGGCAAAGCGACGCTCTGCTTGCCCGCATCCTTTCCTCCCTCGATGACGACAAGGCCGAGAACGTGGTCACCATCGACCTGCGCGGGCGCTCGTCCGTGGCCGACTATATGGTCGTCTGCTCGGGCCGGTCGTCCCGTCAGGTCGGCGCCATCGCCGAGAAGCTGGTCGAGCGGCTGAAGGAGGAGATGGGCCGCAATTGCAAGATCGAGGGCAAGGAACAGGGCGACTGGGTGCTGATCGACACCCAGGACGTGATCGTCCATGTCTTCCGCCCCGAGGTGCGCGACTTCTACCAGCTGGAAAAGATGTGGCTGCCGGCTGCGGCCGCCGCTGCGGGCAAGCCGGTCTGAGGCCGGGCGCCAGGTGAAAGTCACCCTCGTTGTGGTGGGCCGCTTGCGGGCCGGCCCTGAACTGACGCTGATTTCCGATTATCTGGAACGGTTCGACCGGACCGGGCGGGCCCTGGGCCTCGGTCCGGCGCGCCTCGTCGAGGTCGAGGACAAGAAGGGTCTCGGGATGGAAGCCGAGGCCGCCCTGATCGAACGCGCCCTGCCGCAAGGCGCGCTTCTGGTCACGCTCGATGAGCGCGGGCGCACATTCTCATCGCCGGAATTTGCGGACGAGATGGCGCGCTGGCGCGACGGGGGGCGGCAGGAGGTGGCCTTCGTGATCGGCGGCGCCGACGGGATCGCGCCGGTGCTCAGGGCGAAGGCGGATGTCTCGATCAGTTTCGGCAAGATGGTCTGGCCGCATATGCTGGTGCGGGTGATGCTGGCCGAGCAGCTTTACCGCGCCGCGTCGATCCTCGCCGGTGCGCCCTATCACCGGGCCTGAAACTGTGCGGCGGTTCGCCTGCGAGCCAGTGCTTGGTTGCCGCCCGCCGCCACTGCGACTAGAAGAAGCCGAACCGTCCAGCAGGAGCCTCCGATGACCCGCGCGAGACCCGTCGCCCTTTGCATTCTGGATGGCTGGGGCCTCAGGGCGGAGCGTGAGGGCAACGCCGTCGCACTTGCCGAAACTCCCGCCTACGACCGGATCATGGCGACCTGTCCGCATGCTCAACTTGTGACGCACGGTCCCGATGTGGGCCTGCCCTCCGGTCAGATGGGCAATTCCGAGGTAGGTCACACAAATATCGGCGCGGGCCGGGTGGTGGCGATGGACCTCGGCCAGATCGATCTGGCCATTGAAGACCGCAGTTTCTTCTCCAACGAGGCGATGCTGGCCTTTGCCCAGACGCTGAAGGGCACGGGCGGCTCGGCGCATCTGATGGGCGTGATTTCAGATGGCGGGGTGCATGGCCATATCGACCATGTGATCGCGGCGGCCGAGGCGATCACCGCGCAGGGCGTGCCGGTGGCTTTGCATGCGGTGACCGACGGGCGCGACGTGGCGCCCTCGTCGGCGGACCGTTTTATCGCCGATCTGGAAAGGCGCCTGCCGACGGGCGCGCGGGTGGTGACGGTGACGGGCCGTTATTTCGCGATGGATCGCGACAATCGCTGGGAACGGGTTGCGCGCGCCTATGGCGCGATGGTCAAGGCGGAAGGTCTGGCCGCCAAGAACGCAGGTGCGGCGGTGGCCGATGCCTATGTGCGCGGCGAAACCGACGAGTTCATTCAGCCGACGGTCCTTGCAAATTACAAGGGTGCGCGCGATGGCGACGGTTTCTTCTGCCTCAATTTCCGCGCCGACCGGGCGCGGGAGATTCTGCTTGCCGTCGGCGAGGACGCTTTCGCGGGCTTCGACCGCGGCCCGCGCCCGCACTGGGCGGCGCTGATGGGCATGGTCGATTATTCGAAGACGCATGATGCCTTCATGGCGGCGGCCTATCCCAAGCGTGCCGTGGTCAACACGCTGGGTGCCTGGGTCGCAGGCAAGGGCCTGACGCAGTTCCGGCTGGCCGAGACCGAGAAATACCCCCACGTCACCTTCTTCCTCAATGGCGGCAAGGAAGCGCCCGAGGCGGGCGAGGATCGCTACATGGCGCCCTCGCCCAAGGTCGCGACCTATGATCTGCAGCCGGAAATGTCGGCGGGCGAGGTCACCGACCAGTTCGTCGCGGCGATTGAAAAGGGTTATGACCTGATCGTGGTGAACTTCGCCAATCCCGACATGGTCGGCCATACCGGCAGCCTGCCCGCCGCCATTGCCGCCTGCGAGGCGGTGGACCGGGGGCTGGCGCGGGTGCTGGCCGCGCTGGAGAAGGCGGGCGGCGCGATGATCGTGACCGCCGATCATGGCAATGCCGAACTGATGATCGATCCGGCGACGGGCGGGCCGCATACGGCCCACACGACGAACCCGGTTCCCGTGGCGCTGGTCGGCGGACCAAAGGGCGCGCGGCTGAGGAATGGCCGCCTTGCCGATCTCGCGCCGACGATCCTTGACCTGATGTGCCTCGACCTGCCACCCGAGATGACCGGGCGCAGCCTGATCGAACGGGCGGGCGCATGAGGCTTTTCGCGCCTGTGGCGGTGCTGGCGCTGACCGCGACCGTTGCATCGGCGCAGACCGCCCCCGCGACGGCGGAAAGCGCCGCCGTCGAGCTTCGGGCGGCAATCGAGGACTTGCAGGCCGCGAAGAGCGGCAAGGACCGGATCGCCGCGCTCACGCGGACCATCCGCGCCTATGAGACCGGGCTCTCGGCCTTCCGCGACGCGCTCCGCGCCGTCTCGGTGCGCGAGGCGGAAATCCACGCGGGTTTCGAGGCGCGGCGCGATGATATCGGCCGCCTCCTCGGCGTGATGGCGGCGATGGAGCGGGAACCGGCACCGGTCCTCCTTCTCCATCCCTCGGGTCCGCTCGGCGCCGCGCGCTCGGCCATGGTCCTCTCTGCGGTCGCCCCGGCGGTTCAGGCGCAGGCAGAACGGCTGAAGGCGGACCTGACCGAGATGCGCAACATTCGCCGCCTGCAGGAAGAGGCGCAGGCGATGCTGACCCGTGGTCTCGTCGCGGTACAGGAGGCGCGCACGGCGCTGTCGAAGGCGATGCAGGACCGCACCGACCTGCCGCAACGCTATCTCGACGACCCAGAGGAATTGCAGCAGCTTCTTGACAGTGCGGGCACGCTTGACGCGTTTGCCGAAGGCTTGCGCGGGCTGGAAAGCGATATCGGGCCGCCGCTTGAGGATTTCGCCGGCGCGAAAGGCGCGCTCGGCCTGCCGGTGCTTGGGTGGCTCCTGCGCCGCGCGGGCGAGGCGGATGCGGCGGGTATCCTCAGGCCCGGCCTTCTGATCGCCACCGCGCCCGGTGCGCTCGTCACCGCGCCCTGGCCCGCGACGATCCGCTACCGCGGGCCGCTGCTCGACTACGGAAACGTGATGATCCTCGAGCCCGCGAACGGCTATCTATTGATTCTGGCGGGCATGGGCAGCGTGTTTGGCGAAACCGGCGATGTGCTGACGACCGGCGCCCCGGTGGGGCTGATGGGCGGCGCCGAGAGCGTCAGCGAAGAAGGCAGTGGCGCAAACCGAACGGAAACGCTTTATATCGAACTTAGAGAGAACGGCGCGACCGTCGATCCCGGTCCGTGGTTCGTGGAAACGAAGGACAAGTAGGTCATGAAGAAATACCTCTACTCCGCGCTTCTCGGCACGGTGGCGGGCATTGCGCTTACCACGCAGGTGGCAGCACCGCTGGTCGCGCAGGAAAACACCAAGCCCGCCTCGGTCTACGAGCAGCTCGATCTTTTCGGCGACATATTCGAGAGGATCCGCGCGCAATATGTGGAAGAGGTCGACGAGCGCGAGCTGATCGAGGCGGCAATCAACGGCATGCTGACCTCGCTTGACCCGCACTCCTCCTACCTGCCGTCCGAAGCCTATTCCGACATGCGTGAAACGACGCGCGGCGAGTTCGGCGGCCTCGGGATTGAAGTGACCCAGCAGGACGGATTCGTGAAGGTCGTGTCGCCGATCGACGGGACGCCCGCGGCGGAAGCCGGCATCCAGGCAGGCGACTTCATCACCCATGTGAACGGCGACAGCCTTCTGGGGCTCACGCTCGACGAGGCGGTGGACATGATGCGCGGCCCCGTCGGGTCGGAGATCACCATCACCATCGCCCGCGAGGGGTCGGACGAGCCGTTCGACGTGACGATCACCCGAGAGACGATCAAGATCGCCGCCGTGAAACCGCGGACTGAAGAAAATACCGTGATCCTGCGGGTCACGACCTTCAGCGAACAGACCTATGCGGGCATCGAGGAAGGGATCAAGAAGTCCGTCGAAGAGCTTGGGGGCATCGACAAGGTCCGTGGCTTTGTCATCGACCTGCGCAACAATCCGGGCGGGCTTCTGACCCAGGCCGTGGCGGTGTCGGACGCCTTCCTCGACAAGGGCGAGATCGTCTCGACCCGCGGGCGCAAACCCGAGGACAGCGAACGGTTCAATGCCGAACCGGGCGACCTGGCGCAGGGCAAGCCGATCGTGGTGCTGATCAACGGCGGCTCGGCCTCGGCCTCCGAGATCGTCACCGGCGCGCTGCAGGACCATCACCGGGCGATCGTCGTCGGCACCAAGAGCTTCGGCAAGGGCTCGGTCCAGACCATCGTGCCGCTCAAGGGCGATGCGGCCATGCGCCTGACGACGGCGCGCTATTACACCCCCTCGGGTCGCTCGATCCAGGCGCTGGGCATCTCGCCCGATATCGTGGTCGAACAGCCGAAGGTCGATACCTCGGCCACCGGCGAGGACACGCCCGAGAGCATCGCCAAGCGCCAGCGGTCCGAGGCGGACCTGCGCGGCGCGCTGTCGAACGATTCGATGAGCGAGGACGAGAAGAAGGTCTTCGAGGAGGAGCAGAAGGCAGCCGAGGAGGCCGCCAAGCGCCGCCAGGACGATTATCAGATGGCCTATGCGATCGACATCATCAAAGGCCTCGCCGTGTCGCAGGGGACGGAATGAGCGGAAGCGATTTGGGCGGGTCGGCTGCGACGGATGACCTGCCCTACCGGCCCTGCGTGGGCGTGATGCTGATCGATAGCACTGGCCGGATCTTTGCAGGCCAGCGCAAGGACAGCGACGTCGCGGCCTGGCAGATGCCGCAGGGCGGGATCGACAAGGACGAAAAGCCGCGCGCCGCCGCGCTGCGCGAGCTTTGGGAAGAAACCGGGGTGGTGGCCGATCTTGTCGAGTTCGTCGGCAAGACCCATGGCTGGATCACCTACGACCTGCCCGATCACCTTGTCGGCAAGGTCTGGGGCGGCAAGTATCGCGGGCAGAGGCAGAAATGGTTCCTCTACCGCTTTCTCGGCCGCGACGATCAGATCGATATCGCCACCCAACATCCCGAATTTTCCGAGTGGAAATGGGTGACGGCCGACGAGCTGATCGCTTCGATCGTGCCGTTCAAGCGCAAGGTCTATGACGAGGTGGTGGCGGCCTTTCGCGCCTATCTGGCCTGAGGGGCACTCGTCGTCGCACGTCGTGCGCTCCTCGTGCGAAGACAGGCCGCAGGGCTGGATGAGCAGCTAGCCCAGCGGATAATCGGCCAACTCCTCGTAAAGCGCGCCTTCGGGGCGCAGCCAGGACCGGTAAAGGACCAGCCGGTCCGCCGTGAAACCCGGAAGCGGCGTCGCGGCATGAACCCCCAGAAAGCGCGCGACCTCGGCGTGATCGCCGGGGGCAGAATGACGGGGCAGGCGGGCGATCGTCACATGCGGGCGGAACCGCCGCCGCTCAAGCGTCACACCTGCGTTGTGCACCGCCCCCATCACCGACCGGTGAAGCGATCTCAGTCCTTCCGACAGCAGGACTTCCGCATGTACCGTTCCGGGGCTGTCACCAAAGGTACCGAGCGGGCCGAAAACGACTGGAAAGGCCTGCTGGCCTATCCGTTCAAGCTCATAGTGAAGCTCTTCCAGCACGGGCTCGCGCTGTTCGCCCAGAAAGGCGATCGTCAGATGCAGGTTCTCTTCGGGCAGCGGGCGGCCGATCTTGAGGCGCGAGGCGACTTCCGAAAGCCGGGCCGAGACCGGTTCGGGCAGCGGGATCGCCAGAAAGAGCCGCATGGTCAGAAGGTCGGCGGCGTGCAGCCCGAGACGATCACGCAATCGCCGGGCCCCGGGTTGCGGAACCGGTGTGGCTGGCGGCTGTTGAAATGATAGCCGTCCCCGGTCTTCAGAAGCCGCGTCTCTGTGCCGACGGTCAGTTCGATCTGGCCCTCGACCACCACGCCTGCCTCTTCCGATTCGTGGCTGTACAGGTCGGGGCCGGTGTCGGCGCCGGGCTTGTAATGTTCATAGAGAACCAGAAGCGCGCTGTCGGTCGTATGGCCCACGCGCAGGAAGCTGATCTTTGGGTCGGCAGACCCGCCCGGCGGCGTGATTTCCCGGAATTCCTCGTGGGTGAAATGCCATTTGGTGGCGGCGGGCTCATCCTCGGCGAAGAAGGCCGACAGCGGCATGTTGAGACCGCTGAGGATCTTCTTCAGCGTGCCGATCGAGGGGCTTGTCCGGTTCTGCTCGATCATCGAGATCATCGCCGCCGTCACGCCCGCGAGCGCCGCAAGCTGGCGCTGCGACAATTTGCGGGCCTCGCGTTCGGCCTTCAGCCGCGCACCGGTATCGAATGTCATGGATGCTCCTTCCATATGCATGAAATAGCTTGCGGGTCGGCCGGGAGAAAGATAAATTTATTTTCCGTCAATACATAATATTGAACGCACGCCGACGCGGGGCCCGGAGGGGCGGCGCGGCCTTTCAAGGGGAACTGCCATGAAGAACGCCGAAATCGAAGCCCGCCGCAAGGCCGCCATGTCGCGCGGTGTCGGTGTCATGACGCAAGTCTTCGTCGACAAGGCCGAGAATGCCGAACTGTGGGACAAGGAAGGCAACCGCTATATCGACTTTGCGGCCGGGATCGCCGTGGTGAACACCGGCCACCGCCATCCCAAGGTGATCGCGGCGGTCAAGGATCAGCTCGACCATTTCACCCACACCTGCCACCAGGTGGTGCCCTATGAGAACTATGTGCGTCTGGCCGAGCGCCTGACCGCCATCGCGCCGATCAAGGGCGAGAAGAAGGCGGTCTTCGTGACGACCGGTGCCGAGGCGGTGGAGAATGCGGTCAAGATCGCCCGCGCGGCAACCGGCCGTCAGGCAGTGATCGCCTTCACCGGCGCCTTCCATGGCCGCACTTTCATGGGCATGGCGCTGACCGGCAAGGTCGTGCCCTACAAGGTGGGCTTCGGCGCGATGCCGAACGATGTCTTCCACGTCCCCTTCCCGGTGCCGCTGCATGGCGTATCGGTCGAACAGTCGCTCGATACGCTGAACTATCTCTTCAAGGCCGATGTCGATCCCAAGCGCGTCGCCGCGATCATCCTTGAACCGGTGCAGGGCGAAGGCGGTTTCTACGAGGCGCCGCGCGAGTTCTTCAAGGCGCTCCGCGCGATCTGTGACGAACACGGCATCCTTCTCATTGCCGACGAGGTCCAGACCGGCTTTGCCCGCACCGGCAAGATGTTCGCGATGGAGCATTATGACGTGCAGCCCGACCTGATGACCATGGCCAAGGCACTTGCCGGCGGCTTTCCGCTCGCCGCCGTCGTCGGCCGGGCGGACGTGATGGATGCCCCCGGCCCGGGCGGCCTCGGCGGCACCTATGGCGGCTCGCCCATGGGCATCGCGGCGGCGAATGCTGTCCTCGACGTGATTGAGGAGGAGGGGCTTTGCGACCGCGCCAACCAGCTTGGCTCGCGGCTGAAACAGCATCTGGAAATGCTGCGCGCCGAAGTGCCTGAGATCGTCGATATCCGTGGCCCGGGCTTCATGAACGCGGTCGAGTTCAACGATGCCAGGACCGGCAAGCCGTCGGCCGACTTCGCCAACAAGGTCCGGCTGGAGGCGCTGAAGCGCGGGCTGATCCTTCTGACCTGCGGTGTCCATGGCAATGTGATCCGCTTCCTGTCGCCGATCACCATCCAGGACGAGATCTTCACCGAAGCGCTCGGAAAGCTCGAAGATTCCATCCGCGCGGCCCGCGCCTGACGTGATCCAAAGGCGAGGCCTGCGGCCTCAAGTCTTTTCGTGGCGCCGCAGCCGAAAGCTGCGGCGCGCGCGCCTCCGGCGGGGATATTTGGAAACGGAAGAGATCAAAACGCCCCGGTCATGACAACCGGGGCGCCTCTTCCGTTACGGTCATCGGCGTCCCCGCCTGTACCGTTCCTCGAGTCTAGGCGAAGGTGGTTAACGAAACCTTGCCGCTTCCGTTTTCAAATATCCCACGGGGGTCCGGGGGTGTGAAACCCCCGGCCTCTCATCCCCGTAGCCGCTTCAGGATGTCGAGACTTGCATAGCCATCGGGGATCATGCCGATCGCGCGCTGGAAGGATTTGACCGCCGCGATCGTCTTCGGACCGATCTTGCCGTCGGCGCCTCCCGTGTCGAAACCTGCCTGCGTCAGGCGCTCTTGCAGTTCGACACGTTCTGTCAGGGTCAATGCCCGGTCCTCGCGCGGCCACTGGGCCTTAATGGGTGCGCCGCCCTTCAACCGGTCGGCAAGATGGCCTACGGCGATCACATAGGCGTCCGCGGCATTGTAGCGTTCGATGGCACGGAAGTTCGGAAAGATCATGAAGGCCGCGCCGCGCGCGCCCGCAGGCAGCAGGATCGAGGCTGCCCCGCCCTCCTTGACGACTTTCCCGCCCATGTCGCGCACGCCGAGCGCGGCCCAGTCTGCAGCGCTCTTCTTCACCCCGTCGCCGGTCAGATCGACATTGAAATCGGACGGAAGCTGCACCTCGGTGCCCCAGCGCACGCCCTTGCGCCAGCCCGACTTCGCCAGATAGGCGGCGGTCGAGGCGAGCGCGTCGCTCGGGTCATCCGACCAGATGTCGCGCTTGCCATCGCCGGTGAAATCGACCGCGAAGGCAAGGTAGGAGGTCGGGATGAACTGGGTATGGCCCATGGCGCCTGCCCAGCTTCCGGTCATGTCGTCCGGCGCCACATTGCCCGCCTGAATGATCTTCAGGGCCGCGATCAGCTGGCTTTCGAAGAAGCTGCCGCGCCGACCGTCATAGGCCAGTGTTGCGAGGGACTGGATCAGCGGCCGGTTGCCCCGGTTTGCGCCGTAGGAGCTTTCCAACCCCCAGACCGCGACGACGATTTCTTTCTCTACCCCGTAGGCCGCCTCGATCTGTTTCAGAAGGCGGGCGTATTTCTTCAGCGCCTTCCTGCCGTTTGCCACCCTTTCGTCCGACACTGCCTTGTCGAGATAGTCCCAGATCGGCTTGACGAATTCACCCTGATTGCGGTCCTTTTCAACAACATAGGGGTCGTAAGTGACGCCCCTGAAGGCCCGGTCGAAGAGCGCCTCGCTGATGCCGCGGGCCAGCGCACGGGGGCGGAAAGCCTCGACCCAGCGGTCGAAGCCCGCTTCGCTGCCCACGGTGATCAGCGCCTCGGGACCGGTGGACATGGGCGGAGCTCCTAAGGGCGGGGCGGGCTGCGCGGCGAGGGCGGGCAGAGCGGCAAGCGACAGAAGAAGGGTAATCGGGCCTGTTGGTCGGATCATCGGGCTGCTTTCTTTTCGGCAAGCCTAGCCTGCCCGGCGCTGCGCGAAAAGGGGGGCGGGCGCAAACGGCGGATCAGCGCCTGCGCCGCTCGACCTTGCGACGGGCCTTCGCATCGCGCGCGCGGGCCTGGCCGGGTTTGCGCGCCGTGCGCCGCCCGCGCTTCAGCCCGCCGCCGGGCAGGGGCGCGCCCTCGATCTCCAGAAGCTCGAGCGCAAGTCCTCCGGTGACCGGTACCGCCTCGGCCAGCCGCACCGTGACCTTCTGGCCAAGCCCGATCCTCAGGCCGCTATCGGCGCCGGTCAGGGTCAGGCCGTCGGGGTCGTAATGGAAGAATTCGCGCCCGACCGACCGGATGGGTATCAGCCCGTCGGCGCCGGTCTCGTCAAGCTTCACGAAAAGCCCGAACTTCTGCACGCCGCTGATCCGGCCGGGGAATTCGGCGCCGACGCGGCCCGACAGATAGGCAGCCAGATAACGGTCGGTCGTATCACGCTCCGCCGCCATCGATCGTCGTTCGGTGTCGGAAATCTGCCGGGCGGTTTCCTCCAGCATCTCGACATCCGCCGCCGACAGCCCGTCCTTGCCCCAGCCATGGCCCGAGATCAGCGCCCGGTGAACGATCAGGTCGGAATAACGCCGGATCGGCGAGGTGAAATGGGCGTAATTCCCGAGCGCGAGCCCGAAATGGCCGAAATTCTGGGGGTGATAATAGGCCTGGGTCATCGACCGCAGCATGGTGATGTTCAGAAGCTCGTCGAACTCCGTCCCTTCCGATTGTTTCAGAAGCCGGTTGAGCGCCGAGGTCTTCAAGACCTGCCCCTTGGCGAGCGTGAAGCCCGACGCCTCCGCCACCTCGCGCAGGGCGTCGATCTTTTCGGGGCTCGGCTCTTCGTGGATGCGGAAGAGGAGCGGGCGGCGCAGCCGGATCAATTCCTCGGCGGCGGCGACATTCGCGAGGATCATCGCCTCCTCGATCAGCCGGTGGGCGTCGAACCGTTCCTTGAAGGCGACCGAAGTGACATGGCCGTCATCGGAAAGCTGGATCCTGCGCTCCGGCAGGTCGAGGTCGAGCGGCTGGCGCGCGGCGCGGGCCTTCTTCAGCGCGTCATAGGCGCCATAAAGCGGCCGGACATGGTCCATCAGATCCGCAGTACGGTCGTTCGGTGCGCCATCCTGTGCCGCCTGGACCTCCTCATAGTCGAGCGAGGCGCGCGAGCGGATGAGGCCGCGCGTGAACCGGTGCGACAGCTTGTTGCCGTGCGCGTCGATCTTCATCCAGACCGCCAGCACCGTCCGGTCGACATTCTCATGCAGCGAACAGAGATCGCCCGACAGACGGTCGGGCAGCATCGGCACGACCCGGTCGGGGAAATAGGTGGAATTGCCGCGCTTGCGCGCCTCGCGGTCCAGCGCGGACTGGGGCGTGACATAATGGGCGACATCGGCGATGGCGACCCAGAGGATGAAGCCGCCCTGGTTCTTCGGGTCCTCGTCGCCATGCGCATAGACCGCATCGTCGCGGTCGCGGGCGTCGGCCGGGTCGATGGTCAGGAAGGGCAGATGGCGCAGGTCTTCGCGATCACCGAGCGGCGCGGGTTCCATCGCATCCGCCTCGGCGATCACCGCGTCGGGGAAATGGTCGGGGATGCCATGCTGGTGGATCGCGATGAGCGAGACGGCCCTCGGCGCCGACGGATCGCCCAGCACCTCGACGACGCGGGCGCGCGGCAGGCCCATGCGGCCTTTCGGTCCGGCCAGTTCTGCCTCCACCAGTTCGCCGTCCTTTGCGCTGAGGGTCGCGTCGGCGGCGACCAGCCATTCCTTCTCGGCGCCCTTGTCGACCGGGATGATCCTTCCGCCTTCGGCCCCCTTGCGGAAAAGGCCGACGATGCGGATAGGGTTGGTGCCGATCTTGCGGATCAGGCGCGCCTCATAGGCATGGTCCGGTGCCTTGACGGGGAGAAGCTTGGCAAGAATGTGGTCGCCCTGTCCAAGTGCCGGATCGCCCTTGCGCGGGATGAAAAGGACGCGGGGCGCGGGCCCGTCGCCCTGCCAGTCCTGGGGGCGGGCGAAAAGATCGCCGGACGCGTCGGGCGCGAGCATGGTCAGAACCCCGACCGGCGGCAGGGCGTCGGGGTCGCGGTAGGACCGGCGGCGTTTTTGCAGCTGCCCCTCGGCTTCCAGTTCCTTCAGAAGCCGCTTCAGCTCGATCCTCTGGGCGCCCTTGATGGCGAACGCCTTGGCAATGTCGCGCTTGCCCGTCTCGCCGGGGTTTTCGGCGATCCAGGCGAGGATATCAGCCTTGGAGGGAAGCTCTCTCATGGGCGCGGCCTAGCATGCAACGCAGCCGCCGTCATGCGGAAAGCGCGGGTGGGGGCTGTCTGCCCCCACACCCCCGAGGATATTTGCGCCACAGTGAAAGCTGCCTTCATTCTGGTCCAAATATCCGCAGGGGAGCGCGAGGGGACGGCAAGTCCCCTCGCCCTTCCTTCAGAAAGACGGTCAGGCGAAATAATCGGCCAGTATCCGCCCGTAGATCGCCTTGAGCTGGCCGATCTGTGCCACCTCCACACGTTCGTCGACCTGATGCATGGTCTTGCCGACGAGGCCGAACTCCACCACCGGGCAATGGTCCTTGACGAAACGCGCGTCCGACGTGCCGCCGGAGGTCGAAAGCGCGGGGTCGAGCCCGGTTTCGGCCCTGACCGATCCGGCGACAAGCCGGGTGAAATCGCCCGGCGGGGTCAGGAAGCTTTCGCCCGATATGTCGATCGAGAGCGTGAAGCTCACGCCGGTCTCGGCCTCTGCGCGCGCGGCCTCGGCCTTGAGCCAGTCCGACAGCGAGGCACCGGAATGGGCGTCGTTGAAGCGGATGTTCAGCCGGGCGCTGGCGCGGGCAGGGATCACGTTCCCTGCCGGGTTGCCGCAGTCGATGGTGGTCAGGGCAATCGTCGAGGCATCGAAATGGTCCGTCCCCCGGTCAAGCTCATGCGTGGCGAGCCGGTCGAGCAACCGCACCAGCGCGTGCAGCGGGTTCTTCGCCCGGTGCGGATAGGCGGAATGGCCCTGCACCCCGGCCGCCTCGATGTGGCATGACAGCGAGCCGCGCCGACCGATCTTCATCATGTCGCCCAGCCGTTCGGGGCTGGTCGGCTCGCCGACGAGGCAGACCGACATGGCCTCGCCCTTGGCCTTCATCCAGTCGAGGAGTGCGACCGTGCCATCCTTGCCCGGCCCTTCCTCGTCTCCGGTGATCGTCAGGATGATCGCGCCGTCGGGCGGGGTCGTGCGGACGAAATCGATGGCTGCCGCCACGAAGGCCGCCACACCCGATTTCATGTCGGTGGCGCCACGCCCCCAGAGCCAGCCGTCGTGAATCTCGCCGCAGAAGGGATCGCGGGTCCAGGCGGCGGCATCGCCAACGGGCACCACATCGGTATGGCCGTTGAAGCCGAAGGTTCGATTGGCGCCCGGACGCCCCCAGCGGGCGAAAAGGTTCGGCGTGCCGTTTCGGTCGACGCGCGTGCAGTCAAAGCCCGCGCCAGCAAGCAGACTTTCCAGAAGCTGCAGCGCGCCGCCTTCCTCCGGCGTGACCGAGGGGCAGCGGATGAGGTCGGCGGTCAGCGCGACGGGGTCGACGGGAAGGTGGGACATGATCCTGGCCTCAGTGCAAGGTCGCGGCGCGGCTTTCCTCGTCGTAGAACGGCGTTGCCTGCACGACGATGACCGCATTCTCCGCAAGCGCCCGGTCCATCAGTTCGCGCTCGTCCGCGTCGACCTCATGGCCCTGCGCCACGCGCTCCTCAGGGGTGCCGTATGCGGTGACATCCAGCGGCGCCATATCGGCCTGCTTCAGCACTGCCACGCATTCACGTACCGCTTCTTCCTCGCTTACGCCGGTCGAATAGCACAGAAGCGCTGCGCCGGTTGCGCCCTTGGGCAGCCCGTCGCCGTCCTTGCGGCCGACCTCGACAAGCAGTGTATAGACCTGCTGCGGACGTTTGATCTTGGCCGGACGGTCGGTCTTGTCGCTGTCATCGGTCATGCGGACGTTCCTTGAGCGGGATCGCGCCGGACCCTAAGCGCGCGGGCGAAAAGGTGCAACTCTCCGCGCGCAGCCTAGCCGAAGTTGCGCTTCATCGCGCCGGCCACCTCCGGCCGGCCGGCCGCCGCGCGGCCGATGGCCAGAAGGCCTGGCGCTTCGGTCGCAAACCAGTCCTTTCCCGGCCGCCAGTTGGTCAGCACCGCGAGATAGAGGTCGAGCGCGCTGAACCTGTGCCCGAGGAACCAGGGGCCGCCGCGATCTGCCACGACGGCAGCGACCTCGCGCCAGAGCGTCCGGTGATGATCGTCGATCCGCACCCGATAGGCCTTCGCTGCTTCAGGATCGGCGACGAAGCGCGAAGGATCGTCGGCGAACGTGTGGCAGGGATAGATATTGGCGACGATGAAGACCAACCAGCGCAGGAAGGCCGCCCGCTCCGTCGCCCCGGGGCCGGGCACCAGGTCGTCGCGCCCGGTGACGTCGGCCAGGTGCAGGGTGATCGCGGCGCTTTCGGTCATCACCTCGCCGGACGGCAGGATCAGGGTCGGGATCTGGGCGCGCGGATTGAGCTTGCCGAGCCTTTCCCGCGCCTCGGCGCTGTCAAACAGGTCACCGGTCTCGATCAGCGCGCACGGCAGCCCGTACCACGCGAGTTGCAATTCGACGAGCGCCGAGCCCCAGCCGGGCATCTGATGGAGAACATAGGTCATGGCAATCCACCTCAAATGAACATAACGTGAACATACAGGGCTGGCCGACCGAGACAACGCCGAAAGCCGATTCAGAATGCACAAGGCGGACAGCAAGAGGAGCGCGCTACGATGAGCCAGAAAGACAAAGCGATGATGTTCAGGTCGCTGCACCGGGCGGGCGCGCCGCTTGTCCTTTACAATATCTGGGATGCGGGCGGCGCGAAGGCATTGGCCGATGCCGGGGCGCCGGCGGTGGCGACCGGAAGCTGGTCGGTCGCGGCGGCCCATGGCTTTGCCGACGGCGAGGCGATCCCGCTCGATCTGCTGCTTGTGATCGTCGGGCGCATCGTCCGGTCGGTCGATGTTCCGGTCAGCGTCGATTTCGAGGGCGGCTATGCCTCCGACGCTGCTGGTCTGGCGGCGAATGTGGCGCGGTTGATTCGCACCGGCGCGGTCGGGATCAATTTCGAGGACCGGATCGTGCGCGGCGAGGGGCTTTATCCGGTCGAGGTTCAGGCTGCCCGGATCCGGGCGATCCGCGAGGCGGCGCGCGAGGCCGATCTTCCCCTCTTCATCAACGCGCGCACGGACCTTTTCCTGAACGCCGATCCTGCCGCGCAAGAGGGCTGCGTGGCGGAGGCCCTGCACAGGGCGGAGGCCTATGCTGCTGCGGGTGCGGACGGCTTCTTCGTTCCCGGGCTGACCGACCATGGCCTCATCCGGGCGATCACCTCATCCGTTCGATTGCCGGTGAATGTGATGATGATGGGGGCGCTCGGGCGGATCAGCGATGCCGCCGCGCTTGGAGTGGCGCGCGCGAGCTACGGGCCGGGGCCCTATCGGACTGCGATGACCGAGCTCGCGGCGCGCTATCGGGCCTTGACCTGAAAAGGTCAGTCAGAGGCAGCGGGCGAAGGAAGGGCGGCTTGCGCCGCCCTTTTTCAGTTCTCGTTGATATCGTGCTCGAAGATCTTCACCCGGTCGCGCGGCAGCCCGAAAAGGCGGCGCAGGATCAGCCAGGCGGCAAGCGAGGCGATCGCGAAGACCAGGACCATGGGTGACATCCAGTCGCCAAGCACGCCAAGCGCGATGAGAAGGCCGGTCAGCACCGCGCCGATGGCAAAGCCGAGGAGCACATAGCCCGAGACCATCACCTCAAGGATCGCCAGCACGCCGCCCGCGGCAACCCAGACCCACCATTCTTGCCAAAGTTCCATCAGCCGCGCCCCTTCAGAAGCTTGAACGCATCGCCGAAGGCCTCAAGCGCCGATGCCGGAACGATGACGGTCTGCGAGCCCTGCCCGGCGGCCACCGCTGAGAGCGCCTCGACCTGCTTGAGCGCGACCTGATATTGCGCGGCCTCGATGCCGTTTTCCTTGATCGCCTGCGCCACGACACCGGTCGCGTAGGCTTCGGCATCCGCCGTGATCCGGCGCGCCTTGGCGACCTGCTCGGCCGCGTAGAGTTCGGCATCTGCCGACAGTTCCACAGCGCGCTTCTTGCCTTCGGCCTCGGTCACCTGCGCGCGGCGCGCCCGTTCGGCGTTGAGCTGCTGGAGCATGGCGGACCGCGTCGCCTCGTCGAGATTGACGTCAAGGATTTCGACCCGCGTCACCTCGATCCCCCAGTCATCCACCACCTGTGCGAGTGCATCGCGGATCTTGGCGATCAGGCTCGAACGGTTCGATTGGACGTGATCGAGGTCCATCGTGCCGATCTCGGCCCGGACGATGCCTGCGACCGTGGTGGCGATGGCCGCGTCCACGTCACGGATGCGGTAGACGGTCTTTTCCGGTTCCGTGATCCTGTAGAAGACGCTCGTGTCGACCGTCACCAGCACGTTGTCGGCGGTGATCGCATCCTGCTTGTGGGTCGGAAGCTGCCGTTCAAGGACCGAGATCTTGTGGCGGACCCGGTCGAGGAACGGAATGATGAAGTTGATCCCCGGCCCCAGAACGGCGCGCAGCCGCCCGAACCGTTCCACCACATGCTTTTCCGACTGCGGCACGATGCGCACGCCAAGCCAGATGCAGAGCAGTATGAATAGCGCCAGCACCAGAAAGACGGCGCTGCCGCCGGTAAGCTCGTTCCCGATCATGGGTCCCTCCCGTTTGTTCTTCCCTTAAATGATCGGATTGAAACCCGCGCGCAAGTGGCTTCCGACCGGTTTCGGCCGCGCGCCGATTCGTGGCTGGAATGTGGTGGGAGGCGGTCCCGGCGGCTCGCCGCAGGCGCCCCTGCCGGTCCTGAGTCTCGAGACAATCTCCGAATTTGCTCAAATTTTTCGCAAAGTGGAAGAGATGTTCAAAAACGCCGCATTATCGCCTGATTCCGACGCAAGCCTCTTCGGAGCGTCGCGTCAAGCGGCACCGATGAATCCAGGACGGAGCAGAAAATATGATTACGGATGTGTTTTGCGGATCGAGCCGCAGCTTCCTGATCCTTTCGGTCTGGGGGGCGCTCGCCACCCAGGCCTTCGCGCAGGATGCCTGCACAAGCTATGTCGTGAAAGAGGGTGACACGCTCGGCTCGATCTCGATGTCGGCCTACGGTCGGCTGGATTATCAGGCGATCTTCAATGCCAACACAGAGCAGTTGCGCGCCAATCCCAACGCCCTGAGTGCCGGAATGGAATTGGTGATCCCTTGTGGCGACGGGCGCCTGAGCGCCACCGACGATGTCGCCGAGATCGATGCGGCCGTCTCGAAGGTCGGGAACGTTTCCAGCGATACCCAGGGCAAGTATCGCGCCAAGATCCGTTTCGTGACGGGCGGAGACTGGTATCCGTTCGCGGACGAGGGGCTCTCGGGCGGTGGCTTCCTGATCCGGCTCGTTTCGACCGCGATGCAGCGCGGCGGAAACGACCAGCAGTTCGCCATCGACTGGGTGGATGATTGGGATTCGCACCTGACAACCCTGTTGCCGCTGGGAGCATTCGATGCCTCGATCGCCTGGTACCAGCCCGATTGCAGCGCGCTCGACACGGTTTCCGAGATGACGCGCGATTTGTGCCTGAACTACGACTTCTCGGAATCGCTCTATGATGCGGTGTTCGGCTTCTTCACCAAGAAGGGCAACAAGTACGAAAACGCCAGGACCTTCGCCGACCTCAAGGGCGCGCGCATCTGCCGGCCCGAGGGCTATTCCTTCCATGACCTGGACGCCCAGGGGCTAATGGAGCCCGTCGTATCCATCACGATCGACGATTACATGGAGGATTGTATCAAGGGCATCATGGCCGACAAATATGACGTGTTCTCGGTGGAATCGCAGGCGGCCTATCCGGCGCTGGAGGCCGAGGGCGTCGGGGGCGACATCGTCGAAAATCCACGGATTTCCTCGATCCAGGCCATCGCGGTGATGACCTACAAATCCAATCCACATTCCCGCGAATATCTCACTTACCTCAACCGCGGCCTGAACGAGATGCGTGACAGCGGCGAGTGGTACGACATCGTCGCCAGCTCGCTGAAAGAGGCCAACGACAAGCTCGCGTCGCAGTGATCCGCAAGCCGGACCATCCGTAGGGCTCGCCAGACAGGCGAGCGTTTCCTCGGGGCGGGCAGGGGCCTATACTGGGCCCATGCCCGCCCTGTGCCGCGACTGCTTTCATCCTTTCGACTCCGGCAGCCGCTGCCCGGCCTGCCGGTCGCCGCGCGTTCTTGCGCACCCGGAACTATTCGACCTGTCCATCGCGCATATGGACTGCGACGCCTTCTATGCCTCGGTCGAAAAGCGCGACCGGCCGGACCTGCGCGACAGGCCGGTGATCGTCGGCGGGGCGAAGCGCGGCGTCGTTTCCACCTGCTGCTATCTGGCACGCATCAAGGGCGTAAGGTCGGCCATGCCGATGTTCCAGGCGCTGAAGCTTTGCCCCGAGGCAGTGGTCATCAAGCCGCGCGGCAGTCACTATGCCGCCGTCTCGAAGGAAATCCGTGCGTTGATGGAGGCGCTGACCCCGCAGATCGAACCCCTGTCGCTGGATGAAGCCTTCCTCGACCTGACCGGAACCGCGCGGCTGCACAAGGCGCCGCCCGCCGTCCTGCTCTGCAGGCTTCTGAAGCGGATGGAGGGGGAACTTGGTCTCACCGGTTCGGTCGGCCTGTCGCACAACAAGTTCCTCGCCAAGGTCGCTTCCGACCTCGACAAGCCGCGCGGGTTTTCGGTGATCGGCCGGGCCGATACCGCGGCCTTCCTGAAGGGCAAGCCCGTGCGGATGATCTGGGGCGTGGGTGCCGCCTCGCAGGCCATGCTGGAACAGGCGGGGATACGGACATTCGACGATCTCTTGCGGTGGGACCGCAAGGACCTGGGACAGAAGTTCGGTTCGATAGGTGACCGGCTCTGGCATCTGGCGCGGGGCGAGGATCACCGGCGGGTGAACCCGCACGAGCCGATGAAATCGATCTCTGCCGAGACGACGTTCGACGAGGATACCGCCGACCGCGAACTGCTCGACGGCCATATCTGGCGCCTGTCGGAACGGGTCACCGACCGGGCGAAGGCCAAGGACCTTGCCGGTGTCACGGTCACGCTGAAACTGAGGCGGGCGAATTTCTCGCTCCTGACGCGCAGTCACCGGCTGCATGAACCGACCCAGACCGCCGACCGCCTCTACCGCGCGGCGGCGGAATTGATGGCGGGCGTGAGGGAACCCGGGCCCTTCCGGCTGATCGGCGTCGGTCTTTCTGACATCCGGCCGGGGCGCGAGGCGGACCTGTCGGGCGATCTTCTCGACCCTGAGGCCGTGCGGCGTGTGGGCGCCGAGCGCGCCGCCGACCGGATCCGCGCTAAATTCGGCAAGGACGCGATCGTCAAGGGCCGGGCGCTTCGGTAGTCGGCGAAGGGCCGCGGCCTCCTCGAGCACTTCGTGCACGCGTCGGATCGATTGCGCGCTGACAACGGCGAGAAGAGCACGCAAGGGCTCGACGAGCCGCCCGCCCCGGCGCGCTATTCTGCCGCGAGCTTCTGCGCCTCGCCGCCGATCGCGGCGATATCGCCGAGGACATGCTGCAACCGTTCCTTGAAGGGCGCGAAATCGCCGTGCGGGGTGATCGTGCGCTCATCCATGTAAAGCCTGCGGTCGATCTCGATCTGCAGGGCATGCTGGCCGATGCCGGGGCGGCCGTAGGTCTGGACGATATAGGCCCCCGCGAAGGGCGCGTTGCGGGCCACGGTGAAGCCCCGGGCGCGGAAGGCTTCCTCGACCGCGTCGGTGATGCCGCCCGCAGCCGAGGCACCATAGCGGTCGCCGATCACGATCTCGGGGCGGTGGCCGGGCCGGTGGGCGAGGGTTTCCATCGCCTCATGCGGCATCGAATGGACATCGACGAGGATCGCCTGGCCGAAAAGCCCCCGCGATTCGGACAAAAGCGCGCGCAGGCGGTCGTGATAGGGGTGCCAATAGGTCTGGATGCGCTCGCGCGCCTCCGACATCGGGATCTTGCCGCGATAGATCGCGCGCCCGCCCGAGACGACGCGGGGGATGACCCCGAGACCCGAGGCGATTCGCGGATTGTGGGCGAAGGCCAGCGCGCTTTCGACGACGGCCGGGTCAAGCTCATCCGCCCCGCGGTTGAGGTCGAGGTAGGCGCGCGGCGCCATGCCTGTCAGCAAAGGCGCGCCGAGTTCTGTCACGCCGCCAAGCAGCAAATCCACGAAGGCATCTTCAGAAGAGCGGATCGCGCGTTCATCAAGCACCGACGCCCTGAGAAACGCTTCGGGATAGGCGCGGCCGGAATGGGGCGAGGCGAAAACCACGCTGGTCCGGCGGTCTTCCGGCAGGTGGAGTTCGTAGGCGATCGTCTGTGCAGCCGGTCTTGTCATGCACCAACCATAGCGCCAAAAACTTAAGCGCCAAACCCTCTTGCAAGCCCCGACGACTCTTTATATAGACCCCGGGACCGACGCGGTTCCGCCCGCGTCCTTATTGTTTGGAATGGGCGGAATTGTTGACGGCGGGCGCGTAGCTCAGCGGTAGAGCACTACGTTGACATCGTAGGGGTCACAAGTTCGATCCTTGTCGCGCCCACCATTCACCGCCCCTCCGGGGGCAAGTCATGCAGCGCCGACTTGGCCTGCGAAGGAGAGAACGATGAAGGTTGCGAACTCGCTCCGCTCGCTCAAGACGCGTCACCGCGATTGCCAGATCGTGCGCCGCAAGGGCCGGGTCTATGTGATCAACAAGACGCAGAAGCGCTACAAGGCCCGTCAGGGTTGAGCCCATCAGGGTTGATCTCCCTGGGCTGATCGCTTCGAGCGCACGGAATTTGAAAGACCGCCCGCGGGAAACCCGGGCGGTCTTTTCATGTTGGGCGTTCAGCGAAACGGACAGGGCGCCGAGAAGGTGATGCCCTTGCCGGTTTCCGGATGGCGGAAGCGCAGGCTCTCGGCATGAAGCATCAGGCGCGGAAAGTCCCGCGCCGGGCCCTCGGCATAGAGCGGATCGCCGAGGATCGGATGGCCGAGCGCCTGGCAATGGACCCGCAGTTGATGGCTGCGCCCGGTCAGCGGGTAAAGCCTGACCCGCGTCGTACCGTCCGGATCGTGGCCAAGGACGCGCCAGTCGGTCTGGGCGGGCTTGCCGGTCTCATGGTTCACATGCTGACGCGGCCGGTTCGGCCAGTCGACGATCAGCGGCAGATCGACCCGTCCCTCCTTCGGCTCGAGATGCCCCCAAAGCCGCGCGCGATAGACCTTCTTCGTCTGCCGTCCCTCGAACTGCGCGCCAAGCTCCCTTTGCGCATGGCGGGTCAGGGCAAAGACCATGACCCCCGATGTATCGAGATCGAGCCGGTGGACGAGCAAAGCCTCGGGGTAAAGCTTCTGCACGCGCGCGATCATGCAATCTGCCAGATGCTCGCCCTTGCCCGGCACGGAAAGGAGGCCTGCGGGCTTGTCGACGAGAAGAACCGCGTGATCGGCATGGACAACGCGGACGGGTTCGTCGGGGGGCGCATAGGTGAAGTCGGTCATGGATCCCGGGCGGCAGGAGCGGGGTTCCACCCCGCACCCCGGGATATTTGGACCAGAGTGAAAGGGCAAGGCGCGATCGGTCAGTCGGCGGGCCAGGGGACAACGGTCAGTTCGGGCCAGCAGGATCTTTGCCGCGCGGCCTTCGCCTCGTGCGTTGCCCGGTTCGGCAGGCAGGGGTTAGGCGTGAGACGGAAGGCGAAGATGTCATCGAGTCCGTAAGGGGCATGCAGCGTCAGGCTGTAATCCGCTTCAAGCCGCAGCCCGACGCAATGGGTGCGGCTGGCGAACTGGTCGATGGCGGTGCGGCTGTCGGGCAGGGGCGCGCGGTTCTGACCGAAATGCGACTCGTACCACAGATGCACGCGCGCCTGATTGCGCAGTTCGACCGGCGGTTCGGGCGGGAAGAGCAGTGCGGCGCGGCGGATTTCGCGGTCTTCGGCCTCGTAGCTGGTGTCCGCGTCGAAATAGAAAAGGTCGATGTCCTTGACCCCATGCATCTCGGGCCGCCCGGTGAGATGGTTCCAGACCTGATTGTAGATCGCGCCCGAGACGAGCCAGCTGTCCGGCAGGTCAAGCGCCCTTAGACCCGCCAGCGTCCGCATCAGCACCGGGCTGTCGCGCACGATGTCGAACAGCGCGGCGCGCTGATCGTCGGACGACCGCGCTGCGAAGCGAAGATGGTCGGGTGGCATCAGACGATCCGGTGACCCTCGGCACTTAGTCGCCGGGCGATCTCGGCGATATGGGCGGGTGTCGTCTCGCAACAGCCGCCGATGATCGTCGCGCCCATCGTCACCCAGAGATGGGCGAAATCGGCATAGCGGGCCGGTGTCATCTCGGGCCGGGCGCTCAGGAGGTCGACGGTCGGATTGTCCTTGAGGAATTCCTTGGTGATCTGCTGGAAACCATTGGCATAGGCGCCGAAGGGCAGGCCGAAGCCCCTGAAGATATCGAGTGCTGCCGCCATCGCCTCGGGCGCCGAACAATTGGCAAGCACAGCCGCAACGCCATGGTCACGCAGGATCGGCGCGAGGCCCGCGACCTTCTCGCCCGACCGCAGAAGCGTGCCGTCCTCGTCATCCACCGTGACCGACAGCCAGAGCGGTTTTCCCGCGCCCGAGGCGCCTTCGGCCACGGCCCGCGCCGAGGCGAGCGAGGGCACGGTTTCGGCGATCAGCAGATCGACATGTGGCGCCATCAGCCCTGCCGCCTCGCGGTAGCGGGCAACGGCAACCTCGTGCGGCGGCAGGACATCCGACCGGTAGGAGGCGACGAGCGGGCCAAGCGAGCCCGCGATCCGACCCGTGCCATGGGCGGCGCGGGCTTCGGTTGCCTCGCGCAGCGCCTGTTCCATCAGCGACCTGAACCGATCCTCGATCTCGAACGTCCTCAGCCGCTCGCGCTCGATCGCATAGGTGTTGGCGGTGGCGACGGTCGATCCGGCGGTGAAGTAATCGGCGTGGATCGCGCCGACGAGGCCGGGATGGCCGATCATCACCTGTGTGGCCCAGAGCGGCGTCGGCGGATCGCCGGACCGGGCGATCAGCTCCTGCCCCATGCCGCCGTCAAGAAGGGTGATGTCTGCCATGGAAACCTCAGTTGGTGCGAAGAAGGCGAATGGCGAGCAGGGCGAGAAGCCCCGCCGCCAGCCGGTTGAGAAGATGCAATCGCGCGGCCAGAGCAGAGCGGAAGAGCCCTGCGGCCGCCCCGTAAAGCGCGGTGACCATCGTGCCGGTCAGGGTGAAAAGCAGCCCGAGGATCGCGATCTGCTGCCAGACCGGTCCGCGCGCCGGATCGGTGAACTGCGGCAGGAAGGCGAGGATGAAGAGCGCGACCTTGGGGTTGAAGGCATTGACGAGAAAGCCGCGCCAAAGGGCACGGGCCGGGCTGATCGCTTCTGGCTGTGGAAGGTGTGCGTTGCCTGCCCGCCAGCTCGACCAGGCGAGCCACAGAAGATAGGCCGCCCCGGCCCAGCGAAGCAGGGTAAGCGCCGTTGGCATGGCTGCAAGCAGCGCCGAAAGCCCGAGCGTGGCGAGGCCGACATGCCAGAGCCCACCAAGCCCGACACCAAGCCCGGCTGCCGCCCCCGCGCGCGGCCCGCCCGAGAGGCCCGCGGCGGTCGCAAACATCACATCGGCGCCGGGCGTGAGATTGAGGATCAGCCCTGCCATCACGAAGATGGCGAGGTCATGGGCCGGGATCAGGCTGAAGACTGCGTCGGTCATGGCCCGACCATCCATGGGCGCGCGGGCTTTGACAAGGGCAGTGGCGTGCAGGACAAGGGCATCGGGAGGAACCATGGATTTCGAAAAGATCAGCCCCGAGGATTTCGGCCGCTCGCTGAAGGGTATCGGGCTCAACCTTCTGGTGCGGGACGTGCAGGCGGAAGCGGCGTTCCTGACCCGGCTCTTCGGCATGGGCGTCCACCGGCTGTCGAAGGATTTCGCCATCATGACCTATGGCGAGCAGCTGTTTCAGCTGCACGCCGACCAGACCTATGGGTCGAACCCGCTCCTGTCGCTCTTGCCCGAAGCGGGTCCGCGCGGCGCAGGTATCGAGATCAGGCTCTATGAAAGCGACCCGGACGGGGTGGCGGCCCTGGCCGCGGCGGACGATCAGGCGACGATCCTTCAGCCGCCGACCGACAAGCCGCATGGGCTCAGGGAATGCTATGTTCTTTGCCCGAACGGCTATGCTTGGGTGGCGAGCCGACGGCTTTGACGCGGCGCCGACGGATGCCACGCAGTTTCAGCTACTTTCCGGCGCCTGCGAGAAGCAGGGGTAGCGGCGTCCAACTGGGACGAGTGCCGGCAACTCGCTAGGAGGCGAGGCGAAATTCCTGCACCGCGGGAACATTCTCTTGCACGGCCTTCTCGACCTGTGCCCGGATTTCACTAGAGATGCAGCTGTCGCCCATCCAACTCAGATGGTTCGCTATGGCGAGCATGACGCGTGCGCTTTCGGGCCCGGCAGTGCAGGGGGACTTTTTCAGAAAGGGGAAGCCCAGTTTGCGTGTCAGCAACCCGGCGATGGCATAGCTCGCGCCCTGGCGAGCGACGCTGCACAATATGATCTTCTCCAGATCGGCCCTGTCCGCAGTCCTGACGTCGATCTGCGCAGCATACTGTCGCCGGAAGGCGCTCATGTCTGGATCATTGACGCTGATAAGCTCGTCAAAGACCCTCCGCACCTCCCGGTCCGACAGACTGGAAAGGATGCTGGGAAGATCCGCCATTTCGGATGCTGCAGCATGTGAATAGCCGTTGTGCAATATCCATCGCGTCAGGCCCATCTCTCCGCGCCGGACGGTAAGGTCCTTGTCCGAGGTAAGCCTGAGGCTTCGCCAGAATTGCGCGAAACCGGCATCTCTCAGGACTTTTCCAGAAAATCCCAGCGCGAAAGAGGCATAGTGAAAATGTCGCCTGGTCTTGTCGATCCGCCAGTCGATCCGCCGGAAATCCTCAGGTTCCCGTTTTGGAACGGCCCATGCCCAGATCGAAGCCCAGAAATCCTTGCCGGATCGCTCCATCCGCTTGAGCCAGTCGTAGGAGCCGGGAAGCGGAAACCAGACCGAATCATTCAAGAGGGCGAGATGCTGCAACCCTTGAAGCCTGTCCTTGAGGAACAGGATTCCGTCGCGATAACCGCCGAAGTCATATCCGAAATTCGGGCGCTCTATGACAACATGGGATTTCTCGGCAAGCGCCCTGCGCGCCTCTGCGGTCAATGGCAGGTTCGACACGACGACCGGCGCATATCCGGACGCAGCCAGATAATCCAGCGCCAGAAAATGCGACGCGGCAACACCGTCCTGAGGGTAGATCAGATACACCGCACACTTGTCGCGCAGCTCCATTCGGCCAGAGGTGGTCTGTGTCCTGTAGGACTTCGTCAGATCGTAGTGAAGTTGAACGAAGGTGGATTCGAAGAGTCGATAGGGCAGGTTGTTCAACTGCAGCCCAATTCGGCGAACCTCGCGCCGTGCCTTCCGGCCGAATGTCGAGAGACTCATCTTATTGGACATTCTGGTCTGCACCCAAGTAGCCGGAGAAGACGCCGCGAACAAAACCATACCTTTTATGAAGCTGTCTTCGGGAGACGATATTCCACGGCAATGCCATTTGCGCAATGCCTGCCATTGCCGCAACGACCCCTCCCCATCTCAGACCGTGCTTGCGCGCGGCATAGACACGGGATCGTCCCATGTGCCAGGCCTTGAACGCCGCCATTTCTGCGCTGCGCGGGCTGGATCCGCCGCCTGCGTGCCGGACCGCTGCGCCGCGGATGAACATGAGCGGGCCGCGCTCGGCGCGCAGCCGGAGGCTCAGGTCATCATCTTCGTGGTAGAGGAATATCTTCGGGTCGAAACCGCCAAGGGCCTCGAAATCCGCGCGGCGCACCATAAGCGCGGCACCCGACAGCACGCTCACTTCGCGATCTGCCTCGGGCCACCCGCGCGGCATATGTTCGCGACGCGGCAACAGCACGCTCCGCCGCTTGAAATAGGCTCGCCCGTCGGCTTCGGTGATCCGCGGGTTCAGCGCGGACGCTTGAGGAAAGCGGTCCATTGCCGCCTCAAGACCCTCAAGGCAACCGCTCTCAAGCGCGGCATCAGGATTGAGGAACAGCAAGAATTCGGTCGATGCCTCGGCAGCGCCAATATTGCAGGCAACGCCAAATCCCCGGTTGGCAGCATTGCGGATGACGCGCGCGTCGGCCGCTTCGGCCAGTTTCCGGACGCCATCCGGATCGGCTGATGCATTGTCGACCAGGATCACGGGCACGCCAGCGGGCACCGACGCCAGCATCGCGGGCAGAACGGCGAGACTGTTGTAGCAGACCGAGACGATCGTGGTGCGGCAGGTGTCAGACATGATCCGAACATAGTGCAAAACACGCCTGCTTACACCCCCGGTTGTCGTCTTCGTGCCGCACCAAACCCTTAATGGGCAGGTTTTTTCTCACGCAGTCGAATCTGCGCGCCAAGTTGCCGACAGATTGAAGATGCACACGGGGCGCGCGCAGGTGTCGTCATCATCCTGACCGACCGAGTTGCGCGAGATGAGGCGCCACCGCCTGCAGCCCTTGAACGAGCCCGAAGGTCGGCGAGAAGCCAAACCTATCGGCTGCCAGTTGCGAGGGGCACCGCCCCGCCGCGACCATCAATTCGTAAAGATGGGCGTCGGGCCGCATCTCGCCGCCGCGCTTCAGGCGACGTTTGGCGGCGCGCACCAGCGCCTCGAAACGCGCACGCCCGATCAGGCGGCGGCCGAGGGCCGAGATGCGGGCGGCGGCGGAGGGCGCGTGGTCGGGCTCCGGCTCTGCGCCATGCGGGACGGCCGGTTTCAGGCTCTCGGCCGGGGCGAAACGGATCTCTCCACGGCCGAGGGACTTGCTGTAGCCCTCCAGCAGAGCGGACCAGGGGAAGGGTTCGGGCCCGTTGATGATGAAGCGCTCGCGCCCGAGGTCGGGCAGGACGGCGGCGCGGAGGCAGGCCTGCACCACATCGTCGACATAGACACCCTGGCACAGGCCCTCCGGTTCCGGCAGCACCACGGCACCCGCAATCAGCGCTTCGGCAAAACCGTCGGTCCAGAGGCTCGACCCCGGTCCCCAGACGATGGTCGGCTGCAGGATCGCGACCGGCAGGGGCGACCCCATCAGCCGCCGCTCCATCGCTACCTTCGCCTGCCGGTAGGGGCTGCCGCCCGGCCGGTCCATCGGGGATGATTCCGTCAGGGTGCCAGCGGGCCAGTCGTCATAGACGACGATGGAACTGGTATGGACGATCCGCGCCCGACCCTCTGCCTCGGCGGCGGCAATCAATGTTTCAAGCGCGGCGACATTTGCAGCACCGGTATCGCGGAAGTCATAGGCGAGGTTGAAGATCACCTCCTGCCCCGCAACCGCCGCGCGCGCCGCAGCCGGATCGCCCATCGCGCCGGTCAGGCAGCGCACAGGCTGCCCCCGGAACGGCGCGGCCGAATGCCGGGTACGGCCAAGCGCCGTCACCTCCGCCCCCGCCGCGACCAGCGCCGCGACCAGCGGCCGACCGATGAAGCCCGATGCTCCGGTCACCAGCACCTTCCGGCTCTTCAGCGCGCTTTCGAACCCTGCCATCTTCCCCATCCTTTCCGCTTTCCCCGACCCTAGCCGCGAGTGTTTCCGAACGGAACACCGAAGCGTCCCGGGGCTGGCCCGAATCCCGTGCCCATGCTAGCCGCGCGACAAAGCGATTGTTTCGCGATCATTGATGATGTCCGCTGCGAAAGCTGGCGGATCGGAAAGGGCAGGATGCGGATCGGGATCATCGGGGCGGCGGGCAAGATCGGCCGGATGCGGGTGGCGACGGTGCGGGCCAATCCCGCATGCGATCTTGTAGCGGTGATGGACCTTGACGCCGACAAGGCCCGCGCGCTGGCCGGTGGCGCGGTGGTTCATACCGAGCTTGGCCGCTTCCTCGACGAGAAGATGGATGCCGTCATCATCTCGACCCCCGCCCATGTGCGCGAGCCCCTCTGCCTTGCCGCCTTCGAGCGCGGCCTGCATGTCCTGTCCGAAAAGCCGCTGCACCACACGGTCGAAGGCAGCCGCCGGATCGTCGCGGCGGCCAAGCGCGCGGGCCGGGTGCTGGGGGCGGGCTTCAACATGCGCTATTACCCGGCCTTCGCCCATGTGAAGGACGTGATGGAGAGCGGCCGCATCGGCGAGATCGACCATATCCGCATCTATGGCGGGCACGAGGGCCTGCCGAAATTCGCCTATGACTGGGAATACAAGGCCGAGGTTTCGGGCGGCGGGGCCTTGTGGGATGTGGGCATCCACATGACCGACATGGCGCGTCACCTGATGGGCGAGATCACCGAGGTCTATGGCGTGGCGACCGAAAAGGTCTGGAAGGTGCCGGGGTCGGAGGACAATGCCATGGCGATCTTCAAGTCGCCCTCGGGTCTTGCCGCGACTTATCAGGCGACCTGGACCGACTGGAAAGGCTATCGCAGCGCGGTCGAGGTCTATGGCAGCCACGGCATGGTGATGGGCGCCTATGCACCGATGGAAACGCTGACGATCACCATGGACAAGCCCGGCGGCGCGGTTCGGCGGGAGCGGAACCGTTTCTGGGGCGTGAAGCTGACCGAGAAACTCAGAAGCTGGAAGGTGACGGCAGAGGCCTCGTTCGCGGCGGAACTCGCGGATTTCCTGCGACTGACACGGGGCGAAAGCGGCTTGCGCATCGCCGACGGACATGCCGCGCTGCGCGCGGTCGAGATTGCCGCCGCCGTGCCGGAAAGCACGCGAACCGGTTTGCCCGTCAGGCTGGAAGACCTCGGCCCGATGCGGGTCTGACGCGGCCGAACCTTTGGATGGGCGGGTGCCCGTGCTATGACGATGATGTTTGAGGGAATGAATTGAGCGAAGGTCTTGAGGTGAAAGAAGGTCCGCTTCTGTCGATCGTCGTCACCATCGTCGACGGCGGCCCCTATCTGCGGGAGTTTCTGAAAGCCACGCAGCGTTTCACAACGCCGCCGCGTCTGGAACTGATCGTTCCCTATGACGCGACCGCGGCGGATGTGGCGAGCTATGCGGCGGAATTTCCGCATGTGACCTTCCTCGACCTGGGCACCATCACGCCCATCTACCCGATCACCACCGAAGCCGGGCAGCATGAGCTTTTCGACCGCCGCCGCGCGGCGGGGCTTGCGGCGGCGACCGGCGACATCATCGCCATTCTGGAAGACCGCGGTCATCCCGCGCCCGATTGGGCGGCAACGGTCGTGCGCCTGCATCGCGAGACGGGCCGCAACGTCATCGGCGGTGCAATCGACTGCAAGGAACCGACGAGCCTTCTGAACTGGGCCTTCTGGGTCACCGATTTCGGCCGCTATGGTCGCCCGTTCGAGACAGGGCCAGCAACCTGGGTGTCGGACGTCAATGTCACCTATTCCCGCAAGGCGCTGGAGGCGACGCGGCATCTCTGGCGCGAGCGGTTTCATGAACCGGTGGTGAACTGGCACCTGATCTCGCTTGGCGAGGAACTGCTTTTGTCGAACGAACTGGTGGTAGAACATGTCCGACCGCCCGCGACGCTCGCCCGACTTCTGCCGGAACGGTTCCATTGGGGTCGGCTCTTTGGCTGGATTAGGGCCAAGCATTTCACGCCGCGCCAGCGGTTCTTCTATATCGCGCTTTCGCCGCTCATTCCGGTCAGCCTCTGGCTGCGACATGGGCTGACGCAGGCGCGAAAGGGCCGGGGCGGGCGCTATCTACTGGCACTCCCATACGTGATCATCCTCACCATCGCCTGGACCGTGGGCGAGGTCTGGGGCTATGTGACGCGGCGGCCATGAGCGAAGCCGAGGCCTTCGACGTCATCGTCATCGGCTCCGGCGCCGCCGGGGGCTGGGTGGCAAAGGAATGCGCCGAGCGCGGGCTTTCGACGCTGGTCCTGGAAGCCGGGCGAAAGCTTGATCCGGCGAAGGATTTCCCGCCGCAGGCGCACGAGGAAGGCTCGCGCGTTTCGGTCCTGACCCGGGTCATGTCGATCCTGAAGGGCCAGGCGGTGCAGGCGCGCTGCATGTCCTTCACGCCGCAGACGTCCCACCTTTTCATCAACGACCGGCAGAACCCCTATTCGACCGGGCCGGGCGCGCGCTTCAACTGGTACCGGGCGCGGCAGGTCGGCGGGCGGCTGCATCTGTGGGGGCGGAATGCGCTGCGCATTTCCGACCTCGACCTGCATATGGCGGAGCGCGACGGGTTCGGCGATGGCTGGCCGGTCAGCTATGGCGACCTCGATCCCTGGTATGGCCGTGTCGAGAAATTTCTGGGTGTGACGGGCGAGGCGGCAGGGATCGATAACCTGCCCGACGGGCACTACAGCCACCCCCACCCGTTGACGCAGGCTGAACGGCGGCTGATCGCCGAGATGGCGGAGAAATGGCCCGACCGGCCCGCCACGACCTGCCGGATCATCCATCACATGACGGGGCGCGAGGTGCCGACGCTGAAGGCCGCGCTGGCGACGGGAAGCGCGGAGCTCAGACCCGATGCCATTGCGGCGCGGGTCGAGACCGATCCGGCGACCGGTCTCGCGACCGGCGTCACCTACATCGACGCGCGGACGAAGGCGCGGGTAACGGTCAAGGCGCGGGCGGTTGCTGTCTGCGCCTCGACCATCGAAAGCGTGCGGCTGTTGCAGATGTCCTCGGGCGGGCGTCATGGGGCGGGGCTGGGCAATTCGTCGGGCAATCTCGGGCGCTATCTGTCCGACCATCTGATGGTCTTCCGCGCCGGAACCTTGCCCGAGGTCGAGGGGATGGGCGCGGGCCACGATCCTTACGATTTCGGCCAGCAATCGGGGATCTATATCCCCTCGTTCCGCAACCGCGCCGGGCCGGAAGGGCTGCCCTTCCTGCGCGGCTATTCGCTTCTGGGCTCGGTCGGGCGCCTGTCGCCCGGCTGGTTCTTCATGGCGATCGGCGAGGTCTTGCCGCGGGCCGAGAACCGGGTGGAGCTTGACCGGGGGAAAACCGATGCCTGGGGCCTGCCGGTCGCGAGAGTGACGCTGACCCATTCCGACAATGAACGCGCGATGATCGCCGACATGCAGGCGGTGCTGAAGGATCTTTCAGAGACTTTCGGTCTGCCCGACGATCTCTTGGGGCGCGAAAGCCTGATCTCGAAGCTGGTCTACAAGATCGCGGGGCCCTTGGTCTACACGCCCGAGGGGGCGCTGATTCCCGGCTCGTCGATCCATGAAACCGGCGGGGCCTCTATGGGCAACGATCCGCGCCGCCATGTCACCGATGCGCGAAACCGCCTGCATGATTGCCCGAATGTCTGGGTGACCGACAGCGCGTCCTTCCCGACCAATCCGTTCCACAATCCCGGCCTGACGATCATGGCCCTTTCGGCGCGGGCGGGCGCCGACATCGCCAACAGCTTGCGAGATTGACATGAAACATCCCTGGCGCCTGCTCCTCGTTGCCTTCGGCCTCGTCGCGGCGCTTCTTTATGGCCTCGCGCTTTCAGCGCTTTCCGATCTCGACCGGATCGTCGCGGCGGGCGAGGCAGAGGCATCGGCAGACGATCCCCTGCCAGGCTGGAAAAGCTGGCCCCTGTTCCTCGTCTCGCAGCTTCTGCCCCTGCGCCAGCCGGGGGCAGAGACGGTGGCGCCGGGCGAGGTGGTCCGCGATTGCCCGGACTGCCCGGAACTGGTGACGATCCCCGCCGGCTACTATCTGATCGGCTCGCCGCTGATCGAGTACGGGCGGCACCAGCATTTCTTCGGCCGCTATCCGGTCAGGGCGCAGATCAGGTTCCTGAACCGCGAGGGTCCGCGCAGGCTTGTCCATATCCGCCAGGCTTTTGCGATGTCGAAATATGAGGTGACGTTCGCGGACTGGGAAAGGGCGCAGGGCGATCCGGACTGGGAAAGGATCACCGGGCGCCCGGCGCGGATGATCGCCTTTGGCGAGACCGACTATCTGGCCCGGCCCGTCACCCAGATCGATCAGAACGATGCCCATGCCTACGCCGCCTGGCTGTCGGCGAAGACCGGCCAGACCTACCGCCTGCCGTCTGAGGCCGAATGGGAATATGCCGCGCGGGCGGGCACGGCGACGGCCTATTACTGGGGCGATGCGATGGAGCCGGGCCGCGCCGCCTGTTTCGGCTGCGGCGGCAATTGGGATCAATGGCGAGTTGGCCCCGTCGGACTTCAGCCGCCGAACGACTTTGGCCTTTACGACATGGCGGGCAATGGCTGGGAATGGACCGAGGATTGTTTCACCCCGTCTCACCCGGCATCGATCACCGACGGGTCGGCCTACAAGGGCGGGGATTGCGAGCTTGCGGTCTTCAAGGGCGGGTCGACCTTCAGCCCCGGCTGGCAGGTGCGGTCGGCGATGCGGGTGGGCCCGCATCCCTATAACAACGGCGAAGGCTCGACCATCCGGCTCTTGCGGGAGATGCCGTGAGCGCGGAGCGAGAGGGCTGCCTGCCCTCTCGCGCTCTCCCGGAGGTATTTGAACCAAGGTGAAGGGCAAGGCCGGTTCGGGCCTGCCGGTCAGGCGCGGCCGAATTCATCCTCGATCCGCTCGATATCATCCTCTTCCAGATAGGCGCCGGTCTGGACCTCGATGATCTCGACCGGGATCTTGCCGGGATTGGCCAGACGGTGGATGGCGCCGATCGGGATATAGGCGCTTTCGTTCTCGTGCAGGACGCGGACCGTGCCGTCGACCGTCACCTCGGCGGTGCCGCGCACCACGACCCAATGTTCGGAGCGGTGGTGGTGGCGCTGGAGCGACAGTTTTGCACCCGGACGAACCTGAATGCGCTTTACCCGGAACCGGTCGCCAAGGTCGGTCGTCTGGTACCAGCCCCAGGGGCGGTGGGTGCGGATATGTTCGCTTGCCGCCGGGTTGCCCGCGGCTTTCAGAGCCTCGACCAGGCCTTTCACCTCCTGCGCGGCGTCGCGATGGGCAACGAGCACGGCATCGGGCGTCTCGACGATGGTCAGGTCCGCGACGCCGAGCGCGCAGACCGTGCGGCTTTCGGCGCGGATGAGGGTGTTCTTCGTGTTCTTCGCCACCACATCGCCGCGCAGCGCATTGCCATTGCCGTCGCGAGCCGCGCTCTTCCACAGCGCGTTCCAGTCGCCCACATCCGACCAGCTGAAGGCGGCGGGCACCACGAAAGCTTCGCGGGTCTTTTCCATGAAGGCATGGTCGAAAGAAATCTGGCGCACGTCCGAGAAAGCGGCGCCCGGGATCAGCATGCCGAGATCGCGGCTCATGCGCCGCACCGCTTCCTCCATCAGCGAGACATCGCCGGGGTAGAGCTTCGCCAGGGCCTCTATCAGCCAGCCGGCGCGGAAGACGAAGAGGCCCGCGTTCCACAGGCAGCCTTCGGCAATGAGCCGCGCGGCCCCGGCCTCGTCGGGTTTCTCGACAAAACGCTCCACCGCGAAGAGGCCCGGCGCTGTTTCGGCGCCCGGACGGATATAGCCATAGCCGGTCGCGGGGTCGGTGGGGGTGACGCCGATCACCACAATCCCGCCCTGGCTGGCGCGCGCGGCGGCAGCGCGCACCGCGTCGCAAAAGGCGGCCTCGCCGCTGATCAGGTGATCGGACGGCATCACCGCGAGGATCGCATCGGGATCGTCGGAGGCGGCCAGTGTCGCGGCAAGAAGGACGGCGGCGAACGTGTCGCGCCGGGCAGGCTCCAGCACGAGCGTGGTCGCGGGCGCGACCGCCTCGATCTGGTCCTTCAGGATGAAGCGCACCGGATGGGCGCCGATCACCATCGCCGGGCCGAAGCCCTCGTCGCCGGTCACACGCATCAA
Source organism: Frigidibacter sp. SD6-1 (assembly GCF_030143255.1). Lineage (GTDB taxonomy): Bacteria > Pseudomonadota > Alphaproteobacteria > Rhodobacterales > Rhodobacteraceae > TMP-24. The sequence continues at coordinate 249,955 of NZ_JARJNR010000003.1, forward strand.
TGTCGCCTGCAGCATGGTCCGCTCGCCCGCGAGCGGCAGAAGCTGCTTTGCCATCCCTTCGCGCGAGACCGGCCAGAGCCGCGTCCCCGTGCCGCCCGAAAGGATCACCGGCCGGATCGTCGCTGTCATCACTCACTCCTAGGCTTCGGTCAGGCGATAGGACTGAAATCGGTCATTTCGAGGTTCCGGGCAAGGGCCGTGCCGATCGCGGAGCCATTTCACGCCGTTTCGTGGCGATTGTCATCGCCTGCGCCGATTGTATCGCAGCACGGCCTTTTCCGGCAGCGCGTGGACGGATAGCTTGGGCCAGGACCAACAGGACAGACCATGGCGCCCAAATTCGGAACGAGCGGCCTGCGCGGCCTTGTCAGCGACCTGACCGACGATCTGTGCGCGCGCTATGTACGGGCCTTCCTCGATGTCATGCCGCCGGGCGATCTGCTTTATGTCGGGCGCGACCTGCGCCCCTCTTCGCCGCGGATTGCCGCGGCGGTGGCGGGGGCGGCGGACGGGCGGCGGGTGGTCGACTGTGGCGCCCTGCCGACGCCCGCGCTGGCGCTTGCAGCAATGGCGGCGGGCGCGCCGGCGGTCATGGTGACGGGCAGCCATATCCCGGCCGACCGGAACGGGTTGAAGTTCTACCGACCGGAAGGCGAGATCACCAAGCAGGACGAGGAAGCGATCAGCGCGCGCGCCGGGGCGGCGAGCGGCACGATCCAGCCGACGGGGCGCGAGGCATTCGATGCGGCGGCGGCCTATGCGGCGCGGTATGTCGATTTCTTCGGGCCGCGTGCACTGTCGGGCCTGAAGATCGGGGTGTATGAGCATTCGACCGTCGCGCGCGACGGCCTCGCCTCTGTCCTTCCTGCACTCGGGGCCGAGGTCGTGCGCTTTGGCCGGTCCGACATCTTCATTCCGGTCGATACCGAGGCGGTCAGCCCCGACATGCGCGCCGCGCTTGGCGCTTGGGCGCGAGAATACGGCGTCGATGCGATCGTGTCGGCGGACGGCGACGCGGATCGCCCGCTTCTGACCGACGCTTCGGGCCGGGTGGTGCCGGGCGATGTGCTTGGTGCGCTGACCGCGATGGCGCTTGGCGCCGATCTGGTCGTGACCCCGGTCTCTTCCAACACATTGATCGAGCGGAGCGGCGCCTTTCGCTGCACGCTGCGCACCCGGATCGGCTCGCCCTATGTCGTGGCGGGGCTTGCCGAGGTCGCGGGCGAGGGCGGCCGCCCGGTGGGGTTCGAGGCGAACGGCGGCTTCCTTCTGGGCTTCACGGCGGAACGCGGCGGGCGGCGTCTGCCGCCGCTTCTGACCCGCGACGCCTTCCTGCCGATCCTCGCCGTCCTCGCGGTGGCCCGGGCCGAGGGCAACGGCGTGGCGGGGCTTCTCGCGCGCCTGCCACAGCGTCACACCGCCGCCGACCGGCTGGAGGAGGCGCCGACCGATCTGTCGAAGGCCCTGGTCGCGCGCCTCAGCGGTGACGAGGCCGCGCGTGCTGCTTTCTTCGACGGATATGGGCGAGAGGAGGGGCTCGATCTGACCGACGGTCTGCGGGTGACCTTCGAACGCGGCCTGATCCTGCACCTGCGCCCCTCCGGCAACGCGCCGGAACTGCGCGTCTATGCCGAAGCGGCAGACCCGGAAGAGGCGGAGCGCGCGATGCGGGATGTCCTTGCGCGGGCATGGCGCGCGCTCAAGGGTGATGGTCGGTCTTCCGTGCAAGCCTGTTGACGGTGACGAAGTTATCCCGGCGCGCTGTTGTGTGTGGGGTCTTCGGTTTGTTGGTGAACGCGACACCCGGATTTGTCAGATTTGCAGGATGTCTAACAAGGGATCGAATGCATAAAGTGCTGCGCGACGACCTGACGATGGTTCGAGCGTACGAAGAAACCCCGCCTCGGTCAGCCGCCGCGTGATACCACGAGCGGACGAGGCCGGAATTCCCGCGCGATCGACGAAACGATCATTGCGAAAGACCGGGTTGCCGAAGACATAGTCAAGTGCCTGATCGTGATATTGGGAATTGAGAACGGTCCGAAACCGTTCGCGCATCGCGCCATAGAGCGTCAGGATTTTGTCTGCAATGGCGATGTTGACCCTTGCCTGTTCGTGCAGGGCGGTCAGAAAGAACTCGGTCCATCCTGTCCAGTCGCCGTTCGCCGACACATTCCGCATACGCTCGACATATTCTTCCTTGTGTGTCTCGAAATATCCCGAAACGAAGAAGTGCGGTCGACTGAGGATGCCAAGCTTCCACAACATCAGCGTGATGAGCATGCGCCCGATCCGGCCATTACCGTCCTCGAAAGGGTGGAGGGCTTCGAACTCGACATGGGCCAATGCAGTGCGGATCAGTGGTCGGTGCCGGTCGTCGTTGATGTAGGTGACCAATGATTGCATGGCCTGGGGCAGGTGCACATGCGAAATGGGAACGAAGTGGATGACACGTCGGCGATCGTCCGCAACATAGTTCTGGTCGCGCTTGTATTGGCCGGGGTTCTTGCGCATGCCCCGTCCGAATGACAACAGCACGTGATGTATCGAGCGTATGAGATGCTCGTCGATCGACTGACCTGCTTCGATCGCCTGCTGGGCACGCATCATTGCCCGAGAGTAGAGGAAAGTTTCGATATCGTCACTGCGAGCCTCGCGATAGGGATCGAGAGTCTGCGCGTCCTCTTCTGCCTCAAGACGGTAGATTTCGTCGATCGTCGAGATCGTACCTTCCATCCGCGAAGAGACAACGGCGTCCTGGCGGCGTAGTGGCGCGAGAAGCAAGGCGCTGCTCACCATGCTTTCCATCTTGGCGTCATAGCGCGCCAGCGAGGCGGCGGCGTCTTCGATTGCCGGGATAAGACGCTGGTAGTCGAGAGTGACCGGAGGGAATGCGCCGGAATGGTAATGGACCGCTTGCGAGAAATCCGGCTCGTTGAGATTCATTTTCGGGCGTTTCCTGTCGTCAAACAAGCTTGCCGGCACAGTATTGACAGCAAGCAGGGTTGACAACAGATTTCGCGCATATCTTGTTGTCAATCCGGGTTGCTGTCATTCAAGCGCCAGCAAGTCATATTGACGGCAAAAATCGCCCTGATTTTGAAAGCAAAGTGGCCCCGGCGCTGCCGCCGGGGCCACTTTACATCAAGAATAAAGAAGCTCAGCCCTCGGCTGCCTCTTCCTTTTCCTTCTTCTCGGCCACGATCTCGGCGCCGGTTTCCTGGTCGACCATCTTCATGCCGAGCCGAACCTTGCCGCGATCGTCGAAGCCGAGAAGCTTCACTTTCACTTCCTGGCCTTCCTTCAGCAGTTCGTTCGGGTGGTTCAGGCGCTTGGAGGAAATCTGGGACACGTGCACCAGACCGTCGCGCTTGCCGAAGAAGTTCACGAAGGCACCGAAATCGACGAGCTTCACCACCTTGCCGGTGTAGATCTTGCCCTCTTCCGGTTCCGCCACGATCGAATAGATCATGTCATAGGCGCGCTTGATTGCATTCGCGTCGCTCGATGCGATCTTGATCACGCCGTCGTCGTTGATGTCGACCTTGGCACCCGAGGTTTCCACGATCTCGCGGATGACCTTGCCGCCCGAGCCGATCACTTCGCGGATCTTGTCGGTCGGGATCGACATCGTCTCGATCTTCGGCGCGTATTCGCTGAAGCCTTGCGGGGCACTGAGCGCCTTGGCCATTTCACCGAGGATGTGCAGACGGCCGTCCTTGGCCTGCGCCAGAGCCTGCTCCATGATCTCGGGCGTGATGCCCGCTACCTTAATGTCCATCTGCAGGGACGTGATGCCGTTCGTGGTGCCCGCGACCTTGAAGTCCATGTCGCCGAGGTGATCCTCGTCGCCGAGGATGTCGGTCAGGACCGCCCAGCGGCCGTCATCTTCGAGGATGAGGCCCATGGCCACGCCCGCGACCGGCGCCTTCAGCGGAACGCCCGCGTCCATCATGGAAAGCGATCCACCGCAGACAGACGCCATCGAGGAGGAGCCGTTCGATTCGGTGATCTCGGAGACGACGCGGATCGTGTAGGGGAAGTCGGTCGCGGCCGGCAGAACCGCCTGCAGCGCGCGCCAGGCAAGCTTGCCATGGCCGATCTCGCGGCGGCCGGGCGAACCGACGCGGCCAACCTCGCCGACCGAATAGGGCGGGAAGTTGTAGTGCAGGAGGAAGTTAGACCGCCAGTTGCCGTTCAGCGCGTCGATGATCTGCTCGTCTTCGCCGGTGCCGAGCGTGGTCACGACCAACCCTTGGGTCTCACCGCGGGTGAAGAGGGCCGAGCCATGGGTACGCGGCAGGATGCCGGTTTCGCAGACGATCGGGCGGACGGTTTTCGTGTCGCGGCCGTCGATGCGGGTGCCGTTGGTCACCACGTCGCCGCGCAGGATCGACGATTCCAGCTTCTTGATCGCCGAACCGAGGTTGGCATCGGCCTGATCTTCCTCGCCCAGCGCGGCCTTGATCGCCTCGACCGCCGCCGAGATGGCGTTGGTACGCTCCTGCTTGTCGCGGATCGCGAAGGCGGCGCGCATCTGCGCCTCGCCTGCCGCCTTCACCTTGCCGTAGATGGCCGAGATGTCGGGGGGCGAGAAGTCGAAGGGCTCTTTCGCGCAATCTTCGGCGAAGTCGACGATCAGGTCGATGACCGGCTGCATCTGGGCATGGCCGAACTTCACCGCGCCCAGCATTTCCGCCTCGGTCAGCTCGTAGGCTTCCGATTCCACCATCATCACGGCGTCCTTCGTGCCGGCGATGACAAGGTCCAGACGCTGGTCGGGATTGTTCCGAAGCTGGTTCATGTCGTCCATGGCCGGGTTCAGGACATATTCGCCGTTCGAGAAGCCGACGCGCGCCGCGCCGATCGGGCCCATGAAGGGGACGCCCGAAATGGTCAGCGCCGCCGAGGCCGCGATCATCGCCACGACGTCGGGGTCGTTCACGAGGTCACAGGAGAGCACGGTCGCCATGACCAGAACTTCATGCTTGAAGCCCTCGACAAAAAGCGGGCGGCAAGGTCGGTCGATCAGGCGGGAGACCAGCGTTTCCTTTTCAGAAGGACGCGCCTCGCGCTTGAAGAAGCCGCCGGGGATCTTGCCCGCGGCATAGTATTTTTCCTGGTAATGCACGGTCAGGGGGAAAAAGTCCTGGCCGGGCTTGGGGGATTTCGCGAAGGTCACGTTGGCCATGACCTGGGTTTCGCCGAGCGTCGCGACCACCGAGCCGTCTGCCTGGCGCGCAACTTTCCCGCTTTCCAGTGTGAGCGTCTCATTGCCCCACTGGATGGATTTCTTCGTCACATTGAACATCTATCGTTTCCTCAAGGAGGCATCCCGGCCCCTGCCGGTCCTCCGTTTGCATGGCGGCCCCATTGCCGCCGCCCCCTATCCTTTGCATGCGGCCGGGGGCGGGCCTCACGTCACAGATGGCGCGGGCCATACAGGAAAACGGGGGGGTTGGGAAGGAGGGATGACATTAGGGCATCTTGCGAATGCGCGACTTGAACCAGTCGACGATCGCGCCGAAGTCCATTTGCCCGGCGGCGACCGTGACCACGAGGTCGTCGAGGCGTTCGGTTTCGGCGACTTCGATATGATAGCCGCTGCGGCGCACCAGCAATTCGACCATAAGCAAGGCGGTCCGCTTGTTGCCGTCGACGAACCAATGATTGCCAACCATGCTTTCAAGAAGCGCGGCCGCTTTCGACGCAATGTTCCGGTGATAGCCGGAGTAAGGCCTTCCCAGCGCGGACTCGGTCAGATGCAGGCTGGTGATCCCCGGTCAGCCGCCATAGGTCAGGGCTTCGTCATGCGCTGAAATCGCGTCGGCCAAGGTGACGCGGTAATGCATCCTAGCGATCGGCCAATCGCTTCAGCGCATCATACCTGTCCCGGGATGCCGACTTGATCGCAGACTCGGATTCAGGTTTCGCGCGATAGGTGCCCGTTTCCGTTTTCACTTCGACAAAGCGGCCGGTCGTTTCATCGCGCTTGACCCAGCCACCTTTGACTGAATCGATGGACCGGCGCCCCCCGGGTTCCTTGACAACTCGCGCCTTGCTTGACCCAGCCATGATCTTCCCGATGCCCAATGCCATACATGTCACAAAGATGGCCTCGGATGTTTTGATTCACAAGCATTTAAGGACAGGTTACCGGCGCGAACCTTCCGGCAAACGGCATCATGCCGCCGCAGGGCAAGCCTATCGCTACATCACTCCCCCGGCTGGGCCCGCTTCATCCCCGGCTTCGGCGGCAGGCCGTAGGCCTTGCGGGCGGTCACGAGCCGCAAATCCTCCGGGTCCATGCCGATGGATAGGATGGTCTTGCGGTCGAAGCGGGCCTTGGCGGTTTCGGCGTCGTGGCCGGTGCCGAACAGCCGGTCGATCCAGCCCATGCCAAGGCTGACGTGGAAGGTCGCGTGATGGTCCTGATAGTGGTGGGCCAGGTGGTCGCGGGTGATCTTCTGGCCGATCCAGCCCTTGGGCACGTTCAGATGCGCTAGCGTGTGGCAATATTCGTAGAAGGCGAAGGCCGAGACCGAGCCCGCGAAGAGGCCGACGAAGGCGAAGGTGAAGGCGGGGCCGAGGCCGAGGAAGGGCCAGAGGGCAGCCGTGTGCAGCGCGACCGAGATCAGGCCGAAGCGGACCGGGTACCAATGGTCGTCGCCGGTGAAGAGTTCGGGGTCGGCGGGAAACTCGTGGTGGCCGATATGGCTGCGGTAAAGATGGTTGAAGATCCCCTGCTCCGTCGGGGGCTTCCTGTGCAGCAGGAACCGGTGCATCGCATACTCGACGAAGAATTGCAGGATGAACCCGTAAAGAACCGCGAGGATCAGCCAGGGCGTCCAGCCCCACACCGCCAGCGCGATGGCCGCGAGCCAGAAGGGAAAGAGCCGCTGCAGGCTGCCCATGTGCAAAAGAACGCGCAAGGTCGGGATCATCGGCGGGCTCCGGCAAAGCTGAACGGGTGAGTTCAGATGTGCGACCGGCCCGGCTCGCGCGTCAACAGGAACGCCGCGTCACCCCCGGGGACAGGGCCTCGCCACCGGCTTGGCGGCATTCCGGTGACTCGCCGGAATTCGCGGTTGAAGTTGGACTTGGTGTTGAAGCCGCTTTCCAGCATCGCGCCCGTCACCGACTGCCCGGCCTCGATCAGCCCGCAGGCATGGCGGATGCGCCAGCCGTTGATATGGCGCGAGACATTCTCACCTGTCGCCCGGTTGACCGCAGCCGACAGGCGCTTTTCCGGCAGATGCAGGCGGCGGGCCAGACGAACAAGCGTCAGGCCCGCGTCGAGATGGATCTGTTCCCGTGCCATGAGCGCATCGAGGCGGTCCAGGATGGCGGCATCCTCGGCCTCGGTCTCGGCCGGCACGGCCGGTGCCTCGGGCACCTCCTCCTCGCTGCCGCCATCGGTGGCCGACGGCGCGGCGCTGAGAAGCCCGATCGCGATCAGCGCCAGCGTCGCCGAGGACCCGATAAGCGGCGCGGCCCAGTCGGGATGGCCGCTCGCATAGGCCAGAACCACCAGGAGATCGGTCAGGGCGGACCCGATCAGCGCCCAGCCGAGCGCCATCCAGATCCGCGCGGGCAGCCCCCCCGCCTCGATCCGGGCCAGCGGCAGGTCGCGCACGGCGCCAACCTGCCACAGGATTGCCGCGCCGTAGGCCACGAAGGTCAGCGACACGACGCCGTCAATGGTCGCGGGCGCGAAGAGGCGGCAGAAGATCGCGAAAAGCGGCGCGCCAAGATGAGGCAGGACCTGCGCCCAGTCCGGCCGGCGGAAAAAGGCGGCGCGGAAGTTGATCCAGGTCAGGGGCGGGATGACCGTCGCCCCGACCGGCAGAAGCGGGCGCAACGCCGTCACGCCATAACCATGCACCAACGCCACGGTCATCAGCTGCAGCGCCGTCGCCCCCAGAAGCAGGGCCAGCAGCCTCGGCCCGCCGGACAGAAGCGTCCGCAGTGCGAGATAGGCGAGGACAAGCGCGCCGAAGGCGGGGACAGGCAGGTTGGGCATCGGGAACCTCCTGCACCCTTCTGGTCCTCAATCCCGATCCTGGCGACCTCTTTTCGGGATTTCGGACGCCAAAGCCGTGGCAGGGCGGCATCCCGGCCACAGCGTTCAGATCAAGGAGGTTCCGATGAAACGCCTGACACTTTCTTTCGCACTGTCTCTGGCCACCGCGCTGCCCGCCGCGGCCGACATGCTGCCGGGCTATGACCGGTTCGATGTCCAGTCCGTCCACCGCGCCCGCCCGATTGCCGCCTCGCTCTGGTATCCGGCGGCCAATCCGACCTTCCGCGCGCCGATCGGCGAGAACCCGATCTTCAGGCCCATCATGGCCTTCATGGGGCCGGCGGTCGCCGAAGGCCGCCATCCGCTTGTTCTCTTCTCGCACGGTTCGGGCGGCAGGGCCGATGGGCTCGGCTGGCTCCTCTCGGCGCTCGCCGGTCGCGGCGCGATCGTTCTTGGCGTCGATCACCCCGGGTCGACCGGCGGCGACAGCTCGCCCCGCCGCTCGGTCGATCTTCAGGCCCGGGCCGGGGACCTGAGTGCAGCGCTCGACCAGATCCTGACCGACCCTGCCTTCGCGCCGTTCATCGACGAGGACAATGTCAGCGTCGTCGGTTTCTCGCTCGGAGGCTCCACCGCGCTGAACCTCGCGGGCCTGCGCTTTGACGGCGCCATGCAGGACGAACGCTGCACCACCGGCCCCGACGCCGCGGACTGCTGGTTCTTCAAGCGTGGCGGGGTAAGCTTTGCCTCCGTCCCCGGGTTCTCCGCAGATGCGCGCGATGCCCGGATCGTCCGCGCAGTCGCCATCGATCCGGGTTTTGGCGGCGCAGTGATCGCCGACAGCCTGCGGGCGGTGACGGCAGGGGTTCATCTGGTCAACCTCGGCGACGCAGCCGATCGTATTGACGCGACCGACGTCGGACCGGACGGCAACGGCCTTGCCGCCCGCCTGCCGGGCGCGACCTATTCGGTCGTGGCGCCCGCGAACCACTTCACCTTCCTCGCGCCCTGCAAGGACGGGGCCGAGGCGATCTTGCAGGACGAGGGCGAAGACCCGCTTTGCAGCGATCCGGAGGGAGCGGTGCGCACAGAGGTGCATGACCGGCTCGTCGCCGACATCGCCGCCGCGCTCGGCTTGTGACGATCCGGGCGAGTGTGTGCGGTCGGCGGGGCGATCACACCGGTCGCCCCCCGAGGCGCGCGACCGCCCAGCGGGCCGCGTCGGCGACTGCCTCGTCGGCGGCGTCCAGATGGGCGGCGGCGTGGGGGGCCAGCGACGGGTCGGCGGAATTGCCGATGGCATAGAGCACGTTACGCAGGAAGCGGTCGCGGCCGATGCGCTTGATCGGGCTTCCGGAGAAGAGCGCGCGGAAGGCGGCATCGTCCAATGCGGCGAGGTCCGCGAGTTTCGGCGCCTCGGCGAAGCGGCTGGCGTAACCCGTCTCGGACGCCGCTTGCGCGAACTTGTTCCAGGGGCAGGCGGCGAGGCAATCGTCGCAGCCATAGATGCGGTTGCGAAGAAGCGGACGCAGCTCTTCGTCAACCGGCCCCTTGTGCTCGATCGTCAGGTAGGAAATGCAGCGGCGGGCGTCGAGCTGGTAGGGCGCGGGGAAGGCCTTCGTCGGGCAGATGTCGAGGCAGGCGGTGCAGGAGCCGCAATGGCTGACTTCCGCCGGATCGGGATCAACGTCCAGCGTCGTGAAGATCGCGCCAAGAAAGAACCAGCTGCCGAGATCGCGCGACAGAAGATTCGTGTGCTTGCCCTGCCAGCCGAGCCCCGCCGCCGCCCCGAGCGGCTTTTCCATCACCGGGGCGGTATCGACGAAGACCTTGATCTCGCCGCCGCCCGCGCCGATCAGCCAGCGTCCCAGGCGCTTGAGGCGCTTCTTGACGATGTCGTGGTAATCCTTGCCCTGCGCATAGACCGAGATCGCCGCCCGGTCTCTCTGCTCCAGAACCGTCAAAGGGTCGTGCGGTGGCGTATAGGCCTCGGCCAGCATGATCACTGTGCGCGCCTCTGGCCAGAGTGCGGCGGGATCGCCGCGCCAGTTCATCCGTTCCGCCATCCAGCCCATCTGGCCATGGCGGCCATCGCTCACGAAGGTGGCAAGCCGCCCGGCGGCGTCGGGGATGGCGCCCGGACGACAAAAGCCGAGGGCGGAAAAACCCTCGGCCTTGGCCTGTTCGATGATCAGGGATTTCAGACCGGCGGGCGCGCCCGTCACCGTGTCATCCCGTCCCAGAAGTTCTTGACCTTCGAGAAGAAGGACGAGCCTTCGGGGTTGTTGTTGGCCTCGATCGCGTCGAACTCGCGCAAGATTTCCTTCTGCCGCGCCGTCAGGTTCACCGGCGTCTCCACCGCGAACTCGATCAGCATGTCACCAACGCCGCCACCGCGCAGCGCGGGCATGCCCTTGGCACGGAGTCTGAGCTGTTTGCCGTTCTGCGCGCCCGCAGGCACCTTGACCAGACTGCGCCCGCCGTCGATCGTCGGCACCTCGACCTCGCCGCCAAGCGCGGCGGTCGGCATAGATACCGGGATGCGGCAGTAAAGGTTCACGCCATCGCGCTGGAAAAGCGCATGCTCCTTCACCTCGATGAAGATATAAAGATCGCCCGCCGGTCCGCCGCGCAGGCCCGCTTCGCCCTCGCCACCCAGGCGGATGCGTGTGCCGGTCTCCACCCCCGCGGGGATATTGACCGACAGCTGGCGTTCCTTCTCGATCCGGCCCGCGCCACGGCAGGCCTTGCAGGGATTCTTCACGATCTGGCCCGCGCCATTGCAGGTCGGACAGGTGCGTTCGACGGTGAAGAAGCCTTGCTGGGCGCGGACCTTGCCCATGCCCGAGCAGGTCGGGCAAGTCTGGGGTTCAGACCCGCTTTCCGCGCCGGTGCCGTTGCACGCCCCGCAATTGACCGCCGTTGGCACGGTGATCGCCTTCTGCACGCCCTTGTAGGCTTCTTCGAGCGTGACACGCAGGTTGTAGCGCAGGTCCGACCCGCGCGTCGCGCGCTGCCGTCCGCCGCCACCGCCCCGGCCACCCATGAAATCGCCGAAAAGGTCCTCGAACACGTCCGAGAAGGCAGAAGCGAAATCGCCCTGCCCGCCGCGCGGACCACCGCCCCCCATACCGCCCTCGAAGGCCGCATGGCCGAACCGGTCATAGGCTGACTTCTTCTGGTCGTCCTTCAGGCAGTCATAGGCCTCGTTCACTTCCTTGAACGCGGCTTCAGACGCGGGATTGTCCTTGTTGCGGTCGGGGTGAAGTTCTTTCGCCTTGGTCCGGTAGGCCTTCTTGATCTCGTCGGCCGACGCCCCGCGCTGGACGCCAAGAACCTCGTAATAGTCGCGTTTTGCCATTCTCAACCCACTTTCGGGAAACGCGCGGGGCCGGCCCGGCCAAAACCGGACCGGCCCCCGGGTTCAGGCGGCCTTAGCGGCGCCGCTTGTCTTCACCAAGGTCCTCGAAGTCGGCATCGACGATATCATCGTCGACGCTGCGCGGACCTTCTTCCTCGTCATCGGCCTTGGCGGCGCCTTCGGCCTGGCTCGCCTTGTAGATCGCCTCGCCGAGCTTCATCGACGCATCCATGACGTTCTGGATGCCGCCCTTGATCTTGCCGGCATCCTCGGACTTGAGCGCTTCCTCAAGCGCGCCAATGGCCAGTTCGATCGCCTCGACGGTCGAACCATCGACCTTGTCGCCATGCTCTTCCAGCGACTTCCTGGTCGAATGGATCAGGCCCTCGGCCTGGTTCTTGGCCTCGACCAGTTCCTTGCGCTTCTTGTCGCCTTCGGCATTGGCCTCGGCGTCCTTGACCATCTTCTCGATCTCGTCATCCGACAGACCGCCCGAGGCCTGGATCGTGATCGCCTGTTCGCGACCCGTCCCCTTGTCCTTGGCCTTGACCGACACGATGCCGTTCGCGTCGATGTCGAAAGTGACCTCGATCTGCGGCAGGCCGCGCGGCGCGGGCGGGATTTCCTCAAGGTTGAACTGGCCGAGCAACTTGTTGTCGGCCGCCATCTCGCGCTCGCCCTGGAAGACGCGCAGCGTCACGGCATTCTGGTTGTCCTCGGCGGTCGAGAAGATCTGGCTCTTCTTCGTCGGGATCGTGGTATTGCGGTCGATCAGACGGGTGAAGACACCGCCGAGCGTTTCGATGCCGAGCGACAGGGGGGTGACGTCCAGAAGAACCACGTCCTTCACGTCGCCCTGAAGCACGCCGGCCTGGATCGCGGCACCAAGCGCCACGACCTCGTCGGGGTTCACGCCCTTGTGCGGTTCCTTGCCGAAGAAGTTCGTCACTTCCTCGATCACCTTGGGCATGCGGGTCATGCCGCCGACCAGAACCACCTCGTCGATGTCGCCTTTCGAGACGCCAGCATCCTTCAGCGCTGCATCGCAGGGCTTCAGCGACTTCTTGATCAGGTCGCCCACGAGGCTTTCCAGCTTCGAGCGCGTCAGCTTCATCACCATGTGGAGCGGCGTGCCCGACTTCATGTCCATCGAGATGAACGGCTGGTTGATTTCGGTCTGCTGGCTCGACGACAGTTCGATCTTGGCCTTTTCGGCGGCTTCCTTCAGGCGCTGAAGGGCCATCTTGTCCTTCGTCAGGTCGACGCCATGTTCCTTTTTGAACTCGTCGGCCAGATAGTTGACGATGCGCATGTCGAAGTCTTCGCCGCCGAGGAACGTATCCCCGTTGGTCGATTTCACTTCGAAAAGACCGTCGTCGATCTCGAGGATCGTGATGTCGAACGTACCGCCGCCGAGGTCATAGACCGCGATGGTCTTGGTCTCTTTCTTGTCGAGGCCGTAGGCCAGCGCCGCCGCCGTCGGTTCGTTGATGATGCGCAGAACTTCAAGGCCCGCGATCTTGCCTGCATCCTTTGTGGCCTGACGCTGGGCGTCGTTGAAATAGGCCGGAACCGTGATGACGGCCTGCGTGACCGACTCGCCAAGGTAGGATTCGGCGGTTTCCTTCATCTTCTGCAGGATGACGGCAGAGATCTGGGCGGGGCTGAACTTCTCGCCGCGCACTTCGACCCAGGCATCGCCATTGCCACCGTCGACGATCGAATAGGGAACGAGTTTGCGGTCCTTTTCCACTTCCGCGTCGGTGACGCGGCGGCCGATCAGGCGCTTGACGGCGAAGACGGTGTTCGACGGGTTGGTGACGGCCTGACGCTTGGCGGCCTGGCCCACAAGGCGTTCGCTGTCGGTATAGCCCACGATCGAGGGCGTGGTGCGGGCGCCTTCCGAATTCTCGATCACGCGGGGCTTCGACCCGTCCATGATCGCGACGCAGGAGTTGGTGGTCCCGAGGTCGATCCCGATGACTTTGGCCATAGTAATTCCTCTTCCTTCGGCGATGATATGGAGCCGGGTCCCATAAGGCCCCCGCCTCCGATCCCAGATTGTGATCGGGGTGCCCCCCGACCGGCTTCTGGGCGTATATAGGGAGGGGAAATTGCCCCTGCAAGCGGCGAGAGAAGCGGAAAAGCGGAAAGAAATCGTGGAAAAGCCGGACAGTTCTTCCTCTTTTCCATCGCCGTCGGCGGTGATCCGCGGAATGCGCCTGCATGCGGGCTGGATCGCGCCGGACGAACAGCGCGCGCTGGTCGCAGATCTGCGCGCGGTCATCGCCGCAGCGCCGCTCTTTTCGCCGCTGACCGGCTGGGGCAAACCGATGAGCGTACGCATGACCTCGGCGGGGCGCTTCGGCTGGTATTCCGACCGCAAGGGCTACCGCTACATCGACCGGCATCCCTCCGGCGGCGCCTGGCCGCCGATCCCGGAACGTGTGCTTCAGGTCTGGCGTGCTCTGTCGGGCTCGGCGCGCGACCCCGAGTGCTGCCTGATCAACTGGTACAGGCCCGAGGCGCGCATGGGCCTGCATCAGGATCGCGACGAGGCTGATTTCAGCCAGCCGGTCCTGTCGATCAGTCTCGGTGACGATGGCCTCTTCCGGGTGGGCAATATCGAACGAGGCGGGCCAAGCGAAAGTGTCTGGCTGCACTCCGGTGACGTTCTGGTGATGGAGGGCGCTTCGCGCCTTCTTCATCACGGTATCGACCGTATCGCGCCCGGCACATCCGCGCTTCTTGAACGCCCGGGCCGGATCAATCTGACCTTGCGTGTGGTGACCTGAGCAACGAGGCGATGGCCGATCCGGCGCAGGGCCGGAGAGGGGGCAGCTGACGGATGTCGGTCACGGGTATCTGGTGGCGGCGCACTGAGGCTGCGCGCCGGTCAGCGCAGCCAGCGTTCGGCGAGCGGGGCCAGCAGGATCACCAGGATGATCCGCAATAGATGGTGGCTGACGACGTAGGCCAGATCGGCGCCCGCGACGATGGCGATCACCACCATTTCCGCCTGCCCGCCGGGCAGGAAGGCGAGAAAGGCCTCGCGTGCTGGCGCGATGCCGGAACGGTGGATGACCTCGATCAGCGCAAGCGACAGGCAGCCGAGCAGCAGCGCGTGTACAAGGCCCGCCCCGACGATGCGTTTCAGCTCGGCCCAGGTGATGCCGGAATATTTCGACCCGACGGCGATGGCGATGAAGAATTGCGCGGCCCAGATGATTTCGGCCGGGGGGCGCATGGTGATGAGGCCCGCAAGCGAGAGGATCGCGGTCAGGATCAGCGGCCCGAGGATCGAGGCGCCGAATAGGCCCGCGCGCTCGGCGATCTTCCAGCCAAGGAAGCCCGACGCTACCATCAGGGCGATCTGCAAGGGCGGCGCGTCTGCTGCGGGCTGGCCCGGCGGACGGGTCAGGTCGACCGACCAGACATGGGTCATGATGACCGGGGCGAGCGTCACGATGAAGAGAACGCGGGTGGCGTGGATCAGCGACAGGGCGCGCGGATTGCCGCCCGCCTCTTCGCCGAAGATCAGCATGTCCTGCAGCCCGCCGGGCATGGCCGCGTAGAAGGCCGTGGCGTGGTCGAAGCCGAGGACCCGGCGGAAGAGCGGATAGCCGAGCCCGCCGATGGTCAGAACAAAGACGGGAACGAAGAGGAGCGACAGCGCGAAATCGGGGATATGGCCAAGCGTGGCTGGCTGGATCGACGATCCAACCGCGACACCAAGGAAGGTGCGCATGAAGGTACCGAGTATGCCCGCATCGCGCATGCGGATACCCGACAGCGCGGCGACAAGGCAGGCCGCCAGCGGGCCAAGCAGAAGCGGAAGCGGCAGGTGAAGGACCAGGAAGAGTGCCGCGCCCGCCGCAGCGGCGGCGAAGGTGGTCAGGCGGCCACGGTCGAGATAGCTCACACCTCGATCTCTTCCAGAAGATGCGCCCATTGCGCGCCATGCATGTCCCGGTCCTCGCGGCTGCCCTGGATCACCGGGCGGGGCAGCGAGAATTTCACCACCGAAAGACCCTCGATGTCAAAGCGCTTGAGCGTCTGACGCGGCGTGGCGAAGAGACGCGCAACCTCGCCCGTGTCCAGCGCGGCGCTAACCCGCGCGAACCGATCTGCATCGCCGCAGAAAATGTCCACCGTCAGCCAGAAGGGACCGGCGTTCTTCGAGCGCACCTTCAGGACCAGATCGCCCAGCTTCATGCGCCGACCTCCGTCACAAGGATGCGGAAGGCCGCCATCGGGTCGTCGAGCATCAGGACATGGTTCAGCGCGAATTCGTAAAGCGCGCCACGGTCGGTCGTGGCGGGCGAATAGGGGAAGGCGAAGGTGGGCAGTTCCTCCTCCTCGGTCAGCGGATAATGAAGGACGAAAGGGTTGATGAGCTTGCCGATTTCGGCCGCCGTTTCCTGCGTTGCCGCCGTGACGATCCCCAGAACGCCGATTTCCACCGGCTGGCCGCTGCGGTTCTCAAGGCTCCCGAGCGCTCCGTCGGCGCCGATCAGCCGGAAGTCGATTGTATAGTCGGCGGGTGACAGGCCCATTCGGTTTGCGATTTCCCCCTGAAGGAAGGCGTGCAGCCTTTTCGTCCATTCCCGCGCGGCGGCGACATAGCGGGGCGCGCGCAGGATGGCGAGGATCGTTGTCTGGTAGCCCGCGATCCGCGCCCCTTCGAGTTTGACCGTATAAGGCCCGGGCACCCATTCCGACCCTTCGACCCGGACCCGCCGCGCGTCGAGCGCGCGGTAGCGCGCGCCCGTCACGTCGAGATGCCCGCCCGGCTCATAAAGGCGGAACGGGTCGGAATTTTCGTAAAGCATATGGGCCGAGACCGAATGCGGCGTACAAAGCGCGCTTTCGGCCATCGCCTCGACAGTGAAACCGGTCTCGTCGAAATCGACGAGGATCACCCCCGACGTCGGGTTCGTTGAACAGAGCGCCCCGCATTCGGCGATCTTGGCGCCGTGCCAGGCCGCACCCGGATGATCGCCGCGCGCAAGCGGCAGGGCGGCGATGGTCGCCGTGTCGGTGGTGCGTCCGGCGATGACGATATCAGCGCCGGTGGCGAGGGCCGCCTGAATCTGTTCGGCGCCTGCAAGGGCGACGATATTGGTCATCTCCGCAAGCGCCGCCGCATCGACCGGCGGCGCGGGGTCGAGCGGGCGTACCTCACCCGCCGCCAGAGCCTTGGTGATGCGGTCCCTGGGCTGGCTGGAATAGAGCCGCGCCACGCGGACGCTCTCGCCCAGTTCCGCCGCCAGTTCCTCGGTGATCGCATACATCCAGTCGACGGTTGCGTCGGTGCCGCAGGTGCCCGCCGTGCCGATCACCAAAGGTACGCCCGCCTCGGCGCGGGCCTGCATCAGATGCCGCCATTCGGCCTTTGTGGCGGCGCGGGAATATTTTGATACACCCGCGCCGAGGGAATAGGGTCCGCTGTCGGTCGAGCCCCCGTCTATGGCGATGATGTCGGGCCGTGCCGCCACCCCGCGCGCCAGCGCCGCCCGGTCGAAACCGAGGCCGAGAACGCCCGAAGGCACCAGAACGCGCGTCGCCATCCTTCCCTCAGTCTCTGTCGTAGCTGTCTGTTGCGGGCACCGGCGGCCGCTTAAGCACACCGCGCAGGAACATCGGCGCGACAAAGCCAAGTGCCGCGGCAAGCCAGAGGCCCACAGAGATCGGCGAGGAGAAGAGATAGGTCCAGTCGCCGTCCGACAGAACCATCGCGCGGCGCAGGTTGTCCTCCATCGCATTGCCGAGGAGGATGCCGAGGATCACCGGCACGGTCGGAATGTCGAGCTTGCGGAAGACATAGCCCATCACGCCGAAACCGATCATCATCAGCATGTCGAAGCTCGATCCGGTCAGCGAATAGATCCCCACGAAGGCGATCATCGTGACGCCGGGCAGAAGGATCGCGCTTGGCACAGACAGGATATGGACGAAGATCTTCACCATCGGCACGTTCATGACCAGCAGCACGATGTTGGCGATGAGAAGCGCGGCTATCAGACCCCAGACAACCTCGGGCCGGTCGGTGAAGAGAAGGGGCCCGGGCGTGATGTTCAGCGTCAGAAGCAGAGCCAGCAGCACCGCCGTCGTCCCCGACCCCGGCACGCCAAGCGTCAGCATCGGCACCAGCGCACCGCCCGCCGCCGCGTTGTTCCCGGCCTCCGGCGCCGCCACGCCGCGCGGGTTGCCCTTGCCGAAGCTCTCGGGGTCACGCGCGATGGCTTTTTCGCCCATGTAGGCGAGGAAGGACCCAATCGAGGCGCCCGCGCCCGGCAGGACGCCTGCGGCAAAGCCGATGACCGTACCGCGCAGCATGGTCCAGCGGGTGGACCAGAGCTTTGCCCAGTCGACGGTGATCTTGCCCAGCTTGACCCCGATGGCGCTGTCACGCCCATGGCTTTCGATGAAATGGAAAACCTCGGCCACCGCAAAGAGGCCGACGATGGCGACAAGGAAGCTGATCCCGTCGTTCAGATGCATGTTACCAAAGGTGAAACGGGGCATGCCCGTCGTCTTGTCGTATCCGATCATCGCAGTTCCGAGGCCGATGGCGACAGCCATCGCGGACTTGGCCTGATTGTTGGAGCCGATGCCGCCGAGCGTGCAGAAGGCGAGGGCATAGAGGGCAAAATAGTCCGCCGGTCCGAATTTGTAGACGACCTGAACGAGCAAGGGCGCCAGTAGCATCAAAGCGATGGTGGCGAGGAAGGCACCGACGAACGAGGCGACACCGGAAATCACCAGCGCGTCCGAGGCGAAGCCCTGCTTGGCCATCGGATAGCCGTCGAGTGTCGTCATAACTGCCGGTTCATCGCCGGGAATGTTCAGAAGGATCGAGGAGATACGCCCGCCATACATCGCGCCGTAATAGACCGAGGTCAGCAGCACCAGCGCCGAGATCGCGTCGAGTCCCATCGAGAAGGAGATCGGGATCAGCAGCGCCACGCCGTTCGAGGGGCCAAGGCCGGGCAGGGCGCCAATGATCGTGCCGACGAAGGCGCCGATCACCGCAAGCATAAGCGTCCAGGGCGTCAGCGCGATGGAAAAGCCCATGGCGAGGTTCGAAAGAATGTCCATTCAGGCGCTCCTAACCCATCAGGAAACGCGGCAGGCCGTGAAGGCCGAGACCGAGAACCGTCTTGAAGAGAACGTAAAGGCCGATCCCCAGACCCGCGCCTGCGAGCGCGGCCTGAGCCGGGCGGCGGCTGATCTGCCAGGACAGGAAACCCGAGACGAGCATCGTCGGCAGGATAAAACCCAGGGGCTTGATCGTCAGCGCATAGAGCACGAGCGCGAGAAGGGCCGCGCCAAGTGTCATCACCATCGCCGGGCCCGGCCAGTCGACGTCCGGATCGGGGCGCAGCACCATCACCAGCGCGCAGATCAGCACCAGCCCGCCGATCATGTAGGGAAAGACCCGTGGCCCGACAGGATCGGACATGAAGCTGGTCTCTACGGTAGAGGCGCTGAGGAGATACCCCAGCGCCACGACCATCATGACCAGACCGAAGATCCGGTCACCTTTCATCACTGGATGATCCCGATTTCTTTCGAGATATTCGTGATCTCGGCGATGTTCTCGCCCACGAAGGTCTCGAAATCGGCACCCGTGACCGTGTAGGGCGCAAGGCCGTTCTCGGTCATGACCTGCTTCCACTGGTCCGAGGCCGCGACCTTGTTCAGCGCATCCACCCACTTCGCATAGTCGTCGTCCGAGATACCCTTCGGCACATAAAGGCCGCGCCAGTTCATCGCGACGAGATCGACGCCCTGTTCCTTGGCGGTCGGGATATCGTCGAAGCCGGTGACGCGTGCATCCGACAGGACCGCAAGCGCGCGCACATCGCCGGATTTCAGGAAGCCGCCAACCTCCGACAAGTCGCCGGTCATGGCTTGCGTAAAGCCGCCCACCGTCTGGGTGATCGCGTCTGCGCCGCCGTCGAGGCCGATGTACTTGACCGATTTTGCATCGGTGAAGCCTGCCCGGTTCAGAAGCATCAGGACCTTCAGGTGGTCGAAGCCGCCCACGGCCGAGCCGCCTGCGAAGGAAACGGCGGCCGGATCGGCCTTCACCGCCTCGATCAGGTCGTTGATCGACTGGTAAGGGCTGTCCTTGCCCACGACGATCACGCCCGGATCGCCGGCGATCGCGCCGACCCAGCGCACCTGGTCGGCCGTCGCGCCTGCGAAGGCGTTCTGGGCAAGCCGGGTGGTGGTGGCGGACGAAGCCGCGACGATCAGGTCGGCATCCTCGTTCCGGTCGGCGACAACCGCCGAATAGGCGACACCGCCGCCCGCACCCGCCATGTTGGTCACCTGAACAAGGTTCGGCGTCACGCCGATTTCCTGCAGGATACGACCGATCTGGCGGCAGGTGAAATCCCAGCCGCCGCCGGGGTTCGCAGGCGCGATACATTCGGTGGCCGACGCCGCACCAGCGGCCGAAAAAGCAGCGACAGCGGATAGCGCCAGCGCCTTGAAAGTGGTTTTCATCTGTTCCTCCCATGGTTCAGTCGCGCCCCGGTGCGCTTGGCTGCCCGGGGATTGCGAGGGGCAGTCAAACCTGAAAAGCTGACATGAACCTGTCACGGGCCATGGTTCGCCCAAGGTTCATCGCAAAGGGGAGGGCGATGCGGTTCCTGCTGGTCGAGGATAATGCCGATCTTGCGGCCTCGGTCGCTGCGCGGCTGAAGCTCGACGGTCATGCCGTCGACAGCGCCGCGACCCTTGGCGAGGCCGAGGCCTGTCTGGGCGTTGCCGGTTACGATCTCATCCTCCTCGACATGATGCTGCCCGATGGCGACGGGCGGGATTTTCTGGCGCGTCACCGCAAGGCCAGCCGCGAAACGCCGGTCATCGTGATGACTGCGCGCTCTGCCGTCACCGACCGGATCGACGCGCTCGATACCGGGGCGGATGACTATGTCACGAAGCCTTTCGACTTCGCCGAACTGGAGGCGCGCTGCCGTGCAGTCCTGCGGCGGCGGGGTGGCGGGGCGCAGACACTCAGGACCTACGGGGATCTGACCTTCGATCCGCTCGCGGCGACGCTGGCGGTCGGCAACGAACGGCGGGAACTCCGTTCGCGCGAGGTCCGGCTTTTTGAACTCTTCCTCAATGCGCCTGACCGGATCCTGTCGAAGGAACATCTGTGTGACCGGCTTTTTTCCTTTTCCGAACCGGTCAGCGACAATGCCATCGAGGTCTATGTCGGGCGCCTGCGCAAGAAACTTGCGGGCAGCCGCGCGCGGATCGAAACCGTGCGTGGCCTTGGCTACCGTTTGACGGGCGGCTGACATGGCGCAGCAGTCAGTCACACCCTCCCTCTCGCCGGTATCGCTGAGGCGCCGCCTGCTCCTGCAGCTTCTGCTGCTGGCCGCCTGCCTGTCGGTCGGGCTTTACGCCGCCGTGCGACTTGGCGCCGACCGCGCGTCGGAGGCAACATTCGATGCCGTCCTCGGGGCTGCCGCCGGAAGCCTCGCCGAAGAGGTGCGGGTTGCCGAAGGGGGTATCGCGGTCGACCTGCCGCCCGCGACCTTCTCGATGCTCTCGGCGATGGGGGAGGAGCGGATATTCTACCGTGTCGATGTCGATGGCGTGCCGGTGACAGGCTATGGCGACCTGCCCTTGCCGGAACTGCCGCCAACAGCCCTTGCGCCGAGCTTCTATGACGCCCGCTATCGCGACACCGATGTCCGGGTCGCAGCCATCCTGCGCAGCATCAGGATCGAGGGGCGCGCGGCGCCGCTTCTGGTGCTACTTGCCGAGACGCGCCAGGGGCAGGGGGCGATCGCGGCGCGGCTTGGCAACCGGGCGGCGGTTCTGGGGCTTGGGATCTTCCTCGCCGCCATCCCCTTTTCTCTTTACTTCGCGCGCAGCTTCCTCAGCCCGATCGACCGTCTGGCCGAGGCGGTGGGACGGCGCGGGGCCCGCGACCTGCGCCCGCTGCGCCATCCGGCGCCTAGCGAACTGCAACCGTTCGTCACCGCGCTGAACAGCTTCATCGCCCGGCTGCGCGGCACCCTCAGCCAGACCGAGACCTTTCTGGCCGAGGCCGCGCATCATATCCGCACGCCTCTGACGGTGATGCGAAACGAGGCGGAACTGGCGCTTCGGCAGTCGGGCGAGGAGGAAACCCGCGCCCGGCTGCGCGGCCTGATCCGGGCGGCTGACGAATCGGCGCGCTCGGCAAGCCAGCTTCTGGATCATGCGACCGTCCTTTACCGGGCCGAACAGGCCGACTGGGCCGAGGTCGATCTGGCGAAACTTGTCCGCGATCTGGTGGAACGCTTCCGCCCGGCGGCAGAGATGCGGGATATTTCGGTTCGGCTGGAGGTCCGTGGCACGCTGCCCACGCGGTCAGACCCGGTGCTGGTCGAGGCGGCGCTGAGGAATATCATCGACAATGCCGTCAAATATTCGGCGCCGGACGGGCTTGTCGAGGTGGTGGCCGAGGCAGTCTCGGGCGAGGGGCGCGTGACTGTGATGGACCGCGGGCGCGGTCTGGCGGGGGTCGTGGAACAGGGGCTCAAGCGCCGGTTCCGGCGCGGTGCCAATGTAAGCGACGTGCCGGGATCGGGCCTTGGCCTGACCATCGTCGAGGAAGCCGCACAGGCGATGGGCGGCCGCTTCGCCATCGGCCCGCGAGAGGGAGGGGGAACATGCGCCGTCTTTTCGCTGCCGCTTCTGTAAGGCTGTTCTTCGGCGCCCTGTGGCTTGCGCTTGTCGTGGCGACGACCGCGCGGGCATTCGAAATCGAGGCGGTGGAGGACTTCGGCAGCGGCGCGCAGCGCATCGACGTGCTGTCCACCACCGACATCGCCTATATGCAGCCAGTGATTGACGCCTATCTGGCGCGCCACCCCGATGTGACCCTGCATTATGTCGTCGCCTCCAGCCAGGAGGTCTACCGCGCCGTGGCGGAGGAGGACGCGCCCTTCGATCTGGTGATCTCCTCGGCGATGGACCTGCAGATGAAGATCGCCAATGACGGGCTGGCGCGCCCGCTCCCGGCCGCGCTCATGTCGGGCCAGCCGGGCTGGGCGCGCTGGCGCGGCCTTCTGGTCGCGGTGACACAGGAACCGGTGGTGCTGCTTCTTGGTCGTGATGCCCTGCCGCCCGGCGTTTCCCCACCCACGACGCGGCGCGAGCTGATCGACCTTCTGCGCGACCATCCCGACCGCTTCCGGGGCAAGGTCGCGACCTACGATCCGGCCGTGTCCGGCGCGGGCTATCTGTTCGCGGTCCAGGATGCGCGGCTGTCCGACGCATTCTGGCGTCTGGCGGAAGTGATGGGACGGCTCGACACGAAGCTTTACTGCTGTTCTGCCGGCATGATCGGCGACATTGCCGAGGGGCGGATGCTGCTTGGCTATAATGTCCTTGGCTCCTACGCACCGGGAAACGACGCGGACGGGCTAAGGATCGTCGAGCTTCAGGATTATACGCTGACGCTTCTGCGCACGGCACTTGTGCCGCAGGGCGCCCGCGCACCGGAGGCCGGGGCTGAGTTTCTGGCGTTCCTTCTGTCCGCCGAGGGGCAGGCGCTTGTTGCCGAGGGTGCGGGTTTGCCCGCGCTGGACGCCGATGCCTTCGACCGCAACCCGCATCTGCGCCCGATCCGGCTTGATCCCGGCCTTCTGGCGAACCTCGACCAGATCACCCGGCGGCGGTTTCTGGAAGAATGGCGCGCGGCCCTCATTCAGCCTTGACGGCCTTGCGTTGCGACCCCGGGCGCGGTTGCCGCGGCTTGCAAACTGTGGCAAGACTGAGTAAAGCCAAACTAAACCATTGAGTTCAGAAATGACCGATTACGCCGCCGCCCGCACGATGATGGTCGATACGCAGGTCCGCCCCAATGACGTGACCAAGTTTCCGATCATCGAAGCGATGCTGACGGTGCCGCGTGAGGCTTTCGTGCCTGAAGCGGCCAAGGGCGCGGCCTATCTCGGCGACAATATCGCGCTGAACCCGGGCCGGGTGATGCTGGAACCCCGCACGCTCGCCAAGCTGCTGGACGCTTTGGATGTCGGGCCGGGCGACAAGGTGCTGATCGTCGGCGCAGGGCTTGGCTATTCGGCCGCCCTCTTGGCGCGGATGGCGGGCACGGTCGTGGCGCTTGAGTCGGAAGCGGGCCTTGCGGCAGCGGCGCGTGACCGTCTGTCGGCGCAGGGTGCCGCCAATGTCACGGTCCGTGACGGCGCACTTGGCGATGGTGCGAAAGCCGACGGGCCGTACGACCGGATCCTCGTGGAAGGCGCGATCGAGACATTACCCGAGACGCTGGCCGCGCAGCTGTGCGAGGGTGGCCGCATCGGCGCGGTCTTCATGGATGGCGCGCTTGGCACCGCCCGCATCGGCCACAAGATCGACGGCGCCATCAGCTGGCGCTTTGCGTTCAACGGCGCGGCCCCGGTTCTGCCGGGCTTTGCCGCGAAACGGGAATTCAGCCTGTAAGCCCGCCCGCTCTTCGCGGACAGCTGGCCGGTCAGGCGACAATAGTCCGGGTCCGAACCCGGCGGCAGGAGGCAAGAGAATGGCAGGTCATGTGGCGCGCACGCTGAGGGCCCTCGCGGCCGGGTCGGCCATGCTCGCGCTTCTCTCCGGGCAGGTCCAGTCGGAAACCCTGGGGGACGCGCTGGTGTCAGCCTATCGCAACTCCAACCTCCTGGATCAAAACCAGGCGGTGCTGCGTGCCGCCGACGAGGATGTGGCGACAGCCGTCGCGACGCTGAGGCCGGTGATCAGCTATATCCTCAAGGGCACCTACAGCGAGGGGCGCAGCCCGCTCTTCGGCACCGGGGTGAACAGCCGCACCGCCGAGCACATCATCAGCCTGGACTGGACGCTTTACGATTTCGGCCGCTCGCGGTTTGGGATCGACATTGCCAAGGAAACCGTCCTGTCCACCCGGCAGGCGCTTCTGCAGGTCGAACAGGGCGTGCTGCTGGACGCCGTTCGCGCCTATATGGACGTGCGTCGCGCGACCCAGGCGGTCGAGATCAACCGCACCTCGGTCAACGTGATTTCCGAACAGCTGCGCGCCGCGCAGGACCGGTTCGAGGTTGGCCAGATCACCCGCACCGACGTGGCGCTTGCCGAGGCGCGTCTGGCGGCGGCGCGCGCGGGCCTTGCCGCGGCCGAGGGCGACCTGAAGGTGGCGCGGGCTGCCTATACCGCCGCCGTCGGCCATGAAAGCGACGGGCGCACCAGCCTGCCCGGCACCCCCGCCTTCCCCAAGACACTCGCCGAGGCGCAGGCGCTGGCGCAGAAGCTGCATCCGGCGATCCTGAGGGCCCAGCATCAGGCCAAGGTCGCGGACCTGCAGTTCGAACTGGCGCGCGCCCAGCATTTCCCGACTATCGAGGCAGGCGCTCAGGCCCTGCGCGACGACGATGGCGAGACCTCCGGTCAGGCGACAGTGCAGCTTGTCCAGCCGTTGTTCACCGGCGGCAAGATCGCTTCGGCCGAACGCAAGGCCATCGCCGGGCGCGATGCGTCGCGCGCGGCCCTGACGCAGACGGCGGTCGAAGTGGCCGAGCAGGTGTCCAATGCCTGGTCGGCGATAGAGGTCGCGCGCGCCCAGATCGGTGCCATCGACCTGCAGATCGAGGCAGCCCAGTCGGCCTATGACGGCACCAAGGAAGAGGCGGCGCTTGGCGCCCGCACGACGCTCGACGTGCTGGACGCCGAACGCGAGCTTCTGTCGGCCAAGTCAGACCGCACCACGGCCGAGGCCAATCTTCAGGTAGCATTTTATTCACTTCTCGCCTCTATGGGTCTTCTGACGGCGGAAAACCTGAAACTCGGGATCCCGGTCTATGACCCAGAGGCCTATTACAACGTGGTCAGGAAGGCGCCCCTCTCGGCGCAGGGGGCGAAGCTCGACCGTGTCCTCAAGGCCATCGGCAAGAACTGATTGTTACAGAAGTCTCATTTTTGATGTGACGTACGGCCGCCGGTCTGCTGTTATCATGGCAAGGCAGGAGCGGTTGAGATGAGCACATCCCCGGCGAATATGGAAATCAACGACGTCCTTTCCTCGATCCGGCGGCTGGTGGCCGAGCGTCGGCACGTGATGCCCGACGAGGCAGCGCAGGCTGGCGGCGCGGCTGCAGCGCCCGCTTCGGCTGCCCCGTCTGTTTCCGCGCCCGCTGCTCTGGCCGAGAGTGCCGACAGCCGCCTTGTGCTGACCGCTGCCCACCGCATCCCCGCCGAGGATGCCGCGCCTGCCGTCGCGTCCGGGACGGCCGCCGAATGGGAGGCCGATATCGCCGCCGAGGTAGAGGAGACGCCGCTCCTCCTCGACCTGCCGCCGGAGGTCGAGGCCGAGCCGCTTCTGGCGGAGGCGGCATCCCTGGAAGAAACCATCGCCGAACTGGAAGCCGCCGTCGCCGATATCGATGAGCCCTTTGAACCCGATCTTGGCGATGCCGAGGCCCTGGAGGATGCTGACTGGACGGCGGACGCCGCCGATCCCGCGCCGGAGGCCGCCAGCCGGGCGGGAGAAGCGCCTGCAGAGCAGAAGCCGTCAGGCTTCCACGGGATCATGGCCGGTTTCGAAATGTCGGCGCCCGAAGACCGCCTCGATGCGCCGATCATCGGTGATATTGCGATGCCGCTCATGCGTCGCGGCGACAGCTGGCGTGTCTCGCTCTCGCCCGCGGCCCCCGAAGGCGATCTGTCCGAGCCGCCGGGCAGCGCAACTCCGGTCGCCGACGACATCAGCGGCGCGGCGCAGGATCTTTCCGAAAGCCTGTCTGACGGCAGCGGTGACCCCGAAAGCCGGGATGAGCAGCCCCTCGGCGACGCCGCACAGGCGCAAGCGGTCGAACCTGCTGGTCGGCTGCATCTGTCGCTGACGGCCGTTGCCCTGCCGGACGTTGCAGACGACACGCCCGAGGACGGGGAAGACAGCCTTCTCGCGGACGAGCTGGACGAGGCTGCCGCGCCGTGGCCCGACGAGGAAGCCGGGAAGGCCGCCGGACAGTCGGACGGCATGTTACGCGACCTGATCGCCGACATCCTGCGCGAGGAGATGCAGGGCGAGTTCGGTGCCCGCCTTGTCAGCCGCATCGAGGCAGCCATCGCCGAGGCGCTGCAGACGCGCCGGTGAGGGCAGCGGTCCGTCACCGGCCCTTGCCAGCAAGCAACGGGCGGCGCACTCTGCCGCCGCCATGAACACGCCCGCCCATCTTCTCTTCGGCGCCGCGCTCTTCGCGCGCCCGTCGCACCCGGGAACGACCGTCGCCGCTGTTCTCGGCGCGCTTGTACCCGACCTGTCGCTGTATCTCATGGCCACGGCCTCGATCTGGCTCATGGGCATCCCGGCAGAGCGGGTGTTCCGAGAGCTTTATTTCTCGACCGAATGGCAGGCGGTTTTTGCAGTCGATAACAGTATCCCGCTCTGGGGCATCGTCCTGGCCTTCGCCCTTTGGCGGGGCAGGACCGCTGTCATCGCCTTCGCGGCGGCGGGGCTTTTGCATGTGACCTGCGACCTCGTGCTGCACAACGAGGATGCACGCCGCCATTTCTGGCCGGTGTCTGACTGGATGTTCCGCAGCCCGGTCAGCTACTGGGATCCGCGCCACCATGGCCAGATTGTCGCGCCGGTCGAAATGGCGCTCGCGATTCTCTGCACCGCCTGGCTCTGGCGGCGTTTCTCGGGCTGGCGGGCGCGGGCTTTCTTCG
The DNA here is from genome assembly GCF_030143255.1 of Frigidibacter sp. SD6-1. Classification (GTDB taxonomy): domain Bacteria; phylum Pseudomonadota; class Alphaproteobacteria; order Rhodobacterales; family Rhodobacteraceae; genus TMP-24. Next base: position 277,053 of record NZ_JARJNR010000003.1, read on the forward strand.
CCGCGCTGCTCGCACTCGAACTCACGCCGCACCTGATGTTCCACTATCTGCTCTGACCCGGACACGAAAACGCGCGCCCTTGGGCGCGCTGTGTGACCGGACTGCCGGGCGCTGATCAGGCCGCTTCGGCCTCTTCCGCGGCATGACGGCGTTCGCTTTCCTCGCGCGACAGCGCGACCGAGGTGCGCACGCCCTTGCCCACGAATTCCATCAGGCCCTTCACCACCCGCTCGTTCGGGTCGATCCCCGCGCAGGACAGAACCTCGCGGCCATCGCGCGACCGCGCCCAGCGGGCGATCTGGTCGGGGCCGTTGCCGTATTTCTTGTCATCGGCGATCGCATCGTCGAGCGCAGCCAGAACCACCGCGGCAAAGAGTTTGCGCGACCGCTGACCCTGCTCGTAATTGAAAGCCGTACCATCCACGAAGTCGCGCATTCCATTCGTCCTGTTATTGCTCTTGCGTTTCCCGAAGTGCCGTGAATATGACGATTTATTCGTGATTCGGTATTTCTGGTTTCGAATGCCTGTCATGCGCCTGACGCATGGCTTTGCGGTCGCAGCATCAATATCTGGCTGAAGTTACCGCAAACGCAGGTCCAGATATGGGGAGGTTCTTCGCCGCGTCAAGTCGCCCATGCGATTCTTTTGCGGATTTGACCAGACGGTCGATCAAGAACCCGATCGAGGCTACGCGCGCCGAACCGTGGCTTCTCCCGCCCGCATTTTGCCCTCCGCCCGGTCAAATCGCAGGTAGGCGATCGCATTATTGCCGGAACGTGTACAAATCTCCCCCGCTTCCTTGCCGTCCGCAAGGATCGGGGTGCCAGGTGCTGCCTCCCCGGCGATCTCGACCCGGGCAAGACCCTTGCGCAGCTCGGTCTTGTGCTTCATCCGCGCGGTGACCTCCTGCCCGACATAGCAGCCCTTGCGGAAATCGACACCGTTCAACCGCTCGAACCCCATTTCCAGAATATAGCTGTCATCGGGATGCAATTCGGTCAGGCTTTCGGGGATCAGCTCGGCCACGCGTATCGCATCCCAGTCGGTGGTCGGCGCGGCGCCGGGACCATTCGCCACGGCACGCCAGCCCATCGCCGGATGGCGCGGATCGGGGAATGCACCCGCAGGGGCGGGCCCAAGGCCGCGATGGACGTGAAGTGCGGTGCGCTCGAGCGTGACATCGGCCCGCAGCCGGTAGAGTGACAGGCGGCGCACCAGCCCTTCGGCTAGCGGTTCGGCCACGTCGAGCAGCACTGCCTCCTCGGCCGGGTAGAGGAAGAAATCGGCCAGGTACTTGCCTTGCGGGGTCAGAAGGGCTGCATAAACCGCCCCGTCTTGGAGCCTGCGCAGGTCGTTGGTGACAAGCCCCTGCAGGAAGCTTTCGCGATCCTTGCCGCTGATGCGGATGATGGTCCGGCCCGGGGCCTCTTCGCCTGTCATGATCCCTCCTGTCGCGAGGCCAAGATATAGCGCAGGCTCCGGCATGCGAAAGGGGCGGGGCGCATTGTCTTCTCAACGGACGCGTCGTAGCGTCGCGCCGACTGTAGGAGCTTTCCCATGAACCTGTCGCAGGGCCGTCGCTATCTGGCCATCCCCGGCCCGTCCGTCATGCCCGACCGGGTGCTGAGTGCCATGCACCGTGCGGCGCCCAATATCTATGAGGGGCCGCTGCATGACCTGACCGCAAGGATCATGGCCGACCTGCGCCGGGTGGCCCGCACCTCGGCCCATGTGGCGATCTATATCGTCAACGGCCATGGCGCGTGGGAGGCGGCGAATGCCAACCTCTTCTCGCGCGGCGACAGGGCGCTGGTGGCTTCGACCGGCCAGTTCGGGTTGAGCTGGGCCAATTCGGTCCGCCGCATGGGGGTCGAGGTCGAGTTTCTGGATTTCGGCCGCTCGGCGAAGGCCGACGCGGGCCGGATCGAGGCGGCGCTGCGGGCTGATCGCGGCGGCCGGATCAAAGCGGTGCTCCTGACCCATACCGACACCGCCTCGACCGTCAGGAATGACGTGGCAGAGGTGCGGGCGGCGATCGACGCGGCGGGGCATCCGGCCCTTCTGGCGGTCGATTGCATCGCCTCGATGGGCTGCGATCCGTTCCTGATGGATGAATGGGGTGTCGATGTTGCCGTGGCGGCGAGCCAGAAGGGGCTGATGGTGCCGCCGGGTCTCGGCTTTGTCTGGTTCTCCGACAAGGCGCTTGCCGCCTGCAAGGGATCGGACCTCAGGACGCCCTACTGGGACTGGGAGCCGCGCGCCTTTGCCGAGGAATATTGGCAGCATTTCTGCGGGACCGCGCCCACGCATCATCTGTTCGGCCTGGGCGAGGCGCTGACGATGATCCTCGACGAGGAGGGGCTTTCAAATGTCTGGGCGCGGCACGAACGTTTGGCGCGCGCGGTCTGGGCCGCGGTCGATGCCTGGGGGACGGGCGGTGACATCGCGCTGAACGTGGCGGCGCCGGACCAGCGCGGCACATCGGTGACGGCGGTGCGCTTCGGCGGCGGGGCGGGCGGCAGGTTGCGCCGCTGGAGCGAGGAGGTGGCGGGGGTGACGCTGGGCATCCCGCTCGGCATGGCGCACTCGAACGAGCCCGCCTATGGCGACTATCTCAGGATCGGTCATATGGGTCATGTGAATGCCCATATGGTGCTAGGCGTCCTGTCGGTGATCGAGGCGGGAATGAAAGCCCTGCAAGTGGCGCACGGCGCAGGCGCGCTAGACGCGGCTACGGCGATGATCGCCGGGGCGTGAGGCTCAGGACGAGGCCCGCGCGGCCTCAAGGGCCCGTGGCAATGCCTCGGCGAAGGCGGCGAGGTCTTCGGGGCGGCCGCAGCTCACACGTATGCAACGGTCGTGCGGGGCAACGAAGGGCATTCGGACGAAGATATCGCGGGCGATGAGTTCGGCGACGAGGCGGCGGGCGAAGGCGCCGTCGCGCCCGGCGTCGATGGTGACGAAATTGGTCGCCGACGGCAGCGGGGCGAGACCGTTGGCTTCGGCGATCCGGGCGATTTCCGTGCGGGCCGCTTCTACGGCGGCGCGGGTGCGAGGCAAGTGGCCACTGTCTGCAAGCGCGGCGAGGGCGCCCGCTTGGGAGATGCGGGACATGCCGAAATGGTTGCGGATCTTGTCGAAGGCGCGGATGAGGTCGGGATGGCCGATCGCATAGCCGACCCGGGCGCCGGCCATGCCGTAAGCTTTCGAGAAGGTACGCATGCGGATGACATTCGGGTTCGCGGGGGCGAGGGCGGGGGCGGTGCCGTCGGGGGCGAACTCGACATAGGCTTCGTCAAGGACGAGGAGGCAGGCCTCGGGCACGGCGTCGATCATCTGCTGGACGGTTTCGGCCGGGTGCCATGAGCCCATCGGATTGTCGGGGTTGGCGAGGTAGATGAGTTTCGCGCCGGTTTCGCGGGCCTTGGCGATCAGGCCCTCGGGGTCTTCCCGGTCGCCCTTGTAGGGGACCTTGTGGAGGGTGCCGCCGAAGCCCGCGACATGGAAGTTGAAGGTAGGGTAGGCGCCGTCCGAGGTCACAACCGGATCGTCGGGGCCGATGAGGAGGCGGCAGAGATAGCCGAGGAGGCCGTCGATCCCTTCGCCAATCACGATATTTTCCGCAGCGATCCCATGATGGTGCGCAAGTGCCTGCTTCAGGTCGTGGTTTTCGGGGTCGCCGTACATCCAGACGTCGCGGGCGGCCTTTTCCATGGCCGCGACGGCCATGGGCGAGGGCCCGAAGATATTCTCGTTCGCGCCGAGGCGGGCGGTGAAGGCACGGCTGCGGGCGCGTTCCTGGGTTTCGGGGCCGACGAAGGGGACGGTCGAGGGGAGGCTGTCGACGAGGGGCGTGAAGCGGGGCATCGGTCCTCCTATTGGCGAAGGCCGGGGGCTCTGCCCCCGGACCCCCGAGGTATTTGGGCCAAGATGAATGGGTCAGACTGCTTCGGAAAGACGGGTTAGCGCCGCTTTCAGTTTGGCGGCTTCTTCCTCGTTGAGGGCGAGGTTGGCGCGGGTTTCCTCGATGACTTCTTCGGGCGCGGAGGCCACGAATTTCGGGTTGTTCAGACGTCCGCGCAGGCCGGACATGTCTTTCTCGAGCTTCTCCAAAGTCTTGGAAAGACGGGTCTTTTCGGCGCCGATGTCGATGATGCCTTCGAGGGGAAGGGCGAAAGCGCCGCCTTCGACCGGGATGGTGATCGCGCCTTTCGGGGCGGTGCCTTCGCTCAGGCCGTCGATGCGGGCGAGGCGGTCGATGATGGCGCGGTTGCGGGTGAGCGCCGCGCGGCCCTTGTCGTCGAGGGCGGTCAGGATCATCGGCAGTTTGAGGCCCACCGGCACGCGCATCTGGGTGCGGGCGGAGCGCACTTCCTCGATCAGGCGGATGACCCAGTTCATCTCGGCATCCGCCGTTTCGTCAATGATTTCAGCGCCGTAGGTTGGCCAGTCGGCATGGACGAGCATCTTGGCGCGCTCGCCGGTCAGGCCCCAGAGTTCCTCGGTGATGAAGGGCATGATCGGGTGCATGAGGATGTAGCACTGGTCGAGCACCCAGGCCATGGTGGCCCTTGTTTCGTTGGCAAAATCGCCGTCCATCAGGGGCTTGGCAAACTCGACGTACCAGTCGCAGACCTTGCCCCAGACGAACTTGTAAAGCGCGTCCGCCGCGTCGTTGAAGCGGAAGGCTTCCAGCGCCTCGTCCACGGCGAGGCGGGCGCGCGCCGTCTCGCCGATGATCCAGCGATTGACGGTATGGCTGGCGTCGGGCATCCGTCCCGCATCCGTCCCGACAACGTCCCGACAAAGGGCGGCGTTCATTTCGGCGAAGCGGGTGGCGTTCCAGAGTTTCGTGCCGAAGTTCCGGTAGCCCGCGATGCGGTTCATGTCGGCCTTCAGCACACCGCCGAGCGAGGCCATGGCGGCGTTCGCGAACCTGAGGGCGTCGGCGCCGTATTCGTCTATGATCTCGAGCGGGTCGATGACATTGCCCAACGACTTCGACATCTTCTTGCCCTTGGCGTCGCGGACGAGGCCGTGGAGGTAGACGGTGTGGAAGGGGATTTCGCCGACGACGGCCAGTTGCATCATCATCATCCGGGCGACCCAGAAGAAGAGGATATCCTGGCCCGTGATCAGGACCGAGGTGGGGAAGTATTTTTGCAGTTCGGGCGTATCCTCGGGCCAGCCGAGGGTGCCGATGGGCCAGAGGCCGGAGGAGAACCAGGTGTCGAGGACATCGGGGTCGCGCCACACGGAGATGGCGCTGCTTGGATCCTTACCCGCTTCCCATGCATCAAACGCTTCGATGAGATTTCTTGCAGCTAGGCCATCCTTGGCACGTTGTTGCAGGCTGAAATCGGATGGTGGTCCTTCGACAAGGCGAGGACAAATCCCGTAGTGCCTCGTGAACTCGACGAGAGCTTCCTCTTCGTTAGGAGCGCAAATCCGAAGCTCACTTCTCAAGTCAATAGTAACCGAACCATTCTCATCGCGCGACACGCCCGGCCCATACCACACCGGAATCTGATGCCCCCACCAGAGTTGGCGGGAGATGCACCAGGGTTCGATATTCTCCAGCCAGTGGTAATAGGTCTTCTCGCCCGACGGCGGGATGATCTTGGTCTTGCCCGAGCGCACCGCCTCGAGCGCCGGTTCGACGATCTTGGCTGTGTCGACGAACCATTGGTCGGTCAGCATCGGCTCGATCACCACCTTCGAGCGGTCGCCGTGCGGCTGCATCATCTTGTTCTGTTCGACGAGCGGGATGCGTTCCAGATGTTCGGCGCCGGTTTCCTTGTCGATCGACTTTTCCAGCACGGTGACGGCCAGCCCCTCGCGGGTGATCTGGTCAATCACGCGCTTGCGGGCCTCGTAGCGGTCGAGGCCGCGCAGGTCGTCGGGGACGAGGTTGACCGCGTCGACCTCGGCCTCGGTCAGCGTCCGTTCGCCGCGCGCGACGGCATTGGCGATGGTGGCGGCTTCCGCATAGGGGGCGCCGTCGGCGCGCATCTGGGCGCGGGTGTCCATCAGCCGGTAGCAGGGGATGTTGCCGCGCTTGGCGACGGCATAGTCGTTGAAGTCATGCGCGCCGGTGATCTTCACGGCACCTGAGCCGAAGGTCGGGTCGGGATATTCGTCGGTGATGATCGGGATGAGGCGACGGTGCTCCTTCGGCCCCACCGGAATTTCGCAGAGGAGGCCCACGATGGGCGCATAGCGTTCGTCGGACGGGTGGACGGCGACCGCGCCATCGCCCAGCATGGTTTCGGGCCGCGTGGTGGCGATGGAGATATAGTCGCGGGTCTCGCGGAAGGTGACGTTTCCGTCTTCATCCTTTTCCACATATTCATAGGTGGCGCCGCCCGCGAGCGGGTATTTGAAATGCCACATCTGGCCCTGGACCTCGATCTGCTCGACCTCGAGGTCGGAGATCGCGGTCTCAAAATGGGGGTCCCAGTTCACCAGCCGCTTGCCGCGATAGATCAGGCCCTTGTTGTAGAGATCGACGAAGACCTTGATGACGGCATCGTGGAAGTTGCCGTCCTCGCCGGGCGGGCAATTGGGCGCGCCGGACATGGTGAAGGCCTCGCGGTCCCAGTCGCAGGAGCAGCCGAGGCGCTGGAGCTGGCCGACGATATTGCCGCGCGATTTCTGCTTTTGCTGCCAGACGCGGGCGGTGAAGGCCTCGCGCCCCATGTCACGGCGGCCCTTGTTGCCTTCCTGAGCCAGTTCGCGTTCGACGACCATCTGGGTCGCGATGCCCGCATGGTCGGTGCCGGGCTGCCAGAGCGTGTCATGGCCGCGCATCCGGTGCCAGCGGATCAGGATGTCCTGCAGCGTGTTGTTGAACGCGTGCCCCATGTGAAGCGAGCCGGTGACGTTCGGCGGCGGGATGACGATGGAGAAGGCCTCGGCGCCCGGCTTTGCGTTGGCGCCGGCCGCGAAGGCCTTTTTCTCGATCCATTCGGCCGAGATGCGGGCCTCGGCCTCGGCGGGGGTGAAGGTCTTTTCCATCGGCATGTCAGTCATCCCTTGCTTACGCCTCCTCTAGCGGGAGAGAGGCGAAAGGCCAAGGGTTACGGATGCAGTGCTGGGTGAGAGGCTATTTCGGGCCGACGAGGGCGAAGGCCGCGCCCTGCGGGTCTTGCGCGACGCAGATGAAGGCGCCGCCGGGCACTTCCATCGGGCCGTTCAGCACGGTGCCGCCGTTCGCCGTGATCCGGCCGATTGCGGCGTCAATCCCGTCGGCGCCGAAATAGGGCAGCCAGAAGGGCACGCCCGGCCCCGGCATGCCGGGGGCGATGGCCATCATGCCGCCGATGTCCTGACCCTGATGGGAGAAGAGCTGGTAGGTGCCGATCGGGCCCATGTCCACCGCGGTCGAGGCTTTCCAGCCGAAGAGCCTGCCGTAGAAGGCGAGCCCGGCTTTGGGGTCGGAGGACATCAGTTCGTGCCAGTTGCCGTGTCCGGTCTTCATCGGACCGAACGCCTCGCCCGCGTCGTCCATCGCGAGGATCGAGAAGGCGGCGCCCTGCGGGTCGGCCAGCGCGGCAAAGCGGCCGACGTCGGGGATGTCGGTCGGTTCCATGTAGACCGTGGCGCCATCGGCCCTGGCGCCCTTTGCAGCGGCATCGCAATCATCGACGGCGAAATAGATGCCCCAGTTCGGCGGGATGCCGGGGGCGGGGGGCAGCATCATGCCGGCGACCATCGCCTCGCCCGCCTTCGCGATGCGGTAATCCATGCCTTCCATGCCGCTGCCGGCGACCGTCCAGCCGATGACCGTTTCATAGAATCGCTGGGCGGCGTCCAGGTCGCCGGTCGTCAGTTCATACCAGCAGGGGGTTCCTTGCGCGGGTCTGGTCATGGCTTGTCCTTTCGGTCGGGTCAGGCGACGGCGGCGCGGGCGGCGTCGGCTGCAGCCCAGTGCGCCATCTGGTCGGCGTGGGCCTTGCGGAAGGCGGGCCGGGCGGTGGCGCGGGCGACATAGGATTGAAGGACAGGATAGCCCTCGAGACCGCCCTTGTCACCGGCGATCCTGAGGACATCGGCCATCAGGATGTCGGCGATGGTGAAGTCGCCCGCCAGCCAGTCGCGGGTGGTCAGGACGGTTTCCATCGCGCCGAGCCTCGTTTTCATGCGCTGGGCGAGGCGTTCGATCACTTCGGGCGCGGGGGCGGGGCCGAAGATCTGCGGCGCGGCCAGCGATGCAGCGGCGAAGATCCAGGGCTGGGTCGACATTTCAACCGAATTGGCGGCGGCGAAGAGCCATTCGGTGATCTCGGCGCGGCGCGCCTCGGGCAGGAGCCTGTCGTGCCCGGTGGCGAGGCCCAGAAGGATCGCGCCGGTTTCGAACCAGTTCCGGCCGCGCCAGCGCACCGCCGGAACCTGACCGAAGGGCTGCATCGCCAGATGTTCGGCGCTTTTCGGGGCGAAGGGGACGGTCTCGACCCGGTAGGGCTGATCCATCTCGTGAAACAGCCAGCGGATGCGCAGGTCGCGCACATAGCCGCGCGGGAAGTCGGGCACCCATTCATAGGTGAAGAGGATCGGCATGTCGGCGTCGGGCATCGGTCGCTCCCTGTTGAGTCGTTTTCGGGAAGGGTAGGTCAAGATGCTTGCAAAAAACAACTGATACTTTATTTTTGAAAGCGAAGAGAGACAGGTGACATTTGCCGAAAAGCTACGGGGAAGGCTGTCTGGCGGCCCATGCGCTCGATCTGATCGGCGATCGCTGGACGTTGCTCATCGCGCGCGAGCTGATGCTGGGGCCGAAGCGGTTCGGCGCGATCCGGGCCGGGGTGCCGGGGATTGCGACCAACATGCTGTCGCAGCGGCTGGAGGAGATGGTGGCGGCGGGGCTTCTGGTCCGCGAAACCCTCGCACCGCCCGCGTCGGTCGTGGTCTACGGGCTGACCGACGCCGGAGAGGGGCTCTGGCCGATCCTCAAGGCGCTGTGCGACTGGGGCGTGCGACAGCCGGGGCACGATCCGACGCTTTTCATCAGCCCGACCGCGCTGATGCTGTCGATGCGGGCGATGGCGGATCGCGGCGGTCAACCCATGACCGCGGGCTTTGCGATGGAGGAGGAGCGGTTCGAGGTGCGGTTGGGCGGTGGCGCCTATTCCGTCCGCCGGGTGGCCGCACCGGGCCGGGAACTTTGCTTCCATGGCCATGCGAACGGCCTTGCCGCGATGATCTATGGCGCGCGTCCGGTCGCGGAGGCGATAGCGGCAGGTCTTGGCAGGGTGGAGGGCGACCCTTCGTGGGCCCAGCGGTTTGTCGACAGGTTCAGCCTGCCCGGCTGACCCTCTGACCCATCGGCGCGACCTAGACGGCGCGGTCGATCTTCGTGGACAGATGGATGAGGCTTTCGGACGATTTCACCCCGGTCATCTCGCCGATCTGGTCGAGGATGCCGTCAAGCACCGCCGTCGTGGTCGCCGAGACCTGCAGAAGGAAATCAACGCGGCCCGAGGTGGTGTGAACGCGCTCGACCTCGGGGATCGACTTCAACCGGGTGAGGATCGAGGCCTGGGCGCGCGGTTCGATGGCTAGAAGCACGGTCGCGCGGATGCGTCCCTGACGCGCCGCCTCGCCGAGCTTGACGGTATAGCCCGCGATCACGCCGCTGGTCTCCAACCGCTCCAGCCGCGCCTGGATGGTCGAGCGGGCGACCTTCAGCCGCCGCGCCAGCGTCGCCACCGATATCCGCGCATCGGCGCCGAGAAGGGCCAGAAGCGAGCGGTCGAGGTCATCCATGCCGTTCTCCGTCGGATTAACCGGAATTTTCGGCGTTATAACGACTTTCGCAGGCAAATCTACTCTTTTGATCGGTGAAAATGTGCCCCATATCGCGGCCATTCGTTCAGGTGAAAGGGCGCCTCATTCGCACCTGGCCTGGTTGGTGGACCGCGTAAGCGTCTTCTGACCCGTAAAGCCGGGGAAAAAGGTGGCTGCGCCTTGTTGGCAGAGGATGCGCCGATGGGGCTCTCGAAAACGATATGGACGAATCCGTCCGAATTCCTGCGTTCGCAACAGCCGGACAATCCGGTGATGTTCTTCGCGCCCGCCGTTCTGCAGGCGACCGCGCGCCGGTTTATCGACGGCTTTCCGGGGATGGTCACCTATGCGGTGAAATCGAACCCCGACGAGATGGTGATCCAGAATCTGGCGGCCGCCGGGGTCAAGGGTTTTGACGTGGCCTCTCCCGCCGAGATCGCGCTGATAAAGCGTTTGGCGCCGGGTGCGGCGATGCACTACAACAACCCGGTCCGTGCCCGCCACGAGATCGCCTATGCGGTCGAGCAGGGCGTGGTGTCCTATTCGGTCGACAGCGCGAGCGAGCTGGAGAAACTGATCGAGATCGTGCCTGCGGACGGCACCGAGATCACCGTGCGCTTCAAGCTGCCGGTGAAGGGTGCTGCCTACAATTTCGGCGCCAAGTTCGGCGCGACGGTCGAGGTGGCGGCGGAGCTTCTGAAGCGCGTGGCGGCAGCGGGCTTCATCCCCTCGCTGACCTTCCATCCCGGCACGCAATGCATCCGGCCGATGACCTGGGACGCTTACCTGCGCGCTGCGGCCGAGATCTGCCAGCTTGCGGGCGTGAAGGCGCGGCGGCTGAACACCGGGGGCGGCTTCCCCTCGTACCGCGTGGCGGGCGAGGTGCCGGACCTTGAGGCGATCTTCGAGACGATCGATCGGGTGACGGGCGAGGTCTTTGGCGACGACCGCCCGGCACTGGTGTGCGAGCCGGGGCGCGGGATGGTGGCCGAAAGCATCACCAGCGCCGCCCGCGTGAAAGGCGTGCGCGACGGGGCGCATGTGTTCCTGAACGACGGTGTCTATGGCTGCATGGACGAGCTGCCGCTGACCGGCATGATCGACCGGGTGTCGGTGGTGACGCCGGAGGGCAAGAAGCGTCAAGGCGCAAGGGAAGGCCGCATCGTCTTTGGCCCGACCTGCGATTCCGTCGACCAGCTGCCGGGCGAGGTCATGCTGCCGGGCGATATCGCCGAGGGCGATTATCTGCTGATCGAGGGGATGGGCGCCTATTCGACCGCGACCAACACGCTGTTCAACGGCTTCGGCGCGGTGGTGATGGTCACTGTCCTGAGCCCGGTACCCTGACCGGATCAGCGTCGCGCAATCGTGACGGCGGGGGGCGATTGTTGATCGCCCTCCGCCTTTGCGATGCCGCAACCTTCTGTAAAATTCCTTCAGCTAGTATGGTATGCGGGAAGGCAGAGGAACTGGCCCTGTGCGGGAGTGGCTGACAGACCGTCTGATGAGGATGCTGCGCATCGGCCGCCGGGTCGAGGTGCAGAACCCGAGGCCCGCGCCTGCGAGTGCGCCGGCCGAGCGGCGCCGGACCGATCATGTGATCCTGCTCGACGGCACGCTCGGCGATCTGACCCCGGGGCAGGAGACGAATGTCGGCCGCATCTACCGGCTCTTGAAGGCCGCCCCCGCCTCGGCCCGTCTGTCGCTTTATTACGAGGCGGGCGTGCAATGGCACATGTGGTCCGACACGCCCGGCGTTGCCATGGGGCGCGGAATAAACCGCCAGATCCGCCGGGCCTATGGCTGGCTTGCCAGCCGCTACCGGCCGGGGGACCGGATCTTCCTGATCGGCTATTCGCGCGGGGCCTATGCGGTGCGATCCCTTGCCGGGGTTCTGGATCAGGTGGGATTGTTGCGCGCCGAGAGTGCGACCGAGCGCAATGTGCAGCTCGCCTACCGCTATTACCAGGCCAAGGATCAAAGCGCGGCGGAGGCGGATTTTTCCCGCATCCATTGCCATCCCTCGGTCGAGGTCGAGATGATCGGCGTTTTCGATACGGTGAAGGCGCTGGGCGTCAGGCTGCCCTTCCTGTGGATGTGGACCGAGCCGCAGCACGAGTTCCACAATCACGCCCTGTCGGCGGTGGTGCGGCATGGCTATCAGGCGCTGGCGCTCGACGAGACGCGGGCGGCCTTCGATCCGATCCTGTGGCAGACACACCACGGCGACTGGCAGGGACGGGTCGAGCAGGTCTGGTTCCGCGGCGCCCATGGCGATGTCGGCGGGCAATTGTCGGGGTTCGAGGCGGCGCGACCGCTGTCGAACATTCCTCTCGTCTGGATGCTGGAGCGGATCGAGGGGTGCGGCCTGCCCTTGCCCGAAGACTGGCGGGCGCCGTTGAAATGCGATGCGTCTGCCCCTTCGGTCGGTACGACGCGCGGCTGGGGCAAGGCCTTCCTTCTGCGCGCCCGGCGGCAGGTGGGCGGCGATCCGTCCGAAAGCATCCACAAGAGCGCCCGCGACAGCCGCCGCGGGCAATTCTGGCTGAAACGTGCCCCGCAACTGGCGGGCGAGGTCTGAGGGGCCGCTCATCGTCGCACTGCGTGCGCTCTTCGCTGGTGACGGCCGATCCGCCGAAGGTCGGGTTTCCGTCTTTGACGTGAGGCGGGGCTTTGCGGCTATCGCTGTTGACGTGCGTCGCCCGTGATTGTCCCGGCGGTGCGAAGAGCGCACGCAGTGCGACGATGAGCGCCGCGACAAAAAAACGCGCCCCGGGGGGCGCGTTGACCCGACATGCGGGCAGGGAGATCGGATCAGGCGACCTTTTCCAGCGTGACCTGCGGCGTGACGCCAAGCGCGTGGCAGACGTCGCGGGTCATGTGCGGGCGGTTCAGCGTGTAGAAATGCAGCTCCTCCACCCCTTCGCTCACCAGCCGGTCGCAGAGGACGGTGCACTGGGTCAGCGCCAGAAGCTCCTCGCGTCCGTCGCGGATCGCATGGGCGAAGCCCTCGTCCAGCGTCGGCGGCACATGGGCGCCGCAGCGGGCGGCGAAACGCTTGGCACCGTCCCAGGAGATGATCGGCAGGATGCCGGGCACGATCGGCGCGTCGATCCCGGCCTTGGCGCAAGCGTCGCGGAACCTGAGGAAGGTCTCGGCCTCGAAGAAGAACTGGGTGATGGCGCGGCTGGCGCCCGCGTCGATCTTGCGCTTGAGCCAGTCGACATCGGCCTGGGCGCTTGCCGCTTCGGGGTGCGGTTCGGGATAGGCGCCGACGGCGATGTTGAACTTGCCGGTGCGGGCCAGCGCCTCCACGAGCTCCACCGTATTGGCGAAGCCCTCGGGGTGCGGAATGAACCGGTCCGCGCCCTTCGGCGCATCGCCGCGCAGCGCCACGATATCGGTCACACCGGCGGCGGCGTAGCTTTCGGCGATGGCGAGGGTTTCTTCGCGGCTTGCGTCGACGCAGGTCAGATGCGCCGCGACCCTGAGGCCGTAGTTCTGGCCGATGGTGCGGACCGCCTCATGGGTCAGCGCCCGTGTCGTACCGCCCGCACCGTAAGTGACGGACACATAGTCGGGCGAGAGCGGCGCCAGCATCTGCACCGTCTCCCAAAGCCGGAAGGACGCGTCGAGCGTCTGGGGCGGGAAGAATTCGAACGAGATGCGGGGCGCTTTGGACATGATCGGGCCTTTCCTTTGCGCCTCTTGTCTCATGCGGCGGGTTGTGAGACAAATTCATAATCTTCAAGATCAACATGAATTTCACTTGAGAAGCCCAGCCGATGCATCTCGACTTCCGTCATCTGCGCACGATCAAGGCGATCCACGAGGCGGGCGGCATGGCGCGCGCGGCCGAGGTCTTGAACATCACCCAGTCCGCCCTCAGCCATCAGATGAAGGGGCTGGAGGATCAGGCGGGGGTGGAATTGTTCGTCCGCCGCTCGAAGCCATTGAAACTGTCACCCGCGGGGCAGCGGCTGTTGCGCGCCGCCGACCGGATCCTGCCCGAGGTCGAGGCTCTGGCCGAGGAGTTCCGGGCGCTTCGCATGGGCCGCACCGGGCGGCTGCATATCACGCTCGAGTGCCATGCCTGTTACGACTGGCTATTCCCGGTGCTGGAACAGTTCCGCCATGCCTGGCCGGAGGTCGATGTCGATATCCGCCCCGGCCTCGCCTTCGACGCCATGCCCGCGCTCAGGCGCGAGGAGGTCGATCTGGTGATCACCTCCGACCCCGTGAAGCTGGACGAGGTGATCTTTCATCCGCTCTTTGACTATCAGCCGACGCTGATTGCCGCGGCCCAGAACCCGATTGCGGCGAAGCCTTTCGTCGAGGCCGAGGATTTCCGCGATCAGGTGGTGATCACCTATCCGGTCGACCGGTCGCGGCTGGATATTTTCACCACGCTCCTCACGCCCGCACGGGTGGAGCCGCGCGCACACCGGCAGGTGGAACTGACGGCGGTGATCCTGATGCTGGTTGCCTCGGACCGCGGCGTCTCGGTCCTGCCGGACTGGGTACTGCGCGAGGTGAAGTACCAGCCCGACTATGTCACGCGCCCGATTGGCAAAAACGGCATCACGAAGCGCATGTATGCCGCGACCCGGGGCGAGGATGCGACCCAGCCCTATATGGCGCATTTTCTCAAACTCGCCCGGTCAGAGCCGGTGAAGCTGCAAAGGGGTTGACCGGCGCGGCGTCTCGGGCATGATCGCACGGAACGAAATGGGTCTGCCGTGAAAACCATCTTCACCCGAGAACGCCGCCCCGGCCCTGTGTCTGCCCTGCTGTTGAAGCAGGGCTGACCGGAGGCTTCATCCCAAGGTCCGCCCTTTCCGGCGCCGATTGCGCCTTTTCTGATTTGCGGACCTGACCCATGAGCCTTCTTGCCGTCAAAGACCTCTCGCTGACCCTTGGCGAGCCCCTTTTCACCGATCTTTCCTTCACCCTGCAGCCCGGCGACCGGCTGGGACTGGTGGCCGCGAACGGGCGCGGCAAATCCTCGCTTCTGAAGCTGATTGCCGGGGCGATTGAACCGACCTCGGGCGACATCACGCGCGCCCGCGGGTTGAAGATCGGCCATGTGGCGCAGGATGTGCCGACGGCGCTGATGGCCCTGACCTTCCGCGATGCCGTGCTGGAGGCGCTGGAGCCTGAGGCGCGGGACTATGAAAGCTGGCGGGCCGATGTGCTGATGGACGATCTGGCGGTGCCGGAACCCTTCCGCGAACAGCCGCTGGGCGGTCTGTCCGGTGGCTGGCAGCGCACGGCGCTTCTGGCGCGGGCGGCAGTGCAGGAGCCGGATATCTACCTTCTGGACGAGCCGACGAACCATCTGGATCTTGGCCGGATCGGCAAGCTCACCGACTGGCTTGCCGGATTGCCCCGCACGGTCGGCGTGATCGCGGCCAGCCATGACCGGGCGTTTCTGGACGAGGCGACGGGGCGGACGCTTTTCCTGCGCGCCGCCGCGAGCCGGTTCTTCGCGCTGTCCTATGGTCCGGCGCGGGCGGCTCTGGCCGAAGCCGATCAGGCCGATGCCCGCACCTATGACAACCGGATGAAGGAGGCGGAGCAGCTCAGAAAGCAGGCGGCGAAGCTGAAGAATATCGGGATCAATTCCGGCAGCGATCTTCTGGTGGTCAAGACCAGGCAGCTGAAGGAACGGGCCGAGAAGATCGAAGAGGCGGCGCGCCCTGCCCATCAGGAAAGGTCGGCGGGTGCGATCCGGCTGGCGAATGCGGGCACCCATGCCAAGGCGCTGATCGCCCTGAATGACGCGTGGGTCCGCACGCCGGACGGGCGCGAGCTGTTCCGGACCGGCGAGACATGGATCGAACGCGGCGACCGAGTGGTGCTGCTGGGACCGAACGGCGCGGGCAAGACGCGGATGATCGAGGCGGTGCGGGCGGCCTGTCTGGGTGCAGACAGCCCGATCCGCGCGGCGGCGACGCTGGTGCTTGGCCACAGCGATCAGGGTCTGGCGCATCTGCCCGACGGCGCCACGCCCTTTGACCTGATCACCCGTTTCGATGTGGGCGATCAGGCGGCGCGGACGCTTCTGGCGGGGGCGGGCATCAGGCCGGACCGGCAGGGCGCGAAGGTGGCGACGCTCTCGGGCGGGCAGAAGGCGCGGCTCGCCATGCTGGTCCTCAGGCTGACGCGCCCGAACTTCTATCTGCTCGACGAACCCACCAACCATCTGGACATCGAGGGGCAGGAGGCCCTGGAGGCCGAACTGATGGCGCAGGGCGCGACCTGCCTGCTGGTCAGCCACGACCGGCAGTTCGTGCGCAACGTTGGCACCCGGTTCTGGCAGATCGACAGGAAGCGGCTGATCGAGGTCGACGACCCCGAACCCTTCTTCGATACCGCCCGTGCTGCGGGGTGAACCTTGCGGTATTTTCACCGGCCGTGCGTCTGCGCGATTGCGCGGGCGCCGCGCATGGCCTATGGCCAAGAAAAAAGGGGAGCGGTGCCAGAGCCGATGGCCGGAGCATCGCAGAGGAAATGGGGAAGCAGTCAGCGATGAGCGATGCCAATGCGCCGTCTGGCGTGGAGCCTGCACAGAGGTCGGGGCGTGACTGGGTGCAGATACTGGCGCGCTATCGCGAGCCGCATCACGGCCGCAGCGCGCTGGAGCTGGCGCTGACATTGGTGCCGCTGGTCGCGCTTTTTGCCTTCGCCTGGTGGCTTCTGTCGGTCAGCTATCTTCTGGCGGCGGCGGTCGCGGTGGTGAATGCGGGCTTCCTGCTGCGTGCCTTCGCGATCCAGCATGATTGCGGGCATGCCTCTTTCTTTCGCAGCCGTGGGCTGTCTGACTGGGTGGGGCGCGGTCTTGGGGTCTTGACGCTGACGCCTTACGATGTCTGGCGCCGGTCGCATTCGATCCATCATGCCTCGTCGGGCAATCTCGACAAGCGCGGGATCGGCGATGTGATGACGCTGACGGTCGATGAATATTACGCCCTGTCGAGATGGGGGCGGCTCGGCTATAGGCTCTACCGCAACCCGTTGGTGCTGTTCGGCCTTGGCCCGGCCTATCTGTTCATGCTGCAGAACCGCCTGCCCATCGGCTTCATGCGCGCGGGCTGGAGCTATTGGACCAGTGCCATGGCGACCAATGCGGCAATTGCGCTGGGCATTGGGTTGATGGTCTGGTGGGGCGGGCTGATGCCGCTCCTGCTCGTCTGGCTGCCGACGGCGCTGATCGCCGCGACGCTGGGCGTGTGGCTTTTCTATGTGCAGCATCAGTTCGAAGAGACGCACTGGCAGTCGGGCGCGGACTGGCAGTTGCATGACGCGGCACTTGCAGGCTCGTCGCATTACGTCCTGCCCGCACCGCTGCGCTGGATCACGGCGAATATCGGTATCCATCATGTGCATCACCTCTACAGCCGCATCCCCTTCTACCGGTTGCCGGAGGTGCTGCGCGACCATCCGGTGCTGGCGGAAAGCCAGCGCATGACATTGTGGGAAAGCTTCCGTTGCACAAGGCTTCATCTGTGGGACGAGAAGGGCAGGCGGCTTTTGTCCTTCGCGAACGCCCGGCAGCTGCGGATGGCTGGGTGAAGGCCGGGGCCCTTCACATCCCGCGCGCGCTTGACTATAGGGGCCACTTGACCGATCGGAGCCCGAGACGATGCAAGGCAGCGCCAACCTCAACCTGATGATCAAGGCCGCCCGCAAGGCGGGCCGCAGCCTGGTGAAGGATTTCCGCGAGGTCGAGAACCTGCAGGTCTCGCTGAAGGGCGCGGGTGATTTCGTCAGCCGCGCTGATATCGCGGCCGAGAAGATCATCAAGGAAGAGCTGATGGGCGCCCGCCCGACCTACGGCTGGCTGGGCGAGGAGACGGGCGAGACCGATGGTCAGGACCCGACCCGGCGCTGGATCGTCGATCCGTTGGACGGGACCACGAACTTCCTGCACGGCCTGCCGCATTGGGCGGTGTCGATCGCGCTGGAACACAAGGGCGAGATTGTCTCGGCAGTCGTGTTCGATCCGGCCAAGGACGAGATGTACTGGGCCGAGAAGGGCCAGGGTGCCTGGATGAACGAGGCGCGTATCCGTGTCTCTGGCCGCCGGTCGATGTCGGACGCGGTTTTTGCGACCGGCGTGCCGTTCGGCACGAAGAAGACGCTGCCCGCGACGATGCGCGACCTTGCCCGCCTGATGCCTGCCTGTGCGGGCGTGCGGCGCTGGGGATCGGCTGCCTTGGACCTCGCCTATGTGGCGGCCGGGCGCTACGATGGCTACTGGGAGCGTGAGCTTGGCGCCTGGGACATGGCGGCGGGGCTGCTTCTGGTGCGCGAGGCGGGCGGTTTCACTGCCGCCGTGCGCGAGGGGCGCGAGATTTTCGAAAGCGGCTCGGTCATCGCGGCGAATGGCGAGTTGTTTCAGCCGCTCTGCGACGTACTGCGCGAACCTGCGTGAGCTTCCGCCCGGTCGCGGATAAGCGCAAGGATCCCTTTGTGGATTCCGTCGAAGAAGAAGTGATGCCAGAATTCGGCATAGACGCCGAATTTGGAAGAGTCGTAGGTCCAGGTGGTGAGCGTGAGGCGGGTCCGACCGTTCAAATCCTCAAGCAGGTATTCACCCGCTAGCACGTCGAAATAGCGCCCTCCGACCGCGACATGCGGGTCGTCCACGCCGTCGGGCAGCCAACCGGCCGGAATGTCGAATTCCCAGGCGATGCGGCGACCCGCCTCGTAGGCCGTGATCTTTTCCCGGAAATGCACACCGCCTGCCCAGTAGGAATGACGTACCGCACCTTTCGGCGTTTCCTTCCAGACCGCCCGCGTTGCTTTCGGAATGCCCAACAGGTGTATGAGGCGGGTTTCAATTTCTTCAGGGTGGATATCGGGGACATCCTTGATCATCGCAAAGACGGTCTGAGGTGGGGCGGCAATGACGATGGAATTGGACGTAAGATATGTCTTGGGTTCGGTGGGCAGCAAGTCGAGGAAGATGAGCGCGAGTGCGGGGATCACGAGGGCGCCCGACGCCCCCCTTGTGTCGGCCCGCCAACGCAAGGCCAGCAAAGAGATCGTCCCGCCCAACATCGCAAAGAAGACGATGGGAAAGATCCCCATCGCAATGCAGATCATGCCTTCCAGCCCGTCGATGAACGCCAAGGCAACGGCTAGGCACATGATCGTTGTGAGCCAGGCCATGGCGGGCAGAAAGCGCTGAAAACGATCTTTGGGCCGGAAGAAAACGATCACAGCACCGGCAACGAACGGAAAGCCCAGAAGAAAACCAAGGCTCGCTGTGTCGATCCGTAGCCACCGTGCAAGCAGGTAAGAGATGAAGAGGCCGCCCGCGAGGGCCAGTGTCGGCCAAACGATTTGGGACAGGCGGCGGATCATGGGTCAGGGTCCTATGCTCGTTCGCGCACGTCGTGGCACGCCTTCGCCGTGCGCGCAACCCAGTCGATTCGCCGGATGGTGTTGTGGGCGAAGGAAAGGGGTCCCCTTTGCTCCTTCTGCGGTCCGCTGTGCCGCATTCACCCCCGAGGATATTCTTGAACAGGAAATCGGGGCGCAGGCTACTTCCAGCGCCTCACGAGCGGGATGTTTGCGGGGTCGTACTGAAGCTCGGCGTGGGGCGGGCGGCCGTGGGTTTCGCGCCACCAGCCGCCTGCGCCGCGCCCAAAGCGGCAGCGTGAGCGCGAGGCAGGTGGCTTCACGGCCGCCGTGCGTGAAGGCCGCGAGATTTTCGAAAGCGGCTCGGCGATCGCCGCGAATGGCGAGCTGTTTCAGCCGCTTTGCGACATCCTGCGCGCGCCCGCCTGAGGGACGGGCGGGGGTTTCACACCCCGTCGTCCATTGGTTCTCAAACCAATGGCGCACCAATGGACGACCCCCGTGGAGTACTTCCGGACAGAAAGTGAGAAGGGCCGCCTAGGGTGCGGGCCGGTCGGAGGGGTGGTTGACGCCGTCGCTCCATTTCACCTCGCCCAGGTCGCGCGGGTTAAGGCCGTCGAGGCAGGCGGCATTCACGCCATACTCGTTGGGGTTCGAGCGGCGCTGGTGGTGGGTGTAGATGCCGCAGATCGAGCAGAAATAATGTTTCGCGGTCTTCGTGCCCCATTGGTAGAGCGTGAGCTTGTCTTCCCCCTTGATGACGCGCAATCCGCCGAGCGGTGCGGACACGGCGATGGCTCCCCGGCGGCGGCAGAAGGAACAGTCGCAGCGCCGCGCGGTCGCGAGGCCGCCTTCGGCGAGCGAGACCTCAAGTTCGACCGCGCCGCAATGGCAGGTGGCGCGATGCGGGCGGGTGATTTCAGGCAGGGTCATTTGCGGCGCCTCACGGTGGGGATGTTTGCGGGATTGTACTGAAGTTCGGCGTGAGGCGGGCGGCCGTGGGTTGCACGCCACCAGCCGCCTGCGCCGCGCCGCGCCCAGAGCGGCAGGGTGAGGGCGAGGCCGGCGGCAAAGCCCGCCGCATGGGCCCAATAGGCGACGCCGCCCGCTTCGGTCGAATGGCCAAGGCCGCCCATGATCTGAAAGGCGAACCAGAGGCCGAGCATCACGAAGGCCGGGATCGAGAAGACCCTAAAGAAGATGATGAAGATGATCAGGATATCGACGCGCGCGCGCGGGAAGAGGAGGAGATAGCCCCCCATCACCCCCGCGATGGCGCCCGAGGCGCCGACCATCGGGATGGTGGAGCCCGGGTCGGGCAGGATCTGGCCGAAGGCGGCGGCGATGCCGCAGGCGAGGTAGAAGATCAGGAAACCTGCGTGCCCCATCTGGTCTTCCAGATTGTCGCCGAAGATCCACAGGAAGAGCATGTTGCCCGCAAGATGCATGAAGCCTGCATGCAGGAACATGTGGGAGAGAAGCGCGTGGACCTCGCCGCCCTCCGTCACCGCCGCAGGGAAGAGCGCCCAGTGATAGAGGAAGGCCGCGCTCGCCTGCTCGTCGGAGGCGAGCGACCATTGGTAGAGGAACACCAGAATGTTCGCGATCAGGATCGCGTAAGTGACGAAAGGTGTCCGTTCGGACGGGTTGTGATCGCGGATCGGGAACATGGCGCGACCGTTCCCGATCCGGATTGGTTCGTCAAGCCTCGCCGGCTTCCGCCAGAAGGGCGGCGTTGCCGCCCGAGGCGGTGGTGTCGATGCACAGGTGCCGCGCCTCGGTCACATGGCCGCGGTCGGGCAGGCCGGTGATCAGCGGCAGGATCGGCCCCTTGCGGGCGGCGAGCGCCTGGACAAGCGCACGCGCCTCGGCCTCGGGCCCCCACCAGAGCACTCCGGAGAAGCCGTCGAGCGTCGTCAGCACCTCTGCCGGAAGGCGGCCCGGCGCCTCGATGGCGATACCGCCGAGGGCGCGGACTTTCGTCGCCTGATCGCGGGCCGCTTCCGCCCCCGGCCCAAGGCAGAGGAGGGGCGCGCGCGGGTGAAGCGACAAGCGGTTCGATTCGCCGGTCGGGCCCGGCAGGGCCTCCTCGGAGAGGGTCGCGTGCGAGGCTGCGGCGAGCAGCGATTTCCTCAGCCCGTCGGGGTTCACCGCCGCGCCAGCGGCCTCGCCCGCAAAGCGGGCGGGGTTGGCCGCGAAGCGGCCGAGATAATCCGGCCCGCCCGCCTTGGGACCGGTGCCCGACAGCCCCTCGCCGCCGAACG
This sequence comes from Frigidibacter sp. SD6-1, assembly GCF_030143255.1. Lineage (GTDB taxonomy): Bacteria > Pseudomonadota > Alphaproteobacteria > Rhodobacterales > Rhodobacteraceae > TMP-24. The sequence continues at coordinate 298,473 of NZ_JARJNR010000003.1, forward strand.
GCTGGGAACCCACTACCGCGCCGATCTGGTTGCGGTTGACGTAGATATTGCCGACGCGCAGCGCCTCGCACACTTCCTGCACGCGGTTGTCGATGCGGGTGTGAAGCCCGAAGGTCAGGCCGTAGCCGGTGGCATTGATCGCATCGACGATTTTCGGCAGCTCCTCGGACCGGAAGGTCGCGACATGGAGGACCGGGCCGAAGATTTCGCGCTTCAGATCGGCGATGCCTTTCACCCTGATCACCGCGGGGGCGATGAAATGGCCGTCCTTCGGGCGGGAGAGCTGGCGCAGAAGCCGCCCCTCGCGCCGCGCGGTTTCCACGTGGGCGCGAATGCCCGCCTCGGCCTCCTGGTCGATCACCGGGCCGAGGTCGGTCGAGAGAAGCCAGGGATCACCGAGCTTCAACTCCTCCATCGCGCCATAGAGCATGTCGAGGAAATGCGGGGCGATGTCCTCCTGCACATAGAGGCAGCGCAGCGCCGAACAGCGCTGACCCGCCGACTGGAAGGAGGAGGCGATGACATCGCGCACCGCCTGTTCTGGGAGCGCGGTCGAATCGACGATCATCGCGTTCAGCCCGCCGGTTTCGGCAATGAGCGGCGCGCCGGGGGCGAGATGGCGCGCCATCGCCTTGCGGATCAGAAGCGCGGTTTCGGTCGATCCGGTGAAGCAGACACCCGCGACGCGCGGGTCGGAGGTGAGCGCCGCGCCGACGGTGGCGCCGTCGCCGGGCAGAAGCTGCAGCGAGGCGACCGGCACGCCTGCCTTGTGGAGAAGCCCCACGGCATAGGCGGCGATGAGCGGTGTCTGTTCGGCGGGCTTGGCCAGTACGCCGTTGCCCATGGCCAGTGCTGCCGCGATCTGGCCGGTGAAAATCGCGAGCGGGAAGTTCCAGGGGCTGATGCAGGTGAAGATGCCCGCGGGGTCACCCGCCTCGGTGAGTGAGCGGGCGGCATAGTAGCGCAGGAAATCCACCGCCTCGCGCAGTTCGCTGACGGCGTCGGCGAGCGTCTTGCCCGCCTCGCGCGCCAGAAGCGTGAAGAGAAGGCCGAAGTTTTCCTCGTAAAGGTCGGCGGCGCGGTTCAGGATCCGGGCGCGCTGGGCGACCGGCGCGGACCAGACCCTGGCCGCACCAAGCGCGGTCTGCACATCGGCGGGGCCCGCATCGGTGACCTTGCCGATATGCTTGCCGGTCGCCGGGTCGGAAACGCGGCGGACCGGCAGGCCGATGACATGGCCCGCGATGATCGGGTCGGCGAGGAATTCCTCACTCGCATGCGGGTCGCGCGCCTCGTCGATCAGCGCCAGCGTTCCGGCATCGGTCAGATCGAAGCCCTTCGAATTCACGCGTTCGGGGGCAAACAGCTCCGGCCCCTTGCGGATGGCCTTGTTGGCGATGTGCGGCAGCGCCGTCTCGATCCGGGTGATCGGGCATTGCGCCACGATCTCTGGCGCCACGTCGAGGTCGACGATCTTGTGAACGAACGAGGAGTTGGCGCCGTTTTCCAGAAGTCGGCGCACGAGGTAGGCCAACAGGTCGCGGTGAGCGCCCACGGGGGCATAGATGCGGCAGCGGGTGCCGTTCGCGCGGTGGACGATGTCATGCAGCCGCTCGCCCATGCCATGCAGGCGCTGGAATTCGAAGGCCTGGCCGGGTTTCACCATGTCGAGGATCGCCGCGACCGTATGGGCATTGTGGGTGGCGAACTGCGGATAGACGCGGTCGGTCATGCCGAGGAGCTTCCTGGCATTGGCGATGTAGGACACATCCGTCGCCTCTTTCCGGGTGAAGACCGGGAAATCGGTCAGGCCCATGACCTGCGCGCGCTTCACCTCGGCGTCCCAGTAAGCGCCTTTGACCAGACGGATCATGATCTTGCGATCGAGCCTTTGGGCAAGGTCATGTAGCCAGTCGATGGTGGCCCCGGCGCGGCGGCCATAGGCCTGCACAACGATGCCGAACCCGTCCCAGCCCTTCAGAGCGGGGTCCGAGAGGACCGCCTCGATCACCTTGAGCGACAGCGTCAGCCGGTCGGCTTCCTCGGCGTCGATGTTGAAGCCCATGCGGGCAGTCGCGGCCTTGCGGGCAAGGTCGCGCACGACCGGTACTAGTTCTTTCATTACGCGGGCTTCCTGTGCCACTTCGTAACGGGGATGAAGGGCGGAGAGCTTTACGGAAATGCCGGGGTTGGTGCCGATGTCCTCGCGGTCACAGGCCGCGGCGATCGCGTCGATCGCCAGCGCATAGGCGGTCGCATAGCGCCTGGCGTCATCGGCGGTCTTCGCTGCCTCGCCCAGCATGTCGTAGGAGTAGGTGTACCCTTGCGTCTCCATCTCCTGCGCCCGGATCATCGCGGACTTGATGGTCTCGCCCAGCACGAACTGCTTGCCCATCTCCTTCATCGCGCGCTGAACCGCCTTGCGGATCACCGGCTCGCCCAGACGGCGGACGGCGGCGCGCAGGTGACCGGCGACTCCCGGCTCCTTCTCCTCCAGCACCTTGCCAGTCAGAAGAAGCGCCCAGGTCGAGGCATTGACGAGCGGCGAAGAGGAGCGGCCGAGGTGCTTGCCCCAGTCGGACGGCGCGATCTTGTCTTCGATCAGCGCATCCATGGTGCCCGCGTCCGGCACGCGCAGAAGCGCCTCGGCGAGGCACATGAGCGCGATGCCTTCCTCGGTCGAGAGGCCGTACTCGGCGAGGAAGACCTCCATAAGGCCCGGTCGCACATCGGCGCGAATCTTGGTGACAAGGTCGGCCCCGGCGGCGGCGATCCGCGCCCGGTCGCCCGCGTCGAGCCCGGCCGCGGCGATCAGCCGCGTCAGCAGGGCGGCTTCGTCCTGAAGGGTTCCGGCCTTGATGGTGTTCCAGAGGGTCTCGGTGTGGTCGGATTGATCGGCGGGCATGGGGAAATCTCCTGATTTGGCCCATGATACAGCTTGTCGTGAAGGCGTTTCGCCCATATTCGTTGAGACTGAAGGTAATTCGTCCAATCGAGGGGCAATGAGCAGTCCGGCGCAGGTTCCCGATCTCGACAGGTTCGATCAGGCGATCCTGCGCGCGCTGTCGGGCGAGGGGCGGATGACGATGACCGACCTTGCGCGCAAGATCGGTCTGACCAAGACCCCCACCCAGGCGCGGGTGAAGCGGCTGGAGGAGATGGGGGTGATCGCGGGCTACCGCGCCGTCCTCAGCCCGATCCGCATGGGGCTGGCGCATGTCGCCTTCGTCGAGGTGCGGCTGTCGGACACGCGCGAGGCGGCGCTGCAGGCCTTCAACCGCGCGGTCCGCGCGGTGCCGGAAATCGAGGAATGCCACATGATGGCCTCCTCCTTCGACTATCTCCTCAAGGTCCGCACCGGCGATATCCAGGATTACCGCCGCATTCTGGGCGAGCGGATCTCGACCTTGCCGCATGTCGCCTCGACCTCGACCTTCGTCGCGATGGAGGCGGTGAAGGAGGCGGGACTTTGAGTGCGTCGCTCGGCGGCCCTTGCAGGCCTTCTCGCTGAGCGAAGAGCCCTGCGAGGGGCGATGAGCGGCCCTGTCCCGGCCAGGGGCAAATCGCCGATGATGGACGGGCTGCGGGAGTTCAGCCGCAGCTCGGCCCGCGCCTCCGGATGCACGTCGCCCATCGGGTCTTGCTGACGGTTGCATCTTTTCCCCCGCCGCGCCCGCCGCTATGGTCGCGCCGGCCGCCCGCGTGGTGAAATGGTAGACACAGGGGACTTAAAATCCCTAGGCCGGAAGGTCGTGCCGGTTCAAGTCCGGCCGCGGGCACCAGTAACATACGGGGCGCTCTCTTGGCGCCGGGCCTTCCGCCCGTTGTCTGAGGCTGCTAGAGCGGTACGAAAGGCAGAACGAGGCGCGACATGATCCTTTACGGCATCCCTACCTGCGACAGTTGCAAGAAGGCGCTGAAGGCGCTTGAGGCGGCGGGGCGGCAGGTCACGTTCCGCGACGTGCGCGCGGCGCCCCTGTCCGAGCCGGAGATAGCCGAGATCGTGCGCGAGTTCGGCGACCGGGTGATCAACAAGCAATCGACGACCTACCGCGGCTTTTCCGATTTTCTGAAACTGTCGGAACCCGACGCCCAGATCGCGGCGCAGCCGACCGTGATGAAGCGCCCGGTCATACGGGATGGCGACCGCTGGCATCTGGGCTGGGACGACAAGGTACAGGCGGCTCTTCAGTGAGGCCGAAAACAAAGCGGCCCCCGAAGGGGCCGCCGAAGCATCGCCTGACCCTGGTCAGAGCAGTTTGAGATCGCTTGCCGAAGAGCGGCCGTCGCGGCCCGCCTGCAGTTCATAGGCGATCTTCTGATTGTCGTTGAGGCTCTTCAGCCCCGCCCGTTCGACAGCCGAGATATGGACGAACACGTCCTTCCCGCCGTCATCAGGGGCGATGAAGCCATAGCCCTTCGTCGTGTTGAACCATTTTACGGTGCCGGTGGCCATCCCGTACTCTCCCTCTTTGGTCTCCCCTCGCGCGATTGCCAGGGGCCGTGCAGCCAGGTCTTTCGGATCTTCCGGCTGCCCCAGTAAGAGGGAGGCGGTAGGAAAGTCTGCGGTCACGCGGGTGTGATGATCGCCGATTCCCCGAAAAAATCAAGGAATTTGCGGTGTCCGGCGTCTGGACAGAAGCCTGTCAAGCGAAAAGCGCCCAGCACCGAGGAAGGCGAGGATGAGGAGGACCGCAACCCACATCAGCCGCTGGTCGAGGATCAGCGCGCCCGAGGCCGCGTCGAACCAGCGGCCGAGATCGTCGCCGCCCACCCCATGGCCCCAGACGTCGGTCAGGCTTTGCACGAGGATGAAGCCGATCATCCCGAGGCTCGCCAGCCGGGTGAAGAGGCCGAGGAGTAGCAGCAGCGGGAGGATCAGTTCAGCGAGCGTGCCCGCCGTGACGACAGCCCAGTGGAAGACGGTCAGTTGCGACACATCGTAGCCCACGGCCTCGACCGCCTTGGGGAAGATCTGGATATAAGCGCCGTCGGACGGCGAGAGGAAGCCGAACAGCCCCTCGCCGAGCTTGGTGCGGGCGGAGTTCCAGAAATAGACCAGAAGGACCGCCGCGAAGGTGAATCGGGCGATAAGTGGCAGCGCCTTGGGTGCGAGTCTTGTGGCGGTACGCGCAGCGCGGTCGTGGAGCGAGAGGAGGGCGTTCATGGGGCCTCTTGGTCGTTGATTGCGGTGATGGCGCCGCCAGCCAGAAGAATGCCGAAGGCGGCGGTCAGATCGAATGTGCCCGCCTTTTCCAGCGCGGCGCCGAAGGGTTCGCCCTGAAGAAGGGCGGCGATGAAGTCCCCCGCACCGGCTGGCAGGAGCATGGGTTCGGGGTCGTACTCGGGCCGGACGATCAGCACGTCCTGCGCCTCGGCTTTCGCGGGCGCGGGCGTGCCGCGCATGTTTGCCGACCAGATCGCATGGACAGGCCAGCGTGACCGCAAAAGGCGGACGGCGGGCGCGAAGGTCAGGCGCGACGCCATCAGCCGGTCGGGCGGCAGCGCCTGAAGCACCTCGGGCGCCACCGGCGCAGCATCGGCTGCGTGGTAGGCGCGGCGCAGGGCCAGCTCCAGCCGCGCCACGTCGGGCAGATAGCCCAGATGGGCGACCGGCGGGAAGCTTTCCAGAAATGCGGGCATCGCCTCGCCATAGAACATCATCAGCGGCGAGGCGGGCGGATGGGCGCGCAGATGTTCGCGGGCCATGGCGGCGAAGAATTCCTCGCCCACCAGTTTCAGGATCGTCGGAAAGGATTGGCGCAAGGCCTCGGTCAGGCTGACGGTGACATTGTTGCGATAGACGCCGAAGCGGCGCGCATCCACCCGGCCCTCGGGGTCGGTGATGCCGGGGGGCACGGGCAGGTGCGGGTCGAGGATCGCGGCGCGGAAGGCGGACTGGCTCATGCGGGGACCCGGTCGAGGATCGCGGCTGCGCGGGCGGCTTCTTCGGCCAGCACCGGCCAGTCGGGCACGTCATTGTCCCATTCGATCAGCGTGGGTTTCGGCCCGCCGCTGCGGATCGTTTCGGCATAGAGCTTCCACACCGGGTCCACTACCTCGCGCCCGTGACTGTCGATCAGAAGCGGCGCGCCGCTTTCGTCCTGATCCTCGTCGTGGCCGCCCAGATGGATCTCGCCCACCAGGTCGTGCGGGAAGCGGGCGATATAATCGTAGGCGTCGGTCTTGCGGTTGGTGCAGCTGACAAAGACGTTGTTCACGTCCAGCAGCAGCCCGCAGCCGGTACGGCGTGCGACCTCGGTCAGGAATTCGATCTCGCCCATGTTGGTCTCGGTGAACGAGACATAGACCGAGGGGTTTTCCAGCAGCATCTGGCGACCGACCACCTCCTGCACCTCGTCGATATGCGCGCTGACGCGGGCAAGCGTCGCCTCGGTATAGGGCAGCGGCAGCAGGTCGTTCAGGAAATCCATGTCATGGGTGGACCAGGCGAGATGTTCGGAAAAGCTAGCCGGTTCCAGCCAGCCGCAGAGGTGCTTCAGCCGGGCGAGGTGGTCACGGTCGAGCCGACCCTCGCCGCCGATGGAGAGGCCGACGCCATGGACCGACATCGGGAAGCGGTCTGCCAGATGGCGCAGCTGGGCAAGCGGGCGGCCGCCTTCGCCCATGTAATTCTCGGCATGAACCTCAAGCCAGCACACGGCACCGGCATCGGACAGAATGTCGGAAAAATGCTGGGGCTTGTAGCCGATGCCAGGGCGTGCAGGCAGATGAGAGCGGTGGCTGGCGTCGAGCATTTTTCAGGAACTCCGGGTAACGACTGGGACAGGCCTCCCCGGCGGCGGCCGGGGAAGCCTTCTGGATAGGATCAGCCCTGCGGCAGGTCGCGGTCCAGCGCCTCGAGCGAGCCCATGCGGCCGTCGGGCAGTTCCATCGTGGCGCAGGTGCCTGCCGGGACGAGCTTCCAGGAATTGCCCTGATAGTCGACTTTCGAGGTGCCTGCGCAGGTGGTGCCGGCGCCCGCGGCGCAGTCATTCTGGCCGGCGAGTGCGACGCCGAAGCACTTTTCCTTGGCTTCGTCGGCCGAGGCAGCGGTGGTGAAGTGAGCCGAGAGAGCGGCTGCGAGCGAACCGGCAACGGCGAGCGTCTTGATCGTGTTGGACATGGTCATTCCCTTGTGTGAGCGTTTCACTGTCGTTTGGTCGACGCGGAAAACCTAGATCGACGCAGGCGCCTCATTCCACTCACGAACCCGTTGGACACGCGTGCGTGAGCGGAGTTTATCGCGAAAGCGGAAGGCGCACAAAGGAAAAGGCGCGCCGCTTTTTCAAGGTGACGCGCCTTTTATTGTTTGAAATCAGTATTTTAAGCCGATTTCATGTCCGGCGGCAATGCGTCATCCATCAGGGCGGCCACCGCCTGATCGAGGGCAAGCGTTTCAGTCCGGGTCTCGCCGAGGCGGCGGATTGAAACAGTCCGCTCCTCGACCTCCTTCATTCCGATGGCCAATATTACAGGCACCTTGCCCACGGAATGCTCGCGGACCTTGTAGTTGATCTTCTCGTTGCGCGTATCGGCCTCGGCGCGGATGCCCCTGGCTTTCAGCGCATTCGTCACCTCGTGCACATAACCGTCGGCGTCCGAGACGATCGAGGCGACGACAACCTGACGCGGCGCGAGCCAGAAGGGCAGCTTGCCCGCATAGTTCTCGATCAGGATGCCGATGAAGCGCTCGAACGAGCCGAGGATGGCGCGGTGCAGCATGTAGGGCCGGTGCTTGGCGCCATCCTCGCCCACATATTCCGCGCCGAGCCGGTCGGGCAGGTTCGGGTCGACCTGGAAGGTGCCGCATTGCCATTCGCGGCCGATCGCGTCGGTCAGCTTGAAATCGAGCTTCGGGCCGTAGAAGGCGCCGTCGCCGGGATTGATCTCGTAGGGCAGGCCAAGCTTCTCGATTGCGCCGGTCAGCGCGCCCTCGACCTTGTCCCAGGTCTCGTCCGAACCGATCCGCACCTCGGGCCTTGTCGAGAGCTTGATGTCGAACGCCTCGAAGCCAAGATCGCGGTAGACCGAGGAGAGAAGCGCGATGAAACCCGCGCATTCCTGCTCGATCTGATCCTCGGTGCAGAAGATATGGGCGTCATCCTGAGTGAAGCCGCGCACGCGCATGAGGCCGTGCATGGAGCCCGAGGATTCGTAGCGGTGGCAGGAGCCGAACTCCGCGAGCCGCAAGGGCAGGTCGCGGTAGCTTTTCAGGCCCTGGTTATAGACCTGCACATGGCAGGGGCAGTTCATCGGCTTCAACGCGTTGATGCGCTTTTCCTTCGCCCCTTCCTCGTCCACCTCGACGATGAACATGTTCTCGCGATAGGCCTCCCAATGGCCCGACTTTTCCCACAGCACGCGGTCGACGACCTGGGGCGTCTTGATCTCGCGATAGTCGGCGCGGCGCAGGCGGCGGCCCATGTAATCCATCAGCGTGCGATAGATCGTCCAGCCGTTCGGGTGCCAGAAGACCATGCCCGGCGCTTCTTCCTGCAGGTGGAACAGTTCCATCTCGCGGCCAAGCTTGCGGTGGTCGCGCTTGGCGGCCTCTTCCAGCATCGTGAGGTAGGCTTTCAGGTCATCACGGTTCTTGAAGGCGACGCCGTAGATGCGCTGAAGCTGCTTGTTGCGGTGATCGCCGCGCCAGTAGGCGCCCGCGACCGACATCAGCTTGAAAGCGTCGGCGGGCAGCTGGCCCGTATGCTGCAGGTGCGGGCCACGGCAGAGGTCCTGCCAAGGCCCGTGCCAGTACATGCGGATCGGTTGGCCATCGTCGGGGATCGCCTCGACCAGCTCGACCTTGAAGGGCTCATTCTTCGATTTGTAATAGGCGATGGCGTCCGCGCGGGACCAGACTTCGGTCCGGACCGGGTCGCGGGCGTTGATGATCGCCTTCATTTCCTTCTCGATGGCGCCAAGGTCTTCGGGCGTGAAGGCCTCCTCCCGGTCGAAATCGTAATACCAGCCATTTTCCACGACCGGGCCGATGGTGACTTTCACGTCGGGCCAGAGCGTCTGGACGGCGCGGGCCATCACATGGGCAAGGTCGTGGCGGATGAGTTCGAGCGCGGGGGCGTCGTCCTTCATCGTATGGATGGCGATGGAGGCATTCTGCGTGATCGGCCATTGCAGATCGAAATGCCTGCCGTCGACAGAAGCCGAAATCGCCGCCTTGCCGAGCGACGGCGCAATCGAGGCCGCCACTTCGGCAGGCGTCACGCCGGCGGCGAATTCGCGCTTGTTGCCATCGGGAAATGTCAGGGAAATCTGGCTCATGGCCTTTCTCCTCGTCGGTTTGGCGCCTACGGGTGCGCCCGGTTGCGGGTATGTCAGGGCTTCTTTCACGGGTTTGGGCGCGCTTGTCAATCGCCGGGGGTTCCACCCCCGGGCCCCCGGGAGTATTTGGACAAAGAAGAAGGGGAGGATCGGGATGAGCGACTATCTGGACACGGCAGCCGGACGGCGGATTGCCTATGACCGGACCGAAGGCACAGGCCCCGGGGTCGTGTTCCTCGGCGGTTTCGTGTCGGACAAGGAGGGGACGAAGGCGGTCGCGCTCGAGGCGTGGGCAAGGCAGCGCGGGCGGGCCTCTCTGAGGTTCGATTATTCGGGGCATGGATCTTCGTCAGGGGCCTTCACTGATGGTTGCATCGGCGACTGGTTCGAGGACGCGCGCGCAGCGCTGATGGAACTGACCCAAGGTCCGCAGGTTCTGGTCGGTTCGTCCATGGGCGGCTGGATTTCGCTTCTGCTGGCGCGCGAGTGCCCGGAGAAGGTGGCCGGTCTGGTGACAGTAGCGGCGGCGCCGGACTTTACCGAGGATCTGACCTGGGCGGAGTTTTCCGAAGACCAGCGGCGGGCGCTGATGGATGAGGGTCGAGTTGTCCTGCCTTCGGACTATGCGGCAGAGGGTTATGTGATCACCCGGCGGCTGATTGAGGACGGGCGGTCGCGGCTGGTGCTGAGGACGCCCCTCGATCTGCCGATGCCGGTCAGGTTCCTGCAAGGAACAGCGGACAGGGACGTGCCGATGGCGGTGGCGCTGCGGCTGATGGATCATGTGAGCGGGCCGGATATCAGGCTGACGCTGGTCAAGGGGGCCGATCACAGGTTCTCGACGCCTGATTGTCTGAGGCTGATCGAGCGGTCGGTAGAGAAGGTCATTCAGCGGGTGGAGCGCGCGGATGCGTAGATTTGCGGCGGCCACGGCGATCTTTCTCGGGGCCGCTGCCCTCCTTCTTGCCGTGATGCTGACCTTTGGGCCGCGTGAGAGGCTCGACCTGACGCCGCGGTTCGATGGGGCCGCCCTGCCTGCCGATCTCGACCGGTATCTGGCCGCGCAAGAGGCCGGGGTCGGTGGCATCCTGCCGGGGGCGGAAAAGCGGATCGTCTGGGCGGGTGCGGCAAATGCGAAGACCGAGGTGGCGGTCGTCTATCTGCACGGGTTCTCGGCGACGTCGGAGGAGATCCGGCCGGTGCCCGATCTGGTGGCCAAGGCGCTGGGCGCCAACCTTTATTATGTCCGCTTCGCGGGCCATGGGCTCGGGTCGGAGCGATTCGCGGGGCCCAGTGCGCAGGACTGGATCGACGATACCGCCGAGGCCTTGGCCATCGGGCGGCGGATCGGCAGGCGCGTTGTGGTGATCGCGACCTCGACCGGGGGGACGCTGGCGGCGGAAGCGGCGCTGCAGCCCGCGATGATGCGGGATGTGGCGGGGATCGCCTTCGTCTCGCCGAACTTCGGAATTCAGGCGCGGGCCTCGGTGATCCTGACCTGGCCTGGCGCGCGTTGGTGGGCGCCGGTGATTGCGGGACGCGAGCGGTGCTTCGAGCCGGTGAACGAACGGCATCAGCGCTTCTGGACGACCTGCTATCCGACGGTGGCGCTGCTGCCGATGGCGGCTTTGGCCGAACATGCGGGGGCGGCGGATTATGCGGGCGCCACTGTGCCCGCGCTCTTTCTCTTCGCCGAGGCCGACCAGGTGGTATCGCCGGACGCGACGAAGGCGGTTGCGGCGCGATGGGGCGGCAAGGCGACGCTGGCGCCGCAGGTGGTCGGCGCGGGCGATGACCCCTACAGCCATGTCATCGCGGGCGATGTTCTCAGCCCTTCGATGACCGGGCCAGTCACCGATGCAATCGTCGCTTGGGCGCGGGGCCTCTGATCAGACGGCGCGAATCTTCGCGCCCCGGACCTTTGGCGCGCCGGAATTGCGGTCGATGAAGTCGAGCACCAGCGGGCGGATGTTCGTCCGCCAGCTCTTGCCCGCGAAGATGCCGTAATGCCCGGCCTCGGGTTCGAGGTGGCTGGCCTTCTTCTGGTCAGGCAGGCCGGTCAGCAGGCCGAGCGCGGCGAGGCACTGGCCAGGGGCGGAGATATCGTCCTTCTCGCCCTCGACCACCTTGACGGCGACCTGGGTGATCTTGCCGATATCGACCTGTTTGCCCGCGACGGTGAAGGCGTTCGTCGCAATCTCGCGCAGTTTGAAGATGCGCTCGACGGTCGAGAGGTAGAATTCGGCCGTCATGTCCATGACCGAGAGATATTCGTCATAGAAGCGGTTGTGCTTGTCGCGTTCGCCCGCCTCGCCGCGCGCGGCGCGGACGATCTGGTCCTGGAAGGCCTTCGTGTGGGTCGGCAGGTTCATCGAGATGAAGGAGGCAAGCTGCAGAAGCCCTGGATAGACCTTTCGGCCCGCGCCCGCATATTTGAAACCGACCTGCTGGATCGCCAGATGTTCAAGCTGGCCCATGGTCAGGCGGCGGCCGAAGTCGGTCACCTCGGTCGGCGCCGCGTCGGGGTCGATCGGGCCGCCGATCAGCGTCAGCGTGCGCGGCTGGGCGGCAGGGTCTTCCTCGGCCAGATAGGCGGTCGCGGCGAGCGTCAGCGGCGCGGGCTGGCAGACGGCGACGACGTTGATGTCAGGCCCGAGATGGCGCATGAAATCGACGAGGTAGAGCGTGTAATCCTCGATATCGAACTTGCCCTCGCTGACCGGAATGTCGCGGGCATTCTTCCAGTCGGTCACATAGACTTCGCAGTCCGGCAGAAGCGAGGCGACGGTCGAGCGCAGGAGCGTCGCGTAATGGCCCGACATGGGCGCGACCAGAAGGATGCGGCGGGCGCGGGCTGGGCGGCCCACGGCGCGGAAATGGATGAGGTCGCCGAAGGGGCGGCAGACGAGCGTATCGACCTCGACGATATGGTCGCGGCCATCCTCGCCCACCACGGTGCGGATGCCCCAGTCGGGCTTGATGACCATGCGGGCGAAGCTGCGTTCGGTGATTCGGCCCCAGGCGGACATGACCTTGAACATCGGGTGCGGCACCAGACCCCAGACCGGGTAGGAGGCCATGGCGCGGGCCGAGGCGCCCAGCCATTCATTGGTATTGCGGACGCTTTCCATCCAGTCGTAGGTCGCCATGTCCTTCATCACGCACCCTTTGCCCTTCACCAATCCAAGCTTCCCCCAAAGCCCGGGCAGCGTTATGCTGCAGTGCAGGAGAGTAGGGGGGATTTGTTACCATGACAACAAAAGTTGCGAACTCTCCGCCAGATCTTGAGAAATTGAACGCGAACGTGGCGCGGATCGAGGCTCTGTCACAGCGGCTGATTGCTGCGATTGCACAAAAGCGCGTGCCCAATCCGGCGCTGGAGGCGCCGGGGTTCGAGCTTTACGCCAAGGCGGCGGGCGCCTGGTGGGCCGAGGCATTGCAGAACCCCACGAAGGTGATGGAGCAGCAGGTCAGCTACTGGGGGCAGGCGCTGCAGCATTATGTCGAGGCGCAGAAGGCGCTGGCGGAGGGCGAGATGAAGGCGCCCGACGATCCGACGCCGAACGACCGGCGCTTTTCCAACCCGCTGTGGAAGACCCATCCCTATTTCAACTTCATCAAGCAGCAATATCTGCGCAATGCCGAGGCGATGCAGGAGGCGATCGGCAATCTTGAGGGGCTGGATGCGCGCGACAGGGCTCGGGTCGGCTATTTCTCGAAGCAGATCCTCGATCTGATGGCGCCGACGAATTTCCTCGCCACCAACCCCGACGCGCTGGAAAAGGCAGTGGCGACCGAGGGCGAGAGCCTGGTGCAGGGGCTGGAGAACCTCGTGCGCGATATCGAGGCCAATCACGGCGATCTGGTCGTGACGCTCGCCGACCGAGAGGCGTTCAGGGTCGGCGGCAATATCGCCACGACTCCGGGCAAGGTCGTCTATCGCAACCGCCTGATCGAACTGATCCAGTACGCGCCCACGACCGAGAAGGTCCGCGAAGTGCCGATCGTCATCTTCCCGCCCTGGATCAACAAATTCTACATCATGGACCTGAAGCCGCAGAATTCGCTGATCAAGTGGATCGTGGATCAGGGTTTCACGCTTTTCGTCGTCAGCTGGAAGAACCCCGACGCGAGCTATGCCGATGTCGGCATGGACGATTATGTCGAGGACGGCTTCCTTGCGGCGATCCGCGAGGCCAAGGCCATCACCGGCGAGGACAAGGTCAATGCCGTCGGCTATTGCATCGCGGGCACCACCCTGTCGCTGACGCTCGCGTTGATGAAAAAGCGCGGCGACAAGTCGGTGAGTTCGGCGACCTTCTTCACCACGCTCACCGACTTTTCCGATCCGGGCGAGGTCGGCGTCTTCCTCGACAATGATTTCGTCGACGGGATCGAGGCGGAATGCGCGCGCGCGGGCTTTCTCGACAAATATTTCATGTCGCGGACCTTTTCCTTCCTCCGCGCGAACGACCTGATCTACGGGCCCGCGATCAAGAGCTACATGATGGGCGAGGCGCCGCCTGCCTTCGACCTTCTCTACTGGAACGGCGACGGCACCAACTTGCCTGCACGCATGGCGGTCGAATATCTGCGCGGCCTCTGCCAGTCGGACGGGCTTGCCAAGGGGACGTTCACGATCTGCGGCGAGACGGTTTCTCTGAAAGACGTCAAGGTGCCGCTCTGCGCCGTCGCCTGCGAGACCGATCATATCGCGCCCTGGAAATCCTCGTTCGCCGGTGTCCGGCAGATGGGGGCGAAGGACAAGACCTTCATCCTGGCCGAAAGCGGCCATATCGCCGGAATCATCAGCCCGCCCGGCAAGGACAAGTACGGCCACTACACCAGCGACGGCCCGATGGAGGCCGCGGGCGACTGGAAGGCGGCGGCAGAGAAGCACCGCGGCAGCTGGTGGCCGCGCTGGGGCGACTGGCTTGACGAACGGTCGGGCAAGAAGACCGCCGCCCGCGCGCCGGGCGATGCCGGACATCCGGCACTTGCCGACGCGCCGGGCACATATGTCACGGAAGTGCCAAACGCCTGATACACCCTGCGGCTAAGATTTTTTCTGCAGTGCAGCAATTCCACTTGAAATGCTGCACTGCAGAATGTATATGGGCTGTAGAGATGAAACGGGCGCGGCCCGCTGATCAGGAGATATGAAATGGCTAAGACCCAGGACTTCACCAAAGTCATGCAGGACATGATGCAGGCTTTCCCGTTCGACGCGACCGCTGCCCAGGGCGCGTTCAAGACCTCGGCCGCGTTCGGCGAGAAGCTGACCAAGGTTGCCCTTGAAGCTGCCGAGAAATCGAACGAAATCTCGTCCAAATGGGCGAAAGAGACGATCGCCAAGGTTGGCACGCTCGCCAAGGTCAAGGAAGAGCCGGCCGACTACACCAAGGCCGTGAGCGATTTCGCTTCGGCCGCGGCCGAAATGGCTGCCGAGAACCTCGCCGCCTTCGCCGAAGTCGCGAAGAAAGTGCAGATGGACACGGTCGAGCTGATGCTCGCCGCCGGCAAGACCGCTTCGGAAGATGCGGCTGCTGCGGTGCAGAAAGCCACTGCCGAAGTCACCAACGTGGCCAAGAAGGCCGCTGCGGCTGCGAAGTAATCCCTGTTCTATCCTCCCTGAGGACAGGTTGGTCCGGGCGGTTCCCTTGCGGAGCCGCCCTTTCTTTTTGTTGTGTTCTTTCGCAAGTGCAGCTTATCTTGCCGCAGTGCCAAAAGAACTCCTGGGGAGGATATGATGGCGGACGACAAGAAGCCGCTGCTGATCAAGCGCTATGCCAGCCGGCGGCTCTACAATACCGAGACGAGCGACTATGTGACGCTTGAGGATATCGCCGCCTTCATCCGCGACGGGCGCGAGGTGCAGATCGTCGACCTGAAGACCGGCGATGACCTGACGCGCCAGTATCTGCTGCAAATCATTGCCGAACATGAGAGCCGGGGCGAGAATGTGCTGCCGGTCGATGTACTGACCGATCTTGTGCGCAGCTACACGACGAGCGCGCAGAGCGTGGTGCCGCAGTTCCTGGCCGCCTCGTTCGAGATGCTGCGCGACGGGCAGTCGAAGCTGATGGAACAATGGTCGCATCTGCCCAATCCCATGGCCTCGATGCCGGGGTTCGATGCGTTGCAGCGCCAGCAGCAGGCCTTCCTGAAGTCGATCATGGGCGGGTTCGCCGGATCGTCCGGCCCGGCGCCCGAGGCCGAGGAGGAGGCGCCAAAGCCCAGGGCCAAGGCGGCGGCTGCGTCCGACGACGATCTGGCCGCGATCAAGAAGCAGCTTGCCGATCTGCAGGCGAAACTTTCGAAACTGTAGCGCCGGGGCCCGGGGGCAGATGACCGAGCAGCCGGGCCGCGTCACGCTCTGGGCGATCGAGGCCTTTCTGGCAGCGGCCGAGGAAGGCACGGTGCAGGGCGCCGCGCGCAGGCTCGCAGCCTCGCCCTCGGCCATCAGCCAGCAGGTCACGGCGCTGGAGGCCGCGCTCGGGGCTACGCTGTTCGACCGGACGCAAAGGCCCCTCAGGCTGACGCCCGCAGGCGCGACCTTCCGCCGTCACGCGCAGGCGATCGTGAACGAACTTGCGGCGGCGCGGGCGGCGATCGGCCTGTCGGGCCTGTCGGGCCTGTCGAGCTTCCGTCTGGGATTCATCGAGGATTTCGAGGCGGAACTGACGCCGCGGCTGCTGTCGGACCTCGGGCGGGAATGGCCGGGCTGCCAGTTCGTCCTGGAAACCGGCCCGAGCCATCGGCTGCAGGAGGGGCTGGAGGCGCGGTCGCTGGACCTGATCGTGGCGGCCGACCTTGGTCGTGCCGACTCGCGCCATGAGGTCCACCGGCTTCTGGAGGAACCGTTCGTCGCCGTCCTGCCCAGGGCGCGGGGCCATGTGCCCTTCGACCCCGGCCTGCCGCTTGTCCTTTACAGCGCGCGCCATTTCATGGGTCGGCTCATCGCCGATGCGCTGGCGGGCCAGCCGGCGCGGCCCGCGCACCGGTTCGAGCTGGACAGCTATCATTCGATCCTGGCGATGGTCGCGGCCGGGTCGGGCTGGACGATCCTGACGCCGCTTGCCGTCCTGCATGCGGCGCGGTTCCGGGAACATGTCGAGCTGATGCGGCTGCCCATGCCGCCGCTCATGCGCCGCATCGCGCTGACGGCGCGGCGGGATGTGCTGGGCACGATGCCCGCCGAAATCGCGGCGCGGCTCAGGCTCCTGTTGCAGGAGACGATCGTGGCGCCGGTCCTGGGCGAGCATCCCTGGATGGCAGAGGGGCTGCGGGTGATCTCTGCCTGAGGGCGCTCTTCGTCGGGCTGCGCCCGCTCATCGCGGAAGGGGCGAGGGGCCAGCCCCTCGCGCTCCCCGGGATATTTGAAAACGGAAGGGAGATGCGGTCAGGCGGCGTCGGGGCGGGCGGTCTTGACTTGGCCCACGGCGGCCAGAAGCGCGTCGGCGATGAAGTCGAGTTCGGGCCGCTTCAGCCGCGCGGGAAGCCTGAGGTCGCAGGCGCGCATCAGCATGGCGCGGGTCTGCGGCATGTCGGGGATATCGCCCAGGAACTGCCAGTTCCAGAAGGCGCGGGCATTGTCCTCGGACAGGCCGAATATCTGCACCGAAACGCCGCGTTTCCTGGCCGCGTCCTGGAAGGCGCGCGCTTCGGCGTCGGTCCATGACCCGAGCAGGTTGAACTGCAGGCTGTCGGGGGCGCGCTGTTCCTGTGGCAGGGCAGGGGGCACATCGAGCCAGTCCGACCGGTTCAGCCGCCCGGCGACATGGTCGTGGTTCGCGCGGCCTGCATTCACCCGATCCCACACCAGCGGCAGCTGCGGGCGGATGACGGCGGCTGACAGGTTCTGCATGCGCATGTTGTAGAGCGGCAGGCGGTTCTGCCAGTGCATGTAGCTGTTCTGGAGGCCGGGATGTTTCTTCCAGTTCTGCTCATAGGCGCCCGACATGATCACGCATTTCGCCGCGATCTCGGGGTCGTCGGTGACGAGGATCCCGCCTTCGCCTGCGTTCACCAGCTTGTAGGACTGGAAGGAGAAGCAGCCGATCCTGCCGATCGTGCCGATATTGCGGCCGTTCCACTTGGTGCCGAGCGAATGGGCCGCGTCCTCGATGACCGGAATGTTCCGTGCGTCGCACAGCTCCATGATCCGGTCCATGTCGGACGTATGGCCGCGCATGTGGCTGATGAGGACGCAGGCGATGTCGCGGTCGAGGCGGGCCTCGAAATCCGCCATGTCGACGCGGAAGTTCGGGCCGACCTCGGCGAGCACCGGCACGCAATCGGCATGGACGACGGCCGACGGGACGGCGGCGAAGGTGAAGGCGGGGATGAGGACGCGGGCGCCTTTCGGCAGGTCGAGCGCCTTCAAGGACAGAAAGAGTGCGGCCGAACAGGAGGAGACGGCGAGCGCGTAGCGGGCGCCCAGAAGGCTGGCGAATTCCTGTTCCAGAAGCGCCACCGGCGCGCCTTCGGGCGCGGTATAGCGGAAGAGGTCGCCCGAGGTCAGCAGCCGCTCGATCTCGGCGCGCGCGGCCTCCGGGATGGGTTCGGCGTCATAGACGTTCGGGGCTGCCGTCTGGGTCAGGCTGTCGGGCGCCATGCGTCACCTTTTCTGAAGGTCTTCTTCAGCTTTCCTGTAACTGAAGTTAACAAGACCGTCCAAAGGAATTGTGACCGATCGGCTTAAATCCCCAACCGGTCGCGCATGGAGTACCAGGTCATCGCCAGGACGAGCATCGGCCAGCGCATCGCCGGGCCGCCTGGGAAACGGTGCATGGGGACGGATGCCATCACGTCGAAACGCTCGGCCTGACCCGCCACCGCCTCGGCCAGAAGCCGGCCCGCAAGGGTGGCCATCGCGACGCCATGGCCGGAATAGCCCGAGGCGGAGAGGACATTGGGTTTAACCCGCGCGAAGCAGGGCATGCGGTTCATGGTGATGGCAAGCGTGCCGCCCCAGGCATAGTCGATCCTGACGTCCTTGAGGTGCGGATAGACCTCCAGCATCGGTTTGCGCACCGTCTTCACCACGTCGGGGAAGCGGTAGCCGTAGCTTTCGCCGCCGCCGAACAAGAGGCGGTTGTCCTCGGACAGCCGCCAGTAGTTCACGACGAACCTGGTGTCGGCGACCGCCACATTCTCGCGCAGCACCTCGGCCGCGCGGTCGCCGAGCGGTTCGGTCGCGACGACGAAATTGTTGATCGGCATGACGCGGGCAGCGACATGGGGATCGAGCCCGCCGAGATAGCCGTTGCAGGCGAGGATCACATGGTCGCAGGTGACGCGGGCATCGGCGGTGTGGACGACGGGCCGGGCGCCATGGTCGATGCGCTGGACGAGCGCGTTCTCGTGCAGCCGGGCGCCGGCCTTCGCGGCGGCGCGGGCGAGGCCCACGGCATAGTTCAGGGGATGGACATGGCCCGCGCCCCGGTCGATGTCGCCGCCCTTGTAGAGGGGCGCGGGCAGGATCGCCTGCAGCGCGTCACTGTCGAGAGGCGTGATCCGGTCGTAGCCGTAATCGCGCGCCATCTTCTCGGCATAGTGCCGGGCGTGGTCGACCTCGCCCTGGCTGAAGCAGGCGTGGACGATGCCGTCGTGGAAGGTGCAGGGCATGTCGTGGTCGCGGATGAGCGTCCGGACCATCTCGACCGATTCCAGAGACAGGTCCCAGAGCTGGCGGGCATGGTCGCGGCCCAGGGTCCTTTCGAGCCAGTCCTGATCCTGGCGCTGGCCGGTGCCGACCTGGCCGCCGTTGCGGCCCGAGGCGCCGAAGCCCACGCGGTGCGCTTCCAGAAGAACCACGTCGAGCCCGCGCTGGGCGAGGTGCAGCGCGGCGGACAGGCCGGTAAAGCCGCCGCCCACGACGCAGACATCGGCGCGGAGATCGCCCGCGGGGGCAGGGAAGGGCGCTAGGTCGGCGCGGGTGGCAGCGTAGTAGGAGGCGGGGTAGGTCCCCGCCTTGTCGTTCGCGAAGAGCAGATCCATGGGCGCCTCAGACGTTGAGGAGCAGATGCTCCCGCTCCCACGGGCTGATGACTTCCAGGAATTCCTTGTACTCGTTGCGCTTGACGCTTTCGTAGACCAGGCAGAAGTCGTCGCTGAGAACCTCGCGGAGCGGCTTGGCCTCGGCCAAGAGGTCGAGCGCCTGGCCAAGCGTCAGCGGGATGTCGTCGTCGAAATCGTTGAACTCGATATTGCGCTCGGGGCGCGGCGCGATCTTTTCCTTCAGGCCGAGATAGCCGCAGGCGAGCGAGGCGGCGATGCCGATATAGGGGTTGCAGTCCATCCCGGCGAGGCGGTTTTCGACGCGGCGCGCAGACGGGGTAGAGACCGGCACGCGGAGGCCCGTAGTGCGGTTGTCGCGGCCCCATTCGACGTTGATCGGTGCTGCGAAGCCCGGGACGTAGCGGCGGTAGCTGTTGACGTAGGGGGCGAGCAGCGCGATTGCCGCAGGCAGGTATTTCTGCAGGCCGCCGATGAAATGATGGAAGGCCTCGGTTTCCTTCTTGCCGTCGGAGAAGATGTTCTTGCCGGTGTCCTTCGACACCACCGAATGGTGGATGTGCATGGCGCTGCCGGGTTCGCCCTCGATCGGCTTGGCCATGAAAGTGGCGTAGCAGTCGTGGCGCAGCGCCGCCTCGCGGATCAGCCGCTTGAAGAAGAAGATCTCGTCGGCGAGCTTGACCGGGTCGCCATGGGCCAGGTTGATCTCGATCTGACCCGAGCCGCCTTCCTGCAGGATGCCGTCGATCTCGAAGCCCTGTGCTTCGGCAAAATCGTAGATGTCGTCGATCACCTGGCCATATTCGTCGACCGCAGACAGCGAATAGGCCTGCTTGGCGGCGGCGCGGCGGCCCGAACGGCCCATTGGCGGTTGCACCGGCAGGTTCGGGTCGATGTTGCGGGCGACGAGGAAGAATTCCATCTCGGGCGCCACGACCGGGGTCAGGCCTTCGGTCTCGAACAGTGCCATGACGCGTTTCAGGACGTTCCTCGGCGCCGTCGGGACCATGTTGCCATCGTCGTCGATCACGTCATGAATGACCTGCAGCGTCGGATCGCTCGCCCAGGGCGCAGCGGTCGCGGTCGAATAGTCAGGCACCAGAACCATATCGGGCTCGGTGAAATCACCAAGCGGATTGTCGGCCCATTCGCCGGTGATCGTCTGCAGGAAGATCGAGTTCGGCAGGAAGAAGCTTTTCTGCTTGGCGAATTTCGAGGCTGGCATCGCCTTGCCGCGGGCGACGCCCGCGATATCGCTGACAATACATTCGACCTCGTCCACGCGGCGCCCGCCGATATAATCGCGGGCCGCTTGTGGCAGTTTCTGGGTCCAGTCGGACATGAATCACACTATTTGTTGCGGTTTTGCTTGAAGAAGTCCGCGATCCGGTCCGCAACCGCGGCAGCGTCGTTGTCATGCCCGAGTTTCGCGGCGGCCGCCGCCATCACGTCGGGGGGCACAAGTCCCGGCGCGCGGGTCCGCAGAAGCCCGTCGACGAATTCGTCCTTGAATTCGGGATGGGCCTGGACCGTGAAAGCGCGGTCGCCATAGACGAGCGCCGCGTTTTCACAAAATTCGTTCGAAGCGCAGACCGTCGCGCCTTCTGGAACCTCTGTCACCTGGTCGCGGTGCCAGGCGTTCAGCTTGATCGTCTGGCCGTCGAAATCATAGTCGGTCGGCCCGACCGCCCAACCCTCGCCATAACGTTCGACCTTGCCGCCCATCGCCTGGGCGATGATCTGGTGGCCGAAGCAGATGCCGACCATCGGAACCTTCTCGGCGATCGACTTGCGGATGAAATCCTCGAGCGGCTTGATGAAGGGATGATCCTCGTAGGCGCCGTGGCGCGAGCCGGTGATCAGCCAGCCGTCGCAATCATGGACCGAGACGGGGAACTGCATCCCCTCGACATGATAGGAGCGGAACTGCAGGCCGCGGTTGGCCAGAAGCTCGCGGAAAAAGTCCGGATAGTCGCCCATCTCGTCGCGCAGGGCATCGGGCGCCTGTCCGGTCTGAAGTATGCCGATCAGCATGAAATTCTCTTGGTTCGGGGTCTCATATCTAGGTAAACTCGGCTTCGCGCTCTGGCAAGGTACGGGCAGCTGGCACCGGAGTGTAGGATGGGCAATATTGCCCATCCTACGCTGAATCACACCGTGTCGAGGTATATTTCCGTCTGCTCGCTCGGCGACAGTTCCGCCATGTAGTGCAGTTCCTGCCGCTTGGTCATCACCAGGTTGGCGATCAGTTCCTTCGGGAAGATGCGGGCGATCTTTTCGCTTTTCTCGAAGACGTTGATCGCCTCTTCCCAGGTGTCGGGGATGAGCGGCAGGTCGAGCGCATAGGCATTGCCGGTGATCGGCGGCGGCGGGTCCATCCGCTCCTCGATGCCGATCAGCGCGGCGCCAAGAATGCCCGCGAGCATCAGGTAGGGGTTCACGTCGCCCCCGGCGGTGCGGTGCTCGATGCGCCGGGCGGCAGCGCTGCCCGAGGGGATGCGGATCGCCGAGGTGCGGTTCTCATAGGCCCAGCAGACGGCGTTCGGCGCATGCGCCTCGGGCACCAGCCGTTCGTAGCTGTTGGCGTGCGGGGCAAAGAGCAGCGCGCTGTCGTTCATCGCCCAGAGGCAACCGGCAACCGCGTTCTTCAGCATGTCAGACCCTTCCGGCCCGCCGTTCGAGAAAACGTTGTTGCCGTTGGCGTCGATCACCGAGAAGTGGGTGTGGAGCCCATTGCCGGAATATTCCGGATAGGGCTTGGCCATGAAACTGGCGGCAAAGCCGTGGCGGCGGGCGAGGCCTTTCACCAGCATCTTGAAGAACCAGGCGTCATCGGCGGCGCGCAGCGCGTCGTCCTGGTGCATCAGATTGATCTCGAACTGGCCGAGGCCGGATTCCGAAATGGCCGTGTCGGCCGGAATATCCATCGCCTCGCAAGCGTCGTAGAGGTCGGTGAAGAATGTGTCGAAGGCGTCGAGCGCGCGGATCGACAGGATCTCGGCCGCCTTGCGGCGCTTGCCCGACCGCGGCGACGGCGGAACCTGCAGGGTCTTGCCCGAGTCGTCGATCAGGAAGAATTCCAGCTCCATCGCGCAGACCGGCGTCAGGCCGCGCGCCTTGTAGCGGTCGACGACCGCGCGCAGCGCGTGGCGGGGATCGCCCTCGTAGGGCCGGCCGTCCTCGCGGTACATCCAGATCGGCAGAAGCGCGGTCGGCGCCTCGAGCCAGGGCATCGGCATGTAGCCGCGCTCGGTCGGCTTGAGGATGCCGTCGGCATCGCCGCTTTCAAAGAGAAGCGGGCTGTCCTCGATATCCTCGCCCCAGATGTCGAGGTTGAGGACTGACATAGGGAACCGCGTGCCGTCCGTTGCCACCTTTTCTGCAAAGCGGGCGGGAATGCGCTTGCCGCGCGCCTGCCCGTTCAGATCCGCTGCAGCTACGCGGATCGTGCGCACCTGAGGGTGCTTTCTGAGCCAGTCTTTCATCATCTGTCGCAGCCAGGGCCCGGTTCCATCCGCGCCGCCCTCCGGACCCTTCTGGTCGTCAGGCGGGGATGGGGACCATGCCCTTGGTCCTTTCTCCCGTTACGACCAATCCCATCCGCCCCGGAAGTCAGGTGCCAGACGCCGCTCTCGCAGTCCGGGCGGGTGCCCGGTGAATTTGATCAAATAACAGATACTACCGGACCAGCTGCGGACGCAAGCGGATTCTTGCTTTCAGGTTTTGCGGCAAATGCCGGTTCAGCCGTTTGTTCACCAGACCGAAGACCCAGGTCAGCGTCAGAGTGATCAGGATGAAGTAGAAGGCGATGACGGGATAGGCCATGAACGGGTTGAAGGTCTTGGCCGAGAAGTAGGAGGCGTAGTAAAGCGCGTCACCCTGCTGGCGGAAGGCCGGGAAGCCCGAGAAGAAGACGAGCGTGGTGGCCTGGAAGAGGAAGATCGCCTCGTTCGTGTAGCCGGGCCAGGCCAGCCGCATCATCGTCGGCCACATCACCCGGCGGAAGCGCGGCCAGCCCGACATGCCATAGGCGTCCGCCGCCTCGATATCGCCCTTGGGGATCGAGTTCAGCGCGCCGTAGAAGATCTCGCCCGCATAGGCCGCGGTGTTGAGCGTGAGGACGATCAGCGCTCCGAGCCAGGCCTTGGTCAGCCACGAGGTTTCGACCGTGATCGTGGTGAAGCCAAGCGGCAGGTCGAAGCCCACGCGCGGCAGAAGGACAAAGGCTTCATAGGCCAGGAAGAACTGGATGAAGAGCGGCGAGCCGCGGAAGATGAAGATGAACCATTCGGCGGGTTTGCGGACCCAGGGGTTGTGGGCGGCCTTGGCGACAGCGACCGTATTGGCGAGGAAGAAGCCGAAGAGGAGCGCGAAGATCCCGAAGTAGAAGTTCCAGATGAAGCCCGAGCCGATCAGCACGAAATGTTCGCAGAGCGTGAAGTCGGACTTGGGCAAGAGCCTTTCGCCGATGCCGATCGAGCGCAGGCCGTAGTCGAGAAGCGTCTGATAACAGCTCATCGTCCGGCCCTCCGCTGCCGTTCACCGGCAAGCGTCGCCTGCCCATGGCTCAGGTTGCGGGTCAGCCGACCGAGAATCACCTCGGACCCCTTGGTCATCAGGAGGTAGAAGACAAGGAGTACGAGGAAGTAGTAGACCCGCCAGTCGGGGTGCGGATAGTCGAAATGTTCGGTCTTGTAGCCGCCATTCTCGCGCGCCCAGTAGACGACGTCCTGAATGCCGAGGATGAAGAGAAGCGGCGTGGCCTTGATGAGGATCATCCAGAGGTTCGACAGGCCAGGCAGCGCATAGGTCCACATCTGCGGCACCAGGATGCGCCAGAAGGCCTGGCGGTCGGTCATGCCATAGGCTTCGGCGGTTTCCATCTGGGCGCGGGGTACGGCCTGCATCGCGCCATATATCACGCTGGCCGCGAAGGCGCCGAAGACGATGGCGAAGGCGATGACAGCCAGGGTGAAGGCGTACAGGTCGTGATAGATCTGCGGGCTGGTCGACAGGGGAAATTTCGCCTCGGGGCAGACCACGAAATCGCTGCCGCGGAAGATCGGGTCAGTCCATTCGGGGCATTTGATCTTGTGGCGCATCATTTCCAGCGCCTGGTCCATCGCGATCGGCACGAAGAGAAAGAAGACGATGTCGGGCACCCCGCGCGTCATCGCCGAATAGCCTTTGCCGAACCACGAGAGCGGAGCGATGCGCGACCGGGCCGCCATTGCGCCGCCGAAACCGAAGGCCAGCGCCACCGGCGCCGTGACGGCCAGAAGGATCAGCACGATGAAGAACGAGCGGTAGAACAAAAGCTGCTTGCCCGAAGTCAGGAAGCAGAGAAACCAGCTCAAACCTTCGAGGGTCTTGGGGTCGGCGCAACTGTCGAACATGGGAATGGCCCGGCTGGGGGAGGGGGCGCGCGACCGGCGTCGGCGCGCGCCCCGACCGGTTCAGATTACCAGGTGGTGGCGCCTTCGCCGAACCATTTGACGATCATCGCGTTGAGCGAGCCATCGTCTTTCATCGAGGTGATCGCCGCGTCGAACTTGGCCTTGAGTTCGCCGTCGCTCTTGCGCATGCCGATGCCGACGCCGCCGCCCAGCGGAACCGGCTCGCCGACGACCATCAGTTCGCCGTTCGATTCGGCAACGACCGGACCGAGGTAATCGCGGTCGGCAAACACGGCATCGGCCTCGCCGTTGCGCACGGCGGCGATGGTTTCATCACCCGTGGCATATTCCGCGAGCGTCATGCCCTGTTCGGCGACATAGCCCGACTGGATCGTCGAGGTCTGCGCCGCGATGACGCCGCCCTTGATATCGGCATCGGCGGACTTGGCCACAAAGACCGACGGGGTCGGCGGCTGATAGGCCTCGGAAAAGTCGATGACTTCCATGCGCTCGTCGGTGATCGACATGGCGGCGATGATCGTGTCGTAGTTGCCCGACACGAGGTTGGGGATGATCGAATCCCACTCGTTCACGACCCATTCGCAGGTCAGTTCGGCGCGCTTGCACAGCTCGTCGCCCAGTTCGCGCTCGAACCCGTCGACTTCACCCTTGTCGTTGATGAAGTTCGAGGGAGGATAGGCACCCTCGGTGCCCATGCGGACCACGTCCTGCGCCAGGCTGACGCCTGCGGTCAGGGCGACGATCGCGGTGGAAAGGATCAGTTTCTTCATTTCAGTCTCCTCAGTTGGACTTTTGGTTTATCTGGGCGGTTCTCGCCGCCGGGGATCATCGGTCGGACAGCGCTGATGGCGCGCGGTCCTCAACCCTCATAGTGTTTGCGCCAAGGCTGCGCCCGCGCAAGGGACGAATGCCTGCCATCAGGCGGCAGTGGCCGACAGGAAGCCGCGCAGGCGGTCGGTCTGCGGATTGCCGAACAGCCGGTCGGGTGCGCCCTCTTCCTCGATCAGGCCCTTGTGCAGGAAGACCACATGGTCGGAGACATCGGCGGCCAGTTTCATGTCGTGGGTGACGAGGAGCATGGTCCGGCCTTCCTCGGCCAGCGCCTTGATGACCTTGACCACTTCCTGTTCCAGTTCGGGGTCGAGCGCCGAGGTCGGTTCATCGAAGAGAAGGGCCTTGGGTTCCATGCACAGCGCGCGGGCGATGGCGGCGCGCTGCTGCTGTCCGCCGGACAGTTGCGCGGGATAGACGTCGCACTTGTCGCCGATGCCGACCTTTTGCAGATACTTGCGCGCCGATGCCTCGACCTCGGCCTTGTCGCGGCCAAGGACGGTGACGGGCGCCTCCATCACATTCTGCAGGATGGTCATGTGGGCCCAGAGGTTGAACTGCTGGAAGACCATCGACAGGTTGGTGCGCACCCGGATCACCTGGGCGCGGTCGGCCGGGTGGCGGCCGTATCCGTCGCCCTTCCAGCGGATCGGCTCGCCATCGAAGAGGATCTCGCCCTGCTGGCTTTCCTCGAGAAGATTGCAGCAGCGCAGGAGTGTGGACTTGCCCGAGCCGGACGAGCCGATGAGCGAGATGACCTCGCCCTTGTGTGCGGTAATCGATACGCCCTTCAGAACCTCGAGCTGGCCATAGGCCTTGTGCAGGTCAGTGATCTGGATGACCGGAGTCTCTGCCGTTGACACTTTTGTGAAATCCCTTCCCCGTTTCTTCGAATAGGGCGGAATCATATTCGCTTTGCAACGTGAAATTTGTCGGGATTGACGCTACGTTGTGCGATTTGAACGGTACAATCGTCCAATCTGCTAAGTTTCGGCCGGTGTCGGAACCGCGAGGTATGCCTCGGCCGGGATTCGCACGATTCCCCTCAGGCGAAGCGTTTTCCGGTCATCCGGCGCCAAATCCGCGACCGCGCCGGCGAAGGCAGTGTGAAGCAGGTCCGCCTGATCGGCGCAGGCGGTGATGAGCGGCAACCCCGGCGTGGGGCCGGTGCGCGTGCATATCCGCAGCCGATCGGCGACCGCGGGCCTGTACTGCTCGACCAGCCGCCAGGTCATCGCGTCGATGGCCGCAATGTCGGCACGACCATCGGCGACAGCGGCGGCGCTGCCGATATGCGCGCCTGTGACCAGGATCCGGTCGAACCGGCGCCCGGCCTCGGCCGCGTGGTTCTGCGCCGCCGCCCAGCCCGACTGGCTGTCATAGCTGTTGATCGCCAGCGTGCCACCGATGAAATCCCGCCACTCGCCCGCGCGGTCCGCCCGCACGACGAGAACCGAGTGATAATAGCCCGGCGGGGCACCATCGAGCCCGTAGTCCGGTGTGCCGACCAGCGTGACCTTGCCATGCAGCGCGGTCCGGTAGGGAAAGCCGCAGGTCTGCGACAGCAGAAGGTCAGGCGCCGTCCATTCGAAGGCGCGTCCATCGCGCGACAGCGCGTCCGGCGCGGGCAGCCGCCCGGCGCGCAGCCTGTCACGCAGCCCCGCCCACAGCCGGTCGTGGGCCGCCTGAACCTCGGGCCAGTCATACATCGGCAGGCTTGCGATCATCGGCCCGTCACTTTCTGCCGGGCCAGCGCGCTGTCGCGGTCGGTGATGCCCAGAAGGTTCGCGACCAGCCGGATCAGTGCATCCTCCTCGGCCTCGCGCCGGTCGTCGGCAAGCGCCACCGACCAGAGCGCCTCGATCAGCCGGAGCCGGTCTTCATGTGGGACCGCCTCTTTCAGGGCGCGCGTGAAGCGGACCGTATCGGGCGCCTCCGCCTCAAGCGCTTCGGCGCGCTGCCGCATGTCGACCGCCTCGAACGGGCCGAGCGCATGGTGCGCGGCGAGGATGCGGTCGATCCGGTCCCGCTCCGCCTCGTCATAGGAACCGTCCGCCCGCGCCACCCGCACGAGAAGCGCCGCGAGCGCAAGCGCTGCATCATCGCCGGATACCGGAGACGGCGCGGGAGCAAGCAGGGACTTCAGAAAGCGACTGACCATGCAACCGCTATAGCCGCCGGAAGCGGCGGCGAGAAGACCGCACGCGCGGCCAGTTGAAAGCGCGCGCACGCTCCACTAACTATCGACGATAAATTGGGGACAGTCCAAATGATGGAAATCTTTACGCCTGAGGGCTTCACAGCCCTGATGCAGGTGATCGCGATCGACCTGGTGCTGGCGGGCGACAATGCGATCGTGATCGGCATGGCCGCCGCCGGTCTGCCGCGCGAACAGCGTGCCAAGGCGATCCTCGTGGGGATCATCGCCGCGACGGTCATGCGGATCGGCTTTGCGTTGATCGCGACCGAGTTGATGGGGATCATCGGCCTGCTTCTGGTCGGCGGCATCCTTCTTCTTTGGGTCTGCTGGAAGATGTGGCGCGAGCTGCGCGAAGGTCACGCCGACGAGGAGCGCGCCGAAGAGGCGCTGACCGGCGAGGACATCAATGCCGACGGGCTGGTCGCGGCCGGCGGGCCGCGCAAGACCTTCGCGCAGGCCGCCTGGCAGATCGTCATCGCCGACGTTTCGATGTCGCTCGACAATGTGCTGGCGGTCGCGGGTGCGGCGCGCGAACATCCGACGGTGCTGGCGATCGGGCTTGTCCTGTCGATCGCGCTTATGGGGCTTGCGGCAACCTTCGTGGCGCGGCTTCTGAACAAGCACCGCTGGATCGCCTATGTGGGACTTGTGATCATTCTCTATGTGGCGCTGAAGATGATCTGGGAGGGCTGGCACGATGTCAGCCCCGCCGTCGCGGGCGTGATCGGCGGCTGAGCGGACGGAACGGGGGCCAGCGGCCCCCGTTTTCATTTCCAGCAGCTGACGAGAACCGTCATGTCGCGGGCAAGCTTTGCGAGATCCTCGGCGGCAAGGGTGCCGGTGCGGTCCGAGGTGGCGAATGCAAGGCCTTGCGCTTCCAGCGCCTTGCCGATTGCGGCGCCCTTGAGGGTGAAGCTGACATCCCTGGGAAGCTCGCGCCCCGCCTCATCCGCCTTTGGCAGCAGCATTCCGATCATCGCGCCCGATCCGTTCAGGACCGCGCCGCCCGCGTCGCCCGCGAGCGTCGTCAGCGTCAGCCGGTCGATGTCCGCCTCGCCGTTCAGCCCCTGGCCTTCGGAGAACGTGCCGGTCGAGACGACCGGGGCCGAGAGCTTGTCCTCATAGGAATAGCCCGCAAGCGCCACGTCGGAATCAAGGCGCGGTGCCGTCGGCGCCAGTGAGGCGAAGGCGCGCGGCGCGAGTGGCGCGGACGGTTTCAGGATCGCGAAGCCAAGCGTCGGGTCCTCGAAGGCGACGGTTGCCTCGGTGCGACCGTCGAGCGTGACCCGCGTGCAGCCCGCAAGGACTTCGCTGGTCGTCAGCACCGTGCCCGCACCGTCGATGAAGGCGCCGGTGCGCGAGATCGCCGGGCGGCGGACATCGAGACCGCTCGTCAGGTCGGCGGCGGCGGTCGAGGAGGGCTCGCCCAGATTTTCGTCAAGCGCGACCGAGCCCGCGGGCTTGAAGCTGGCCTTCATCACCTCGAGCACGCGCGCGCGCCGGGCGCCGTCGCCGGTGGGAGCGATCAGCGCGAAACCCTTGATGAAGCCGCCTTCAAGGGCGGCTTCGGCGTGGGCGGTCCTGCCGCCGCCCTCGCCGTCGATGCTGAAGGTGGCGCGGCCGATCGAACGCTCGCCCTCCATAGGCATGATTTCCATCGCCTGCAGCCGCTCATAAAGCGCCACAAGATCCTTCTGGTCGCCGCGGCGCGAGATCAGCAGGACCTGATAACCCGACCCGTCCCTCTCGCCGAAGGCGGCGAAAGGCGGCTGGTAGCCGTCGAACTGCACGAGGCCAAGCGGCAGGTCGATGTCGATCCCCGCTTCCTTCTCGCTTACGCGCTCGATGCCCATGGCGGCGCGTTCCGCCGCCCAGCGACCCGCAAGGTCGCTGCGCTGGGCGGTCGTCAGGATGCCGGTTTCCGGTGCGCCGATCTGCGCTTGCCAGTCGGCCATCGCGGCGCGGGTGCCCTTGCCGAACGACCCGTCGATTGCGCCCTTATAGACGCCGAACCATTGCATGGCGCGCTGCAGGTCCATCCGCTCGTCCGCCGACAGGGCGGATTCCGACCGGCGCGCCTCTTCCACCGTCTCTTCCGGCAGGACAGGCGCCGGGGCGGCTTCAACCGGTTCAGTCGTCGAAGGTTCGGCGGTTGCAAGTTCGGTCGGCGGGGCCTCTGGCGCGGTTGCCGTCTCGGCCGGTGCGGCCGCATCGAGCCCCGCCGGCCAGAACCGGCGGCCAAGCTCCCCCTCGGTCGCGACGAAACTGTCGCCCGGGATCAGCCGTTCGCTGGTCAGAAGCGCCAGTTGTCTTGCGGCCTCTTCCGGCGTGAACGGGCCAAGGACGATCGCGTACCAGCCGCTCTTCAGCCGGTAGCCCTGCACATTTGTGAAGGCCCCGGCATAGGCGCGGGCGCGGTCCTCCGCCTCGGTCAGCGAGGGCTGGGCCTCGATCTGGACCCAGGTGTCCTGCCCGTGCACCAGGGTTGCAGCGAACGCCGCCCCCAGAAAGGTTGCGGTCCAAAGCGCGCGTTTCATGCTCAAATGCCTCTCGGTCGGGTCTTATGCCTGCGAATCCGGGGCGCAACCTAACAGGTTTCAGCGCGGCGTCACCCCAAAAACCCGTGTGCCGCAAGCCCCCGCCGATTGACCCCGGACCGGTCGTTGCCTAAGGAGGACCAGCTTTCCACCACAGGCGCGCGAATGTCCATCACCCGACCCCGGTCCTTTCAGGAAATCATCCTCCGCCTGCAGGCCTACTGGGCGGGCAAGGGCTGCGCGGTGCTGCAACCCTATGACATGGAAGTGGGCGCGGGCACTTTCCATCCGGCCACGACGCTGCGCTCGCTCGGCGCGCGCCCCTGGGCTGCGGCCTATGTCCAGCCCTCGCGCCGCCCGACCGACGGGCGCTATGGCGAGAACCCGAACCGGCTGCAGCACTACTACCAGTATCAGGTCATCATCAAACCCTCGCCGCCCGATCTGCAGGACCTCTACCTCGGCTCGCTCGCCGCGATCGGCCTTGACCCCTCGCTGCATGACATCCGCTTCGTCGAGGATGACTGGGAAAGCCCGACGCTTGGCGCCTGGGGCCTGGGGTGGGAGGTCTGGTGCGACGGGATGGAAGTCTCGCAATTCACCTATTTCCAGCAGGTCGGCGGGCATGACTGCAAGCCGGTCTCGGGCGAACTGACCTACGGGCTTGAGCGGCTTGCCATGTATGTCCTCGGTATCGACCATGTGATGGACATGCCCTTCAACGATCCGCAGTCGCCCATTCCGCTGGTCTATGGGGACATCTTCCGCCAGACCGAGGAAGAATACAGCCGCCACAATTTCGATCAGGCCGACACGGACATGCTGTTTCAGCATTTCAAGGATGCCGAGGCCGAATGCGAACGCATCCTTGCCGCCGACGAGATGGACAAGGCGGGCCGCCGCATCGTCATGGCGCATCCGGCCTATGACCAGTGCATCAAGGCCAGCCACCTCTTCAACCTTCTCGACGCGCGGGGCGTGATCTCGGTCACCGAGCGGCAGGCCTATATCGGCCGCGTCAGGGCGCTGGCCAGGAAATGCGCCGACGCCTTTGTCACCACGCCAACCGGACAGGGCGCATGACAGACTATCGGCCGGCAAACGCCTACCAGTGGCTGCTTGCCCGCGTCGGCCGATGGCCGAACCTTCTTGGCGCATCGGCGCGCCGGAAACTGCGCCGCGCCTGGGCCGCGCGAACGCTTGCCGACTTCGAGGATGAACTGAGGTGCCTCGGTCCAGATGACATCGCGCTCGACCTCGGCGCCAATATCGGCACCTTCACCCGCCGCCTGGCCGCGACCGGTGCCATGGTCCACGCCTTTGAACCCGACCCCGATACATTCGCCCGACTGAAAGAGGCTTGCGGTGACCTGCCGAATGTCGTCCTGCATCAGGCCGCAGTCGGCGCGACCAATGGCACCGTTCGCCTCTACCGCGCCCCGTCCGACAGGCGCGCCGACTATTCCGAGATGGCCTCCACCGTCTTCTCGACCTCCCGCCAGTATCGGGCCGAGACGATAGATGTAGAGCAACGCGCATTCGCCGACATACTCGACGCCCTGCCGGGTCCGGCGTCGCTGATCAAGATGGACATCGAGGGCGCGGAATTCGACATCCTGCGCGAGATCTTTCGGGACCCGTGCCGTTGGACCTTCGGTGCGCTTTTCGTCGAGACGCACGAGACGCGCGCCCTGGATCAGATCCCTGCGATCGACAAGATGCGCACGGTCGCCGCAAGCCTCGCGCGGCCCCGTATCAACCTGTACTGGCCGTGAGGATCAATCGTGAGCCAGTTCGATCCTTCTCGATCCGATCCGAACCCGGACTTGTTCCCGACCTGGAGCCTGTCGCTCCTCGAGCGGCTGCAGGACGCGCCGGGATTCATCGGCCGGTCGGCCGCGCGCAAGTACCGCCGCCGGATGTTTCCCTTCTCGCTGCGCGAAATGGACCGAAGGCTCGCCGCGCTGACGCCCGACGATATCTGTCTCGATCTGGGCGCGAACGTCGGGGCATTTACCGAAATCATGGCGCGCAGCGGTGCGCGGGTTCACGCGTTCGAGCCTGATCCCGAGACCTTCGAACGGCTCGGGGAACGCGTTGGCCATCTGCCGAATGTGACCCTGCACCAAAAGGCGGTGGGCGAGCGGAACGGTCGGCTTCAACTCTATCGGGCTGCCGATTTTGCCTCTGACTTTGACAATGCCTCTCAGGCGAGCTCGCTTCACTATCAGGGCGGTCGCATGCGCCCGGTCGACGGGTGCCTTGTCGAGGTCATGGGATTTGCCGAACTCCTGCACGCGTTCGGCAGGCCCGTCGCTGTCATCAAGATGGATGTGGAAGGCGCGGAATGGGAGGTGCTCGAGGCGCTTCTTGCCGGCCGTCTGCCTCTGGACTTCGGCGCACTTTTCGTCGAGACGCACGAAAGGCTCGAGCGCAGGCGCTATCCGCAGGTCGTCGCCATGCGCCGCGCCGCCCGCAAGATGGCCGCGCCCTACATCAATCTCTATTGGCCCTGATCATGAATGGTAAGATCGTTGCAGGTACGATTGTGATAGCCGCCCTTCTGGCCGGTCTGGCCCTCTATTATACCCAGGAATATGCCTACTTCCGCGCAATCGAACCGGCGTCTGCCGAAGCGCAGATCCGCTTGCAGCCCATTGCGGGGGCGGTTGCCGAACCCATGTTGGTCGCATCCGATTTCGAAGGGGTGGATGCGAACAGTTCACCCCTGCGCTTCCGCGCCTGTTTCGTGACGCCGATGTCGCTCGCCATGCTGACCGAAAGCTATGTGATCTACGAAAGGCCGACTCCCCTCAACGCGCCGTCCTGGTTTCACTGTTTCGACGCGGGCCGGATCGGAACCGACCTTGAGGCGGGCAAGGCCGTCCCCTTCCTGTCGCAAGAAAACATCGCCCCCGGCGTCGACCGGGTGGTGGCCGTCTATCCCGATGGCCGGGCCTATGCCTGGCAGCAACTGAACGAAAGCGCGGACAAGTAATGCCCGACCTGCTGATCGAACTCTTTTCCGAGGAAATTCCCGCCCGCATGCAGGCCCGCGCGCGCGAGGATCTGAGAAAGCTCGTCACGGACGGGCTGGTCGCGGCCGGTCTGACCTATGCAGGCGCCGCCGCCTTCTCGACCCCCCGCCGTCTGACCCTGGCGATCGAGGGGCTGACGGCCGAAAGCGCCCCGGTCCGCGAAGAACGCAAAGGTCCCGCGACGACCGCGCCCGAGGCCGCGATCGAAGGCTTCCTGCGCTCGACGGGGCTGACCCGCGATCAATTGGAGGTGCGCGACGACAAGAAGGGCCAGGTCTATTTCGCGGTCATGACGAAATCCGGCCGCACCGCCCCCGCGATCGTGGCCGAGGTTCTGGAAGCCACGATCCGCACTTTCCCCTGGCCGAAGTCGATGCGCTGGGGGGCTGGACAACTGCGCTGGGTCAGGCCCCTTCATTCGATCCTCTGCATCCTGACGACCGAGGCGGGCGCCGAAGTCGTACCGCTCGATGTCGACGGCATCCGCGCGGGCAACGTGACCCGCGGCCATCGCTTCCTGTCGAAGGGCGACATCGCCGTCAGCTCCTTCGACGACTATGTGCAAAAGCTGAAGCGCGCCCATGTGGTCCTGGACAGTGCCGAGCGCGAGGCCCATATCTGGGCCGACGCCACCAACATGGCCTTCGCGGCGGGGCTCGAGGTGGTCGAGGACAAGGGCCTCCTGTCCGAAGTCGCGGGCCTTGTCGAATGGCCGGTGGTACTGATGGGCCGGATCGGCGAGGACTTCCTCGGCCTGCCGCCCGAGGTGCTTCAGACCAGCATGCGCGAACATCAGAAATTCTTCTCGGTCCGCAATCCGCGCACGGGCCGGATCGAAGGCTTCGTCACCGTCGCCAATACCGAGACCTCGGACCAGGGTGCCACGATCCTGAAGGGTAACCAGAAAGTGCTGGCCGCGCGCCTCTCGGACGCGAAATTCTTCTGGGAGAATGACCTCCGGGAAGCCAAGGCGGGCATGGGCAAGTGGCTTGAGGGGCTGACATCCGTCACCTTCCACAACAAGCTCGGGTCCCAGGCCGACCGGATCGAGCGGATCGCCGCACTCGCGCGCGAGATCGCACCGCTGGTCGGCGCCGATCCGGCGGCCGCCGAACAGGCGGCGCGGTTGGCCAAGGCCGATCTGCGCTCGGGGATGGTCGGCGAGTTCCCCGAACTGCAAGGCATCATGGGCCGCTATTATGTTCACGCGGCGCTTTCCGCCAACCCGCCCCGGCCCCCGAGCCGGGGCCTCGATCTGGCCGAGGGAGGCCCCGGATCAGGTCCGGGGCGCGCGGTGGACGCCATCGCCAACGCCGCCCGCGACCACTACGCGCCCCTTGGCCCGTCGGACGCTGTGCCCTCCGAACCCGTGTCCGTCGCCGTGGCGCTCGCCGACAAGATCGACACGCTGACCGGGTTCTGGGCGATTGACGAGAAGCCGACCGGATCGAAGGACCCGTTCGCGCTGCGCCGGGCGGCGCTGGGGGTGATCCGGTTGGTGCTGGGGAATGGGGTGCGGTTGGAGTTCGCTAAGATACTGCATGAAAGCCGAGATATCGCCGTTCAGCAAGAATACGAGAAGTCTGTCGAACGTCTCACCGCGCAGTTTGTCTCAGACTACTCAGAGGCAACGCAAACTCTTGCAGAGCTAATGGCCCTGCAGGTCGGCGAAGTGACGCATATCAATCAAATCTGGAGTGAGATCGAGGAAGCCGAAAACAGGACCCAAGTCTCAGAAAATCAGGCTCATCAGATTGCGTCTGCTTATGCTGCGAGAGCGATGCAAGTCGGCCTACACGCAACTTGGATACTTCGCGATGACCTCCTCTCCTTCTTCCACGACCGCCTGAAAGTCTTCCTCAAGGACCAGGGCATCCGCCACGATGTGATCGACGCCTGCCTCGCCATGCCGGGCAATGACGACCTCACCCTTCTGGTCAAGCGCGCCGAGGCGCTCGCCGCCTTCCTGAAAACCGACGACGGGGAAAACCTGCTGCAGGGCTTCAAGCGCGCGAACAATATCCTGACCCAGGCCGAAGCCAAGGATGGCGTCGAATACAGCTACGGCGCCGACGTGAAATTCGCCGAGACCGACGAGGAGCGCACCCTCTTTGCCGCCCTCGACACCGCCGAGGCTGCTATCCAACCCGCAATGAAGGCAGAGGATTTCGGGCAGGCCATGTCGGCCATGGCCCGCCTCCGCGCCCCGATCGACGCCTTCTTCACCGCCGTTCAGGTCAATGCCGACAACCCGGTCGTCCGCCGCAACCGCCTGAACCTCCTCTCCCGCATCCGCACCATCTGCCTCTCTGTCGCCGACCTGACGAAACTCGAAGGCTGATCAGCCCCTCTTTCGTTTCCAAATATCCCGGGAGGGTCCGGGAGGGCAGAGCCCTCCCGGCGGGTCGGCCCGCCGAAGGCGGGACGAAACTTCGCGCCATCCCCCGAATCTTCACCTTGCCCCGAATCAGAACCGGCGTATTCTGCGCGCGAAAGGAATCGCTGCAGTGCAGAAACTTCAGGACCTCGCCGGGCAGACCGAGATCACCCCGTCCTCGGGGATCGAGACGGTGCGCCATGGCTGGCGGGCGAAATGCCTGCAGCGGCTGATCCGGATGGAGCTGCCGGTGCCGAAGACCGTGGCCCTGCCGGTCGAGGCGGTGCGCGCCATCGCCGCGGGCACGCCGCCCGACACCAGAAAGCTTGCGGGCCATTTCGGACCCACGCCCCTGATGGCGGTGCGCTCGAGCCCCGCGAACCCCGACTGGGGCGGGCCGAACACCGTGCTGAATGTCGGCATGAACGGCGAGCGCCATGCCGAGCTGGCGGCAAGCCACGGCGCTGCCCATGCCGACGCGGTCTACCTGGCCTTCGTTCAAAGCTATGCGATCAATGTCGCGCGTCTCGATCCCGACATGTTCTCGGACGAACCCTCGCCCACCGCGCTCGCCGCAGCACTCGCCGCCTATGAGGCGGAGATGGACGAGGAATTTCCCCAGTCCGCCGCCCAGCAATTGTCTGAGGTGCTCCGCTCCATGGCCCGCGCCTGGGAAGGCACGACTGCGCGGCTTCTGCGCCAGGCCAAGGGCGCGCCCGCCGATGCGGCGCTTGGTCTTCTGGTGCAGGAAATGGTGCAGATGGTCGGCCCGGGCCTTGCGGGTTTCGGCACCATCCAGCTTGTCGATGCCGTGACCGGCGCGCCGCAGGTCACCGGCCGCTTCAGGGGCCAGAAGCCTGCCGACCGCAAGGCGGAGGAGACGCTCTACCTCGTCCGCGACAAGCGGGGCGCCTCGCTCGAAGAGACCAGGCCCGAAATCTTCGCCGACCTCCAGCGCCAGTGCGCCGCCGCACGGGCGAAGCTGCGCGAGGAAATGCAGATCGAATTCGCGCTGGAGAACGGCGCCTTGAAGATCATCGATGCGGTCAAGGTCGCCCGTTCCTCCCGCGCCGCTGTCAGGATCGCCGTGGGCCTCGCTCGCGACGGGATCATCAGCCGCGAGGAGGCGCTTCTGCGCGTCCAGCCGCGCGCCTTGTCGGAACTCCTCCATTATCAGGTCGATCCCAGGGTCGAACGCGACCGGCTGGCGCGCGGCATTGCGGCAAGCCCCGGCGCCGCCTCGGGCCGCATCGTCTTCACCGCCGCCGATGCCCAGACGGCGGCCTCGCAGGGCGAGGCCTGCATCCTCGTGCGCCGCGAAACCGCGCCGGAAGACATCCGCGGCATGCATGCGGCCGTCGCCGTCCTGACCGAACGCGGCGGGATCACCAGCCATGCCGCCGTCATCGCGCGCGGCCTCGGGTTGCCCTGCATCGTGGGCGCCTCGGACCTGAAGCTGAACCTGCGCGACAAGACCATCGTCACACCGGACGGGCGCACGCTCCGCGAAGGCGACAAGATCACCGTCGATGGCACCTCGGGCGAGGTGCTGGCGGGCGAGGCGGCGATGCTGGAACCGGCGCTGGATGAATATTTCACCACGCTTCTGCACTGGGCCGACAATGTCCGCGACATCGGCGTGCGCGCCAATGCCGACACGCCCGACGATGCCCGCACCGCGCGTATGTTCGAGGCCGAGGGGATCGGCCTCTGCCGGACCGAGCATATGTTCTTCGACGAAGACCGTCTGACGGTGATGCGCGAGATGATCTTTGCCGACACGGCGAAGGACCGTAAGGTCGCGCTCGACCGGCTGTTGCCGATGCAGCGTGCCGATTTCATCGCGCTTTTCGACATCATGGCGGGGCTGCCGGTTTGCATCCGCCTGTTCGACCCGCCCTTGCACGAATTTCTGCCGCAGGATCGCGAGGGGATGCGCGAATTGGCCGAGGCGCTCGACAAGCCCCTGTCGGACGTGACCCGCCGGGTCGAGGCGCTGTCGGAATTCAACCCGATGCTGGGGATGCGCGGCGTGCGCCTTGGCGTGACAGTGCCCGAGATCTACGAAATGCAGGCCCGCGCTATCTTCGAGGCGACGGTCGAGGCCCGCCGCCGGGGCGCCGAGGTGGTGCCGGAGGTGATGATCCCCTTGGTTTCCGCCATGCGCGAGGTCGAGCTGGTGAAGAACCGGATCGACGCGGTGGCGGCGGCGGTCCGGAACGAGCTGAAGTGCGATTTCGATTTCAAGCTCGGGGTCATGGTGGAAACCCCGCGCGCCGCCTTGCGCGCGGGCGACATCGCCGAACATGCCGCCTTCCTGTCCTTCGGCACGAACGACCTGACCCAGATGACTTATGGCCTGTCGCGCGACGATGCCGGCCGGTTCATGTCCACCTACGTCAACCAGGGCGTGTTCGCCGAGGACCCGTTCCATGTGCTCGATGCCGACGGGGTGGGCGAGCTTCTTCTCATCGGGTGCGAGCGGGCGCGCGGCGCCCGTGCCGACCTGACGCTCTCGGTTTGCGGCGAACATGGCGGCAATCCGGAATCGATCGCCTTCTGCCGCAAGGCCGGGGTTGACTATGTCTCCTGCTCGCCCTTCCGGGTTCCGGTCGCCCGTCTGGCCGCAGCACATCTTGCGTTGACCGAGCCAAAATCTCTCTAGATTTCGCTTTTCAGTTGCGAAATTTGCACTTAATTATCGGCACATAACCCACCCAAATGGGCCTGACTGATTCGCTCTGATCGGCAAAAATCCGCTCAGAAAGCCTGCGTTTGTCCTTGATGCTGGACGCGCCGGGCGCTGCCCCCTATGCCCTCGCCTGTCATTGCCTGGGGGCTGTGGCTCGTCGAAACAATTCGGGACTTCCAAATGTCATCGCTGAAGTGCTGGACCAGAAGCATGGTCATGCTTCTTGCCCTTGCTCCTGCTGCGCATGCCGAAATGACGGTGAGCCAGTCGAACGATCCGGCTGCGCCGCTGAGCATCAATCTCGCGGGCCTTTTCGCGCAGGAAAATGCTGCGCTCGGGCAAGTGGATGAAGGCCGGTTTTCCGAGATTATCGCGCCGCCGGTCGTGACCAAGACGACCAAGGCCAAGAAGGCCGATCCGGTCGCCCTGACCTATGATGCGGCCTGGGTCGAGGCGCTGCCCGCGGCGCCCGAGACGGCCGAACTGGATTGTCTCGCGCGCGCCGTCTATTTCGAGGCGCGCGGCGAATCGATCAAGGGTCAGGCGGCGGTTGCCGAAGTGGTGCTGAACCGCACCGACAGCCCCTATTTCCCGCGCTCGGTCTGCGGCGTGGTCAATCAGGCGGGTGGCGGCGGTTGCCAGTTCTCGTTCGTCTGCGATGGCCGCGCGGATGTGATCGGCGATCGCCAGGCCTGGTATGTCGCGGAAAAGATCGCCGCCGCCTATATCGGTGGCACGCCGCGCGACCTGACCGATGGTGCGACCTACTTCCATACCCCTGCGGTGAAGCCCTCCTGGGCGAACCGCTTTCCGATGACCGTCCGGATCGGGGCGCATTTCTTCTATCGTCGACCGATCGTCACCGCTTCCAACTGATTGTTGCCAATTTGGTGACTTTAATCCATGCACGCGATCCGCGATCATCATTGACGAGATGCGATCAATAAGTGTGCGTGGGGCCCTTGCAGGTGACTGATGAAAGCGGTGCGGCCTTCGGGCCGCTGGACGGTTCGGCGGACTTGTCGGCGGATCGCCTGATCCTGCGCGACTATGTGGTCAGCGCAGAGATCGGCGCCTTCCAGCATGAGCGGGGCCAGGAGCAGCGCCTGCGGTTTTCCATTGTCGTGGAGCTTGCGCCCGTCGGCACTTCGGCCGGGGACGATGTCGACCTGATCCTGTCGTACGACCGGCTGATCGAGGCGGTGGACACCGAACTCGGTTCCGAAAGGCTCGACCTCCTTGAAACGCTGGCGGAACGGATCGCCGCGCGGGTCCTGGCCGAGCCGCAGGCCGCGAAAGTCCATCTCAGGATCGAGAAACTTGATCGCGGTCCCTGGATCCTGGGTGTCGAGATTGCGCGGGACCGTGCGTCAGCCCTGCCCGTGCAACCTGCTCCTGCGCCGCGTCCGGTGGTGGCCTGGCTTGGCGGTTCGGTCGTCAACCTCGGCGCGCGGATGGAGGGGCTTGTCGCCCTCGGCAAGCCCATCGTGATCGTCCTCGGCCCGCCCGACCTGCCGCGTCCGCGCGCGCACTCGCCCGAGGCGCTGCGCCGGATCGATCTTCTTGCCATCGAACAGGCGGCCTGGGCGCTCGCCTCGCGCGACGAGCGGCTGTCTGTCGTCGCAACGCGCACCGAGATCGACTGGGCGGTCCGTCAGGGCCGGATCATCGTCTGGGCGCCTTCGAAGATGGTCAGCGATACAGCTGGGGCGCCGATGGATGTGGGCGACGGCCTGCCGCTGGCCCAATGGCTGGCGCGCGAGCTTGATGCGCTGAAGATCGTCACTCACGCGCCTGTTGCACCCCCGGCGGAAAGCCGCATTCTGGTCGAACTGCTCTGACCTTTGGCCCTTGCCAAAGCCGGGGCGAGCGGTGAAGAAACCGCATGACCCGCTATCGACCGATTGCCCAGACCGACCTTGCACGACCCAAGGATGCCCTGCCGCTTGCCGGTGGCTGGTGCTGGTTCGACCGCGTCGAAGTGCTGACGCGGGCGGGGTCGGAAGGGCTCATGGCCGTGCGGGAGGTTCCGTCGGACGCCGTTGACCGGCTGTGCGCCGCCCGGGCGCCAGTTGCAGGCCTGACACTGGATGTGCCGCGATTGATGGGCATCCTCAATGTGACGCCCGACAGTTTCTCCGATGGCGGGCGCTTTGCAGGCGCAGAGGCGGCGCTGGCGCAGGCGCGTCGCCTTGCAGACCATGTGGACATACTCGACATCGGCGGCGAAAGCACGCGACCTGGCGCGGCTGAGGTCGATGCGGCGGAGGAAAGCTCGCGCACCGCGCCGCTGATCGCGGCGCTGCGGCAGACGGGCCTTGAAACGCCGATCTCGATCGACACGCGCAAATCGCCCGTGGCACGGGCCGCTGTCGCGGCTGGCGCATCGATGGTCAACGATGTGGCCGCGCTGACCCACGACCCTGCGCTCGGGCCGCTGGTCGCGGCCCTACGCCTGCCCGTCTGCCTGATGCACGCGCAGGGCACGCCCGCCACCATGCAGGCCGATCCGCGCTATGACGACGTTCTTCTTGACGTCTATGATTATCTCGAAGAACGGGTTGCGGCGGCCGAGGCGATGGGCATCGCGCGGGACCGGATCATCGTCG
Organism: Frigidibacter sp. SD6-1; assembly: GCF_030143255.1. GTDB lineage: Bacteria > Pseudomonadota > Alphaproteobacteria > Rhodobacterales > Rhodobacteraceae > TMP-24. The sequence goes on from NZ_JARJNR010000003.1 coordinate 339,476, forward strand.
ATCCCGGCATCGGCTTCGGCAAGACCGTCGCCCATAATCTGGCGCTGATCCGGGGATTGTCGCTCTTTCACGGGCTCGGCTGCCCGATCCTCTTGGGCGCGTCCCGCAAGCGCTTTATCGGAGAGGTCGGCGCGGCGCCCGATACCGACCGGCGGGGCCCGGGGACCATTGCTGTGACCTTGGCGGGGATCGCACAGGGCGTGCAGATCCACCGCGTCCATGATAGCGCTGAGGCGCGACAGGCGATCCGGCTGTGGATGGCCGCCGTTCAAGGGTAGAAGGCTGAAGGGCTGAAGCGATGAGCAGGAAATATTTCGGCACCGACGGGGTTCGCGGACGCGCCAACAGCCATCCGATGACGGCGGAACTGGCGCTGCGGCTCGGCGCGGCGGCCGGCCGCTATTTCCGCAAGGACGGCCGCAACGGCCACCGTGTGGTGATCGGCAAGGACACGCGGCTGTCCTGCTACATGATCGAGAATGCGCTGACGGCCGGGCTCAATTCCACGGGCATGAACGTCCTGCGCCTCGGCCCGGTGCCGACGCCCGGCGTGGGGTTCCTCACGCGCTCGATGCGCGCCGACCTCGGCATCATGATCTCGGCATCCCACAACCCGGCCTATGACAATGGCATCAAGTTCTTCGGCCCCGACGGGTTCAAGCTCGATGATGCGGCAGAGCTGGAAATCGAGGCCATGCTCGACAGCGTCGTCGAGCTGGTGCCGCCGCAGGAGATCGGGCGGACGACCCATATCGACGATGGCGTCGGGCGCTATGTCGAATATGCCAAGACCACGTTCCCCTTCCGTGGCCAGCTTTCGGGCCTGAAGGTGGTGATCGATTGCGCGAACGGCGCGGCCTACAAGGCGGCGCCGCAGGCGCTGTGGGAGCTGGGCGTGGAGGTCGTGTCCGTCGGCGTGAGCCCGAACGGGCTCAACATCAACGAAAACTGCGGTTCGACCCATCCCGAGACGGCTGCCGAGATGGTAGTGGCACATGGCGCCGACATCGGTATCTGCCTCGATGGCGATGCCGACCGGGTGATCATCATCGACGAAAAGGGCCAGATCGCCGACGGCGATCAGTTCATGGCGCTTCTCGCCGCCCGCTGGGGCGACGCCGGACGGCTGAACCATGGAACGCTGGTGGCCTCGGTCATGTCGAACCTCGGGCTGGAACGGTTCCTCTCGGCGCGTGGGCTACGGCTGGAACGGGCGCCGGTCGGCGACCGCTATGTGGTCGAACGGATGCGCGAGGGCGGCTTCAACCTCGGTGGCGAACAGTCGGGCCATATCGTGATGACCGATTATTCGACGACCGGCGACGGGCTGATCGCGGCATTGCAGTTCCTGGCGGCGATGGCCGAGACGGGTCAGCCGGTGTCGGCGCTGGCGCGCCAGTTCGACACGGTGCCGCAGATGCTGAAGAACGTCCGCTTCAGGGCCGGGCAGGAGCCCTTGAAGACCGCCGCCGTGCAATCGGCGATCAAGGGCGCGGAAGCGCGGCTTCAGGGCCTCGGGCGGCTTCTGATCCGCAAATCGGGAACCGAGCCGCTGATCCGGGTGATGGCGGAATGCGAGGATGAGGCGCTTCTGAACGCAGTCGTGGACGAAATCGTCGGTGCCGTCGAGGCGGCCGTCTGAGCGGCGGTCGGCCAGGCCGCTCCTCGCGAAGAGGGCTGAAAGGCCCGATGAGCGGCCCGGCCCGCCGGTAACCCAGCGTTATGCTTGCCCCGGGCCTTCGGCCCGCGCAAGCTCCGGCCATGATGGATCAGACTGAGCCACGCGCCATTTTCGAACGCCATGCGAAGGCAGCCGTCGCCCGCCGAACCGGCTTCGGCCTCAGGGAGCGTCGCGCCGCGCTGACGGCGCTGCTCGCGGCGCTCGACCGGCATCGGGCGAAGCTTCTGGCCGCGATGAAGGCCGATTACGCCAAGAATGAAACCGAAGCGACGCTGTGGGAAATCCTCCCCGTCCAGACCGAGATTGCCCATGCCCGCCGCCATCTGCGGGCCTGGATGCGGCCGCGCCTGAAACTGCCATCGCTGACGATGCTCGGCACATCGGCGCGCCTGAGGCCCGAGCCGAAGGGCGTCGCCTTGATCATCGCGCCCTGGAACTTCCCGGTCCTTCTTGCGCTTGGTCCGGTGGTTTCGGCCCTCGCGGCCGGCAATTCGGTGATCCTGAAGCCCTCCGAACTGACGCCCGCAACCTCGGCGGCGCTGAAGGCGATGCTCGCCGACGCGCTTCCCGAAGATCTCGTTGCGGTGGCCGAAGGCGGGCCGGAGGTCGCCGAGGCGCTTCTCGACCTGCCCTTCGACCATATCTTCTTCACCGGCTCCACCGCCGTCGGTCGCATCGTGATGGAGCGGGCAGCCCGCCACCTGACGCCGGTCACGCTGGAACTTGGCGGCAAGAGCCCGGTTATCATAGGCCCCGGCGCCGATCTGGCGAGAGCCGCCCGCTGGATCGCCTGGGGGCGGTTCGCCAACACCGGCCAGACCTGCGTCGCCCCCGATCATGTCATCGTGCCGCGTGGGCAGGAGGCGGCGCTGCTGGCGGCGCTCAAAGCCGAACTGGGACGGCTCTACGGGCCGGACCCGGCACTTTCGCCTGACTACGGCCGCATCGTCAACGCCCGCCATTTTGGGCGTCTCGCAGGGCTCATCGACGACGCGGTCGCGCAAGGCGCCACCATCGCCCATGGTGGCGCGCGCGAGGGAGACCGGAACTACATCGCCCCGACCATCGTGACCGGCACGACGCCCGCCATGCGCATCTCGGACGAGGAAATCTTTGGCCCGATCCTGCCCGTCATCGCCTACGACGATCCGGCGGAGGCGATCAGCCAGATCAACGCCCGGCCAAAACCGCTTGCGCTTTACGTCTTCGCCCGCGCCCGCGCCTTCATCCGCCGCGTCCGGGCCGAGACCACGTCAGGCAGCCTGGGCGTGAACCTGACGATCGTGCAGTTCATCCATCCCAACCTGCCCTTCGGCGGCATCGGCGCCTCGGGCCTCGGCGCGGGCCATGGCCGCGCGGGGTTCGAGACCTTCAGCCATATGAAACCGGTCCTCACAAACCGCCTCTCGACGCTGCCGCTGGTCTTTCCACCCTACAACGGGCGGGTGCGGGCGCTGACGCGGCTGCTCCTTCGTTTCCTGCGCTGAAGCGGACTGGTCAGGATTTCCCGCCTTTTCGGGGGTTTGCGGACCTGCGAAAACCCGCAAGCCATGAAACGGGAGCCTACGATGAACCTCCGCCTTGCGCTTGCGGCCTGGCTTGCGGCCACTCCGGTGCTCGCCCAACCCATCGATCTGAACGGCCATGACGTCGAAGTGGTCGATACGGAGGCGGGGCAGGCGCTTCTCGTCGATGGCGTGAAAGCGCACGAGGACGGGGTGATCTATCTGGATGCGCTGCCGCATGAGGTTGGCGGCGCGACGGTCCTGATCGGGGCGGCGGGATCGGGCGGCAATAGCTGCAATGCCGGTCCTTTCGTCCTGTCACTGCAGGGCGAGGCGTATCGTCTCGACGGTCCTGCGGACAGCTGCGCCTATCTGGAACAAACCATTGGCACGGACGCGATCGACTTCGTGTCCGAACCGAGCGCCGCCTGGGAAGGCCAGCACTGGCGCTGGACGCCCGGCGGGGGGCTGGTGATGCTTGATCCGGTTGCCTTCAGCCCGGACCCGTCCAGAGGCTGGGATCAGCTTGACGAGCTGGAGGCTGCCCACCCGCTTGACGTGTTCCGGTTCGGCCCGATCGCCGATCAGATGCACATGCTGCTTGGGGAAGAAGAGGGCGACACATTCGTCGATCTCCTCTCCGGCGTGGGCTCGGGCGGGTTGGCTGACCCGGGCTATATGGGCAGTGCCCACGAGATGGATGGTTCCTACGCCGTCGTGATCCTCGATGCAGCGACGCGCCAGCCCTATCTTGCCTGGGCCTTCGCCGGTGGCGAGATGCAGACCCGGCCCGAAGGGTTGGAAAGCTGGTCCCCCGGGGCGATCCGTGCCCTCAAGACATGGAGTGAAGCGCAATGAAACCTGTTTTCGCGGCCGCGCTGCTCGGCCTGTCCACCCTACCGGCCGGGGCCGAAGTGAAAGAACAGCATGTCGTCGTCGGCGACTGGCAGGTGTGGATCGAACCGGTCGATCCGCTCGAACTGCTGTTTGTCGGTCGGAATGAATTCGAGCGCGACCAGCTCCTGTCTGGGGGCGATCTGGAAGTGGTCGGCATGGTCGCGGACGCCGACGATGTCGCGCTGCTGGGCATGCCCGCGATCGTGGTCGAGACGCCGGGCACGCAGAGCTGTGACGACATCGACGCGGTGGCGCGGGACTATTATGTGATCAGCTTCGACGGCGCGCCAAGGCTGAGCACGCCTGCGATGACCTGTGCGGACCTGACCCTGTCGGTCACGAACGGCATGCTGGTGCTGGAAGCGGACCCGATGGGCGTCGGCGAATTCTGGAGCTGGACGCCCGAGGCAGGCTTCGTCCTGCGCTAGCCCGGTCGGCCCTCAGGCGCCGCGGCGGAAGGCCGGGCGCTGGCTGAGCGCCAGCCCGGCGAGGATCAGCAAGAGGGCCGCGAAGAAGCGCTGCGTCAGCGGTTCATGCAGGACCAGCGCGCCGAAGAGCGCCGACCAGACCGGCACCTGATAATTGGTCAGGGTCATGAAGCTCGGCCCCGCGCTGCGGATGGTCGTGACCCGCAGAAGCGCCGCCAGAGCGGTCGGGACGAGGCCGAGGACGACGATGGCCGTGGTCGCCTCGCCGGTCGTGACGACGGGGCGCCCCTCGACCAGCAGCATCGCCGGGATCAGTGCTGCACTGCCCACACAGAGCGACAGCGCCGCCAGCGCCAGTGGGTCGATGGCCGGGCAGCGCCGGGTGGTGATCGCCGACACCGCGTAGCAGAGCGCCGCCGTGATGCAGGCGAGCTGCGCCAGCGGCGCCCCGCTTCCGTCAAAGGCATCGCCCCCGATCAGGATCAGGACGCCCGCGAAACCGAGAGCGAAACCGGAGGTCTTGCGCAGCGACAGACGCTCGCCCGGCACGAACAGATGGGCCAGCGGCAGGACGAAAAGCGGCACGACCGCCATCGACAGGCCCGCGAAGGCCGAGGGCACCGACTGCTGGCCCCAGGACAGAAGGAAGAAGGGCAGCGCGGTCGAGAAAAGTCCGATCACCAGCACATGGGCCACAAGCCGCGGCGAAAGGCCGGGCAGGTGCCGCCCGGTCATCAGGACCGCCGAGACCAGCGCCACCGCCCCCAACCCCGTCCGCGCCGCCGCGACGGTCAGCGGCCCATAGCCCCTGAGAGCCAACGCCACGACCATGAAGGTCGCCCCCCAGATCAGGCCGAGTGCCATGATGGAAAGCCAGTTGGCCAGCGTCGGTTTCGGCATGGTCGCTCCAGAATGAACGGGGGCAGCATAGCGCCGCCCCCGCCCCTTGTGCTTCGCTCGCGAACGAACCGTCAGTTCCGCGACTTGTCGACCATCTTGCCCTTGGAAATCCAGGGCATCATGGCGCGCAGCTTCTCGCCGACCTTCTCGATCTGGTGTTCGTCGTTGATGCGGCGGGTCGCCTTGAAGAAGGGCTGGCCCACGGCATTTTCCTGCATGAAGTCGCGCACGAACTTGCCGGTCTGGATGTCGGTCAGAACCGCCTTCATCCGCGCCTTGGTCTCATCGTACGGCAGGATGCGCGGGCCCGAGACATATTCGCCATATTCGGCGGTGTTCGAGATCGAGTAGTTCATGTTCGCGATGCCGCCTTCGTAGATCAAATCGACGATCAGCTTCACCTCGTGCAGGCATTCGAAATAGGCCATCTCAGGCTCATAGCCGGCTTCGACGAGCGTCTCGAAGCCCATGCGGATCAGTTCGACGAGGCCGCCGCACAGCACCGCCTGCTCTCCGAACAGATCGGTTTCGCATTCCTGGCGGAAGTTGGTTTCGATGATGCCCGAGCGGCCGCCGCCGATGGCGGAGCAGTAGGAGAGGCCGATTTCCATCGCCTTGCCGGTCGCGTCCTGATGAACGGCGACAAGGCAGGGCACGCCGCCGCCCTTGGTGTATTCGCCGCGCACCGTGTGGCCCGGGCCCTTCGGCGCCATCATGATGACGTCGACGCCGGGCTTCGGCTCGATCAGGCCGAAATGCACGTTCAGGCCGTGCGCGAAGGCGATCGCCGAGCCTTCCTTGAGGTTGTCGTGGACGTATTTCTTGTAGGTCGCGGCCTGCAGCTCATCGGGCATGGTGAACATGATCAGGTCGCACCAGGCGGCGGCCTCGGCGATGCCCATGACCTTCAGCCCTTCCTTTTCGCACTTCGCGGCAGAGGGCGAGCCTTCGCGCAGTGCGATGACCACGTTCTTGGCACCCGAATCGCGCAGGTTCAGCGCATGGGCGTGGCCCTGGCTGCCGTAGCCGAGGATGGCGACCTTCTTGTCCTTGATCAGGTTGATGTCGCAGTCACGATCATAATAGACGCGCATGGCGTTCTCCTTTGCTTGATGGGGCGAGCATAGGGGGTGGCGCGGAAATTCCCGTGCAAAGTTTGACGAATTTTACTTTCTGTGGGATAAGTCATTCTCAATTTCGCTGAACTGTGAAATTTTCATGCAGATCGACGATACCGACCGCCGCATCCTGCGCCAGCTTCTGGCCGAGCCGGGTCTTGCCACCGCCGATCTGGCAGAGCGGGCGGGTGTCACCGCCGCGACCTGCTGGCGGCGGCTGGAAAAGCTGACCGAAGCGGGTGTGCTGAAGGGTCAGCATGCGGTGATCGACTGGCGGGCGCTCGGTTGGGCGGTCGAGGTCAGCTTGCGCTTCACGCTCGACAAGACCAACCCGCGCGCCTTCGACGAGTTTGTCGATGCGGCCCGCGCGGTGCCCGAGGTGATCGAGATCCAGACCTTCCTCGGCCGGGTCGACATCCGCCTGAACGTGGTCGCCCGCGACATGGGCCATTATCAGGAGGTCTACCGCGACCGCATCCTGACCCTGCCGCATATCGCCGATATCGAAAGCCTGATGCTGGTCTCGACCATCAAGGACAGCGGGAGCCTGCCGCTGTGATCGACCTTTTTGAGGCTACATGGCATCGTTTGTTTGGTTTGACGCCGCCCTTGGGGCACATGTTGCGCTATGATCACTTTGACCGCTGGACAAGGTTTCACGCCTTGCCTGGATCGAAACGCTATGCCGACAGCGAGACTGAACGACAGATTATCTTGCATCGCGGAAACCAGCTTGGAAGTGAGTGCTTCTTCAAAGGGGAGAAGGTCTGGTTGGTTTCGTGTCTCTGGCCGGGGGCGTTGGACCATGCGGTACCTCAGGGGGCCTTTGATCTTAGTCTCGGATTGTCCAGGCGTTGCACTTTCAGGGTCGAGGATGGCGACGACATTGAAGAGCACCTTGCGTATTCGGATATGGTTCCGTGGCAACCCGGTGCGTTCGACCATCTTCTGACCGACATTGCGGAGGACCGTTGCCGCGCCTTGTTCTTTTCGGCGGCCAGCGGGCGCGTTCTGGCACCCTATGACGGCGGGTTCGACATTATTGGAGATGACCGTTTCTGGATCGACGGGCTTGAAAGGCGATATCGGAGCTGGATGTCGATGCGAGGCGACAGATTGTGATCGACCTCGACGACACCGACCGGGCGATCCTGCGGGCGCTTGCCGCCGACGCGACGCAAAGCGCGGGGGCTGTGGGGCGGGCATTGGGTCTTTCGCAGCCGGCCGCATGGCGGCGCATCCGGCGGCTGGAGGAGGCTGGCGTGATCGCGGGGCGCAGGATTGATCTGGACAGCGCGGCACTGGGGTTCGGGGTCACGGTCTTTCTGGGCGTCAAGCTCGCCACCAAGGGCCGCGTCAGCCTTGAGGATTTCGAACGCGCCGCGACCGCGATCCCCGAAGTGCAGACGGTCCAGCATGTGCTCGGCCTCTATGATTACCGGCTGCGCGTCGCCGCCCGCGACCTGGCGGATTTCGAGCGGGTCCTCAGGCGCCGGATCATGACCCTGCCCGGTGTCGGCAATGTCGAGGCGAATGTGCTTCTGAGCGAGGAACGCCGCCCCGGGCCGTTGGGGTAGGCTACTGGTGTTTTTCCAGCGGTGCAGCGAGCCATTCGCGGCCCTTCAGCATCGCATTCCAGTAAAGCCAGGGAATGAAGGTCGATTTCAGGAACCAGGCGCTGCGGCGGACCTTGGTGCTGTCCCACGGGAAGGAGGGCAGGAGTTTGCCGCCATAGCCGAACTCGGCCAGGATCGCGCGGCCATGTTCGACCGTCAGCGGGCAAGAGCCATAGCCGTCATAGGCGGCGCGCGGTTCCTTGCCGTCGATGACGGCCAGCAGGTTCACGGCAACGATCGGCGCCTGCTTGCGCGCGGCGGCGGCGGTCTTGGAATTGGGCGTCGAACAGCCGTCGCCCAGGCCAAAGACATTGGCAAAGCGCGTGTGGCGCAGCGTCGCCTGATCGACCTCGACAAAGCCCGCGGCATCGGCCAGCGGGCTTTGCGCGACGGCGGCGACCGGCTTTTGCGGCGGCACGGCGTGCAGCATGTCGAACTCGACGACGGTTTCCACCGGCGTGCCATCGGCGTCGGCCCTGGCGAAGGTGGCGGTCTTCGCCGCCCCGTCAACCGCCGTCAGGCGCGAGCCGAAGTTCAGCTTTGCGCCGTAGCGTTCGACATATTTCATCAGGGGCGGCACATAGTCGGCCACGCCGAAAAGGCCCGGGGTGGCGGTGTGGAACTGCACCTCGATCTGGCCAAGCGTGCCGCGCCTCTGCCAGTCGGAGCAGGACAGATACATCCCCTTCTGCGGCGCGCCGGGGCATTTGATCGGCATAGGCGGCTGGCTGAAGACGGCGCGGCCCTTCTGCATTTCTTGCACGAGTTTCCAGGTGTAGGGCGCGAGATCGAAGCGGTAGTTCGAGGTGACGCCATTCTTGCCGAGCGCCTCCGCCAGCCCCGGAATGCCGTTCCAGTCGAGGAAGATGCCGGTGGCCATGATCAGGTAGTCGTAGCCGACCTCGCGCCCGTCATCGAGCGTCACCGTCTGGCGTTCGGGATCGAAGGCGGTGGCCGTGCCCTTGATCCGTTTCGCCCCTGCGGGCAGCACGCTGGCCGCGGATCGCACGGTGCGCTCGGCGCCGAAGACGCCACCGCCGACCATCGTCCAGCCCGGCTGATAGAAATGCTGATCTGACGGTTCGATCACAGCGATGTCGAGCGACGGCCGCCGCTTCAGCAGGCTCGCCGTAACCGCAAGACCGCCGGACCCGCCTCCGACGACCAGAATCTGATGGCGTTGCATGGTTCCTCCCTCTTTTTGTATTTTGATTATTGAATATGTTTTGCGTCGCCCTGTCACGCGGAATATTCCCGGGTCGGCTGCGCGTTGACCAAAACCGACGCAACTTCCTTGCGAGACGCCGCTCCCGGGCTTTGCAATCCTTGCGCGCCTCCGTTAGGCGAGGGGCGTGATAAGAAGGAGAATGCCATGCCCGCGCTGTTGCCCGACGTAGACCCCGAGGGGCTTGAGGAATTTTCGGTCGTCTTCACCGACCGCTCGCTCAATCACATGAGCCAGCAGTTCCAGGGCGTGATGCGCGACATCTCGTCGATGCTGCGCGAGGTCTACACTGCCGACGCCGCGGCACTGGTCCCGGGCGGCGGCACCTGCGCGATGGAGGCGGTGGCGCGGCAGTTCGGCGCGGGCCGCAAGGCGCTGGTGATCCGCAACGGCTGGTTCTCTTACCGCTGGAGCCAGATTTTCGAGACTGGCGGGTTCGCGGGCGAAGTCACGGTCGCGATGGCGCGGCAGTCGGGCAATGCGGCGCAGTCGCCCTTTGCCCCAGCGCCGATCGAAGAGGTGACGGATGCGATCCGCAAGGCGCGGCCCGATGTGGTCTTCGCCCCGCATGTCGAGACGGCGGCGGGCATGATCCTGCCCGACGATTATCTGAAGGCGGTCGCTTCGGCGGCGCATGAGGTGGGCGCGCTTTTCGTTCTGGATTGCATCGCCTCGGGCTGCATCTGGGTCGACATGAAGGCAACGGGCGTCGATGTGCTGATTTCGGCCCCGCAGAAGGGCTGGTCGGCCTCGCCCTCGGCGGGTCTGGTGATGTTCTCTGACGCCGCGCTGAAGCGGCTGGAGGAGACCACTTCGAATTCCTTCGCGCTCGACCTGAAGAAATGGCGGGCGATCATGGCGGCCTACGAGGGCGGCGGCCATGCCTATCACCTGACCATGCCGACCGATGCGCTGAAATCCTTCCGCGACACGATGCGGGAAACCCGCGAGCACGGGTTCGAACGGCTGCGCGAGGCGCAATGGCGGCTGGGCAATGCCGTGCGGGCCGAGCTTGCCCGCCGCGGCATCCGTTCCGTCGCCGCCGAAGGCTTTCAGGCGCCGGGCGTGGTGGTCAGCTTCACCGACGATCCCGAGATCCAGACCGGCAGGAAGTTCCTCGCCCAGGGCGTCCAGATCGCCGCCGGCGTGCCCCTGCAGGTGGGCGAGGGGGCAGAGTTCCGCACCTTCCGTCTCGGCCTCTTCGGCCTCGACAAGCTCTATGACGTCGACCGCACCGTCGCCCGCGTCACCCGCGCCCTCGACGCGGCGCTCTGAGGCCCGGTATCGCTTCGTCACCGGCTGGGCGGGCCGCGCCCCAGCCGGTCGGTCCTGCCGAAAGCCCGCTGGCGCGTTGGGCTGTTGGTCCTCTGGGGGCGGGTGGGGCGCCGAAGCGCTGCCTGCGGCGCGCCGCGGTTACGACCTGACGGCGGTCGAGGCACTATCGGGGACGATGGCGCGGACGGTCCATGACTTCTTCCATATGGGCGACCGAGGGGCGGCCTCGGCGCCGTTTCCGGCGTCTGGCATCCGTCCCGCATCCGTCCCGACAACGTATGGCATCCGTCCCGACAGGCGTCCCGACAGAGCGCGCCTTCAGCGCCGCTTCGACCAGGCCTCGCGCCAGATGCCGCCTTCCAGGATTCGGTAGGTATGATCGAGGATCACCCCGGCGCCATCGACGGTGAAGGTGCCCTCCTCGACCAGGTTCTCCGCCGCCTCGGCCGTATGGTAGAGACGGTAGGTCCAGACGCCATCCGCGACACTCGCCAGATGCACCATCTTCCGCCGCGCCCCGTCGCTGCGGGTCTCGGTGTAGGTGCAACGCCCGACGGTCAGCGTGCAGTCGCTGGGCTTGTAGCGGAGGGTCAGCGCGCCCACCCGCGCCTTGACCGCCTCTCCCTGCCGGTTGGACCAGAAAGCGACCTCGGCCGGATCGCCCTTCGATCCGTCGCGGGTGAAGGCGAACCGATAGAGCCCGCCCTCGGGGCCGAGGTAGGTGACGGCAGTATTGCCGTTCTCCGCCCGCCAGCGGACGGTCTGGCCCTCGGTCATCAGGGTGACGTCGAAGGGGATTTCGGCGTGGAGGGGGAGGGCGGTGAGGCAGAGGAAGATGAGGCTGAGAAGGGCGCGCATTAGGGTACCGGGGAAATTGATCCCCTCAATGCATCATGTGGGAACAATAGGATCAAGGTGTGGGAAGCGTATGATTTTCACATTGCTGCGGTGTTGCGTCGCCAGCGCGCTCGCCCATCGGCACGGCTCTGATTGCTGGGTTAGCTGGCAATGTGCAAATGGGGTCTTCAAAGCGCGCTTGCTTGCGGGGATTGGGTGAGGTCAAATCCAAGCCCGCGATCGCTCAGTGGAGCAAGGCTCCGGCGCTCTTGCCAACCACTTTCGGATCCAGGCTTCGCTTCCACACCAAGAATTTTGTCGTTTCGAAAGAGCCGAATGGCAAGAAAATTGTTTGCCAGTTCTCTTTGAACCAGCCCAGTCGAACTGCGTAAGCGCCCTCACAGAGCGCAGCTTGGGGGATTGATGCAAGTATCAGTTTGAGGCCGGCCTTGTAGCCGACCCAGTTGATCAACTCGAACTGTTGCTCGGCACGATTGAAGACCATCATGTAGCATTTTACATCCATCTCCGGAGGATCAGGAAAATAGACCAAGGTTCCGCCCCAAAGTTTGGTCCTGAGGTCACGAACCTCTGCATACTCCTCACCCAGAACCGCCATGCGCAACAGTGGAGCGCGTTTCATACATCCAGCTCCTCCACGAACCGCGCGTTCTCGCTGATATACTGGAACCGCAGTTCCGGCTTCTTGCCCATCAGCCGCTCGACCAGATCCGAGGTCTCGCCGGGTTCATCCTCGTCGATGCTCACGCGGATCAGTTTCCGCGTCTCGGGGTTCATCGTCGTGTCCTTGAGGTCCTTTGCGTCCATCTCTCCCAGCCCCTTGAAGCGCTGGACGTCGATCTTGCCGCCGCGGTTCGACCCGAGGCCGGTCTTCAGCCAGTATTCCTTCTCCTCGTCGTTCGAGACATAGCGGCGGATGGCGCCCTGGGTCAGCCGGTAGAGCGGCGGGCAGGCGAGGTAGAGGTGGCCCTTGTCGATCATCGGCCGCATCTGGGTGAAGAAGAAGGTCATCAGAAGCGAGGCGATATGGGCGCCGTCGACGTCGGCGTCGGTCATGATGATGATCTTCTCATAGCGCAGGTCGTCGATGTTGAACCTGGTGCCCATGCCGCAGCCCAAGGCCTGGCAGAGATCGTTGATCTCCTGGTTCTGGCCCATCTTCGATGAGGCCGCGCCGAGGACGTTGAGGATCTTGCCGCGGAGGGGCAGGAGCGCCTGAGTGGTGCGGTCGCGCGCCATCTTGGCCGAGCCGCCCGCGCTGTCGCCCTCGACGATGAAAAGCTCCGTCCCCTCGCGGTTGGTGGCGGAACAATCGACAAGCTTGCCGGGCAGGCGCAGCTTCTTGGTGGCGGACTTGCGGGCGGTTTCCTTTTCCTGCCGCCGCCTCAGGCGTTCCTCGGCGCGCAGCACGAGGAAGTCGAGGATGGCGCCGGCCGACTTGGTGTCAGAGGCAAGCCAGTTGTCGAAATGGTCCTTCACGGCGCCTTCGACCAGCCTCGCGGCCTCGGTCGTGGCCAGCCGGTCCTTGGTCTGGCCCACGAATTCCGGTTCGCGGATGAAGCAGGACACCAGAGCGCAGCCGCCTGCCACCATATCCTCGCGGGTGATGAGTTCGGCCTTGCGGTTCTTCGTGAGTTCGCCATAGGCGCGGATGCCCTTGAGGACGGCGGCCCAGAAGCCCGCCTCATGCGTGCCGCCCTCGGGCGTCGGTACGGTGTTGCAGTAGGAATTCAGGAAACCGTCGATTGATGGCGTCCAGTTGATGGCCCATTCGACCTGGCCGGGGACGCCGAATTTCTCCTGGAACGAGACCTTTCCGGCGAAGGGCCGGTCGGCGTAGGTGGTGGCCTTCTGCAGCAGTTCGCCCAGATAGTCGGCCAGCCCCCCGGGGAAGTGGAAGGTGGCTTCCTGCGGGGTCTCGCCGTCGCTGATCGCCGATTTCCAGCGGATTTCGACGCCTGAGAAGAGATAGGCCTTGGAGCGCACCATCTTGAAGATGCGGGCGGGCTTGAAGCGGTGGTGGCCGAAGATCTGTTCGTCGGCGTGGAAGGTGGTGGTGGTGCCGCGGCGGTTCGGGGCCTGGCCGATTTCCTTGACGGGGCCGAGGGGGACGCCGCGGGAGAAGCGCTGTTCAACGAGCTTGCGGTCGCGGGCGACCTGCACGACCATCGAATCCGACAGCGCGTTGACGACCGAGGCGCCGACGCCATGCAGGCCGCCCGAGGTCTGGTAGGCGTCGCCGCCGAACTTGCCGCCCGCATGCAGCGTGCAGAGAATGACCTCTAGCGCGGACTTGCCGGGGAATTTCGGATGCGGGTCGAACGGCATGCCGCGGCCGTTGTCGCGGATGGTGATGGCGCAATCCTCGTGGAGTTCGACCTCGATCCGGCTGGCGTGGCCCGCGACCGCCTCGTCCATCGAATTGTCGAGAATTTCGGCGACGAGGTGATGGAGCGCGCGTTCGTCGGTGCCGCCGATATACATGCCGGGGCGCTTGCGGACCGGCTCCAGCCCCTCGAGCACCTCGATCGAGGAGGCGTCATAGGTGCCGGACCCGCCGGAGAGGAGATCGTTGGACATGGGGGCTCGCTGCTCGGATCTGTTCTTGGTGGGTCAGATTAGACCCGGGAGAGGGGCGGGGCAAGCGGGGCCTCCTCGGGCGCTTCGCTTCTCGTCGGTCCCGACGAGCGCCCGGAGGGCGACGAGGAGGTTACCGCCCCCTCAGCCACTCCGCCAGCTCGGCCTCGTCCATCAGCCCTTGCGCCACACGGATGATGATCTGGCCGACCTCTTCAGCGTGCCAGGTCATCTGCACGCCGTTCAACTTCAGCGCGGCATTCATGGTGCGAAAAGCCGTCCGCTTGTTTCCGTCGTTGACGCAATGCACCTGCGAGACCGCCACCGCATAGGCGGCGGCAAGATCGTAGACATCGCCTACCAGCCCGTAGGCCAGCCGGTTGTCCACACGCCCGAGTGCCCCTTCGAGCGACTTGCCGCGGGCGCGTCCCGGCAGGTCGCCGGGATTGAGTACCTCGTCATGGATCGCTTCGACGATCTCGGCCGACAGGGTCAGCACGGCTCACTTGTCCCGAAGATAATCGAGAACCGGTTGCACCTCTTCGCGCGTCTCTCGGAGATGTGCCAAGACCTCGTCCATCGTCGCGTGCCGGTGTTCGCCCGGTTGCGCCGCCTCGGCCGGGACCAGATAGCCCACGAGCTGCGAATTCTTCAGGATCGCCACGGGCTTGCCGTTAGCGCGGTCGAGCACTTTCTGCGGTTCGCGCAGTTCGGTGATGGTGGCGATCTGGTTGGTCAGGAGGGTGGTCACGGTCATCTACATCTGAATGTACATTATAATACACGTTGTGACGGAAAAATCAAGGAACGGGCGAGTGCTTCACTGGGAGTCGGCTCGGCAGCCCTGCTGGTAAGCCGGGGTGTCCAGGCGCTGGCCCCAAAGGAAAGGGCCGCCCCGTCTACACGAAGCGGCCCCCCGAGTTCCAAGGAGATGGCCCAGTTAGGGTGCCGGTTAAGGCGCGTCCCAGACAAGGGTTACAGCCTGCGAGTTTGCCCTCAGGCCACGGCCCCCCCGACTGTCCTGACACCTCTCTCCAATATCACTCTAGACACTGGATCACCTCCTTTCCTGGTTGCCGTTAACCAGAAGCCTGCCACAGATTTTGTGGTTGTCAAAAGAAATCACGCAACCCTTTTGATAAAATTCGAAACAATGAGTCTGAAAGGGATCAACGCTATAGCGGCGAGCGCCAGTTTCACCAGCCAGTCGCCGAAGCCGAGCGAGACCCAGAAGGGCAGGGCGGGGCCGTGGCCGAGAAGCGGTTTCATCTCGGCCGCCCAGGAGACGTCGTTTCCGGGCTCGATGAAGGTCAGCGCCGCGGCGAAGGCGACCGAGAAGAAGACCGCGGTATCGAGCGAGGCGCCCGCAAGGGTCGAGATGAAGGGTGCCTTCCACCAGGAACCGTCGCGCAGCCGGTTGAAGACATGGATGTCGGTCAGCTGCGCCAGAAGGAAGGCGAGACCGGAGCCGAGCGCCACGCGCAAGGTCACGAGCGGTCCGAATTCGCCCATGATCTGCGATCCGACGAGCGAGCAAAGAAGGCCCGCGACGAAACCCGCGATCACCACCCGGCGCGCGGCCACGGCGCCCTGGAAGCGGTTCGTCAGGTCGGTCACCAGGAAGGAGAACGGGTAGGTGAAGGCCCCGTATGTCAGCCAGTCGCCATAGGGAAACTGCACGAGGATATTGGAGGCCACGACAATGGCGGCCATGGCAAGGATGCCGGGAAGAAGCGAACGGGTCATGTGTCTTTCCGTTTTTTACAAGGTCGCGGAGACTTGGCTTCCGCGCCCATCGCGGAAACAGCGCGCGCCTTACGCCCGCTGCCCGGCCCGGTCAAGTCATTCCTCGATGCGGACCTCGACGAATTCGGTCGACATGACCGCGAGGAAGTTGTCGTCGGCGACCATCGTGGCGCGCAGTGCGCCCGCCGCGTCCCGCCAGACCGACAGGCCTTCGAGATTGCCGAAGGCGCCTGCGCGGCTTTCCATCAGCACCGCGTCCGCCACCGGCTGCCCTGCCTCGAGCGTGATCCGCCGCAACCGGGACCGGAAACCCAAGAGCCCCCAGAGATCGCGTTCAAGGACATAGAGCCGCCCGTCCGGCCCGAAATCGGCGCCGACCGGGCGCCAATGGTGATCCTCGGGCAGGCGGAAGGCCTCTGACCATCTGCCGTTTGCATAACGCCAGACCGGAAAGGACCGGACCCCGCGCCCCGGCCCCTCGGGCATGGTGTAGAGTGCGCCGTCGGGTGCGATCGCCAGTGCCTCGAGCCCGTCGTTCTCGATCGCCTCGAAAGCCGGAAAATCGGGCAGCTCGGCGATGAAGCTGCCGTCCCGGTCATAGCGGGCCACGCGGCTGACCAGTTCGAAGGACAATCGCAGCTGCCCGTCAGGTCCAAGCGCCATGCCTTCGGCATCGTCGTGGAGACGGTCCAGCGTTGCCCCCTTCGGCCCGCTCAGTGCCGCCCCCGGCCCGTCGAGCGTGATCCCGATGATCGCACCGTCGCCATCCCGCCGGAAGCGGCCGTGAAACAGCCGGGCCGAATCCGACAAGGCGATGAAGCCCTCGCCATCCGCCGTCACCTCAAGCGCCGACAGGCCGCCGAACCCGTACGCCGTTTCCGTCGCCTCGTAGCTGCCGATCACCACCACGCGCGGCGCGGCGGCGGCGCCCGAGGCGAGACCCAAGGCGAGGATCAGTCCGAGTTGAGAACGCCGGTACATGCCTTGGGAAGGTCCGACATGAGATATTCGCGCGGGCCCCGCTTCTTCGGCCCCGGGGTTTTCTTCGGCGGGTTCTTCAGCTCCTCGAGATAGGTCGTCACCCACCACATGAGCGTATCGTCGCAGCCGTCGCCGCCATTCGACAGTTCGCTGACGGTCGGGCTTTGCACCTCGCAGCGTTTCGATCCTTTCGGGCATTTCAGCCGCACGTGGAAATGGTCATGGTGGCCGTAGATCGGGCGGATCTTCTGCAGCCATTTCCTGTCGGATGCCTTGGCGCCCTTGCACATCTCGATCTTGATGGCGGCGGCGACGAAGATCCGGTCGACGCGCGGGTCGGACGCTGCCATTTCCAGAACGGCGGCGTGCGATTCCGTCCAGTTGCCGTTCACCTTCTTCTGATCTTCGGTCCGCACGATCATCGCGCCGAGCTTCTCGCGCTCGCCCTTCGAGAGGCTCAGGGACGGCGGCGGCGTGTACCAGATGTCGGCATCAAGCCCGGTCTGGTGGCTCAGGTGGCCCGACGGGCTCGGGCCCCCGCGCGGCTGGGCGAGATCGCCGATGTAAAGGCCCTTCCAGCCGACCTGGGTCGCCGCCTGCGAGAGGTCCATGAGGTACTGAACCAGCACCGGATGCCCCCAATTGCGATTGCGGGAAAGTCGCATCGCCTGCCAGGTCGGCCCGCTTTCCGGCAGTTGCACCATGCCTGCGCCGCAGCCCCTGGAGTAAAAGCCGATCGCCTCGGCCGTCTCGCTCGACGGTCCCGGCACGGCGCTGAACAAAGCCGCCGCGCGCGCCTCCTTCGCCGCGGCCGTGCCCGCCCCCAGAAGAAGGGCGGCCAGAAGCGCCAGACCTGCCGTTGTCCTCATGGCTGACGTTCTCCCATCGGCTTGACCCATCTCAGGATCACCATGCCGACAAGGAAGAGCGCGATCAACGGGATGGCGATGCCGATCCGCTGCGATCCGCTGATCGTGGTGAAGACCGCGATGGCGAACGGCGCGATGAAGGCGGTGCATTTGCCGGAAAGCGCGTAGAGACCGAAGCTTTCGGTCGCGCGCGCCTGCGTTGTGTGAAAGACCATCATCGTGCGGCTCGAGGATTGCAGCGCACCGCCCGCCGCGCCGATCAGGCAGCCACAGGCGTAGAAGATATAGTCGGGCCAGGGCGAACCTTCTGCGAAGGGCACGCCATAGAAGGCGTCGCGCGACATGCCCGCGATCACGAGGCAGACCGCGATCAGCACATACATCGAAAGATTGATCACCGGCTTCGGGCCCCGCGCACTGTCCATCTTGCCGCCGAGCCAGCTGAAGATCGCGGCCGCCACGGCGCCGACGATGCCGAAGATGCCGATCTTGATCACCGACCAGCCGAGCACGCCCGAGGCATAGACCCCGCCGAAGGCATATAGCGCATTGAGCGCATCGCGATAGAACATCGAGGACAGAAGATGCGCGCCAAGGCTCGTGCGTTGCTTCAGCGACCTGATGAGCCGCCCGAGGTCGCGCATCGCCGCGCCAAGGTTGACGCGCCGCGCCGGGCCTTTCGGCTCCCGCACCCACAGGAAGAAGGGCACCATGAAGACGACATACCAGATTGCCGTGATCGGCCCGACCGCGCGCGTCCCCTCGCGCATGCCGGCATCAAGGCCGAAGAGCGGATCGGCCCCGATCAGGGTCTTCCCGGTCGCGGCATTCTCGGCGAAGAACACCAGCATGATCACCAGCGCGATGATCCCGCCCAGATAGCCGAAGGCGAAGCCAGAGCCCGAAACCTTGCCCATATCCTCGTCGCCCGTCAGGTCGGGCATCAGCGCATTGGTGAAGATCGTGGCAAATTCCATGCCGATGAGGCCGAGCCCGAACCAGATGAGCGCCCAATGCAGGTCGGACGCGCCCGGCAACAGATACCAGAGGCCCCAGGAGCCTGCGACATAAAGGGCCGAGAAGACCCAGATCCATATCATCCGCTTGCCCGACCCGTCGGCGATGGCGCCAAGGATCGGCGCAAGAAGCGCGATGATCACGCCCGAGATCGACTGGCCCCAGCCCCAATAGGCCTGAGCCGCAGCGCCCGCGGCCTCTGCGTCCATGCCCTGCGCGCCGAAATGCGCGCGCGCCACCTCGGCGAAATAGGGGCCGAAGACGAAGGTCAGAAGCAGCGTGTTGTAAGGCTGGCTCGCCCAGTCGAAGAACCACCAGCCCCAGATCCGTTTCTTCGCCGCCGCGTCCATCCGTCCCTCCCTCGGGCTCTGCCCGGTTTTCGGCGGATCAAGCCCGAAAGCCGGAAGGATGGCAAGCACGCCGTCGCGGCACCGGGCCGCAAGAGCCCGTGCCTTTTCATCTTGGCGAAAATACCTCAGGGGGTCCGGGGGACAGCGTCCCCCGGCGGGTCGGCCGGGCGAAGCCCGGACGAAATCACGTCTCCGGCGGCCAGGGACGCAGGCCCTCGGCCTCTATCCAGGCCGCGACCCAGGCGGGCAACGCGGGGCTCTCGCGGCGCACGCCCATTTCCGCCAGCACGTCCGCCACCGGCACGATCCCCGCCTTCGAGGTGACGGCCGAACGGATCACCTGCTGGCTGGTGCAGTCCTCGCCCTTCCACATGCTCTGCTCCATGTAGAGAAACCGCGCGTCCCAGCCGATGCAGCGGGTGCGGATCGTCACCCGGTCGAAGGCGCGGACCCGGCGGCGGTAGCGGATGGCGCTGCCCGCGACCGCGACGCCCCAGCGGCGGCGGGAAAGCGCTGCGTTGAAACCGGTGCGCATGCCCAAAGGCACGCGGCCGAGGTCGAAGAGCGTCAGCGTCCGGCCATTGTTCAGTTCCAGAAAGAAATCGAGATCCCAGGGCCAGCAGATGTGATGGCTCACATGCGTATCGAGAAGCCCGATCGCCGGTTGGCGACGGCTGATCCAGATTTCCTTCGCCATGCGCACGAACGGATACATTGCCTCACCCTGCGATTGCGTCCCCTCTGCCTGACAAGGGGTGACGCAAAGGTCAACCGGCGACGTGACGTTATCGGCGGCGCAGCCTATCGGCTTGCGGGCGGCAGGCTGAGCCTTTACCTCTGGCCGAAAGCGGCAGGAGAGGCAGATGGTTTCGCTCTATCAGGCATTGGACGTGATCCTTCAGGTCATCTGGTTCGTGATGATCGCCCATATCATCCTGTCGTGGCTTCTGAGCTTTCAGGTGCTGAACCCGCGCCAGCCGCAAGTCGCGCAGATATGGTTCGGCCTCAACCGGCTGCTCGAGCCGATCTACGCGCCGATCCGCCGCTTCCTGCCGCAGACGCCGGGGCTCGACCTTGCGCCGCTCGTCGCCTTCGTCATCCTGATCATCCTGCGCCAGGTGCTCCATAACAATCAGGGCTTCTTCTACAGCTTCTGACCCCAGATGAAACCCGCCGCCGCGGACCTTCTTGCCTCCGTCTTCGGATTCCGTGCCTTCCGGCCCGGTCAGGAGGAGATCGTGGCCGAGGTCGCGGCGGGGCGGAACGTTCTTGCCATCATGCCCACGGGCGGCGGCAAGTCCCTGTGTTTCCAGTTGCCCGCCCTCATCCGTCCGGGGGTGACGGTCGTCATCTCGCCGCTCATCGCCTTGATGCGCGATCAGGTGCGCGCCCTTCGCGAAAGCGGGGTCGAGGCGGGGGCGCTGACCTCGGGCAATACCGGGGAGGAGACCGAGAGTGTCTTTCAGGCGCTGGACGAGGGGCGGCTGAAGATCCTCTACATGGCGCCGGAACGGCTCGCCTCGGGCGGCACGCTCCAGCTTCTGCGCCGGATCGGCACCACGCTCATCGCCGTCGACGAGGCGCATTGCGTCAGCCAGTGGGGCCATGATTTCCGCCCCGATTACCTGCGCATCGGCGAGTTGCGCCGGACGCTTGATGTGCCGCTCGCCGCCTTCACCGCGACGGCGGACGAGGAAACGCGGGCCGAGATCGTCGCGCGGCTGTTCGATGGCGCCGCCCCCCGGACCTTCCTCAGGGGCTTCGACCGGCCGAACATCCATCTGGCTTTCGGCGTCAAGGATCAGCCACGCAGCCAGATCCTGGCCTTCGCCGAGGCCCGACGCGGGCAATCGGGCATCGTCTATGTCGCGACCCGGGCCAAGACCGAGGTGCTGGCGCAGGCGCTGCGCGAGGAGGGTCACGCCGCCTGCCATTATCACGGCGGCATGGAGGCCGAGGCCCGCCGCGAGGCCGAAGCGCGGTTCCAGCGCGAGGACGGGCTGATCGTGGTGGCGACCGTGGCCTTCGGCATGGGGATCGACAAGCCCGATATCCGCTGGGTGGCCCATGCCGACCTGCCGAAATCGATCGAGGCCTACTACCAGGAAATCGGCCGGGCGGGCCGTGACGGGGCGCCCGCCGAGACGCTGACGCTTTACGGACCGGAGGATATCCGCCTGCGAAGGGCGCAGATCGACGAAGGGCTGGCGCCGCCGGAAAGAAAGGCCGCCGACCATGCGCGGCTCAATCACCTTCTGGGGCTGGCCGAGGCGACCCACTGCCGCCGCCAGCTGCTGCTTTCCTATTTCGGCGAGGCGTCAGACCCTTGCGGCGCCTGCGACCTGTGCGATGCGCCGCCCGAGACCTTCGATGCGACCGATGCGGTCAGGAAAGCCCTGTCGGCGATGCTGCGAACCGGCGAGAGCTATGGCGCGGGCCATCTGATCGACATCCTGACCGGCACGCTGACCGACAAGGTGCGGGGGCGGGGGCACGAGGCGCTGCCGACCTTCGGCGTCGGGCGCGACCTGACGAAGGCCGAGTGGCAGGCGGTTTTCCGGCAGATGACCGGTCGCGACCTGATCCGCCCGGATGCCGAACGCGCGGGCGCCTTCCGCATGACCGAGGCCGCGCGCCCGATCCTGCGCGGCGAGGAGCCGATCACCCTTCGACGCGACACGATCCGCAAGGCCGTGGCGCGGCCGATGGCGAAGGCTCTGGTGTCGGAGGAGGACGCGCCGCTTCTCTCCGCGCTGAAGGCCAAGCGCCGGGCCTTGGCCGAGGCGGCGCGGGTGCCCGCCTACGTGATCTTCCCCGACCGGACGCTGATCGAGATGGCCGAGGCGCGGCCCGCGACGCTCGATCAGATGGCGCAGGTGTCGGGCGTGGGGGCGAAGAAGCTGGAAAGCTATGGCGCGGCCTTTCTGGAGGTCATCACCGGCGCCGTGGAGCGGCTGCATCCGGCGCGGGCGAGGATCGCCGGGCGACCCGAGGCCGATCTGTATGACCGTCTGAACCAGGCGCAGGCGCGGCTTGCGCGCGGCGAGGACGGCTTCGCCAAGCCCCTGTCCTGCACGCCTTCGGCACTCAGACGGATCGCCGAGACGCGGCCGCGCGATCTGGCGCAGCTGGGCCGGGTGGGCGGCCTCGATGAGGCCAAGCTCGACCGGTTCGGGCAGGCGTTTCTGGAAGAACTTGCCCGAGGTTGAGCGGCGCCCCTGATGGGGCGCCGCCCGTCGTCAGATTGCCGTCAGGCCGCGATCGTGCCGTCGCCCACGACCGCGACCGAGAAGGCACCGTCGCCCGAGGCTTTCGCGCAATTGATGGTCGAGGTCAGCGCGCCGGAGGTCGCCTGCGAGCTCATCGCATTATGGCTGTCGGTATCTTCCGCGACCTGTTCTGCCGAGACGTCGAATTCCGTCCAGACATTGTTGTCGACCGAGATCGAGGTCAGTGGCGATTCGGTGCCGAAGGCCACCTTGGGCGTCGTCGTCGCGCCGTTCTCATAGCTGTAGCGGAAGCCGAGCTGGCAGCCGACAAGCGCCATGTCCTTCTTCTGGCCGGTGACGATGCCGAGCGTGCGGTAGACCGCTGTCACGCCATTGGTCTGGGGAATGGCGATGGCCGGATTGATCTCGTCCGTCCAGCCGCTGATCTTGCCATGGACCTCGTAGTGATCGACCCATTTCAGCTTCTGCGACGTGTTGTTGACGACGAAGGACATGATGTAGGCGGGCTTCAGCATGAAATAGAGGAAGGGCACCAGCACGGCGACGACAATGGCCACGACAAGAGCCACGACCGGCCCCGCGCCGCCCGCCGCCGCGATGCCCGCGACGCCCGCCTCGACCACCGCCGTGGCGCTGCCGATGGTGATCGCGGCGGTGGCGAACATGGCGGTGAAGCCCGCTGCGGTCATCAGATAGCAACCGGCGTTGTACATCTGCACCGAGATCTGCGTTTCGTCCTGCATGTCCTTGATGAAGGCGAGCGAGTTGACCATCGTGGTCATCGTGTTGATCAGATCGTCGCCCGACTGCGTGGTCAGCGTGGTGAATTGCGAGGGCAGAAGCGAATAGACCCCGCCGCCGGTCGGGTCGGAGCCGGTCAGCTTGCGGTATTCGGCGAAGGCATGGGTACGCAGTTCCTCGCAGATCGCCATCCGCTCCTTGTCGGACCTGGCGGCATGGAGGCGCCGCGAATGGTCGGGAAAGGTTTCGTCGAAAATCTTCTTCGCCGGGGCGAGAAGCATCTGGAGTTTTTCGTTCTGGTGCGAAATTTCGGTGAGTGCAGAAGCCATCTTTAACCTTCCATGTCTGGCACCGGACTGGTGCGGTGCCGACCCTGGAGCGGCGCGCCTTACCTTGGGGTTAAGAGGTGCGGCTTTCGGAAGTCATCGTAAATGAAGGGTTTTTCAGGCATCGGCCCGAATGAACGGCATGGCGGCGCCGGACCGCCGCCGGAAAGCGCTGCGGCAGGTCAAGATCCGTGATGTCCGGCGGCGGCCCTAAGCGTCGGGTGCGTCTGCGGCGGGCGGGCGGGCGCCCTTGGGGCAGCTTGCCACGATCTGCTCGCCGATGGCGGCCTTCTTCAACGGCTTCGTCAGATAGTGATCGACGCCCGCCGCGATGATGCTGTCGCTGTCGCCGTCCATCGCATGGGCCGTCATCGCGACGATGGGGACATGTTCGCCAAGGCCCGCCTCGGCCTCGGCGGTGCGGATGGCGCGCGTCGCCTCGCGCCCGTCCATCCCCGGCATGGAAATGTCCATGAAGATCAGGTCGGGCCGGAAGGTCCGCCAGTGCTCGACCGCCTCGCGGCCGTTTTCGGCAAAGACAAGGTCGATGTCGAACGCCTGCACCATCTTGCGGAACACCAGCTGGTTGGTGCGGTTGTCCTCGGCCGCAAGGACGCGCATCCGCCTGAGGCTCGCCGGTTCCACCCGGGTTGCGGGCGGTGGCGGCGGTTCGGCGGGGCGGGCGGTTTCCGACAGGTCCTGCAGCCTGCGGAAGAGATCCGATCGCAGGATCGGCTTCTGCATCAGCCCCTGCACCAGCCCCGCCGAGGTGCGGATGTTCATCGGCGCGGTGCTGTAGAGGAGGATCGGCCCGAGATAACCCGCGCCGCGCAGCTGGGCAGAGATTTCCACGCCCCGGCCCGGGCCGGAGGCGCCGTCGCTGAGATCCTGGTCGACCATCACCAGATCGAAGCCGGGCCCGCGCCCCATCAGGTTGACCGCTTCGGCGGCCGTGCGGCAGCTCTCGACGCCGAGGCCCATGCCTGCGAGCTGGCGCGAGAGGATCTCGCGCCCGAGGAGTGCCGCGTCGAGCACCAGCGCCCGCCGGAGCGTGATCGGCCTGTCCGCGGGTTCCTCGGGCAGGGGTTCCGCCGCTTCGACGGCGATGCGGAAGCCGAAGCAGGACCCGCGCCCCGGCTCGCTGTCCACCCAGATCTCGCCGCCCATGAGCTCGACCAGCTGGCGGGTGATGGCAAGGCCGAGGCCGGTGCCTTCGAACTTGCGGTTCGACTGATCCTCGACCTGATTGAACTCGCCGAAGATATGGCCGACATGTTCGGGCGCGATGCCGATGCCGGTATCCTCGATCGAGATATGCAGATCGTAGCGGCCACCGTCGAGCGGCATGCCCACGACACGGGCCAGCACATGACCCTCCTGGGTGAACTTCACCGCATTGCCGATGAGGTTGGTCAGGATCTGGCGCGTGCGGCCGGGGTCGGCGACATAGCGGGTCGGAAGGAACAGGTCGAAATCGAGATTGAGGCTGACGCCCTTTTCGCGCGCCGACGGCTGGAGAAGCAGCATCACCTCGTGCAGGCAATGTTCGAGGTCGAACGGTTCGGGATAAAGCCGCAGCTTGTCGGCCTCGGCCTTGGAATAGTCGAGCACATCGTTGATGATCTGCAAGAGCGCCTCGCCCGAGGATTTGATCGTCTCGGCGAAAAGCTTCTGTTCGTCGCTGAGGTTCGTCTCGCACAGAAGGTCGGCCATGCCGACGACGCCGTTCATCGGTGTGCGGATCTCGTGGCTCATATTGGCAAGGAAGGCCGATTTGGCCCGGCTTGCCGCCTCGGCCTTGGCGCGCGCCTCCTCCAGCTCCGCCTCGCGGCGCATGACGTCGGTGATGTCGGAGATGAGGCAGACGAGGTCGCCCGCCTCGCCGCGCCGGTCGATGAATTTCACGAACCGCCCGTCGGTCAGCTTCACCGTCTTCGGCGGGATATCGTCGCGCATCAGCCGGGCGATCATCTCGTTGTGCCAGTCATGTTCGTCGCCGCCGTCGAGATCGACGATTTCCTTCTGCGCCAGCATGCGGATCAGGTGATCGTAGCTTTGCCCCGCCTGCAATTCGCACCGGCCGCGGAAGAGCGCGACGAAGGCGCCGTTGGCGATGATGAGCCTGAGATCGGCATCGAAGACCGCAAAGCCGTCGCGAATGGTTTCCAGCGCCTCCCACAGGCGGCGCTGCGCCTGCTTCAGCGCGGCATGGGCCCGTTCCAGTTCCGATTCCGCCTGCGCCGTGCGGCCTTTCAGGACCTCGCGCTCGCTTTCGGCCTCGGCGAGGCCGTGGCGCTGTTCAAGCACCGTGTCCGACAGGTTGCGCGCGTGATCTGAAAGCCGCGCGTTCGCCTCGTGCAGTTCGCGCGCCTTCTGGTCCAGAAGCCTTTCGGCCGCCAGCCGTGCCCGCCTTTCCCGCACCAGTTTCTCGGCGATGTTCACCGTCCGCTCCCGTCTCGCGTCCCAGCTATCGGCGCAGTCTCGCCGGGCAAGGTAAAAAAGGCGCTAAACGCGTGAAAGGTATGGAATACCGCCAAGCGGCCGCATTGCCTTCACCGGCCGCGCGTGGCACGCTCCTGGCGCTAACGGTGGAGGGTTCGATGCGCGTCTCTGATCTACTCACGGTTGTCGTGGCGGCGGTACTGGCAACGGGCGCGCTGGCACAGGACCGGGCGCTGATCCCCGAGAAACGTCTCGTGCTGACCGAGAATACCGATTTCTACGGATCGGACCTGAAATCGCTGTTCGACACATCGCTCGATGCCTGCGCAGAGGCCTGCTTCGCCACCGACGGCTGCGCGGTGATGACGTTCAACGCCAATGCCAATGCCTGCTTTCTGAAAAGCGATGTCACCGAGATGAAGCCCTATCAGGGCGCCTTCTCCGGCTGGGTCAGGGTTGCCGACGACAAGGCGATGATCGTGGCGCCGAAGCGGGCGTCGGAGCTTTCGTTCCTTCAGGACGCGGATTTCGATCAGGCGCTTCAGCAGGCGCGCGATCTCGCGACGACCCATATCACCGGCGAATGGCCGGCCGAGGACCTGCTGAAGGCCGCTTCCCAGGCGCGCGCGGATGGCGATTACCTCGGTGCCTCGCGCTTTCAGGGGGCGGCGCTCAATCTGACGGATGCCGCCAATCAATGGGTCGAATATGCCGACCTTCTGCTCTCGATCCAGACCAACGACTGGAACGAACGGCAGTCGAACGGCTGGCGGGCGCTGTCAGCCTCGGTGAACGGCTATCTGAGGTCCGACGGGCCGGCGCTGCAGGCCACCGCATTGATGGTGATGGCACGGGCGCTTGAGGCGGTAGAGCGCGGCCGCGACATGATCCCGGCGCTGCATCTCGCGCAGGAAATCGCACCGCGCGACGATGCGGCGGCCCTTCTGGAAGATGCGATCGGCAAATACGGCTTCCGGATCGAGGAACACCGGGTCGACAATGATGGCGCCGAGGCGCGCATCTGCGCGACCTTCAACGGGACGCTCGCGCTTTCCGGCGTCGATTATGCGCCCTATGTGGCGCTGCCCGAGGCGGGGCTTGCGGTCGAGAATACCGACAATCAGATCTGCGTGACCGGGGTCGAGCATGGCAAGCGCTATCAGTTGACCTTCCGCGAAGGGCTGCCTGCCGCCGACGGCGAGGCGCTGGCCAGGGACATCACCATCAGCGCCTACGTCCGCGACCGCGCCGCGTCGGTTCGCTTCCCGGGCCGCGCCTATATCCTGCCGCGCGCGCAGGAGGCGGGCATCCCGGTCGAGACGGTCAATGCGCCGAAGCTGGACCTGAAGCTCAGCCGCGTGTCGGACCGCAATCTTGTGGCGGCCTTCCGCGAGGATCTGATCGCCCGACCGCTCGACTATTGGTCGGCGGATTATTTCAACAGCCAGTATTCCGAAGAGGTCTGGACCGGCGAGGCGGACACCGCGCAGGCCGAGGCCAACCGCGACGTGACGACGCGCCTGCCGCTTGACGCGGTCTTGAAGGATCTGGGCCCGGGCATCTATGCGCTGCAGGCGACGGTGCGCGACAGCGACCCCGAGCAGGTGCCGCCCGCGACCCAGTGGTTCGTGATCTCGGACCTTGGTTTCACCACGATGCAGGGCACGGACGGTCTGCATGTCTTCGTGCGCAAGCTTGGCGATGCCTCGGCAGCGGAAGGGGCGACGGTGACTCTTGTGTCGCGGGCCAATTCGGTGATCGGACAGGCCAGGACCGACAAGGACGGCTATGCGCGGTTCTCCGGCGGCCTCGTTTCGGGCACCGGCGGATCGGCGCCCGCCGTTGTCACGGTGGAAGAGGGCGAGGATTTCTCGTTCCTGTCGCTGACCGAGCCGGAATTCGATCTGTCCGACCGGGGTGTGGCGGGGCGGCCCGCCGCGCCTGCGGTCGATGTGTTCCTGTCGACCGATCGCGGGGCCTACCGCGCGGGCGAGACGGTCAATGCGACGATCCTTGCGCGCGACGCAAACATGGTGGCGATCGAGGGGCTGCCGCTGACGGTGCGGATCATGCGGCCCGACGGCGTCGAATACAGCCGCCAGCTTGCGCCCGACGCGGGCGCGGGCGGGCGGGCGGTCAGCTTCGCCATCGCCGGTGCAGCGCCGCGCGGCACCTGGCGGATCGAGACCTTCGCCGAGGACGAGAACAGCCTGCTCGCCTCCCAGACCTTCCTCGTGGAAGATTTCCTGCCCGAGCGGATCGATTTCGATCTGACGGCTGTCGATGGGCCGCAGCGGCAGGGCTCCGAAGCGGAAATCGGCATCGACGCGCGCTATCTCTTCGGGGCGCCGGGCGCCGATCTGCCCATCGAGGGCGACTACCGGATCAGCGCCTTGTCCGAGATGCCGGATTTCCCCGGCTATCAGTTCGGCCAGTATGACGTGCCCTTCTCGACCACCTATGACACGCTCTATGACACGGGTACGACCGATGCGGACGGCAAGGGCACCGTCTATGTCTCGCTGCCCGATCTGGGCGCCGAGGCGAAGCGGCCGCTCACGGTGCGCTATGCGATCCGGCTGACCGAAGGGTCGGGCCGCCCGGTCGAACGGACGGTCGAACGGCTTCTTCTGCCCGCGGCGCCGGTCGTCGGGATCAAGCCCGCCTTCGAGGGCGGCGTGTCGCCGCAGGGGGCCGATGCCGCCTTCCAGCTGATCGCGGTCGGGCCGGATGGGCAGGCAGCGCCCCTGAAGGTGAAGTGGAAGCTCAACCGGCTTGAGACGCGCTATCAGTGGTATTCGCTTTACGGCCAGTGGAACTGGGACGTGACGACGACCCGCACGCTGGCCGCCTCGGGCGAGGCGGAACTGGGCGCGGAACCGGAAACGGTGTCGGGGCAGGTCGACTGGGGCGAGTATGAGCTGGTCGTCGAAAGCACCGACGGCTCGCAGAGCGCGGCCTCCTACAGTTTCTATGCGGGCTGGTATGTGCCCGCCGATGCGGCCTCGACGCCCGACACGCTGGAACTGGCGCTCGACAAGCCCGCCTATCTTCCGGGCGAGACCGCGACAGTCAGGATCGTGCCACGCGCCGAAGGCGTGGCGCTGATTTCGGTCATCTCGAACCATCTGATCGCGATGAAGGCCGTGCCGGTGAAAGAGGGCGAGAATAGCGTCGAGCTGCCGGTGACAGACGATTGGGGCGCAGGCGCCTATGTGACCGCCTCTGTCATCCGGCCGATGGATGCCGCAGCGGGCCGGACGCCCGCGCGGGCGCTGGGTCTATCTTATGCCAAGGTCGATCCGGGCGCGAAGCGTCTGGCGACCACGCTTGAGGTCGCGGCCGAGGCCGACCCGCGCGGGCCCTTGCCGGTGGCGGTGAAGGTGGATGGCGTGGCCGCGGGCGAAAAGGCCTGGGTCACGATTGCCGCCGTGGATGTGGGTATCCTGAACCTGACGGCGTTCGAGGCGCCGGACCCCGAGGACCATTATTTCAGCCAGCAGCGGCTCGGCATGGCGATCCGCGATGTCTATGGCCGGCTGATCGACGGTCAGAACGGCGCGATGGGCGTGGTGCGGTCGGGCGGTGACGCGGGTGGGGTGAAGCTGAAATCCCCGCCGCCGACCGAGGAACTGGTCGCCTATTTCACCGGCCCGGTCGAGGTGGGCGCGGATGGCTATGCGCGGACCGAATTCAACCTTCCGTCGTTCAACGGCACGGTGAAGGTGATGGCGGTCGCCTGGTCCAAATCGTCGATCGGGCAGGCGGAACAGGATGTTCTGGTACGCGATCCGGTGGTGGTGACGGCCTCGGTCCCGCGCTTCCTCGCGCCGGGCGACACATCGACGCTGCGGCTGGAGATCGTTCATGCCACCGGCCCGGCCGGGCGGATGGGGCTTGATGTGACCTCCGATGGTCTGACGCTGGGCGATGGGCCTTCGGGCCTCGATCTCGCGGAAAAGGCCAAGGCAAACCTGTCTATTCCGTTCACGGCGCCGGATACGGAACAGGACGCCACTATCCGCGTGGCGCTGACCACGCCCGACGGCAAGCAACTGGTGAAGACCCTCACCATTCCGGTGCGTGACCTCAGCCCCGAGACGATCCGGCAAAGCCAGTTCACGCTCGCGGCAGGCCAGTCCTTCATGCTCGACGCCAATGTCTTTGCTGACTTCCAGCCCGGAACCGCCAAGGCGACGCTGGCGCTCGGCCCGATCGCGCGGTTCAACGCGCCGGGCATCCTCGCCTCGCTCGACCGCTATCCCTATGGCTGCACCGAGCAGATGGCGTCGAAGGCGCTGCCGCTTCTCTATTTCGAGGAGCTGGCGAGCGCGATGGGCAGCCTGGGCGAGACCGGAGAGATCCGCACCCGCGTGCAGGAGGCGATCGGCGAGATCCTTCTCAACCAGTCTTCGAACGGCGCCTTTGGCTTGTGGTATCCGGAATCGGGCGACATGTGGCTTGACGCATTCGTCACCGATTTCCTCAGCCGGGCGCGCGCGGAAGGTTATTACGTGCCCGACATGGCCTTCCGCAATGCGCTCGACAATCTTCGCAACCAGATCAACTACCAGCCCGATTTCGACGCGAACGGCGGGCCGGTGGCCTATGCGCTTATGGTTCTGGCGCGGGAAGGTGCCGCAGCGATGGGTGATCTGCGCTATTATGCCGATGTGAAGGCCGATGCGTTCGACACGCCGATCGCGGCGGCGCAGTTGGGCGCGGCGCTCGCCTCCTACGGCGACCAGACGCGGGCGGATGCGCTTTTCAGGCGCGCGGTCGAGATGGTGACGGTGAAGCTTGAGGCGCAGGGATCGGCGCCCGAGGCACAGGTCTGGCGCGCCGACTATGGCACCAACCTGCGGGATGCGACCGCGGTTCTGGCGCTGGCGGCAGAGGCGGGTTCGACCGCCGTCCCCGCCGACCGGATCGGCCAGGCGGTGGCGGCGCGGCTTCTGTCGCGCTCGCTTTCCACGCAGGAGGCGACATGGGCGCTATTGGCCACCCATGCCTCGCTGTCGGGGCAGGCGGCTGACCAGTTCTCGGTCAATGGCGAAGCCTTCACCGGCCCGCTCGTCCGGGTGATCGAGGATCAGACGGCGGGCGGCGCCGCGCAGGTGATCCGCAACGAAGGCGGAAGCGAGGCGACGCTGACGCTGACCACCTTCGGGGTGCCTGCGGCGCCGGAACCGGCGGGCGGCAATGGCTACCGGATCGACCGCAGCTGGTTCACCCTGGACGGCGCGCCGGTCGACCCGTCGGCGGTCAGGCAGGGCACGCGGCTTGTGGCCGTCGTCGAGGTCACGCCCTTCGGGTCCGGCGAGGCGCGGCTGATGGTCAACGATCCCCTGCCCGCGGGCTTCGAGATCGACAATCCGAACCTGATCCGGGGCGGCGACATCGCGGCGCTCGACTGGCTCTCGACCGTCGATTATCCGCGCAATGTCGAGTTCCGGCAGGACCGGTTCCTCGCTGCCGTCGACTGGACCTCGCCCGAGCCCTTCCGGCTTGCCTATATCGTCCGCGCCATATCGCCCGGCAGCTACGACCTGCCTGCCGCGACGGTCGAGGACATGTACCGGCCGGACTACAGGGCGCGCAGCACCGAGGGCCGCCTGACGGTGACCGAGTAACATGGGCCTCCGGGCCCTTCGCCCGGCCCCGCACCGGGCGCTCTTCCTCGCGGCGGCGATCCTCTTCGCCGCCGCATTCGCGCGTGACCGGCTGGATCAGTGGGTGGCGGCGACCGATCTGCCGCCGCTCGTCATCGATACGTCGGTCGAGGTGCGCGACCGTGACGGCGCGCTTCTGAGGGCCTTCACCGTCGCCGATGGCCGCTGGCGGCTCGATCCCGGGCCGGTCGATCCTTTGTTCCTGAAGATGCTTGTGGGGTTCGAGGACCAGCGCTTCCATGACCATTCCGGCGTCGATCCCGTTGCCATCGTCCGGGCAGGCCTGCAAGCTGTGTGGAGCGGCCGGGTCGTCTCCGGCGGCTCGACGCTGACCATGCAGGTCGCGCGGCTTCTCGAAGACAGCGGCACCGGGCGCTGGCAGGGCAAGCTGCGCCAGATGCGGCTGGCGCTGGCGCTGGAACGGCGGCTGACGAAGTCGGAAATCCTTGCCCTTTACCTGCGCATCGCGCCCTATGGCGGCAATCTCGAAGGGGTGCGGGCGGCCTCGCTTGCCTATTTCGGCAAGGAGCCGCGCCACCTGACCCCGGCCGAGGCCGCGCTTCTGGTCGCGATCCCGCAAAGCCCCGAGGCCCGCCGCCCCGACCGCTTTCCCGGTGCCGCCGCAGAGGCGCGTTCTCGGGTTCTGGCGCGGATGGAAGGGCAGGGGGTTCTGAGTGCCGAGCGGGTCGCAGCAGCAGAAACCGAACGCGTGCCTGACGCCCGCCGCCCCTTCCCCGACCATGCCGCGCTTCTGGCCGAGGCGCTCAGGCGCGCCGATCCGGTCAAGCGCCTGCATCTGACGACGCTCGACGGCGATCTGCAGGCGTCGCTGGAAAAGCTCGCCGCCGATGCTGCCCGGCGCGCCGGAGAACGGCTTTCCGTCGCGATCCTCGTCGCCGATCACCGGACCGGGGAAATCCTCGCCTCGGTCGGTACTGCCGACTGGGGTGACGAACGGCGCCAGGGTTTCGTCGACATGACGGAGGCCCTGCGCTCGCCCGGCTCGACCCTGAAACCCTTCGTCTATGCACTCGCGTTCGATCAGGGCCTTGCCCATCCCGAAACGCTGATCGACGACAAGCCGGTCGCCTTCGGCACCTATGCGCCGCAGAACTTCGACCGCGCCTTCAGGGGCACGCTGACGGTGCGCGAGGCATTGCAGGCCTCGCTCAACATCCCTGTCATCAGCCTGACCGATGCGATCGGCCCCGCGAACCTTCTGGCCGCGCTGCGCCGGGCCGGCGCCCGCCCGCAGATACCGGGTGGCCAGCCGGGTCTTGCCGTCGCCCTGGGCGGGCTCGGCATATCGCTGAGGGATCTCGTCCAGTGCTACGCGGCGCTCGCCCGCCTCGGCCGCCCGATCCAGCTCTCGGCGGAACCGGGCGGGGCGAGCGACCTGCCGCAACGCCTCTTCGCGCCCGAGGCGGCGTGGCTTGTGGATGACATCCTTGCAGGCCTGCCGCCGCCGCCCGGCGCGGCGCCGGGGCGGCTCGCCTACAAGACCGGCACCAGTTATGGCCACCGCGATGCGCTGGCGGTCGGATTCGACGGCGGCCATGTCGCGGGGGTCTGGATGGGCCGCGCCGACGGCACGCCGGTGCCCGGCGCCTTCGGCGGCGATCTGGCGGCGCCTCTCCTCTTCGAGGTCTTCGGGCGGCTGAAACCGCGCTTCGATCCCTTGCCGCCGCCCCCGCCCGCGACGCTGATCCTGCCGAACGCCCGCCTGCCGCAACCGCTGCGCACCTTCCGCCCGCGCGGCGCCGCCTTCGCCGACGCGGGCCCTGACGCGCCGAAAGTGGCCTTCCCGCCCGATGGTGCCACGCTCGACGCGCCCGACGGCGCGGTCACGGTCAAGGTCCGCGACGGCAGCGCGCCCTTCCTCTGGCTGGTGAACGGCGCGCCCGCCGCCCTCGGCCAGACCGGCCGCGAGAGCCTGCTCGCGCTAGGCGGTCCCGGCTTCTACCGGCTGTCGGTCATCGATGCCGAAGGCCGCAGCGCCGCCGTTGCCGTCACCGTGAACTGACCCTCCCCGCCTCATTCTCATGCGGACGGACGAAAAGGATCAGCTGGTTGCTGCTGACAGGATGTAATGCGCTGTCATGAGGTCGAGATGCGCGCCGCCACCGTTCTTGGACAGGGTGATCTCGTCGGCGGTCCGGCGTGTGAAGCGGCCGGACGGCAGGTCGTAGAAGTCGGCGACCACGTCCGCTTCGGTGATAGCGCCTTCCTTCAGCGGCACCATCAGCTCGCCGATATGGTGGAGCGTGGTGGCGCGGGCATCGACGAAGACGCGGGCGCGGGCGAACGTGTCACTGTCGCATTCGCGCATGTCGGGCCGGTAGGCGCCGATCAGGTCGAGGTGTGTGCCGGGCGAAAGCCAGGCGCCCCGGATCAGCGGCTCGGTCGCCATCGTCGTGGTGGCGATGACATGGGCGCGGCGGACGGCGGTTTCGAGGTCGGGCGCAGGCCGGGCGCCGGTCGCGTCGGCGAAGGCGCGGGCGGCGTCGGGATTGCGCGCCCAGACATGGAACCGGGCCTTCGGAAGGGCGGCCGAGTAGGCCTCGATCATCGACCGGGCGACGGCGCCTGCGCCGACGACAAGGATATGCTCGGCATCGGGCCGGGCAAGGCGACGGGCGGCAAGCAGGCTGTCGCCTGCCGTTTTCCATTTGGTCACCAGCTTGAAGTCGACCAGCGCCTCCAGCGCGCCGGTCTCGGCCGACATCAGGTTGACCGCGCCGTCGATTGCGTCGAGCCCCTTCGCGGGATTGCCCGGAAAGATCGTCGCGGCCTTCACCGCGATCCCCATGCCGGGGATCCAGGCCGAACGGGTCAGGAGCGTATCGGGCCCGTGGCGCAGGAGCGTATCGCCGACCTCTGCACGCGGCAGGGCATGGCCGGCCGCGAGCGCGTCGGTCAGGGCGAGCCAGTTCAGTTTCGCTTCGGCCTCGGGGCCGACGATGCGGAAGGTCACAGGCCTGCCTCCTTTTCCGTCAAGAGTTCCTCGGCCACCAGCCGCCGCGCCCAGCCCTGCCAGCCGTCGAACAGATGGGTGCGCCAGCGCCGACTTGTCGCGGCGGCGATATTGTCCGCCCGGTCATCGGTGAAGAGAAGGCTTTCAGGCGGCAGGCCGCAATCCTTTTCCACCATCTCGTAGATGCGCGGGTCAGGCTTGATGACGCCCATCCTGCCCGAGACATAGGCGCGGTCGAAGCTGTTCATGAAGTCATACTGGGTCTGTGCGTAGGCGAAGGTGTCGGTGCCGAAATTCGTCAGGGCGAAGACCGGCACGCCCTTGGTGCGCAGCGCGTCGAGGAGGCGGACGGACCCCGGAATCACCGGAGAGAACATGTCGATCCAGCGGTCATGCCAGATGCGGATTTCGGACGACCATTCGGGATGATCCTCGGCCCATTCCTCGACCGTCGCCAGAAAAGGCGCGCCGGTGTCGATGGCCGCGTTCATCCAGTGCAGGTCGATCTCGGCAAACAGCCGCTCGCGCCGCTCACGCCCGATCAGCCGGTCGTAGACCCGTTCGGGGTGCCATTCCGCCAGCACATTGCCGATATCAAAGATCACCGCTTGGGGCCGCGACATCCTGCACCTGTTTCCTGACCGTTTCCCGCCAGAGCGTATAAAGGCCCGCCCCGCAGATAAGTGCAATCCCCGCCCAGGCGGTCATGTCGGGCCATGTGCCGAAGAACAGCACCCCCCAGAGGATCGCCATCGGCATGCCCGCATATTCGAAGGGCGCGACCAGCGCGGCCTCGGTGGTGCGGTAGGCCTGGCTCATCATGAGCCCACCGATGCCGACGGCGAGGCCCGTGGCGATGAAATAGGGCCAGTCGGCGAAGGGCGGCCAGTGCCATTGCCTAAGGAGAAATGCGAGGGATGGGTCCGAGGTGCCTGAAAGGTGACCGTCTCCGACAACGAGACCCATCGTGGAAGACACGAATATGAAGCCCAGTTGCGTGTAGAAATTCAGCGTCATCGCGCTTTCGCTATCGCGCATGCGGCGGGTCATCATGTGGCTTGAGGCATAGCAAAGCGCGGAAATGAGGACGAGCAGCGTTGCCGGGTGGATGACGCCCGCGCCGGGGCGCAGCATCACGACGACGCCCACCATGCCCACCGCCACGGCGGCCCAGCGGCGGGGGCCGACCGGCTCCTTCAGGACAAGCGCGGACAGAAGCGTGATGAAGAGGGGGGCGACGAAGGCGGTCGCTACGGCATCGGCCAGCGGCAGGGCGGCGAGGCCGAGGAAATAGGTGACGTTCGACACCATCACGATCGTAACGCGGATCAGATGGTCGCGCGGGCGGCGGGTTGCGATCTGCCTGAGCCCGCGTTGCGACAGAGCCATCACTGTCAGGACCAGCGCCATGCCCACGAAGGCGCGGGTCAGGATGACCTGATGCAGGGCGTAGTTGCCGGAAAGCGCCTTGATGGCGAGATCGTTGACCGAGAGGACCAGCGCGCCGCCGAGTGCGAAGAATATGCCGCGGAGCGGCGTCGGAACGGGGCGGATGGCGCCGGGTGTCGCGGTCACATCTCGCCTCCGACCGGGGTTGCGGGGTCTTTGACGGACCGGTGCACCGTCTCGCGCCAGAGGACGTAGAGCCCCGCGCCGCCAATGAGCGCGATGCCGATCCAGGCGACCGTATCGGGCCAGGTGCCGAAGACCACGACCCCTGCAAGAATCGCGAGCGGCATGCCGAGATATTCGAAGGGCGCGACCAGCGCCGCCTCGGCCAGCCGATAGGCCTGGCTGACGAACAGACCGGCGAGGGCGACGGAAATGCCGGTCACGGCAAGGATTGGCCAGTCGGGAAGCGGTGGCCAGACCCAGGGCCGAAGGAGGAAGGCGATGGTGCTGTCGGGATCGCCGAGGAACCGCCCGTCGCCTGCCACGATGCCCATGGCAAGGCTGATGATCAGGAAGCCGACATGGAGGTAGATGTTCAGCGTCACGGTGCTTTCCGTCTCGCGCATCTGCCGGGTCATGAGCTGGCTGATGCCATAGCAGATCGACGACAGAAGGACGAGGATCGCCGCAGGCTGGATCGCCTCGGCCCCCGGACGCAACATCACCACGACGCCGATGAGGCCCGCGATAACCGCGCCCCAGCGATGGGGGCCGACTTTCTCGCCCAGGAAAAGCGCCGAGGCGCCGGTGATCAGCAGAGGCGCGACATAGGCGATGGCGAGCGCGTCGGCGAAAGGCATGGCGGCGAGGCCGGTGAAGAAGCAGACGTTCGACAGCATCACGATCATGGTGCGCCAGAAATGCGCGCCGATGCGGCGGGTGCGGAACTGGCGGAAATCGCCGTCCTGCCACAGGACGATCGCGATGAGCATCACGATGGCGACCAGGGTGCGGATCAGGATGATCTGGTGGAGCGCATAGCCCGACGACAGGAACTTGATCGCCACATCGAGGACAGTCCCGAAGAACACGGCGCCCAACATGCACAAGATCCCGAGAAGGGCGGCGCGGCTGGGATTCATGGCTGCCTCGCCGCGGCGCGCAGGGTCCGGTCCAGCGCATCGAGGAAGCGCGAGCGGTCCGCCTTCGAAAAGCCCTTGCCTCCGCCCTGCCGGAAGGGATCGGCGGCGCGCAGGTCGGCCATCAGGTCGCGGGTGGCGAGCACATTGCCGATATTGGCTTCGGTCAGCGTCTCGCCGTCATGTTTCAGCACCCGGGCACCCGCCGCCACGCATCTTGCCGCCAGCGGTATGTCGCCCGTGACCACCACGTCACCGGGCCCTGCGCGCTCGGCGATCCATTTGTCGGCTTCGTCCGGGCCTTCGGTGACATAGACCGTCTCGACCAGAGGATGGGCGGGCGGGCGTATACCGCCGTTGCAGACGAGCTTCACCGGCACCGAAAGCCGTTCGGCCACGCGCACGCATTCGTCCTTCACCGGGCAGGCGTCGGCGTCGATGAAGAGGGTCATAACCGGTCGACCGATACGGGAGGGTGCTGGATCAATCCTGAAACAGAGCCTCCGCATGGAAGGCCATGTGATCGGCCATGAAGGTCGAGACGAAGAAATAGCTGTGGTCATAGCCCGGCTGCATGCGCACAAGGCCGTTCTGCCGCCGCTCCATCATCGCCTGTGCCAGCGCTTCGGGTTTCAGGAGGTCGAGGAACTGATCCTTCGAACCCTGATCGATCAGCACCGGCCCGTCGAAACCGAGCCGCCGCATCAGGAGTGTCGCGTCATGGGCGGCCCATGTGCTTTCGTCGGCGCCGAGATAGGCGGTGAACTGCTTGCGGCCCCAGTCGGACTGGGTCGGGTTGGCAATGGGCGCGAAGGCCGAGACCGAGCGGAAGCGGCCCGGCAGCCGCATGGCGAGTGTCAATGCGCCATGGCCGCCCATAGAATGGCCGGTGATCGCCTGACGATCCTCGTCGACCGCAAAGGTGGCGGTGACGAGATCAGGCAGTTCCTCGGCCAGATAGTCCCACATGCGGAAATGGGTGGTCCAGGGCGCCTCGGTCGCGTTCACATAGAAGCCCGCACCCTGACCCAGATCATAGGCCTCGTCATTCGCCACACCCTCGCCGCGCGGGCTCGTGTCGGGGAAGACCAGCGCAATGCCATGATCGGCCGCCCAGGCCTGCGCGCCAGCCTTCACCATAGCGTTTTCGTGGGTGCAGGTCAGGCCGGAGAGGTACCAGAGCACCGGCACCGGCTCGTCCGCGGCTTCTTTCGGCAGGAAAAGCCCGAAGGTCATGTCGCAGGCGCAAGCGTCCGAACGGTGGGAATAGACCCCCTGGATGCCGCCGTAGCACTTGTTCTCCGATATGGTCTGCATTGGCCCTCCGATCAGGCGTTGGTGATCCAGGCCACGACCAGCGGGACGGTAAGGATGCTGGCCGCCGTGGAAATGAGGATGGATGCCGACACCCGCCGGGGGGCGATGCCGTAATGACTGGCAAGGATATAGACGTTGCCCGCGACCGGCAATGCGGCGGCGGCGATCATCACGCCCGCCGCGAAAGGCTCGACCGGATAGAGGCGGAGGGCCGCGAAAGCGACGGCGGCGGGGTGAAGGACGAGCTTGCAGAGGCTGAGCCAGAGCGCGGCGGCCGGGCGGTCAGCCGAGCGGCCGGAAAGCGAGGCGCCGATGGCGAAGAGCGCGCCGGGCGTGGCGGCGGCGCCGAGGATCGTCAGGAAATCGTCCACTGGCCGGGGCAGGGTGGGCGTGAAGAGCGACCAGATCATCCCAGCCAGCATCGAGACGATCATCGGATTCTTCGCCAGACCGCCGAGAAGGCTGCGGATGATGGCCGCGCCCACCTGCCGTTCACGGCTTGCGGTGACGATGAGAGTGATGAGCGATGAAAAGACGATGAGATCGACGACCAGACACATGAGGACCGGCCCGGCGGCCTGCGGTCCGAGGAGCGCGACGAGCAGCGGCACACCGAGGAAGCCCGTGTTGCCGATGATGGCGCATTGCGCCTCCATCGCCGCTTCCTCGATCTTCAGGCGGCGGGCGAGGGCGACGGCAAAGGCAAGGCCGTAGATGGCGAAACAGCCGGTCAGATAGGCCAGAACGAACGGCAGATCGAAGATGCCGGTGATCGGCAGGGTCGCGGCGAAGCGGAAGAGCATCGCCGACAAGGCGAAATAGAAGACGAAGCGGGTGAGCCATTCGGTGGCAACAGCCGGAAAGAAGCCCGTGCGCCCCGCGCCCCAGCCAAGGCCGATGAGCGCGAAGAAAGGCAGGGTTCTGAGGAAAATCTCCAGCATCTGTTCCCGCGCATACCATTCCGCCCGGGCCGGGACCAGAGGCGACCAGAGGGGCGGGACCCGGAGTTTTTGAAAACTCCGGGCCGATTTCTTTCAAAGAAATCGGCGGTCGCGCGGGGGGAGGGGTCAGCCCTTGTGAACCGACAGGATCTCGCCCAACGGTTTCTTCAGCTTGGCGACGGCGGGAACCGTCGCATCCGCCGCCGGATGGCCGACCGCGAGGATCATGATCGGCTTTTCGCTTTCCGGCCGCCCGCAGAGACCGTTCAGGAACCGCATCGGGTTGGGCGTATGGGTCAGACAGCAG
Organism: Frigidibacter sp. SD6-1; assembly: GCF_030143255.1. Taxonomy (GTDB): domain Bacteria; phylum Pseudomonadota; class Alphaproteobacteria; order Rhodobacterales; family Rhodobacteraceae; genus TMP-24. The sequence goes on from NZ_JARJNR010000003.1 coordinate 379,000, forward strand.
AGCCCGGCCCGGTGCAGCGCGGTGATCAGCATGCCGGTCGCAATGCCCACGCTTTCGGGGACATAGTAATTCTTGTAGCGCTCGCCATCCTTCGTCACGCCATGGCGCTGGGCGAAGATGACAATGAGCCAGGGTGCGATATCGAGATGGGGTTTCGAGACGCCCGTGCCGATCGGTTCCAGCGCCTTCAGCCATTCATCGCCGCCGCCGCCCGCATAGAAATCCTTTTCCTCTTCCTCGGCCGCTGCCCTGATCTGCGCCTTCATCGCCGGGTCCGAGATCGCGACGAAGAACCAGGGCTGGTGATTGGCGCCCGAAGGTGCGGTTCCGGCCGCCTCGACACAGGCGCGGATCACCTCTTCCGGAACGGGGTCGGCGCAGAAATCCCTCACCGAATGGCGCTTTCGCAGATCGTCGCGAAAGGCCTCCGCCTCGCGGACAGCCTCGTCATCGGGGCGGCGGACGCGGTCGGGCAGGGGCAGCGGTTCGTAGCGGACTTGCTCGCGGAAATACATAGACGTCAGACCTCTCGATTCGGACCCGATATTACCCGCCGCCGATCAGGACGCCAGCAGCAAATACCAGCGCGCCGCCAAGGACGACCTGGAAGGTGGCGCGCAGGAAGGGCGTGTCCATATAGCGGTTCTGGATCCAGGCGATGGCCCACAGTTCGACGAAGACGACAGCGATCGCGATCGCTGTCGCCGTCCAGAAATCCGGGATGAGATAGGGCAGCGCATGGCCGAGCCCGCCAAGCGTTGTCATCACGCCCGAGGCAAGACCGCGCTTCCACGGTGCGCCGCGGCCTGAGAGGACGCCGTCGTCATGGACGGCCTCGGTGAAGCCCATGGAAATCCCCGCCCCGACCGAGGCGGCGAGACCGACAAGCAGCGTCGTGTGCGGGTCTTGCGTCGCGAAGGCGGTGGCGAAGATCGGCGCGAGGGTGGAGACCGACCCGTCCATCAGGCCGGCCAGTCCGGGCTGCACCCAGGTCAGCAGGAACTGCCGGTGGGCGGCGCTGTCCTCCTCCGCCCGCGCCGCGCCGTCCAGATGTCGTTCGGTCAGATCGCCGGCCTTGGCTTCGTGGCGCGCCTCGGCGGCGGCGAGGTCGCCCAGAAGCTTGCGGGTCGCGGCATCCCGGGTCTGCGCGGCGGCGCGCGTGTAGAAGCCGGCGGCCTGCGCCTCCATCGCCGCCGCCTCGGCCCGCATCCGGTCGAGCCCGAGATTTTCGACCAGCCAGACCGGCTTGCGGGCGTAAAATCCCGCCACATGTTCGCGGCGAAGGAGCGGTATGACCTCGCCGAAGCGGGCGCGGTGCCGCTCGATCAGCCACTGGCGGTGGGTATCCTCCTCGGCTGCCATCGCGTCGAAGATCTGCGCCGAGGACGGATAGTCCTGTCTCAGCCGTTCGGCGTAAGTCCGGTAGATGCGCGCATCGTCCTCCTCGGACGAGATGGCGAGCGCGAGGATTTCCTGTTCGCTGAGGTCGGAGAAGCGCCGCCGCGTCGCAAGGCCCGGGATCATGGATGCCTCCCTCTTTGGAATGATTCCAAACTAGGCGCCGATGTGAGGGAGCACAAGCCTGCGCCGTCGAGCCCCCCGATGTGCGGCGGGTTGCCGCAGGCGGCAAAAAATGAACTCATCAGTTCAGTTTTCGCTTGCATAAGTGAACCGGAGAGTTTAGTTGGGTGCCACTGAACGAAACAGTTTACCTGGAGGGCATCATGAGCCTTATCCGCACCGCCTCTGTCGCCATTCTTCTTGGCCTCGCCGCCCTGCCGGCCGCTGCCGGAGGCTTCAGCTTCGACATTCCGCGCCTCGACTTCCCGACCGATGCGGGCGTGACGCGCGGCTGTACCGGCCCCGCAACCCAGCCCGTGGGCTGCGCCGGGGCCGAAGGCTGACGGCGGTCAGCGACCTGTCCGCCGGTGCCACCACTCATCCCCCCTCTCCGGCGGAACAGGGGCGGGCCTCGGGCGGGGCCCGCCCTTCTTCTTTGCGTCGCCGCTTCGCTTGCGGCGGCCGGATGCCCGGGTCTATGATCGCATCCGGGGAGAGACCGACGTGACAATCGAGGCCGCAGACACGCTCCGCAAGGGGCGCAAGTTCGACCAGGTGCTGGAAGGCGCCCGCAAGATATTCATGCGCGACGGGTTCGAGGGCGCGTCGGTCGACGATATCGCGCGGGAGGCGGGCGTGTCCAAGGCCACGCTTTACAGTTACTTCCCCGACAAGCGCATCCTTTTCGTCGAGATCGCGCGGCGCGAATGCAAGCGTCAGGCCGATGAGGCCGTGGAGCTGGTGGGCCTGACCCTGCCGCCCGACTGCGTCCTGCCCGAGGCGGCGCGGCGGATCATCGACTTTTTCCTCTCGGACTTCGGGCGCCGGGTCTTTCGCATCTGCGTGGCCGAGACCGAACGATTCCCCGAGCTTGGCCAGCAGTTCTACGAAAGCGGTCCCGCGCTCGTCCGCGACCGGATCAAGGATTATCTGGACGGTTCCGTCGCGCGGGGCGAACTGGTCATCGAGGACACTTTGTTGGCGGCCGACCAGTTTGCGGAACTTTGCAAGGCCGACATTTTTCCCGCCGTCGTCTTCGGGGTGAAGCGGACCTTCACCAGGGCCGACCGCGACCGGGTGGCCAAAGGCGCGGTCGAGATGTTTCTGGCGCGTTACGGGGCGGAAGGCCGGGGGGCTGCCTGCCCCCCGGACCCCCCGGGAGTATTTCCGGACAGAAAGTAAGGCGGACGCAGCCGGTCAGGCCGCGCGCAGGTCCGATCTGAGGCCGGTGATCGCGCGCGCGGCGCGCGCCGCCTCGCGGCCCTTTTCGACGAAGTGAGCGGTGAAGAAGGCCCGGTGCGCTTCGGTCTCCTGATAGGCGTGCGGGGTCAGCACCACCGACAGGACCGGAACCCCTGTGTCCATCTGGGCGCGCATCAGTGCGCCGACCACCGTGTCGGCGACGAATTCGTGGCGGTAGATGCCGCCGTCGACCACGAAAGCCGCGCAGATCACGGCGGCGTAGCGCCCGGTCGCGGCAAGGTCGCGGGCAAGAAGCGGCAGCTCGAACGCGCCCGGGACATCGAAGATATCGACCGGAACGCTCCCGATTTCGGCAGCGAAGCCATCAAGTGCGCGGTCGACGATATCGGCATGCCAGTTGGCCTTGAGGAAGGCATAGCGGGTGTGTGTCATGATGATCTCCTTTCAAAGCGACACGGTCACCCAAGGCGATCACGAAACAAGGCTACGGCTGTGCGCCGTTTCCCTGCCCGTTCTCTTTCATCCGGACTGTAACCGTCGGCCCCGGCCTTGCACCGGGTCTGCTGACCCCCGGACTGAAATCCGGGGCGCTCGCGGGCTCGGCGCCGGGGCGCCATACCGCCGGTGGGGAATTTCGCCCCGCCCTGAGAACAGGGCGAGAGTGCGCCGATGCCCGGGCAATGGCAAGGGTTCACCGGCGCGTACCCAGAAAACAGAAAACGCAGGCGCGGGTTTCAAATTCGTTGTGCAGTACGAATTACAACCTATAAGTGTGCCTTACATGGGGTGTCTGTCCTTGGTTTTCTTGTCCTGAACGCAGCAGCCGTCTGGCGGGGGCCCGCCGTCTGGCACAGAAAACCGTGCCGATGCGCAGCAGAACGCCTTATTCAGCCAAAGAGATCATTCTCTCGCACCTTCGGGCCGTCGCGCTCCTTGCCCCGCTGCGACCGGACTATCTGGAGCGGCTCGCGGAGCGCGCGCTTGTGGTGCGCTACAGGCGCGGGCAGGTGATTCACACCGAAGGCGAACCGGTCCGGGGCCTGTCGATCGTGCTTGCGGGCACGATCGACGCCGTCCTGAGCGAGGCTGATGGCCGACAGGCATTCCTGGCAAGTCATGGTCCGGGGTCGGTGATCGGGCTGAGCGATCTTGCCGACGGAAGGGGCGGGTCGGCGACATTGCTGGCGGTCGGCGACTGTCAGGCGATCCGCCTGTCGGAGCGCGACAGCCGGGCGCTTCTGATGCTGGATGTGATGCAGGCGGCGATCGCGCGCGAGGCGCGGGCGGAGCTTGCGGTACTGCGCGAGAATTTCCGGCGCCTGTCGCTGTACAGTCTGGAGAAGCGCCTTGCCTCCTATCTGAGGGACCGGGCGGAGACATCGGACGGAGCGGAGGCGCCGATACCGCTCAAGGACAGTCAGCCACGGATCGCGACGCTTGTTCATGCCAGCCGGACGCGGGTGAATATCACGCTGCAGAAATGGGCAAGCGAAGGCGAGATCACGCTGGAACGGGGCCGGGTGACGGTGACCCGAAGCGACGCGTTCTGGCGCCGCTACGATCTGGCCGGGACGAACGAGTGACAGCTGTTACGCGCGTAACTGATCGCAGGCGCTACCGATGCCAGCTTCCCCGAAAAGAGGGAGGATGGCATGAACCAGATGGCACCGTTCGGCGGCGAGAGCAGCGGCGACCCGGCCGAGGAGATCGCGTCGCTCTGGCGATATGCCTATTCGCCGCTCGTGCGGCGCGCGCGGCGGCTCGCGCGGGGCGACCGGGACCTGGCCGAGGCGCTCTTGTCGCGCACGCTCCTCAAGCTGATCGAATATGTCCGCCGGACCGCGCGCCCCGTCGGCAATGCCGAGGCCCTGTTCCATACCGCGCTCGGCCATGTGGCGCGGGATCACTGGCGCGGGCTCGCCCGGCGTGGCGCGCCCTGCGACCTGGTGCCGGACGAGATGGCTGGCGACGAGGATACCGAACGCCGCCTTGCCGCGCGCGAGACGCTCGCCCGCCTTGCGCTTGCGCTCGCCGCACTGCCCTCGGCGCTTTCGGCACCGCTCGGCGCCCGGGTCTTTGATGAGGAGCCCTACAGCGGCATAGCGCGGCGCCTGTCGATCAGCGAGGCCTGCGCGCGCAAGCGCGTGCAGGAAGCGCGTGACCGGCTGCGGTGCGCGCTTGGCGAAGAAAAACCGGCCGCGCGCCCTCACAGGCCCGCCGCTCGCGCGTCTTCAATGGTGAAGGCGCTCGTGCAGTCAGACCTAACACCAGCCGAATGATGGACCGCAGATGAACCAGACCCCCGTGAACAGTCAGATTACCGACGCCGTCACCCAGTCGAACGTCAATGTGGTTGCCAGCGCGCCCGCCCAGTCGCTGGGCATGCTCTACCAGATGGCGACGCATGCGGCGGGCCTGTCGATGCAGAACGCGGTGCAGAGCCAGCAGAACCTCAACCAGATCGGCAATGCGGTGGTGGCAACGGCGGTGCGCGAGATCCTCGCGATCCCGACGACGCCGGGCGGCGGCGGCGGGGGTGGCGCGGGCGGCAGCTCTGGCGGCACGCCGCACACGCCAAAGCCTTGACCGGGCATGAGTGATGTTCGGCACGCTGAAGAACATGGTCCTCTCGCGTCTCGGCGGCGGGGCGGCAGGGGGAGCGGCGAAGGACGCCGGTGCGCTCGCCTCTGCGTTCGACCGGGTCGAGACCGACCTGCTGTCGGATGCGGCGGGGCGGGCGGAAAGCGCGGTCGCGGCGGTGGCTGTGAAGGCGGAAGGCCGGATCGCCGGCGCGGGGAAGGCGGTCGAATTCGCCTCGCGCCGGGCGGTGGCGCGCGCGGCGGCGGATGCCGTGGCGCTGGACAAACGGATCGGAGGAACGGGCATGACCATGGCTGACGCACCGACATCGCCCCTGCAGACATACCGTGCCCTGGCCCTGGCAGCGAAGGCGCCCGGTGCGGGGCCGCTTGCCGCGCCGGGCGCGCCGGGGGCGGGCACACCCCCGGTGATCCCGGGCGGCGACGGCAGCAGCGACACATCGGCGATGAATGACGAGACGGTGCAATCGGTCCAGTTCGGCAACCGCGAAGTGACCGCCTATGCGCCCACCGTCATCGTCGCGCCGCCCGACCAGATGATCGGCCAGGCGGCGGGCCTCGCCGCCCAGTCGGCCGCCGCCTATTTCGACGGAATGACCAAGCTCGTGATGGCGAGCCAGTCCGTCATCCTGCGCAAGCTGACCGAGGATATCGCGTCGGGCAACGAGGCGGGCGCGGTCGAGGACGGGCTCGCCATCGCCGGGACGGAACTGCTTCTGGCGGGCGCGATGGCCGTCGCCGCTGCGGGCGGCGCGATGGAGGCGGCCTCGGCCGGGTTCGCCATCAAGCAGATTACCGAGAGCATTGCCAGCCGGACAGGCGGGCAGGGCTGAACCGGCTCAGGAAAGAGGGAGAGAGAGATGCCGTTCGTGGCGCAGATAGATCAGATCCGCTGGTTCGCCGGCAGGGATGTCGAGGCCCAGAAGAACAAGATGAAGCAGGTCGACGAGAGTTTTGCGATCAGGCTGCTTGACCGGATCATGGCAAATGGCAATCCGCTGAACGCTGCCGCGACTCAATTGCAGGCCATCTGCGATCAGGCCCGGCTGGTCGTGACAAACGCACCCGTGCAGCACCCGTTCCAGCTTGGCCAGCAGTCGCTTTGGGATGGCTATCAGCCCAACGATCCTGATGACAAGGCGTCGAACCATATCCGGGCGCTGGCGCAGATCCATGTCATCAGCCAGAATGCGGTGATCAATCCGCTTGCGCTGGGTGACGCGCTTTTTGCCCTGGCCGACCGGTTCGCGGAATCGCAGGTTGGCGGCGCGATAGGCGACATGCGCGCCTTCATGGCGACGCTGCAGAATGCCCAGGCCTTCAGCAAGACGACGAACCGCATCCGCATCAAGCGACGCGACATCCTCAGCCCGATTCCGCCGGTGGGCATCACCCAATGGTATCTGCCCGCCGACGATGTACTTGGCACCATCGACCGGATGCTTGGCTATTACGAGACGGGCGACATCTCGGGCTCGGCGACGAACGAGCTGACGATGCTGGCGCTTGCGGCGACGGTGCATGGTCAGAACCAGATAGCGGACCTGAACGCGATCAAGGACGAGATCGTCGCGATGATGCAGGACGGCCGGGCGCTTGCCGTGGTGGCGGGCATGGTGGCGCAGCTGCACCATTCGATGCCGGAAGCCATGATGGCGCTGAACCTGATGCCACGCCAGCTGCGTCACGCCGGACCGCGCATCACCCAGATCTACTCGCCGTTCCTCACCAACATTGCCTTCGATTCCATCGCCAACATCTATGCAGACTGGCAGCAGGCGCGCTGGACGGTGCTTGGCGGGCAGGGTCAGCGGCCGCAGAACGGCGGGCGGGCGCTTTTCATCCTGCAGGACATCTTCCAGATGCCGAACGCGCCGAGCGACCAGAATGAAGTGGCGATGATCGTCCCCTTCACCTACGCGATCGGGCAGGAAAATCCGGATTCGATCAATCCCCTCATCTTCGGTGTCGGCTTCTATAACGGCGTGGTCGGCCAGATAAACACCGCCAATCCGGGCCCGGCGATCACGCTTGAAAAACTGTCGCGCGAAGTGTTCCGCATGCTCTTCCCTGGCGAGTTCGATCCCGCGCTGCCCGCACAGGTTCTGGGCGGCACGATCCAGGCCAGGGTCCAGCGCGGCATGCAGCTTGCCGGGCATCCGTTCGCGAACGCTGACCGCTACTCCCAGCTGATCGCGCCTTTCCTTGACCGCGCCGAATACGGGCAGGTCCAGGCCGCCCAGATCGCCAACTGATCCATTCCCTTCCCCGGAGGTTCCCATGCTGAACGATATCGAACATCTCCGCGACCGCACATCGGCGCTGCTGAGCCAGGTCCTCGCGGACTGGAGCCAGTATCTGATCGAATGCGAGGATGTGAGCCTGCCGCCGATCGACCGGCTCGCGTCCGAGCTGACGGCGGCCCGCGATGCGCTTGGCCGCGCATGGCGCGCGGCGGCCGAGGTCGAGGCCCGGCGCGAGGGCTTCGAGGAGCGCCTCACCGAGACGGTGCGCGAAGGCGTCACCGAGCGCCGCGTCACCGTCGATTTCGAGGAACGCCCGCTGGATCGCCCCCTGAGACCGGGCGTGAAGAAGAGCGAGCGGAAATGAGCGGGCTGATCACCGAGCTTGCCCGGGTGATGCAGGTCGCCAAGTCCTGGCTGAACCGCGAGCTGACCGAGGAAGAGACGCGTCTTGTCGTCGCCTGGTTCGAGCGCGAGCAGCAGATGAGCAACGAGGCGATGGGCAAGCTGAACACCGGGCTTGCCGCGGCCTCGGCGGTGATCGCCGAGGGGCGGACGGCGGCGGAACGGGCGATGCAATCGGCACTCGCCTCTGTCGCCCGCGACGAGGCTCAGACCCTGTCGGGTGCGTCGCAGGCCACTGCCGCCGTCGGTGCCACGGAAACCCCGGGCGGGGCGAAATCGCTGTCGCGGCTGGAGGAACGGACCTTGCAGATGCTTCTGGAAAATCACCTGCCCGGACCGGGCGCCGCGCCCTCGGCGCAGGAACTGCAGTCGCTCGCCCATCTCCTGGCGGAACTGATCCGCATCGAGGTCACGGCGGCGGTCGACATGAAGATGCTGCAGGCGGAGGCGCGGATCGAGAAGCGGCTGAACGAAGTGTCGGAAACCGCGATCCGCATCTGCAACGAACTGTCGGCCGAGATCCGCGAACAGCTTGCCGCCGCGCTGCAGGCCGAAGGTCGCCGCGCGGCCGCGAAGAAGACGGCCTGAGGGCCAACAGACCAAGACATCCCGCCGCCCCTGACAGGTGGCCCCAGAGCGAAGGAAAGACAGATGGCCTCGAACACTCCCGTGAACAGCCAGATCACCGATGCGGTGACCCAGACGAACGTGACGGTCGTCGCCGGTGCGCCCGCGATGGCGATGGGCAGCATCTACCAGACGATGGCCCATTCGACCGGCATCCTCATGCAGAATGCCGTCGCCGCGACCCAGCAGCAGAACGCGCTGAGCCAGGCCGCTGCGAACCAGGGCGTGATGCAGATCTACAGCCTCGACACGACGGCCGTCGCCGGGGCTTCCGAGAAGGTCGGCCAGACCGGCCTGCCCGACAATATGAGCGGCCTTCTGACCGTTCTGAAAGCCTTCCGCGGCTGAGGCCCGGATAGACCCCCGAGTCCCTTACCACAGGAGTAACAGATGACTTGGCCTACCCCCGTGAACAGCCAGATCACCGACGCGGTGACACAATCGAACGTCAAGGTCGTGGGCGAGGCGCCTGCGATGGCGATGGGCACGGTCTATCAGACGATGGCCCATTCGACCGGCATCCTGTTTCAGAACGCGGTCGCCGCCGCCCAGCAGCAGAACGCGCTGGCGCAGGCCGCCGCGAACCAGGGCGTGATGCAGATCTACAGCCTCGACACGACCGCGACGGCGGGCGCGTCGGAGAAGATCGGCCAGGTCGGCGTCGCCGACAATCTGACCGGGCTTCTCACCGTCCTGAACGCCTTCAAGAGCTGATGCCCGACCGGCGGAAGCACACCACCAGAGAGAGGAGTAACCTATGACTTGGCCTACCCCCGTGAACAGCCAGATCACCGACGCGGTGACCCAATCCAACGTCAAGGTCGTGGGCGAGGCGCCCGCGATGGCGCTGGGCACGATCTACCAGACGATGGCCCATTCGACCGGCATCCTGTTCGAAAATTCGGTCGCCGCCGCCCAGCAGCAGAACGCGCTGAGCCAGGCCGCCGCGAACCAGGGCGTGATGCAGATCTACAGCCTCGACACGACCGCGACGGCCGGCGCGTCGGAAAAGATCGGGCAGACCGGCGTCGCCGACAACATGACCGGGCTTCTGACCGTGCTGAACGCCTTCAAGCAGCGACCCCCCGCGGGCTCGATCTGACGGATCGCGACGACGAACGGGCGCCCCATGGGGCGCCCGCTTCGATGTTCCCAGAAGGTCGCTGTATCGAGCTGTCGTCGACGCCCAGTCTAGCTCTCTGCCCCGGTCCGATCCAGAAGGGCGCGCCTTGTCGCCTCCTGGCGTTTCATGATCCGTTCGAACGGATCGCTGTCGGGCTGTGCCGGGCGGCGTGGCAGGACGCCGGCGCCCGAGGGTGGATGCGTGCCCGCGTCCGTGTCGTTCGTCTGCGGCATCCGCGACCTGCGCAGGGCGGACAGGTCGGGCGCCGCATGGCCGACGGGGCTATCGACGGCCGTCAGATTGCCGGTGGCGTTGGGGACTGCGGTAGCCATGGCGTATCGGGCGACCGGCGCCGCGCTTTCGATGGTGCGCGGATAGCCTTGGAGCTTTGCACGGATCAGTGGGAAGAACATCACGGCCATGATCGCGAAGAAGTACGTCGCCATCCTGTATCTGCCAGCGCCGGTGCTTGCGTCCGCATCGCTGAAAAAGAGTCCCACGAACAGGAACAACAAGGCGACCTTACCCAGAAAGCCCGCCTTGGGAATCGGAAGGCCGAAAAGGCTGCGACCGCTTGGCACATAGCCAAGTCGCTCACGCTCAGCCGCCTCAACCAGCTTGCGCCGCGCGCGTCGGCTGAGGGTGCTGCCTTCCGCGAGTGCGCTCGGGACCTGAGTGACCTCATGGCGGAGGGGCGGCTCGGCCCCGCGGTTCCCGCCAAGCGTGGTACGAAGCGCAAGATTTGCGCAGCCAATGGCGAAAAGGACGCCCGCCACCACCCAAAAGAAAGGTGAATCCTCGCGCTTGCTGCGTTCTGCGAACGCCGCCAGCGAAGCGTCGCGCCCGGCCAGGAACGGTGCGATATAGAAGAAGTCCGGCCCCTTGGTCAGGTGATTGTCGCGCAAGACCTTGTTCACACCGTCGCTTTCGGCGTTCGATCCGCGCGCCAGCCCGCCGATCTGGATGATCGGTCCTGCCTCACCGAAGTCCACAATGTTGCTGACCGCCCATTCGGCGAAGCGGTCGACCTCGCCCGGAGACAGCACGATCGCCGCCCTGACCTCGCGGCTCGCCTTCGTCGCATCGCTGTCCATCAGGAAGTAGATGGCGACCTCGCCGGTCTTGACGAGATTGGTCCTCTTGGTCAGCCGGGTGTTGAAATCCGTCGCCACGATGGCCGACAGGTTGACCTCCTGCTCTGACCCGCTGGCCGAATCGAAGGCGAAGTCCGCAATAGCGGCGGGGGCGGGGGCCTCGGCAGTCGCAATCCTGGCGATCCGTTCGGCGCGTTCCTCATCCGAAATACTGAACTGCCAGGCGAGGAACGCGATCGCGCCCGCTGCGACGAACTGCAAAATCCAGTGACCGAAAACCACCGCCAAGATCAAACGCGCCATTGAACCCTCCAGACGTTTTTCGCGTTATCGGAAGGGACTGAGGCAAAAGTTCGACCGGTGCATGAAAGTCCGGTTCCGTGAATGATCGGGAAGTTGGCAGGGGCAGCAGGGCTCGAACCCGCGACCTACGGTTTTGGAGACCGTCGCTCTACCAGCTGAGCTATACCCCTAGGCCGAGGCAGGGGTTAGGCCAGCGGCGCGGGGAAATCAAGGGGGTATCGTCGACTGTCTGGAAAGAGTGGGGCCGCCCGTTCCGCGGCGGCCCCGGGGTCGTTCAGACGTGGGTCAGTTCAGGATTGCGCGGATCTCTGCCTCGGCCGTCGGGGGCAGGAGCCGCGGAACGGGGGTGAAGGCAAAGGCCGAGGGCGCGAGCGCGATGGCGGCGAGCGTGGAGAGAGCGAAGCTTTTCATCGGTCTGTCCTTTCGGTGCCAAGGGGCTGTCGTAGCCCGGCAAGCAACAGATGGCATCGGATCGGCGCGAAGAAAACCCGCCGCAACCCGCGGATTTCATGTGAAAATCATGTGCTTGACAGGTGCGGTTCCTGCCCTGCGGTAACAAGCTTGTCCTGACGGGAGAAGGCTTCGGAACGTTCTGTCCAGACGATGAGCTTCCGCGGGAAATCGTTCGCCGCCTATGGCGCAGTCCCCAACCCTGCCGTGCAGCGGACGCATGCCATTGTGTCGTGCAAGGTACTCTGCACGCGTGCGCAACCGGGACACCGACAGGAAGAGGGGCCGCCCGTCAGGGCGGCCCGTTCGGCAGGGAGCTGCCGGGGCGGGCATATGCGAGCGCCTGTCAGCGTTCGTCCGAGCCCTTGGTCGTGTTGTTCGACGCAGGCACGTAGGTCCCGAAGTCCGAGGCGCGCGATGCCTCGACCGCAGAGTTGATGAGGATCGAGCGGACAGTCTGGCCGACCTCATTGTTTTCGGAGCTGTAGAGCGCCGAGGCGAGCGCCGCGCGCTGGGCGTCAGTCAGGTTCGACAGATCGGCGCCCGGTACGATGGTGCGGATCGCCGCCTCATCCGCGGCGGACAGGATCTGATGCGAGGGCGCCATGGCAAAGGTCGGAGCTGCGAGGGCTGCGAGGGCGGTGGCAAGAACGATGCGTTTCATGGTGAGTTCCTTTCGGTTTTCGATGTGGGGCGGAGCGTCGTGCTCCGATGAGGCCAAGATGGGGGAGCGGCACTGGAAAGAGAAATCACCCTATGCTCCCGAAAAATCACGGGAAATTTCCCTTGACGTGAGCATGGGCGCACCAGGTGGGGCCAAGGCCGATGAAGCAGCCGTAAAGGAAGGTGAAGGCTTGTTACAGGGACACAGATATCTGTGTGCTGCCCCGTGATTTGTGCGTGATTTCGGATGGTGCAGATCGGTTCTGCGGTGGCGCACAGGTGGATTCTGGCGCCAGAAATGCGAAAAACCGCCCCTTTCGGGGCGGCTTCCGGCTCGACTCGGTGGTGCTCAGATGCTGCCCGCTGCCATCTCGCTGGCGATATGGTCGGCCTGACGGATTGCCAGCGCCACGATGGTCAGCGTCGGGTTTTCTGCGGCGCCCGTGGTGAACTGGCTGCCGTCCGAGACGAAGAGGTTCGCGATATCATGGGTCTGGCCCCATTTGTTCACCACGCCGTCCTCGGGCTTTTCCGACATGCGGTTGGTCCCGAGATTGTGGGTCGAAGGATAGGGCGGCGTCGGGAAGGTGCGCGTCGCGCCGACCGCCTCGTAGATCGCTTGTCCCTGCTTGTAGGCATGGTTGCGCATCGCGATGTCATTGGGATGGTCCGAGAAATTGACATTCGCGACCGGCAGGCCCCATTGATCCTTCACATCCGACAGGGTCACACGGTTGGTGGCCTGCGGCATGTCTTCGCCCACGATCCACATGCCGGCCATCGTCTCGTAACTGTCGAGCGCGGTGGTAAACGACCGACCCCAGCCACCCGGGTTGAGGAAGGCCGCCATGAAGGGTAGGCCGAGCGAAAGGGTTTCCAGCTCGTAACCGCCGACGAAGCCCCGAGAGGGATCATGGCGCGCCTCGTCCTGCACGATCCCGGCCATGGTCGTGCCGCGCCACATGCGGACGGGCTTGTCAAAGACCGCATAGACCGAACCCGTCGTGTGGCGCATGTAGTTGCGCCCGACCTGATCGGAGGAGTTGGCAAGCCCGTTCGGAAACATCGACGATGCGGAATTCAGCAAGAGGCGCGGGCTTTCGAACGAATTGCCCGCCACACAGACGATACGCGCCTTCTGCATCTGCAGATTGCCGTCCTTGTCGAAATATTCGACACCCGTCACCTTGCCGCTGTCGTCGTGCAGGATGCGCGCCACGTGGGCGTGATCTCGGACCTCCAGGTTGCCTGTCGCCTCGCCGCGCGGAATGTCCGTGTAGGCGGCTGACCATTTGGCGCCCCACTTGCAGCCCTGGAAGCAAAAGCCGGTCTGTTGGCAAGCCATCCGGTCATCATAATCTGCCGAGTTGATCGCCATGCGCCCGGTGTGGACTTCCTTGTAGCCAAGCGCGCGAGCGCCTTTTTCGAAGACCTTGAAGTTGTTGTTGCCGGGCAGGCCTGCCCTGTCACCAGTACGCGTGACGCCGAGCTTCGCCTCGGCCTTCTCGTACCAAGGTGCCATTTCGGCCGCGTCTATGGGCCAATCGAGCAGGTTTGCCCCGTCAACCGGCCCATAACTCGTCAACGCCTTCCACTCGTGTTCCTGAAACCGGATTGAAGCGCCGGCCCAATGGGTGGTGGTCCCGCCCACCGCCTTCACGATCCAGGCCGGCAGACCGGAGAAATCCTTGGCCACCCGCCAGTCGCCCGAGGTCGTGCGGGGATCGGTCCAGGCCAGTTGCCCGAAGCTTTCCCATTCGTCGTTAATGTAATCCTCGGGCAGGTAACGTCCGCCCGCCTCGAGCGCCACGACCTTGACGCCCTTCTGCGCCAGTTCGTTCGACAGAACCCCACCGCCAGCGCCGGTGCCGATGACGACCACGACGGAATCGTCGGTCAGTTCGAATTTCGCGACCATCTTATCCTCCCGTGGTCAAAGCCAGTTGATGTCGTTGAAGCCGCGCTCGATATAGCCGCCCTTCGAGAAGCTCTCGCCCTCGTAGCCGAAGATCGGCCAGACCTCTTTCTGGTTATAAAGGCCGGTCACGAGCCCACCGCGCACAGTCTGGAAGAAAGGCGCATCTTCCATAGCCTGAAGGATTTTCACACGATCTTCCTCCCAGCCCATCGACACATAGTCGGCGTGGCCCGCCGCCTGCGCTGCGGCATCAAGCGCGGCGACTCCCTCCTCGACCAATGCCTTCTTGTCCTCGGCGTCGTAACCCTTCACGGCCACCGCGTAGAACTGGTCGCCCACCTTGTCGTGCGGGTAGATGTCGCGCGCCATCTGCAGAAGCGTCGCCATCTGATGTTCGGTGATTGTCGTCACCTCGAGCGCCCAGGCCGCGTCGGGCGCGGCGATGAAACCCACGCCCGTCACCGCGAGCGCACCGGTCGAGACCACCCGCGCCAGCAGCGCGCGGCGGGTCAGACCTTGCCGTTCGATCTTGCTCATCTATTCCTCCCTTGATGATGAAGGCGGCCGGTCACAGGAACCGCCCGCCGCGTTCGAGAACCTCGATCTGGTAGCCATCCGGATCGGCAATGAAGAAGAAGCGCGCGACCAGCCGGTCGCCGTTCCTGAATTCCACAAGCTTGCGGGGGCCAAGACCGGCGTCGGTCAACCGGGCATGAAGCGCGTCGAGATCATCGACCGAAACCGCGAGATGCCCGTAGCCGTCGCCAAGGGCGTAAGGCTCGGTCCGGCCCTTGTTGACGGTCAGTTCCAGCTCGAACGTCGCCTCTGCGTTCGAGAGATAGATCAGCGTGAATGTCTCGAAATCCAGCCGGTCCGCGACCTTCAGGTCGAATGCCTTTTCATAGAAGGAAACCGAGCGCGCCTCGTCCAGGACGCGGATCATCGAATGGATCGCCTTGGCCATCTGCCCTCCAAAATCATGCGATTTTGGTAAATATAGATGACCAATTTTGACCGGTGGTAGTAACCGGATACTACAGGGCGATTTTGTTCGGCTTATTCCGCGGCGATACGCGCGCCCGCATCCTGCTCATATTCGCCCAGATGGATCGTGCAGGCACAGCGCAAGAGCGAGGTGAAATTCGGCGCCTCGCCATGCAGTTCCAGTACTTCGGAATGGAGCTTCGAGATGAAGGCGGGCGTCGACAGACCCTCACGATCCGCGATCTGATCGAGAATCCGCCAGAAGGCTCGCTCCAGCCGGATCGAAGTGCTTTGTCCGTTCAGCCTGAGGCGACGGGTCACGGTTTCATAGCGACCGGGGCTCTGCCCGGCGAATATCTGGCACATGGTCTGCTCTCCCCCGCATGACTGTGCGTGGAAAAGTTTGGGCTGCTTTGGCCGAATCGTCAATGCAGCCTTGGTCTACTGCTTCCAAATGAAAAGGGCCGCCCGTTGGGCGGCCCTGTCCTGTCTGTCCGTCCGGGGCCTTGGCCCCGTCCGGTATCCGATGTCCCGACTTACTTCAGGATTTTCGAGACGACGCCGGCGCCGA
>NZ_JARJNR010000004.1 GCF_030143255.1 Frigidibacter sp. SD6-1
GCCCTCCAAAGAATCCATATCACCCCTCACCGCCAGAGATATTTCTCAAATGCGATTCCCCTGCCGAGGTGTGCGTGCGCCGAAGGCTTGGGGGCGGTCGAGCGGGGGCGCGACTGTTCGTCGCTCCACACTGGCTGTTTGACCCTGCGGAATTGCGCGGACGGGAGGTTGCCGCGATGGTCTGCCTTCAACCTGTTCGGTGTATTGGAGATCTCTGCCGTGAAAACCACCCTTCTTGCCGCCGCCCTTGGCCTGTCGGCCTCAGCCGCGTTCGGCGCGGCCGAGACCTATCGTCTCGACCCCGGCCACAGCCAGATCCTTTTTTCCTACAACCACCTCGGTTATTCGACGAGCTACGGCCTCTTCTCGGGGTTCGAGGGCGAAATCGCCTATGACGCCGCCGATCCGGCCGGGTCGAGCGTGACGGTGAGCTTCCCGGTCAGGACCATGCTGACCGGCTGGCAGGCACGGTTCGACCACTTCATGTCGCCCGATTTCTTCGATGCGGCCGAGGATGAGATGGTGAGCTTCACGTCGACCGGCATCGAGGTGACCGGCGAGAAGAGCGCGAAGATCACCGGCGATCTGACGCTGAACGGTGTCACGAAGCCCGTCGTTCTCGACGCGGTCCTGACCCAGGCGGGCGATCATCCGATGGAGGGCAAGCCCTGGCTTGGCTTCACCGCGACGACGAAAGTCCTGCGGTCGGACTATGGCCTTGGCATGTTCGCGCCTTTCGTCGCCGACGAGGTCGAGGTCAACATCTCGGTCGAGGCGGGCAAGGTCGACGGCTAAGGGCCCGAGGCTTTCACCCGTCGGCACGGGCCGCCGCAGTCTTGCGGTGGCCCTCAGCCTTTTGAACCGCAAGCCGAACCGATCCGGAGGTCCGCATGACCGCGCCAGTGACCAACACCGCCGCCGTGAAACGCCCCGGGGCCGCGATCGACTTCGTCCGGCTGACCGCGATCGCGCCCGAGGCGATCCTCGATCACATGTCCGATCCGCGGATGGCGGAGCATATGCCGCTGCTGAGCGAACCCTGGACGCCTGAAACCGTCGCGGGGTTCGTCGCGGCGAAAGAGGCGTGCTGGCAGCGTGACGGGCTCGGTCACTGGGCCTTCCTCGCCGACGGGCGCTATGTCGGCTGGGGCGGGTTCCAGAAGGAGGGCGAGGAATGGGACTTCGGCCTGGTGCTGCGCCCCGATGCTTTCGGCCTTGGCATGGCCATCGCGCGCAAGGCCCTGGCCTTCGCGCGAGATGATGGCCGCATACCGTTCGTCACCTTCCTCTTGCCGCCCTCGCGCCGCCATCTTGGCGCGCTGGCGCGGCTCGGCGCGGTCGAGATCGGCCAGATCGACTATGCGGGCGAGCGCTTCCGCAAGTTTCGTCTGGATAGGATCTAGCCGCCGCGCTGCGCGGTCAGGGCGATGTCGACCCGGACGGCGAAGCCGACGGTGGATTCATCAGGATAGCTCGGCCCCATGCCGAAGTCGCGCCGGTCGAGCGTGACGGTGCCCGCCGCCGTGGCCGTGTCCCCGTCAATGATCAGGGTGAAGGGCAGGGCGACCGGCACATCCTTGCCGCGCAGGGAGAGCGTTCCGCGTGCCGTGAGAGTACCCGCCTCGTCGGCGATAGCGGCCTTGAATCTCGCTTCGGGGAAGGTGGCGCGGTCGAAGAATTCCGCCCCTGCCGCCTGCTCGGTGACGGCGCCGAGGCTCATGCCCTGAAGCGGGATCGTCACCTCGGTCTCGCCCGTGCGGCTGTCGGGGTCGTAGCTGATCCGGGCGCTCCAGCCCGCGAAGGCGCCGGTCACTTCCTGGCCCATCTGGCGGAGGGTGAAGGTGATCGTGCCGTCGGTGACCGTCCAGTTGCCGCCTTCGGCGGTGGCGACAGAGGCCGCGCCCTCGTCGCGCGATGCAGGTGCGACGGCGAGGACCGCAGCCACAAGCGCGCCCCAGAGCGCGAGCGAGAGGAACGCGGGGCGGTGGCTCGGCCGGGTCCGGCCATCCCCGGCAGGGCGGCCGGTGATCATCCGCGCCAGCGTACCGTCGCGGTCGACAAGCGCATGTTTCACCGCGCCCGCGACATGGAGGAGGATCGACAGGATCAGAAGTTTCGAGGTCGCGCCATGGACCGCACCCGCGAGATGGGCGAGGTGTTCGGATTTCGGCACGAAGGGCAAGGTCTGGCCGAAGGGCCAGAGGATCGGCGCGAAGCCTTGCGAGGCCGCGTGGCCGATCCAGCCCGAGAGCGGCAGGACGAGGATCGCGGCATAAAGCGACCAGTGGACGGCTTCGGCGGCAAAGGTTTCCAGCCGCCGCCCGGGGTGGAGGGGGGCGGGCTTCGGTTGCGTCAGCGCCCAGAAGATGCGGACGAGGGCGAGCGCGAAAACCGTGACGCCGATGGTCTTGTGCGCCGAATAGACGCGCGCCAGAAGCGCGGCGTCGGCGTCGGAAGTGCGCGGCAATCCCTCTGCCCAGAGCGCAAGGGGAATGTTCGCGAGGATCAGGAGCGCCACGGCCCAGTGCAGGAGGCGCGCGATGCTGCCGTAGGAGCGGGCGGTATTCGACAGGGACATGTTTGCGCTTCCGATGCTGCGGCCGATGGGTCGAGGGCGAGAATAGGGCGCGCGCGCGATTGGCGGAAGGCGCCGATTGCACAGGCCCTGTGCGGCGCAACCCGGGGACGTCACAGGTCAATCCGCGCGTTGCAGCGCGGGGCGATGCGCGGTATGGGGCGGAAAACGGCCAAGAGACAGCCAGACATTGGCGGCGACCGAGGGGAGTGAGATGAAGGCATTCGTATTTCCGGGGCAGGGGGCACAGGTCATTGGCATGGGCCGCGCGCTCGCCGATGCCTATCCGGCTGCGCGCGCGGTCTTCGACGAGGTCGATGAGGCGCTGGGCGAGAAGCTGTCCGCCCTGATCTGGGAGGGCGATCAGGAGGTGCTGACACTGACCCAGAACGCCCAGCCCGCGCTGATGGCCACATCGATTGCCGCTTTGCGCGCGCTGGAGGCGGAAGGTCATGCGGTGACGGACGCGGCCTTCGTCGCCGGTCATTCGCTGGGCGAATATTCGGCGCTGTGCGCGGCGGGCGCGATCGGGCTTTCTGATACGGCAAAGCTTCTGCGCATCCGGGGGCAGGCGATGCAGGCCGCCGTGCCGGTCGGTGTCGGCGCGATGGCAGCCCTTCTCGGCCTCGACTTCGCCGCTGCCGATGCGGTGGCGAAAGAGGCGGCACAGGGCGAGGTCTGCCAGGCCGCAAATGACAATGACCCCGCGCAGGTCGTGGTGTCGGGCCACAAGGCGGCGGTCGAGCGGGCGTTGGAGATCGCCAGGGCCAAGGGCGCCAAGCGCGCGATCCTTCTGCCGGTTTCTGCACCGTTCCATTGCGCTCTGATGCAGCCCGCGGCCGACCGGATGGCCGAGGCGTTGGCCGCGGTCGAGGTCAAGGCGCCCCGCGTGCCGGTGGTGGCCAATGTGCTTGCATCCGCCAATGCCGACGCGGGCGCGATCCGCGATCTGCTTGTCCGCCAGGTGACAGGTTCGGTCCGCTGGCGCGAGTCGGTCGAATGGATGGCGGGACAGGGCGTGAGCGAGTTCTGGGAGATCGGTGCGGGCAAGGCCCTTTCGGGCATGATCCGGCGGATCGCCAAGGAAGCGGTCTGCAAGGCGGTCGGCGCACCGGAAGATATCGCGGGCCTTTCGGCCTGAGGCGGGGAGGGCGCTGCCCTCCCCGGACCCCACCCGGGATATTTGGAAACGGAAGAGATGAGGGCGAGATGTTCGATCTGACGGGTAAGACGGCGCTGGTGACCGGCGCTTCGGGCGGCATCGGCGGCGCGATCGCGCGGGCGCTGCACCAGGCGGGGGCGACCGTGGCACTGTCGGGAACGCGCGAGGCACCGCTCAATGACCTGGCGGCGGAGCTTGGCGGGCGCGTCCATGTCCTGACCTGCAACCTTGCCGAACCGGCCTCGGTCGAGGCTTTGCCCAAGGCGGCGGTCGAGGCGATGGGCGGGGTCGATATCCTGGTGAACAATGCGGGCATCACCCGTGACAATCTTTTCATGCGCATGTCGGACGAGGAATGGGCTTCGGTCCTCGACGTGAACCTGACCGCGTCGTTCCGGCTGTGCCGCGGGGTTCTCAGGGGCATGATGAAGGCGCGCTGGGGGCGGATCGTGAATATCTCGTCGGTCGTGGGGCTTGAGGGCAATCCGGGTCAGGCGAATTACGCGGCCTCGAAGGCGGGCCTCGAAGGGATGTCCAAGTCACTTGCCAAGGAGGTGGCGAGCCGGAATATCACGGTCAATTGCGTGGCGCCCGGCTTCATCACCACGGCGATGACCGAGAAGCTGACGGATGATCAGAAGAACACGATCCTCGTTCAGGTTCCCGCGGGGCGCATGGGCGAGGCGGATGAGGTTGCGGCCGCGGTGCTGTATCTTGCGAGCAACGAAGCGGCCTATGTAACCGGAGCAGTCTTGCACGTGAACGGCGGCATGGCAATGCTGTGAAACCGGGCTGCCCAAGGGGGCGGGCGGCCTGCTAAATCTGACTGTGGCTTGAGTTACGGAGACGGAGATGCGCGTGCGCCCCCTCGCAGCAGTTGCGGTTCTATTGGCCGCGCTCTTCCAGACCTCGTCGCCCGCGCGGGCGGACTATGAAAATCTGATCGGCCCGCTTGGCGGTGCGCTTGGCCAGCAGTTGCTGGCGGACTGGCAGGCGGGGGCGGAGGGTGACTGGTTCGTTCTGCGCAACCCGCAGGCCGACAATTCCGAACAGGCGTTGACTGTCACGCTCGGACCCGCGCCGGAGAACGGGCGCCTGACATCGGTCACTGTCTCGCTCTCCTCGCAGGAAAAGACCGCCTCGGTCGGCATCCTGGTGCGCAACCAGCCTGCGGGCAGTCTCTGCCTGATGGAGATCACCGCCGCCGCCTCGGCCAATCTCTTCTGCATGGTCAACAAGCAATATCAGGAAATCGCGACGGTGCCGAATGCCGCCAGGCTCGACGGCAGCGACGTGATCGAGATGGTGGACGTACCCGGCGGCGCGCGGTTCTATCTGAACGGCCAGACGATCGGCGATCTGCAAGGGGCGGCCGCGCTTGGCTCCGAGATCGGTATCATGGCCTATGACCGGGGCACTTTCGGCATCGCCGATTTCCGTGTCTCGCTTCTGGACGCGAACGGCAATGTGGTGGGTGACGCCAGCGCGGGGGGCGGGGCCGGAGGCGGGGGCGGGGGCGGATTGCCTCCGAAAGGTGGCGCGGGAAGCGGTGGCACGCAGGGCGGTGGCACGCAGGGCGGTGGTGCCTCGGGCGGCGCGACGGCTGGCGGCGGCGCGCCGACGCTGGACTCGATCATGGGGCCGCTTGCCGCCACCATCGCCAACGCGCAGACGCGCGATGGCTGGGATCTGTATCTCAAGGACGACTGGCTGGTGATGGAAAATGCGACCGTTGCCTCCGGCGAGAATTATTTCGCCGTTCCGGCAGGCCCTGTCGGCAATGACGGTCGCGCGACGCGGATCAATGTCGCGATCGCGCCGCTGGATGGCCAGAGGATCGAGGACATACCCTATTCCGCCGTGGGTCTCATCGCCGAGAACCGGCAGGCCAAGACCTCGTGCCTGGGCGAGATCACCGGCGCGGGCGACGCGCTGATGCTGTGTTTCGGCGCGGACGGCAAGGCAAGCGAGATCGGCCGCCTGAAGGGGATCGCCAGGAATGACGGTTCCGACGTGGTCGAGTTTCTGGAGCTTCCCGGCGTCGCGCAGGTTATCGTCAACGGCCAGGTCGTGGGGCAGGTCGAGACCAATTCGGCCTTTGGCGCCGATATCGGCGTTCTGGCCTATGAGAGGGGCCGGTTCTATCTGGGCGGCTTCACCATCACCGATGGCCTCGGACAGGACGGCGGCGCGCCGATGCAGGACGGCGGCGCTGGCGGTGGCGGTTCTGGCGGCGGAGCGCAAGGCGGCCTGACCGGCCCCCTGCCGATGTTTGACGGGGACAGCGGGCGGATCACCTCGACCTATCTTGGTGTGATGACCGGTATTTTCCTGCATGAATTCGGCCATGCGCTGATCGGCGAGTTGCAGATCCCTTCGACCGGGCCGGAAGAGGATGCGGTCGACATCTTTTCGGCCCTGCGCATCTCCTCGCCCACGTCGCTTGAAGGGCCGAGCGCGGATGCAACGAAGCTGAACGAGGACATGGCGCTTTATGCGGCGCTGCAATGGTACTATTCCGGCATGGTGCAGGCCCAGAGCGGCGGGGCGGACGTGCCCTGGCAGGATGAACATACCGCCGACCTGAAACGGTTCCGCAATACGTTCTGCGTGATGTACGGCGGCAATCCCGATCTTTTCGCGCCGATCGCCCAGCAGGTGGGCATGGACGAGCGCACGCTTTACCGCTGCGAGGACGAATTCACCAAGCAGAACCGCGCCTGGCGGACGATCCTTGCGCCCCATACCCGCGTGTCGGCCAGCCACCCCGAGGGTCAGCAGCCAGCCGACGCGCCGGGCGCTGCCATCACCGCGCGGTTCGAACCGTCGCGCACAAGGGTGGGCGACTTCGTGAAGGCTGTCATCGGCGACAGCGGAACCTTCCAAGGCTATTTGGACTTGCTTTCAGCGGACTTTGTGCTGCCGCGCCCGATCGAGGTGATCTACCGCGACTGCGACGAGCTGAACGCATGGTACGATCCGCGCGAAGGCACGATCACCATGTGCTACAACCTCGTCGAATATATCATCGTGATGATCTCGGACATCGAGATGGGCACGGTGAACGGCGAGGAAGCGGCACCCGCCTCGGCGCCCGCGCCTGCCGGCGGCGGGAACAATCCCTTCGCAGGTGGCGGGTCTGGCGGATCGGGCGGTACCAACCCGTTCGGCGGTTCCGGCGGCTCATCGGGCGGAACCAATCCGTTTGGCGGCGGCGCGGCCCCAGCGGCGCCTGCGTTTGATGAGTTGCAGGAGATGGGCGTGCCCGAGACGCGCGAACTGTTCCTCGCGCCCTACAAGGGGCCGACGCCGGTGTCGAACCCGTTTGCGCAGGCGGTCACGACCGAGGATCTCGCGGGGATGATCAATGGCGGGGGCGGCATGCTCCTGATCGACACGAACGGGCGGGGGGACAGTCTGCCCAATGCGATCGTGGTCACGGATGCCGGTCGCGACGGCAGTCTGCGCGACAACTTCCAGAAGATGCTCGACGAGTTCCTGCGCGACCAGACCGGCGGCAACACTCAGGTGCCGGTGGTCTTCTTCGGGTCCGGCATGCAGGACCGGTCGGCCTATAATGCGGCCTTGAGGGCGGGCGCGATCGGCTGGAACGCGCTCTGGTATCGGGGCGGGATCGAGGCATGGGTGGCGAACGGCCTGCCGCTTTATCCGCCGCAATAGATCAGGCGGCGGGCGAGGGGGCCGCGCGCAGCAGATCGAAGATCGCGGCCCGTTCGTCATGGACGAGAAGAAGTGCCAGATCGCCCGGCTGCAGGTGTGCGACGATCTTTCCGGCGCCGTCTGCGGGGCTGGTCGCCGACAGGATGTTGTCGTCGGGCAGGCCGCAGTCCCGGCAGGCCCTGCGAATGAGCGCGGGAACCTCGCCGGGCGCGCGGCCGCGCAGATATTTCGGGTTTTCGGCGGCAACGACGATATCGGGGCGAAGCGCGAAGAGGCCCCGCGTCAGGGCAGCGATATCCTCGTCGGACCGGTCGCCTGCATGGGTAATCAGCGCGAAGCGGCGCTTGGCGGGCAGGGCGGCGAGCGCCGAGGTGATCGCGGCGATGGAATGGGGATTGTGGGCGAAGTCGACGAAGACCCGCGCGCCCTTCACGGCAAACTCGTTGGCACGGCCAGGATTGTCGGTCGGGTCGCTGCGGAAGCTCGTCAGCACCTTGCGGATCGCCGTGTCGGGCAGGCCGAGTGCACGAGCGGCAAGCGCTGCGGCCAGCGCATTTTCTATATTGTAGCGCGCCGCGCCGCCGAGCGTCAGCGGCACCTCCTCCACCGCGACAAGCGCGGTCTCTTCCGCGCCGTCGGAGAGGTGGATCATACCGTCCGCCAGCCAGCCGCAAGGGAGGGCTGCCGCCCGCGCTGCGCGGATCAGGGCGCTGCCCGCGCCCAGCGAGAACCAGACCGGCGAAAGGCGGGGCGCGCCTGCGGCCTCGACGACCATGGGATCGTCTGCGTTCAGGATCAGCTGCCCGCCAGGGGCGAGCGCGCGATGGACCGAGAGCTTGACCTCTGCCAGTTCCGGCACCGTGGTGATACCGTATTGGCCAAGATGGTCGGCCGCGACATTGGTCACCACGGCCGCGCGGGCGCGGGTCACGGGCAGGCCGCGCCTGAGAATGCCGCCGCGCGCGACCTCCAGAACCCCGACCTCCAGCCGCTTGTCGCGCAGAAGAAGGCGCGCACCTGCCGGACCGGAATAGTCGCCGCGATCAAGCACTTCGTCGCCGACCTTCACAAATTCGGTCGAGGACAGGCCCGAGACCTTGCCCGCGGCCGCGCCCATGGCGGCGATCAGCCGGGTCGTGGTGGTCTTGCCGTTGGTGCCGGTAACGAGCGCGAGAGGGATGTCGTGCAGGCGCGCCCAGTCCGGGCTGCCGGGCAGGGCGTCGGTCGCCCAGGTCGCTGACCCGGCGCCATGGCCAAGTGTCAGTGCATCGTCGTCCAGAAGCCTGTCGATGCCTCTCCGCGCGACCTCTGCGACCAGCGCGGCGAGGTCAGGGGACCGTTCCATCGCGCTGATGCGGGTCAGCTCAGTGGCAAGCGCCTCGGGCGCCATCGCGGACAGGCCAAGGAGGCCGGTCGCGGTCAGATACCATGCGGCTTCGATGACATAGGCAGCCGTAAAAAGCTGGTCGACCGGGGCAGGGAAGTAAAGGCTGCCGCCGCCATCGAAGGGGCGCAGCCGCAGGCCCGCCTGCGGCAGACCCAGCGTGCCGAGGAAGTGGCGCACATGGCCCGACCAGAGCGCGAGAACTTCATCGCGGTCATGGCCCGCGACGAGGCAATCGCCGACCGCCCCCGGCTCCGGCCCGTAGAGATTGGGACCGAGCAGCCGACGGCAACCGTCAAGCACCAGCCCCGGATTCTGGGGGATCGGGAGGACCAGCGCCTCCTGCAGTTCTTCCGATCGTGCCAAGGCCGGACCCGGTCAGTCGGACTGTTCGGTTTCGACGCGCGCCAGACGGACGCCGCGTTCGTCGCGGATCAGCTGGTCGCCTTCGGAGATCAGCTCCTCGAACCCCGCCGCCTTCGGCTCGGGCCGTTTGGGCTTGGCCTGCAGAAGCGCCTCGCGCTCGGCCTTCTTGAAATAGATGATCTGCTTCCAGGACCGCGCGAGTTCGTCGGCGAGGACCACCAGAAGGTCGCCCGCCTGCGCCGCGGCAAGGGCGGTGTCGATTGCCTGCATCTCGCTCGGCACGAGCGATATCTGGTCGTCGGCAACGCCTGCCTTCAAAAGCTCCTCGCGCAGCATCCCGGGCACTTCCATCTCGCCCCGGCCGCGCCGGTCGTCGTCGGGCTTCAGGAAATAATGGTCGAAATGGCCCGCAAGCTCGCGCGCGGCCGCGCGGATATCCTCGTCACGCCGGTCGCCGGGCATGGCGGCCACGATCAGCCGACGGCCCTTCACGTCCAGCCGGTCGGCGAGGCTTGCCATGGCGGCGATGGCGGCGGGGTTGTGGCCGTAGTCGAGGATGACCTTGAACGGATGTTCGTCATAGACGTTCGTGCGGCCCGGCACCTGGAAGAAGGAGGTGTCGAAGGTGCGCAGCCCATGTCGGATATTGTCGAGGTCGAGCCCGAAAGCATGCGCCATTGCGCAGGCGAACATCGCATTCTGAACATTGTAGAGCGCCTTGCCCTCAAGCGTCGCGGGGATCAGATGCGACCAGAGCACCGGCATGTGAAGGCCGTTCGCATAGATCGTTATCATGTCGCCGTTCATGGCCTTTTCCAGCACCACGGCGCGCCCGCCCGCGCGGATATGTTCCTTGACCAAAGGATGATCGGAATTGGTCGTCACATAGCAGATATGCGTCGCATGCGAGAAATCGGCCATGCGCAGGCAATATTTGTCGTCGGCATTCAGAACGACCGTATCGGTCGCGGTTTCCACCACCACACGCTTGACGACCGCCAGTTCATCGAGCGTGTTGATGCCGCCCATGCCCAGATGGTCGGATGTCACGTTGAGGCAGGCCGACACGTCGCAGCGCTGGTAGCCGAGGCCGGATCGCACAAGGCCGCCGCGCGCGGTTTCCATCACCGCGAAATCGACGGAGGGGTCGCGCAGCACCATCTGCGCCGAGGCGGGGCCGGTCATGTCGCCCTTCACCGTCAGCTTGCCGTCGACATAGACCCCGTCGGTCGAGGTGAGGCCGACGATCTTTCCGCTGGATTTCATGATATGGGCGAGCATCCGCGACGTCGTGGTCTTGCCGTTGGTGCCGGTGATGGCGGCGATCGGGATGCGCGACTGGGTGCCCTTGGGGAAGAGCATGTCCATCACCTTGCCCGAGACATCGCGCGGCTTGCCCTCTGAGGGCGCCACATGCATGCGGAAGCCCGGCGCTGCGTTCACCTCGACGATGGCGCCGCCCACGTCCTTGTAGCTTTTAGTGATGTCGGCGGTCAGGAAATCGACCCCGCCAACGTCGAGGCCCACGGCCTTGATCGTGCGCTCTGCCATGTCCTTATTGTCGGGGTGGCAGACGTCGGTCATGTCGATCGCCGTGCCGCCGGTCGAGAGGTTCGCGGTCGAGCGCAGGTAGAAGGTTTCGCCGGCGGGCAGCACGGTCTGCGCCGTATGACCCGCCGCCTCCATCAGGCGTTCGGCCTGGCTGTCGAGTTCGAGGTTGGTCAGCACCTTTTCATGGCCGATGCCCCGGCGCGGGTCGGAGTTCACGATGTCGATCAGCTCGGCAATCGTGTGCTTGCCGTCGCCCACCACATGGCCGGGCACGCGCTTGGCGACCGCAACGAGTTCGCCGTTCACCACGAGCATCCGGTGATCCATGCCGGTGATGAACTGCTCGACCAGGATGCCGCGGCTTTTCGATTGTTCCCTGGCCTCGCCGAAGGCCACCTCGACCTGCGCGTCCTCGGTCAGGTTGATCGAGACGCCGCGTCCGTGATTGCCGTCCAAGGGCTTGACCACGACCGGGTAGCCGATGCGCCTCGCCGCGCGGACCGCATCGCGCGGCGAATAGACCAGGCGCTGCTGCGGCACCGGCAGGCCGAGGTCGTTCAGCATGTTGTGGGTGTCTTCCTTGTCGCAGGAGATTTCCACGGCGATATGCTTGGTCTGGCTGGTGATCGTCGCCTGGATGCGCTGCTGGAACTTGCCGTGACCGAACTGGACGAGCGAATTGTTGTTGAGCCGGATCCAGGGAATGTCGCGCTCCTCCGCCGCCTTGACGAGCGATCCGGTCGAGGGGCCGAATTCACGGCGCTGGGCGGAGAGAACGAAGCTTTTCAGTTCGGCCGCGAAATCGAACTCCGGGTCGAACTCGTAGTCGACCTTGGCTTTCAGGTCGGCGGGCAGAAGATGCATGAGAAGCCGGATAGCGAGCGCGCCCGCGTCGAGGCCCACATCGCGCTGGCGATACTCGTAGACAAGGTTGTAGCGACCCGGCTCCCCGGTCGAGCGGGTCCGGCCAAACGTGACGTCCGATCCGGCAACGCCTTGAATTTCAAGCGCGACATGTTCGGCGACATGACCGAGCCAGGTGCCGTCGCCTTCGCGCAGGCGGCGGACGAAGCCGCCGGGTTCGCGGTAGGAACAGCCATGTTCCCGCAGGCCCGGCAGCGCCTCGACAAGCGCGTCGATCCATGCCTCGCCGATCTTGGCCGACGGCCAGTCCTCCAAGACGCCCAGATCGACGACATGGCGAATGACCGGGAACCCCGCCCAGACATTCGGACCGACAAACACATTCGTCGAGACGATCTTCATAGCGGTTCCCCCCCCTTTTGTCGGCTTTCGTCAGCCGGTCTTGGATGTGTTTGGCAATGAGCAGAATGCCGCCGTGTCATCCGGCGGATAGGCGTGGCGACCGACAAGGTCATAGCGGCAACCTTCGCCGAGCACGTGGACCTTGAGGCCGAGAAGCGTCAGGGACTGGCCGGGCGAGGCGTCCCACATCGAGGAATGCGTGAGGCCCGAGGCGTCGACGACGGTGACGGTACCGGAACCCACGACCTCGAACAGCCCGTCGGGGCCGATGAAGGCAGCGGTATCCTCATCGATGCCGAGGCCGATGAGGAACGGGTTGTAGGAGGAGGCGGTCAGCAGGCGGCCGAGGCGGTTCCGCTCGGTGAAATGCTGGTCGATGATGACGGCATTTGTCAGACCAAGGCCGGGCGCGAGGCTGACCGCGCCGACGACCGGGGCGGAATTGCTGTCGCCGCCCGCGATCATATGTTCCGACATGATCGAGGCACCGGCAGACGTGCCCGCGACGGCGATGCCGGCGGCATTGCGGCGGCGGATCTTCTGGGCGATGCCGGTGCCGCCGAGGATGGTCGAGAGGCGCAACTGGTTGCCGCCGGTCAGGAAGATGCCGGTAGCGCTGTCGAGCATGTCGACATAGCGCGGATTGTCGCAATCGGCGCGCTTGGTGATCGGCAGGAAGTCGACCGCCGAGGCGCCCAAGCCCTTGAAGATGCGATTGTAGTCGGCGCCGGTGGTTTCAAGTTCCGACGCGGTCGGGATCACCACGATATCGGCGCCCTTGCCGCCGGACAGTTCTACGAACCGCCGGTGGATATGGCGTTCGCGGACGCGGTCTTCGCCCCCGCCGATCGGGATGATGAAACCGCGGGGGTTCTCTTTCAGCACAGGCGCAGGACACATGTTACGGGACGACCCCAGCGGTGCCAGAAGGCAGGTTGCAATTCCCCCGTCGCGGCCAGGACCAAAAGGTCGCGCCGCCCCCCGATTTGATCGCAGTCTGGCCGAGCCTTTCGGGCTCCGCAAGTGTTTTGGTGAGGCGGCACGACAGCGCCCGTCCGGCCAGCGCCTCCTCGAGCATTCCATGCACTCGTCGGGCGGCGCCCCGCGAGGAGTGCACGCAGTGCTCGACGAGCCGCCTCTCGGTCGGTCAGCCGCCTTTCAGCCGTTGCAGCAGGTAGACCTCGCTGTCGGGCCTGACGGGCGCGCTGCGGCTATTGGCAATCACCTCGCCATCGACCGCAACCGAAAGGCCCGCGGCGATGGCGGGCGCGAGGCCAGGATAGGTCCGGGCCAGCGCGTCGAAGATCTGGCCCACGGTCGCACCTTCGACCTCGACCACCTCCTGGCCCTCGGCGAAGCGCCTCAGGCTCGACCAGAGATGGACACGCGCCATCCTAAGCCTGCCGCGCGGCCTTGATCGCCGCGAGCACCTTTGGCGGTGACATCGGCAAGCTGCGCAGCCGCACCCCCGCCGCCGCCGCGACCGCACCGGCCAGCGCGGGCAGGGGGGGCGTGATGCCGGTCTCGCCCACGCCGCGCACCCCGTAGGGATGGCCGGGGTTCGGTACCTCGACGATGACCGTGTCGATCATCGGCAGGTCCGAGGCGACCGGGATGCGGTAATCGAGGAAGACGGTGTTCTGCAGCCGCCCGTCGGCGCCATAGACATATTCCTCGTTGAGCGCCCAGCCGATCCCTTGCGCCGCGCCGCCCTGATACTGACCCTCGACATAGGCCGGGTGGATCGCGGTGCCCGCGTCCTGCACCACCAGATATCGCAGAACCGTGGTGCGGCCGGTTTCAGGATCGACCTCGACATCGACGACATGGGTGCCGAAGCTCGCGCCCACGCCGCCCGCGTTCGTTTCGTGATGACCCGAGATCGGCCCACCGGTGCCGCCCATCTTGGCGCCGATCTCGGCGATGGTCATGGGCGGGAACTTGCCCGCGTTCGGCCCGGCGGGCTGGGCCGCGCCGTCCTTCCATTCGACGGCCTCGGGCTCGATCTCCCATTCCGCTGCCGCGCGGCGGCACATTTCCTTGATCGCCTGCCGTGCCGCCTCGACCGCT
The DNA here is from genome assembly GCF_030143255.1 of Frigidibacter sp. SD6-1. Lineage (GTDB taxonomy): Bacteria > Pseudomonadota > Alphaproteobacteria > Rhodobacterales > Rhodobacteraceae > TMP-24. Next base: position 14,056 of record NZ_JARJNR010000004.1, read on the forward strand.
GCCTTGCCGCTTGCGAAGGTCGCGCGGCTGCCATGCGTCGGCTCGTTCACGCCAAGCGCGCCGGTCTCGACCACGTTCACCCGGACATTTTCATAGGGAATGCCCAGGGTTTCCGCCGTCATCAGCGCGATCGAGGCACGGCTGCCGCCGATGTCCGGCGTGCCGATCGAGACCTGCACCGTTCCGTCTTCGCCGATGGCGAGGCTGACGGACGTCTCGCCACCATGGTTGAACCAGAAGCCCGAGGCGACGCCGCGCCCCTGATTGGGGCCAAGGGGGATCGCGTAGTTCGGATGGGCCTTTGCCGCTTCCAGCGTCTCGACGAGGCCGATGCGGTTGTAGACCGGGCCGTAGCTCGACTTCGAGCCTTCTTTCGCAGCGTTCTTCAGCCGGACGTCGATGGGGTCGAGGCCAAGCTCACGGCACATCTCGTCCATCAGGCTTTCGACCGCGAAGGCCGCCATGGGCGAGCCCGGCGCCCGATAGGCGGCGGCTTTCGGGCGATTGGTCAGAACCTCCACCGCCTCGTGTTTCAGGGCCGGAATGTCGTAGCAGGCAAAGGCGCAGGGCAGGGCCTCGCCGATGGGCGACATGCCGACGAAGGCACCGCCCTGCATGCGGAACATCACCTGACCGGCGGTGACGGTGCCGTCCTTCTTCATGCCGATCTTCACATCCATCGAGGCCGATGCGGTCGGCCCCGTGGCGCGCAGCACCTCGGCCCGCGACATGACGAGTTTCACCGGACGCCCGCCCGCCTTCTTCGAAAGGGCAAGCGCCAGCGGTTCCATGAAGATCGTGGTCTTGCCGCCGAAGCCACCGCCGATTTCCGATGGCGTGACCCGCAGATTCGCCGCCTCGATCCCGAGAACGGCGGCGCACATGCGGCGGATGTACCAGTGGCCCTGGGTGCAGACCCACATTTCGCCACGCCCGTCCTCGCCCATCTGGCCGACACAGGCGTGGGGTTCGATATAGCCCTGATGGGTGGCTTCTGTCTTGTAGGTCTCTTCGCGCACGATATCGGCGGCGGCGAAACCGGCCACGACATCGCCGTGGCCGAATTCCATATGGCGCACGACGTTGGGGTGCATGCCTTCCGGCACAGAATAATCGGCGGCACCTTCGCGGATCACCGGGGCGCCGGGCTGCATCGCCGCATCGACGTCGGTCACATGGGGGATGACCTCGTATTCCACCTCGATCAGGCGGGCAGCATCTTGTGCCAAGAGGGCCGAGGTCGCGGCGACGGCGGCGACGGCGTGGCCGTCATAGAGCGCCTTTTCACCTGCCAGCGTGTTTTCCTGCAGGTTAAGGTCCTCGCCTTCCAGTCCGGTAGGCAGATCGGCGCGGGTGACGACCGCCTTCACGCCATCAAGCGCCAGCGCCTTGGTGGCGTCGATCCGCTTGATCTTCGCGTGCGCGTGCGGCGAGCGCACGACCGCCGCCCAGAGCATGCCGGGCAACGAGAAATCGGCGCCATAGCGCGCTCGGCCCGTGACCTTGTCGAGCCCGTCGGGCCGGTTCGGACGCGTGCCGACCAGCTTGTAACCCTTGGTGATCTCGTCCTTCGCCATCAGGCCGCCCCCCTCATTTCCGCCGCCGCATCCTGTACCGCGCGGACGATCTTGTCATAGCCGGTGCAGCGGCAAAGATTGCCCGCGAGCCAGAAACGGATCTCGCTTTCGCTGGGATCCGGGTTCTGTTCCAGGAGCGATTTTGCCGCGACGAGGATGCCGGGCGTGCAGAAGCCGCATTGCAGCGCGGCATGTTCGATGAACTGGCGCTGCAGGGGATGAAGTTCGCCCTCGCTCGCCATCCCCTCGATCGTTTCGACCTTCTTGCCCTCGGCCTCCACCCCCAGGACAAGGCAGGAGCAGACGAGCGTGCCGTCGAGCGTGACCGAACAGGCGCCGCAATCGCCGGTGCCGCAGCCTTCCTTGGTGCCGGTCAGGTCGAGATGGTTTCTGAGGCAGTCAAGCAGCGTCTCGCGCGGATCGGCGAGAAACTCGACGGGATCGCCGTTGACGGTTGTGGTGACGTGAACCTTCTTCATTTGCTCATCCCTTTCGCCCGATCATAGGCGATCTTCGCTGCCCGGCGGGCAAGGACGCCCACCACGTCGACACGAAACTCGACCGTGCCGCGCTTGTCCGAAATCGGTTTGGCCGCCGCCGATGACGCCGCCGCGAGCCGGTCGAGCGCTGCCTCGTCGAGCGTGCTGCCGACGATCGCCTTCGCCGCCGCCTCGACCAGAAGGACGGTCGGCGCCACTGCGCCGAGCGCCACGCGCGCCTTGGCGATCCGGTCGCCGTCGAGGGTGACGTTTACCGCGGCACCCACGACCGCAATGTCCATCTCGGTGCGGGGGATGAAGCGCAGATAGGCATCGCCGCCATGCGCGCCGCGCGGCGGCAGGGTGATCGCTGAAATCAGCTCGCCTTTCTTGAGGACGGTCCGTCCCGGACCGGTCGGGATCGCCTCGACCGGTACCTCGCGGCTGCCATCGGGGCCGGTGATGGTGACCGTGGCCCCGGCGGCGACCAGACCCGGCACGCTGTCGGCGGCGGGCGAGCCGTTGCAGAGATTGCCGGTGAGCGTCGCGCGGCCCTGCACTTGCGTGGAGCCCACGAGGTTCATCCCCTCGACCACGCCCGGCCAGTCGCCGCAGAGCGCCTCATGCGCGCCGAGGACCCGGCCGGGAACCGCCACGCCGATGCGCCAGCCGCCGTCCGCGTTGCGCGAAATGTCGAAGACGCCCGGGATATGTTTCAGATCGATCAGCTCGTCGGGCTGCACCATGCCCGCGCGCATCTGCACGAGCACATCGGTGCCGCCCGCAAGATAGCGCAACAACCCTCCTGACGCTGCGGCGAGGCGCGCGGCCTCCTGAAAACTGGTGGGCGTGTGGTAGCGCATGCTGCCTCCTGAGCGGGGTGGCGGTGTGAGTTCGTGTCGTCCCCCAACGCGTTGGTCGCGGGACCGTCCTTGATCAAACTCTTTGAAACGGGCGCAAACTGCAACTGGTGAATCGTTCAACAGGCGCGGCGGCGCCATCGCGGACGGCAAGGCTGGCATTCCGTGCACTGGCGTACATGCGACCGCTCGTGCGCGGGCTTCCAACTTCCGCAGTCAAAGCATATCTTCCGCGCAAGGAAGGGTGACATGCCAGCAGTTCGGCCTGTTGTCGGCATAATCGGCAACATGAATTTCATCAACGACTACCCCGTCCATGCCGGGGGGCTGAGCAATTCCGCCGCGGTGGCGGAAGTGGCGCAGTGCCTGCCGCTTCTCATCCCGTCCGATCCGCGCTTCGTCTCGGTGGATGAACTGCTAGAGGTCTGTGACGGCTTCCTTCTGACCGGCGGGCGCCCGAACGTCCACCCCGAGGAATATGGCGAGGCGGCGACCGAGGCGCATGGCGCCTTCGACCGGTCGCGCGATGCGATCACATTGCCCTTGGTGCGCGCCTGCGTCGAACTGGGGCAGCCGTTTCTCGGCATCTGCCGGGGGTTTCAGGAGGTGAATGTCGCCTTTGGCGGCACGCTCCACCCCGAGATTCGCGATCTGCCGGGGCGGATGAACCACCGTATGCCGCCGGACGGCACGCTGGAGGAAAAATTCGCCCTGCGTCACGCGGTGCGGTTTGCCGAGGGCAGCCCGTTCCACCACCTCTTCGGAGCGGAAGAGGTGATGACCAACACGCTGCACGGACAGGGGGTCAAGACGCCGGGCCAGCGGATCGAGATCGCGGGCTGGGCGCCCGATGGCACGCCCGAAGCGCTTTACGTCCGTGATGCGCCGGGTTTCACGCTTTCGGTGCAGTGGCATCCGGAATGGAATGCCGCGAACGATCCGGTCTCGCGCCCGCTGTTCGAGGCGTTCGGCGACGCGGCCCGTGCTTTCGCTGCGGGCCGGGCCTGACCTTCGGGTCCGGCGACGGGCGGCACCCTATTCCGCAGCCACGGCCCTGAGGTTTGACAGCCAGCGCTCCAGTGCCGCCAGATCGCCCGAAAGGGGCTTTGCGCAGCCCTCGGCGAAGGCGAGGAAAGCAGGCAGGTTCAGGGCGTTCACTCCAATGACAACCGGGATGCCCTCGGCCATCGATTCGCCTATCAGGGTGCGGAACCCCCGGCCTTCGGCCTCATGCTTGCCGAACTTGTTGAGGATCAGCACATCGGCCCCAGCGAGCCGTGGCCCGACTTCGGCGACCGCCGTTTCCAGCGCGCCGGGGTCGAGGCGGCAGCCGGTGGAGCCCGGCCCGAGGTCCTGATTGATGCGGATCACCGGCCCGTCGGGCAGGACGCGCACATCCATGTCGCAATGATGGGTGCAGGCGCGTTCGCTGTTGGTCTGCACCGTTCCGGCAACCTTCAGACCCCGGCCAGCGAGATGATCGGCGGCGGCGCGCAGGAAGGCGTCGGTTTCGCCGCGGCCGGGCAGGGATACATAGGCGAGCGTCATGTCTTTCCTGCCTTTCAGGCGGCGGTTTCGAAAGTGATACCATCGATTGCGGCCTCCGCAATCAGACCTTCGGTGTAGGCGCGCGCGGCGTGCGCCCAGGCGCGTTCCTCCATCGCGCGGCGCAGGGGCGCCGCGATCCGCTCGAACGGCAGGACGGCGCCTTCGGCCTTGGCGTCGAGGCGGATGATATGCCAGCCATAGGCGCTGCGGACCGGTTCGGCGCCGATGGTGCCGGGCGTCATGCGGGCCAGTGCCGCCTCGAACTCCGGCACCGTGTCGCCTGCGGAGATCTGGCCGAGCAGGCCGCCGTTCGCCGCAGACGAGCAAGCGGACCGCGCGCGCGCCATTTCGGCGAAGGCGGCAGGGGCGCGGGCAAGCTCGGACAGAAGGGCTTCGGCCTCGGCCTTCATCGCGGCTTCGTTACCGTCGCCGACAGGCAGTAGGATGTGAGCCGCCTCATAAAGCGCGGGCGCGCGGAACCGGTCGGGCCGCGCCCGATATTCCGCCTCAAGATCGGTGTCCGTCACCGGCGCGGGCCGGACATGCGCCGCAAGGACGGCACGGACCAGGGCTTCCTCTTCTGTTTCGTGCTGGCCCGGCGCTACCTCGCGCGGCAGGGGGCTGAGCCCCTGCCGCCGGGCTTCCTGCAGAAGAAGCACCCGGATCGTCAGAGCCCGTGCCGCCGCCCGCCAGGCAAGTCCCGGCTTGCCGTGGGGCGCGGGATGCATCTGGGCCTCCTCCGCGATGGCTGCGGGCGCGATGCGTTCGCCGTTCACGGTGATCTCTGCAAGAAGCGGTTTCATCTGCGTTACTCCGCCGGCGTCTCTTTGCGCGTCCGCACGATCTGGTAGCCCGGGCGCCAGAGGAAGCGGACGGGGGCCGAGACGATGTGGACGAGACGCGTGAAGGGGAACAGAAGGAAGATCGTCAGACCGAGCGCGATATGGGCCTTGAAGATCCAGTTCACGTCGGCGATGTAGCTTGCCGCCTTCGGGTCGAAGGTGAGGATGCCCTGCGCCCAGGACATGAATTTCACCATTTCATGCCCGTCGAGATGCTGGACCGAGACAAAGATCGAGCCGACGCCAAGGAGAAGCTGGGCGACAAGCAGGATCAGGATGCCGGTATCGGCGACGGTCGAGTTGGCGCTGATACGCGGGTCGAAGAGGCGGCGGGCCAGAAGGATGAAGCCGCCGATCAGCGCCATCACCCCGGCGATGCCGCCCGCCGCCATGGCGAGAAGCTGCTTGGCGCCGTGGGGGATGCCGAGCGAGTCAAAGATCCAGATTGGCGTCAGAAGGCCGATCAGGTGGCCGGCAAAGATCAGCAGCACCCCGACGTGAAAGAGGACCGAGCCGATGACGAAGCTGCGCCGTCTGAGGAGCTGGCTCGATTTCGATTTCCAGGTGAACGGGTCGCGGTCGTAGCGGGCCGCGCTGGCGATCACCATCACCGAGAGCGCGATATAGGGATAAATCCCATAGAGGAAATGGTGCATCTGAGGCTCCTATTCGGCAGCGGTGGCTGCGGTGCGGACGGGCAGATCCATCCGGGCCAGGATATCGCGGCTGACCGGGCAACCGGCGTTCGGATCGGGGGCGAAGGAGACCTGGGCCTCTTCCCAGACCTTGTCGAGGGCGGCGAGGTCCATCGGATCGTCCTCGGGTTCAGCGAGAAGCGCCGTCGCTTCTTCGGTATCGGCGCGGGCCTCGGCGAGCGCCACCAGCGCTTCCAGCACGCCAGCATAGACTGACTGGCGGCGGGTCAGACGCTCGGCCAGCGCCACGAGGATATGGCCCGCGTCGGCGAGGGTGCCCTGCGCTTCCTCCAATGGCCGGGTGGACAGGAACTCCAGCAACACCGGCAGGTGGTCCGGCAATTCCGGCCCGTCGAGGTCAAAGCCGCCAGCCCGGTAGGTCTCCAACAAATCGACCATCGCGCCGCCCCGGTCCCGGCTTTCACCGTGGATATGTTCGAAGAGATTGAGCGAGAGGCTGCGGGAGCGGTCGAACAGGAGCACATAGCGCTCCTGCAGGTCATAGAGGTCGTCGACCGCCAGCGAGGCCATCAGCGGTTCCAGATGCCCCATCCGATGGGGGCCGAGGAGCCCTTCGTCCTTCAGGGTCGCCCGGATCGCCGGGATCGTCGCCTGAAGGTCCTGTTCGGGGTAGGAGAGCAGGAGGGAGAGTGCCTTGAAGGTTTTCATGCGATGAACTCCGTGGGGGAGCGGAACTTCTTGCCGCCGCCGAAGAGGGATTTGCCGGACGACCCGCCCGAACAGCCGTTGCCGTCGGTGAAGCCGCAACCGCCCTTGATGTCATAGGCTTGCTCGACCATCTCGCGGTGGGTCGTCGGGATGACGAACCGGTCCTCGTAATTGGCGATGGCCATCAGCTGGTACATCTCGTCGATCTGGTGCGGTGTCAGGCCCACGCGGTTGGCAACGCCAAGGTTGACGACGCCGTCCACTGTCTTCGAGCGCATGTAGGAGCGCATGGCGAGCATCCGTTCGAGTGCCGCCACCACCGGCGTCTCGTCGCCCGCCGTCAGCATGTTGGCGAGATAGCGGACCGGGATGCGCAGGCTGCGCACATCGGGCATGTCGTCCTGCGCCGCGATCTGGCCCGCCTGCGCGGCGTTCTGGATGGGCGACAAGGGCGGCACATACCAGACCATAGGCAGGGTGCGGTATTCCGGGTGGAGCGGGAAGGCGATCTTCCATTCCATCGCCATCTTCCAGATCGGCGAATTCTGCGCGCCCTTGATCCAGTCTTCCGGAACCCCTTCCTTCCGCGCGGCCTCGATCACGGCGGGGTCGTTCGGGTCAAGGAAGACACCCAACTGCGCGTCATAGAGGTCCATTTCCTTCTCGACGCTCGCCGCCTCGGCGATCTTGTCGGCGTCATAGAGCATCACACCCAGATAGCGGATGCGCCCCACGCAGGTTTCCGAGCATACCGTTGGCTGGCCGCTTTCCAGACGCGGATAGCACAGTGTGCATTTCTCGGATTTGCCCGAAGACCAGTTGTAATAGATCTTCTTGTAGGGGCAGCCCGAAACGCACATCCGCCAGCCCCGGCATTTTTCCTGGTCGATCAGGACAACGCCGTCGTCCTCGCGCTTGTAGATGGCGCCCGAGGGGCAGGAGGCGACGCAGGCCGGGTTGAGGCAATGTTCGCACAGCCGCGGCAGATACATCATGAAGGTGTTTTCATACTCGCCGTAGATGGCTTTCTGCACGCCTTCGAAATTGTAGTCCTGCGAACGCTTGGCGAATTCCCCGCCAAGGATCTCCTCCCAGTTCGGGCCCCATTCGATCTTCTCCATCCGCTCGCCCGAGATCTTGGAACGCGGGCGGGCGGTCGGGAAAGCCTCCATCTCGGGGGCCGATTTCAGATGGTCATGGTCGAAATCGAACGGCTCGTAGAAGTCGTCGATTTCAGGCAGGTTGGGGTTGGCGAAGATGTTGGCGAGGATGCGCCATTTGCCGCCCTGCTTGGGCTGAAGGCCGCCCGAGGCGGTGCGTTCCCAGCCGCCTTTCCAGCGCTTCTGGTTTTCCCAGTCCTTCGGATAGCCGATCCCCGGCTTCGTCTCGACATTGTTGAACCACGCGTATTCCACGCCGTCGCGAGAGGTCCAGACATTCTTGCAGGTGACCGAACAGGTATGGCACCCGATACATTTGTCGAGGTTCAGGACCATGCCGATTTGTGCACGAACCTTCATTCCGCAGCCTCCACTTTGGCGGGACGGTCGAGCCAGTCCACTGAGTTCATCTTGCGCACGACGACCATCTCGTCGCGGTTGCAGCCCACGGTGCCGTAGTAGTTGAAGCCGTAGGACTGCTGGGCATAGCCGCCGATCATGTGGGTCGGTTTCAGGACCGCCCGCGTGACCGAATTGTGGATGCCGCCGCGCTTGCCGGTGATCTGGCTGCCGGGCGTATTCACGATCTTTTCCTGCGCGTGGTACATGAAGAGCGTGCCGTCCTTCATGCGCTGGCTGACGACGGCGCGGGCGGTCAGGACGCCGTTCGAGTTGAAGACCTCGACCCAGTCATTGTCGACGATGCCCGCCGTTTTCGCATCATGCTCGCTGATCCAGACGACCGGGCCGCCGCGATTGAGCGTCAGCATCAGGAGGTTGTCGGAGTAGGTCGAGTGGATGCCCCATTTCTGGTGCGGGGTGATGAAGTTCAGGACGACATGCTTTTCGCCCGACTTCAGCGCCTTGGTGGCATCGGCCGAAATGGTCTTGAGGTCTACCGGCGGCCGCCAGGTAAGGAAGAATTCGCCGAATGCCAGCATCCATTCGTGATCCTGATACAGCTGCTGGCGTCCGGTAAGCGTGCGCCATGGGATCAGTTCGTGGACGTTGGTCCAGCCGGCGTTGTAGCAGACCTCCTCGCTCTCGATCCCCGACCAGGTGGGCGACGAGATGATCTTTCGCGGCTGGGCGGCGATGTCGCGGAAGCGGATCTTTTCGTCTTCCTTCACCTCGGCCAGATGCTTGTGGTCAAGGCCGGTGGCACGCCCGAGCGCGTCCCAGGCCTTCACGGCCACTTCGCCGTTTGTCTCGGGCGCCAGCATCAGGATCACCTCGGCCGCGTCGATGGCGGTCTCGATCTTGGCGAGGCCCTTCGTCGGGCCGTCCTCGTGATGGGTGCCGTTCAGGGCCTTGAGGTGATGAACCTCGGTCTTGGTATCCCAGCTGATGCCCTTGCCGCCGTTGCCGACCTTCTCCATCAGCGGCCCAAGGGCGGTGAAGCGCTTGTAGAGGTTGGGATAGTCCCGTTCGACCGCGATATAGGCGGGCGCGGTCTTGCCCGGGATCAGGTCGCATTCGCCCTTCTTCCAGTCCCTCACATGCGGCTGGGCGACCTCCATCGCGCTGTCGTGCTGCAGGGGTAGCTGGACCACATCGGTCTCGGTCCCGAGATAGCCGGGGACCACGTCGGAGAATTTCTTCGCAATCGCCTTGAAGATTTCCCAGTCGGTCTTGGATTCGTACGCCGGGTCCACCGCCGCCTGCAGCGGATGGATGAACGGGTGCATGTCCGAGGTGTTGAGGTCGTCCTTCTCGTACCAGCTGGCCGTCGGCAGGACGATGTCGGCATAGACGGCGGTCGTGGACATGCGGAAGTCGATCGTCACCAGAAGGTCCAGCTTGCCCTCCGGCGCCTTGTCGTGCCAGCGCGCCTCGACGGGCTTCTGGCGGCCTTCCTGTCCGAGATCCTTCCCAAGCACGCCATGTTCGGTGCCCAGAAGGTGCTTGAGGAAATATTCATGTCCTTTGCCGGACGATCCCAAGAGGTTCGAGCGCCAGACAAACAGGTTCCTTGGCCAGTTTTCCGGTGCGTCGGGGTCTTGTGCCGACATTTCCAGCGCGCCCGACTTCAGTTCGCGAGCCACATAGTCCTTGGCCTCGATCCCTTCGGCCTTGGCGGCGGCACCCACTTGCAGTGGGTTGGTCCGGAGTTGCGGCGCCGATGGCAGCCATCCCATCCGCTCGGCGCGGATGTTGTAGTCGATCAGGGAAAGGTCCCTGTAGTCGCCCGCCGGAGCGGTCGGCGACAGGATTTCGGCCGACGACACGGTTTCATACCGCCACTGGTCGGTGTGCGCGTACCAGGCGCTGGTCGAATTCATGTGCCGTGGCGGGCGCGCCCAGTCGAGCGCGAAGGCCAGGGCCGTCCAGCCGGTCTGGGGTCTGAGCTTTTCCTGCCCCACGTAATGCGCCCAGCCGCCGCCCGACTGGCCCACGCACCCGCACATCACCAGCATGTTGATGACGCCCCGGTAGTTCATGTCCATGTGGTACCAGTGGTTCATCGCCGCGCCGATGATGATCATCGACTTGCCGTTGGTCTTTTCGGCGTTCGTCGCGAACTCGCGGGCGACCTGGATGATCTTGTCGCGCTTGACGCCGGTGATCCGTTCGGCCCAGGCGGGCGTGCCGGGGATGTCCTGATCGTAATCCTTCGTCACCCAGTCGCCGCCAAGGCCACGGTCGAGCCCGTAGTTCGCGGCGAAGAGGTCGAAGACGGTGCAGACGGCGGCCGCGCCGCTTGCCAGTTTCAGCTTCCTCACCGGGATGTTGCGGGTCAGCACGTCCGGGAAGTCGCAGGCCGCCCATTGCGTCGTGGCCTGCCCGCCGAAGTAGGGAAAGTCGACCGGCAGCGTGCCGTCATTGTCGCCCTCGAGGATCAGCGTGGTTTTCAGGCGCGTGTCCTTGCCCGCCGCCTGCTCCTCGAGGTTCCATTTGCCCTGTTCGCCCCAGCGGAAACCGATGGAGCCGTTTGGCACGACGACCTTTCCGGCCTTTTCCGCGAAGGCCACGGTCTTCCAGTCGGGGTTGTTCGCTTCGCCCAGGCCGTCCGCGAAATCGGCCGCGCGCAGCATGCGGCCCGGCACATAGCGGCCGTCCTTCTCCTCGAGCTTCACCAGCATCGGGAAGTCGGAATATTTGCGGGTGTAATCCTCGAAATAGTCGACCTGCCGGTCGAGGTGATATTCGCGCAAGATCACATGGCCCATCGCGATGGCGAGTGCCGCATCGGTGCCCTGCTTGGCATTCAGCCAGATATCGCCGAACTTCGCGGCCTCGGAATAGTCCGGGCAGACGACGGCCGATTTGGTGCCGCGATAGCGCGCCTCGGTGTAGAAATGCGCGTCGGGCGTGCGGGTCTGGGGCACGTTCGAGCCCCAGAGGATCAGGAAGCCCGCATTGTACCAGTCGGCCGATTCCGGCACGTCGGTCTGTTCGCCCCAGGTCATGGGGCTTGCAGGCGGCAGGTCGCAATACCAGTCGTAGAAGGACATGCAGGTACCGCCGAGGAGGCTGAGGTAACGTGATCCGGCGGCATAGCTGACCATCGACATGGCCGGGATCGGCGAGAAGCCGAAGACGCGGTCCGGCCCGTAGGTCTTGGCGGTATAGGCGTTCGCAGCCGCCACGATCTCGGTCGCTTCGTCCCAGGTCGCGCGGACGAAACCGCCCAGGCCGCGCTTCTTCGTATAGGACGCCCGCGCGGCAGGGTCCTGCTGGATCGAGGCCCAGGCCTCGATCGGGCTCATAGTCGCCCGGCGCTGCCGCCAGAGCTTCATCAGCCGCCCGCGCACCAGCGGGTTCTTCACCCGGTTCGCGGAATAGAGATACCAGCTGTAGGAGGCCCCCCGCGCGCAGCCGCGCGGTTCGTGGTTCGGCAGGTCGGGCCGCGTGCGGGGATAGTCGGTCTGCTGGGTTTCCCAGGTCACGATCCCGGATTTCACATAGATCTTCCAGGAACAGGACCCGGTGCAGTTCACCCCGTGGGTCGAGCGCACGATCTTGTCGTGGCGCCAGCGCGAGCGGTAGGTGTCCTCCCAGTCGCGGTTCTCAAGGGTGGTTTGGCCATGGCCATCCGCGAACGTGTCTTTGCGCAGGCTTTTGAGGAAATTCAGTTTGTCGAGAAGCTGGCTCATGGCCTAACCCTTTCCGTTCAGGCGTGGGCGGTGGCCGGAGTGCGGCCACGCTCGATGTCATGGAGAAGTCCGCCGCGCCGGGTGTAGTAGACCCAGGTCAGAACGAGGCAGAGGACGTAGAAGCCGAGGAACGCCCAGAGCGCCGCAACTGGCCCGCCCGTCATCGCGATCGACGTGCCGTAGGCCTTCGGGATGAAGAAGGCACCATAGGCGGCGATGGCCGAGGTGAAGGCGATGATCGCCGCACTTTCGCGTTCCGCCTGGCGGCGTGTCGCGGTGGCGTCGAGGCCCGGCATCAGGCGTGGGATCTCGCGCCCCATGATCGCGGGGATCATCTGGAAGGTCGAGGCATTGCCGACGCCCGTCAGGAAGAAGAGCGCGAGGAAGCAGGCGAAGAAGCCCTGGAAGCTGCCACCCGTGCCGTTGTCTGGCAGGAATGTGATGACGCCCCAGGTCGCCACGATCATGCCGAGGAAGGTCCAGAAGGTCACCCGTCCGCCGCCGAACCTGTCCGACACCCAGCCGGTCCCGGCGCGGGAAAGGGCGCCGACCAGCGGGCCAAGGAACACATATTGCAGCGCGTTCACCTCGGGGAACATCAGCTTCGTGAGAAGGGGGAAGCCCGCCGAATAGCCGATGAAGGACCCGAAGGTGCCGGTGTAGAGGATGCACATGATCCAGTTGTGGAAGCGTCCGAGGATCACCGCCTGTTCGCGGAACGAGGCTTTCGCATCGGCGATATCATTCATGCCGAGCCAGGCCGCGATGGTGGCGATGGCGATGAACGGCACCCAGACGAAGCCCGCGTTCTGCACCCAGAGCTGGCCACCGTCGGTCAGGCTCTGCGCCTCGCCGCCCATCGCGCCGAAGACCCCGGATGCGATGACGATCGGCACGAGGAACTGCATGACCGAGACGCCGAGGTTGCCGAGGCCCGCGTTCAGGGCCAGCGCATTGCCCTTTTCCGCCTTGGGGAAGAAATAGGCGATGTTGGCCATGGACGAAGCGAAGTTGCCGCCGCCAAGGCCGCAGAGAAGCGCCAGCACCATGAAGATCAGGTAGGGCGTCTCGGGGTTCTGCACCGCATAGCCGATGCCCATGGCGGGCAGGAGGAGCGAGGCGGTGGAAAGCGTCGTCCAGAGCCTGCCACCGAAGATCGGCACCATGAAGCTGTAGAAGATGCGAAGCGTCGCACCCGAAAGGCCGGGGAGCGCCGCCAGCCAGAAAAGCTGGCCGGGCGTGAAGCTGAAGCCGATGGCGGGAAGTTTTGCCACGACCATCGACCAGACCATCCAGACCGAGAAGGCCAGAAGGAGCGCCGGGATCGACAGCCACAGGTTCCGCCGGGCGACCGCACGGCCCTGCGAAGCCCAGAAATCCTTGTCCTCGGGCTGCCAGTCGGCCAGCGTGCGCGGCATCACCGTTTTGCCGGGGACGTGGACCTCCTGCATTTCGGGCAGGCTTGGCAGCTGGTCCAGCATCTCGCCATGCGCGGCCCGCTCCATCGCGCGGATCGACATGTGCATCCAGCCAAGCGCCATCGCGACGAGCAGGAAGAGCAGCGCGAAGCAGCTGGTGTAGATGCCGGTGATGTCGAGGAGCGCGCCGAACATGATCGGCAGGATGAAGCCTCCCAGACCGCCGATCATGCCGACAAGACCGCCGACGGCGCCGACATGGTGGGGATAATAGACCGGGATATGCTTGTAGACCGCCGCCTTGCCCAGCGACATGAAGAAGCCAAGCGCGAAGAGGATGGCGACGAAGGGCCAGAGACCCATGTTGGTTGCAAAGGTGATCGGGCCGTCCTTGCCCTGGATCACATAGTCGGTCGGCGGATAGGACAGCATGAAGAGGAAGATCAGGCTGAAGCCGAAGCACCAGTACATGACGGCCCGTGCGCCGAACCGGTCGGACAGGTGGCCGCCATAGGCGCGGAAGATCGAGGCGGAAAGCGAGAAGGCAGCCGCCGACATGCCGGCCGTCTTCACATCGACGCCGTAGACGTCGATCAGATAGTGCGGCATCCAGAGTGCCAGCGCGACGAAGGCGCCGAAGACGAAGAAATAGTAAAGCGAGAAGCGCCAGACCTGCAGGTTCTTCAGGGGCGCGAACTGTTCGGCCAGCGATGGCGCCTTTACACCCTTGGTACGGCGCGCGACCAGTTCGGGATCATCCTTGGCGAAGATGTAGAACAGCACACCCATCAGCACGATGCCCGCCGCCCAGACATGGGCGACGCCGTGCCAGCCGTAGGCCACCATCACGAAGGGTGCCACGAATTTCGTCACCGCCGCGCCCACGTTGCCCGCGCCAAAGATGCCAAGCGCCGTGCCCTGCTTGCCCGCCTCATACCAGCGCGAGACGTAAGCCACGCCGATGATGAAAGATCCGCCCGCAAGACCGACGCCAAGCGCCGCGACAAGGTACATCACATAGGTGTCCGCCCAGGTCAGTGCCCAGGTGGCGAGGCCTGTGAGGATCATCTGCAGCGAAAAGACCGCGCGTCCGCCATATTTCTCGGTCCAGACGCCGAGGAAGAGGCGGGTGAGTGACCCGGTGAGGATGGGGGTTGCCACCAGAAGGCCGAACTCGAACTCGTTCAGTCCAAGCTCTTTCTTGATGGCCACGCCGATGATGGAAAAGATCGTCCAGACCGCGAAACAGGCGGTGAAGGCGATCGTGCTGAGGAAGAGGGCGCGGTTCTGTTCGCCCTTCGATACGGTTGTGCCTTGCAGCATCGTGATCTCCGTCGCCAACGGGGATTTGCCCCGATTGGGGACGGGCATGGGACGGGCAAGCGGGGAGTTGCTTGATTCAGATCAAGTCATGACAGGTGGCGGGGACAATCCGACAGGATTTGACCGGTGCCTGTCGTTACGGCTGACTATGTCATGTCGGACGTTGACAAGGATCAGGCGAGTGGTTGATATTTGTCAACCTTAAGTCAGAAAAAAACACTGAGAGAGCCGGAGCGGATCGAGTCGTGCCCCACGCCCTTCATCAAGACATTCGTCGCTTGCCCCTGTTTTCCGGGATCGGCGAAGAGACCTTCCGCGATCTGATGCGGGCGGCCTACGACCAGCAGATGCCGCCGCATGTCACGGTCGTGAGCGAGGGCGCACCCGCGGATTTCCTGCATGTCGTTGTCGAGGGGATGGTGGAACTTTTCGCCTCGACGAACGGGCGCGACGCGACGATGGCGGTGGTTCGGCCGGTATCGACCTTCATTCTGGCCGCCTGCGTGCGCGACGCGCCTTACCTCATGTCGGCGCGCACGCTGCAGCGCTCGCGGCTGCTGCTGGTGCCCTCGGTCAATGTGCGCGCGGCGGTTGCGGCCGACAGCCGGTTCGCGCTGAACGCGATGCAGGACCTTGCGGGCTGTTATCGTGGGTTGGTGCGGCATACCAAGAACCTCAAGCTGAGGAATACCCGCGAACGGATCGCCGCCTACCTTCTGCGCCAGTCGCGCCTCATCGGCGATGCGCCGGGGTTTACGCTGCCGGTGGAGAAAAGGCTTATCGCCTCTTACATGGGGATGACGCCGGAAAACCTGTCGCGCGCTTTCAAGTCGCTCGCGGCGGACGGCTGCAAGATTGACGGCCAGCGCGTGATCATAACCGACCGGGCGCGGCTTGAGGCGCTTGCCGGTCTGTCGCTTCTGCTCGACGGGCCCGATCCCGACGCTTCGGCTGCAGGCGTCAGCCTGCCTCTGCCAGAGGCGAGCTAAGGGGCCGCCCGCGTGATGGTCCGCTGGACAGCCCCGGGTCAATCCACTAAGCGGCGGGAATGACCGACCAAAACGCTCAGGCAGAGAGTGCTACCCGGCGCGTGCCCGGTGCGTTCGGCCGCGTGGCGCCCTTCGCATGGTCCCTGGGTGCGGCCCTGATCGCGGGGCTGGTCATGGTGCCGATCCTGTCGGTCGTCTGGACCGCGCTCAATCCGACGGAGAATATCTGGCCGCATCTGATGGCGACGACCCTGCCGCGATACGTTCGCATGACGGTCATCCTCGCGCTCGGGACCGGGGCGCTTGCCGCCGCGGTGGGGGCAGGGGCCGCGTGGCTGGTCACAATGTACCGCTTCCCGCTGTCGCGGCTTCTGGAATGGCTGCTTCTCCTGCCGCTCGCCGTGCCCGCCTATGTCGGCGGTTATGTCGTGGTGGATTTCCTGGAATATTCCGGCCCGGTCCAGCACGGGCTCAGGCATCTTTTCGGCTGGCAGTCGGCGCGGGACTACTGGTTTCCCGAGGTCCGCTCGCCCGGCATGGCGATCGTGGTGATGGCGGCGGCGCTTTATCCTTATGTCTACATGCTCGCGCGCGCGGCCTTTCGGGAACAGCCGGGCGGCAGCTACGAGGTGGCGCGTGCGCTGGGCTCCGGGCCCTTGTCGCTGGCGCTCAGGGTCGGCCTGCCGCTTGCGCGTCCCGCCATCGCCGCCGGAACCGCCATCGTCATGATGGAGACGGTGAACGAATATGGCGTGATGAGTTTCTTTTCGGTGCAGACGCTGACGACGGGCATCTTCTCGACCTGGCTCGAGGCGGGCAATGTCGGCGGCGCGGCTCAGATCGCCTGCCTGATCCTGGCGGTGATCCTGACCTTGATGGCGCTGGAACGGAAGGGGCGGGCGAGGCTGCGCTTTCACGCCACGGCGCGACAGCGCAGGCCGGTGACGCCGCAGGCGCTGGAAGGGCTGGTGGCCTGGGGGGCGACGGGGCTTTGCCTTGTGCCCTTCGCCGTCGGTTTCGTGCTGCCGGTCGGCGTGATGCTGTCGCATGCGGTCGCCAGTCCGACCTCGTGGGCGGACAAAGGGCTGGCGCGGGCCTTCGGCAATACGCTGATGGTAGGCGGGCTGGCGTCGTTTCTGACCGTCGCGGCGGCGCTGTTCATGGTCTATGGTGTGCGCCTCGCGCGGGGGCGCGGCCCGCGCTATCTGCTGCCCTTGACCACGATCGGCTATGCGGCACCCGGCGCAGTGCTGGCGGTCGGCATTCTGCTGCCGCTTGCAGCACTTGATCACAAGGTCGCCGATCTTGTCCTCGCGCTCACCGGGCATGATCCGGGCCTGTTGCTGACCGGTTCAGCCGCTGCAGTCGTTTTCGCCTATTCGGTGCGCTTCTTCGCCATCGCGCAGGGCGCGGTCGATGCGGCCTTCGGTCGGGTGTCGCCCTCCTTGCCGATGGCGGCACGGTCGCTGGGGCGGAGCGAAGGCGGGACCTTACGCGATGTCTATCTGCCACTGATGAAGGGCTCGGTCGGGACCGCGCTGCTTCTGGTCTTCGTCGATTGCGTGAAGGAACTGCCTGCGACGCTGCTTCTGCGGCCCTTCAACTTCAACACGCTCGCGACGCGCACGCATGAAAAGGCGAGCCTCGAGAATATCTCGGGGGCGGCGCCCGCTGCGCTTCTGATCATCGCGGTCGGCCTCTGTGCGGTCGCGCTTCTGGCGCGTGCGAATTTCGCCGGGCGCCGCTGAGTAGGCAGGTCGCCGAATGTCGCGCTGCCCCGCGCGTCACCAGTTGCGAAAGCGTTTGCCTCGGGTCTAGACTGTGCTATAGGCGGCGCGAACTTGCCGGGGCGGGCCATTGGCCCGCCGTCCGGCGGCTTTGTGAAAACGGGGCCGGGCCGTTCGGCAAGAGCAAGAAACCAACGGGGCCACGATCCCCGACAGAAGAGGAAAGAACATGAGCGACATCGCTGATCGCGTGAAGAAGATTGTGGTCGAGCACCTCGGCGTCGAAGCGGACAAGGTGACGGAAGGCGCCTCGTTCATCGACGATCTCGGCGCTGACAGCCTCGACACCGTGGAACTCGTGATGGCATTCGAGGAAGAATTCGGGATCGAAATTCCGGACGATGCCGCCGAAACCATCCAGACCTTCGGCGACGCGGTGAAGTTCATCTCGGCCGCCGCCTGATCGGTGGACGGACGCTGATTGAAACGGCACCCTTCGCGGGTGCCGTTTTCGTTTGTGCGGCTGGCATAGGAGCGGTCCCTTGTTGTCCATACCGGTGGTCGAGACGGAACGGCTGATCCTGCGCGCCTTCCGGCGCGAGGATTTCGAGACCTTCGCCGCGATCTGGCAAGAGCCGGAGGTGATGCGCTTCATCGGCAAGAAGCCGCGTTCGGTGTCCGAGAGCTGGGGTGTCTTTCTGAAGATGGCCGGGAACTGGGTGCATGAGGGGTTCGGCCAGTGGGCGATCGAGCGCAAGGCGGACGGCGTGCTGATCGGGCAGACCGGGTTCTTCACCGCGATGCGGGGGCTGGGAGAGGACTTTGACTGCAGTCCCGAGGCGGGCTGGGTGCTGACGACCGCCGCGCACGGACAGGGCTTCGGCCCGGAGGCGGTGGCGGCCGCGCATGGCTGGTTCGACCGGCAGCCCTTTGCGGGCCGGACCTGCGCGATGATCGAGGCGGGGCATGGCGCCTCGTTCCGGATCGCGGAGCGGATGGGCTACCGGCCGTTCAGGCAGACCGAGGATCTGGGCGATCACGTGACGCTGCTGGAGCGTTCTCCGCCCCCGGGCACGCCTTCCGGCTGATCCGCGAGGCGGGCGGCGCAGGGCCCGAAGGCAGACCCGAGGTCCAAGAAGGGACTTTGAAAGTTCGCCCGTCGGTATAGACTGGCCGCCTGCAAGGAACGGTCCGGTCAGCGGCACCTCATCGCGCCCGGACCCATGAAAAGGAGGGGAGGCCGATGATTCTCTATCCGACGATCGAACTCAAGGACGGCCGTTGTGTAAGCCTGCCCAAGGGGCGGATCGAGGAGCCGCTGGTCTGGCATGTCGATCCGGTCGAGAAGGCCAAGGAATTCGCCCATGCCGGGGCGGAGTGGATCCATGTGACGGACTTCGATGCGGTGGGCGGTGTTTCCCGTAACCGCGATCTGGTGAAACGGATCATCCATGAGGCGGGCCTGCCTGTGCAACTGGGCGGCGGTTTCCGGTCGCGCGACAGGGTCGAGGAGTGGATCGACCTCGGGGCCGGGCGGATCGTCGTCGGCACGCTTGCGGCGCAGAACCCTCATCTGGTCAGGGAACTGGCGGAGCGCCATGCCGACCAGATCGTGCTGGCGGTCGATGTCTGGCGCGATCATGTGATGATCGAGGGCTGGAAGAGCCAGAGCGCCTACAGCCCCGAGGGCTATATCGAGAGCTTCCGCGACACGCCCTTCGCCGCGATCATCGCAACCGATATCGGTGCCGACCTGCGAGAGACGTCGGACGCGACTTACGGGGTGATATCGGCGATTGCCGATATGGCGAGAGTGCCGGTGATCGCGAGCGGCGTGGTGCGCACGATCGACGATATTGCGCGGCTGAGACTTCTGGACAAGGTGGCGGGCGCCATCGTTGGACGTGCGCTCTTCAACCGGACGGTCGATCTGGCCGAAGCGTTGAAGGAAGCGCGGCCAGGGCGGGAGCACGTCGCGGCCTTCATCTGATTTCGTCCCGCGCAGCGCGCGGGCCGACCCGCCGGGGGAGGCTCTGCCTCCCCCGGACCCCCTCCGGGATATTTCCGAACGGAAGACGACAAAGGGGGCTTGGTCTTCTGGCCGGGCGCCGCGCTGCCGATCGGGGTGTGGCTTGGTTGCGTGGTCGCGGGGCGGCTGCTATCAGGAGCCAGGCTAACAGCTGAAGGGGAGGCGCCATGCGTCGGGTGGTTGTCACGGGTCTGGGAATGGTCACGCCGCTCGCCTGCGGGGTGGAGGAGACCTGGAAGCGGCTGATCGCGGGCCAGTCGGGCGCCGGGCTGATCACGCGGTTTGATACGTCGAACGTGGTGACGACCTATGCCTGCGAGATCCCGTTCGGCGACGGGTCCGACGGCACGTTCAATCCCGACCTCTTCATGGAGCCGAAGGATCGCCGGAAGGTCGATGATTTCATCCTTTACGGCATGGCGGCCGCCCAGCAGGCCGTCGAGGATGCGGGCTGGATGCCCGAGGACGAGGAAAGCCGCCTGCGCACCGGCGTGATGATCGGCTCAGGGATCGGCGGCTTGAGTTCGATTGCCGAGACGGCGGTGCTGATCAAGGAGAAGGGGCCGAAGCGGGTCTCGCCCTTCTTCATCCCCGGTGCGCTGATCAACCTGATTTCTGGGCAGGTCTCGATCCGCTATGGGTTCAAGGGACCGAACCATGCGGTCGTGACCGCCTGTTCGACCGGGGCGCATGCCATTGGCGATGCGGCGCGGCTGATCCAGTGGGGCGATGCCGACGTGATGGTGGCGGGCGGTGCGGAAAGCCCGATCAGCGAGATCGGCATCGCCGGGTTCAATGCCTGCAAGGCCCTGTCCACGAAGCGTGCCGACGATCCGACCAAGGCCTCGCGCCCTTATGACGCGGATCGCGACGGGTTCGTGATGGGCGAGGGCGCAGGGTGTGTGGTGCTGGAGGAGTACGAGCACGCCAAGGCGCGCGGCGCGAAGATCTATGCCGAGGTTCTGGGTTATGGCCTGTCGGGCGATGCCTATCACATCACTGCGCCGTCCGAGGATGGCGATGGCGGTTTCCGCTCGATGTCGGCGGCCTTGAAGCGCGCCGGGATCACGCCGGACCGGATCGACTATATCAATGCGCATGGCACTTCGACCATGGCCGATACGATCGAGCTGGGCGCCGTGGAGCGGCTTTTGGGCGATGCGGCCGCCGGGGCGACCATGTCCTCGACCAAATCGGCCATCGGGCACCTGCTGGGCGCTGCCGGCGCGGTCGAGGCGATCTTCTGCGTGCTGGCGCTACGCGATCAGATCGCGCCGCCGACCATCAATCTTGATAATCCCGCAGTCGAGCCGAAGCTCGATCTTGCGCCGGACAGGGCGGTGAAGCGGGTGATCGATGTGGCCCTGTCGAACTCGTTCGGGTTCGGCGGCACCAATGCCTCGCTGGTTCTGGGCCGGGTCGGCGCCTGATGTGGAGACATGTCGCCGCGAACGCGCTGACGCTTCTGGTCGTGGCGCTGGTCGCGCTGGCTGCCCTTCTTGGCTGGGCACGCAATGAGTATCTCGGGCCGGGGCCGCTGTCGCAGGCGATTTGCCTGAAGGTTGAACGCGGGGCGAGCTTTCGTTCGGTCGCGCAGTCGCTGGCGGACCGGGGGGCGGTGGCGCATCCCTATATCTTCAAGGTGGGCGCGGATTATTCCGGCCGGACTGGCGCGCTGAAGGCGGGCTCCTATCTGATCAGGGCCGGTGCGCCGATGGCGGGGATCGTCGAGACGATCACCGGGAGCGGCCAGTCGACTTGCGGGACCGAGATCAATTACCGGATCGGGGTCAATGGCGCCGATGTGCGCGTGAGCGAACTGGACCCCGAAAGCCAGAAGCTGGTCGAGGTCTTGAAGTTTGATCCGGTGGCGGATGGGGTACCCGCGGACTATGCCCGATTTTCCGAAGACCCCGATGTGCGGCTGAAGATCACTGTCGCGGAAGGGGTCACGAGTTGGCAGGTGGTCGATACTTTGTCGCGGGTGGATTTCCTTGCGGGCGAGGTGCCGGAGGTGCCCGCTGAAGGCATGCTGTCGCCGCAGCAATATGAGGTGGCGAAGGACGCAGATCGTGCGGCACTTCTGGCCGAGATGCAGGCGAACCAGGTGAAGGCGCTGGCGGAACTGTGGGAAGGTCGTGCCGAAGGGCTGCCCTACAAGACGCCGGAGGAGGCGCTGACCATGGCATCGATCATCGAGAAGGAAACCGGCGTGGCGGCGGAGCGGCCTTTGGTGGCAAGCGTCTTCATCAACCGCCTGCGGGACGGGATGAAACTGCAGACCGACCCGACGGTGATCTATGGGCTGACCAAGGGGCAGGGGGTGCTGGGGCGCGGGCTGCGGCAGAGCGAGCTTCGGTCGAACACGCCCTACAATACCTATGTGATCGACGGGCTGCCGCCCGGGCCGATCGCAAACCCCGGGCGCGAGGCGATCGAGGCGGCATTGCATCCGGCGGACAGCAAGTTCCTGTTCTTCGTGGCAGACGGGACGGGTGGGCATGTTTTTGCCGAGACGCTTGCCGAGCATAACAAGAACGTCGCCAAATGGCGCGAGATCGAGGCGCAGCAGGGGCAGGGCAACTGAGATATCGGGGCGCCTGCCTCCTCGGGCGCTTCGCTTCTCGTCGGGCGGGCCGAAGAGCGCACGACGTGCGACGATGAGGGCACCTTAACAAAACGTTACGGCGTCGTTCGCATAACGCTTTGATATCGTTCGATTTTCATCTTGACTTGGCGACCGGTCCGATATATACCTTCGGGCATGCTAGAAGAAATGGGCGAGCGGCGCGGGGGTGGCCCCTGACGCCGCTTTTTCGTTTCGCTCGTGCGGACAGGCAGAGCTTAGGCGCGGGGCTGAATGACAGTGAGATTTACCGCCGGGGAACCGGAGCCGGAGCCGCAGGGCCCCGCCCGGGCCACGCAGGCGCTTTATGACATGGTCGTCGCGGACGTTCACGCCGCGATCCTGAAGATCCAGGCCGGAGAGATCGAGGCCAAGTCGGCCACGCAGGCGGTTCGGGAGATGCGCCAGCTGCTTCTCCTGGTGTTAGAGGAAAGGTCAAAGGTTGCCAAAATCAGCAAGCAGCACGAAGGAATTGCCTACGACTACGCCCTCGACCTCGACGCGGCCCGAGCTGAGATCGGCAGCCGCCTGGCTCGCCTCCGCGACGCCGGAGACGGTTGAGAGCTTTCTGGGCGAACTGTCCGACGAGGCGCTGATGGCGCTGCCCTGGCTCTTTGAATTCTGGGCCCTGCCGCACCAGATGGCACCGGAAGGCGCCTGGCGGACCTGGGTGATCATGGGCGGGCGCGGTGCGGGCAAGACGCGGGCGGGCGCCGAATGGGTCAGGGCGCAGGTCGAGGGGGCGCGGCCCCTGGACACAGGCCGGGCGAAATCGGTCGCGCTGGTCGGCGAGACGATCGATCAGGTGCGCGAGGTGATGGTTTTCGGGCCGAGCGGCATCCTTGCCTGCTCGCCGCCCGACCGCCGCCCGGTCTGGGAGGCAGGGCGACGCAGGCTCGTCTGGCCGAACGGCGCGGTCGCGCAGGTCTTTTCAGCGCATGAGCCCGAGAGCCTGCGGGGGCCGCAGTTCGATGCGGCCTGGGTGGACGAACTGGCGAAATGGAAGAAGGGGCAGGAGAGCTGGGACATGCTGCAGTTTGCCCTGAGGCTCGGTTCCCATCCCCGGCAGGTGGTGACGACGACGCCGAAGAACGTGGGGGTTCTGAAGACGATCCTGAAGAATCCGTCCACGGTTGTGACGCATGCGCCGACGGAAGCGAACAAGGCCTATCTGGCGGCTTCGTTCCTGGAGGAGATCCGGGCGCGCTATGACGGAACCCGGCTGGGGCGGCAGGAACTGGACGGGGTGCTTCTGGAGGATTTCGAAGGGGCGCTCTGGACGACCGAGATGATCGAGGTCGCGCGGGGCGAGCCGCCCGGGAGCTTCAGCCGGGTCGTGGTGGGTGTCGATCCGTCGGTGGCGGGAAAGCCCGGGTCGGACGAATGCGGGATCGTGGTGGTCGGCGCGGTGACCGATGGGCCGCCGAAGGACTGGCGGGCCTGGGTGCTGGAAGATGCGACGGTCACTGGCGGCAGCCCGCAGAAATGGGCGGAGGCAGTGGTGTCCGCCTATCACCGTCATGGCGCCTCGCGGGTGGTGGCCGAGGTCAATCAGGGTGGGGCGCTGGTCGAGGATGTGCTGAGGGCGGTCGATCCGTTCCTGCCGGTCAGGAAGGTTTCGGCCTCGACCAACAAGGTGGCTCGGGCCGAGCCGGTAGCGGCCTTATATGAGCAGGGCCGCGTCGGGCATGTGCGTGATCTGGGCGCGCTGGAGGACCAGATGTGTCAGGTCACCCGGCAGGGCTATCAGGGCAAGGGCAGTCCCGACCGGGTCGATGCGCTCGTTTGGGCGCTGACCGATGTGATGATCGACGCGGCGCGGTTCGGGGCGCTTCACCCGCAGGTGCGGGCGATCTGAGCGCCGACATTTCGACCCTGTGGGCCGGAAGCGGCGCCGAGGGACAAGCAGGAACATGGAGTTGGGCATGGGTTGGAACATTTTCCGCCGCGGGACGGGTGCGCCCGAGGCCAAGGCCTCGGCCACGGGCCGGGTGATCGCCTGGGGATCGTCGGGGCGCGTGGCCTGGAGCCCGCGCGATGTGGTGAGCCTGACGAAGACCGGCTTTGCCGCCAATCCGGTCGGGTTTCGCGCGGTGAAGTTGATCGCCGAGGCGGCGGCGGCGCTGCCGCTCGTCTGTCAGGATCAGGAGCGGCGGTTCGATATTCATCCGCTTCTAGACCTGATCGCCCGGCCCAATCCCGGGCAGGGGCGGGCGGAGCTGTTCGAGGCGCTTTATGGCCAGATCCTTCTGACCGGGAACGGGTATCTGGAGGCGGTGGGCGATCAGGGGTTGCCGGTCGAGCTGCATGTGCTGCGCTCGGACCGGATGAGCCTGGTGCCGGGGGCGGATGGCTGGCCGGTGGCCTATGATTATACGGTGTCGGGCCGGAAGCACCGGTTCGACATGCGGGGGCCGGTCGATCCGGTCTGTCATATCAAGGCCTTCCATCCGCAGGACGATCATTACGGCCTGTCGCCCCTGCAGGCGGCGGCGGTGGCGATCGACGTGCATAATTCGGCGTCGAGCTGGTCGAAGGCGCTTCTGGACAATGCGGCGCGGCCCTCGGGGGCCATCGTCTACAAGGGCGTGGACGGGCAGGGGCAGTTGTCGCCCGACCAGTATGACCGGCTGATCGGCGAGATGGAGATGCACCATCAGGGCGCGCGCAATGCGGGGCGCCCGATGCTTCTGGAAGGGGGCCTCGACTGGAAGCCGATGGGGTTCAGCCCGTCGGACATGGAATTCCAGAAGACGAAGGAGGCAGCGGCGCGCGAGATCGCGACGGCCTTCGGCGTGCCGCCGATGCTGCTGGGCATTCCGGGTGATGCGACCTATGCGAACTATCAGGAGGCCAACCGCGCCTTCTACCGGCTGACGGTTCTGCCCCTCGCGACGCGGGTGACGGCGGCGGTGGCCTACTGGCTGTCGACGCATCTGGGCGAACGGATGGAGATGAAGCCCGATCTTGATCAGGTGCCGGCGCTTGCGGCCGAGCGTGACCAGCAATGGGCGCGGGTCGGCGCGGCGAGTTTCCTGACGGATGCCGAGAAGCGCGCGATCCTTGGTCTGCCGCGTCTCAGCGACGAGGGCGATGCATGAGCGGGGCGGGATCGCGCTATCTGAAGGAACCGTTCGAATGCGCGCATGAACACCGGTTCGAGGCGACCGAAAAGATCATGTCGCTGCAGTTCGAGACGGTCGAGCGGCGGCTGGAACGGATCGAGGCGATGATCGGCGGGGTCGAGAAGCGGCTGTGGATGACTGTCTTCGGCGTCGTGGGGGTGATGCTCGCCCAGGCGGCGCAGTCGATCCTTGAATTTGCTCCGAAATAGGAGGCGGCAATGCAGGCGGAATGGATGGGGCTTGAGACGAAGTTTGCGCGCCTCGGCGAGGCGGTGACGGTTTCGGACGGCGTCAGGATCGAGGGCTATGCCTCGCTCTTCGGGGTCGGCGATCAGGGCGGCGACGTGGTGGTGGCGGGGGCCTATGGCCGGTCGCTCGCCCGGCTGAAGGCCGAGGGGCGGCAGGTCAAGATGCTGTGGCAGCACGATCCCGCGCAGCCAATCGGCGTCTGGGACGAGATCCGTGAGGATGGCAAGGGCCTGTGGGTGCGCGGGCGGCTTCTGTCGGATGTAGAGAGGGGCCGCGAGGCGGCGGCGCTGATCGCGGCGGGGGCGATTGACGGGCTGTCGATCGGCTACCGCACGGTGAGGGCGGAGAAGGACGCGAAGGGGCAGAGGCTCCTGCGTGAGGTGGAGCTGTGGGAAGTGTCGCTCGTGACCTTTCCGATGCTTCCCGAGGCGAGGATCGGCGCGAAGGGCGCGGAGGCGCTGGTGGCCGATCTGAAAGACCTGGCGGCGGTCTTTGCCGACGCGCGCCGGAGGCTGGCGGGCCGCTAGGACCCGCCGAACGCAACCCCTGACGAAGGTGATGGGTATGACGAAGACCGAGGTGAAATCTCGGGCCGGGGAAGGCGTGTCTGACGCTCCGGCCCAGGAAGTGAAGGCTGCGATCGCTGGTTTTGTCAGCGAGTTCAAGGGCTTTCAGGACGAACTGAAATCGAAGCTTCAACAACAGGAAGAGCGACTGACCATGCTGGATCGCAAAACTTATGCCGCCGGGCGTCCGGCGCTGTCTGTCACGGCGGATGCGGACGCGCCGCATCAGAAGGCCTTTGCGGCCTATGTCCGCCATGGCGAAGATGACGGCTTGCGCGGCCTGAGCCTGGAAGGCAAGGCGATGAACACGGCGGTGAGCGCCGATGGCGGCTATCTGATCAACCCCGAGATGGCCGAGCGCATTCAGGGCGTGCTGCGGTCCAGCGTGTCGGTTCGGGCCGTCGCCAATGTGGTCAATGTCGAGAGCGGGTCGTTCGATGTGGTGATCGATCGCACCGATCTGGGGTCGGGCTGGGCGACGGAAATCGCGGCTTTCGCCGAAACCGCCACGCCGACCATCGAGCGCATCTCGATCAAGCTCCACGAGCTTGCAGCCATGCCGAAGATCAGCCAGCGCTTGCTCGATGATGCGGCATTCGACGTCGAGGGTTGGCTTTCCGAGCGGATCGCCAACAAGTTCGCCCGCGCCGAGGCGGCGGCGTTCATCAATGGAGACGGGATCGACAAGCCGAAGGGCATCCTGAACTATCCGGCCGTTGACAACGGGTCCTGGGCCTGGGGGTCGCTCGGGTATATTCCCACGGGTGCGGCGGGAGATTTCGCGGCGACCAACGCCTCGGACTCGATCGTCGATCTGGTCTATGCGCTCGGCGCGGACTACCGCGCGAACGGTACCTTCCTGATGAATTCGAAGACCGCAGGTGCGGTTCGCAAGATGAAGGATGCCGACGGCCGCTTCATGTGGTCCGACGGGTTGGCACTGGGCGAGCCGTCGCGCCTGATGGGCTATCCGGTGCTGATCGCCGAGGACATGCCCGATATCGGCGCCGATGCCTATGCCATCGCTTTCGGTGACTTCCATGCGGGTTATACCGTGGCGGAGCGTCCGGACCTGCGGGTTCTGCGCGATCCGTTCTCGACCAAGCCGAATGTGCTGTTCTACGCGACCAAGCGCGTGGGCGGCGATGTGACCGACTTCAACGCGGTCAAGCTTCTGAAGTTCGCGACCAGCTGACGGTCGCGGATGGGGCCGGCCCTTGCGGGCCGCGCCCCGGGCGCGGGCCCCGGCCCGCATTGTCTAGCTGCTCCCTCCGTCCGAGCAATGTGGGTCCCTGGCCGGAAGGCGGGGTCCCGCGCCCACGGGCGAGACCTGGAATTCGGAGAAAACCCTGATGTTGCTGACAGAGACGAGTGTGGTGCCCGGATCGGCGCTGCCGGTGCAGGCGTTCAAGGACCATCTGCGTCTGGGCAGCGGGTTTGCCGACGACGGGGTGCAGGACGCCCTGGCCGAGACCTATCTGCGCGCGGCGATTGCCGCGATCGAGGGGCGGATCGGCAAGGCGCTGCTGGCGCGGGATTTCCTGTGGGTGCTGGATGGCTGGCGGGGTGCGTCGGCCGAGGCGCTGCCGGTGGCGCCGGTGACGCTGATCGCTTCGGTTACGCTAAAGGATGCAGCCGGGGCGCCGACGGCGCTTCCCGGCAGCGCATACCGGCTGGTGCGCGATGCACATCGGCCGAAGATCGCAGGCGTCGGCGGGTCGCTGCCCTCGGTGCCGACCGACGGAACGGTGGAGGTTGCCTTCACCGCGGGGTTCGGCCCGGTCTGGGCCGATGTGCCGGTCGATCTGGCGCAGGCGGTGTTCCTGCTGGCGGCGCACTACCACGAGAACCGGCATGAGGTGGGCGACCGCGCGACCGCGCTGCCCTTCGGCGTGATGGCTCTGATCGAGCGCTGGCGCACCGTGCGGGTACTGGGCGGAGGTGAGGCATGAACGCGCCCCGCCTCAATCGCAGACTGACGCTTGAGGAAGCGGTCAGGGCGCCGGACGGCGCGGGCGGCTATTCGCTGGTCTGGACCGCGCGTGGTATCCTCTGGGCCGCTATCGATCCGGTGACGGGGCGGGAGCGGGCGGGGGAGTCGGTGACTGTCTCGCAGGTGTCCTACCGGATCACGGTTCGGGGGGCGCCCGAAGGCGCGCCGTCGCGGCCGCGACCGGAACAACGGTTCAGCGAGGGGGGGCGGATCTATCTGATCACCGCCGTGACCGAGGCGGACGACAGCGGGCGCTATCTGACCTGCTATGCGACCGAGGAGGTGCTGTCATGAGTTATGGTGCAGCCGCCGCCTTGCAGGCGGCGATCTATCAGCGGCTGGTGGCGGACAGTCCGCTGGATGCGCTGGTCTCTGGCGCGATCTACGATTCCGTGCCGCCGGGCAATACGGCGGGCACATATGTGTCGATCGGGCCGGAAGTGGTCAAGGATGCCTCCAGCCAGACCGAGCGGGGCGCGCAGCATGAGTTCACCATATCGGTCGTAACCGATGCGGCGGGTTTCCAGAACGCGAAGGCGGTTGCGGCGGCGGTGTCGGACGCGCTGACGGGGGCCAGTCTGGTTCTGGTACGCGGCCATCTGGTCGGCCTCTGGTTCCTCAGGGCGCGGGCGCGGCGGGTCGAAGAGGCGGACGTGCGCCGGATCGACCTGGTCTTCAGGGCCCGGATCGAGGACTAGGGCGACAAATTTTCAATTATCGAACCTATGAGCGGTTCAGGGCGGGGTCTTGCCGCCTTCTTCCTTCACAATTCGGAGAACGGACATGGTGGCCCAAAACGGCAAGGACCTGTTGATAAAGCTCGACCTCGGCGGCGCGAATTTCGCGACGGTCGCCGGGCTTCGCGCGACGAGGATCAGTTTCAATGCGGAAACGGTCGACGTGACGAGCCTCGAGAGCCAGGGTGGCTGGCGCGAGCTTCTGTCGGGCGCGGGCGTGCGGTCGGCCAGTGTCTCGGGCTCGGGCGTCTTCGTTGACGCCAACACAGATGATCGCGCGCGGCAGATATTCTTCGCGGGAACCGTCGAGGTCTTTCAGGTGATCATCCCGGACTTTGGCATCGTTGAAGGCCCGTTCCAGATCACCGCGATCGAATATGCGGGCAGCTACAATGGCGAGGCGACCTACGAGTTGTCGCTCGCCTCGGCCGGTGTCCTGAGCTTCACGGCGATCTGATGGTGAACCCCTGGGCGGGCGAGGTCGAGGTTGTCCTGAACGGGACGCCTTTGGTCGCGAAGCTGACATTGGGCGCGCTGGCCGAGCTGGAAGCGGGTTTGGGGGCCGGTTCGCTCCTCGATCTTGTCGAGCGGTTCGAGAGCGGGCGCTTTTCGACCCGTGACGTGATTGCCGTGCTACTGGCGGGGCTGAGGGGCGGGGGTTGGCGCGGCAGCGCTTCTGATCTGAGCGCCGCGGAGATCGGTGGCGGGCCGCTGGCAGCGGTCAGGATCGCGGCGGAACTGCTGGCGCGGGCGTTCACCGTGCCGGAGGCGGAGGCATGAGGGGTGGGCTCGACTGGCCCGGGCTCATGCGGGCGGGGATGCAGGGTTTGCGCCTGCGCCCCGAGGACTTCTGGCGGCTGACGCCCGCGGAACTCGCGCTGATGCTCGGTGATCCGGCGGCGGTGACACCGATGGGGCGGAACCGGCTTCAGGCACTGATCGCGGCCTGGCCGGATGGACGAAAGGAGCCGGGAGATGGCGGAAGATAAGCCGTTCGGGACGGACGGGATCGACGGGTTTCAGGCACAGGTTCAGGCGCTGGAACAATCGCTGGGCGGTGCGCAGGCGGTGGCGGCGGCCTTCGACAGCGAGCTTGTCCGGATGAAGGACAGCATGATCTTCACCTCGCGCGAGGTGAATACGCTGTCGCTTGGCATCGGGCGCGGGCTTAGGAGTGCCTTCGATGGTGTGATCTTCGACGGAATGAAACTGTCGGATGCGCTGAAGCAACTTGGCCAGTCGATCATCGACAATGTCTACAATGTCGCGATGCGGCCGATCCAGAATGCGGTCGGTGGGGCGATCGCGACCGGGATGAACAACATGCTTTCGGGCCTCTTTCCGTTCGCGAACGGGGCCGGGTTTGCGCAGGGTCGCGTGATGCCTTTCGCGCGAGGCGGCGTGGTGTCGAGCCCCACGATGTTTCCGATGCGGGGCGGGCGCGGGCTGATGGGCGAAGCGGGGCCGGAGGCGATCATGCCTTTGACGCGCGGCGCCGACGGGAGGCTTGGCGTGCAGACGGCGGGCGGGGGGCGGCCGGTGAATGTGACGGTCAACGTCACGACGCCGGACGTGAAGGGTTTTGAGCGCAGCCAGAGCCAGATCGCCGCGCAGATGGCACGCGCGCTTGCGCGCGGCGACAGGAACAGGTGAGGGACCATGGCCTTTCATGAAGTCAGATTTCCGGCGAACCTGTCCTTCGGGTCGGTCGGAGGCCCCGAGCGACGCACCGAAGTGGTGACGCTGACCAACGGTTTTGAGGAACGCAACACGCCCTGGGCCGAGGCGCGGCGGCGCTATGATGCGGGCGTATCGCTCAGGAGCCTCGACGATATCGAGGATCTGATCGCCTTCTTCGAGGCGCGGCAGGGGCAGCTGCACGCTTTCCGCTGGAAGGACTGGGCGGATTACAAGAGCTGCCGGTCGTCGGTTGCGGTCGGCTTCGAGGACCAGCTGATTGGCGTCGGCGATGGGGTCGCGACCGACTATCAACTGACCAAGACCTATTCCTCCGGCCCGACGGCGCAGGTGCGGCGGATCACCAAGCCGGTCCTCGGGACGGTACGGATCGGGCTGCAGGGCGATGAGGTGCAGGAGAGCCTGCAGTTTACTGTGGACTACACGAGCGGGATCGTGAGTTTCGTCACGCCGCCCGCCGTCGGCGAACAGGTCACGGCCGGGTTCGAGTTCGATGTGCCGGTGCGCTTCGACGTGGATCGTATCCAGGTCTCGGTTGCGTCTTTTCAGGCGGGTGATGTGCCGCATGTGCCGGTAGCGGAGGTGCGGCTGTGAGTTATCCAGACGCACTGAAGGCGCATCTTGCGAGCGGCTCGACCACCATCGCGCGGTGCTTTTCGCTGAAGCGCAGGGACGGGCTGACGCTTGGCTTCACCGACCATGACCGCGATCTGAGTTTTGGCGGCGTGACCTATCGCGCGGATACCGGGTTGACGGCGCGGGCGCTGCAGATGGGCACGGGCCTGTCGGTCGACAACAGCGAGGCGTTCGGTGCGCTGAGGTCCGACGCGATCACCGAGGAGGATATCCTGGCCGGGCGCTATGATGGCGCCGAGGTCACGGCCTGGATCGTCAACTGGGCGGACGTTTCGGTGCGGGCGCGGGAGTTCACGGGCACCATAGGCGAGGTCAGCCGGTCGGGCGGGTCGTTCACGGCGGAGCTGCGCGGCTTGTCCGAGCGGCTCAACCAGCCGCAGGGCCGCATTTATCACGGGCAATGTTCGGCAATCCTGGGTGACGCACGTTGCGCATTCGATCTGAACCAGCCTGGATATAGCGATGAACGTCCGGTCGAGGTTGTGACGGGTGCGCGGACGTTCAGGTTTGCGTCCTTTGCAGGATATGAGGATCGTTTCTTCGAAAAGGGGCGATTTGTCGTTCTGAGCGGGCAGGCGGCGGGTCTGGTCGGTGTGGTGAAGAACGACCGCCTTGGCGTGGATGGGTCGCGGGTGGTGGAGCTGTGGCAGGCGCTTGGTCTGTCGCCGTCGGCGGGCGATCAGGTCCGGATCGAGGCGGGCTGCGACAAGCGCGAGGACACCTGTCGGCTGAAGTTCGCGAACTTCCTGAATTTCAGAGGGTTTCCGCACATTCCAGGCGAGGACTGGCTCATGTCCTTTCCGACCAGCGGCGGCCTGAATGATGGCGGGAGCCTGAACGGATGACGGTCGGTGAGCGCGCCGTTGCCGCCGCCCGACGCTGGCTCGGGACGCCTTATCGGCATCAGGCATCCACGCAAGGAGCCGGGGCTGACTGCCTAGGGCTGATCCGCGGAGTTTGGCGAGAACTTTACGGGCATGAGCCGGAATTGCCACCTGCCTATACGGCGGACTGGTCCGAGCCGGGTGGAGAGGAGCTGCTTTGGGCAGCCGCACTGCGGCATTTGCTTCCTGTGCCTGAGGAAATTCGCTTTCACTCGGGGCAGGTTGCGCTTTTCAGGATGCGGGACGGCGGCGTGGCCAAGCATCTGGGCATTCTCAGCACCGGGCCCGGCGGGCCGGGCTTCATCCATGCATATAGTGGGCATGCGGTAGTCGAGAGCCCGCTTTCCGCCCCCTGGGCGCGCCGGATCGTGGCGCGTTTTACCTTTCCCGAGGGAGAAAGATGAATGGCGACGATCCTATTGTCGGCCGCAGGCGCCTCGATTGGCGCGGGCTTTGGCGGCACCATATTCGGGCTTTCCGGCGCGGTGATCGGCCGGGCGATCGGCGCGACCATCGGTCGGGCGATCGACCAGAGATTGATGGGGCCGGGTTCGCAAGCTGTCGAAACCGGAAAGATCGACCGGTTTCGCTTGAGCGGCGCGAGCGAGGGTGCGCCGGTCGGTCAGGTCTGGGGCCGGATGCGGGTTGCCGGGCAGGTGATCTGGGCATCGCGCTTTCTGGAGAAGACGACGACGACCGAGAGCGGTGGCGGCAAGGGTGCGCCGCAGCCGTCGACGACGGTCACAGAATATAGCTACTCGGTGAGCCTTGCGCTGGCACTCTGCGAAGGCGAGATCGCCGCCGTGAACCGCGTCTGGGCGGATGGGGTCGAGATTGCCCCGGGCAGTGTGAACATGCGCGTCTACACCGGCAGCGAGACGCAACTTCCCGATCCCAAGATCGAGGCGGTGGAGGCAGCGGGGCAGGTACCCGCCTATCGCGGCACGGCCTATGTGGTGTTCGAGGATCTGGAGCTTGCGCCCTATGGCAACCGGGTCCCGCAGTTCTCCTTCGAAGTCTTCCGGCAGGCGCAGGGGCCGTTGATCGACAAGGCGCCCGATCTTTCGCGCGGGATCAAGGCTGTGGCGCTTATTCCCGGCACCGGGGAATATGCGCTTGCGACCAGCCCTGTCCACTATCCCCGCGCGCTTGGCCAGAACGTGTCGGCCAATATCCACAGCCCGGCGGGCGGCACCGACATGGTGGTGTCGCTTCGGACGCTGGGTGTCGAGCTGCCCGCCTGTCAGTCCGTGTCGCTGGTTGTCAGCTGGTTTGGCAGCGATCTCCGTGCGGGGCATTGTACGATCAAGCCCAAGGTCGAGGATGCGAGCGTCGACGGTGTGCCGCTGGCATGGCGCGCGGGCGGTATCGACCGTTCGCAGGCCGAGGAGGTGGTGCGGATTGCGGGGCGACCGGCCTACGGCGGGACACCTTCGGACGCGTCGGTTGTCGAAGCCATCCAGTCTATTCATGCATCGGGCAAGGAGGTCATGTTCTATCCTTTCGTGCTGATGGATCAGCTGGCGGGCAATGGCCTGCCCGACCCATGGACGGGGGCAGGCGATCAACCCGCACTTCCCTGGCGCGGGCGGATCACCCTGTCGGTTGCGCCGGGACGCGGCGGCACGCCGGATCGGACAGCCGCCGCTGCGGCCGAGGTTGACAGCTTCTTCGGCGCCGCCGCGCCGGGCAATTTTTCCGGCTCCGGCAGCTCGATCAGCTATTCCGGCCCGAGTGAATGGTCGTACCGGCGGTTCATCCTGCATTATGCGAAGCTTTGTGCGGCTGCGGGCGGGGTCGAGGCCTTTTGCATCGGATCGGAGCTGCGAGGTCTGACGCAGATCCGCGGCGCGTCTGACAGTTTCCCGACGGTAGACGAGCTTAGGTCGCTCGCTGCGGATGTAAGGTCGATCCTCGGCCCCTCGGTCAAGATCACCTACGCTGCCGACTGGTCGGAATATGCGAGTTACAACGACGGCCAGGGCAATCTCTATTTCCACCTCGATGCACTCTGGGCGGATCCGAACATCGATTTCATCGGGATCGACAACTATCTGCCGCTGTCGGATTGGCGCGACGAGGAGGGGCACGCGGACGAAAGCTGGGGGTCGATCTACAGCATCGACTATCTGAAGGCGAATGTCGCAGGGGGTGAATATTACGATTGGTACTATGGGTCGCCCGAAGAGCGCGCTGCCCAGCGCCGGACGCCGATCACCGATGGTGCCTATGGCGAGCCCTGGGTCTGGCGGGTCAAGGATATTCGCGGCTGGTGGGAAAACGCACACCACGACCGGTTGAACGGGGTCAGGCAGGCGGCCGCGACGGACTGGGTGCCGGGATCCAAGCCGATCTGGTTCACCGAATATGGCTGTGCGGCCATCGACAAGGGGACGAACGAGCCGAACAAGTTCCTTGACCCCAAATCGTCAGAGTCGGTTCTGCCGATCCATTCAAACGGGCGGCGCGACGATCTGATCCAGATGCAATATCTGCGCGCGATGATCGATTTCTGGGCAGAACCGGCGAACAATCCGGTGTCGGCCGTCTACAACGGACCGATGATTGACATGGAGCGTGCCCATGTCTGGTGCTGGGATGCGCGGCCCTTCCCGCAGTTTCCAAGCAACGAAACTGCCTGGTCGGACGGTCCTAACTATCGCCGTGGCCATTGGGTGAGCGGCCGTACCACGGCTCAGCCCCTGTCGAGCGTTGTTGCCGAGATATGCGGTCGCACCGGTCTGACTGCGTTCGACGTGTCGGGCCTTTATGGTCTTGTCCGGGGATATGCGGTTCCCGATGTCAGCACCGCGCGGCAGGCCCTGCAGCCGCTGATGATCGCCTATGGGTTCGAGGCGCTGGAGCGCGACGGGGTTCTCGTCTTCCGGATGCGGGACGGCCGGCCAGATCATACGGTCGGGCAGGACTGGTTGGCCACGACCGATGATCTCACCGGCTTTGTCGAGACGGCAAGGGCCATGGAGGCGGAGGTCGCGGGCAGGGTAAGGCTGTCTTTTGTCGAGGCAGAGGGCGACTATGAGGCACGGGCGGTCGAGGCGATCTTCCCTGACGAAGAAACGACGAGCGTATCGCAGTCGGAGGTCAACCTGTCCCTGACCCAGCCGGAAGCGCGGCGCGTGGTCGAGCGTTGGCTGAGCGAGGCGCGTGTTGCGCGAGACGGCGCGAAGTTCGCGCTGCCGCCTTCGCTTGCTCACATCGGGACAGGAGATGTCGTTCAGTTGGCTGACGGTCCGACCGGGGCCTACCGGATCGACCGGGTCGAGCGCGCCGGTGCCGTAGCGGTCGAGGCCGTCCGCGTGGAACCGGCGGTCTATCAGCCCTCCGATGAAGCCGAGGTGCGGGTGACGCCACGGGCCTTCGTCCCGCCGGTGCCGGTCGAGTTCTCCTTCCTTGATCTGCCGCTGATGTCCGGCAATGAGGTGGAACATCAGCCGCATGTCGCTGTAACGGCCACGCCCTGGCCCGGGGCGGTAGCAGTCTATTCGTCCGATGTGGACGCGGGTTATCGGTTGAACAGGCAGATCACCGCACGGTCGGTTATCGGCGAAACGCTATCGACGCTCGATCCGGCGCGTCATGGGGTATGGGACCGCGGCCCGGCTCTCAGGGTCAGGGTCACCGGCGGCGCGCTGGCGTCGGTAACGGATGATCAGTTGTTCAACGGCGCCAATCTGCTCGCCATCGGTGACGGGAGCGCTGCCACCTGGGAACTTCTGCAATTCCGCGACGCGGTTCTGGTCGCGCCCGACACCTATGATCTGTTTATGCGCCTTCGCGGGCAGGCGGGAACCGATGCAGCGGTTGGCGGAGGTTGGCCCGCCGGCAGCCGGATCGTTTTGATGAACGGGGCGCCGAAACAGCTGGCGATGTCGATCTCGGAGCGCGATCTCCTCCGGCACTACCGGATCGGTGCGGCGAAGCGCCCCTATACCGACCCGTCATACGAGCATGTCACGGAGGCTTTCTCGGGGATTGGTCTTCGGCCGCTCTCGCCCTGTCACCTGCAGGCCCGGCGTTCGGGCTCGGGCGATTATGCGGTCGATTGGATCCGCCGCACGCGGATCGATGGCGACAGTTGGTCGGCCTATGAGGTGCCGCTGGGTGAGCTGCGCGAGCGCTATCTGCTGCGTGTGATGGTTGGCAGCGCCATGGTTCGCGAAGCGACGCTCGGCAGCCCGGACTGGACCTACTCCGGTGCAATGCGGACGGCCGATGGAACCATCGGGCAGACCTTCAAGCTTCTCGTCGCTCAATTGTCCGACGCATTCGGGCCGGGGCCTTTCACGGAGATCACGATCAATGACTAATACGTCTCAGCTCGGCCTTCCGCTTCTTCAGGCGGCACAGGCCCAGAAACATGTGACAATGAACGAAGCGCTTGCGCGAATTGATGGCCTTGTCCAGTTGGTCGTCCAATCAAGGACGCTCGCCGTTCCGCCGGCCGTTGTTGGCGAGGGGCTTGTTTGGTCCGTACCCTCGGGGGCCGTCAACGAATGGTCGGGACAGGACGGGGCGCTGGCGGTCGGGCGCAACGGTGGCTGGGATTTCGTCGCGCCGAAACGCGGCTGGCGCGCACTGCTGCTGGACGAAGGTATTCAGGCGATCCACGACGGCACAGCCTGGCGCGGCGGCATGTTGACGCTGTCGCCCAACAATGCCGGAATGGCTGCGAAAGTAGCCGAGATCGACCATACAGTCACTGCGGGAACGGTTTCGACGACAGCCAATCTGATCCCTCCGAACGCCGTCGTCCTAGGCGCCACCGCGCGGGTCCTGACGACGATCACCGGTACGCTGACCAGCTGGCAGCTCGGCAATCCCGGCGCCGTCGGTCGTTATGGGTCGGGCCTTGGAACCGCCGCCAACGCCTTCGCGCGCGGCGTTCTTAGTCAGCCGACGGCATTCTATTCCGCGACGCCGATGCAGCTCGATGCGACGGGCGGGAACTTCGCGGGGGGAAGCGTCCGGATCGCGGTCCATTATCTCGAGATCGGTCTGCCTGATCTCTGAGAATGCGGTCAGTGACGCCGACCGATGTGGAACTGCTCGCTCTCGCCCTTGCAACAACGTCGCCGGTCGGTTGGCAGAGGCTAGTTCAGAGCCATTTGCAGCATGTGCAAGCCGCAGATCTGTACCGAAAAAGACTGGGCCGTCTTCAGCCGCGATGGGGAAGCGGCGGATTGGCTTCAGCACTTGTCGGCGGAAACATGAGCGCTCAGCCAGACGGGGACAGCGCTTTGTATTTCGCGGCGACGCTGGCGGTTCGACATGGCATTCTGGAATGGCGAACCCGCCAAAATGTGAAACGGCCTGACGTCCGCTTGCCGTTTTCTCCCGGCGCCATATCTGCTACCCTGACGCGCAGAACTGAGGGAGAAGCAGATGGCTGAAGTTGCAGCAAGAGTCGCGCAGGTCGATCCGGTCTGGACCCATGTCTGCGAAGAGGCCCGCGCCGCCGTGCGGGACGAGCCGTTGCTGGGTGGGTTCTTCCATACCGGCATTCTACACCACCCGACATTGGAACGGGCTCTGGGTTACCGGTTCTCGCTGAAACTTGCCTCGGGCGAGATGAGCGAGCAGCTCCTGCGCGAGATCGCCGACACAGCCTACGCCTCGGCGCCCGAGCTCGGCCAGGCTGCGCGCGCCGATTGCGTCGCCGTCTATGACCGCGATCCCGCCTGCCACCGCTTCCTGCAACCCATTCTATTCTTCAAGGGGTATCAGGCGATCCAGGCCTACAGGATCGGTCATTGGCTCTGGACCACGGGGCGCCGCGACCTGGCGCTTTTCGTCCAGATGCGGGTGAGCGAGGTCTTCGGCGTCGATATCCATCCCAATGCCCGTGTCGGCAAGGGGATCATGATCGACCATGCCCATTCCATCGTCATCGGCGAGACGGCGGTCGTGGGCGACAATGTCTCGATGCTCCATTCAGTGACGCTGGGAGGCACCGGCAAGGAGGACGGCGACCGCCATCCGAAGATCGGCAATGGTGTGCTGATCGGCGCGGGCGCGAAGATCCTCGGCAATATACGCGTGGGCGATTGCTGCCGCGTGGCCGCCGGGTCGGTGGTGTTGCACGATGTTCCGCCCTGCAAGACCGTCGCCGGCGTTCCGGCGCGGATCGTGGGGGAGGCGGGCTGTTCGCAGCCCTCGCTGACCATGGATCAGAATTTCGACGACGAAGGCTGAGCTTCAGTCCTTGAGAAACAGGAAGGCCGGGGCGTCTTCGCGCTCCGGCCTTTTGTTTTCCCTGATCACGCGAGCATCGCGATCGGGTTTTCCAGATTGGTCACGATCTGCTTCAGAAGCTCCGCCCCGAGCGCGCCGTCGATCACGCGGTGATCGACAGACAGGGTCATCGACATGACGGTTGCCACGCCGATCGTCCCGTCGGCCTTCACCACCGGTTTCTTTACGCCCGCGCCGACCGCAAGGATCGCGCCGTGGGGCGGATTGATCACCGCATCGAAATTGTCGATGCCGAACATCCCGAGGTTCGAGATCGCGAAACTCCCGCCCTGATATTCATGAGGTGCGAGCTTCTTGGTCTTGGCACGGGTGGCAAGGTCCTTCATCTCGGCGGACAGAGCTGACAGGCTCTTCGCCTCGGCGTCCTTCAGGACCGGTGTGAAAAGCCCGCCCTCCACGGCCACCGCGACAGCGACATCCGAGGGCTTGAGCTTCAGGATACGGTCGCCCGCCCAGACGGCGTTCGCGTCCGGCACGGCTTGAAGTGCTGCGGCGCAGGCCTTGATGACGAAGTCATTGACCGACAGTTTCACGCCCCGAGCTTCCAGCCCCTTGTTGAGCTGTTCGCGGAAGGCCATCAGTGCGTCAAGCTGCACGTCTCGCCGCAGGTAGAAATGCGGGATCGTCTGCTTGGCTTCGGTCAGCCGTGCCGCGATCGTACGGCGCATGCCGTCGAGCGTGACCTCAGTAAAGGCGCGACCCTCGTACATCTTGAGAACCGTCGCCGTCGCGGGACCAGACGGCATCGTCGCAGGTGCAGCGGCGGCTGGCGCCGGGGCTGCGGCGGGAGCAGCTGTGGGTCTGGAGCCCGGCACCGCCTTCTCGACATCGGCCTTGATGATCCGCCCATGCGGGCCGCTGCCCGCTATGGCGGCCAGATCGACGCCCTTTTCCTTCGCCAGCCGCCGTGCGAGCGGCGAGGCGATCACGCGCGCACCGGCCTTGACCGGAGCTGCAGGCGCGGGTGCCGCAGCGACCGCAGCCGGTTCGGAAGCAGCCGCAGGTGCAGCGGCCGGCGCAGGCGCAACGGGCTGAGCCGCCGGGGCAGAAGCGGCCGGAACCGCCTCGCCCTCTTCGACCAGCACCGCAATCGGCGTGTTGACCTTCACGCCCTGCGTGCCTTCGGCGATCAGGATCCTGCCAAGCGTCCCTTCATCGACCGCCTCGAATTCCATCGTCGCCTTGTCGGTCTCGATCTCGGCGATGATATCGCCCGACTTGACCGTGTCGCCTTCCTTCTTCAGCCATTTGGCCAGAGTGCCCTCTTCCATCGTGGGCGAAAGCGCGGGCATGAGAATTTCGGTTG
This sequence comes from Frigidibacter sp. SD6-1, assembly GCF_030143255.1. Lineage (GTDB taxonomy): Bacteria > Pseudomonadota > Alphaproteobacteria > Rhodobacterales > Rhodobacteraceae > TMP-24. The sequence continues at coordinate 53,562 of NZ_JARJNR010000004.1, forward strand.
CCATGGGTCACCTCACCGGTAGCAGACGGATTTGACGGCGGTCACAATCTCGGCGGGCGTGATCAGCGCCAGCTTCTCAAGGTTCGCCGCATAGGGCATCGGCACATCCTTACCGGTGCAGTTCACGACCGGAGCGTCGAGATAGTCGAACGCCCGCTCCATGATCACCGCCGACAGATGGTTGCCGATGGAGCCGACCGGGAAGCCTTCCTCGACGGTGACGCAGCGGTTGGTCTTCATCACCGAGGCGAGCACCGTGTCATAATCGATGGGCCTGAGCGTCCGAAGGTCGATGACCTCGGCGCTGATCCCGTCCTTCGCCAGCTGATCCGCCGCCTCCAGCGCATGGGCCATGCCGATGCCGAACGACACGATGGTGACATCCGAACCTTCGCGCCAGATGCGCGCCTTGCCGAAGGGAATGGTGAAATCGGGCAGGTCCGGCACTTCGAACGACCGGCCGTACAGGATCTCGTTTTCCAGGAACACGACCGGATTGGGATCGCGGATCGCGCTTTTCAGAAGACCCTTCGCATCGGCCGCCGAATAGGGCATCACCACCCTGAGGCCCGGGATCGCCGCATACCAGGCGGCATAATCCTGGCTGTGCTGTGCTGCCACCCGCGCTGCCGCGCCGTTCGGGCCACGGAAGACGATGGGGCAGGGCAGCTGGCCGCCCGACATGTAATTGGTCTTGGCGGCCGAGTTGATGATATGGTCGATCGCCTGCATGGCGAAGTTGAAGGTCATGAATTCGACGATCGGGCTCAGCCCGCCCCAGGCCGCGCCGACGCCGATGCCCGCGAACCCGATCTCGGTGATCGGCGTGTCGATCACCCGCTTCGGCCCGAACTCGTCCAAGAGCCCCTGGGAAATCTTGTAGGCGCCCTGATATTCGCCGACCTCCTCGCCCATGAGGAAGACATTGCCGTTGGCGCGCATCTCCTCGGCCATCGCCTCGCGGAGCGCCTCGCGCACCGTCATCGTCTTCATCGCCGTGCCTTCGGCCCAGTCCGGCGAGGCGTTGGAGACGACGGCAACCGGTGCGGCCACGACCGCAGGCGCGGCGGGCGGCTCATCGCTCTGCGGGGCGTCGCTCTTCGCCGAAGAGGGCGCGGCCGCGCCCGATGAGGCGCCCGACGGGCCGCTTGCCGGAACCGCTTCGCCTTCCTCGACCAGAACCGCGATCGGCGTATTGACCTTCACGCCCTGCGTTCCCTCGGCCACCAGGATCTTGCCCACGGTCCCTTCATCGACCGCCTCGAATTCCATCGTCGCCTTGTCGGTCTCGATCTCGGCGATGATCTGGCCGGACTTGACCGCATCGCCTTCCTTGACCAGCCATTTCGCCAGCGTGCCCTCTTCCATCGTGGGCGACAGGGCCGGCATCAGAATTTCGGTTGCCATCTTGCCATTCTCTCCCTCATGCGCGCGCGCGCCCCGCGCGGCTGGTTCACTTTCGCGCGGGCCGACGACTCGGCCGACGCAATGATCAAAATCGCGTCCAGTCGCAGATCGACGGCCAGAAGCCGCACCATGAGGTCGCAAGCCGTTCCGGCCGGTCGAATCCGGCGAATGCCCAGACCGCGAATGCCGCCAGCCCGACGATGATCGGATAGTAGATGACATTCAGCCCGATGGAGCGCAAAAGCCCCAGCCGTCGGCCATCAAGGTCTCTGACATAGTGGGAATAGACCAGTATGCAGACGAGGCTTGTCGTGGCAAACGTCACCCAGCTCTGCCATCCGCCTCCTGATTGAGCGGTGGCCGATACCGCCACTTTCCCAGTTGCGATGCCGAACCCCAGGATGAGACCCGCGATCGTGCCGAACAGGACGGACCACCAATAGGCCGAAAAGCACGAAGCCCATGTCGCAGGGAATCGCAGCAGCGTCCGGCTGACCACGGCCATCAGCCAGGACGCCAGCAGGCTGCCGACCAATACTCCGAAGGCGAGCATCACCAGAAGCTCGATCAGGTTCATGCCGTCGAAGGAACTCGCGATCGCGTCGAACATCGGAAGTATCCTCAGGCGTAGATATCGGTCCAGAGCTCGCTCAATTGCGGCTCGGGGCTTTCCTTGGCGAAATCGGCGCTGTCGTTGACGATCGCCTTGATTTCCTTGTCGATCGTCTTCAGATCCTCTTCGGAGGCATGACCCGCGCCGACCAGAAGGTCGCGCACATGATCGATCGCGTCCTTCTCCTGCTTGATCTTCTCCACCTCCTCGCGGGTCCGGTATTTCGCCGGGTCCGACATGGAATGGCCACGGTAGCGGTAGGTCATCATCTCGAGGATATAGGGGCCCTTGCCCGCACGGCAGTGCGCCACCGCCTTCTCGCCCGCGGCCTTCACGGCGAGCACATCCATCCCGTCGACCTGCTCGCCCGGGATGCCATAAGCGGTGCCGCGCCCGAAAAGCGTCGTCGACTTCGTGGCGCGCTTCATCGAGGTGCCCATCGCATATTGGTTGTTCTCGATCACGAAGACCACCGGCAGGCCCCAGAGTTCCGCCATATTGTAGGTCTCGTAGACCTGGCCCTGGTTCGCCGCCCCGTCGCCGAAATAGACGAAGGTCACATTGTCATTGCCCTTGTACCAGTCCGACATGGCAAGGCCCGCACCCAGCGGCACCTGCGCGCCGACGATGCCGTGGCCGCCGTAGAAATGCTTCTCGCGGCTGAACATGTGCATCGAGCCGCCCTTGCCCTTGGAATAGCCGCCCACGCGCCCGGTCAGCTCCGCCATCACGCCGCGCGCTTCCATCCCGCAGGCCAGCATGTGGCCATGGTCGCGGTAGGAGGTCAGGCGCTTGTCGCCGTCCTTGGTGCAGGCCTCAAGCCCCACCACCACCGCTTCCTGCCCGATGTAGAGATGGCAGAAGCCGCCGATCAGACCCATGCCGTATAGCTGACCCGCCTTTTCCTCGAATCGCCGGATCAGCAGCATCTCGCGGTAATATTTGAGCAACTCATCCTTGGAGACATTTGATTTTTCGGAACTTTTACGCGCTGCCATCCTGGCGACCTCCCGCTGGCGGTAAGATAGTTCAACGTTAAACTATCTATAGCGCAATTACACCCGCAATGCGAGCGAAAACTTCCCCGACGGAAGGGCGGGTACCGGATTTCGATGCGAAATCCGGTCCGAAATCTTTGAAAGATTTCGGTTCGCCCAAAGGATGCGGCTGCCCTTTACTGGATGACCAGTTCGTCGGAGCGGACATAGCCCAGCACGTTGCGGGCCCGTTCGTCCAGAAGGTCGAGGTCGAGGTAATCGTCCGAGAGGCGCCGCGTCAGGTTTTCCATCCGTGCCGCCTCGGCCTTCAGCCGGTCGCGCTCGGCCATCAGTTCCTGCTTTTCGGCGCTGATCTCGACACGCTTCACCACGCCGTAATCGCCCTGTACGGCAGCGAAAGTGAAATAGGCCGCCGTCGCCAGGAATAGCCCGGCCATGGTGGCCATGCCCACCGCAGGTTTCAATGTCGCCAGCATCTGCCCATGCACTCCATGCCGCCTCTCACGGGCGGTCATGGACGAATCATGGCACATCCGATTCGCGAAGGGAATCCCCCATGGGGGATTCTCGCCGAGAATTCAGCCCTTTGCTCAGGTGATCGAGGCCTCGTAAATGCCCTGCACCGCCGCATCCAGCGCCCGGTCGAAGGCTGCATCATCCTGCTGGGCGGACAGGCCTTCGGTCAGCGCCCGCGAGAAACTCGCGATCATGCCGGGGTTCCGGGCGAGAATGCGGTTGGCCTCGTCGCGGCTGTAGCCCCCCGAAAGCGCCACCACCCGCATCACCTTCGGATGGTCGATCAGCGCCCGATAGTGGCCCTCGACCGTGGGCAGCGTCAGCTTCAGCATCACTTCGCGGCCCGCAGGCAGCGCGTCGAGCTGGCGCAGGATCTCCGCCTTCAGCATCTCTTCCGCCTCGGCCTTGTCGGGGATCGAGATCGTGACTTCCGGCTCGATGATCGGCATCAGGCCCGCGTCAAGGATCTGCGCTGCCACCTCGAACTGCTGGGCGACGTTCGCCGCAATCCCCCTGGCGTTCGCCGCATCGATGACCGAGCGCATCTTGGTGCCGAAGATCCGCTTCTCGACCGCCCGCTTCAACAGCGCATCCAGCCCGCCGATCGGCTTCATCAGCTTCACGCCGTCCGCCTCTTCCTCCAGCCCCTTGTCGACCTTCAGGAAGGGGACGACCTGCTTTTCGTCCCACAGATAATCGGCGGCGGGCTTGCCGCCGATCTCGCCATCCATGGTCCGCTCAAACAGGATCGCCCCGATCACGCGGCTGCCGTCGAAGGCCCGCGACTGGGCGATCCGTGCACGCATCTGATGGATCAACGCGAACATCTCTGCGTCGCCCGCATAGGCGCTTTCCGGCACGCCATAAAGCTTCAGCGCCTTGGGTGTCGACCCGCCGCTCTGGTCGAGTGCGGCGATGAAGCCCTTGCCCTTGCGCATCTGTTCGGCCTGGCTCTGACGTGCCATCTGTCTCTCCGTCACTGCGGGCGGCAGGAAGCGCCACCCTTTCCACCGCTCTTAGGACAGGGCAGGCGGGCTTGCAAATCTGGTGGCGCTAACAGGCGCGACCCGGTTCCCGGGCGGCGCCAATTCGGCCGCATTCCGCCTGCACAGCTCGACCCGGAAACGCTTTCGCAGCCGCTATTTCAGGAATTTCGCGGCGATCCGCGTCGTCAGCCAGCGGGGCGCGAGGCGCGGCGCGAACGCGAAGACCTTGTTCGACAGTCCCGTCACCTTCACCCTCTTGCCGCGCTTCATCGCCCGCCAGCCCGCTTTCGCCACCGCTCGCGCCGACTGGACCGGCGCGCGCTTGAACAGCGTCACCTCCTCCATCTTCGCGTCCTTCTGGAAGTTGGTCGCCGTCGGCCCGGGGCAGAGGACGGAAATCTTCACCGTCCCGCCGCGCAATTCCTCCGCCACTGCCTCGCTCAGCGACAGAAGATAGGCCTTGGTCGCATGATAGACCGCCATGTTCGGTCCCGGCATGAAGGCCGCCGTCGAGGCGACATTCAGGATCCGCCCGCCACCCGCTGCCTGCATGTGCGGGATCGCATGTTTCATCAGGATCGTGGGCGCTAGCGCATTGACGAGGATCGAGATTTCCTCGCGGATGAAATCCTCGCCGCCGAAGGGCCCGTTGTAGCCAAGCCCCGCATTGTTCACCAGAACGTCGATCCGCCGCCGCGACGAGGCCTTGCGCCACAGAAGCTCGACCGCGTCCGGGTCTGCCAGGTCGGTCGGGATGACCTCGATGGCGATCTTGTGCTTGGCGCGCAGCTCCTCGGCCAGGGCCTCCATCTTCGCTTCCTGCCGGGCGGCAAGGATCAGGTCGCGCCCCTCGGCGGCGGCGATGATCGCGAACTCGCGCCCCAGCCCCTCGGAGGCTCCGGTGATGAGCGTCCAGCCCTTCAGGCCACTGCCAGCCGCCATCAAGACCTCCTCTGTCCGCGCGCCCCTCGAAGGTAGGACATTCGCGCAGTCTTGCAAGCTTTCCCTGCCGTCACGCCGCCCGCCCGGACCTCAGTCCATCAATGCGGCGACACCCGGCAGGTCCTTGCCCTCCATCCATTCGAGGAAGGCGCCGCCCGCCGTCGAGATGAAGGTGAAATCATCGGCCGCGCCCGCCTTGTTCAGGGCCGCGACCGTATCGCCGCCACCCGCGACCGAGACAAGCTTGCCCGCCCGCGTCAGCTCCGCCACCTTCGCCGCCGCCGCATTGGTCGCCGCATCGAAGGGCTGCAGTTCGAACGCGCCCAAAGGTCCGTTCCAGATGAGCGTCCGGCAGGACTGGAAGACCGTGTCCAGGACCGCGACCGTCGAGGGTCCGGCATCGAGGATCATCGCATCCGGCGGGCAGTGCGAGACCGGCACCACCTCATGCTCCGCGCCCGCCTTGAATTCGCGCGCCACCACGACATCGACCGGCAGGTGGATGGCACAGCCGGTTTCTTCCGCCTTGGCCAGGATCGCGCTCGCCGTCTCGGCCATCTCGCGCTCGGCCAGCGAGATGCCGACCTCAACGCCCCTGGCGACGAGGAAGGTGTTTGCCATGCCGCCGCCGATCACCAGATGGTCGACCTTCTCGATCAGGTTGCCCAAGAGGTCGAGCTTGGTGGAGACCTTCGCGCCCCCCACCACCGCCGCCACCGGCCGCTGCGGTTCGCCAAGCGCCGCGTTCAGCGCCTTCAGCTCGGCCTCCATCAGCCGCCCCGCACAAGCGGGCAGCAGTTTCGCGATCCCTTCGGTCGAGGCATGGGCCCGGTGCGCGGCCGAAAAGGCATCGTTCACATAGACCTGGCCAAGGGCTGCCATCCCGGCGGCAAGCGCGGGGTCGTTCTTTTCCTCGCCCTCATGGAAACGGGTGTTTTCCAGAAGCAGCACGCCGTCCGGCGGCAGGGCCGCCACGGCCTTCTTCGCCGGTCCGCCGACGCAATCCTCGGCAAAGGCCACCGGCAGCCCTAGCGCCGTTTCAAGGGCTGGCAGCGTCACGCGCAGGCTCATCTCCGGCACGACCTTGCCCTTGGGGCGGCCGAAATGGGCAAGCAGCACCACGCTCGCGCCTTTCGCGATCAGGTCCTTCACCGTGGGCACGATCTTCTCGATCCGGGTCGCGTCCGTCACGACGCCCGCTTCCACCGGCACGTTGATATCGACCCGCACCAGCGCGACCTTGCCCGCGACATCCATGTCGTCGATCGTCTTGAACCCCATGATCCGTCCTTTCCCACCGCGCTCTCGCGGCCAGTCTCGCAGGCCGCGGCAGCCTCGATCAACCGATCTCTGCCCAACCATGCCTTTCTGGCCGCTTTTCGCTTTTCTTGCCCGCCGTCAAGCCCTAGGTTCCCGCGCGAACGAATTAAGGAGGCGATCATGGCCGACATCAAGGATCCCGAGAACACGATCATCATCACGCTGAAGGACGGCCCCGTCGTCATCGAGCTGCTGAAGGATGTGGCGCCGAAGCATGCCGAACGGATGAAAGACCTCGCCCGCGCGGGCAAGTATGACAATGTGGCCTTCCACCGGGTGATCGACGGGTTCATGGCCCAGACCGGCGACGTGCAGCATGCCAATATGGAGGCGGGCTGGAACCCCGGCCGCGCCGGAACCGGCGGCTCGGACCTGCCCGACCTTCCGGCGGAATTTTCCAAGCTTCCCCATGATCGCGGCACGCTCGGCGCCGCGCGCTCGATGAACCCCAACTCGGCCAACAGCCAGTTCTTCATCAACTTCAAGGACAATCACTTCTTGAATGGCCAGTATACTGTCTATGGCCGGGTGATCTCGGGCATGGAACATGTCGACAAGATCACGCGCGGCGAGCCGCCCGCGAACCCCGACCGCATGGTCTCGGTCAAGGTGGCGGCGGATGTCTGACCGTATCTTCCTGACCGGCGGGGCGGCGGCGCTCGCCTCCATCGTCGCCGCCTGGTGGCTCTTCGGGCAACTCTCGCAAAGCTCGGTCAGCGATGTCGACGGACCAGGGCCGAACCTGGTGATCGAGGTGGCGGGGCAGGCGAACGGCACGGTCGTGATCGACCTCCAGCCCGAGCTTGCGCCCCGCAACGTCGCCCAGGTGGTCGAACTCGCGAAGGGCGGGTTTTACAACGGCGTCGTCTTCCACCGGGTGATCGACGGCTTCATGGCCCAGACCGGCGATGTGCAATATGGCCGTTCCGGCGGCGACATTTCGCAGGCGGGCATGGGCAATTCCGAGTTGCCCGATCTGCCGGCGGAATTCTCGAAGGTGCCGTTCGAACGCGGCATCGTCGGCATGGCGCGGACGAATTCGCCCGACAGCGCCAACTCCCAGTTCTTCATCATGTTCGGCCCGGCCCCGCATCTGAACGGCGACTATACCGTGATCGGCCATGTGATCTCGGGGATGGAGGTCGTCGACAAGATCAAGCGCGGCGAGGTCAACCTCGGCGGCGCGGTCACCGACGCGCCCGACGTGATGGCGCGGGTCTCGGTCACCGAGTAGGCCCGTTCATAATCCGGTGATCGGCGGCCTTTTGGTTGGCCTCCGGGCACCTCTTCCGGCAGTCTGACTGACGGAGGAAGGCCGCCGATGATCCGCTTCTCATTTGTCCTCTGTTTGGCGCTCGCGCCAATCCTGACGGCACCGCCCGCCGCAGGTGACGAAGCACGCTGGCGCGCGCTCTGGCCCGCGACCGATTTCAGCCGGACGACCATCGATCTTGACGAGGTCCTCTCCGGCGGTCCGCCCAAGGACGGCATTCCGGCGATCGACGCACCGCAGATGATCGCGGTTGCAGACGAGACGCGCCTGACCGAGGCGGAGCCGGTGATGACCCTCACGCATCCCGGCGATGCGCCGCGGGCCTGGCCCATCCGCTATCTGATCTGGCATGAAATCGTGAATGACCGGGTGGGCGATATGCCCGTCGCCGTCACCTTCTGTCCGCTCTGCAATACCGGCATGATCTTCGACCGCCGCCTTGGTGGGCGGACCTACAGTTTTGGCGTCTCGGGCCTTTTGCGGCATTCCGACATGATCATGTACGACCGCGAGACCGAAAGCTGGTGGCAACAGGCGCTGGGCGAGGGGATCGCCGGGCAGATGGCGGGCAAGCGCCTCACGCAACTGCCCGCCCGCATGGAAAGCTGGGGCGATTTTCGCCGCGCCCATCCCGACGGGCTGGTGATGGATGAACCCGACTGGCCGCGTGCCTATGGCAGCAACCCTTACGTGGGCTATGACAGCGCAGCGCGGCCCTTCCTTTATACCGGCGACGACCCGCCGCACGGTATCGCGCCCCTTGCCCGCGTGGTGCGGGTGGGCAATCGCGCCTGGCCGATGGAACGGGTGGTGGCCGCCGGGACCCTGACCGAGGCCGGCGTGACCTTGTCCTGGACCGGCGGCCAGGCCTCGGCGCTTGACGAGAAGGCAATCGGCAAGGGCCGCGACGTGGGCAGCGTGCGGGTCACCGATCCCGCGACCGGGCGCGACCTCGTCCACGACCTGCCCTTCGCCTTTGCCTTTCACGCCTTCCACCCGCAGGGGGAATGGATGCTCGGGCGGTGACGTCGGCGATCAGCCGCCGGGACGGCATTCCAGGACGAAAGCAAGCGATTTTGCGGGAATGTAAGTGCTTTCCGCCAGCTTGCAGCCTGATCGCGCCTGAATGTTGCGAAGCGCAGCCTGCACCGCACTGTCGTCGCTCAGCGGGTTCCCTTCGGCATCAAAGGCCATACCGTGCTTGTAGCGTACCTTGCCCTTGAACTTCACGTCCTCGTCGATGACGAAAATGAAACTCCCGCCCGTGTAGACTTCGTTCGAGTTGAAGGGCGCGCGGCTGATAGCAAGTTGCGTTTCCGGTGACAGCGGGAAATCCGCGAGACACGGGACAGGCACGGTCAGCGCAAGCAGAATCGCGAAAATCCGTCTCATCATCTCAGTCCATCACCACCAAAGCATGGCGTTTCTTGCCCGCCGTCAGCTTCAGGGGCCCGGCCAGATGGCTCGCGCCGAGCCTGAGCCCCGCATCCGTCACCGGCTCGTCGTTCAGCCGCGCGCCGCCTTCCTGGATCAGGCGTTTGGCATCCTTGCCCGAGGCGGCAAGGCCGGTCCGTACGAACAGCTGGACGATGCCCAGACCTTCCGCCGCCTCCTCGGCACTGACACGCAAGGTCGGCAGGTCATCGCCCACGCCGCCCTTCTCGAACACCTCGCGCGCGGTCGCTTCCGCCGCCGCCGCCGCTTCCGGCCCATGGGCAAGCGTCGTCACCTCATTGGCCAGCACGATCTTCGCCGCATTGATCTCCGACCCGCCAAGCGCTCCCAGCCGGTCGCACTCCTCGACGGGCAGCTCGGTGTACAGCTTCAGGAAACGGCCCACGTCCGCATCGGTCGTGTTCCGCCAGTACTGCCAGAACGCGTAGGGGCTGAACATGTCGGCGTTCAGCCAGACCGCGCCCGACTGTGACTTGCCCATCTTCTTGCCGTCCGAGGTGGTCAGAAGATGCGAGGTCAGGCCATAGATTTCCCGGTCGAGCACCCGCCGCGTCAGGTCGATCCCGTTGACGATATTGCCCCACTGGTCGGACCCGCCCATCTGCAACAGGCAGCCATAGCGCCGGTTCAGCTCCAGAAAGTCATAGGCCTGCAGGATCATGTAGTTGAATTCGAGGAACGAGAGCGATTGTTCGCGATCCAGCCGCGATTTCACGCTTTCGAACGACAGCATCCGGTTGACCGAGAAATGCCGCCCGATATCGCGTAGGAAATCTAGGTAGTTCAGACTGTCCAGCCATTCGGCATTGTTCAGCATCAAGGCGTCGCCGGGCTTGTCGCCGAAGGTGACATAGGCCGAAAACACCCGCTTGATCCCGGCGATATTGTCGTCGATCTGCGCGGGCGTCAGCAGGGGCCGCTCCTCCGCACGGAAGGACGGATCGCCCACCTTCGTCGTGCCGCCGCCCATCAGGACCAGCGGCTTGTGCCCGGTCTTCTGCAACCACCGCAGCATCATGATCTGGATGAGCGATCCGACATGCAGCGACTTCGCCGTCGCGTCAAAGCCGATATAGGCCGGCACGACCCCCTTCACCAAAGCCTCGTCCAGCCCCTGATAATCGGTGCAATCGGCCAGGAAGCCGCGCTCGATCATCACGCGCATGAAATCCGATTTCGGGTGGTAGGTCATCGTCCTATCGTCCATTCTGTTGACAGTGGCGGTATATCGGCGCCTTGGGCGCGAGGAAAGGGATGATGAAGGGGCAGGCACTCTGGGCCTTGGGCACCATGTCCGGGACCTCGCTCGACGGGGTCGATGCGGCCATGATCCGGACCGACGGGCACGAGATATTCGAGTTCGGCACGACCGCCTACCGTCCCTATACCGACGCCGAACGCGCGACCCTGCGCGCCGCCCTCGGCCGCTGGCCGGGCGAGCCGGGGGTGGCCGAGGCGGCGGAAGTGGTTGAAACCGCGCATGCGGAGCTTCTCGCACGTTTCACCGGTGCCGATCTCGTGGGATTCCACGGCCAGACGCTCGCCCATGACCCGGCCCGGCGCGGCACCCATCAGGCAGGCGAAGGCGCGCTGCTGGCCGAGGCTTTGGGCTTGCCGGTCGTCTGGGATTTCCGCTCGGCCGACGTGGGCCTGGGCGGGCAGGGCGCGCCGCTTGCGCCCTTCTTCCACCATGCGCTCGCCCGCCTCACCGGCGCTGAAAGGCCTGTGGTCTTTCTCAACCTCGGCGGCGTCGGCAACGTGACCTGGGTTGATCCGTCCATCCCCGACCCCGACAAGCCGGGCGCCTGCGTCGCCTTCGACACCGGCCCCGCCAATGCGCCGATCAACGACTACATGCGCCTGCGGCTCGGAAAGGAACGCGACGAGGCGGGCGCGCTTGCGGCGAAGGGCAGGGTCGATGCCCGCATCGTCCGCACCTTCCTAACCCATCCCTATTTCCTGAAAGTCCCGCCGAAATCGCTCGACCGGAACGATTTTCACACGCTCCTGAAATCGGTTCGCACCCGCACCATCCCGAACGCCGTCGCCACCCTCACGGCCTGCGCCGCCGCCGCCGTGGCGGCAGGCTTCTCCCAATTTCCAAGCCCGCCCGAGGCGGTCCTCGTCTCAGGCGGCGGGCGGCATAACAGAACACTGATGAAGATGCTGGCCGACCGGCTTCCCTGTCCGGTCAAGCCGGTCGAGGCGGCGGGTCTCAATGGCGACATGCTGGAAGCGCAGGCCTTCGCCTATCTCGCGGTCCGGGTTCTGAACGGCCTGCCGACCTCCTGCCCGGAAACCACCGGCGCCCGCATGGCGGTTGGCGGCGGCCAGGTCAGCCGCCCGACCGTGCCCGCCTGACGCCCGCCTGCCGGATCAGTGCCATCGAATAGATCGCCAAGGCCGCCCAGATCATCGGGAAAGCGATGGCCTTGCCCCGCCCGAACGGCTCGCCGAAGAGGAAGACGGCGGTCAGGAAGATCATCGTCGGCGCGATATATTGCATGATGCCGATGGTCGAGAGCCTCAAGAGTTTCGCGCCGTTGGCATAGACCATCAGCGGCACGGCGGTGACGAGCCCGCAGCCCGCCAGAAGCGCCGTATCGGTCCAGGCGCCGCCGAAAGCCACCGGCGCGCCGGTCGCCGCCCGCCAGGCCAAATAGCCAAGCGCCAAGGGCAGAAGCAGGATCACCTCAAGCGCGAAACCCTGGTTGGGGCCGATCGGCAGCGATTTCTTGAAATAGGCATAGATCCCCCAGGTCAGCGTCAGGCTGAGCGCCACCAGAGGCAGCCGCCCGGCTTCCCAGGTCAGGACGCCGACTGCCAGTGTGGCCAGAAGGATCGCGAGTTTCTGCATCCCGTCCAGCCGCTCGCCCAGAAGGACGGCACCCAGGAAGACGCTGAACAAGGGGTTGATGTAATAGCCAAGGGCGGCGTCCAGCGCATGCCCGCTTTGGACCGCCCAGACATAGATGCCCCAGTTGATCGAAATGAACCCCGCCGTTACCGCCGCCATGCCAAGCATCCTCGGGGTCTTTAGCGCCGCCGTCAGATCCGCCGTCCGGCCAAGCCAGAGAAGGATCAGGAGCGCCACCGGCACCGACCAGATCACCCGATGCGCCAGAACCTCCAGCGTCGGGATATGGGCCATCGCCTTCATGTACAGGGGCAGGAAGCCCCAGAGCACATAGGCGGCCAGCGCGAACAAGAAGCCGCGCAGCGAATCCTCGTTCTGAGCCATGGGCTGTCGGCTTGCATTCGTCTCGGTCATGTCGGCGTCCTACGCCCCGTCGCACCCGGGCGCCACCCGGAACTTTGAGGTGCCCCTAGATTTGTAGACGCTTTGCCCCCTACGGCTACCGCAAGCTCGCCGACGATCTGCGTGACCAAGGCGAGCACGTTTCGGAGAACCGGGTGGCACGGCTGGCATCAATGGCCGGGATAGCCGCGCAGGTTGGCTACAAGCGCCGTCCCGGCCGCTATGGCGGTAAGCCCGCCGTCCTCGTGAACAACACCCTGGACCGGCAGTTTGAGGTCGATGCGCCCGACAGGGGCTGGGTGACCGACATCACCTACATCAAGACCCAGGAGAGCTGGTTGTATCTTTCGGTCGTGATCGATCTGTTCTCGCGACGCGTGGTCGGCTGGTCCGCCCAGCCGCTTCGGAAATACCGACCGAAAGGTCGTATCTCGTCGTCAGAGCTTTCGCCTTTGCCACAAGGCCATGGTCTTCGCACCAGAGAACGGCATCCGTATATCTCCCGCCGGTATCGGTGCCGAGATAGAGCTGATCCATGATGGGTGAGCTGCCCCTCGATCCGCCCTCTCATACCGCAACTCTCCGGCGCAGGGCGGCCGCCACGTCGACATCCAGAGGTTTGGGCGGTGCGACGGGTTCGGTCCCCCGTCCGCACATCTCGCGGAGAGCCCTCTCGTCACGCTCGAACTTGCCAAACGATACGCATCGGCCCTGTTCAAGCCATCCGGCAGCATGGAGGATGAAGTCAGCGCCGGCAGCTATTGCTATCGATGTTGCGCGGCCACCCTCGTAGCCGGCTTGCGCGTCGTCGATGTTCGCTGATGTCACTCCACCGTCGCCACGCGCGGGGATGCCGAGCCGTCTTGCCAGTTGTACCGAATAGATCTGCACGAGATCCGACACCGGATCGCCGAAGACGGGCACCATGGTCCGCATGGAGAATGGGATAGCGAAGAGACCGAAAACGACCGGGGTTCCCGGGTGCCAGAGCTGCGACAAAGCCAGTCCTGCAAGCGTCTCCGCGTAGCCCTGGATCAGGGCCCCTGCAACCGTTGTCGGCGCTGTCGCCCCCATCATCATGTAGGATGTCACCATCAGCCCCTGACGGCGCTTGGCGATAGCTCTGAGGCATTTCAGCGGGTTCGCCTTGTATGTTAGGGGCGGCGTTGCATTGATCAAGTGCAATAGATCGCATTCGCCCTCGCTACTCCCCCGATCGATCGCCAGGCTCGCCATGTCGATAACCGCTTCAGCCGCCTCGGACGATGCAACGCTGCCCATGAAGGGCTTGTCAGAGCACTCCAGGTGCGCGAGGGCCATTTGTATCGGCCTCTCCGGTTCGGGCAGCTCGTTCAACACGCAGATCATGTGCCCGGTGTTCGACAAGGCAGGAGATTGGTGCGCAAGAGCAACCAGCTCCCTGTAGTCGCGCAGCGCGCCCATGCTGCGCCGGCCATCGGCATACTGAAGGTTCGGTGCCCCGTAGATCGGCGCGAAGACTTGCGGAGCATGCTCGCCGATGATCGTGTCATGAACCGGGTTTCTGGCGCGAAGCCTGAAGGATTTCGGCGCCGAGGCACGGATCACGGAACGCAGCCAGGCACCGTCGAGGAAAACGCGATCCTCTTTGACCGACATGCCCTGTGACCGCCACATGTCCAGCGTTTCAGGATCACCTTCAAACCGGAGGCCGACTTCCTCAAGAATCCGGTCGGTACCACGCTCGATCTGATCCAGTTGAAGTGAGTCAACTGGCGAGAGATTGCAAAGCCGGCGGTCCTTTTGTGGCAGAGGCTGCATTGTTTCTTCACGCATCGCGAGAAAAAGCCCACACGATCAAGGCATCGTAATACGGATCGCTCGCGATGCCGACAGTCTGGCACGAGAGCTTGGCAAGGCCCGCTCGTTGGGCGCACCTCTCGGACAGCTCGCATCCGAGATAGCGGTTGTCATGCTCTTCCTTCTCGATGAAGGCTGCGCTGCGGATCCAGTCGGCACCGACCAACCTGCCGCCTGGCTCAAGCCTTGCTGCTGCGGCCAAGAAGGCTTCTTCATATCTGTGGGAGTCCGCTGCCAGGCCGAAACAGCCAATGGCCGTAATCAGGTCGAAACCTGACCTTCCCTCTGGCAGAGCCCATGGTTTTAGGCAATCCATGACGTGGAAGTCCCATTTCAGAGATCGGATCGCGCTTAAATCGTCTTCCGTCTTTCCCGTGATCTCCAGCCCATCCTTGTAGCATTGCGGCAATTCCGATCCATCCTTGAACAGAGACAGGACGTGCAATGCCTCCGGCACCAGATCGCAGGCAGCAACAGCTTGTGGCGCGTTGACACCTGTCGCCCAGAATAGAGTTGTGACACCAGCTCCTAGGTCAATCCAGTTCCTGGGCGTTCCTCCCAGTTCCTTGAGGGCTTGCAATATCTCCTCCACCCCCTGTCCGGGGATTAGGCATTCGTTGAAATATCGCTGCCGATAGTCCTCAAAATAGGCGATATGGTCTGCGCTGAAAGATGTCGTGGGAATATCGTCCAAGCGACGGTACGAACGGTCAAGGCTACCGTCTTTTTCCTTCAGCCACCCGCCGATTGCTTCAACCCGGCCCTCAGCCATTGGCGGGGACCGCTTCGCCGAAAGCGCGCTGCTCGCTCGGCATTAACATACTCAGCACGGCCGAGGCGACCGCCGCGCCCAGCATGACCATGTAGATCGGCTCGAACGATCCCGATGATACCTTGAGCGCGCCGCCCAGAATATTCCCTACGATCCCGCCCAGGCCGAGCGCAATATTCCCGAAAGCGAAAACCAAAGCCGCGCTGCCCTGCCCGAAGACATGGCTGATATAGGCCGGAACCAAGCCGAAGATTGCATAGAATGTGATCCCGAACGTCACCGCAGCGATGTAGAGAAATTCATAGCTGGCCCCTCCTGTCGCGTTGAGGAGAAGCGCACAGGAACCAGCGAGTACCGCATAGGTGAGGATCATCGCGATCCGGACCGTGATCCGATCCGCGAGCCAGCCAACGGCAAAACCGCTCACCATCCCGACAACGCCGATGATGCGCCACATATGGGCGGCTGTCTCGGCAGAATATCCCGCTTCGGCTTGAAGGAATGCAGAGAGATAGGTCTGGTAGGGCATGCAGGAAAGCCCGTTCAGGAACATCATGAACAGGATCGCGGCGGTCAGCGCCTTGGGCAGCGCCTTCACGCGGGAGGCCACGGATACGCGTTCCGTCAAGGCGTCCTTGGCCGTTTCGCCCTTCGCACTCCGCAGACGCAACATTGCAACCAGGGCGAGCAATCCCACAAGAACGCCCGTCGCCAGCCAGAGAGACCGCCATCCCTGTTGCGGCAATAGGGTAGTCAGAAGGAAGCTGTTGATGAACACCCCATAGCTGGTCCCCGACGACATGAGACCAAGTGCCTTGCCCTGATGTTCCTTCGAGATGTGGTCTCTTGCGACTTCGACCATCGGAACCCAGATCGCCGCGGCGGCACCGCCGAGGACCGTCAGGCAGATCGCCATCGCGATGATGTTGGGCGCAACAGCCAGCCCAAGAAGACCTATCGCACAAAGCGAGATCGAACCCAGGATCATCGGCATCGCACCGAACCGCACGGTCAGAAAGCCTGCGAGCAGGGCGCAGATCATGAAGCCTGCCTGAACGAAGCCGGAGATCGTCCCCATCGTTCCGTAGGAAAATGGAATGTCGAGGCGAACAGATTCGACCATCGCCGGGAACAGATACATCCCGAAGCCGTATGTAGCGGCGATGAAGGCGGTGAAAAGCAGCGTCGTCTCAACGCTTTTGCGGCTGCCTGATGACATGGTGTTTCCCATTACGAAAGCGAGTTTGATTTCCGATACATTGCGAGCAGGCGTGGCGATAGATCTGAAACTGGCGAGCCATCATAGTCGCCACAGACAGATTCAAGCGTCATCCCATCGGGAGTGGCCGGGCCGAACCAGCCGGGGTCGTAGCGATAGAGGCGCATTTCCGAGCGCCAGCTCTCCACCCCATGAAGTTTGTCTTTAATTTCATAGGCGAGCCGCAGCAGGATTGATGCGTCATCCTGGCGCTGCGCCGACTGACGGGTCAACCTGGAGCCATCAGGCAGGTCTCGGGTCCAATCCACGCCCCAGGCATCATCTTCACGGGACGCATTGAAATAGTCGGGATCAGCCGCGGCTGGTCCTGGCCCGGCGCGAAATGTCGCGACATCAACGAACAGCAATCCACCCTCGACCAAATGCGCCGAAACTGCTGCAAGGGCCTCCATTCCTTCAGATGGTGGCAGAAGCTGGAGCGCTTCGCGCGGGATGATCGCCAGGTCGACACTTCTGCCAAGGTCGAGTGTCCGCATGTTCTGGACTTCGGTGTGGATGTGGATAGAGCCATTTGATGCTCTTGCCGCGACGGCCGCCTTTGCGACCATCGCAGGCTCCAGGTCCACCAAAGTCAGTTCCGCGGCTTTTCGCGCAATCCTTCCCGACAAGCGACCGGCCCCGCAAGGCACTTCAAGCACCCTGAGCCCGCCAGCGCCGAGGAGCGTGTCGACAAACGCGAAGTCCCGTTCCTCGACATACTCGACCTCATAGACTTTGGCGCGATCACTATACGGCATCCGCCAGACCACCTTCCATCATGGCGACATGGCGCAGCACTTCCGGATGAACGATACTGCCCCCGGAAACGACACAGCCATTCTTCGATGTGGTGTCTTTTTGGCCCTCGCAGGCCGCGCGCGCCAACCCGAGAAGGTAGCGCCAGACATTCGCGCTGGTGGCTCTCGCCGCGGTCAGCGGGACCGACGCCGGCATGGCGTCGATCTTGCAGTGCAGGACACCGTGACGCTCATAGAACGGCGCGTCATAGGTGGTCAGATTGGTGAAGCTCGGCATGTAGCCTTTGCCATAGCCGCAGGTGACATCAACGATGACCGAACCGGGCTTCATCCTGGCAACCAGATCGTCGCTCAGCATGACCGGAGTGTCGTAGGTCGAGATCAGAATAGCGCCGACGACCACATCCGCCTCGAGCACTGCTGCCTCAAGGGCGGCGGGCGTGTTGAGCAGGCATCGGACATTGGCGGGCATTCCTGCCATGAAACGGCGCAACCCTTCCCAACGCGTTCCGAAGACGGTCACGTCGGCGCCCATCGCAGCGGCAAGCCGTGCCGCACCGCCGCCCGCATTCCCGTATCCGATGACAACGACCTTCGGCCGCGCCGCCCCCGGCACATCTGCGAGCAAGGTGCCACTACCGCCCATGTGGCTCTGGAGATGATAGGCAGCCAGCAGGATCGCGAGCTTGCCGGAAATCTCGTTGTCGGAAACAGGCACCGGATACTCCCCGGCGTCGTTGCGGAAAAATTCCAGCGCATAGGCCGACATCCCGCTTGCCCGCATCGCCTCAACCAGTGAAAGGTTCCCTTCGGCGTGCATGAAGCTCGCAAGGTGCATACCGGGACGGAAGCGCCGATATTCGTCAGGCCCAGGTGCCTTGTATTTGAAGATCACATCGCTGCCGGTCCATGCACCGTCACAGTCGACGATTTCCGCGCCAGCATCGGCGTAGGTAGCGTCGGGGAAGCCCGCCAGAAGACCGGCATCATGCTCGACAAGAACGCGATAGCCGTTGGCGGTAAACTGTCGAACAGCCTCGGGAAGCAGGATGACCCGCTTCTCCCCGCTCCGTCGTTCCTTCAGGATCGAAATACTTTTGCCGGCCATAGTGACGCCCCCCGGAAGTGTTCGGTTAAGTTTGTGTCAGTCGGTGCGAAGGCTCGCTTGAAAGAAGAAACAGCGAGGTGCAGTCCGGCATTTCGTTGATGCCGGAGATGCCCTCTCTAGGCATGCGCCATCTCGCCCCGAGCAATCTCCCTGACTTCGGCCCGGCTAGGCAGGAATGCCTTTCTAAGGTGGTCGATCGCCTTGTGCGGGTCTGCCTTGCCGCAGACGAACACATCGATCGCCGCATAACCGATTTCCGGCCAGGAGTGGATGGACAGATGGGATTCTGCGAGCATGACCACCCCGGTCACGCCCATCCCTTCGCCAAAATGATGGACATTCACGCCCAAAACCGTGGCACCCGCCAAACGGGAAGCATCGACGATGGCGTCCTCGACTTTCTCGGGATTTTCGATATTCACGCAGCCCCAGAACTCGGCCAAAATATGGCGGCCCAGTCCGGGCGCAGCGGCTAACAGCAAGTCTTCCATGCAATGCCCCCGTCCATAAGAAGGTAGTACCAATCTCTCTTCTCGGTTGCATTTCTAACTATCTTCTGCAACCTAAGATGCAAAAATGCGCCCCGTGAAGTTCTGGATACGACACGCTGCTCCGCTGCTGTGTTCGCTCTTCTGTGTGGATTCTCGCAGAACCGCCTTTGCATACTGATGTCGTCAGGGCGGTCACATTGGCAACCAGCGACAGATCTTCGGTCGGGTCGCCGTCAACCAGCAGCAAGTCGGCGCAAGCCCCGGCCCGGACCAGACCCAAAGCACCGGCATAGGGCTTGCGTGGCCCGGACAGGTCGAGAACTGTCGCATTCATCGACGTCGCCTGGCGCAGGGCCTTGGCTGGCGTATACCATCGCCGCAGACCAGCCAGGTTCCTACCCTGCTGTTCGGCCATATCCTCGCCAGCCCCGATCAGGAGGTGCGGCAAGACGCTTTCGGCGCCATTCTCGCCCCTGCCTCGGCGAGCCATCAGTCCGACCGCACCGAACGTGCGACGGAAAGCCCGGGCGATCTCGCTCGTGCCACGCTCGCTAGCCTTGCCCGTCTCTTGCCCGGTCAGAACTTCCGGCCCGCCGCCATCCTCCATGCCGACCGTCCGGTCTCCGGCGACGGCCTGCCCGCTGTGGGCCCGGCCACCGCGCGTCCCGGCCTCGCGCTTGCCGTCCTGCATTCCGGGGTCACGCTCGCGCCCCTCGTCGCCTCGGGCCTCGCGGATGAACTGACAGGGCAGGGAAACCATGCGCTCCTCGCGCCCTTCCGGCCCGCAAGGCTCCTCAGCCCGCTCTGAGGATCAGAAGGAACCCGCCCAGAAGCACCGCGCCATCGAGAAGGCGCAAATGCCATGTCCCGGGCAGAAGATGGGCCAGCCGCCTGGCGAGGAAGGTAGCGGGCACCGCCGCCGCGCCGATCATCAGCGCGAGCCCTGCAAGGCGCAGATC
Source organism: Frigidibacter sp. SD6-1 (assembly GCF_030143255.1). Lineage (GTDB taxonomy): Bacteria > Pseudomonadota > Alphaproteobacteria > Rhodobacterales > Rhodobacteraceae > TMP-24. Next base: position 73,516 of record NZ_JARJNR010000004.1, read on the forward strand.
AAGCGCGCCGCGCGCGGCGAACATCCCCGACTTGCTGATGCCCAGAAGGAAGGAAATCGCCGCATCCGTGGCAATGACCTGCGGCCCCGTCAGCCCCGCCGCCATGAGGAGCGTCAGAAGCATCACCCCCGACCCCGACGTGCCGCCATTCACCACGCCGTATCCGAACGAAGCCGCCGTCAGCCCGCGCCCGGTCAGAACCAGCCCCCGCCGCCGTGCGAGCGTTCTGAGCGGCACCAGAAGGATCAGCATCGCGCCGATCAGGATTGCCGCGCCCCGCCCGGACAGAAGCGTGAAGCCATAGGCACCAAGAAGCGTCGCGGGCAGCGCGACCGGCGCGATCCGCCTCAGCCGGTCGATATCAAGGTCCGGCCGGTAGGCCGCGACGCGGCTTGCGTTGGTGAAAAGGGCCGAGAGGCCGATGACCGGCACCACCGCCTCGGCCCCGATCAGCGGCACGAGGACCGGCGGCAGCAGAAGCCCGGTCCCATAGCCGGTCACCCCGCCGACAAGCGCCGCGAAAAACGCCGCCCCGCCGATCAGGAGGAGATCGGCGAAAGGCAGCACCGGCCTCAGCCCTTCAGGATCGACCGTCCGGCAAACTCTGCCGTCTCGCCCAGCATCTCCTCGATCCGGATCAGCTGGTTGTATTTCGCCAGCCGGTCCGACCGGGCAAGCGAGCCGGTCTTGATCTGGCCGCAGTTCGTGGCGACCGCCAGATCGGCAATCGTCGCATCCTCGGTCTCGCCCGAGCGGTGCGACATGACGTTGGTATAGCGCGCGCGATGCGCCATCTCGACCGCCTGCAAGGTTTCGGTCAGCGTGCCGATCTGGTTCACTTTCACCAGCATAGAATTGGCGACGCCCTTCTTGATCCCCTCGGCCAGACGCTTGGGGTTGGTGACGAAAAGGTCGTCGCCCACCAGCTGGACCTTGCCGCCCAGCTTGTCGGTCAGCATCTTCCAGCCGTCCCAGTCATCCTCGGCGCAGCCATCCTCGATCGAGATGATCGGGTAATCGCCGCACAGCGCCGCCAGATACTCGACATTCTCGGCCGAGGTCAGGCTCTTGCCCTCGCCCTTCATCTCGTATTTGCCGCCCTTGAAATATTCGGTCGAGGCGCAGTCAAGCGCGAGGTACATGTCCTCACCGGGTTTGTAGCCCGCCTTCTCGATGGCCTTCAGGATGAAGTCGAGCGCGTCGCGGGTGGACGACAGGTTCGGGGCAAAGCCGCCCTCGTCGCCGATGCCGGTCGACAGGCCCGCCGCCGACAATTCCTTCTTCAGCGTATGGAAGACTTCCGAGCCCATCCGCACCGCCTCGCGGATATTCTCCGCGCCGACCGGCATGATCATGAATTCCTGGATGTCGATCGGATTGTCGGCATGTTCGCCGCCGTTGATGATGTTCATCATAGGCACCGGCAGGACGCGGGCCGAAGTGCCGCCGACGTAGCGATAGAGCGGCTGCGCGGTGAAATCGGCGGCGGCCTTGGCAACTGCCAGCGACACGCCGAGGATGGCATTGGCGCCCAGGCGGCCCTTGTTCGCCGTCCCGTCCAGTTCGATCATCAGCCGGTCGATCGCCACCTGTTCGGTCGCATCCTCGCCCACGAGGTTTTCCGCGATCTCGCCGTTCACCGCCGCGACCGCCTCCAAGACGCCCTTGCCGAGGAACCGCTTCTTGTCGCCGTCGCGCTTCTCTACCGCCTCATGCGCGCCGGTCGAGGCGCCCGAGGGCACGGCGGCACGGCCAAGCGTGCCATCCTCCAGCGTCACATCCACTTCCACCGTCGGGTTGCCCCGGCTGTCGAGAATTTCGCGGGCATGGATGTCGATGATCGTGCTCATGGGCCGGTCCTTTCGCGGGGAAATGCTCTCGCGCGTCCTTTACGCCCTCATCCGCGCAAGGAAAAGGCCCTCAGGCCGCGGCGGCAACCTGTTTTCGCGCCCGCTCGCGCAGATAGGTGTAGAAGGCAGCGGCAAGGATCAGCGCCGCGCCGCAAAGCGTCAGCCCGTCGGGCCGCTCGGCGAAGAAAAGAACGCCGATCGCCAGCGAGAAGATCAGCCGCGCATAGCGGAAGGGCATCAGCGCCGAGGCTTCCGCCGCCCGCATCGAGGCGACGATGGCCAGATATCCGGTCGTCGCGCAGAAAAGCGTCAGGACCAGAAGCGCCATGCCCGAACCGTCCGGCATCGCCGGGCGCTGGCCCGCCGCGATCAGGACCAGCCCGGCCACGACGACGCCGAGGAAGCCGTGAAACGACACGACCGCCGACGACAGGCTCGCCGGTATCGCGCGCGTCACCAGATCGCGCAGCGCGATCGAGAAGACCGTGATCAGCACCAGCCCGGCTTCCGGCCGGAAGCCTTCCAGCCCCGGACGGATGATCATCAGGACCCCCGCGAACCCGACCGCGACCGCCGTCCAGCGCCGCCAGCCAACGGTTTCGCCGAGGAAGAGCGCTGCCCCCGCCGTAACGGCCAGAGGCGTCGCCTGAAAGACCGCCGCGACGGTCGACAGAGGGATCAGCGACAGGGCGGTGACGAAGGTGATGGCCGACACCGCCTCTGCCGCCGTGCGCCAGAAGACCGGCCGGTTGCGAAGCGCGGCCCAGAGGCCCCGGCGCCCGTGCGGACCGGCCAGCGCCGCGAAGGCCGCCATGCCGCCAAGCCCGATGATGATCAAAAGCTGCCCGACCGGCATCGCGGCGGACAGATGCTTCATCAGCGCATCCTCGACGGCGAAGATCGCCATCGAATAGAGCACAAGCAGGATGCCGCGAAGGTTGCCGTCCGACATGAATCCGCCTCTCAGTCCTTCTTCAGGCGCGTGCCGAACAGCTCCAGCCGGTGGCCGGTCAGCCGGTAGCCGAGCTTTGCCGCGATCCGCTCCTGCAGCGCCTCTATCTCGGGCTCGACGAATTCGATGACGCGGCCGGTTTCGGTATCGATCAGATGGTCATGGTGCTTGCGCTCGGCATCCTCGTAGCGCGCGCGCCCGTCGCCGAATTCGACCTTGTCGAGAATGCCCGCCTCGTCAAACAGCTTCACCGTCCGGTAGACGGTCGCAAGAGAGATACGGGGGTCTATGGCGGTGGCGCGGGCGTAAAGCACGTCCGCGTCCGGATGGTCGGGCGATTCCTCCAGGACGCGCGCGATCACCCGGCGCGGGCCGGTCATCCGCAGGCCCCGTGCCTCGCAGCGTTCGGTGATCGTCTTGGCGGCGGTCTGGCCCATGCGCATCCCCTTCGCCCCCGCCTTAGTCGATTTGCACCGGCGATGAAAGCAGCCGCCCGGCGGGCCTTGCCAAATTTCCTCTCACCGGCCGCCAGAGCCCGCTTGACGCGGCCCGCCCATGGCCCTATGTCACCCCCCACGCTTCGGGCCGATGCCCGGATCGCCAGACGCGCGGTGGTAGCTCAGTCGGTTAGAGTACCGGCCTGTCACGCCGGGGGTCGCGGGTTCGAGCCCCGTCCACCGCGCCACTTTTCCAAAGCCCCCGGCAACGGGGGCTTTTGGTTTTTCGGGGCGCGTTCAGGGCCAAGGATCCGCCTTGCCTTCGGGCCGCACCTGTTTTGGCCAGCCATTGATGACCGGCCCCAGCCGCCCCATAGTGTGCGTGCCCGGGTGCACGCGTCTGTGTGTGCCTACGGGGCCGCCTACGCCAACCGCCGGGCCAGATCGGGGTGACTGGATGACATTCTCGCTGGTGATCTTCGATTGCGACGGCGTGCTGATTGACAGCGAGATCATCAGCGCGCGCATGCTGATCGCCGAACTGGCGAAGCTCGGGCTGATGATCGACATGGACTATGTCAGCCGCCATTTCCTCGGCCGCAGCTATCCGACGGTGATCCGTCAGGTTCGGGCGGAGTTCGGGGTGGACCTGCCCGACAGTTTCGAGGCGAGCTACCGCGAAAACCTGCTCGACGCCTTCCGGGGCGGGCTGAGGATCGTGCCGCATGTGCGCGGGGTTCTGGAACGGATCGGCGTTCCCTTCTGTGTCGCCACCTCGTCCAGCCCGCGCCGGGCCGACATGTCGCTTGACCTCGTCGGGCTCCGCAGTCTGGTGGGCGAGCGGCTCTTCACCTCCTCGCAGGTCGCACGCGGCAAGCCGGAACCCGATCTCTTCCTTCACGCCGCCGCCGCGATGGGGGCCGATCCGGCCCGCACTCTGGTCATCGAAGACAGCCTGACCGGCATCCGCGCCGGGCTTGCGGCGGGGATGACGGTCTGGCGGTTCGTCGGCGCCAGCCACCTCGGCCCCGGCACGGACGACGAGCCCGAAGGCGCCCGCCCGCACCGCAGACTTGTTTCATTCGAGAACTTCTTCCAGATTGCACCGGATCTGGCGAAAGGCGAACCGGCGGCATGACAGGCGAACCGACATTGCTCGACGAGGCGGCCCGCGCGGGCTGGCTCTCCTACGTCGCGGGCATGACGCAGGACCAGATCGCGACGGAACTCGGCGTGTCGCGCCAGCGCGCGCAGCGGCTTGTGAGCAAGGCGATGGCCGAGGGTTTGGTGAAAGTGCGGCTCGATCACAAGATCGGACGCTGTCTGGAGCTTGAGGCGGGTCTTGTCCGCACCTACGGCCTGCAGCAGGCGCGCGTCGCGCCCGATCTCGGGCAAGGCGCCGACCCCGCGCGGGCGACGGCGGGGGCGGGGGCGTCGCTTCTGGAAAGCTATCTGGCGCGCCCCGAAAGCCTGACGATCGCCTTCGGCACCGGCCGGGCGCTGAGTGCGATGGTGAACGAGATCGCGACCCAGCCGAACGAACGCCACAAGATCGTCTCGCTTATCGGCAATATCGCGCCCGATGGCTCCGCCTCGTTCTACGACGTCATCATGCGGCTCGCCGACAAGCTGCACGCGCCGCATTATCCGATGCCCGTGCCGCTGATTTCCGAAACGCCCGAGGAACGTGCCCTGTTCCATGCCCTCAGGCCCGTGCAGACGGTCGCGACGCTTGCAGCCGAGGCCGACGTGGTCTTCGTCGGGGTCGGCCAGATGGGCGAGGATGCGCCCCTCTACAAGGACGGGTTCGTCACCCGCGCGCAGCTTCGGGACATGCAGGCCAAGGGCGCGGCGGGCGAGATCGTGGGCGGGGTATTCGACCGCGACGGCAGTTATATCGAGACGCCCATTTCGGCGCTCGTCGGCGGGGTGAGGGTGGAGCCCGGCCGCGCAGGGCCGGTGATCGCCGTGGCGGCGGGGCCGACGAAAGTCTCGGCGATCCGCGCCGCGCTCACGGGCCGAATCGTCAACTGCCTCGTCACTGACGAACCGACCGCAAGCGCGCTTCTGTCCCGGACCTGACCACCGGCTCCCCTGAGTTTGCTCACATTTTCCCGATTGACCTGACCTGCGCTAACATGAATAATTACTCATGCAATGGGCAAATGCTCATTCTTAGGGAGGATATCATGACTTTCACGATCCGGGCGCTTCTGGGCGCCTGCGCCGTTGGCGCCATCTGCTCGGCAGCCGCGGCGGAAACCACGATCACCGTCGCCACCGTCAACAACGGCGACATGGTCCGCATGCAGGGGCTTATGGACGATTTCTACGCCAAGCACCCCGACATCAAGGTCGAGTGGGTGACGCTTGAGGAAAACGTCCTGCGCCAGAACGTCACGACCGACATCGCCACGGGGGGCGGTCAGTATGACGTCATCACCATCGGCACCTACGAGGTTCCGATCTGGGGCAAGCAGGGCTGGCTGGAGAGCCTCAACGACCTGCCCGCCGATTACGATGTGGACGATCTTCTGCCGCCGATCCGTGGCGGCCTGACCGTCGACGGCAACCTCTTTGCCTCGCCCTTCTACGGTGAATCGTCCTTCCTGAACTACCGCAAGGACCTGGCCGAGAAAGCCGGCATCACCATCCCGGACGCCCCCACCTGGGACGATATCAAGGCCGCCGCGGCCGCGATGACCGATCAGGCCAACGGCATCTACGGCATCTGCCTGCGCGGCAAGGCCGGCTGGGGCGAGAACATGGCCTTCCTGACCACCATGGCCAACAGCTATGGCGCGCGCTGGTTCGACGAAAACTGGGTTCCCCAGTTCGACCAGCCCGAATGGAAAGCCGTGATGACCGACTATGTCGAGATGCTGACCAAGTACGGCCCGCCCGGCGCATCGAACAACGGCTATAACGAAAACCTGACGCTGTCGCTGCAGGGCAAGTGCGCGATGCGCATGGACGCCACCGTGTCGGCGGGTGCGCTGACCGATCCCAAGCAGTCCGAGTTTGCCGACAAGGTCGGCTTCGCTCTGGCCCCTGACGCAGGCTTGGGCAAGCGGGCGAACTGGCTCTGGGCCTGGTCGCTGGCCATCCCGGCTTCGTCGGATGCCAAGGATGCGGCCAAGACCTTCATCAACTGGGCGACCAACAAGGACTACATCGCCCTTGTCGCCTCGAAGGAAGGCTGGGGCGCAGCCCCTCCCGGCACTCGCACGTCGCTCTATTCCAACCCGGACTATGCGGCCCTGCCGTTCGCGAAGATGACGATCGACTCGATCAACGCGGCTGACCCGACCAATCCGACGGTGAAGCCGGTTCCCTACACGGGCGTCCAGTTCGTCGCGATCCCCGAGTTTGCAGGCCTCGCCACCAGTGTGGGTGAAATCTTCTCGGCGGCACTGGCCGGGCAGAAGTCCGTCGATGACGCGCTGGCCGAAGCTCAGGCGCTGGCGCTCGATGAAATGACCGCGTCCGGTTACATCAAGTAAGTTCAGGACCCGGCCCTTCCGCGGGCCGGTGCCCTCTCTCCCCCGCGAAATCAACGTTTGCGGGGGGGCTTGCCCGGCAAGTACCCTGCGGCCGGACCGGCGCAATTCCTGACATCGGAGGCATCCCATGGCTACGCAATCCTCACGTTTTGCGGCACGTCTTATGGTCGCGCCCTCGGTGTTCGTCCTCTTCATCTGGATGATCATCCCTCTCGCGATGGCCATCTATTATTCGTTCCGGCTCTACCGGCTGATCTCGCCGGACCGGACCGGCTGGGTCGGGTTCCGGAATTACACCTGGTTCGTCAACTCCCCCGAATTCTGGCTGGCGATTTCAAACACGCTCCTGCTGGTCGGCGGCGTTCTGGCCATCACCATCGTGCTCGGGACCCTCATCGCGCTTCTGATCGACCAGCCGGTCTGGGGGCAGGGCCCGCTGCGCATCCTTGTCATCGCGCCCTTCTTCGTGATGCCGCCGGTCGCGGCCTCGATCTGGGAAAACCTCTTCATGCACCCCCAGAACGGGATGCTGGCGTCGCTTGCCCTCGGGCTTGGCATGAAGCCGATCCTGTTCATGGAAAACTATCCGATGGCCTCGGTCATCTTCATCGTGTCGTGGGAATGGTTGCCCTTCGCGACGTTGATCCTTCTGACCGCGCTGCAATCCTTGTCTTCCGAGCAGCTTGAGGCAGCCGAGATGGACGGCGCAGGCGCCCTCAGCCGCTTCCGCTATATCATCCTGCCGCACATGACGCGCGCGATCACTGTCGTGATCCTCATCCAGACTATCTTCCTTCTGGGCATCTTCGGCGAGATCTTCACTACCACGCAAGGCGGCCCCGGTTCGGCCTCTACCACGCTGCCCTACATGATCTTCAAGCAGGCGATCGCGGCCAAGGACATCGGGCGCGCGGCGGCAGGCGGGATCATCGCGGTGATCCTCGCCAATGTCGTGGCCTACTTCCTGATGCGCGGCCTGGGGAGGAACCTCGATGCGTAAGCAGCAGAAACATCGCGCCCCGGACCTGATCCGGGGCCTCTTCGCCCACCCGTTCCGCCCCGTGTCGTGCGAGGTCCCGGGTCAGGCCCGGGACGGGGTTGAAAGGACCTGACCATGGCCCGTGCCGTTTCCCCCCGCCGCAAGCTCCTGACGACCCTCGCCGCCTGGGCTGTCGCGCTGATCATCTTCTTTCCGGTGCTCTGGATGATCCTCACCTCGTTCAAGACCGAGGTCTCCGCCGTCGCCAGCCCGCCGCAGCTCTTCACCGCCGACTGGACGCTGGAGAACTATGCCGAAGTCTGGGCGCGGTCCGATTATCCCCGCTTCTTTTGGAACTCCGTCGTCCTTTCGGTCGGCTCCACCCTCCTTGGCCTCGCCATCGCCATCCCATCGGCCTGGGCCATGGCCTTCGTACCCGGCAAGCGGACCAAGGACCTTCTTATGTGGATGCTCTCCACCAAGATGATGCCGGCCGTGGCCGTCATGATCCCGCTCTACCTGATCTTCCTCTGGACGGGTCTCATCGACACCAGGATCGGCCTTGTCATCGCGCTGATGCTGATGAACCTGCCGATCATCATCTGGATGCTTTACACCTATTTCAAGGAAATCCCCGGCGAGATCCTCGAAGCCGCGCGCATGGACGGCGCGAGCCTCTGGGGCGAGATCCTCTATGTGCTCACGCCGATGGCGATCCCGGGCATCGCATCGACCATGCTCCTGAACATCATCCTGGCCTGGAACGAGGCCTTCTGGACCATCGTCCTGACGACGACCAAGGCCGCACCGCTTTCGGCCTTCATCGCCTCTTTCTCGGCACCGCAAGGCCTTTTCTACGCAAAACTCTCGGCGGCCTCTGCCATGGCCATCATGCCGATCCTGATCCTTGGCTGGTTCAGCCAGAAGCAACTCGTGCGCGGCCTGACCTTCGGCGCGGTGAAGTGAGGAAGACATGGGCAAGATAGAACTGACAAAGGTCCGCAAGAGCTTCGGCGACGTGCATGTCATTCCCGGCATCGACCTGACGATCCATGACGGAGAATTCGTTGTCTTCGTGGGTCCCTCGGGCTGCGGCAAGTCCACGCTCCTGCGCCTGATCGCGGGGCTCGAGGATACGACCTCCGGCACGATCGAGATCGACGGCAAGGATGCAACCACGCTGCCGCCCGCCAAGCGCGGCCTCGCGATGGTCTTCCAGTCCTATGCGCTTTATCCGCACATGACCGTCCGCAAGAACATCGCCTTCCCGCTGAAGATGGCGGGGATGGACCTGGCCGAGCAGGACAGGCGCGTCGAACGCGCCGCCAAGGTCCTGAACCTCGCCTCCTACCTCGACCGTCGGCCCGGCCAGTTGTCCGGCGGCCAGCGCCAGCGTGTGGCCATCGGCCGCGCCATCGTGCGCGAACCGGCGGCCTTCCTCTTCGACGAACCCCTCTCGAACCTCGACGCAGCCCTGCGCGTCGGCATGCGGCAGGAAATCAGCGAACTGCACCAGTCGCTGAAGACCACGATGATCTACGTAACCCACGATCAGGTCGAGGCGATGACCATGGCCGACAAGATCGTCGTCCTGAACGCCGGCCGGATCGAACAGGTCGGCGCGCCGCTGGAACTCTACCACAATCCCCGCAACCTCTTCGTCGCGGGCTTCATCGGCAGCCCGAAGATGAATCTCATCGAGGGCGCCGAGGCGGCCAGGCACAAGGCCCACACGATCGGCGTGCGGCCCGAACATGTCACGGTGGGCGAGGGCCCGTGGGAAGGGGTGGTCGGCCTTTCGGAACATCTGGGGTCGGACAGCTTCCTGAAAGTGGCGGTCGAAGGGATCGGCACCCTGACCGTCCGCGCCGCGGGCGAGGTCGGCGTGCATCACGGCGACCGCATTCGCCTGGCTCCTGCCGGAAAGATCCATCGCTTCGACGAAAGCGGCAACGCCCTATGAGACTGAAGAACAAGACCGCGCTGATCACCGGCGCCGCCCGCGGCATCGGCAAGGCCTTCGCCGCCGCCTATGTCACCGAAGGCGCGCGCGTCTGGATCGCAGACATCAACCTGCCCGCAGCCCAGGCCGCCGCCGCAGAAATCGGCGCTGGCGCCTCGGCGATCGAACTTGACGTCAGCAGGCAGGACAGCATCGACGGCGCGATGGCGAAGGTCGCCGCCGACGGCGGCATCGACATCCTGGTGAACAATGCCGCGCTTTTCGACATGGCGCCGATTGCCCGGATCGAAAGGGCCAGCTACGACCGGCTCTTTTCCATCAATGTCGCGGGCACGCTCTTCATGATGCAGGCAGCGGCGAAGGCGATGATCGCCCAAGGACGCGGCGGCAAGATCATCAACATGGCGAGCCAGGCCGGACGCCGCGGCGAGGCCCTGGTCGGCGTCTATTGCGCGACAAAGGCCGCCGTCATTTCGCTGACCCAGTCGGCGGGGCTCGACCTCATCAGGCACCGGATCAACGTGAACGCGATCGCGCCCGGCGTGGTGGAGGGCGAACACTGGGACCATGTCGACAGCCTCTTCGCCCGCTACGAGGGCCGCGCGCCGGGCGAGAAGAAAAGGCTGGTGGGCGAGGCCGTGCCCTTCGGCCGCATGGGCACGGCGGCCGACCTGACCGGCATGGCCATCTTCCTCGCCTCGCCCGAGGCCGATTATGTCGTCGCGCAATGCTATGGCGTCGACGGCGGCAACTGGATGGCCTGAGATGACCGGCGCCCCGAAACTCTGCCTGCCTGCCTACGACCGGTCCCGGCTGACCCCCGGCATCGTCCATATCGGGCTTGGAAACTTCCACCGCGCCCATATGGCGGTCTATCTCGACGACCTGTTCAATCTGGGCGAGGGCCATGACTGGGCGATCATCGGCGCGGGCGTCCGCGCGGGCGACGCCCGGATGCGCGAGGCGATGCTGGCGCAGGACTGCCTCTCGACAGTGATCGAGCTTGACCCGTCAGGCCGCCGGGCGCGCCGGGTTGGCGCGATGGTCGATTTCCTGCCCGTGGAACCCGACAACCGCAGCCTCATCGCCGCAATGTCCCGCCCCGAAATCCGCATCGTCAGCCTGACGGTGACCGAGGGCGGCTATTTCATCGACGCCGCCACCGGCCGGTTCGATCCGGACGCGCCGGAGATCAGGCAAGATGCCGCACGGCCCGGCCATCCCGCCACCGCCTTCGGCGCCATCATCGCCGCGCTGAAGGCTCGTCGTGCGGCAGGAATTCAGCCTTTCACCGTCCTGTCCTGCGACAACCTTCCCGGCAACGGCACGGTCACGCGCGCGGCGGTCACGGGCCTCGCTCGCCTGTCCGACCCCGCCTTCGCCGACTGGATCGGGGCCCATGTCGCCTTCCCGAACGGCATGGTCGACCGGATCACCCCGGCAACCGGCCCGCGCGAACGCGGCATGGCGCGGGATTTCGGCCTCGATGATCCCGTGCCGGTGACCTGCGAGCCTTTCCGCCAGTGGGTCGTCGAAGACACGTTCCCCGCGGGACGCCCGGCGCTGGAAAAGGTGGGCGTCACCTTCACCCCCCATGTCCATGCGTTCGAGGCGATGAAGATCCGCATCCTGAACGGCGGCCATGCGACCATCGCCTATCCGGCCGCGCTGATGGATATCGAATTCGTGCATGAGGCGATGGCCGATCCCTTGGTTTCGGCCTTTCTGGACCGGGTCGAGACCGACGAGGTCATCCCCTATGTCCCACCCGTGCCGAATACCGACATCGGCACCTACTACCGGACCGTCCGTGGCCGCTTCTCGAACCCCGAGGTGGCCGACACGACCCGCAGGCTCTGCCTAGACGGCTCGAACCGCCAGCCGAAATTCATCCTGCCCTCGCTGCGCGATGCGCTGGCCGCGGGGGGCTCCATCGAGGGGCTCGCGCTCGTCTCCGCGCTCTGGTGCCGCTACTGCCATGGCCAAACCGACAGCGGCGCGCCCATCGCGCCGAACGACCCGTCCTGGGCCAGGCTGACCGACCTTGCCAAGGCGGCGCGTGTCCGGCCCGAGGCCTGGCTCGGCATCGCAGAGATTTATGGCGATCTGGGCCACAACACACCCTTTGCGACTGCCTTCGCCCGGGCGCTCGATCACATCTGGAAAGCCGGTGTCCGCAGCACGCTGGAACGCTATCTGGGCCGGGCCCGTTAGCACGCGCGCCGCGTTGCCCGTCCGGTCACAGACAGGCCCGCTCACGCGCGCCCCTCCAGGCCCTCGCCCGCTTGCTGCGCCATTGCATCGATGAGAGTGACGACCGGCGCTTTGACGGGATAGACAGGCGAACCAGCGCGAAAAGCTTTCCCGATCCGGTGTCGCATGCTGCTTTACAGAAAGAAATGGCAGCCCGTAGGGGAGTCGAACCCCTCTTCCCAGGTTGAAAACCTGGTGTCCTAACCGATAGACGAACGGGCCGCGCTTGGGACAAGCGAGTTGCTCTCGCGTGGCGTGGGCGGTGTTTATGGCAGGCGGCGAAGCTGCGCAAGGGGCTTTTGCGGCCAGTTTGCAGATTTTTTGGGTGGTGTCCGGCGCGCTCCCGGGCGCGCGCGCTCAGGCTTTTGCCGCGTCCTCCAGCCGCAGTTGCACCCGGCTCCGGCCGCCCCAGACATTCAGTTCCAGCCGCCCCGCCAGATGCATCGGCAGGCGGCCATGCGCCTCGATCGCCGGGCCGAGCGGGCCGTCGAAGGCGCCGAAGGCGATCGCTTCGATTGCCGGGCCGGTGCCGTCGGAAAAGCCGAACCTCAGGTGGCTTTCGCCCACCCGTTTCTGATAGGTCACGATCACCGAACCGAAGGCGAAACGCGGGGCAGGGGCGCCCTGTCCGAAGGGCCCTGCCTTCTCGATCTCCTCGATCAGCGCGGGCGTGGCCGCGCCGGGCATCAGAAGACCGTCGAGCCTCAGGTCGCGCGGCCCGCCCGCGCCCGCGCCCTGACGGGCGAGAAGTTCGCCCAGCCGTTCCATCGCGGCTTCGATCCGCCCGGCCTCGACCGTCAGACCCGCCGCCATCCGGTGCCCGCCGCCCTTCAGGAGAAGGCCCTCGGCCGCCACACGTTGCACGGCTGCGCCGAGGTCGACACCGTTCACCGAGCGGGCGGAGCCCTTGCCGATCCCACCCTCGAGGCCGATCACCACGGCAGGCCGGTTCGTCGCCTCCTTCAGCCGCGCCGCGACGATACCGACGACGCCGGGATGCCAGCCTTCCCCCGCCGCCCAGACCAGCGGGCCCTCCACCCCACGCGCCTCGGCCTGCGCCAGCGCCTCCTCCCGCACCCGGTTCTCGATCTCGCGCCTTTCGCTGTTCAGATGGTCCAGACGTTCGGCCAAAGCTGCGGCCTCGCGCGGATCGTCAGTGGCGAGAAGCCGCGCGCCGAGGTCAGCCGCGCCGATCCGGCCGCCCGCGTTCACGCGCGGGCCAAGAATGAAGCCCAGATGATAGGCGCTCGGCGCCTCGTTCACCCGCGCCACGTCGGCAAGCGCCCTCAGCCCCGCGCGTTCGCGCCGCGCCAGCACCTTCAGCCCCTGCCGCACCAGCGCCCGGTTGACCCCGGTCAGGGGCGCGACATCGGCGACCGTCGCCAGCGCCACAAGATCGAGCATCGCCATCAGGTCCGGCCCCTGCAACCCATCCTCTCGCAAAAGCCGGTTCGCCTCCACCAGCATCAGAAAGACGACCGAGGCGGCGCAGAGATGGGCCAGCGCCCCGTCCTCATCCTGCCGGTTGGGGTTCACCACGGCCAGCGCCTCAGGCAGCGTCTCGGCGCCCAGGTGATGGTCGAGGATCACCACATCGGCCGCCTTCGCCGCCGCCACAGGCTCGTGGCTCAGCGTCCCGCAATCGACGCACAGGATCAGGTCATGGGCCTCGGCCAGGGCCTCCATCGCCGGGACGTTCGGGCCATAGCCCTCGTCGATCCGGTCGGGGATATAAAGCGTGGCCCTTTGGCCGAAATGCCTGAGCCAGCTGATCAGAAGCGCCGCCGACGATCCGCCATCCACATCGTAATCGGCGAAGATCGCGATCCGCTCGCGCCCCTTCACCGCCTTGAGGAACCGGGCAGCGGCAGCCCCCATATCCTTCAGCCCGCGCGGATCGGGCAGCAGGTCGCGCAACTGCGGCTCCAGAAAGCGAGCGGCCTCCTCCGGTGCCACGCCGCGCGCGACGAGGATGCGGGCCAGGGCCAAGGGCAGCCGCGTCTCCTGCACCATCGCCTCGGCCAGCCGGTCGGCGGCGGCATCCGGCCCGACCCAGCGGCGGCCGGTCAGGGATTGCTCGACATTCAGGAAGGCAGCGGAAGAACTCATGGGGCAGGGGTGCCGCAAAGGGCCGGTTCATGCAAGGCCGAACCTCTCGGGCAGACGCCCGCCATCAGCCGCCGCGCAGCCAGCCGTCAAGCGCAGGCAGGCTGGCGATCGTCGCGATGAAGATCATGCCAAGGCAGATGCGGCGGAAGGTCCGCTCGCTCGCCAGCCCGAACATCCGGCTGCCCGCCCAGGCGCCGACCCCGTAGACCGGCGCGATGATCGCGGCGAGCGTGAGGGTCTGCCAGTTGACCAGCCCGTTCCAGACATAGCCCGCCGCCGAAAAGACGGTGGTGACCGCGAAGAAGAAGATGATGTTGGCGCGCACCGCCGCCGCCGGGGAGGGGCCGCCAAGCCAGTAGGCCACGACCGGCGGCCCGCCGATCTGCGCCGCGCCCGAGAAGAGGCCCGAAAGCGCGCCTACCAGCACGGTCAGCAGCTGCTTCGGGCGGCCGTGATAGCGCCAGCCCGAGAGCAGAAGCGCCAGCATCAGGGCAGCGAGGCCCGCAATCCCCCAGCGCAGCGTGAGGGGCGGCAGGCTGCCCAGAAGCCAGACCCCGGCAGGCACCCCCACAACGGCGCCTGCCGCCATGGTCATCACCGCGCGCCGGTCGGCGGTTCTGACCGCGCCCGGGATCATGCCCGCCGTCATCACCCCGTCTGCCACCAGCAGGAGCGGCACAGCGACGCGCGGGCCGAGGATCGCGCTTGCAAGCGGCACGAAGATCAGCGCGGCCCCGAAGCCCGAAAATCCCCGCGCCAGTGCGGCGGCAAAGGTGATGGCGACCAGAAGGCCAAAGGACAGCGGGTCTGTTGCGATGTCAGGCAACAGGCGCCGCCTCCGCCCCGATGATGTCACGGCTCGCCTGCGCCGTGACGAACTCGCCATGCAGATGGGCGACCGCGTGAATGTGGGCAGTTTCGGCATCCGCTTGCGGCAGGCCCGCCGCCCAGCCCATGTTCGCGGTGGCGGCGAAGGCGGCGCAGGCGTCATGGGCAAGCGTGACGCCGAACCCGAGGTTCGCCGCCATCCGCGCGCTGGTCGAGACGCAATGCGGCGTGGTCAGGCCACACAGCACCAGATCACGGATGCCTTTGGCACGCAGATGGGCCTCAAGGCCGGTGCCGATGAAGGCCGAATTGACCGACTTGGTGAAGGTCATCTCGCCGGGCAGGGGCTCCAGCCCCGGCAGGAAGGAAACCGCTTCCGAGCCCGGCCGGAACAGGCTTTCGGGCGACGCGCCTTCGTGCCGCACATGGATCACCGGCCAGCCCCGCGCCCGCCAATGGGCCAGCAGGTCCACCGCCCGCGCCTCGGCATCGGGATTGTTCCGCGCGCCCCAGAACGGATCGAGGAAAGCGCGCTGGAAATCGACGAGGAGGAGAGCGTGTGGCCCGCTCATTTCGCCGGATTGCGGTAGATCATCCGCCGGACCGAACCGGTCTTCGACCGCATCAGGATCGTCTCGGTGGTGATATATCCCGGCTCGCGCTTCACGCCCTGCACGATCGATCCGTTGGTGACCCCGGTCGCGGCAAAGATCACGTCGGCACGCACCATCTCGTCGCGCGAATAGATGCGGTTGAGGTCGGTGATCCCGGCCTTGGCCGCCCGGCCACGCTCGTCGTCATTGCGGAAGAGAAGCTTGCCCCAGATCTGCCCGCCCATGCATTTCAGCGCCGAAGCCGCCAGCACGCCCTCGGGCGCACCACCCGAACCCATGTACATGTCGATCCCGGTGATCTCTGCCTCGGCGCAATGGATGACGCCCGCCACATCGCCATCGGTGATGAGGCGGATCGCGGCGCCGGTCGAGCGCACTTCGGCAATCAGGTCCTGATGACGGGGCCGTTCGAGGATGCAGCAGGTGATATGGCTCGTGTCGCAGCCCTTGGCCTTGGCCAGCGCCCGCACCCGCTCGGCGGGCGGCATGTCGAGGCTGACCACATCCTTGGCATATCCCGGCCCGATCGCGAGCTTTTCCATATAGACGTCGGGCGCGTGCAGAAGCGTGCCGCGCGGCGCCATGGCGATCACGGTCAGGGCGTTCGGCATGTCCTTGGCCGTCAGCGTAGTGCCTTCCAGCGGATCGAGCGCAATATCGACCTCCGGTCCGTTCCCCGTGCCGACCTCTTCGCCGATGTACAGCATCGGCGCCTCGTCACGCTCGCCCTCGCCAATGACGACCACGCCCTTGATGTCGAGCATGTTCAGCTGGTCGCGCATCGCATTGACCGCGGCCTGGTCGGCCGCCTTCTCGTCGCCCCGCCCGATGAGCCGGGCCGAGGCATGGGCCGCCGCCTCGCTGACCCGGGCGAGGCCGAGCGACAGCATGCGGTCCTGAAAGTCCTGGGCGTTGGTCATGGCGGTCCTTCCGGCGTCAAAGATGTCTTCGCCGCATCTAGCCCGCCCCCCGCCCGCCGGGCAAGGGGGCGGCCGCCCCGTTACCGCTCGCATTCCGCGAAAGGGTCCCGATTTCTCGTCTGAAAATTCGTGCCCCTCGCGCCATCCTCATCCCGGCGCGCGGCCCGCCCGCCTTCGAGTCAAATCAATCGCCCCCCGGCCTCACTGCAACTCCGGGAACACCGCCACGACCTCGCCGCCGCCCCCGGCCTCGCGCCAGCGCACGCCGTAGACGAAGCCAGACCGCCCGTAGATCATCTGAATGACACGGATGAACCGCTCATCACCGCGGGCGAGGACCAGCTCAAAGCCCACGGACTGCTCGGGAGGCTTCTTCCCGTCGGGCCTCTCCAGGCGGCAGCGCTCTTTGTCCCGGCAGGCTATTTCTCCGTCTGAAAAGTCGAGCAAGGTCTTCGCCCAGTCCTCGTTTGCGGCGGACAGGTTTCGGGCGTTTGCCATGATGCCGCGGATCATCGCTGGCGTAATCAGGTCGGTCGCTTCCGTTGGCGTCGTAAGCACTCCGGGATCGACATGCGACATCACCCAGCACTCGACCTTGATCGATTGAATGACCGCATAGGTTTCGCGGAGCGTATCGTAGCCATGTTCCTTGCCCTGAGGAATTGCCAGCAGGTCTCGGCAGTCGCGAGCCTCTCTGACAAAGGCTTCAACCCCCAAACTCTGCCGTTCGAGCACGGTGGCGACATTGCCGAAACCGTGCATCTGATAGCCCGCGACGTCACGAAAGTGCTGTCCCAGGCGGACGCTTTGGGGACCGGCGAACGTCGCGGATGCCGAGATACAGCCCGCGACCATGGCGGCTGCCAGCACATTAAGGCTCTCCGGCCGCGTCCATGAAAAGATCGAAGACAAACTGATTCCGCTCCTCCGCTGGCCCGATCCGATGCGATTGCCGCGCCGCTTCTGCCCAGTCGCCATCCTCTATGGCTTGCCGCAGTAAACGAAACGCCGCCAATCCGTCTGCGCCGAGATTATAAATCATGTCCCAGAGGGCAACCTGAACCGATACTGGCAGGTTTCCAAACTCCGGATACTGCCGTAGCAGTGCCTTGAAATCCTTTCGCATATGCTCAGTTACCATGCGATCGATGTCGGACTGCGGCAAATAAAGGTGCGTGAACGGCTCGTAGTAGCTTGCCCGACGACTTTGCGACCCCTCCATTGCGCTAATCAAATCAAAGTCAATGGTGATCTCATCAGCAAATGCGAGTTCGTTGGTCGCTCGATCTCGAAACGGAAGTGCCGCTGCGCTTTCAGCGTCCGGCAGCAGCTTGCCCTTTCCGACAGTCACATTGCTGTCTGTATCGAGATACATGTGATCGACGTTTCCCTCCCATCGGCCCAGGTCCGCAGCAAAAGTTTCGACGCCCTCGCTCACCCGCTCCCAGTATCCCTCCACACCCAGCGGCCGCGCATAGCACCTGCAACCGTAGTCCTGCGAGGGATGCCCGCCTTCTGGCGGATTGTCCCAGCGGAAGATCTTGTCGTCGCGCTCGGCATGGCTGTCGCGGACGCGGCCGTCGTGCTGCGTGATCCAGACATAGAATTCGATGCCCATGGCCTTCTGCTGGGCCTGATTGAGCAAGCCGAACAGCACGGCGATGGCCCGCTGTTCGCCCTCGTCGCTCGTCAGATCGAACCCCTCCCGCTCCATTGCAGCCAGAAGTTCGCTCACCGCGTCGGCACGAAGCGCCTCCTGATCCAGATCGGACAGGCCCGCCGCGGAAAATTCGAATGGCTCGGTCTTGAGAATGGCCTGCGCCGTTGCTCCGAAGCGCCGGCTTCAGACCTGGTCGACCCATTGGCGCACGGCACTTTCGGTCGTTGCGCGATCCTGTTTCATGGCGAGGGGCGGATGGCCGATCGTATTCAGCGTGAAGGTTCCACCCCCGCCAGACCGGATGAACGTTTCAAAACTTGTTCGATACATCGCTCGCTCCCTGCACGCCGCAAGAGCGAACCACCAAATGGTTAACGTGGCCGTAACCAAGAGTGCAGAGCGCCGGTGGCGCCGGGCACCTCTGCCACTCGCCCGTCCGTCGAATCACGAGCCTCTCGCCGCAGGATTAACGCTGCGCCACAGGGTCGGACGTATGCCTCTCCGGAATACGTTTGGAATACGTCGGGAATACCCTGTTCCCGCCGCAGGACGGCACCGTTAACCCAGCGTCCTCAACGGTTTGGGCCTCAGACGTTCTCGATCCGGATCGCCACTGGCTCGCCCAGGATCACCCCCGTTGCCGGAAGTCTCGACAAAGCGTGTGCAATCGCCTCGCGGGTGCATTTGTGGGTGACGATCAGAACCGGGGCCGACGTGTCGGCATGGCCATATTGCCGCATCCGGTCGATCGAGATGCCCTCGTCGCCGAGGACGGTCGCCACCTTGGCCAACGCGCCCGGCTTGTCGGCCAGTTCCATCCTGAGGTAATGCGGCGCGGGCGAGGTGGCCCTGGCCGCGACCGGCTCGGAAAGCGTCGCGGCGGCCTGTCCGAAGGTCGAAAGCCGCGTGCCGCGCGCGATGTCGATCACATCGCCCATGATCGCCGAGGCAGTCGGCCCTTCGCCCGCGCCCGCGCCGCGCAGCACGATCTGGCCCACAGAATCGCCCTCCAGCACCACCATATTGGTGCCGCCCTGCAGCTGGCCAAGCGGGCTGTCGGCGGGAACGAGGCAGGGCGACATGCTCTGCTCCAGCCCCCGGCCCGTCATCTGGGCGACGCCCAACAGCTTGATCTTGTAGCCCATATCGGCGGCGCGGCGGATATCGTCGATGGAAATCCGGCCGATCCCCTCCAGCTCCACCGCGTCGAACGACACTTTGGTGCCAAAGGCGATGGCCGCCAGAAGCGACAGCTTGTGGCCCGCGTCGATGCCGCCCACGTCGAGGGTCGGGTCGGCCTCCAGATAGCCAAGCTGGCGGGCCTCCTCGAACACCGTGTCATAGGGAAGCCCGGCGCTTTCCATGCGCGTCAGGATATAGTTGCAGGTGCCGTTCATCACGCCCATGACCCGGCGGATCTGATTGCCCGCAAGCCCCTCGGTCAGCGCCTTGATCACCGGAATGCCGCCCGCGACGGCCGCCTCGAACCGGATCACATGGCCCTTGGCCTCGGCGGCCTCGGCCAGGGCCTGGCCGTGATGGGCCAGCAGCGCCTTGTTCGCCGTGACCACATCTTTCCCGGCCGCGATGGCGGCCTCGGTCGAGGCCTTCGCCGGGCCTTCGGAGCCGCCCATCACCTCGACGAAGACATCGACATCGGCGCGGCGGGCGAGCGCCACCGGATCGTCCTCCCAGGCATAGTCCGACAGGTCGACCGGCCGGTTCTTCGTGCGCGACCGCGCGGCAACCGCAGTGATCACGATCGGCCGCCCGGCCCGCTTTTCAAGAAGCGCCGCATGGGTCTGCACGATGCGGACGATGCCGGTGCCGACAGTGCCCAGCCCTGCGATGCCAAGTCTCAACGGGTCGGCCATGCTGCGTCCTCTTTGTCTTATCGGGCGGGTGTTAGCCCAAGGCAGGCGACCATGCAACGCATGTGCGCCGCGCATTGGGTTAGGGTTGCGACTGCTGCCCGGTCGCGGCCGCCCTGAGGGCCGCACCCTCCGCCAGAAGCCCCTCCACAAGGCCGGGCGGGGGTGCGGGCGGCGGGGTGAGCGTTTCGAACGGCAGAAGCATCGGGTAGGGAGCCTGGGCGACGGCCGCGCTCTCGGCGGCTTTGACGACGGGGCGCGGCGCGCAGGCCGTCAGGCAGACGCAAGTCGCGGCCATAAGGACGATCCGGATCATTTGCGGTCTGTCGCGCACTTCGGTTCCTTCGCTGCGGTCGTCTTGCACAATAGCCCCGCGCCGGTTCGCCGCAAGGGTGGAAGGCGACCCTTGTATTGAACGGGCGTTCATATAACCATACGCCAATGGCACGCCGCACCGGTTCCTCCGCCGAAGTCACAGGCCCCCGCATCCGAGCGGCGGCGCTGAGGCTCTTCGCCCGCCACGGCTATGCCGCCGTTTCCATGCGTCAGATCGCGACCGAAGTCGGGCTTCAGGCGGGCGCGCTCTACCTCTACACGCCCGACAAGCAGACACTGCTCTTCGACCTTCTGCGCGGCCATATGGAGGATCTTCTGGCCGCCTATCGCGTGCCGGAGGGGCCGCCCGAGGCGCGGCTGCGACAGTTCGTGCGGTTCCATATCGGCTACAACCTCGACCATGCCGATGAAGTGTTCCTGTCCTACATGGAGCTGCGCAACCTCGAGCCGGCGAATTTCGCCGCCATCGAAAGCCTGCGCCGCCGCTACGAGGACCGCTTGTCTGCCATTCTCGGCGACGGGGTGGGGCAGGGGGCGTTCCAGATCACCGATGTGCGGCTCGCGACCATGGCGGTCATCGCGATGCTGAACGGGGTGAACACCTGGTACCGCCAGAGCGGTCGGCTCAGCCGGGACGAGGTGCTTGCCATTCACGAAACCATGGCCAAAGGTATGATCGGCGCCCGGTGAGGAGCGCCGATCCAGAAGTCAACGTGGCAGACCCGACACGTCAGATCGAGTCAGGGTCAGCCTCAGGGTCCGGCAGGTCCGGAATGTCGGGATTGGTCCAGTTGCCCGCCGCATCGATGCCGCAGCCATAGGTCTGCCATGGCAGGCAGGAGGCAAAGCGCGGAGCAGTCGTGATGAAGGTCGAGAAGGTCTGTTCATCGAGGCCGATCGCGAACATGGGCTCGTATTCCATGAAGGTCTCGACCAGGATCACGCTGCCCCCGCGCGGCAGGACCGGAATGCTGTTCTTGTAGTTCTGGATGGCGGCGGTCGTCATGATCGGATGGCCGCTGCCGGACGTTGCCGACCAGTCGACGTGATACTTGTCGTCATTCTCGTCGAAATAGACCGAGGAGACGCGGATCCAGGTCGGCTCCCGCGCGTTCGACAGATAGTCGAACATCTGGTTCAGGCCGTTCACATAGGTCTGGTTGACCTCCGCCGCATCAGGATCGTCGCTGGTGGGTCCGGTCTCGCGCGACAGCATGTCTGCGATCGTGTAGGCCGCCTTCAGGTTGGTATTCTTCTGCCGGTAGGCGTCGAAATACTGGAACGAGGCGACATACCACCAGGTCAGGAAACTGGTGACGAGAATTCCCTCGATGACAACAGATCCCTCCTCATCGCGGTGAAATTCCGACAGACGGTTCTTGAGGGCACGGAAGATGCGCATGATCAGGTCCCCGGACGTGGTTCGTTGACGAAGGCGGTGGTCGAGACGAGCGCATAGGCCCAGTCGTCCTTATCGTTCGGATCGGCGACGCGCAGGCTGGCGCCGAGACCCGCGGTCGGGAAGACGGGTGTGAAGATCGCGCAGGCGCGGATCAGCATGATGTCGTTCGATGTGCCGACCTTGAATTCGGTCACCGGCAGCGCGTCGGCCGAGCGGTCTACACAGGTCGCGCCACCCGCAAGCGGCGCCCAGGTGTCCTTCGAAACCGGCCGAAGTTCGACCGACAGCACCTTGTCGCAATCGGGGATCATCGCCGCGTTCTTGCAGATGCGCTCGCGCAGCGTCTGATGCAGGATGGCGCGCTGTTCGTCGGTCATGCCATCGTCGCTTGCGGGGATCCACAGGCCCAGCCGCAGTTCGCGCACCGACATGTCAAGGCCGCGTTCGAGCATCACATGACGCATCATCAGCATGCCAAGCTCGATCGAAGAGAGCGTGAGGATGATGAAGAACGGCGCCATGATGATGAAGGGGATGGTCGACGCCCCGTCCTCGTCCGTCCGGTAGCGGCGCGCGCGCGCCGTCAGGAACCTGAATATCTGTCCCATATCAGTGCGTCAGCCTCAGCTTGTTGATCGAATTGGCGATGGACGAGAACACATGCGAAATGTTCGAGCCGGACGTGTAGTAGTAATGCGCGGGCGAGGAGGCGCACTGCTTGAGCAGGTTCTGCCCGTTGGTCGGCGCCTCGAAGGCGATGGCATAGACCTTCACGCCCTTGTCCTTGGCAGCGCTGCACACGGACAGCACGTTGCTGTCCTTCGTGCCGTAGACATAGCTCGTGGTAAGCGAATTGTTGTAGCCAGGGCGCCACTGATTGCGGATCCACGTCGACCCGTACACTTTGTAGACGATCTCATCCGATAAATATAGAACCGTCATCATTGCCCAGACCTCGTCCCAATTGAGCTGAGTGGTCACGTCTTCGTCCTTGACGCCGTCTTTGTCGTCGTCACCGTTATAGTTGTTCGGAATGTCCAACGGGTTCGCACCCCAGGGCTGGGAACGCCACGCTTGCTGAGAAAGGCTATAGTACTTGTTTCCCGAACGGCTTGGATCGTACCAAGAAAAGCGTTTGTAGAAACCGGAAAACCCATCATAGCCAGGGTATTTGGTGTTGGTCATGAACAGATTGCTTGCGCCGTTTTCATAACCGTCCCTCAGTTTATATTCTACTGTGTTTTGGCCGTCGGTCATGACAACGATAACCTTCAGCACGTCGTTGTTCCTGGTGCCGTCGGCTTTGGTGAAGCTGTATGGGCGGCCGCTCAAAGCGCCCGCAACTTTTCCTTCGCCAATCATCTTCGTGACAACCGGCTGCATCGACGGGTCGAGCAGCGCTGCGCCCCACTTCATCCCTAGGTCGATTGAAGTGTTGCCGTCGATAGACAGCCCTTTGATTCGTGCTTTCAGGGCGTCCGCGCTGGCCGAAAAGGGCAGGATCGCTTGGGACGTCTTGGTATCGGGAGGGCAGTTGGGGAGCGACAACCGGTTGTTAGAGTAGAAAGGGTCAAAGTGACCGTTCAGCCGATAGGGCACATCTGCCGAGGTCGGCACCGTCGGTTTCAGCCTGACTGCGGTGGCGGAAAAGTCGGTCGTGGCGAATTCGAGGCACGATGATTGCCCATGGTCGTAGTTGGTGTAGTAGAAATACTTCAGCAAGTCTTGCCCAAGCGACACCTGCGTCGAATAGGGGACGATCGATATCGACAGCTTGCCGGTCTCGACCGATGCGAACATCTGGTCAACGAACGAACTCGCGGCGGCCTTCAGGTTCGTGAGGCGGCTGCCCCACATCGAACCCGACACGTCGAGCACGAGCGAGATTTCAACGCTGCCGATCTTTTCCTCGGCGGTGCTGGCCGTCGGCGTCTGCAGCGTCGGAACGCCGACCATCTTCATGAACCAGGTGGGCATCGTGGTGCTGGCGGTGACCTTCACCTCGCTGCCGAAATCGTTCTTGGTGCAGGTGATCTGATCATCGCTCGGTGCGCCAGCGCCGGCCTTCACGAACCAGTCCTTCACGACGGACTTGCAATCAAGCGTCTGGTCCATGTCGGCGGCGGCCAGAACCGCGCGGTCGATCGTGGCCTGAAGTTTCGTGCGCCGCTCCTCGAAGCGCATGAGGTCAAGCGCCATGCCCGCGATCAACAGCATCGAGACGAAAAGGAACATGCCGAAGATCAGCATCGATCCTTCATCCGCGCGGTGGTAAGTGATGAGCGACTGTCTGGCACGGCGCACCAGACCTGTCGCGGACGTTGCAGGCATCCCCTGAACCGGCATGTTCGTTCCTTCTCCGTAGCAGCACCCTGCCCGCGAAAATGGCGCAGGCAGCCCGAGAAATATTTGGGACCGAACAAGGCGCGTCGAGTGTGGCGAAAGTTGGGCGGGCTGCGGGCGGTGGCGCGGAAAGTTCGGGGCCCGTGGACAATCGCGGTCGATTGCGGGGATTTGGGCCTTGCCAGGCGTATCGCGCCCCCGCGATGTACCAGCCGATAGGCTGGGCCGTTAGCGCAAAAGCGTGCAAGGCGCCGCTACGATGCCGGTCAAACTGTAGGATTCGGTCGGGCAAACCGGCGCGATTGACCCGGCCCGGGGTTGTGAAAGCGACATTTCTTGTTAACCAAGCGACTATAGAGTGCGCGCTCGAAGCGCCGATGCGCTCTGTCCTCGCGCCCCGGGGAGGCGGGCGCCGGTTCCGACAGTCTGGAGGATCTCATGTCGACCAATGGCCACGGCGAACCCAGCTTTCGCCAGTCCGTGGACCTTATGTTCAACCGCGCGGTGCGGCTGATGGATCTCAGCCCCGGGCTTGAGGAAAAGATCCGGGTCTGCAACTCGACCTATACGGTGCGTTTCGGGGTCCGCCTGCGCGGCAAGATCGAAACCTTCACCGGTTACCGCTCGGTCCATTCCGAACATATGGAACCGGTGAAGGGCGGCATCCGCTATGCCACCTCGGTCAACCAGGACGAGGTCGAGGCGCTGGCGGCGCTGATGACCTACAAATGCGCGCTGGTGGAAACGCCGTTCGGCGGATCGAAGGGCGGGCTCTGCATCGACCCGCGCCAGTGGGACGAGCACGAGCTGGAGAGTATCACCCGCCGCTTCGCCTATGAACTGATCAAGCGCGACCTGATCCATCCCGCGCAGAACGTGCCCGCCCCCGACATGGGAACGGGCGAGCGCGAGATGGCCTGGATCGCCGACCAGTTTGCGCGAATGAACACGACAGACATCAACGCCAAGGCCTGCGTCACCGGCAAGCCGCCGCATGCGGGCGGTATCCAGGGCCGGGTCGAGGCGACGGGGCGCGGCGTGCAATATGCGCTGCGCGAATTCTTCCGTCACAAGGAGGACGCGGCGATGGCGCGCCTGTCGGGCGACCTTGAAGGCAAGCGCGTCGTCGTGCAGGGCCTCGGCAACGTGGGCTATCACGCCGCGAAATTCGTCACCGAGGAAGATGGCGCGATCGTCACCGCGATCATCGAACGCGACGGCGCGCTGGTCGACGACAAGGGCCTGAATGTCGAGGAGGTCCGCCAGTGGATCGCCAGGCACGGCACGATCAAGGGCTACCCCGAGGCGACCTATGTCGAGGATGGCGCGAGCGTCCTTGAAAAGGAGTGCGACATCCTCATTCCTGCGGCGATGGAGGGCGTGATCCACAAGGGCAACGCCGAAAGGATCAAGGCCCCCCTGATCATCGAGGCGGCGAACGGGCCGATCACCTTCGGCGCCGACGAGATATTGCGCAACAAGGGCATCCTGATCATCCCCGACATGTACGCGAATGCGGGGGGCGTGACGGTCTCCTATTTCGAATGGGTCAAGAACCTCAGCCACATCCGCTTCGGCCGCATGCAGCGCCGGGCCGAGGAGGCACGCTCGCGCCTGATCGTCGAGGAGCTGGAACGGCTGTCGGCCGACAAGGGCCTCGGCTGGACGCTCGCCGCCGACTTCAAGGAGAAGTTCCTGCAAGGCTCGGACGAACTGATGCTGGTGCGCTCGGGCCTCGATGACACGATGCGCGGTGCCTACCAGTCGATGCGCGAGGTCTGGCATGGCCGCAACGATGTCGAGGATCTGAGGGTGGCCGCCTATATCGTGGCGATCAGCCGGGTTGCCGCGACCTACAGGTCAAAGGGTCTCTGACGCAGCGCCGCGGTGCGGATTGCAAGGCGGTCGAATCAGTTTCACCGCCCGGATGGCCCTTGGTTTCTGCATCCATCCGGACGGCGGCAACTCGATCAACCGCAACAATCATTCGAGGTCGATCATTTGCGCCTCGCGCTCTGACCAGTCACCATCGCGCAACCGGCCCGGGCTTCGTCCGGGCCGGTGCCATTTGTAGCCCCGATGTGAGCGAAGCGACAGATTTCCGTCGCAAAAACGCTTGGCCTTTCGCGCCCGTCGTCGCAAGATCGGTCAAAGGCGGGGCGATGCGATCCCGCAGCGGGCGGGGACGGGCGGTGATGCGCTATTCGGGCTTGAAGATCCTGACCGAGGGTCTCTTCGGCAATAGGGGCTGGAAACCGGTCTGGCGAGAGCCCGATCCGAAGGCTGACTATGACGTCGTCATCATCGGCGGCGGCGGGCACGGGCTTTCGACCGCCTATTACCTCGCGAAGAACCACGGGATCACCAATGTCGCGGTTGTGGAGAAGGGCTATCTCGGCGGCGGCAATGTCGGGCGCAATACCACGATCGTGCGGGCGAACTATTTCCTGCCCGGTAATCAGGAATTCTACAGCCATTCGCTGAAGCTGTGGGAAAGGCTCGAGGGCGAGCTCAATTACAACGTCATGCATTCCCAGCGCGGCCTCATCAACCTCTTCCATTCCGACGGCCAGCGTGACGCCTTTGCCCGGCGCGGCAATGCGATGATCAACCAGGGCGACGATGCGGTGCTGCTTGACCGCGAAGGAGTGCGCCGCCTGTTGCCCTATCTCGATTTCGACCAGACGCGCTTTCCGATCTACGGTGGCCTGCACCATCCGCGCGGCGGATCGGCCCGCCATGACGCGGTCGCCTGGGGCTATGCGCGGGGCGCCGACCAGCGCGGCGTCGACCTCATTCAGAACTGCGAAGTGACCGGGATCGATATCGAGAACGGCAAGGTCAGGGGCGTGCAGACCACACGCGGCGCGATCCGGGCCAAGAAGGTGGCGATCGTGGTCGCGGGCCGCTCAAGCCAGGTCGCTGCGATGGCGGGCATGCGCCTGCCCATCGAAAGCCATGTGCTGCAGGCCTTCGTGACCGAGGGGCTGAAGCCGGTGATCGACCATGTGATCTCGTTCGGGATGGGGCATTTCTACATCTCGCAGTCCGACAAGGGCGGGCTCGTGTTCGGCGGCGATCTGGATTTCTACGCCTCCTATGCGGCGCGGGGGAACCTGCCGATGGTCGAACATGTGATGGAGGCGGGCATGACGCTGATGCCGATGATCGGCAAGGCGAAGGTGCTGAGGTCCTGGGGCGGCATCATGGACATGTCGCCCGACGGATCGCCCATCATCGACAAGACGCAGACCGAAGGGTTGTTCCTCAATTGCGGCTGGAACTATGGGGGTTTCAAGGCGGTGCCCGCTTCGGGCTGGTGCCTTGCCCACCTGATCGCCACCGGCGAAAGCCACGAGGTCGCCCGCCGCTTCCGCCTTGACCGTTTCGCCACCGGCCACCTCCTCGACGAGGAAGGGACCGGCAGCCAGCATAACCTGCACTGAGGGAGGCAGAGAGATGCGCATCACCTGCCCCCTCTGCGGCACCCGCGACCGGCGCGAATTCACCTATTACGGCGCGCGCGATTACCTCGACCGCCCGGGCGAGGGCGCGGCACCCGAGGCCTGGGACAGCTACCTGCATCTGCGCGACAATCCGGCGGGCCGGACCGAGGACCTCTGGTATCACGAACAGGGCTGCGCCGCCTGGCTCGCCGTCGAGCGCGATACGGTGACGCACGAGATTTTCGCGGTGCGGCTCGTGGCGGGCGGGGAAGCCTCCGGCGGGAGTATTGGGCCAAAGAAGAAACCGCGACGGAAACCGGCCGGAAAGGCGGCGGAGGGGCAGGCATGAGGATCGCGGGCAAGGGCATCATCGACCGCGGCCAGACCGTCGGCTTCCGCTTCGACGGGCGGGACTATACCGGGTTCGAGGGCGATACGCTCGCCTCGGCCCTCTTGGCCGCGGGCGTGCGGCTCTTTGGCCGATCCTTCAAGTACCACCGCCCGCGCGGCATCCTGTCGGCGGGGTCGGAGGAGCCGAATGCGCTGGTGACCGTGGGGCACGGGGCGGCGCAGGTGCCGAACCTGCGCGCCACGCAGGTCGAGATCCATGGCGGGCTCGAGGCGCGCAGCCAGAACCGCTGGCCCTCGCTCTCGCTCGACGTGATGGCGGTGAATGACCTCATGGCGCCCTTCTTCGGCGCGGGCTTCTATTACAAGACCTTCATGTGGCCGCGTAGCTTCTGGGAGAAGCTCTATGAACCGGCGATCCGCCGCGCGGCGGGGCTTGGCGCCCTGTCGCGCAGGCACAACGAGGATCATTACGAGAAGGCTTATGCCTTCTGCGATCTCTTGGTGATCGGCGCGGGGCCTGCCGGGCTGATGGCGGCGCTGGCCGCCGGACGGGCCGGGGCGCGGGTGATCCTGGCGGATGAGGATTTCCTGCCGGGCGGGCGGCTCAATGCCGAGGTCGAGGAGGTGGGCGGCCAGCCCGGGGCCCTCTGGGCAAAGGGCGTGGCAGATGAACTGGGAAGCCTGCCGAACGTCCGCCTGATGACCCGCACCACGGTGACCGGCGCCTATGACGACGGTACCTATGGCGCCTTGGAGCGGGTGGGCCTGCATGTGGCGCGGGCGCCGAAGGACCTGCCGCGCGAATGTTTCTGGCGGATCGTCGCCCGCCGCGCGATCCTCGCCTCCGGCGCGCAGGAACGCATGATCGCCTTCCCGATGAACGACCGGCCCGGCGTGATGCAGGCGGGCGCGGTGCGCGCCTATCTGAACCGCTATGGCGTCGCTGCGGGCCAGAAGGTCGCGGTCTTCGCAGCGAACGATCAGGCCCACCGCACGGCGCGCGACCTCGCCGCCGCCGGGATCGAGGTCGCTGCCGTCATCGACCCGCGCGCCGATGCGCCCCAGTCCGCCGACTGGCGGGTGATCGCGGGCGGCGCGGTCGTGGGCACGAAGGGGCGGCTGGGGCTCGGCGAGATCAGCGTGCGGACGGACGGCGGCACGGTCGAGAAGATCGTGGCCGATTGCCTCGCCGTCTCGGGCGGCTGGAACCCGGCCCTGCATCTTGCCTGCCACATGAACGGCCGCCCCGACTGGCGCGAGGAGATTGCGGCCTTCGTGCCGCGTCCCGGCATGGTGCCCGGGATGGTGGTCGCGGGTGCTGCGAACGGCGTCTTTTCGACCGCCGCCGCTTTGGCGGAAGGCCTGGCCGCCGCAGACGAGGCGCTTGCAGCGCTTGGACGCAAGTCCGCAAGGCTCGATGCGCCCCGGGCCGAGAATGGCACCCCGAGCCTGAAGGCCTACTGGCAGGTGCCGGATACCACGGGCCGCGCCTGGCTGGACTTCGCAAACGACGTGACGGTGAAGGATGTGAAACTGTCCGCGCAGGAGGGTTTCCGGTCTGTCGAGCATATGAAGCGCTATACGACGCAGGGCATGGCGCCGGATCAGGGCAAGAATTCCAATGTCGCGGCGCTGGCGATCCTTGCCGATGCGACCGGCCGCGCAATCCCCGAAACCGGCACCACCACTTTCCGCCCGCCTTACACGCCCGTCTCGATCGCGTCGATGGGCGCGGGCGGGCAGGGCAAGGGTTTCGCGCCCCAGCGCTTCACCACCTCGCACAAGGCCGCCCAGGAACGCGGCGCGCCGATGATCGAGGCGGGGCTCTGGTACCGGCCCTCCTATTTTCCTAGGCCCGGCGAGACCAACTGGCGCCAGTCCTGCGACCGCGAGGTGATCGCAGTCAGGAACCGCGTCGGCATCTGCGATGTCTCGACCTTGGGCAAGATCGACATCCAGGGGCCGGATGCGGGCCGCTTCCTCGATTTCCTCTATACCAACAGTTTCTCGACGCTGAAGCCGGGGCGCGTGCGCTATGGCCTGATGCTGCGCGAGGACGGGATGGTGATGGACGATGGCACCACCGCCTGCCTTGCCCGCGACCATTACCTGATGACGACCACAACCGCCGCCGCCGGACAGGTCATGCGCCATATCGATTTCGTGAGCCAGGCCTTCTGCGCCGGCTGGCAGGTGCGCGCCATTTCCGTCACCGAGCAATGGGCGCAATTCGCCGTGGCGGGGCCGCTTGCGCGCGAGCTTCTGAACTCGATGCTCGACGCGCCGATCGATGCGGCGAGTTTTCCCTTCCTGTCCTGCGGCACGGTGAAGCTCGGCGGGGTCGCGGCGCGGCTTTACCGTATCTCCTTCTCGGGCGAGCTCGGTTACGAGATCGCCGTGCCCGCGCGATACGGCGAGGCGCTTTACCGCGATCTGGTGGCCCGGGCGGAAAGCTTCGGCGGATGCGCCTACGGGATGGAGGCGCTGAATGTGCTGAGGATCGAGAAAGGCTTCATCACCCACGCCGAGATACACGGCCGGGTCACCGCCTTCGACATCGGCCTCCAGGGGATGATGAGCGACAAGAAGGAGTTCATCGGCAAGGCGGCGAGCGGGCGGCCCGGCCTTTCGGGGCCGGAACGCGAGCAGCTTGTCGGGCTGAAGCCGCTCGGCGCCGAAAAGCCGATCACGGCGGGCGCGCATCTCTTCGATCCGGGCGCGGCGCCGGTTCGCGAGAACGATCAGGGATATGTGACCTCGGTCTGCTGGTCGCCCACGCTGCAATCCCATCTGGGGATCGGCTTCCTGAAGAACGGCCGCGCCCGGCACGGCCAGTCGGTGCGGCTGGTCGATCACCTGCGCGGCCTCGACCTTTTGTGCGAAGTCACCCACCCGGTCTTCTTCGACCCCGACGGAGGACGTGCCCGTGGCTAAGCTCATCGCCAAACCCGCCGCGGGCGAGCTTTTGCCCCTCACCATCGGGCCGCTGACCCTGTCGGACCTGCCGCAGGAGAGAATCACGGCGATTGCCCCCTATCCGGGCAAGACAGACGAGGTTTCGGCGGCGCTCGACAAGCTCGGGCTGGCTTTTCCGGCGCCCGGCACCTCGCGGCAGGCCGCCAGGGCGCGCATCCTCTGGGCCGGGCGCGACCTTGCCTTCCTGATCGGCGCGGCCGCACCCGCGGGGCTTGGCCCGCTGGCGGCGCAGACCGATCAGAGCGACGGCTGGGTGGGCCTTGCCCTGTCGGGGCCGGGGGGCGAGGCGGTGCTTGCGCGGCTCGTGCCGCTCGACCTGTCGCTTGCCGCCTTTCCCGAAGGCGCGACGGCGCGCACGGGCCTGGGGCATGTCACGATCCTTCTCCACCGCACGGGCGCGGAGAGCTTTGCCCTTTATCTCTTCCGTTCAATGATCGCGACGGCGGTCCATGAACTGGAGGCGGTCATGCGCGCCCTTCTGGCGCGCGCCAGTCTCTGAGCGCGGAAGCGGGGGTTTCACACCCCCGCACCCCCGTGAGGTATTTGCGCCAAGATGAAAGGCTGCAATTCAGTCTGGCAAAAATATCCTGCGGGGGTGCGGGGGCGCAAAGCCCCCGCTATATAGGGGACATGAGTCTGCCACCCGGATTTCTCGATGAACTGCGCACGCGCGTGACGCTGTCCCGTGTCGTCGGGCGCAAGGTAACGTGGGATCAGCGGAAATCCAATCAGGCCAAGGGCGATCTCTGGGCGCCGTGCCCCTTCCACCAGGAAAAGACCGCCTCATTCCATGTCGATGACCGGAAGGGGTATTATTACTGCTTCGGCTGCCATCAGAAGGGCGATGCGGTTTCCTTCCTGCGCGAGACCGAGAATCTGTCCTTCATGGAAGCGATCGAGGTGCTTGCCCGCGAGGCGGGGATGCAGATGCCCGCGGCCGATCCGAAGGCAGCGGAGCGGGCCGACCGGCGGACAGAGCTTGCGAAGGTGATGGAAGAGGCGGTGAAATTCTACCGCCTGCAGCTGAAGACGGCGGCGGGGGCGGCGGCGCGCGCCTATCTTGATGGTCGGAAACTGACCGAGGCGGGGCGCGAGCGGTTCGAGATCGGCTTTGCGCCCGATGGCTGGCAGGGGCTTTGGGATCATCTGAAGGCCAGGGGGATCGCCGACGATCTGATCCTGGATGCGGGTCTCGCCAAGCCATCGACCAAGGGCAAGGCACCTTATGACACGTTCCGTAACCGCATTATCTTTCCGATCCGCGACCCGCGTGGCCGCTGCATCGCCTTCGGCGGACGCGCAATGGACCCGGGCGAAAGCGCCAAATATCTCAATTCGCCCGAGACCGAACTATTCGACAAGGGCCGCAGCCTGTACAATCACGGGCCTGCGCGCGAGGCCTGCGCCAAGGGCCAGCCGCTGATTGTCGCCGAAGGCTATATGGATGTGATCGCGCTCGTCGAGGCGGGCTTCGGCGGCGCCGTTGCCCCCCTTGGCACGGCGGTCACCGAGGATCAGCTCCGGCTTCTCTGGCGTCTGTCGCCCGAGCCGCTGGTGATGCTCGACGGCGATGCGGCGGGTGTCCGGGCGGCGCTGAGACTCATCGACCTTGCGCTGCCGGTGATGGAGGCGGGGCAGGGGCTGCGCTTCGTCACCCTGCCCGAGGGGATGGACCCCGACGATCTGATCCGCGCGCGCGGGGCAGGGGCGATGAAGGAGGCGCTGGGCGCCGCCGAGCCGATGGTCAGCCTGCTCTGGCGGCGCGAGACCGAAGGCAAGGTCCTGGACAGCCCCGAACGGCGGGCAGCGCTCGACAAGGACCTGCGCGCGATCCTGAAGCGCATCGGCGATCCGTCGATCCGAGCCCATTACGGCGAGGAGGTCAAGCGCCTGCGCCAGGCGCTCTTCGGTAAGGGAGTGCCCGCGCCGCGCGGCTTCACGCCGCGCCAGCGCACGGGCCGCGGCGGGCGCGGCGGCTTTGCGCCGCCGGCAGCGCCCCTGGCCGGCACCCGCGCCTCGCTTCTGGCACGCATGGCGGACGAGCGGGCCGAGGAGGACTTGCGCGAGGCGATCATCCTCGCGATCTGCGCCATCCACCCCAATCTGGTGGTGGAGTTCGAAAGCCAGCTTGAACGCGCCGCGATGTTGGGGCCTGGCCATGCCGCCCTGCGCGACGCGATGATCCATGCCGCGCATGAAGGTCTGCTTGCCCATTGCCCGCCCGACATTTTCCGCCGCAAGCTTCCCGCCGATGCGGTCGGGCACCTTGAAAAGCTCCTCGCCCTTCCCCACGTCCTCATCGCGCCGCCAGTGCGCAATGCCAGGGATCATACGCTTGCCCGCATGTGCCTGGCCGAGGAATTCGCCAAGCTCGAGGCGCGGCGCGGCGTGAGGGCCGAGATCGAGGAGGCGATGGAGGATCTGACAGGCCTGGCCGACGAGGGCGTCACCTGGCGTCTCAGCCAGGCGACCGAGGCGCGCCATCGCGCCGAACGCTCGCGCCTGGATGACGACAGCGACATGGGCGAGGACCGCGCCGCCTTGTCGGCCGGATTGCAGCGGCTGATCGACGATCAGGTCTGGCATAAGAAACGACAGTGAAACCCCGGGCGTACGCGCGCCCCTTCGAATCAGCCGCGCGATTCGGTACAAACCGGACAAGCGATTCGGGCCGCCGCCCGAATCACCACCCATTGGAAGACGGGAGCGCCCATGGCCGCCAAGGACAGCGACGATCAGAAGCCGGAAGGTGAAGAGAACGAACATTCGCTCGACATGAGCCAGGCGGCGGTCAAGAAGATGATCGCCGACGCGCGCGAGCGGGGCTACATCACCTATGACCAGCTCAATCAGGCGCTGCCGCCCGAACAGGTCTCCTCCGAACAGATCGAGGATGTGATGTCGATGCTCTCCGAGATGGGCATCAATGTCATCGAGGAGGAAGAGGCCGAAGACCCCGAGGGCGGCGCGGTCGTGGAAGTGTCGACCTCGCGCGAGGTGGCGGTCGCGACCTCGTCGGGCGAGACGCTCGACCGCACCGACGATCCGGTGCGCATGTATCTGCGCGAGATGGGCTCGGTCGAGCTTCTGTCGCGCGAGGGCGAGATCGCTATCGCCAAGCGGATCGAGGCGGGCCGCAACACGATGATCCTTGGGCTGTGCGAAAGCCCGCTGACCTTTCAGGCGATCACCATCTGGCGCGACGAACTTCTGAACGAAGACATCCTCCTGCGCGACGTGATCGACCTCGAGGCGACCTTTGGCCGTTCGCTCGATGGCGACGGCGAGATGGACGGGCCGGGCCTGGAGGAGGTCGACGTCGGCGAGGCGGCGGCCCCGCGCCGTGCCGCGTCCGACGAGCCGGAGCTTGACGCCGACGGCAATCCGATCGCGCGGGCCGACGATGACGACGAGGATGATGAAGCCTCGAACATGTCGCTTGCAGCGATGGAAGCCGCGCTGAAGCCCAAGGTGCTTGAGACGCTCGAAATCATCGCGCGCGACTATGCCACTCTGGCCGAGATGCAGGATCTGCGCATGTCGGCGACCCTGAACGAGGACGGCAGTTTCTCGGTGGCCGAAGAGGCGGCCTATCAGAAGCTCAGGTCGGAAATCGTGCTTCTGGTGAACGCGCTTCACCTGCATAACAACCGGATCGAGGCGCTGATCGACCAGCTTTACGGCATCAACCGCAAGATCATGCAACTCGATTCTGGCATGGTGAAGCTGGCGGACGCCGCCCGCATCAACCGCCGCGAATTCATCGACGAATACCGCGGATATGAGCTTGACCCGACTTGGCTCGACCGGATGGCCGATAAGGCCGGGCGCGGCTGGCAGGCGCTTCTGGAACGCTCGCGCGACAAGGTCGAAGACCTGCGCGCCGAAATGGCCAAGGTCGGCCAGTATGTCGGCGTCGATATCTCCGAGTTCCGCCGCATCGTGAATCAGGTCCAGAAGGGCGAGAAGGAAGCGCGTCAGGCCAAGAAGGAAATGGTCGAGGCGAACCTTCGTCTGGTGATCTCGATCGCCAAGAAATACACCAACCGCGGCCTGCAATTCCTTGATCTCATTCAGGAAGGCAACATCGGCCTGATGAAGGCCGTCGACAAGTTCGAATACCGCCGGGGCTACAAGTTCTCGACCTATGCGACCTGGTGGATCAGGCAGGCCATTACGCGCTCGATCGCCGATCAGGCCCGCACGATCCGCATCCCGGTGCATATGATCGAGACGATCAACAAGCTGGTGCGGACGGGGCGCCAGATGCTGCACGAGATCGGCCGCGAACCGACGCCCGAGGAACTGGCCGAAAAGCTCCAGATGCCTTTGGAAAAGGTCCGCAAGGTGATGAAGATCGCCAAGGAACCGATTTCGCTCGAAACGCCCATCGGCGACGAGGAAGACAGCCAGCTTGGCGATTTCATCGAGGACAAGAACGCGATCCTGCCCCTCGACAGCGCCATCCAGGAAAACCTGCGCGAAACGACGACGCGGGTCCTGGCCTCGCTCACCCCGCGCGAGGAACGCGTCCTGCGCATGCGCTTCGGCATCGGCATGAACACCGACCATACGCTGGAAGAAGTGGGCCAGCAGTTCAGCGTCACGCGCGAACGGATTAGACAGATCGAGGCGAAGGCGCTGAGGAAGCTGAAACATCCCAGCCGCAGCCGGAAGCTGAGAAGTTTCCTCGACCAGTAATCTGGTTCACGGGCGGCGCCATGCGCCGCCCGCTTGTTTCATGGCCGGGTCTCCGGGCCCTTTGGCGTCGGCGGCTGAATCCGTTCTATGGCGCCATCCGCAAGCCGGAAAAGAATACCCTGTCCGCCCTCCATCTCGGTCGCCGCGAACAGATGATCACGTCCGAGATAGGCAGCGCGCAGCATGCGCGAAGTCATCCCGTGGGTCACGATGACGGCCGGGCGGTCGATCTCGTGCACGGCGGCGATTGCACGGGCCTGAAGGGCGGCGAGCCCCTCGCCGCCGGGGATCGTGTCGTACCACAGGCAGGGGTGCTGTTCTTCGAAAGCGCCGGGAAAGCGGGCGGCGATTTCGTCGTGGGTCAGTCCGGCGAAAGGCCCCATATCGATCTCGCGCAGGCGCGGGTCGAGAGTGAAGCGGGCAT
Source organism: Frigidibacter sp. SD6-1 (assembly GCF_030143255.1). GTDB lineage: Bacteria > Pseudomonadota > Alphaproteobacteria > Rhodobacterales > Rhodobacteraceae > TMP-24. Next base: position 109,434 of record NZ_JARJNR010000004.1, read on the forward strand.
CCAGACGGCGGGCGATGGCGGCAGCGGTTTCCAGCGTGCGGCCCTGGGGGCTCGCGAGAAAGAGGTGGCTTTCGGCGGTCACGCCGCGCGCAGCGAGGCAGTCGGCCATCGCCACGACCTGGGCGCGACCACGCGCGGTGAGCGGGCTGTCGGCGGTGCCGCCCTGCATCCGGCCCGCCGCGTTCCATTCGGTCTGGCCGTGGCGGATGATGTAGATCTCGTGCTTCATGTCCGTTCCGCCGTCAGCGGGTGGCTCTTCGTCGCGCTCATGCGCGCTCATCGCCAGCGAAGAGAAGCCGCGAGGCGCACGATGAGCGGCCCGGGGCGTTAAAAGGAAAAGCGCGCCGGTCGGGCCGCGCCTTCGGGAAGAATGGTGGGCGATAACGGATTTGAACCGCTGACATCTTCGATGTGAACGAAGCGCTCTACCGCTGAGCTAATCGCCCCTTGCCGGGGCTCTTAGCCCGCTTCGCCGCCCTCTGCAAGAGGGGCGTCGTCCTTTCGCGCCGGGCCGCCGCGCTTCAGCTTCAGGGTCAGCATCGCGCCCTGGGCGCCCTCCTTCACCTTGCCGACCCGGACGCGGCCGAGCGGCGGCAGGTTCAGGCTCTGGCCCGCATCGAGCGCCTCGGCGATCACGGCAAGGGCTGCCTCGATCACCGGCTTCGCCGCCGGTTTCTTGGCGCCCGAGCGGCTCGCGGCACGCTCCACCAGATCACGCAGTTTCAGGACCGTTCCCTCCGCCGCATCCGCCATGTCGGCCTCTGGCTTCGCGGGCGTCTCTGACGCCTTGGCGGGGCGCTTGCGGGCGGGCTTCGCGGCATCGGCGGGGGTCTTGGTCTTCATGGCTGGCATGGGTCACTCCTTCGCACCGTCATGAGCGCCCGACCAGAGGTGTGGCGCAAGAAAAATGGCGGCCCCGAAGGGCCGCCCTATGGTGTCAATGGGCGGTGGCGCCCGATCCCTCGGGCCGCTCGGCCGCCGCCTTGGCGGCCAGCTCCTCCGCCTCTTCGTCCCAGACCACCGGTTCAGGCTGACGCAGCAGCGCGCGGGCCAGAACCTCGCGCACATGCGACACCGGCACGATCTCCAGCCCCGCCTTCACATTCTCCGGAATCTCCGGCAGGTCGCGGGCATTCTCTTCCGGGATGAAGACCGTCTTGATCCCGCCCCTCAGCGCCGCAAGCAGTTTCTCCTTCAATCCGCCGATCGCCAGCGCATTGCCGCGCAGCGTGACCTCGCCGGTCATGGCGATGTCCTTGCGGACCGGGATGCCGGTGATGACCGAAACGATCGAGGTCACCATCGCAAGGCCCGCCGAGGGCCCGTCCTTGGGTGTCGCGCCTTCGGGCACATGGACATGGATATCCATCTTCTCGAACTTCGGCGGCTTCACGCCGAGTTCGGGGCTGACCGAACGGACATAGCTTGCCGCCGCCTCGATCGATTCCTTCATCACGTCGCCCAGTTTGCCGGTGGTCTTCATCCGGCCCTTGCCGGGCAGTTTCAGCGCCTCGATCTGCAACAGATCGCCGCCAACGGACGTCCAGGCAAGGCCGGTGACCACGCCCACCTGATCTTCCTTCTCGGCCAGACCATAGCGGAACCGCTTCACGCCCAGATAGTCCTCAAGCACCTCTGGCGTGATCTCGACCTTCGTCACCTCTTTCTTGAGGATCTTGGTCAGCCCCTTGCGCGCCAGTTTCGATATCTCGCGCTCAAGGTTCCGCACGCCCGCCTCGCGGGTATAGGTGCGCACAATCTCGGTCAGCGCCTCGTCACTGACCTTGAACTCGCCCTTCTTCAGACCGTGGTTCTTGATCTGCTTGGGCAGCAGATGTTGCCTGGCGATCTCGCGCTTTTCATCCTCGGTGTAGCCCGCCAGCGGAATGATCTCCATCCGGTCGAGCAGTGGCCCCGGCATGTTGTAGCTGTTGGCCGTGGTGATGAACATCACGTTCGAGAGATCATATTCGACCTCAAGATAGTGATCGACGAAGGTCGCATTCTGTTCGGGGTCCAGCACCTCCAGCATCGCGGACGCCGGATCGCCGCGGAAATCCTGCCCCATCTTGTCGATTTCATCGAGCAGGATCAGCGGATTGGTGGTCTTGGCCTTCTTCAGTGCCTGGATGATCTTGCCGGGCATCGAGCCGATATAGGTCCGCCGGTGGCCACGGATCTCGCTTTCGTCGCGCACCCCGCCCAGCGAAATGCGGATGAACTCGCGCCCCGTCGCCTTCGCGACCGACTTGCCGAGCGAGGTCTTGCCAACGCCGGGCGGGCCAACGAGGCAGAGGATCGGGCCCTTGAGCGAGGATTGCCGCGCCTGAACGGCGAGATATTCGACGATCCGCTCCTTGACCTTCTCCAGCCCGTAATGGTCGGCGTCCAGCACGCTTTGCGCCGCGCGCAGGTCTTTCTTGACCCGGCTCTTCACGCCCCAGGGCAGCGACAGAAGCCAGTCGAGGTAGTTGCGCACCACAGTCGCCTCGGCCGACATCGGCGACATCGACTTCAGCTTCTTCAGCTCCGCTTCGGCCTTTTCCCGGGCCTCCTTCGAGAACTTGGTCCTGGCGATCTTTTCGGCCAGCTCGTTCAGTTCGTTCTGGCCATCCTCGCCGTCGCCCAGCTCCTTCTGAATGGCCTTCATCTGCTCATTCAGATAATACTCGCGCTGGGTCTTCTCCATCTGGGTCTTGACGCGGGACTTGATCTTCTTCTCGACCTGCAGGACCGACATTTCGCCCTGCATCAGGCCATAGACCTTCTCAAGCCTCTCGCCCACGTCGAGCGTTTCCAGAAGCTCCTGCTTCTGGCTGACATTCACGCCCAGATGACCGGAAACGAGGTCGGCGAGCTTCGCGGGCTCCCGCGCCTCGGCCACGGCAGACAGGGCCTCTTCAGGCACGTTCTTCTTGATCTTGGCATATTTCTCGAACTCGTCGCCGACCGAGCGCAGAAGCGCCTCGACGACCGACCGTTCGCCCGGCGTCTCGTCCAGCGCCTCGGCCTCGGCCTCGAAGAAATCGGGGTTCTCGATGAAGGTGGTGATGCGCACGCGGGCGCGGCCCTCGACCAGCACCTTCACGGTGCCGTCGGGCAGCTTCAGAAGCTGCAGCACATTGGCCAGCACGCCGGTACGGTAGATGCCGTCGCTGGTCGGGTCATCGACCGTCGGGTCGATCTGCGACGACAGAAGGATCTGCCGGTCGTCCTTCATCACCTCCTCGAGCGCCCGCACCGATCTTTCTCGCCCGACGAAGAGCGGCACGATCATATGCGGGAACACCACGATATCGCGCAGCGGCAATACCGGGTAGCTCTGGGTCGCATGGTTTGTCATTCGCGTTTCCTTAGGTCTTGCAGGAAAGCACCGGCCCCGGTGATCGGCAGCCCCGGCTTTCCCCGTTCAGGCATCGTATCTAAGCGCAGCGCCGGTTCACTTCAACCGGCGCCGGGTTGGCTAGAAGAATAGCTGCCCGTTCGGGTAGCACAAGCGCGAACCCGGCATTGATGACAGGTTCCGCCGACGGCCTGCGTCGTCGGCGGACTGGCGGGGGCCGCTTATTCCGCCGCGATCCGCATATCCTCGACCGGCATCTGCAGGACGGCGTAGCACCGCCCGTCCTCCTTGCCGTAGTAGGGCTCGGATATCCGATTGACCGGCCAGCCAAGCTGACGCATCGCCCGGACCAGAAGGACCGGGGCAATGGCGATCAGCTCGCTGGCGCCATGGCGGCGGGCGATGTCGGACACGCCCTGCATGACCAGCGACAGAACGCGCCCGCGATCTGCGTGATTGTCGACGGAATCCGCCGTAATCAGCCGCGTGCATTCCCAGACCTGCGGCGTCACCATGCCGTTTTGCAGCAAACCGGTCGGGATGCCCGGCAATTTCCCGGCCACCGCATCCCGGATCATGTAGGTATGCTCTCCCCAACGCGAGGTTGTGGGCATGGCCCGCGCACCGCCGACCACCTTTCCATCCTTCATGACCAGCGAATAGTGGGCCAGAGGATTGTCATACTGGTCCATCTCGACCGCGTCGTTGTGCGGAATGTCCCAATGAAGCGTGTCGACGAAATACTGTTTCCTCAACTTGAGATAATCGTAAAAAGCGGACCCATACTGATACATGTCGGACAGATCGAACGTGATGTTGTACATGGTTGCCCCTCCTTTTCAGGCACGGTGATTAGACAACCAATCAGAAACTATTGATAACCTAAAAAGAGACTAAAATTTTAAGATACCACCTGTGGATGCGAAAATTCTCCTCGTCCCGACGGATCGCTTGCACCTGCGCCAGGCGGGGCAAGACCAGGCCGCTCCGTCCGATAGGCTGGGCGCTGCCGGCAGCCTGACCGGCGCCGCCATGCGGCGACGGGACGCGCACCCGTCTGGCCCTCAGGCCTTGCCTTATGGGCACATCCGGCATAGTCCAGCCGCGTCCTCTTCCGCCTGCTGCCGCTCAAGGACAGCGCGACAGGTGCGGCGCCTCTGCCGGAGGGGGGCGGCCCGAACCTCTGGAAGCCCGCAGATGACCGAAGAGCCCCGAGATCCCAGCGCCTGCCGCTCGATGGAGGATGTCCGCACCGGCATCGATCATGTCGATGAACAGCTTGTGGCGCTCTTCATGCGCCGGGTGGGCTATATCGACCGCGCGGCCGAGATCAAACGGCCGCTGAACCTTCCCGCCCGCATCGACTGGCGCGTCGAGGAGGTGGTGGCGAAGGTCCGCGCGCGGGCCCTGGCCGAGGGGCTCGATCCCGACCTGGCCGAAACCATCTGGCGGCATCTGATCGACTGGTCGATCGCGCGCGAGGAACGTGCGCTCGGCTGAGCCTTGCTCAGGCGACCGACAATGTCGCCCCGGCCGCGGCAAGCGCCTCGGCTATGTCGGCAGGCGGGGCGGCATCGGTCACAAGGTCGGTGACCGCGGTGAAAGGACAGACCGCGATCAGGCCGCGCCGTCCGAATTTCGTATGGTCGGTCACCACCACCCGCCGCTCGCCGCGTTCCAGGATCGTGCGGGCAAAGACCGCCTCTTCCAGATCGAAATCCATCACGCCGGACGTGTCCACCGCGCCCGCCGAGATGACCGCATGCGCGACCGAGAATTGCTGCACGAACTCAAGCGCCGACGTGCCGAAGGCCGCGCCGGAATCGGGGCGCAACTCGCCCCCTGCCATATAGACGCGATTGCCGTTCTGGGTGGCGAGCGTGCGGGCAATGTCGGAGGAATTGGTGATGACCGTCAGCTTGCGGTGATGCACCAGCTCGCGCGCAAGGAAACTCGTCGTCGTGCCGGTATCAAGCATCACCGCCTCGCCATCGCGGATCGTCGCCGCCACCGCCCGCGCGATCCGGCGCTTGGCCTGCGCATTCTCGCGCATCCGCTTCTGGAACGGCGCCTCGCCCACTTGACCGGCCAGCCCCACCGCGCCATGGATGCGCAGGACCTGACCCGCCTCTTCCAGCGGGCGCACGTCACGCCGCACGGTTTCATGCGAGACGTCGAGCGCGCGGGCGAGTGCCGAAAGCGGCATCATGCCGTTCGCTTCAAGAAGCTTCAGAATCGCCGCATGGCGTTTCGACAGCATCGGGCCCCCCCCCTCGGGATTTCGTGGGAACTTTAGGGTTTTGCCGGGCTTTTGGCAAGAAACGGGCGTTCTGCGGGCGGCAAAGCCAAATATTCCCACGAAAGCCGATTGACAGGGCAGGGGCGGGCCGGAAAGCTCCTTTCCAGATGAAGGAAAGAACCATGAGCCTGGACAGACTTCGCGCGCTGCCCTGCTGGCAGGGCGAGATCAGGGCCGAGCCGCTAAAGGGCGGCCTCTCGAACGAGAGCTGGAAAGTGACCGACGGACGCGGCGCGCATGTGGTGCGCTTCGGTGTCGATTTCCCCTTCCATCATGTCTTCCGCGACCGCGAGCTGGCAGCCGCCCGCGCCGCCCATGCCGCCGGCTTCGCGCCAGCGGTCGAATGGGCGGGCGACGGCGCGATGGTGTCGGCCTTCCTCGACGCCCGCACCTGGACAGAGGCCGACATGCGCGCCAGTCCCGACCGGATCGGGCGGCTTCTCGCCGCCTTCCACGGCCGGATGCCCGCGCATCTGGAAGGGCCGGGCGCGGTCTTCTGGGTGTTTCACGTCATCCGCGACTACGGCCGTACGCTGTCGGCCCATGGCAGCCGCTTTGCAGCCGAATTGCCAAGGCTTTTCGCCGTGAATGCGGCGCTCGAGGCGGCACAGATACCGCTGCCCATCATCGTTGGCCATCACGACCTTCTGCCGGGAAATTTCCTCGAACAGGACGGGCGGCTCTGGCTGATCGATTTCGAATATGCGGGCTTCGGGACGGCGATGTTCGACCTTGCCGGGGCGGCGGGCAACGGCGGCATGTCTGCCGACGAGGAAATGGCACTGATCACGGCCTATCTCGGCGGCGCGCCGGATGAGGCCTTCGTGAAGAGCTTCGCGGCGATGAAATGCGCGGCGCTGATGCGCGAGGCGATGTGGGCGATGGTGTCAGAGATATTCCTCGCCGCACCCGGCGCCGACTACGAGGCGCATGCGCGGGACTATCTGGGACGGTTCGACGCGGCGCTCGGGCAGTATCAATCAGCCTACGGCCCGGTCTGAGGGCCGCTCGTCGAGCATTTCATGCACTCCTCGCGGGCGCCCGACGAGTGCACGCAGTGCTCGAGGAGGCGGCTGTCCGGAGGAGGCGCATGTCCGACCCGCCGCTCAGCGCAGCCACAATCCCATGTCACGGATGCGCTTGCGGATCGCCTGTTCACGCCGGGGCAGGGCGGCGCGGTCGAAGGCCTTGCGGATTTTCGCGCCATGTCCCTGATAGATCAGCCTCTTGGCGGGCTCATAGTCCTTCAGCACCTTCTTGATCCGGTTGGGCGCCACCGCCGCCTCCAGCGCCGCCACAGCCGCATCGCTTTCACGCGCATAAAGCAGCGGCAGCGCCCGGTAATGGCAGCTCACCCCGCCGTCGAGACCGGAAAGGCCCGGACCGGGGCGCCCGCCGCCGAAGGAATGTATGACCAGCGGCAGCGCGATCTGATCGAGCCAGGGAAACAGCACCTGCGAGGCCAGCGCCTCGATCTCCTCGTCGCGGATGGTGCGGGCAAAATCGGCGAAGCGTTGCCCGAAGGCCCGCGGGTCCCGATGGAAGAACCAGCCCGCGTTGAAATAGAGATAGCGTTCCCAATGTTCGGCCGGTTGATCAAGGTCGAGCGTCGGCTCGAACGACAGCCCGAACCGGTCGTATAGCGCCTTCCAGATCGCGCCATAGCCCGGCCCGTAAAGCGGCGGGTCGGGCCAGGTGCCCTCGCGCCGCATCGAGGCGGCGGGCCGGTCGAAGTCGAAGGGAACCTCCGACAGGGGGCCGGTGAAGAGCGTGTCTGTGTCGAAGAAGATGAAGGGGGCATCCTCGGGCAGGGCGGTCAGCACCTCGATCTTGTTGCCCTCGGGATAGGCGTCCCCGAAGACCCGGTTCTCGAACGGCAGGATTTCCGCGCCGAGGTCTGCAAGCGCCGTCTTGACCGGCGCGCCCATGCGGGGATCGCGGCGCCAGAGCGGCCCGGGCTGCGGTTCGGCGACGATCAGACGGCCGCGAAAGCCGGGATCGGCGGCGCGCAGGGTGGCTGCAAGGATGATGGCCTCATAGCCCAGCCGCCCGTCCTGCCCGATGCAGACAAGCGTGAAACGCCCTGTTTCTTCGGTCTTTTCCGTCATTGCACCTCGGCCTCACAGGCCGACTATAGGGGCGCCCGGAGGCCAGGCAAGCCCTCTCCCGCCTTCGGTGGCGAGAAGCGCAGCGACAGGCAGGACATGCCGCCGTCGAGTTTCGCGCATTCGCTGTTGCCGACCGGAACAACGCGGTAGCCCGCCTGCGCCAGCCGCTCGGTCGTGCGCGGGAATCCGTCGGGCACGATCACCGCTCCGTTGAAGCGGATCGCATTGGCCGCCGCCTCCTCTCCCTCTGCGGTCAGGATCACCCGGTAGCCGGTGAAGCCGCCCGCAGCGGCAAGGCGCTCGGTCGAGAGGATGGTTTCGGCGTCGAGAAGCGAACAGTCGGTCTTGAAATGCAGGACCCCGGGAGGTGTCTCCAGTTCCCGGACCCGGTAGCCCCAGCGGGCGACGAGCCGCGCCATTTCCGCGATCCCGGCCGCATCGGTCCGGGCAGACCGGCCCACAAGAATTTCCGTCTCCATGGTCAGCACATCGCCCGCCTCGATCGTCCCCGGCCCCTCGATGGTCAGCACCTCGTCATAGAACCGCGCCAGCGTGGGCGCCATTTCCGCCGCCTCGCCCAGCCGTGACGGCGCGCCGGGCCGCATCACCACCGCGCCCTCCTGCAGGCAGAGCGCGGTATCCTCGACGAACTGCGCATCGGGATAGGCCGGAAGCGGCGGCAGGTCCACCACCACGGCCCCCTCGGCCCGCAGCGCCGCGACATAATCGGCATGATGGCGCCGCATGAGCGCGATGTCGGGCGCGCCGCTATCGACGGCGCGCAGGCCCTCCGTCGCGCTGTCGGCGGGCGCGCGCACGATGGCATGGGTGAAACGATAGGATCTGTCAGACATGTCTGCCTCCATTTTCGCCCCGTCCTAGCCGATCCGCGCCACCGCCGGAACCTTCAAAGGTTCCGGTCCGAAATCTTCCAAAGATTTCGGATCGCCCTACCTTGCCCGCCCCCTACCTTGCCCGCCCCCTACCTTGCCCGCCGCAGCGCCTGCGCCATGCAATGGATGCCGCCGCCGGTCTTGGAAATCTCGGCGGTCTCGACCTCGGCCACCTCGAACCCGCGCGCCCTGAGTTGCCCGACCAGCGCCTTCGACGCGGCCGGCGCAATGACCTTGCCGTTGCCGAGGCTCATGAAATTGCACCCCAGCGCCATCGTGTCCTGGAAAGGCACGTCAAGGATCTCGTGCCCCTTGCCCTTCAGCCAGTCGACGATCCAGGGGTCGGTGCAGGCCAGGCACACCGCCGTCAGCTTCTCGGCCACCGGCACCACCATCAGGTCGATGTGGACGTAATATTCGTCGATGAAGGCCAGCCGCACCTCCCAGCCTTCCTTCTCGAACCAGCCCGCCACCTGGCGCGCGCCTTCCTCCTGCGTGCGCGCCCCGCCGCAGCCAATGAGCACGCAGCCTTCCTCGATCACGTTGAAATCGCCGCCCTCGAAGGTCCCCGCCGTCACCATGTCGTAGATCGGGATGCCCATCGCCTCATAAGCGCGGATCGCCGCATAATTCTCGCCCCGCCGCCACCAGTTGGCCATCGCGGTGATCACCGCGCCATAGGGCGTCATCACACTGGAATCGCGCGCATAGACCTGCATGGTCAGTTCCGGTTCGGCCGGAAACATATGCACCTTCACGCCGAAATGCTCGTAGGCCGCGACAAGCTCGGCATGCTGGGCCTGCGCCATCTGGATATTGCACGGCGCCTCGCGGAGATGCTTGCGCGACAGGCTCGACGTAGCCCGGTGGTAGAGATAGGCGGGCGAGCCCAGCAGCACGTCGGTCAGGGGATCGGTCTCGTTCTGGAACCCCCAGTAGGACAGGGGCTTGGTGCCGCCCTTCGGATTGCGGCGCTGCAGGGTGAAGCCTTCGGCATGGGGCAGGCGGTCCAGAGCCATTTCTCACATCCTCATTCAGGCGCCGGGCATGGCGGAGGGAATCCACCAGTCGCGGCCGCGCGTGGTTTCGACATATTCGGGCCAGCGGAAATGGATCGGCGGCGGGTAGTCGCACAGGGGCGCCACCCAGGCCCGGCCGCCGATCCCCCCGCCGGTGCGGGACTTGAATTCCTCCATCGCCGCGTCGCGCGCGGCGCGGTCCTCCAGAAGCCGGAGCGCCGAGAGTGCAAGCACCTTGGCGGCCGTCGTCACCATCGGATCGATGGTCGCCGGAATGCCGCCAAGCGCATTCATCACCCAGTTCGGATAGGCGAAGCCATCGGGCGCCTTCAGCGCGGGCCGGGCGATGTAGAAGCGCGCGGTCGGCGCGTGCCAGCACATGTCGGTGTAATCGTCCGAGGTGGAATTGATCTGCGACGGCGGCAGGTCGCGCCGCAGGATCGCTTCCGCTTCCACGGGATCGACCAGCCTTTCCATTTCATCGATGAACGGGCGGACCATGGGCGACAGCCCCAGTTCCCGCTGTATCTCACGCGCAATCTCGCGCGCCGCCTCGCCCCATTGCGGGGCGCCGACGGCCTGCAGCGCGTCCCAGACGACCCGCGCCATCGCATGGTTCGCAAGACCGGGGCGCGACTTGCAGACCCAATGCCTTTCCCAGCGGCAGCCCGACATCATGGCGGCGGCTCCCGCATTGCGGTCGAGGACGGCGGTGATCTGCTCGGCCATCGCCACCGTCGGCGTGCGCATCATGTACTGGATCTCGGCCAACCCCGCAGGCAGGTTGTCCGCCGTCGCCTGGCCCGCGGTCAGGATCGCCTCGCTGACCGACCAGCCGCCCTGATGCGGCAACATCGCCTCGCGCAAGGCTTTCGAGGACTGGTACATGATCATCAGCGCGTCATTGGCGCCCGGCGCCCGCACGGCGGAATGCGATTGCGGAATGGGGGCACCATCGGCCCGGCCCCAGGCCTCGGGCGCATCGCAGATGAATCGGTAGATCATCGCATAGGCCGCGCCGCAATGCGTGTCCCATCGCACCGTGTTGCACATCGGCAGCATGTAGAACGGATGGAAGGACAGGATCGCGGCGAGGCCATCGTAATAGCCCTTGGCGGCATGGATGGGCTTCGACCCGCGCACCTTCTCCGCCGGTTCGCCGGTGAACCGCAGCCCGCCCTTGATCCCGTGCTTCTCCATCGCCTCCTTGGTGGCCAGAAGCCCGCCAAGCGCCCCGATCCCAAGCCCCGAATGCGGGTCGGTATGGCCGCCCGCCTGAAACCCCAGCCCCGCGCGCGGTTCGCGGCGGGTGGTGGCCGCCTGGCAATTCCCCGGCACCGCATCATATTCGCCATACAGGCCGATGACCGGGCCTTCTCCGTTCGACCAGTCGGCGCAAAAGGCGGTGGGCATGCCGCCCGAGCCTTCCTCGACCCTAAAGCCCTCGGCCCTCAGCCGCGCCACATACCAGTCGGCCGAGCGATATTCCCGCCAGGCTGTCTCGCCGAAACCGAAGATCGTCGCGCACCAGTCCGAAAGCTCGCCCGCCCGCGCCGCCACTGTGGCGAGAGCGTCCTTCTGGGCGGCGGTCAGCGCGGCGGCGGTCACGGGTTTCCCCTTTCGGACGGCAACAGAATGTCGGGACGCTGTCGGGACGGATGCGGGACGGAAGGCCGACGCAGGCGGGACAGGTCCTGCCCCATCGCTACACGCCCCGTCGCCGCGCGCGGAAGTGAAACCTTTTCCCGCTCTCGGCAAATGATTTTCACCAAGGGGCTGGCGGGGGCGCCGCCATGCGCTAAGCTGACGGGCGAAGGAGACGACCGATGGCCCGTATCCCCTCAATGCAGGCGCTTCGCGCGCTCGACAGTTTCGCCCGCCATGGCACGGTCTGGCAGGCGGCGGACGAATTGCACCTGACCCGCAGCGCCGTCAGCCACCAGCTCAGGCTCCTCGAACGCGATCTGGGCTTTCGGCTGATGGACCGGATCGGAACGCGGGTCGAGCTGACGCCGCAGGGCCTGGCCTATGCCGAGGATGTGCGCCGCGCGCTCTCCGCACTTGCTGGCTCCGCGCAGCGGCAGGCGGGTAGAGGCCTGACCGGGACGCTTACCGTCAGTTGCCCACCCGGTTTTGCCTCATCTTGGCTTTGCAACAAATTGGGCCGTTTCACCGACCGCGCGCCGGATATCGCGCTGTCGATCGTCACGCCGCGCAGGCTGGACGATGTGACCAATCCCGATGTGGATGTCTTTGTTTCCTTCGGTCTTGGCGCGCATCAGGGGATGGAAATAGAGCTTCTGAAAGAGGTCGAGTTCACCCCCCTCTGCAGCCCCGCCTATCTCAATCGCCTCGGTGGCCTCGACGGGCCGGAAGATTTGCGCGACGCGACGCTCCTGCATCTGTTCTCGCACGAGGACTGGATGCGCTGGTGCGATCTGGCCGGGCTGGGAGAGGAGGCGGGCCGTGCGGGCATCCTCTTTCAGGACATGAACCTCGTCTATGCGGCGGTGTTGGCGAGCCAGGGCATCTGCATGGGCGACGAGTTCATCTGTCACGCGGCCATGGCCTCGGGCGCGCTGATCCGGCCTTTCGACCTCGCGATCCGCTCGCCGCGCGCCTATTACATGGTGGTGCCCGAGACCAAGGCCGGCACGCCCCCGGTCATGGCCTTTCGCGACTGGCTGCGCGAGGAGTTGACGGTGATCTGACGGGTGCCTGGGCGAATGAGAAATTTCATTCGCCGATCAGGGCAAAACAATTCGATTGCCTTGGCGCAAACCCCGGCCCTTAATCACAGTCAGGGGGATGTGAATGGCATCGGACAGAAAAGCTTCGGAAATCGAAGCAAAATCAATAACTAAGACCTTCGGCGCCTTCACGGCGCTTGATCGGGTGAGCCTGACGGTCGGCCGCGGCGAGTTCCTGACACTGCTCGGCCCTTCCGGCTCCGGCAAGACGACATTTCTTATGGTTTTGTCAGGCTTTGAAGCCGCAAGTTCAGGTTCGCTCTGGGTAGACGGGCAGGATGTGACCCGCCTTCCGGCCGAGGCGCGGGGCTTCGGCATGGTCTTTCAGGGCTATGCACTCTTTCCCCACATGACCGTCGCCGACAATATCGCCTTCCCCCTCCGCGTCCAGAAACGCGCCGCCGCCGATGTCGCCCGCCGGGTTGAGGAAATGGTCGCAATGGTCGGGCTCGAAGGCCATGCCCACAAGCGCCCCTCGGCGCTGTCTGGCGGCCAGCAGCAGCGCGTTGCATTGGCGCGCGCGCTGGTCTACGGGCCGCCGGTGCTGCTGCTGGACGAGCCGTTCTCGGCGCTGGACAAGAACCTGCGCGGCCAGATGCAGGAGGAGATGAAGCGTCTGCACCGCGAGACCGGCACGACCTTCGTCTTCGTCACTCACGATCAGTCCGAGGCGCTGGCGCTGTCCACCCGCGTCGCGATCTTCGACAAGGGGCGGCTGCAGCAGATCGCGGCGCCTGAGGAGGTCTATGAACGCCCCGCGAACCGGTTCGTTGCGGAGTTTCTTGGCGATATCAACATATTGCCGGTAAGTGGCGACGGCGGGCGCCTGAGTTTCGAGGGCCAGCCCCTGGCCTGCGACGGCGTCGGCACGACCGCGAGCCATATCGCGGTCCGGCCGGAATATATGGGGCTGCATCTGAAGCAGCCCGCTGCGGGCAATGCCATCGCCGCCCGCCTGACCGACCTGACCTATCAGGGCGCCGAAACCCGCATGGGCTTGACGACGCCGGGTGGCACCTTGCTGATCCTGCGCCAGCCGACCGGCGCCTTGCCTCAGGGCCTCGTGCCGGGAACGCCGGTCTGGCTCAGCTGGCCCGAGACCCGGGCCTTCGCACTTTGAACGACCCGCCGGGGCATTCCGGCGGCCAAGGAAGCAACAGGGAGAGAGACATGCATGGACCTTTTGTGAAGGACGGGCTCGAGATCCTGTCCGAGAAACTGAAATCGGGCGCTATCGGGCGCCGCAGCTTCGTGCAGGGCGCGGCGCTGCTTCTGGGCACCAGCGCGCTTGGCCTCAGGGGCACGATGGCGCAGGCGGCAGAGGGCGAACTCGTGTTCGTCAATTGGGGCGGCGATGCGGGCGCGGCCTATGACGCGGCCTATGGCGCCCCCTTCCAGGCGGAAACCGGGATCGTGGTGAAACAGGACGGATCGGGGCCGCTGGAAGGCGCGATCCAGGCGCAGTTCGAAAGCGGCAATCCCGCCTGGGATATCGTCGATGCCGACCCGTTCTCGGCCGAGGCCCTGGGCAAGAAGGGGATGATGGAGCCCATTGATTACGCCGTGGTCGACCGGGCGAAGATGCGCGAGGGCTTCGGCTGGGACTATGCGGCCTCGAGCTATTTCTACAGCTATATCATCGCCTACGACAAAAACGCCTATGGCGACAACCCGCCGCAAAGCATGGCGGATTTCTTCGATGTCGAGAAATTCCCCGGCAAAAGGTCGATGTACAAATGGGGTGCGGGCATGTGGGAGGCGGCATTGCTCGCCGATGGCGTGGCGCCCGACCAGCTCTATCCGATCGACCTGGAGCGCGCACATGCCAAGATCGCCGCGATCAAGGACCATGTCGTCACTTTCTGGGGCGGCGGGTCGGAAAGCCAGTCGGTGCTTCTGAACGGCGAGGCCTCGATGGCGCTGGTCTGGTCGACGCGTGCGCGGCTGATCGAGCAGGACAGTGGCGGCGACATCACCTTCACCTGGAACCAGGGGCTGATCGCGCCGGGCGCCATGGCGGTGGTCAAGGGCAACCCGGGCGGTGCGGCCAACGCGATGAAGTTCATCGCCTCGGCCCAGGACCCCGAACGCCAGCTTGTCATGTTCAAGATGCTGGGGCAGGGGCCGGCGAACCCCGCCGCCGACGCGCTCCTGCCGCCAGAGGAGGCCCGCTTCAACCCGGTCGATCCGGCCAATGCCGCCGTGCAGGTCGCGCTTGACATGGGTTGGTATGAAACCAACTACGGCCCGGCGCTCGACGCCTATCTGGCGCTGGTGTCGGCCTGATCGCTAACGCCGCCGCCGGGCACCACCGGCGGCGGCCCTTTGGAAAGGCACATGACCCGCACCGCCGCCCTTCTCGGCCCGCTGATGCTCCTTCTGGGGCTTGCATACCTGTTGCCGTTCCTGGGCGTGGTGCGATGGAGCGTGACCCTGCCAGAGCCCGGCCTTGGCCAGTATCACGCGGCGCTGACCGACCCGCTGGTCCTGTCGGTCTTCTGGCGGACCTTGCGCATCTGCGCGGTGGTGACTGTCGTTTCGGTCGCGGCGGCCTATGTTGTCACGCTTCTGTGGGTGCGGGGCAGCCCCGTGCAGCGGCTTCTGGTCGAACTTTGCATCCTCATCCCCTTCTGGATCTCGGTCCTGACGCGGGCATTCGGCTGGCTGGCCCTTCTGTCGAACAAGGGGCTTCTGAACAGCTGGCTGATGAGCCTTGGCGTCTTAAGCCAGCCGCTGACGCTGGTCCGCAACGAATTCGGCGTGATCGTCGGCATGGTGCATTTCCTCATCCCTTTCGCGGCCTTCCCGCTGGCCACCACCTTCCGGGGTCTTGATGAACGCGTGCTGATGGCTGCGCGGGGGATGGGCGCGTCGCGGGCGCGCATCTTCTGGCAGGTCATGGTGCCGATGACGCGCGCGGGCGTCCTTGGTGCAGCGCTGCTGGTCTTCGTCTTCGCGCTCGGCTTCTTCGTGACCCCCGCGATCCTTGGCGGCGGCCGCAGCGTCATGGCGGCGGAACTGGTCTATCTGCGCATCTTCCAGAGCCCGGACTGGGGCCTTGGCGCGGCGGTCAGCGTGATCCTGATGGTCTGTGTCGGCGCGCTTCTGGCGCTGATGATGCGGCAGGGCCGGGCGGGAGGCGCGCGATGAAACCGCTTGCCCCCGGCCCGGTCGTCACGGCGCTTGCGGCGCTTGTGGCGGTCTTTCTCATGATGCCGCTCATCGCGGTGATCCCGGTGTCCTTCACGCCGAACCGCTATCTCTCCGTCCCGACCGAGGAATGGTCGCTGCGCCATTACCGGGCGCTCATAGACAATCCCGCATGGGCGGCGGGCACCTGGCTGTCGATCCGGATCGGTCTGGTGTCGGCCCTGGTCTCGACCTTTCTTGCGACGCTCTTCGCCACGGGCCTGTGGATGATAGAGCCGCGCTTCAAGGCGCTTTACATGGGCCTTGCCCTTCTGCCGATGGTGGCGCCGCCGGTCGTGTCGGCGCTGACGCTCTATTTCTTTCTGATTTCGCTTTCCAAGGTGAACAGTTTCCTCGCCTTCGATACGTTCGCGGGCGTGGTGCTGGCCCATTCGGTGATGATCGCGCCCTTTGCGGTCGTGCTGATCTCGGTCGCGCTTTCGCAGATCGACCGGCGCATCGACCTTGCCGCGCGGTCGATGGGCGCCTCGACCGTCACGCGGCTGGTCAGGGTGATCCTGCCCAATATCCGTTTCGGCCTTCTCAGCGCGCTGTTTCTCACTTTCGTCCTGTCGTGGGAGGAGATCGGCGTGACGCTTTTCATCACCTCGGTCAATGCGGTGACGCTGCCGCGGCTGATGTGGATGGGGCTGCGCGACAATATCGATCCGGCGATCGCCGCGATTTCCGTGGTGCTGCTGGCGATTGTCGTCGCGGTGGTCCTGACCAAGACCCTGGTCCAGCATCTGCGCCGCGCCCGCGATTGACGGTCAGAGCGGACCGAGATGCGGCTCTATGAGCGCGTGGCAGAGCATTCGGGCACGATGTGCGCTCATGCTTGGCGGGTCGATGCAATGCTGAAGGCCCAGACCATCCACGAGACAGATGAGCGCCCGCGCCAGGCCGTCGGCATCCACGGACCGGCCGCGGGCAGCCGCCATTTCGGCGATGGCAGAGGCGACATCGGCCAGATAGCCCGCATATTGCCGCCGATGTTCGGCCCCAAGCTCGGCATTGACCGATACCTGGCCCCAGAGCGCCAGCCAGATGTTCAAAGCATCGCGGTTGAAGACCTCGGGCGCGAAGAAGGCATCGAGAAGCGCCGAGAGATGCGGCCTGCCATCGTCGCGCGCCGTGGTCGCCGCGCGATACATCGTGGCATAGACCGCCGCCAAGAGCCCGTTCATCGAGCCGAAATGATGGGTGATCAGCCCCCGCGACACGCCCGCTTCGGCGCAGATCTTGTCGACCGTGAAGTCCTGGATCCCGCCGCGCGCCATGCAGGCGAGGCCCGCCGCCACCAGTTCGGCGCGGCGTTCCTCGCCCGTCAGGCGGGTGTATTTCGGAACATGTTCGATCCTTACCATGCAACACCCTCGCGGCGGTGTCGCCGCATCCGACCCTAGACCTTGGTGAACCGTACCGGATCGGGATGGCCGTCGGCAAGGATCACCGGCTTCAGATCGCTGTCATGCAGCGCGGTCAAGGGCTCGAAGCAGATGAAGACGAAATCGCCCGATTCCTCCATCAGATCCTCCATCCGGTTGAACATCGCCCGGCGCTTGTCTGTGTCGCGCTCGACCAGCGATTTCTGGTAGAGATCCTCGTATTCCGGGCTGTCGAAGAAGGCCCAGTTGTAGACGCCGATCTGTTCCGGACGGAACCAGACCAGGTTCTCGGTCGGATCGACGCCGCCCGCAAAGCTTTGCAGGACGAGTTCCAGAGAGAGATAATCGTCCCCCGCGGTCTTGTCGCCCAAGGCCCAGTAGGCGGCATCCTCGGTCGGCTGGATTTCCACGGTGATGCCCGCCTCGCCAAGGCTCGCCTGGATGATCTGGGCGATGGTTTGCGAGGTGGAATCGGTTAGCGCGACAAGGTTGAGCGTCAGCCCCTCGGCGCCCGCCTCTGCCAGAAGCGCCTTGGCCTTTTCCACGTCTCGCGTTGCGATGAGGTTCTTTTCGCGCGCAAAGGCAGTGCCGGGCTGCACCACGCCTGCCGACCGCGCCACCAGCCCGTCATAGGCGCCCTGCAAGACCGCGTCGCTGTCATAGGCATATTGAATCGCCTGCCTTACGCGCAGGTCCTTCAGCGGTTCGGCATTCTGATTGATCGTCAGCCAGACATAGCGGGTCGATTCCGCCTCGATCAGAGTGGCACCGGCGGGCATCGCCTCCTTCAGCTTCGTGACCGCGCCGGGCGTGACGCGGGTATAGTCGAACGCATCAGCTTCATAGGCAAGCTGCGCCGCCTGATCGTCGCCGACGATATAGATCTCGACGGTCGAGAAGGCGGGTTTCTCGCCGGTCCAGGCGGGGTTGGCGGTCAGCGTGACCTTCTGCTGCTGTTCCCAGGCGCCGAACAGGTAGGGGCCGCACTGGGCAGGGATCTCGGTCGTATACTGGCCGCCCGCCGCCTCGACCGCCGCCTTGCAGACGATATGGCCGCCGTAATAGGGCATGGCGACGACGATGAAGGGCGCGAAGGCCTCGGTCAGGTGGATCACGCCATTTCGGTCGTCGATCACCTCGACTTCCTTCAGCTTCTCGAACTGATAGGCCCAGGCGCTGTCGGACCCGGCGATCCGCTCATAGCTGAATTTCACGTCCGCCGCCGTCACCGGGCCGTAGTCGCCGGTCCATGTCAGCCCCTCGCGCAAGGTGAAGGCAAGGCTCGTGTCGCTGGTCCATTCCAGCTTTTCGGCGGCGTAAAGCTCCCAGTTGTTGCCCTCGCGCATGTCGCCCATGCGGACGAGAGAGACTTGCGTGCAGCGCGGGATCACCTCGTCGAGGCCGCCGATGATCCCCCAGGGATCGAGCACCTGAAAATCGGCATCCATGCGGATGCGGAGTATGTCGCCCTCGGCCGCCCAGGCGAAACGGGGGCTGGCTGAAAGCGCCGCGAGGCTGGCGCCTGCGGTCGTGAGGAAACGGCGGCGATTGGTCGTCCAGGTCATGTTGTCCTCCCTTGGTCAGATATCGGCGAAATGGCAGTTGACTTGGTGGGCGCCCTCGCGCCGGGGCGCGGGGGTCTCGGTCTTGCAACGGTCCTTGGCGATCGGGCAGCGGGTGTGAAAGACGCAACCCCCGGGGCGTCGCAGGATGCTGGGGATCTCGCCCTTGATCGCCAGATCGGCGCGGCGGCGGCGCGGGTCGGGGATCGGCTCGGCGGCAATCAGGCTTCTGGTGTAGGGATGGGCGGGGCGGGCGAAGATCTTTTCGCTCGGTCCCGTTTCCACCAGCCGCCCGAGATAGAGGACCGCGATCCGGTCCGCGACATGGCGGACAAGGGCCAGATTGTGGGTGATGATCAGGTAGCTGAGCGACAGGCGGTCCTTCAGGTCGGCCATTAGATTGAGGATCTCGGCCTGCACCGAGACATCCAGCCCCGCCGTCGGTTCGTCGGCGATGACCAGCGCCGGGCGCAGTGCAAGTGCGCGGGCGACGCCCACCCGCCGCGCCTGACCGCCGGAGAGTTCATGCGGGAAGCGGCTGGCAATCTCGGGGCGGAGGCCGACCTCGGCCAAAAGGTCGCGCGCGGTCTGGCGCCTGTCGGCGAGCGCCTCGCGGTGGATCGCGAATGGCTCGGTCACGGCCTCACCCACCGCCATGCGCGGCGACAGCGAGCTGACCGCATCCTGAAACATCATCGCCGTCCGGCGGCGCACGCGGGCGAAATCGGATGGGGAGGCAAGCGGCGCGCCTTCGAATTGGATCGTCCCGCCGCTCAGCTTCTGCAGGCCGAGGATCGCGCGGGCGAGGGTGGTCTTGCCCGAGCCGCTTTCGCCGACGAGCCCGAGCGTCTCGCCGGGCACAAGATCGAGCGAGATGCCGGAGAGGATGTTCAGCTGCCTGCGGGCGCCGATATCCAGCCAGCTACCCAGCGCGAAATCGACCGAAAGGTCGCGGATGGACAGAAGCGCGCTCATGGCCGGACCTCGTGGCACAGCGCGCGGTGGCCAGCTGTGAGTTGGACGTCCGGCGGCGCCTCGGCGCGGCAGCGGTCGGTGGCGAGCGGGCAGCGCGGCGCGAAGGCGCAGCCGGGCGGCGGGCTTCGCAGGTCGGGCAGGGCGCCGCCAATGGTGGGCAAGCGCGCGGTCCGCCCCTCGATCATCGCCGGGTCGCAGGCCATCAGGGCCCGCGTGTAGGGGTGTCGGGCGCCATGATAGATCGCGTCCACGGGTCCTTCCTCGACCACCTCGCCCGCGTACATGATGGCCACCCGGTCGCAAAGCTCGGCGATCACGCCGAGATGGTGGGTGACGATCACCATCGCGCCGTCATAATCGTCGCGCAGCTCGCGGAAGAGGTGGATGATCTGCGCCTCCATCGTCACGTCAAGTGCGGTGGTTGGTTCGTCGGCGATCAGCACCTCGGGCTGCAGGAGCAGGGCGGCGGCAATGGCGGCGCGCTGGCGCATGCCGCCAGAGAGTTCGTGCGGGTAGCGCCCCATGATCAGGGCGGGGTCGGACAGGCCGACGCGGGAAAGCATCGCCTGCGCCCGGGCGCGTTTTTCGGCGCGACCGAGGCCTTCGATATTATGTTGAAAATCCGTCAGTTGCCCGCCGATCGTCAGAACCGGGTTGAAGGCTGTCATCGGATCCTGAAACACCATCGCGATCTTGCGACCGCGCAGGCGGCGGCGGTCGTCCTCGCTCAGGCTCGCCATGTCCTGACCGCCAAGCCGGATGGTTCCGGCGCTCTGGCGCGCATTGGCGCCGGTCAGGCCGATCATCGCGGCGGCGAGCGTGGACTTGCCGCAACCGCTTTCGCCCGCGATACCCAGAACCTCGCCCTTCTTGATAGAAAGTGACACATGGCGAAGCGCGTGAAGCCGTCCGCCCGGCACGGCGTAATCGAGCTTCAGCCCCTCGATCTGCAGAACCGCTCCTGTCATCGCGGCACCCCGTGGCGAAGCTTGGGGTCGAGCGCGTCGCGCAAGCCCTCGCCTAGGAAGGTAAAGCCGAGGGTGGAGAGGACGAGCGGCAGGCCCGCGATCAGAACCATATAGGGCGCCGAACGCAGCGAGGTGTAGCCATCATAGAGGATATTGCCCCAGGAAGGTGTCGGCGGGCGGACGCCGAGGTTCAGGTAGGAAAGCCCCGCCTCAAGCATGATGACGACGGGGATATCCATCGACAGAAGGATCACGAGCGGCCCGACGACATTGGGCAAGAGATGGCGAAGAAGGACGCGCACCGGCCCCGCGCCCATCGCCCGTTCGGCCTGGATGAAGTCGGCGCCGGAAAGGCCGAGCGTCTGGGCCCGGATCAGCCTGGCGTAGCCGGGGATCGAGACGATGACGACGACGAGGATCAGGGTCGAGGTTCCCGGCCCGATGACGGTGATGACCGCGAGCGCGAAGAGGATCATCGGCAGCGAGGAGAGGGAATCGAACAGAAGGACGAGGATCGCATCGAGCCAGCGCGGTCCGTAGCCCGCGATCATGCCGAGGAGGAGGCCGATAAGCCCCGCAAGCCCGACCGAAGTGACCGCGATAGAGACCGCGGTGCGCGCGCCATAGATGATGCGTGACAGCAGGTCGCGGCCAAGCTGGTCGGTGCCCGCCCAATGGGTCAGGCTCGGCGGCTGGAATTTCTGCGTGACGTCGAGCTTCACCGGGTCGGCTGGTGCCAGCCAGGGAGCGAAGAGCGCCATGGCAAGAAAGAGAAGGACGAGCACCAGCCCCAGCGCCCCCATCGGGTCGCTGACCAGCGATCTGAGCAAGCTGCGGTCAGCCCCGGAAGACATCGCGCACCCTCGGGTCGAGCCGCGCGATCAGCAGATCGGCAGCGGTGACGATGAAGAGGTAGAAGGCGGTCATGAAAAGGACCGTGCCCATCACCACCGGATAGTTCCGTTTTTGCACGGCGCCGGTGATCAGCGTGCCGATCCCCGGGCGGCCAAAGACTGTCTCGACGAAGACCGCGCTTGAGAGGACCGAGCCGAGGCCGACGGCGAGGATGGCGATGGTCGGGATGATGGCGATGCGGAGCGCATAGCGCAGCACGATCCGGCTTTCGGGCAGGCCGAAGGCGCGGGCGGTGCGGATATGGTTCTCGCCCATCACCTCCAGCATCGAGGCGCGGACGAGGCGGGCGATATAGCCGACCCATCCGACCCCGAGCGCGAAGGCAGGCAGGATCACCGCCTTCGCCTGGCTGACCAGATCGCCGGGCGTTCCGGCGCCGATGGCGGGCAGCCAGCGAAGCCAGACCGCGAAGACGAGAAGCGCATAGATCGCGACGACGAAGGCCGGGACGGAAATGAGGCTCACCGAGAGGACACCGAGCAGCCGGTCGATCATCCGGCCCCGCCAGACGACGGCGAGGCAGCCAAGCGCCACGCCGGCGACAAGCGCCCAGCCAAGTGCCAGCGCGCCGAGGATCAGGGTGTTTGGGAAGAATTCGAGGATCTGGTCAAGGACCGGGCGCTTCGACCAGACATCATAGCCGAGGTCCCCCGTGGCGGCGCTGGCGAAGAAATGCCAGATCTGCGACAGGACCGGCTGGTCGAGCCCCATGCGCTCGCGCAATAGCGCCTTCAGTTCCGGCGTGGCGCGCGGCCCGAGCGCCAGCGAGGCCGGATCGCCCGGCACCAGAAACACCATCGCGTACATCGCCAGCATCACCGTGAAGAGGATCACGACGGCAAGGCCGATGCGCTTGACGGCATATCTCAGCATGATCCTCTGTCCGGCCTCGTGAGCGAGCGTTGGCACGCGGTCAGCGCACCGATTTCTTGCAAAGAAATCGGTCCGGAGCCTTTCAAAGGCTCCGTCCGGATTTCTTCCAGAAATCCGGCACTTTGTTGAAACGGCTTTCCCGAATGCCCCGGCTTGTCTCTAGACATGGTCACGCGCGATCCTTTCGTCCCAGTGTCGCTCGAAGGTCGTCTCGCCGTTCTCGGTGATCCGCAGGCTCATCTCGACCCGGAAATGGCTGGCGTCGGCGGTCAGCCGGCCGTGCGAATGGTGGCCGAAGGCGCCATCCTGGCGCTCGATCACCACATTGGCCTGCGTCTCGCAGATCGCCGACAGCGGGTCGCCGTCCGTGATCCGGTAGCGGGCGAGCGCGTCGGATCGGACGGTCTGGCCGATGTCGGGCATCTCCGTCGCATAGGTCCAGCGCGGGAAATCCACCACCATCTCGCCGGACAGAAGATCGCGGCGGATGGTGCGGCGGTGGGGCGCCTCGACGGGCAGCTCGGTCGAGGGCGTGGGCGCGGCCATCTCGGGCGGGTCGAACGGGCGCAGCGCATCGTCCGCCGGATCGGGCGGGCGGACGGGCAGCGCCAGGCGGCTTTCGCCGGTGATGACGGTCAGGGTTGCCAGTTCCGGCGAGGGCCAGGCGATGGGCCAGTAAGTGGTGGAGAGCGAAACCGCGATGCGGTGACCGGCCGGGAAGGCATGGGCGATATCGTCGAGATCGACGGTTGCCTCGTAAATGCGGCCCGGCTCCAGCGCCGCCGCCTGTTCGTGGCTATCGCGGTGCGTCAGGTTCAGGAGGCCGAGCGCGACGCGGGTCGAGCGGCCGTCCGGCATCACGTCATTCAGCCGTACCGCGACAAGGGCGAGCGGCTTGTCACAGGAAAAGCGCAAGCGAAGCTGCGGCGCGCCGAGAATCTCGGTGCGCCCGGGCAGGGGCTCGCTGACAAAGACCAGCGAGCCGCCATCGTCCTCGCGCTGGTCGGGCGGCCATTCGGCATCCTCGCCATAGCGCCCGACTTCGCCCGCCGCGAGGCCGACCCAGAGGGGCGAGCGGATCGGCACCGGGGCGGGGGGCGTGGCGGTTTCGCCAAGCGCGCCGCCCGCGTTCAGATGAAGGGATCGCATGTCGATCCGGGGCGAGGGCCAGCTTGCCTCGCCCACCCAGCGGCCGGGGCGGTCGAGATAGCAGGTCGCGGGCGCTGCGCTTTCCTGCATCCAGACCCGGTACATCGGCCCGTCCATGATGCCGGTGTCGCGCCCCTTCAGCCAGTGATCGCACCAGCGGACCACCTCCTGCAGCCAGCCGATGGCGGGGTGGACGGCCACGTCATGCGGGAAGGAATGGGCCCAGGGGCCAATGAGGCCGAGGCGCGGCCCGGAGAGGCCCGCGAGCAACCGTGGCACGCTTTCTGAATAATTGTCGGCCCAGCCGGACACCGCAAAGACCGGGATGGTGATCTTCGAGAAATCCTCGCAGACCGATCCCTGCTGCCAGTAGGCATCGCGGCGCTGATGCGTGAGCCATGGCAGGATCCACGGGCTGTTGTGGCGAATGCGCGCCCTCCACATCTCGCGCCATTTTTCGCCGACGATTGCCGGGTCGGGCGGCAGGTCGTTATGGGCGAACATGGTGGCCGACCAGTCGAAATTGTCCTTCGACAGGCAGCCTCCCACATAATGGACATCGGTCGCATAGCGGTCGTCGGTCGAACCCACGGTGATGATCGTCTTCAGCGCGGGCGGCTGGCGCGCGGCGATCTGCAACCCGTTGAAGCCGCCCCAGGAAATGCCGTACATCGCGACCTGCCCGTCGCACCAGTCCTGGCGTGCGATCCAGTCGATGGCCACGACGCCATCCTCCTGTTCCTGTACCGTATATTCGTCGTCGATCAGCCCTTCGCTGTCGCCGGTGCCGCGGATGTCCAGCCTGAGGCAGGCATAGCCGTGCCCGGCAAGCCAGGCATGCATCTTCTGGTCGCGCGCCCTTGTCCCCTCGCGCTTGCGGTAGGGCAGATATTCAAGGATCGCGGGCACCGGACCTGTCCCCTTGGGGCGCCAGAGTTTGCCCGCAAGCCGCACCCCATCCGCCATCGGCACGAAGACATTCTCGACGATTTCGATCTCAAAGGGGAATGTCTCGCGGATATGTGCCATCTGACCCTCAGTTCATCGGCGCGCCGCCCTCGGCCTTGCGGCGCGCGACATAATCGTCGAGCGCCTCGGCAATGCCAGGGTCGAGTGTAGGTTCCTCGTATTCGGCCAAGAGCTGCTTCCAGACCGTATTCGCCCGGGCGCGGGCGTCGATGCCGCCGCGTTCGAGCCAGTTGGGATAATTGTCCCAGTTCGAGAGGAGCGGCGCATGGAAGGCGGTCTCGTAGCGTTCCATCGTGTGGGCGGTGCCGAAGAAATGCCCGCCGGGGCCTGCCTCGCGGATCGCATCGAGGCCAAGCGCGGCTGGCGATGTGTCGATGGGGGTGAAATAGGCGTCCATCATCTGCAGAAGTTCGGCATCGAGGATGAGCTTTTCGAAACTGGCGGTCAGCCCGCCATGCAGCCATCCGGCGGCATGTTCCAGAAGGTTCGCCCCGCCCATGAGCGCGCCCCAGAGCGCCATCTGGCTCTCATAGGCCGCCTGCGCGTCCACCGCGTTCGCCGCCGTGACGTTCGAGGACCGGAACGGCACGCCGATATGGCGGGCAAGCTGGCCCGAGGCTTGCGCCGCCTTCACATATTCCGGCGTGCCGAAGGCGGGCGCCCCCGAGCGCATGTCGACGTTCGAGGTGAAGCCGCCATAAAGGACCGGGCAGCCGGCGCGCACGATCTGGGTCAGGACGATCCCGACAATCGCCTCGGCATGCTGCTGGGCGAGAGCGCCTGCCAGCGTCACCGGCGCCATGGCGCCCGCGAGCGTGAAGGGCGTGATGGCGACCGGCTGGCCATGGTCGGCCATCGCGATCAGCCCCTCGGCCATCGGAATATCGAGTTGCAGGGGCGAATTGGTGTTGATGACGCCGATCAGGACGGGGCGGTCCTTCAGCCCCTCGGGCGTCGTGCCAAGCATGATCGCCGCCATCTCGATCCCGTCCATCGTCCGGGCGCGGCCGAGCGTCTGGCCCTGCCAGCTTTTGTCGAGAAGCCCGATCTCCGCCCGGTAAATATCCAGATGCCGGGTATTGGCGGGCAGGTCCATCGGTTCGAACGGGCCGCCGCCTTCCTGATGGAGGACGTTCAGCGTCTGGACCAGCCGCAGATAATCGCACATCTCGGCATAGGTGCCGTCGCGGCGGCCGCGGTCATTGTCCATCACATAGGCGGGGCCGCCGACGGAGGAATAGATGCAATGGTCGCCGCCGACGATCAGGGTCTTGGCGGGGTTGCGGGCCTCGAGCGGGAAGCGAGCGGGCACGGCCGCAAGCCGTTCGGCGATCAGGCCGGGGTCGAGGCGGACGGTCTGATCCTGGACCCCGGCGCCGGCGCTGCGGAAGAGATCGCGCGCGGTCGGGTCGAGGACGCGCATGCCGATCTCGGAGAGGATCGAGAGGGCGGCCACATGGATCGCCTCCACCTGATCGGCGCTCAGCACTTGGACGGGTTGGTAGGGGCGCGGCCGCTGCCCGAAGGGCGCTTGCCGGATGGCAGCGGCGCTCCGCGACGCGCGGCGGGGGCGGGCGCTCATGCTGCCTGCCCCCGAGCTCGCGGTCGACGAGACTCGCGCGCCAAGATTTTTCGAAAAATCTTGGCAAAATTCTTCGAAGAATTTTGCCCGCGCCTCATTGGGCGGCCTCGTCGACGCGATGAGGCTGAAATTCAGGCGGCGGGAAGGGCGCATCGCGGCGGGCGTCGGTCGCGCCACGGGGCAGGCCGAGGGCGCGGGCCGTCATATGGCCCTGATAGACCGCATGGGCGATGGCGCCCGGTGCATTGGCATCGCCGGTGAGCGAAAGCGAGAAAGGTAGGCCATCCTCCCGCGCGAGAGCGTCGTAAAGTGCCGATCCGCCCGACCTTTGCCCGACGATCACAAGCGAGCGCGCCTCGATCTCGCGCGCCTCGCCGGTGAAGAATTGCGCGAGGCGCAGGGTCCCGCCATCAAAGCCGGTCACCAGTTCCAGCGTCCGGTAGGCGATACCTGCCTTCAGGAAGGCACGGTGCACATGGGGCTGTTCGTTGGTCATGATCCCCCAGGCCTGCGCCGCGCCTGCCGAGGTGATGTAGGTGGTCTTCAGCCCCTTCGCCGCCAGATGTTCGGCGATCGCAGAGCCCATGTAGTAATTGTCGAAATCGAAAACCGCGACCGGGCCTTCTATCTCTTCCCCCCGGGCGATGTCATCGGGCGTATAGACCCGCGGCGCCGCGAGAGGATCGCCCGGCAACTCGCTGTCCTTGCAGAGACTTTTCAGCCAGCGCGCGCCGGTCGCCACCACCACATGACCGGCACCGAAATCGCTTACATCCCCGGCCGCCAGCTCGCTTTCGGCGAAAAGCGAGACGTTGGGCATCTCGCGGAGCCGCCCGAGCCGGTAGTCGATCACCCGGAACCACTGGCGCAGGCCCGGCAGCCTGCTTTCCCACACAAGCCGCCCGCCGAACTCCCGCGCCTTTTCGGCGACCGAAACCTGAAAGCCGCGCCGGGCGAGCGTCAGTGCCGCCTCGAGCCCCGACGGGCCGCCGCCGACAATGAGAACCGACCCCTCGCTGTCCTTCCGCACGATCTCGGGGTGCCAGCCGCGCCGCCATTCCTCGCCTGCCGTCGGGTTCTGGGTGCAGCGGACCCAGACGCCGTCATGCCAGGAAGAGATGCAGATATTGCAGCCGATACATTCGCGGATCTCCGCCTCGCGGCCTTCCTCGATCTTTCGGGGCAGGAACGGATCGGCGATCGAGGGCCGCGCGCCGCCGATCAGGTCGAGAACCCCGCGCCTGACCATCGAGACCATCGTGTCGGGCGAGGTGAAGCGGCCGACACCGACGACCGGCTTGTCGGTGACCTGTTTGACGAAATCGACGGTGGGTTCGTGGCTGGCTTCGCCGACATAGCGCGAGGGCGCGCAATCGGTCGCGGAATAATCCATCTTCACGTCGAACAGGTCCGGCGCGTCCTTCAGCGCCGCAATCACCTCATGCGCTTCGGACGGCGCATTCTCGGATGGCCGCCCGCGCAGTTCCTGAAGCGAGATGCGCAAGGCTACGGCGCAGCGCCCGCCCGTCGCCTCGCGTACCGCGTCGATGAGGTCGAGCGTCAGCCGCGCCCGGTTGGCGACCGAGCCGCCATAGGCGTCGGTGCGCTTGTTGTAGTCCGAGAGCAGGAACTGATAGGGCAGATAGCCCATGCCTGCATAGACATAGAGGATGTCGAAGCCCGCTTCTTCTGCCCGCACCGCCGCCTCGGCATGCCAGCGGATCAGGTCGCGGATGTCGCTTCGGTCCATCACCTTGGGCCGCGCGGCCGAGATGAAGCCCGGGTGCGTCGCCATCCAGGGCACGCCGGAGGGCGAGAGGGCAGGGTGGCGCGTCGTGCGGTTCATCGCCGCCGCCCCGCCGTGCCAGAGTTCGACCGCCGCCAGCGCGCCATGGTCGTGCGCGGCATCCGTCATCAGCGCATGGGCGCGTATGTCTGCCGCATCCCAGAGCGAGGCGAAGGGAAAGGGGCTGTCATCGGACGAGGGATGGACCGAACAGGCGCCGGTCGAGACCACGCCCCAGCCGCCCTCGGCCTTCATGCCCCTGAAAGCCGCCCGCACATGCGGGTTGGCATTGGTCATGCCGGATGCATGCGGAACCTGGAAGAACCGGTTCTTCGCGGTCTTGGGGCCGATGCGGACCGGTTCGAACAGAAGATCGTATCGGGCGGGGCGGGGCATGGGCTCACCTTGCTATACTTCAGTACAGTTGCGCCCGAATCGGCGATCCGTCAAGTCCTGGTGCCGCAGGATGGGGCAGGTGTCGTTCCGACGCTTCCGCGCAGGCGCCGCAGCGGCCGCACGTCCCGCAAGAGCGGTCCGGCGACGGAACCGACTGGATTTGCGGTGTCGGCGAACTGCCACATCAACATCCCGGAAACGAACGGCGTAGCTTACCGCCGCAACCAGAGCCGCGCCCGCCTTGCCAACCCCGGAAACTGAGCCGCAGGGAATTGGCCCGACGGCCAATGTGCCCTGGAACCTGCGCTGCATCATGGCCGCTCACTCCCAGGCGCGCGCCCCACAGTGGCAGGCTTTGACGCCGCCGTTGACAGGTTTCCACGGGATAGGTTGGTAGGCCCGGAGGGACTCGAACCCCCAACCAAGGCGTTATGAGCGCCCTGCTCTGACCATTGAGCTACAGGCCCGACCAGCGTTTCACTAAGCCGGGTCGCCGACGGGGTCAACATCTTTGCGCGGACGGACAGGCTCAGGTAACTATTCACCGAGGGAGGGCGCCATATGCCACAATTCTGGCGGGTCACAGCAGTCTACGGGCTGGGGTTGGTCTTGACGGAGGCGCTGGTTCTCGTCGCAAGCGACATTCCGCTGCTTTCCGGCTTTGTGCTGTTCTACGCCGCCTGCCTGCTCCTCTCGCTCGCCGGTCCGGCCCTTTTGGCGGGGATGAGTTTCGGGCGCCATGCAGGCCGGGCGGCGGTGTCGCTGGAAGCCTGGCGTTTTGCCCTGTGGTTCGCGACGATCCAGGCGGCTCTGGTTGGCTTGCTGTTGTGGCTCGCGATGCAGGAGCTGATGGCGGAAGAAAGTGACGGGGCCGCGATCATGGGGGTCGTCCTCTTTGGCTACGTTGCCGTCGCGATTCCCCTATCGCGCTATTCCTTCGGTCTTGGCGCAAGACAGGCCGCAAGGGCACGCATGCCGCGCTGATCGCGCGTTGCCCCCGCTGGCGGTTTCGGGTATCGCGGCGGCGACGGATTGCGGGGGATTGCCATGACCACCAAGAACGGGCTCACCTATGCCGATGCCGGTGTCGATATCGACGCTGGCAACGCGTTGGTCGAGCGGATCAAGCCCGCAGCGAAGCGCACCTCTCGCCCCGGCACGATGTCCGGCCTTGGCGGCTTCGGGGCGCTCTTCGATCTGAAGGCGGCGGGCTATGTCGATCCGGTTCTGGTTGCGGCGACCGACGGGGTGGGCACGAAGCTTCGCATCGCGATTGATACGGGCAATGTCGATACGATCGGCATCGACCTTGTCGCCATGTGCGTGAACGATCTGGTCTGCCAGGGGGCGGAGCCCTTGTTCTTCCTCGATTATTTCGCGACCGGAAAGCTTGAGATCGAGCAGGCGGCGCGGATCATCGAAGGGATTGCCGAAGGCTGTGCGCAATCCGGCTGCGCGCTCATTGGCGGCGAGACGGCGGAAATGCCGGGCATGTACCACAAGGGCGACTTCGACCTTGCCGGTTTTGCCGTGGGCGCGATGGAGCGGGGGTCGGACCTGCCCAAGGGTGTCGCCGAGGGCGATGTGCTCTTGGGTCTTGGCTCGAATGGCGTTCATTCGAACGGCTATTCCTTCGTGCGCAAGGTGGTGGAGCTTTCCGGCCTTGGCTGGGACGCAGCCTCGCCGTTCGGCGGCGGCACGCTGGGGCAGGCGCTTCTCGCCCCGACGCGGCTTTATGTGAGGCAGGCGCTGGCCGCGATCCGCGCGGGCGGCGTGCACGGGCTTGCCCATATCACCGGCGGCGGCCTGACCGAGAACCCGCCGCGCGTGATCCCCGAGGGGCTGGCCTGCGAGATCGACCTCTCTGCCTGGACCCTGCCGCCGGTCTTCCGCTGGCTGGCGAAGACCGCAGGCATGAGCGAGCCCGAGCTTCTCAAGACCTTCAATTGCGGCATCGGCATGATGTTGGTTGTCGCTGCCGACCGGGCGGAGGCGCTGCAGGCGCTTCTGGCGGGGATGGGCGAGACGGTGGTGCCCATGGGGCGCGTCGTGCAAGGAGAGGGCGTTCAGTACAAGGGCGCGCTGCTGTGAAGCGGGTGGCCATCCTGATTTCCGGGGGTGGCTCCAACATGGTGGCGCTGGCCGCCAGCATGAAGGGCGATCATCCGGCGCGACCGGTGCTGGTCGCGTCGAATGATCCGTCAGCGACCGGCCTCGACCGGGCGCGGATGCTGGGCGTCCCGACAGCGGCGGTCGACCACCGGCCCTATGGCAAGGACCGTGCCGGGTTCGAGGATGCGCTGATGGCGCATCTGATCCTCGCGCGGCCCGATATCATCTGTCTTGCGGGCTTCATGCGGGTGCTGACTCCGCGCTTCGTCGAGGCCTTCAAGGGCCGGATGCTGAACATCCATCCCTCGCTTCTGCCGAAATATCCCGGGCTTCACACCCATGCCCGCGCCATCGCGGCGGGCGACGCGGAGGCGGGCTGCACGGTGCACGAAGTGACGCCCGAGCTTGACGCCGGACCGATCCTCGGTCAGGCGAAGATTGCGGTCGCGGCAGGCGAGACGCCCGAGAGCCTCGCCGCGAAGGTTCTGGTGATGGAACATCGGCTCTATCCGGCCGTCCTGCGCCGCTTCGCGGAGGGAGAGCGGGCGCCTCTCTATCTCTGACGGTGATTCCCGCATAAATCCCGGATACTTGCGGGCAAAACATCACAGAAGGGCAACAGTTTCGCCCGCCGATGACGCGTGACGGTGCGTCAGACTATGCAATCGGCAAAAGACCGCCTATCACCCGGGGTACAGGCGGGACGAACCCGCACCAGTCAGGATTGCGATGCGCACGATTACCACGACCGACGATCTGGCCCGGTTTTGCGAGGCCGCCAAGGCCCAGCCCTATGTGACGATCGATACGGAGTTCCTCAGGGAACGGACCTATTATTCCAGGCTCTGCCTCATCCAGATGGCCCTGCCCGGCAAGGACGGCGAGGCGGTTCTGGTCGATCCGCTGGCGGGGGGCGATCTGTCGCTGGAACCGCTATACGACCTCTTCCGCCATGAGGCGACGGTGAAGGTGTTTCACGCCGCGCGCCAGGACCTTGAGATCTTCTTCGTCGAGGGCAAGGTCTTTCCCAAACCGCTCTTCGACACCCAGGTCGCGGCCATGGTCTGCGGTTTCGGCGAGCAGGTGGGCTACGAGACGCTGGTCAAGAAGATCGCGCGCGAGAATCTCGACAAATCCTCGCGCTTCACCGACTGGTCGCGCCGCCCGTTGAGTGCCGCGCAGCAGACCTATGCGCTGGCCGACGTGACCCATCTGAGGGTGATCTACGAACATCTCGCCAAGGAGCTGAAACGGACCGGGCGCCAGATTTGGGTCGAGGAGGAGATCGCGATCCTTCTCGATCCCGAGACCTACATCACCCGGCCGGAAGAGGCCTGGATGAAGGTCCGCACCCGAACCAATTCGGGGCGGTTCATGGCGGTCGTGCGCGAGCTTGCGCGCTTCCGCGAGGACTATGCCCAGACCCGCGACGTGCCGCGCAGCCGCGTCTTCAAGGATGATGCGCTGCTGGAGCTGGCCTCGACCCGGCCCGCGACCCTCGAGGAGCTTGGCCGCTCGCGGCTTCTGATGCGCGAGGGGCGCAAGGCCGATATTGCCGAGGGCATCCTTGCCGCCGTCAAGGCCGGGATGGAGATGAAGCCCGAGGATTTCCCCAAGGTCGATGGCGCGCGCGAACAGTTGCAGGTCAATACCGCGCTTGCCGACCTTCTGCGCGTGCTTCTGAAGGCGAAGAGCGAGGAGGCGGGCGTGGCGCCGAAGCTGATCGCGGCGGCCTCGGAACTGGATGCCCTGTCGGCCGGCGAGCGCGAGCTGCCGATGCTGCATGGCTGGCGGCATGAAGTGTTCGGGTCCGACGCCTTGCGGCTCTGCCGGGGCGAGATCGCCTTGTCGGCGATGGGCGGGGCCGTGAGGGTCGTCGTCGTCTGAGCGACGCGCCGGTCGCGGCCTATCCAATAGAGGCGCCTGCGGCGCCAAGACATCTCTCGGCTCCCGCGCCGGGCGCGCGAGCCTCGGGCGCCTCCGGCGGGAGTATTTCAGGACAGAAAGTAGGGGATCAGCGGCCGGTCGAAAGCGCGTTCGTCTCGCCCTGGACGACGATCCGGCGCACCGCTTCGAGCCGGATGTCCGAGAGATGGACGGCGGCGGTCAGCTGGCGCGAGCGCGGGGTTGAGGCGGGCGTGGGTTTCAGGGGCGGGAAGACGAGGAACCGGTAAGTGAGCACGCCGTCCTCGTCCGGGCGGCCGCGGGTTTCGGAGACCAATTCCGCCTCCCACCAGCCCTGGCTGGGCGGCAGGCCGGTGGCGCGGATGATGGCGCCGCCCTGGGTTTTCTCGACCTTCAGTTCGGTCACTTCGCGGACGAGGAAGCGGCCGTCGGCGGCCTCGTTCGGTTTCAGGACCGTCGCCTGCTTTTCGCGCCTGGCCCGGCCGAACCAGTTGAACGGATTGAGTCGGCTCTCGCGGATGCGTCCGCAGCCTGCCGCCGCCAGCGGAAAGGCAAGTGTGGCGAGAAGGGCGGCGCGGCGGTTCATGGGCAGGCTCCGGTTTGCTTCCCGTCTGGGTAGCCCATTCGCGCGCCTGTGAAAAGGGGAGCCGTTCTGGACCTTCGCGGCGCACGGCGGTAGGGAGGGGCGACGTACGGGAGACAGACATGGCCAGCCCCGCCTTCGAGGATATTGCCGAGACCTTCGAGTTCCTCGAGGACTGGGAGGACCGCTATCGCCATGTGATCGAGATGGGCAAGGCGATGCCGGGCCTGGAGGAGGCGCTGCGCAGCCCGGCGATCAAGGTCGATGGCTGCGCGAGCCAGGTCTGGCTTCTGCCGCAGATCGAGGGCAGCGGCGCGGGCGCGCGGTTCGATTTCCGGGGCGAGAGCGATGCGATGATCGTGCGGGGCCTCATTGCCATCCTGCATGCGCTTTATTCGGGCCTGACGGTCGCGGAGGTGCTGAAGGTCGATGCGGCGGCGGAGCTGAAGCGGCTGGGGCTGGACGAACATCTGTCCGCCCAGCGGTCGAACGGCGTGAGGGCAATGGTCGCGCGGATCCGCAAGCATGCGGCGGAGGCGGCGGGCTGAGGCGGCGGGCTGAGGTCTCGCGGGGGCGCTGCCCCCGCACCCCCGAGGTATTTGTGCCAAGATGAAACGGGGAGACGTCTTCCCCGGTGCGATCCGCGGCCTTCAGAGCCTTGCGAGCGCCTGGGTCAGGTCGCCATAGCCGGTGAGGCGGCGTTCATAGGCCAGCCCCAAACGTTCGGCGCAGGCGCGGGCCTTGTCATCCAGCGCCGGATCGTCGGTCTGGGCCTGATAGACGAGTTTCTCGTAATTGCCGAAATAGATGTCGCGCAGCTCGGGGTGGCGGTCGAGGCCCATCGGTTTCCAGACGAAGGCGTCGAATTGCCGGACGAGAAAGTCGGTGAGGTAGAAGGCGGTGAACTCCTCGCGCGCGGCGAAAGCCGCATTGCCTTCGAAGAAGGAATAGCAATGGGGGCCTGCGACCATCTCGACGCCGAGGTCGCGGCAGCGCTGTTCCAGAAGGCCGCCGGTGCCGCAATCGGCATAGACGACGAAGATCGAGGGATAGTCGGCGCGGTGCTTTTCGACCGCTGCCGTCACGGCCTCGGTGATCCGTTCTGGATAGAGGTGGAGGTTCGCGGGCAGGCAGGTCAGGTCGAGATGATCCCAGTGGTTCGCGGTCTTCAGATCGAGGATCTCGCGCGCGAGTGCCCCGCAGGCGATGAGAAGGACGCGGCCTGCCTGTGCGGGCGCAAGCCCGTCGCTGGTCAGGCTGTCGTCCGAGGCGATCATCCCTTGCGGCCCTTCAGATGCGCCAGGACGGCTGCCGCGAGCAGCACCGGCCCGGCGGCTGCAAACAGAACCGAACGGCCGTCGCCTGCCATCTGGAAGGCGAACCAGATCGTTGCGGCCGCGACGAAGATCACGGACATCACGAGAAAAGCGGTTTTCAGCGCGGTCATCTCAGCCTCCTTACCTCAATCTGGGGCGCGGCGAGCCTAACCGCAAGCGCCCGTCCGCGCAAAGAAAAACCCCGGGGAGCGGCGCTCCTCGGGGCATAGGTCGGGAGCGAACCCGCGAGCCGCCATACTGCTCAGGCCAGCTGGTTGTGCTTGCGCTTCGACATCAGATCCTTGGCGGTCTGCACGGCCACCGCCGCGTCGCGGCAATAGGCGTCGGCGCCGATCGCACGCCCGAACTCCTCGTTCAGAGGGGCGCCGCCGACGAGCACGATATAATCGTCGCGCATGCCCTTTTCCTTCAGCGTGTCGATCACGACCTTCATGTAGGGCATCGTGGTCGTCAGCAGCGCCGACATGCCGAGGATGTCGGCATCCTCGCGCTCCAGCGCCTCGACATATTTCTCGACCGGGTTGTTGATGCCCAGATCGACAACCTCGAAGCCCGCGCCTTCCATCATCATGCCGACAAGGTTCTTGCCGATGTCATGGATGTCGCCCTTCACCGTGCCGATCACCATCTTGCCGACCTTGGGCGCACCGGTTTCGGCCAGAAGCGGCTTCAGGATCGCCATGCCCGCCTTCATCGCGTTCGCGGCGAGAAGCACTTCCGGCACGAAGAGGATGCCGTCGCGGAAGTCGGCGCCGACGATGGTCATGCCGGCGACCAGGGCCTTGGTGAGCACGTCATAGGGCGCCCAGCCGCGATCGAGAAGGATGCGCACGCCCTCCTCGATCTCTTCCTTCAGACCGTCGTAGAGGTCGTCGTGCATCTGAAGCACGAGCTCCTCGTCGTCGAGCTCGGAAAGAATGATGTCGCCTTCATCGGCCATGGCATGTCTCCTGACGGTCCTTGCGACGTAATTACGGGCGCGGGGGGATGTCAACTTGGCGATTTGCGACCTCGCCGCGTCGGAAGGCGACCGGCGGGTGGTGGCCGTGTCGGATGCGCATAGGGGGCAGTGGATTTTGTTCGTGATATGTTCTAATCTTGCGGCATGATCAGAACCAAGTCTTCCCTCCCCCCAGATCCTCTGACGCCTGCCGATCCGGCGCTTCGGCTGCGGGCGCGCGGCGCCGCAACCAATGACGCGGGCCGGTTCGAGCCCTATGCGAGGGCGCCTGCGCACGACGGCTGGGACATGCCCGAGGAGGAGCGGCTCTTGCGGACCGAGGTCTGCGAGGAGCGGCCGCGCTCGATGCTGAATTTCCTGGCCTCGCCCGACCTGCCGTTCGACCGGACGATCAACCCCTACCGGGGCTGCGAGCATGGCTGCTCCTATTGTTTCGCGCGGCCGACACATGCCTACCTCGGCCTGTCGCCGGGGTTGGATTTCGAGACGAAGCTGGTGGCGCGGCCGGGTGCTGCCGAGGTGCTGGCGCGCGAGATCGGCCGCAAGGGTTACAAGGTGGCGCCGATCGCCATCGGTACCAATACCGATCCCTACCAGCCGGTCGAGACGCGCTACCGGATCATGCGGGAGATTCTGAAGCTTCTGTCGGACTGGAACCATCCGGTGGCGATCGTGACCAAGGGCGCGCTGATCGAGCGTGACATCGACCTGCTGGCCGACATGGCGCGGCGCAATCTGGTGCAGGTGGGCATTTCGGTCACGACCCTCGATCCCGGCCTGTCGCGGCGGATGGAGCCGCGCGCGCCTGCGCCTGCCCGGCGGTTGCAGGCGATCCGGGCGCTGAATGCGGCGGGCGTGCCGGTGCGGGTCATGGCCTCGCCGATGATCCCGGCGCTCAATGATCACGAGATGGAGGCGATCCTGCAGGCGGGCGTGGATGCAGGCGCGCGGGCGGCGAGCTGGATCCTCCTGCGCCTGCCGCTGGAGGTCGCGCCCCTCTTCCGCGACTGGCTGGCGCGGGCTGAGCCAGGCCGCGCCGCCCATGTGATGAATCTCCTGCGCGAGATGCGCGGCGGGGCCGACTACGATGCTGACTGGGGTTATCGCATGCGGGGGGAGGGGACCTATGCCGAACTTCTTGAGCGGCGCTTCCAGATAGCGGCCCGGCGCAGCGGCCTCGATGGGCGGTTGCCGCCGCTTGATTGCAAGAGCTTCCGGCGGCCCTTGGCGCAGGACGGGCAGCTCGCACTATTTGACGGGCTCTGACGCGACGCCCGCCCCGAGCAGCCCGCGCCCCGGCGCGGGCTGCGAGAGATGGCTTGCCGCGCGCTTCCGCGCGCGGCTCCGCCGGATCACGGCAGGGGAAGGATCAGCCCTCGGGTGCTTCGCGCAGGATGGCCAGCGCCTCGGCATGGATCGCGCGGTTGGCGGCGGCGAGAACCCGGCCGCCGTGATGGGCCGGGCCGCCCCGCCAGTCGGTCACGATCCCGCCCGCCGCCTCGATCACCGCGATCGGGGCCTGGATATCATAGGTCTGCAGGCCCGCTTCGACGACAAGGTCGATCTGACCCGCCGCGACGAGGCCATAGGCATAACAGTCGGTGCCGTAGCGCGTAAGACGGACCATCCCGGCGAGCCGGTGGAAGGCGGTGCGCTCGGCCTCGCTGCCGACTTCGGGGAAGGTGGAAAACAGGATCGCCTCGCCAAGCGGACGCGCCGCGCGCGTCCTTAAGGGGCTTACGCCGCGCGGACCGCTCAGTTCGGCCCAGCCGAGGCCGCCCACGAACCGCTCGCCGATATGGGGCTGGTCGATCATCCCGAGGATCGGGCCAGTACCGCCATCAACCGCGATCAGCACGCCCCAGGTGGGCGCCCCCGACAGGAAGGCGCGGGTGCCGTCGATCGGGTCGAGCACCCAGGTCAGGCCGGATGTGCCGGGTTTCGCGTCGAATTCCTCGCCCAGGATCGCGTCCTCGGGCCGCAGGTCGGCCAGTATCGCCCGCATCCGTGCCTCCGACGCGCGATCGGCGTGCGTGACCGGGTCGAAGCCCGAAGCGAGCTTGTTTTCGGCAGAAAGGTCGGGCGTTCGGAACCAGGCGAGCGTCTCTTCGCGCGCGGCATCCGCCAGAGCGTGCGCCGCGCCGACCAGCTCGTCCTTCAGTCTGTCCGACATCCCCATGC
This sequence comes from Frigidibacter sp. SD6-1, assembly GCF_030143255.1. Lineage (GTDB taxonomy): Bacteria > Pseudomonadota > Alphaproteobacteria > Rhodobacterales > Rhodobacteraceae > TMP-24. The sequence continues at coordinate 146,677 of NZ_JARJNR010000004.1, forward strand.
CGCGCCTCCGTATCGTGCCCCGGAGGCATAGGCCGCGCGCTGCGCGCCGGTCAAGCAGCTGTGGAATTCACCCCGCCTCGCCGACGTCCCCTTGCAGTCAGGCAGCGTCCGACAGGACCTTCGCCAGATCGAAAAGGCGGCGCCGCTGCGCTTCGGGGATCGCGTAATAGGACCGCACCAGCATCAACGCTTCCTTGTCGGCAAGGATGTCGCCCATCTGCTCGTCGATCACCGGCGCCTCGGCGCCCAGCCCCTCGAAGAAGAAGCTGATCGACACGCCGAGCGCATCGGCGATATCCCACAGCCGCGAGGCGGAAATCCGGTTCATGCCGGTTTCATATTTCTGGATCTGCTGGAACTTGATGCCCACCTTGTCGGCCAGCTGCTGCTGGGTCATGCCGATCATCCAGCGACGATGGCGGACCCGCTTGCCGACATGTACATCCACAGGGTGTTTCATAGTGCTCTCCAACTCTCTAACGACGAACGGCGCGGCGGCGCCAATATGATCAATTCGTCAAATTGTAATACAAGAAATAGGTGTTTTGGGGAATTCAAAAGTCGGCCAGGTTGCCGTGAACGAGCCTATACAAAAGTACAGCTCGCCGTTTGCGGACTGCACAACAAAAATTTTCACCGGAGGTTGCAATTGCGATTTGCATTGCAAAAAGCAAAAGAACTGCACCTTGCCTTTGCTGTTTGCGAGCAAGCAGTCTAATTTCTTGCCCGCTGGCGGATTGCCGCCTAGGAGAGGGGCGCACCCAAGCCGTCAGGAGCCGATCGATGCGTTCTCTGCTTGTCTCCCGCCTCGGCGAATCGCCCCTCATGACGGACCTCCCGGTCCCGGAGCCGGGTCCGGGAGAGGTGCGTCTGCGCATAGCGGCCTGCGGGCTGAACTTCGCGGACCTCCTGATGATCGAGGGTCGCTATCAGGAAAAGCCCCCCTTGCCCTATGTGCCGGGGATGGAGATCGCGGGCCGCATCGACAGGGTCGGGCCAGGGGTGGCGGGCCTGGCGCCCGGGATGCGCGTCGCGGTGATCGCCGGGCACGGCGGGCTGGCGGAGATGGGGTGCTTTGCCGCCGACCGCTGCATTCCGCTGCCGGAGGGCATGCCGTTTGAGGCCGCCGCGGCCTTCCCGATTGCCTATGGCACCAGTCATCTCGCGCTTGACCGGCGCGCGGGGTTGCAGGCGGGCGAGACATTGCTGGTCACCGGCGCGGCGGGCGGCGTCGGGCTGACGGCGGTCGAGATCGGCAGGCTGATGGGGGCGCGTGTCGTCGCGGTGGCGCGGGGCGCGGAAAAGCTCGCGGTGGCGGGCGCGGCAGGGGCGGATCACCTGATCGACAGCGATACCGCAGACCTCAAGGCGGAACTGAAGGTGCTCGGCGGCGTCGACGTCGCCTATGAGACGATTGGCGGCGCGGTCTTCGAGGCTGCCATGGGCGCGATGCGGCCAGAGGGGCGGATGCTTGCCATCGGCTTTGCGGGCGGCACCGTGCCGCAGGTCGCGGCGAACCGGCTGCTGGTCAAGAACCTATCGGTGATCGGCCTTTACTGGGGCGGGTATCTGAGCTTCCGGCCGGATGTGCTGCGCGACAGTCTCGCACAGCTGTTCGCCTGGTATGGCGAAGGGCGGCTGAAGCCGCATGTCAGCCATGTCTTGCCGCTGTCACAGGCGGATCAGGCGCTGGCCCTCTTGAGGGAACGCAGATCGACCGGCAAGGTCGTGGTGCGCTGCGATGCGTCCGCATAGGCGGCCCGGATCTGGCCTTTCAGATCCTCGATGATCGGCCCCTTCTGCAAGCCGCTGTCGTAAAGGCAGATCCACATGCTGCCGAGCGCGGGCAGGTCGGCATGGCCGGGAATCGCGCAGGTGGAGCCCGGGTTCCAGCCTCTCAGCCGCGCCGTCAGGGCGAGATCGGCGGCGATCATCGCATGGACGGCCTCGTTCGAGCGGCCGAAGAACCCCATCTCCCACGGGATTCCCGCCGCATCGAGCCGTTCGAGCGCGATGGCGCGGAACTTGCAGTTTTCCTCGAAGCCAAGCCGGACGGGGCGGTTCTGCCAGGCGGTGCCGCCGGGCGCGCCGACCCAGATCAGATCGTGGCAGGAAAGCTTCTCGCCGCCCGGACCCGGCTCTTCCTCGGTCGTGAGGATCAGGTCCAGTTCACCGCGCGCGAACTGTTCCTTCATCGTCATGGTGAAGGCCGAAGTCAGGTTGATCCGGAGGCGCGGATAGCGCGCCGCCATCACTTTCAGGATTTCCGGGATCGCAGGGTAGACGATGTCATGCGGCACGCCGATCCGCAGCTCGCTTGTCAGCGAGCTGCTGTGCAGGCGCGCCAGCACCTCGTCGTTGAGGTCGAGCATGCGCCGCGCATAGGCCAGAAGCTGCTCGCCCTCGGGCGTCAGCGAAAGCCGCCGAGCGGTTCGGAAGAAAAGCGACAGGCCAAGGCTCTCCTCCAGCCGTTTGATCTGCATCGAGACGGCGGACTGGGTGAGGTTGAGAAGCGAGGAGGCGCGTGTCACGCCGCCCACATCGGCGGTCACGATGAAGGCGCGCAGCGCGGTCAGGTCGAGATTGCGGGCCATATCATCATCCGTGATTATCTTGGCAAGATAAATTCATATACGGAATGTATGGCAAATATGGCCGACTATCAACAGATTTGATGCAAGGAGACAGCTTTATCATCAGATGAAATGAAAGGATGCCGCAATGTCCATACAAACCCTTTTCCTGCCCACCATTCGACACCTGTTCGCCCTGTCGCCAGCACGTCCGGGACGGGCGGTCTTCCGCGCCATGGACCTTTCGCGTCAGCGCCACGCACTCAAAGAGTTGGAAACGCACCGGCTGCTCGATCTGGGCCTCGACCCGGAGGCAGCGGCGCGGGAGGCGGCGCGTTGGACATGGGGCGGGCCGGACCGCTGGCGCAATTAGTTCCGCAACCCGGGCTGGAAATCCTTGAAATCCCGCGGGATGGCCCCAATATGGACAGGTAATCCCGCGCACGCGACGTCGCGCGGGCGAAAACGGTTTAGTGGAGGGAAAGATGGCCGACTATCAGACCATCAACTATGGCCGCAGCGCTACGAGCGCGGCCGCCATCGACGAGGGCCTGCGCGCCCATATGAACAAGGTCTACGGGCTGATGTCCGTGGCAATGGTGCTGACCGGGCTTGTCGCCTGGGCTGTTGGCACCAACGACCAGCTTCTTGTCGCGATCTTCGGCTCGCCGCTGAAATGGGTCGTGATGTTTGCGCCTCTCGCCGTGGTCTTCGCGTTCGGCGCGATGATCCACAGGATGTCGTCGGCCACTGCGCAGCTGGTCTTCTACGGCTTCGCCGCGCTGATGGGGCTGTCGATCAGCTTCATCTTCGCCGTCTACACCGGCGTGTCGATCGCCCAGACCTTCCTGGTGACCGCGATTGCCTTCGCGGGCCTGTCGCTTTACGGCTACACGACCAAGCGCGACCTGTCGGGCTTCGGCACTTTCCTTATGATGGGCCTGATCGGGCTGATCGTCGCCTCGCTCGTCAACCTCTTCCTCGCCTCGGGCGCGCTGGCCTTCGCGATCTCGGTCGTGGGCGTGCTGATCTTCGCGGGCCTCACAGCCTTCGATACACAGGCGATCAAGAACACCTACATCGCGCATGCGCAGGTGGGCGATCAGGAATGGCTCGCCAAGTCGGCGATCATGGGCGCCCTGAACCTCTATCTCGACTTCCTGAACATGTTCATGTTCCTGCTGCAGTTCCTCGGCAACCGCGAGTGATCCTGGATAGAGACTGACGGAATGGCCGGGGAACTCCCCGGCCATTTTTATTTTCCGTATCCGGAAAGAAAGGCGCGCACCTGTCGCGGGCTGCGCAGATGGATGATGCGTTCTCGCGCATCCGCCCCGGCCAGAAGCCGCATGGCGACAGCCCGGGCGCTGTGCCGGGTGCGCCAGATGAAAGACAGGAATTCAGGCAGGTTCGACAGTTGCTCGGGCCAGGCGACCCGGCCAGGTGACGGAATGCCCGCCCTCGAAGATCGAGCGTTCCCCTGCCGCAGCCTCATTGCACAGCCACATTGCACAGGCGGGTCTTTTCATCGCTGCTGCGTTCTATCCACCCTGGCTGCCAGTGAATATGGTCAATGTGTATCACCGGCAGCCCGGTCCGTTGCCCCAGCGCTGCGGCCAGTGTCGATTTGCCCGCGCCGGGCTGGCCGATGATCATGATCCGTTGCATTACGCCCTCCGTCGCGCCCTCGGCTTCGGCAGTTCGAACCGCCCCGGGGGCGGAAAGTCCTTCGCGAAGGACTTTCCGCCGCACCGAAGAGTTTTCGCGAAAACTCTTCGGCCCCGGCCGAAACGAAAAGGCCGCACCTTGCGGCGCGGCCCTGTCCTTGCGGTCGGCGGCGATCTTACTTGATCTTGCCTTCCTTGTATTCCACATGCTCCCGCTTCACGGGATCGTATTTCTTCACGACCATCTTTTCGGTCATGGTGCGGGCATTCTTCTTGGTCACATAGAAGTGCCCGGTGCCCGCCGTCGAGTTCAGACGGATCTTGATCGTCGTCGGCTTCGCCATTTCTGTCTCCATAGTCCCGGGGGCCCAAACTGTACGGACGCCCGCCGGTGAAATCCTTGAAGCCCGCCTTTTACGGATGCGCCGGGCAGAGTCAACAGCCAAACGACGCAGGCATGCACCGCGCGGAGCTTTGACCCAACGGTCGCGTTCGGATATCAGGTCAGTGCGCCCGAGTCCTTCAGCTCCCTTCTGTCGGTCGCATCCCGATGACACCGAAGGGGGTGTTGGAAGGGGATGGGGATGGACAGAGTCCTGATCAGGAACGCCGACCAGGTCGTGACCATGGACGGGTCGCGGCGCGAGCTTTCGGGCGCGGACATCATCGTTGGCGGCGGCAAGATCGTTGCGGTGGGGCAGGGGCTTCAGGCACCCGCGGCCGAGGTCATCGAGGCGCGGGGCTGCGTCGTCACCCCGGGGCTCGTGAACACCCACCACCATCTTTACCAGTCGATGACGCGGGCGGTGCCGGGCGGGCAGGACGCGCTTCTGTTCGGCTGGCTGAAGACGCTCTATCCGATCTGGGGCCGGATGGGGCCGGAGGAATTGCGGGTTTCCGCGCTGACGGGTCTGGCAGAGCTGGCATTGTCGGGCTGCACGCTGACCTCGGACCACCTCTATCTCTTCCCGAACGGCGCTACACTCGACGATACGATCCATGCGGCGCGCGAGATCGGCGTCAGGTTCCACCCGACGCGCGGGGCCATGTCGATCGGCGAAAGCGCGGGCGGTCTGCCGCCCGATGCGCTGGTCGAGCGGGAAGAGGCGATCCTGAAGGATATGGTGCGGGTGGTCGACCGGTTCCACGATCCGGCCGAAGGCGCGATGGTGCGGGTGGGTCTTGCGCCCTGTTCGCCCTTTTCGGTCAGCCGCGACCTGATGCGCGAGGCCGCGCTCCTGGCCCGCGACAAGGGGGTGATGCTGCATACCCATCTGGCCGAGAATGACGAGGATATTGCCTATTCGCTGGCGACGTTCGGCTGCCGCCCCGGGCAATATGCCGAGGAGCTCGGCTGGACGGGCGATGATGTCTGGCACGCGCATTGCGTGAAGCTGGATCCATCCGAGATCGGGCTTTTCGCCCGGTCCCGCACCGGTGTGGCCCACTGCCCCTGTTCGAACTGCCGGCTCGGGTCGGGGATAGCGCCGGTGCGTGCGATGCGCGATGCGGGCGTCAAGGTGGCGTTGGGCGTCGATGGCTCTGCCTCGAACGACGCGGGCAATCTGGTGGCGGAAGCACGAATGGCGATGCTCTTGCAGCGCGTCGCACACGGCGCCGACGCGATGGCGGCGCGCGAGGCGCTGGAGATCGCCACGCTTGGCGGGGCGCAGGTGCTGGGACGCCGCGATTGCGGGTCGCTGGAGCCGGGCAAGCGCGCGGATATCGCGATCTGGGACATGACCGGGATCGAGGCGGCGGGCGCCTGGGATCCGGTCGCGGCACTGATGCTCTGCGGCCCGACGAAGGTGCGCCATCTTCTGGTCGAGGGGCGGCAGATTGTCCGTGACGGGCAGGTCGCGACCATCGACCTGCCCCGGGTGATCGAGGATCAGAACCGGCTGGCGCGGCGTCTGGCGGGCTGAGCGCTCTTCGCGCCCTGAGGCCTGTAAAGGCTGAAGAGCGGCCCGCCGGTCCCGATGGGGCTTGTCGGCGGGTCCGTCCTGACGCAGTCTGCGCGCCGGGAGGTGTGCCATGCACCCGGATGTCGTCATCGTCGGTGCCGGTGCTGCCGGAATCGGGGCGGGGCTTGAACTCGCCGCGCGGGGGATTGCCTGTGTCATCCTCGAAGCCGCGGACCGGGTCGGCGGGCGCGCCTTCACCGATGCCTGCTCGCTTCCCGGCGCCTGGGACCATGGCTGCCATTGGCTGCACAGCGCCGACATCAATCCGCTGGTCGCTTGGGCGGACCGGTTCAATGCCGATCTCGGGCGGGACCAGCTGGCCTTTTCGACCGCCCAGTGGCGCGGCGGGCGCTGGCTGAACGCGACCGAGGAGGCGGCCGTGGATGGCCGGCTTGAAGAGGGGTTTGCGGCGGTTTACGCAGCGGGCGCCGAGACCATCGAACGTTCGCTTGGCGAGGTGCTTGCGGCGCGGGGCATGGACGATCCGTTCCTGCGGTCAGTCCTGACCTACATGGCCTGCGACGACCCGGAGAGGGTTTCGGCCCAAGGTTACGCCGCCTATGAGGATACCGGGATGAACTGGCCCGTGCGCTCCGGCCTCGGCGCGCTTGTCGCGCGGATGGCCGAAGGGCTGCCGGTCCGGCTGAACAGGCCTGTGACCGCCATCACCGAACGGCCCGGCGGGGTCAGGGTCGAAGGGCCGGGCGGCGCGATTGACGCGCGGGCGGCGATTGTCACGGTTTCGACGAATGTGCTTCTGTCGGGTGCGATCTCGCTGCCCAAGGGGCCCTCGCGCGATCTGCTGGACGAGGTCGCCCATGTGCCTTGCGGCAGCTATGAGAAGGTGGCGCTGGCGCTTGATCGCCTGCCGGAAGAGCTGGCCGCGCGCACAGGCCTTGCCGTCGACATGGGCGCGGGCCGGTTCATGCCCTGGTTCCAGGTGGTCGAAGGCGCGGTGCCGATGCTTGTCCTGCATCTTGCGGGTGAATATGCGCGCGATCTTGTGGCGGCGGGCAAAGACGCGATGGCGGACGAGGCGCGCGCCGCCTTGCAACGGGCGTTCGGATCGGCAATCGGCGCGCGCATCACCGGCGCGGCCGTGACCGGCTGGCAGAGAAATCCGCAGACCCGCGGCGCCTACAGTTATACTGTGCCGGGCAAGGCATCGGCCCGCGCCCGGATGATCGCGGCCGATACCGGCCGGATCGCCTTTGCAGGCGAAGCCTTCTCGCCGACTGCGCAGGCGACCGCCCATGGCGCTTATCAAAGCGGGCGGGACACGGCGGTCCGCCTCGCGGCCCTGGTCGACTGAGGGCGACGGGCGGGGCCGCTCTTCGCACCCTTGCGCGTGCTCATCGCTGTGGCACCGTCAGCGATGAAGCCTGTCAGGGCTGAAGAGCGGCTTGCCTTCCGCCGACCCACACCGCCCTTGTCGCCCGGTCGTCGCCCATCATGATCGTGGGGAAGAGCGCTTCCCAGATGTCCTTGGCCCGGGCGGTGCGCTGGGCGATGGCAGGGGTGGACGCAAGGTCGATCACCGCGATGTCCGCCTCCATCCCCGGCGCGAGGTTGCCGATCAGGTGATCGGCCCTGAGCGCCCGGGCCGAGCCTTGCGTGGCCAGCCACCAGAGCTGCGACGGGTGCAGCGGCGTGCCGCGAAGCTGGCCGACCTCATAGGCCGCCGCCATGGTCCGCAGCATGGAAAAGGACGATCCGCCGCCCGTGTCGGTCGCAAGGCCCACACGAATGCCCTTCCGCGCCATCGCCATCGTTGGAAAGAGGCCCGAACCTATGAAGGTATTCGACGTCGGGCAATGAACCAGCGCCGCGCCGGTCTCGCGGATGCGCGCCACCTCCCGCTCGGTCAGATAGATCGCATGGCCGAAGAGCGCGCCTTCGCGCAGAAGCCCCTGCGCCTCGTAGGTGTCGAGGTAATCGCGCGACTGGGGGAAGAGCGACTTGACCCATTCGACCTCGTCGGTCTGCTCGGAAAGGTGCGTCTGCATCAGGCAGTCGGGATATTCGCGCCAGAGCGCGCCCATCGCCATCAGCTGTTCAGGCGTCGAAGTGGGCGAGAAACGGGGCGTGATGACGTAGGAGAGGCGGTCGGTTCCATGCCACTTTTCCAGAAGCGCCTTGCTTTGGTCGTATCCGGTTTGCGCCGTGTCTCTCAACCCCTCGGGTGCGTTGCGGTCCATGCAGGTCTTGCCCGCATAGGCGCGCAGGCCGCGCGCCTCAGCCGCTTCAAAGAAGGCGTCTACGCTTTCGGGGTGGATGGTCGCATAGGAACAGACGGTCGTCGTGCCGTTCGCGAGCGTCAGGTCGAAGTAGCGGCTGGCGATTTCTGACGCGTAGTTCTTGTCCGCGAACTTCATCTCTTCGGGGAAGGTGTAGCTGTTCAGCCAGTCGATCAGCCGCTTTCCCCAGGACGCGATCATCGCCGTCTGCGGATAATGCACATGCGCATCGACAAAACCCGCCGAGATCAGCGCCTGGCCGTAATCGTGGACACGCGCCTGCGGATAGCTGCGGCGCAGATCGTCCGCCTCGCCCACCGCGGCGATCCGGCCGCCCTCCACCAGAACCCCGCCCCGCGCGGAATGGCGCGCGGCCTCCGGCCCCTCGGTCATCGGATCGCCGGTGAAGGAAAGTGTCTGTCCCAGAAGGAGGTCGGCCATGTTCGCCCTTTGCATTTCCGTTGCCTTCGCAGTCTAAGGCCAAGCGGGGCTTCGGGGAATCCGCCCTTTGCCCCTGTTTCTTTGAAAGTGCTTCCGATAAGGTCGCGGTAATGCGGCGGGGGATGGATGAGCCTGGACGAGCATCAGAAAGGCCCGGCGGTCGAGGACCGCGAGGAGGAGGATTACGCGCTCGACCCCGAGACGGTCGAGGCGATCCTCGATGCGGTCGAGGCGGGCGACGCGACGGCCATCGAAGGGCTGATGGAGCCGCTGCACGCGGCTGACATCGCCGACCTTTTCGAACAGATCGGTTCGGGCGAGCGGGCGCGGCTCCTGTCGCTCTGGTCGCGCGGGATCGACGGCGAGATCCTGTCGGAGCTTGACGAAGCGATCCGCGAGGAAGTGATCGCGGCGCTGCCGCACGAGGTCCTGACCGAGGCGGTCCGGGAACTCGACAGCGACGATGTCGTCGACCTGATCGAGGACCTGGAGGAACCGCAGCAGGAACGGATCCTCGAAGCGCTTGAGGACAGCGACCGGGCGGCGGTCGAGCAATCGCTGACCTATCCGGAATATTCTGCGGGCCGCCTGATGCAGCGCGAGGTGGTGACCGCACCCGAGGACTGGACGGTCGGTCAGGCCATCGACTTCCTGCGCGGCGAGGCGGAACTGCCCGACCAGTTCTATCATGTGATCCTCGTCGATCCGCGCTGGCACCCGACCGGCTATGTGACGCTGGGCAAGATCCTGTCGTCGAAACGCGCGACGCCGATGAAGGACATCGTCGAGGACAGTTTCCGCACCATCTCGGTCATGGAGGACGAGGGCGATGTCGCCTATGCCTTCAACCAGTATCACCTGATCTCGGCTCCGGTGGTCGATGAACATGAACGGCTGGTGGGCGTCATCACCATCGACGACGCGATGGCGGTTCTGGACGAGGAACATGAGGAAGACGTGCTGCTGCTCGCCGGGGTCGGCGAGGAAAGCTCGATCTCGGACGGCGTGGTCGAGACCTTGCGCCAGCGGGTGCCGTGGCTTCTGATCAACCTTCTGACCGCCAATATCGCCGCCCTCGTCATCGCCCAGTTTGCCGGAACGATCGAGGCTCTGGTGGCGTTGGCGGCATTGATGCCGGTCGTCGCCTCGATGGGGGGAACGGCGGCAACCCAGTCGCTGACCGTTGCGGTTCGTGCCCTTGCGACGAAGGACCTCACGGGCGCCAACGCGGCGCGGGTCGTGCGGCGCGAGGCGGTTGTCGGCGTGTTGAACGGCCTTATCTTCGCGAGCGTGATGGGGGTTGTCGGCTATGCGATCTACGGGTCGTGGATGCTGGGCGGCGTCGTCGGCGCCGCGATGATCATCAATCAGCTTGTCGCGGCGCTGGCGGGCGTTCTTGTGCCGCTTACGCTTGAGAAATTCGATTTCGATCCTGCTTTGGCTTCGGGGACATTCGTGACCACGACGACCGATGTCGTGGGCTTCTTCACCTTCCTCGGACTGGCGAGCCTGATCCTCCTATGACGCTGGCAGACATCAAGACCATGGCGCGGAACGAGGCTTTCGCGCGGCGCAAGGCCGCCTTCGCGGCGCGGGGGCCGGGTGACGCCGACCTCCTGATCAAGGCGCTTGCTGCCCACGGGGCCAAGGTGCTTTCGGGCTACATGCCGATGCGGACCGAAATCGACTGCCTGCCCGCGATGGCGGCGCACTGCGCCGCCGGCGGGCGGGTCGCGGTGCCGGTCATCCCCGGCCCGGCGCAGCCCTTGCGCTTCCACGAATGGACGCCCGAGACGCGCATGATCGAGGGCGCGTTCAAGGCACTGATCCCGGAAGGCGGGGCGGAACTTGTTCCGCAAGTGCTGATCGTGCCGCTTCTGGCCTTCGACCGGCGCGGCTATCGGTTGGGCTATGGCGGCGGCTTCTACGACCGGACGCTGGAATTGCTGCGGGCGCGGGGCCCCGTCACCGCCGTCGGCTTTGCCTTCGCGGCGCAGGAAGTGGGCGAGGTGCCGACCGAGCCCACCGACCAGCGGCTGGATCTGATCGTCACCGAGAAAGAGGTCATCGCCCTGACCGGCGGTTGAGCCTGCAGCGATGACGCCTGCCAGGGCGGAAGAGCGGCCCCCGGGGGCCTGCGCTCAGGCCCGACGCCGGAGCCGCAGCGCGCCAAGGCCCAGCCCGGCCCCGATCAGGAAAAGGCCCGATGCCGGAAGCGGCACGGCAGCAGGCCCATTCAGCGTCACATAATCAAGGTCGAGATGCCCGCAGGGCGCGCCGCAATAGGCGCTGTTCACAGGATAGATCAGCTCGATCCTCAGCGAGGTCAGGCCCGAGAAGGCCGATCCCAGCGTGAAGGTCTGAGTGGCGCCGAAGACGTCGCTCAGGATGAAGCCCGCCATGCTGACGACGCTCGATCCGTTGAAACCGGTGACGATCAGATTGTCGGAAAGCGGCCCCGGCGGGTCCCAGAAATCATAGCCGAGCGACGTCAGCGAGAACTCGACCGCGTCGAAGAGACCGCCCATGGTGAAATCGATCCCATAGGCAAGGCCGGTGCCGGAATCGTCGAGATGGGCGAAACCCGGCGTGCCTTCATAGGCGAGAACGCCGCCAAGAGCGGTCGCGACGATACCGTTCTCGCTGTAGCTGCCAAGTTGGGCGCCCTCATCGGGCAAATTGTCGAAATTCATCGTCGCCGCCGAGGCGCCAACAGCGCTCATCGCGACCAGAAGACCAGCACGCACAATGCGTCCCAAGGCGCTCATTACCCCTCCCATCGGGCCTCTGGCCCGCAACAACCCGCGCGAAGGCTAGGAAACATGAAGACGCCGCGTCAAGCGCTTTGCAATCGGCAGGCGAAATACCGCCAGTGATCGTACCTTTCGCACCGGTTTCGGGGGCTTGCGCTGCCCCGGTCGGGCGCATAGGCAGGGCATATGCGCATTCTGTTCCTTGGCGATGTGATGGGCCGGACCGGCCGCAAGGCGATCACCGATCGGCTGCCGGGCCTGCGCGCCGACTGGCGGCTCGATTTCGTGGTGGTCAACGGCGAGAACGCGACCGGCGGGGCGGGGATCACTGCGGATCACGCCAAGAACCTGCTGGCCGCCGGGGCGGATTGCCTGACGCTCGGCGATCATGCGTTCGATCAGAAGGACATGCTGTCCTACATCGAAAGCGAGCCGCGGATCCTGCGCCCCCTGAACTATGCCAGAAACGCGCCGGGACGCGGGGCGCGGCTATTTGATGCGCCAGGCGGGCGCAAGGTGCTGGTGGCGCAAGCGCTGGGGCAGGTCTTCATGAAACGGCCCTTCGACGATCCCTTCTCGGCCATCGACGCGGTTCTGAAGGCCCATCCGCTTGGCGGGCTCGCCCAGGCTGTGCTGGTCGACATCCATGCCGAGGCCACGAGCGAGAAGATGGGCATGGGCCACTGGTGCGACGGGCGGGCGAGCCTTGTCGTCGGCACCCATACCCATGTGCCGACGGCGGACGCGCAGATCCTGTCGGGCGGCACCGCCTATCTGACCGACGCGGGCATGTGCGGCGATTACGATTCGGTCATCGGGATGCAGAAGCTTGAGCCGATGCGCCGCTTCGTGACCGGCATGGGCAAGGAGCGTTTCACGCCCGCCGAGGGGGAAGCGACCCTGTCGGGCGTTCTTGTCGAAACGGACGACCGTTCCGGCAAGGCCACCAAGGTCAGGATGATCCGTGTGGGCGGCCGTCTTTCACCCGCGACGCCGGACTGAAAACCGGCGCGGCAGGCGGATGGCCGCCCTGTAAGGCACGTTGCAAACGCGGCGCTAAAGCCTTGAACCCGGCTCAGAAAGCTTGATCGGATGGGGCGGGCATGCGATGCCTCTGCCCGATGGGGTCCCGATAGCGGCCCCGCGCTCGGGGATAGAATGCTGCCTTTCGAATTTCTGGACACGGTGCAGGCATGGCTCGCGCTCGGGATTGTCGCGGTGATGTTTGCGCTTTTCCTCAGCGAGAAATTCGCGCCCGAAGTGGTGGCGATGGCGGGCGCGGCCCTGATGATCGTCCTTGGTATCTTGCCGATCGAAGAGGCGACGAAGACGCTTTCGAATTCCGCGCCCTGGACCATCGCCTTCATGTTCATGATCATGGGCGCGCTGATGCGCACCGGCGCGCTTCAGGCAATCACCAATATCGCCGAGCGCCATGTCGAGGATCATCCGGCACGGACGATCGTGCTCCTCTATCTCGTGGTCATCGTCGGTTCCGCCTTCATGAACAACACGCCAGTGGTGGCGGTGATGATCCCGATTTTCATGCAGGTGGCGAAAAAGCTGGGCACCTCGCCCTCGCGTTTCCTGATGCCGCTCTCCTATTTCACCGTGATGGGCGGGATGATCACGCTTATCGGCACATCGACCAACATCCTGGTGGACGGCGTGGTGCAGAAACAGGGGATGGAGGCCTTCTCGATCTTCGATGTCGCGCCGGTGGGTCTTGCCGTAACGCTCGTGGGCGCGGCCTTCATGGCGGTTTTCGCCCGGCGGCTGGTGCCGGAGCGGCAATCGATGGGTGTCCTTCTCGGCGACCGGCGCAAGGTGAAATTCTTCACCGAGGTCGCCGTGCCCGAAGAGTCCAGCCTGATCGGGCGGCGCGTGATGGATGTCGAGATCTTCAAGCGCGACGGGGTGCGGCTGGTGGACGTGCTACGCGGCGACGCTTCGCTCAGGCGCGACCTCACCTCGGTCGACCTGCGCGAAGGTGACCGGGTCGTCCTGCGCACCGAAATGGCCGAGCTTCTGCATCTTCAGCAGCGCAAGGACGTGCGGCTGGTGGACAAGCTGTCGTCGGTCGAGACCGAGACGGTCGAGGTGCTGATCACGCCCGGCTGCCGGCTGATCGGCCGCACGCTCGGCGAATTGCGCCTGCGCCGCCGCTACGGCGTCTATGTGCTGGCCGTCCATCGCCGCAACCAGAATATCGGCCGCCAGCTCGACGATCTGATGGTGCAGGTGGGCGATACGCTGCTGCTGGAAGGGGCTGCGGAAGATATCCAGCGGCTGGCGAGCGATGTGGACCTCGTCGATGTGTCGAAACCGTCGGCGAAACCCTACCGGCGCAGCCACATGCCGCTTGCCATCGGCGGTCTGGCGGCCGTCGTCATGCTTGCAGCGCTCGACGTGGCGCCGATCCTCGTTCTGGCGATGCTTGCCGTGACGTTCCTTCTTGTCACCCGCTCCGTCGATCCAGACGAGGCACTGCATGCGATCGACGGGCGGCTTCTGGCGATGATCTTCGGCATGCTGGCCGTGGGAGAGGGGCTTTATGCCTCGGGCGCGGTGCAGCTGATCGTCGATGCGGTCGCGCCGCATATCCAGCATCTGCCGCCGCTTGCGACACTGGCCATCGTCTATTTCCTCGGGCTCGTCCTGACCGAGTTCCTGTCAAACAACGCGGTCGCGGTGATCTACACGCCGATCGCCATGCATCTGGCCGTCACCCTCGGCCTCGATCCGCGCCCCTTCGCGATCGCGGTGATGTTCTCTGCCTCTGTGGCCTTCGCCACACCGATCGGCTATCAGACCCATATGATGGTTTACGGCCCCGGCGGCTACAAGTTCACCGATTTCCTGCGGATGGGCATCCCGCTCGATATCGTGACCGGTATCACCGCGGTGCTGACCATCGCCTGGATCTGGCCTTTGCAGGGGTAGTTCGATGCGGATCGCATGTGCCTTTCTTCTCTCGCTTCTTGCGCTTCCCGTGGTGGCCGCGCCGGTGCCGGACCGTATCTGGCTGGGCGGCGAGCGGTTGACGGTCTATTTCCCCAACGGCGTCATCTGCCGCGCCGATGTCGGCCTGACCGGCGGGGCAGGGCGGATGGAAGGTTGCCCGCATGCTGCGGATTGGCGGGTCATGGTCCGCAAGCGCAATTATCTTGAGCCGCTTCTCGGTGCGGCCGTGTCGCCCTATGCGCTGGTCACGATCACCGATGCGCAGGGCCGCGTTACGCGCTTCCGCACACCGCCCACGCTCGGGCGCGACCAAAGGCACTGACCGGCCCGGGGTTGCGGGTCGCAAGGCGCCTGCCTATAGAGGCGCCGAACCAGCTAATCTGTCGGAGAAGGTCATGGCAGGCCATTCCAAATGGGCCAATATCCAGCATCGCAAGGGCAAGCAGGATGCTGCACGCTCCAAGATGTTCTCGAAGCTCGCCAAGGAAATCACGGTGTCGGCCAAGATGGGCGACCCCGACCCCGAGAAGAACCCGCGCCTCAGGCTTGCGGTGAAGGCGGCCAAGGCCCAGTCGATGCCCAAGGACGTGATCGAACGGGCGATCAAGAAGTCGATGGGCGGCGATGCGGCGGACTATACCGAGATCCGCTATGAGGGCTATGGCGTGAACGGGATCGCGATCATTGTCGAGGCGATGACCGACAACCTGAACCGCACCGCCTCGAACGTGCGGTCCTATTTCACCAAATGCGGCGGCAACCTTGGCCAGACCGGTTCGGTCAGCCATTCGTTCGACCGGGTGGGGGAAGTCAGCTTCAAGCCCGAGGCGGGCGATGGTGACACGGTGATGATGGCGGCGCTGGATGCGGGTGCCAATGACGTGGAAAGCGACGAGGAGGGCCATTGGGTCTATTGCGACGCAGATGCGCTGAGCGACGTGACCGAGGCCCTGGAGAAGGCGTTGGGTGAGAGCGAGGAGGCAAAGCTCATCTGGAAGCCGCAGTCGCGCACCGAGGTGGACCTCGAAACGGCACAGAAGCTGATGAAGCTGATCGACCTTCTGGAAGAGGACGACGACGTGCAGGCCGTGACCCATAATTTCGACGTGCCCGACGAGGTTGCCGCCGCGCTTTGAGATTTCGTCCGGGCTTCGCCCGGCCGACCCGCGCGAGGGGGCGCTGCCCCCTCGCGCTCCCCCTCCAAGGTGCGAGGGGGCGCTGCCCCCTCGCGCTCCCCCAGAGTATTTCGGGACAGAAAGTGAAAACAGGGGTTTGACCGCGGTTCAGGGCGGCGTGAGCTTGGCTTTTGCTGCCCGGCGGACGGCTGCGGTGAGCGGCGCGAGAAGCGTTGCATGCAGGCGGCTCACCTGCCAGTCGAGCGGCTTGAGAAGCGGGCGGTCGGGGGCGAGGTCGACGAGGGTTCCGCGGGCGAGGTGGGGTGCGATCAGGGGTTCGGGATTCATGCCCCAGCCAAGGCCGAGAAGCGCCGCCTCGACGAACGCGTGACTTGAGGCGATGAGATGGGTCGGGAGTGCGACGGGGCGCCCGGTCAGCACCCGGGCCCAGTCGGTCTGCAGGCGGTCCTTGTTGTTGAAGGTGAGCGCGGGCGCGCGTGAGAGCGCCTCGACGCTCATGCCGCCCGCGAACCAGCGGTCGCGGAAGGCAGGGGAGCAGGTGGCGCGATAGGTGAGGGCGCCGAGAGCGTATATGGCCGCGCCCTGCGCCGAGGCTGTGCCGGCGGTGAGGGCGGCCGCGACCTCGCCGTGTTTCAGCAGGTCGACGGAATGATCCTGGTCGTCGATCACCAGATCGAAGAGAAGATCGGGCACCGTTGCCAGGGCTGGCAGAAACCAGGTGGCGAGGCTGTCGGCATTGACGGCGATCCGCACCGTCGGATTGGCACGGTCGGCGGCGCGGCCAAGATCATGCATCAGCGCGCTTTCGAGGAGCGCCAGATCGTCGGCATGGCGGGCGAGCCTCCGGCCCGCCTCTGTCGCCTGCGCGGGTTGGGTGCGCAGGACCAGAACCGTGCCGAGCCGGTCCTCGAGCGCGCGCAGGCGCTGCGAGATTGCCGAGGGCGTCACGTTCAGCGCCCGCGCCGCGCCCTCGAAAGAGCCGGTGCGCAGAATTGCGGCGAGGGAGGAGAGCTGGTCGGGGTCTATCATCAGATTTTCTTAACATGGATTACGAAAATTAAGTAGTCCTGGAGACAGCCAGGCGCTATCCGGTCAGCCATGCGGCCGGAGCGGAGGGCGACTGATGAGCGGTGGAACATCTGCGGACTGGCGTCGGATCAGGCGCGATGCTTGAGGCGGCGTTCGCCGGGTTCCGGCTGGGGCTGGGGCTCATCCTCGCCATCGGGGCGCAGAACGCCATGGTGTTGAGGCAGGGGCTCCGGCGCGAGCATGTGTTTGCCGTCTGCCTCTTCTGCGCTGCCTCCGATGCGGTGCTGATCGGGCTTGGCGTTTCGGGATTTTCCTTCGCGTCGGCGCGGCTGCCATGGCTTGCCCCGGCGCTGCGCTGGGGCGGGGTGGCCTTTCTGCTGTGGTATGGAGCGCGGTCCTTCCGCGCGGCGTTCCGGGGCGGGGAGGCGCTGCGCGCCGCTGAAGGCGCGGTGCCGCCGCTCGGCCGGGTGCTGGCGATGATCGCGGCGGTGACTTGGCTCAATCCGCATGTCTATCTCGACACGGTGGTGCTGATCGGCTCGATCGCCGCGCAATATCCCGGCCGGGCGTTGGCCTTCGGCCTCGGGGCTGCGGCCTCGTCCTTCGCCTTCTTCTTCTCGCTCGGCTACGGGGCGCGTCTGCTGGCGCCGGTCTTCGCGCGGCCTCGCGCCTGGGTGGTTCTCGATCTTTTCGTCGGCGCCTTGATGTGGTCGCTCGCCTGGGGGATCGCCGTCGGCTGAGCTTGTCTTTCCCCTGCCGATCTGGTCTGGCTTCGGGCGCCGGGGCGCAAACGGGCGGGCAGGGCGTCGGGATGGAGCCTATGGGAAAGCAGACGCCTTTGGCCGGGATCCTCTGGATGGCGCTCAGCGGGCTGAGCTTCGTTGCCGTCAATGGCACGGTCCATCATCTGGGCACCGCCTTGCCGGCGGCGGAAGGGGCCTTCATCCGGTTTCTCTACGGGCTCGTCTTCCTCGCCGCGCCGCTTTGGCGCATCCTGCGCGCGGGGCTGCCGGATGGCGCGATCAGGATGATCGCGCTGCGCGGCGGTCTGCATACAGTCGCGGTGATCCTGTGGTTCTATGCGATGGCGCGCATCCCGGTCGCCGATGTGACGGCGATTGGTTATCTGAGCCCGATCGTGGTGACGGCAGGGGCGGCGATGTTCCTGGGCGAGCGGATCGCGGCTCGGCGGATCACCGCGATCGCGGTGGCGCTTCTTGGCGCGCTGATCGTACTGAGGCCGGGACTAAGGGAGCTCGCGCCGGGCCATCTGGCGCAGGTGGGGGCTGCCACTTTCTTCGGCCTGTCCTATATCGTTGCCAAGCGTCTATCGACGGTCCTGCCCGCAGGTGCCCTTGTGGCGCTTCTGTCGCTGTCGGTGGCGATCGGCCTTGCGCCTTTCGCGCTCTGGTCCTGGGTCACTCCGACGCTGGCGCAACTTGCCGCGCTTGCCGTCGTGGCGCTTTTCGCGACACTTGGCCATTATTTCATGGCCCGCGCCTTCGCCGTGGCGCCGGTCAGCGTCACCCAGCCGGTTATCTTCCTGCAACTCGTCTGGGCAACCCTTCTGGGCGTCTTCGCCTTCGGCGAGCGGGTGGACCCTTATGTCCTTCTGGGTGGCGCGGTCATCATCGGCGCGATCAGCTACATGAGCTGGCGCGAGGCGCAGATCGCGCGGGCGGGTGTGACCCCGCCCGTCGGTGCCGAAAAGGCCTGACGGGTCAGCCGCGCGGGTCGAGAAGGCGCGCGATCACCGTCTTGCGCGAGACCTGGCCCACGACCTTGCCGTGATCCGTCACCTCCAAAGCGCGCGTCTCATCCTTCAGCCGCGCCATCACATCCTTGATCGGCGTGTCGATGTCGCATTGGCCGGTCGTCGGCGTGCTGTTCGGCGTGGGCTCGATCGCGTCCCGCGCGGTCAGGACCGAAAGCGGGTTCATGTGATTGACGAAATCCGCCACATAATCCGAGACCGGGTTGGCGATGATCTCGCGCGCCGTGCCGCATTGCACGATCCGGCCACCTTCCATCAGCGCGATCCGGTTGCCGATCTTGAAAGCCTCGTCGAGGTCATGGCTGACGAAGATGATGGTGCGGTGGAGTTTCTCCTGCAATTCCAGAAGCTCGTCCTGCAGCCGGGTACGAATCAGCGGGTCGAGCGCCGAGAAAGGTTCGTCCATCAGCAGGATCGGCGCGTCGGTGACGAAGGCCCGGGCGAGGCCCACGCGCTGCTGCATGCCGCCGGACAATTCGCCGACCTTGGCGTCGGCCCGTTCCGACAGGCCGACCAGCGCAAGTTGCTGATCGACCTTCTCGCGCATCTGGGCGGGTGTCTGGCCCGCAAGCTCTAGCCCAAGGCCGACGTTTTCGCGCACCGTGCGCCAGGGCAGAAGGCCGAACTGCTGAAAGACCATCGCCACGCATTCGCGCCGGACCTTCAGCAGGTCTTCGCGGTTGGCGCCGCCAACTTCACAGCTCCAGTCGCCGTCACGCACCGTAACCGCGCCCCGGCAGACCGGGTTCAGCCCGTTGACCGCGCGCAGGAGCGTCGACTTGCCGGAGCCGGAGAGCCCCATCAGAACGAGAATCTCGCCGCGCGCCACGGTCAGGGAACAATCGTGAACGCCAAGGATCTGGCCGGTGGCTTTCTGGATATCCGACCGGCTCATGCCCTTGTCCATCAGGGGCAGGGCCTTGCCGGGCTCTTTGCCGAAGACGATGTTGACCTTGTTGAACTCGACCGCGATGTCGGGTGTCTGCAGATCCTTGGCCATCACGCATTCCCCTTGCGCAGCATCCGGTCGAGCACGATGGCGACGACCACGATCACGAAGCCCGATTCAAAGCCGAGCGCGGTATTGACGGAGTTGAGCGCGCGGACGACCGGCACGCCGAGGCCGTTGGCGCCGACAAGGGCGGCGATCACGACCATCGAGAGCGAAAGCATGATGGTCTGGTTCAGGCCCGCCATGATCTGCGGAAAGGCATAGGGCAGTTCCGCCTTCCACAGCACTTGCCGCTTGGTTGCGCCGAAGGCGGTCAGCGCCTCGGTCAGGGCGGCGGGGGTGTTGGAAACGCCAAGATGGGTCAGGCGGATCGGTGCAGGCAGAACGAAGATCACGGTCGCAATCAGGCCCGGCACCATGCCGAGGCCGAAGAAGACGATGGCCGGGATCAGGTAAACGAAGGTCGGCAGCGTCTGCATCAGGTCGAGGATCGGCTGCATCGCCGTGTACAACCGCGGCCGGTGGGCGGCGGCGATGCCGATCGGCACGCCCACGCCCATGCAGACCACGCAGCTCGCAAGGATCAGCGTGAGGCTTTCTGCGGTCTCGTCCCAGTAGCCCTGATTGAGAATGAAGAGGAAGCCGAAAAGGACGAAGAGGCAGATCTTCCAGTTGCGCTGCAGATACCAGGTGAGGGCGACGGCGAGCGCGACGATGATCAGGGGGTGCGGCGTTTCAAGGCACCAGAGGATACCCTTGATCAGCAGTTCCATCGTGTCCGCGAGGAAATCGAAAAACCAGCTGAAATTCTCCTTCAGCCAGTCGAATGCCGTCTTCGATATCTTGCCGACCGGAAGTTTGTAGTCGGCCAGCCACAGCTGTTCGAGCCAGTCCATCGCGCTCCCCTTCGCTTTGTTGGCGTTTGAAAGGCGGCAGCGAAGGTTCGCTGCCGCCGGGTTCGTGAAAGGTCAGGTGCGGGGTCGGCTTATTGCAGCGCCGCCGTCACCGCCGCCATGGCATCGCCGCCATCCTTGGTGGTCACGCCGTCAAGCCAAGGGCCAAGCGACTCTGTATTGGCCGCGAGCCAGGTCTTGGCCGCATCCATCGGGTCGGCGCCTTCGTTGAGGATCGCGCCCATGATCTCGTTTTCCATGGCGAGCGTAAATTCGAGGTTCTGCAAGAGCTTGCCCTGGTTGGGGCATTCCGCCACATAGCCCGCACGCACGTTGGTCGCCACTTCCGCGCCGCCGAAATTCGGCCCGAAAATATCATCGCCGCCGGCGAGATAGGTCATCTTGAAATTGGCGTTCATCGGATGGGGTTCCCAGCCGAGGAAGACGATCGGCTTGCCGTCGCCGTTGTGCTTGGCGACCTCTGCGAGCATGCCCTGTTCGGAGCTTTCGATCACTTCGAACCCTTCAAGGCCAAAGGTGTTCGCCGCGATCATGTCGATGATCAGACGGTTGCCGTCATTGCCCGGCTCGATACCGTAGATCTGGCCTTCCAGCGCATCCTTG
The DNA here is from genome assembly GCF_030143255.1 of Frigidibacter sp. SD6-1. GTDB lineage: Bacteria > Pseudomonadota > Alphaproteobacteria > Rhodobacterales > Rhodobacteraceae > TMP-24. The sequence continues at coordinate 167,684 of NZ_JARJNR010000004.1, forward strand.
TTGGCCGCGATCTTCGAGAAATCGTCGATCCCGAGTGCGGCGCCTGCCTCGTTGGTCGCAAGCGTATATTTGGCGCCCACGAGGTTCACGCGGACGGTTTCCACGGTACCCGCATCGCGGTAGGGCGCGATGTCTGCCTCCATCGTCGGCATCCAGTTGCCGAGGAACACGTCGATGTCGCCTTCGGCCAGGCCGGTGTAGGTCACCGGCACCGACAGGACCTTGGTCTCGGTCTCATAGCCGAGCGCTTCGAGAATCGTGGCGGTGACGGCGGTCGTCGCGGTGATGTCGGTCCAGCCGACATCCGAGAACACGACCTTGTCGCAGCCTTCCGCCGACGCTTGCGACGCGAATGCCAGCGCCGCGGACGCAAGCAGGATGGAACGAAGTTTCATGGCAGCCTCCCATATGTTCTTGATTGATGAGTCAATTAACATCATCATCACTTACGTAAGCAAGAAGATTCTTGCCCGGGCGCATTTTCCCGCATCGAGCATGTTTCCCCCTGTGACAGCCCCTGTGGCAGAGTTGTGTCTGCGCGCAGGCTAGCGGAAGATCGGAAGGGTGCAAAGCCGGTTGACACGGCCCGCCAGTTTTTTCTTGATTGACGAGTCAATAACCGCTCTTGTACTCCCATCCCCCCGAACCGAGAGGGCAGATCATGCCGAAAGTTGGAATGGAGCCGATTCGCAAGGCCGCACTGGTGAAGGCGACGATCCTCGAGATCGGTCGCACCGGTTCGCTCGACGTCACGGTCAGCCAGATTGCCAAGCGCGCGGGCATGTCCTCGGCGCTGGCGCATCACTATTTCGGTTCTAAGGAACAGATCTTCCTCGCGGCAATGCGCCATATCCTCAGCCTTTACGGCGCAGAGGTCAGGGGGGCGCTCGCCATGGCCGAGGGGCCGCGCGCGCGCCTGACGGCGATCCTCCGCGCAAGCTTCACGGCGGTGAACTTCCGGCGCGAGGTGATCGGGGCCTGGCTGAATTTCTACGTGCTTGCCCAGACCGTGCCGGAGGCCAAGCGGCTTCTCCGCGTCTATCAGGCGCGGCTGCACACCAACCTTGTCTATGATCTCAGAAAGCTCGTCGGCGCCCGCGCCGAGGAAGTGGCGCGCGGCACGGCTGCGATGATCGACGGGGTCTATATCCGCGAGGCGCTGAAACAGCAGGCAATGCCGGACGGCACTGCGGCAGCAGCGATGGCGCTGCAATATCTCACACTGGAACTGGACAAGACAGAATGATCGCGCAACCCCGGGCAAGCCACTTCGTCGACGGCACCTATCTGGAAGACACGGCGGGCGCCGTGATCGATGTGGTTTTCCCCGCGACGGGCGAAGTGATTGCCCGCGTGCATGAGGCGACGCCCGCCGTTGTCGAAAAGGCGCTCGCTTCGGCGGAGCGTGCCCAGCGGGACTGGGGCCGGATGAAGCCGGTCGAACGGTCGCGCATCCTGCGCCGCGCGGCCGGGATCATCCGCGAGCGCAACCAGTCCCTGTCGGAGCTTGAGACGCTCGACACCGGCAAGCCCATTCAGGAAACCACGGTCGCCGACGCCACCTCGGGCGCTGACGCGCTGGAATATTTCGCGGGCCTCGCACCGACCGTCACCGGCGAGACCGTGCCGCTCGGCCGAGATTTCCTTTACACGATCCGCGAACCCCTGGGCGTCTGCGTTGGCATCGGTGCCTGGAACTATCCGACCCAGATCGCCTGCTGGAAGGCCGCGCCCGCGCTTGCCTTCGGCAATGCGATGATCTTCAAACCGTCCGAGGTGACGCCGCTTTGCGCCCTGAAGATCGCCGAGATATTCATCGAGGCGGGCCTGCCGCCGGGCCTCTTCAACGTGGTTCAGGGCAGGGGGCAGGTCGGGGCCTCGCTTGTCACCGACCCGCGCGTGGCCAAGGTATCGCTGACCGGGTCGGTGCCTACGGGGCGCAAGGTCTATGCGATGGCCGCCGAAGGCATCCGCCATGTGACGATGGAACTGGGCGGCAAGTCGCCGCTCATCGTCTTCGATGACGCCGACGTGGAAAACGCGGTTGGCGGCGCGATGCTGGGGAATTTCTATTCCACGGGTCAGGTCTGTTCGAACGGTACCCGCGTGTTCGTGCAGAAGGGTATCAAGGAACGGTTCCTGACGCGGCTGAGAGAGCGGACGGAAGCGATCAGGCTCGGCGATCCGCGCGACCCCGAGACACAGATGGGTCCGCTCGTCTCTGCCGCGCAGCTTGAGAAAGTTCTGGGCTATGTCGAGGTGGGCAGGGCGGAAGGCGCGCGGCTTGTGACCGGCGGCCACCGTGCCGCGCCGGAAAGCGGTGCCTTCGTCGCGCCCACCGTCTTTGCCGACGTGACCGACGACATGACCATCGCGCGGGAGGAGATTTTCGGCCCGGTCATGGCGGTTCTCGATTTCGAGACCGAGGCAGAGGTGATCGCGAGGGCAAACGCCACCGAGTTTGGCCTCGCCGCCGGGGTCTTTACGGCCGATCTGGCGCGTGGCCACCGGGTGGTGGCCGAACTTCAGGCAGGCTCCTGCTGGATCAACGCCTATAACCTGACGCCGGTCGAGGGGCCGTTCGGCGGTTCCAAACTGTCGGGCGTCGGGCGGGAAAATTCGAAGGCCGCGATCGAGCATTACACGCATGTGAAGTCGGTCTATGTGAACCTCGGCCCGGTCGAGGCGCCCTGGTGAGTCCGACCGCAGCCGATATCGCCCGCGCCTATGCGCTGACCCGGCAGACAACGATCCGCACACCGCTGATCGAGGTTGCGGCCTTCGCCGAGGCAAGTGGTGCGGCGCGCGTGTTCGTGAAGGCGGAAAGCCTGCAGAAGGCCGGGTCATTCAAGATACGCGGCGCGACATGGCGGCTTGCGCAGTTGACTGAAGTTGAGCGGAAACAAGGTGTTATCGCCTTTTCCTCGGGCAATTTCGCGCAAGGACTGGCGGCCGCGGGCAAGGCGGCGGGCGTGCCCGTCACGATCGTGATGCCCGGGGACGCACCCGAGGTGAAGCGCCGCGCGACAGAAGGATATGGCGCTCGGGTGGTTCTGTCGCACCACGGCGACCGCCCGCGCGAGGAAGTGGCGTCGGCGCTTGCCCGGCATCTGGCCGGGGAGCAGGGGCTGACGCTCCTCCACCCGTTCGACGATCCTGCGGTGGTCGCCGGGCAGGCGGGCGTCGCGGTCGAGGCGCTGGAGCAGATGGCAGAGTTGGGCCAGGCGCCCGATCTCGTGGCGGCGCCCACGGGCGGCGGCGGCCTGATTGCGGGCATGGCGCTTGCGACCCGCGCCGCGCTGCCGGGCGCCGAGATCTGGGCCGTGGAGCCCGAGGGATTTGACGGAATGGGCCGGTCGCTGACGGCGGCTGCGATTGGCCGGGTGGCGCCGGGGGCGCAGAGCCTGTGCGACGCATTGCAGGCAACCGCCCCCGGCGCCGCACCCTTTGCCGCCGCGCAGGCGGCCGGGGTCAGGGGCTGCGCCGTGGGGGACACCGCCGTGCGCAGGGCCATGATCGCAGCCTTCGAACAGCTGAAACTGGTGCTGGAACCGTCGGGTGCGGCAGCCATCGCGGCACTTCTCTCAGGACAGTTGCCCGTAAAGGGCAGGACGGTCCTTCTCGTCGCCTCCGGCGGCAATATCGCCTTTGAAACCTTCGTCGCGCTCACCCGCGCGGCCCCGGAAGATGGAAGAACGCAATGATGGCCGACTATGTGATCGTGGGGGCGGGCTCGGCGGGCTGCGCGATGGCCTACCGGCTGACGGAAGCGGGCAAGCGGGTGATCGTCATCGAACATGGCGGCACCGACGCAGGGCCGTTCATCCAGATGCCTGCCGCGCTGTCCTATCCGATGAACATGCCGCTTTATGACTGGGGCTTCCGGACCGAGCCCGAGCCGCATCTGGGCGGCCGCACGCTGGCCACGCCGCGCGGCAAGGTGGTGGGCGGGTCGTCCTCAATCAACGGCATGGTCTTCGTGCGCGGCCACGCAAAGGATTTCGACCATTGGGCCGATCAGGGCGCGCAGGGCTGGTCCTATGCCGACGTACTGCCCTATTTCCGCCGGATGGAAACCTGGCACGGCGGCGCGCCCAATGAGTTCCGGGGGACGAGTGGCCCCCTGCATGTGACGCGCGGCCCCCGGTCGAACCCGCTGTTCCATGCCTTCGTCGAAGCAGGCAAGCAGGCAGGCTATGAAGTGACCTCCGACTATAACGGCGAGAAGCAGGAAGGCTTCGGGCCGATGGAGGCGACGATCTACAAGGGCCGGCGCTGGTCGGCGGCGAACGCCTATCTGAAACCGGCGCTGAAGCGCGAGAATTGCGAACTGATCCGTGCCTTCGCCCGCAAGGTGGTGATCGAGAACGGCCGCGCAGTGGGCGTCGAGGTCGAGCGCGGCGGGCAGGTCGAGGTGATCCGCGCGGGCGTCGAGGTCATCCTCGCGGCCTCCTCGATCAACACGCCGAAGCTTCTGATGCTGTCGGGCATCGGCGCCGCCCGGCATCTGCAAGAGCACGGGATCAAGGTGGTCGCCGACCGGCCGGGCGTAGGCGCGAACCTGCAGGATCACCTTGAGATCTATATGCAATTCGCCTCGAAACAGCCGATCACGCTTTACAAATACTGGAACCTCTGGGGCAAGGCGGTGATCGGGGCGCAATGGCTTTTCACCGGCAAGGGGCTCGGCGCCTCGAACCAGTTCGAAAGCTGCGCCTTCATCCGCTCGGACAAGGGCGTGGATTATCCCGACATCCAGTATCACTTCCTGCCCATTGCCGTGCGCTATGACGGCAAGGCGGCGGCCGAGGGCCATGGTTTCCAGGCCCATGTCGGCCCGATGCGGTCGAAATCTCGCGGGGCGGTGACGCTGAAATCAGCCGACCCGCGCGAGGCGCCGCGTATCTTCTTCAACTACATGTCCCATCCCGACGATTGGGCGGACTTCCGCAAATGCGTGCGCCTGACGCGCGAGATCTTCGGGCAAAAGGCGTTCGAGCCCTTCGTGAAGCACGAGATCCAGCCGGGCGCGAAATACCGTTCCGATGACGAGATAGACAGCTTCATCCGCGCGCATGCCGAAAGCGCCTACCACCCTTGCGGCACCGCCCGCATGGGGCGGCGGGACGACCCGATGGCGGTCGTCGATGCCGAATGCCGGGTGATCGGGGTCGATGGCTTGCGCGTTGCCGACAGTTCGATCTTCCCGCGCGTGACGAACGGCAATCTGAATGCCCCCTCGATCATGACCGGCGAGAAGGCGGCCGACCATATTCTGGGCAAAGGCATGCTGGCGCCCGCCAACTCCGCGCCCTGGATGAACGGACGCTGGTCTGCGTCCCAGCGCTAGGCCGGGGGGCTGTCTGCCCCCCGGACCCCCCGAGGATATTTGCGCCAGAATGAAGGGCTGGATATCATCTTGGCGAAAATACCTCGGGGGTCCGGGGGCAGAGCCCCCGGCCTGTTCTATGGAGGGCAGCATGGACGAGCGGGTGCGCGACCTGGCGGCGAAGCTCTTGAGCGCGGGCTATGATGATCTGCCGGAGCGCGAGCAGCGTGTGTTGCGGCGCATCGCGGCGCGGGCCGCCATCTCGCGCAATGTTAACGAGAGCTTCCGCAGCGAGTTGACGTTCGGCCAGCGGGTCGCCGACCGGGTGGCGGCCTTCGGCGGGTCCTGGACCTTCATCCTTCTTTTTGCGGCGATGATCGTTGCATGGGTTGCCTCGAATCTCTGGCTGATGACGGCGCCCGCCGATCCATATCCGTTCGTGTTCCTGAACCTGATCCTGTCGATGATCGCGGCCATTCAGGCCCCGGTCATCATGATGAGCCAGAACCGACAGGCGGCGAAGGACCGCGAGGTGGCGGGGCATGATTACGAGGTCAATCTCAAGGCCGAACTTGAAATCCTGAGCCTTCACGAAAAGCTCGACGATATGCGCCAGCGGCAGTTGGAGGATCATTTCCAGCGGATCGAGGCGCGGCTCGATGCGCTCAGAGAGACGCGGGGATAAGGCCGCGCAGCGAATTGCCGACCCAGAGCCTTGCCTTTCCGAGGATATCGGCGGTCAGGACCGCCTCGCGCGCCTGACCCGACGCGAGCAGGTCCGCGCGCAGGACGCCCGGAAGGCAGCCGGAGGCGAGCGGCGGGGTCAGAAGGCCCTGGCCGAGATCGGCGAAGAGAGTGGTGATGGTTCCTTCGGCCAGTTCGCCCCGACGATTGAGGAAGAGATATTCATCCACGCCTGCGGGCAGGGCGGCACGGGCGCGGTCATACAGCGCGCGGTCGGTCGTCTTGTGGCGCCGCGCCGGGTTTCCTTCGTCGATCGGTTCGGGATGGATCGCGAGCCGCCACTGGCGCGCTGCGGGCGGCAGAGGCGCGCTGGATAGGTCTGCATCCCCCTCGCGGCCGATGGTCAGGCGGATGCGCAGCGGCGTCGGGCCGCCGACAGCGGCGAGCGCGCGGTCGACCTCTGCCGCCCTCCAGTGAAATCCAAGCGCGCCGGCAGACGCGCGGGCGCGTGCCAGATGCGCCTCCAGCCGGACGAAGGCCGACCCATCCCAGCGGAAGGTCTCGATCAGCCTCAGCTCAGGATCGCGAAGCGGGCCTTCCACAGCGCCTCCTCATATTCGTTGGCGGCGGTCGAATCCGCCACGACCCCGCCGCCGACGCCGAACCGTGCCCGGTCGCCGTCGAGCACAAGCGTGCGGATCGCGACATTGAAGCTTGACGCGCCATCCGGCGCGATCCAGCCGATCGAGCCGCAATAGACATCGCGCGGGCCCGCCTCAAGCGCGCGGATGATTTCCATCGCCCTGATCTTGGGTGCGCCGGTGATCGAGCCGCAGGGGAAAAGCGCGCGGAAGATCGCGCTGGGGGGCGTTCCGGGCAGCAATTCGCCGGTGACATGGCTGACCATCTGATGGACGGTCGCATAGCTTTCGATGGCGAAAAGCTGCGGCACCTTCACGCTGCCCGCCCGGCAGACGCGGGAAATGTCGTTGCGCAAAAGATCAACGATCATAAGGTTTTCCGCGCGGTTCTTTATGCTCGCCTGCAAATCCATCCTGAGCGCCGCGTCATGGGCGGGGTTCGAGGCGCGCGGCGCGGTACCCTTCATCGGGCGGGTCTCGATCCGGCCGCAGGCATCGGTCGCGAAGAAGAGTTCCGGCGAGCGCGACAGGATCGGCGGCGCTCCCTCCATGTCAAGGAAGGCACCGTAGGCCACCGGCTGCCGGGCCCGCAGCGCGCCATAAAGCCCCGCGGGCGTGCCGGACCAGCGCGCCTCGAGCGCCATCGTGAGGTTGGCCTGATAGATATCGCCTGCGGCAATATAGTCGAGGATGCGCTGAAGAGCGTCGGCGTGAACTTCGGCCGACCAGGCCGGGCGCAGGGTATCGAGATGCGCGGCGGGGGCCTCCTCTGCCGAGCGGGCAAGGAAGGGCGCGGGGTCGGACGGGCCGTCATAGAGGCCGAACTGCAGAAGCGGCAGGCGGCGGGCGGCGGGCATCAGCGCTGCGAGGCGCGGCTCAAGCGCATAGCCAAGCTCGTAGGAGGCAAAGCCCGCAGCCCAGAGCCCGTCCGCCTGCGCCCGGTCGAGGGCTGATAGCGCCGCCTCGACCTCCTCCGGCCGGTCGGCCCGGATCAGGGCCCTGGCGCCGTCGAAGAGTGCGGCCTCTCCCCCCGGTCCGTTTTCGACAAAGATCATTGGCCGCCCGTTTCCATAGTCCTGCCGTGGAATCGCGCGCACCATGGTCGCAATGCGGGCGTTGCGCAAGAAGCCGACCGGCGGAACTTGTGCCGATTGCGTCACCCCTGTCGCCGGTTTGACAAGGCTCAAGGTGCGGCCACCCGAACAGGTCTAGAATCGGGACAGACAGCAAGAGGAAGACAGATGTCGCACACACCGCACGAACTGGCCGAAGAGTTTCCGAGGGAGGCCGAGAAGATCCATCGTCTCAAGACCAGTGACGCCCATTTCGCGCGGCTGTCGGACGAATATCACGAGGTCAATCGCCGGGTTCACCGGGCTGAGACGAATCTCGAGCCGATGGAGGAGCTAGCCGAGGTCGACCTGCGCAAGCGGCGCAGCCATCTGAAGGACGAGATCGCGCGGTTGCTCGCTTCAGCCTGACCGTCAGGACACGTCATAGGGCAGAAGCCCCCGCCGGTCCGGGTCGATCTTCAGCTTGCGTTCCAGGGGCGGCACCGACCGCTGGTGGCAGTTCGGCCGCTCGCAGATGCGGCAGGAAATGCCGATCGGCTCATAGGCGCGGGCGTTCGTCAGGTCGAGGTCGTCGGCATAGACGAGGCCCTTGGCATGGCTCACCTCGCAGCCAAGCGCGATCGCATAGCGGCGGACCGGGGCGTTGAACGACCCGCCGGGCTTCGACACATCGCGGGCAAGGCAGAGATAGCGCACGCCGTCCGGTGTTTCGGCCAGCTGGCGGATGAAGCGGCCCGGGGTCTCGAAGGCGCGGTAGACGTTCCAAAGGGGGCAGGCGCCACCGAAACGGGCGAATTGCAGGCGGGTGGCCGAATGGCGCTTGGTGATCGTGCCCGCCTGATCGACCCGGACGAAGAAGAAGGGGATCCCCTTCAGCCCCGGCCGTTGCAGGGTCGAAAGCCGGTGCGCCACCTGCTCGATCGAGGCGCCGAACCGGTCGGCCAGCCGTTCGAGGTCGTGACGGACCTCCTGCGCGGCGGCATGGAAGGCGCGGTAGGGCATCAGCGCGGCCCCGGCGAAATAGTTCGCCAGCCCGATCTTGGCGATGGCGCGGGCGGTGTCGGACTGGAAACGCGCGAGATCGAGCGTGGCTTCCAGAAGATCGTTCTGGGTCACGAGCGCCAGCTGGTGCAGGATCTGGAACCGCTGCGTGGGCGGCGCGGTGCGGCTGGAGATGGTCAGATCGCCGCCGTCGCGGGCACGGATCTCGGCCGCGTCGGCGATCGTGATGCGCAGGCCCTTGTCGCGCAGAAGCATACTCGCACGAGACACGATATCCTGCAGCTTGCCGTCGGGGGCAGCGAACCGCTCGGCCGCGCGGTCGACCGCGTCGATGTAATTGTCGCAATAGTGGAAGAAATCGCGCACCTCTTCCCAGGGCGAGGAGCGCGGACCGGCATCATCGCGCCCGAGCGCCTCGTCAAGCGAGGCGAGCCGTTCGTGGCTTTGCCGGTAGGCGCGGTGCAGTTCCAGAAACGCGCGGGCGAAGGCCGGGGCGTTCGAGGCGGCAAGCCTGAGATCGGCGAGCGGCGGCACATTGTCGGCAAAGACCGGATCGGCCAGCGCCTCTTTCATGTCCGATACGATGCGTTCCGCGTCGCCGGTTGCAAGCTCCGTCACGTCCATGCCGAAGTCGGCCGCAAGTGCCAGAACCACCGCGGCCGACAGCGGGCGATGGTTGTTCTCCATCTGGTTCAGATAGGGCAGCGAGACGCCGAGCTTGTCGGCGAAGGCCTTCTGCGTCAGTCCCATCCGCGCCCGCGTCTCGCGCAGCTTCACTCCGGCATAGAGCTTCTGTGTGGCCATGGTACCCTCGCTTTGCTAACCACCAGATTATGGTTTGCAAAGCGGTGCCGCAAGCCGGACCCAATTTTCTTCGCGAAGAAAATTGGGGGGCGGAAAAATCTTCGCGAAGATTTTTCCGCCGTCAGCGTCGGACGCGGCGTGCCCGTCGGATCACGAGGAGGATAGCGAGGATCGACAGTGCCGAACTGGCCGCCATCACCTCCAGCAGGATCGCATGGCCGGTGACCTCGTTCAGCAGATGCCCGGTGATCGCCGCCAGAAGCGCCCCGCCGCCGATCATCAGGGCGCCGCCGAGGCCGGAGGCGGAGCCGGCCAGATGCGGGCGGACCGAAAGCATGCCGGCATTGGCATTGGGCAGCGTCATGCCGTTGCCCATCGCCATCAGGCCGGTGAAGGGGAAGAAGAGCATCGGATGCGGCGGGAAGGCGCGCGCCAGAAGCGCGCCCGCGATCAGCGTTCCGGTGGCGATGAGGGTGCCCGCGAGTATCATCCGGTCGATGCCGTAGCGCCGCGAGAAGCGTCCGGCGATGAAATTGCCAAGCGCATAGCCGATGGCGGGTGCGGCGAAATAATAGCCGATCGCCGCGGGCGATAGATGGAAGACCTTCTCACCCACGAAGGGCGCGCCGCCGAGATAGGCGAAGAAGGCGCCCGAGGCGAGGCTCGCCACCGCCGCATAGCCCCAGAAGCGCGGCGAGGCGAGGAGGGCCGGGTAATCGCGGAACTGCGCGGCGAAGCTCCGGCCGGGGGGCAGGGCGGTCTCGCCCAGATCGAACCAGACGAGCAGGGTCGTCAGGACGCCCGCAGCGGTCAGCAGCACGAAGCTCGCCTGCCAGCCGAAGCTTTCGTCAAGCGCGCCGCCAAGGGCCGGGCCGATCATCGGCACCACCGACATGGCCATGGTCACATAGCCGATCATCGAGGCGGCTTCCTCGGTGGGCACCATGTCGCGGATCACGGCGCGCGACAGCGCCATGCCGGTCGCCACCACCGCCTGCACGATCCGCGCTGCAAGAAACCAATGCGCGTCCGGTGCGAAAAGCCCGACCAGCGTCGCGGCGATGAAGAGGAGAAGTGCTGCCAGGATCACCGGCCGCCGCCCGAACCGGTCGGACAGGGGCCCGACAATGACCTGCAGAGCGGCGCTTCCGGCGAGGTAGAGAGGTACCGCCAACTGGATCGTCGCGTAATCGACCCCGAACCAGCGCGCCATGCCGGGAAGCGACGGCAGGAATATGTTCATGGCGAGCGTCGAAAGACCGGCGAGCACCACCAGCGTGACGGTATGCGGGGCGGTCGAGCGATCAAGAAAGCGGACGGAAGGGCGGCTCATCCGTCCCTGCTAGGCTCGCGGGACGGCAATGTCCACAGCCTCAGCCCCGGCCCTGAAAGACGAACCAGGCGCCGAGCGCGATGAAGGCGAAACCCAAGCCCTGCTGCCAGCCGATTCTTTCGCCGAGATAGGCCCAGGAAAAGACGGCAAAGACCGACAGCATGATCACTTCCTGGATGGTTTTCAGCTGCGCGGCGCTGAAATGGCCGTGGCCATAGCGGTTTGCGGGCACTTGCAGAACATATTCGAAGAGCGCGATCCCCCAGCTTGCGAGGATCACCACGTAAAGGGGGGCCGCCTTGAATTTGAGGTGCCCGTACCAGGCGAAGGTCATGAAGATATTCGAGGCCAGAAGGAGGCCGATGGTCAGGACAGGAACGGGGAGCGAAGGCATGATGAACTCGCGCTGATGGCGGGGAAAGATGGCGGGGCATCGGAACCACGGCGGCCGGGCTTTGGCAAGAGAATCGGGTTTGCAATTTGCATGTCGATCGCTGCCAAGAATTTGCAAATTTTCCAGAGTCCGCTTTGCGCCGCGCGTCGCGCGCCCTATAGAGGATCAATCGCGCGAGGGAGGCGGAGATGAAGGATATCCTTGAACAGCTCGAGGCCCGCCGGTCGGTCGCCCGTCAGGGTGGCGGCCAGCGCCGGATCGATGCCCAGCATGCGCGCGGCAAGCTGACGGCGCGCGAACGGATCGAGCTTCTGCTCGATGAAGGTTCGTTCGAGGAGTTTGACATGTTCGTCGCCCACCGCTGCGTCGATTTCGGCATGGAGGCGGATCGGCCCTCGGGCGACGGGGTGGTGACGGGTTGGGGCACGATCAATGGCCGGATGGTCTATGTATTCAGCCAGGATTTTACCGTCTTCGGCGGTTCGCTTTCCGAAACCCATGCCCAGAAGATCTGCAAGATCATGGACATGGCCATGCAGAACGGCGCGCCGGTGATCGGGTTGAACGACAGCGGCGGCGCGCGCATCCAGGAGGGCGTGGCATCGCTCGCGGGTTATGCCGAGGTCTTCCAGCGCAATATCATGGCTTCGGGCGTCGTGCCGCAGATCAGCGTGATAATGGGCCCCTGCGCCGGCGGCGCGGTCTACAGCCCGGCGATGACCGATTTCATCTTCATGGTGAAGGACACGTCCTACATGTTCGTCACCGGCCCCGACGTGGTGAAGACCGTGACGAACGAGATCGTCACCGCCGAGGAACTGGGTGGCGCCTCGACCCATACGAAGAAATCCTCGGTCGCCGATGGCGCCTTTGAAAACGACGTCGAGGCGCTGGCCGAAATCCGCAGGCTTTTCGACTTCCTGCCTTTGAACAACCGCGAAAAGGCGCCGACCCGCCCCTTCTTCGACGATCCCGCGCGGATCGAGGCAAGCCTCGATACCCTGGTGCCGGACAACCCCAACCAGCCCTACGACATGAAGGAGCTGATCCAGAAGGTCGCGGACGAGGGCGATTTCTTCGAGGTTCAGAAGGACTACGCGGCGAACATCATCTGCGGGTTCCTCAGGATCGAGGGGCAGACGGTCGGAGTGGTCGCCAATCAGCCCATGGTTCTGGCGGGCTGTCTGGACATCGATTCCAGCCGCAAGGCCGCGCGCTTCGTTCGCTTCTGCGATGCGTTCGAAATCCCGATCCTGACGCTGGTCGATGTGCCGGGCTTCCTGCCGGGCACCAGCCAGGAATATGGCGGCGTCATCAAGCACGGCGCGAAGCTGCTCTTCGCCTATGGCGAGGCGACGGTGCCGAAAGTCACGGTGATCACCCGCAAAGCCTATGGCGGCGCCTATGACGTGATGGCCTCCAAACACCTGCGCGGCGATTTCAACTATGCCTGGCCCACGGCCGAGATCGCGGTGATGGGGGCCAAGGGCGCGGTCGAGATCCTCTATCGCAGCGAACTGGCCGACAAGGAGAAGATCGCGGCGCGGACGAAGGATTACGAGGACCGCTTCGCCAACCCGTTCGTCGCCGCGGAAAAGGGTTTCATCGACGAGGTGATCATGCCCCATTCCACCCGGCGGCGCGTGGCCCGCGCCTTCGCGAGCCTGAGGGGCAAGAAGCTGACGAACCCCTGGAAGAAGCACGACAATATTCCGCTCTAGGCCTCGCCCGTGAAACCGTTCGCCGCCGCGCTTTGTCCATTTCTCCTGCCGCTGGCGGCGGCGGCCGCAGATATTCCCATCCCCGTACCCTCAGGACAGACCGTGACCTATTTCGAGACGATCCAGAACGCGCAGGGACCGGAGGGGCTGACCTACCGCTTCCGCTTCATCGCACCCGCGATCGCGCGCGACGGCGGGACGGTCGATGCCGATACAGCACTTCTGGATATGGAATTCCTCTGCAACACCTTTGCAATGAAGGCGGTCCCCTCGACCGGGCCGCAGCCCGCCCAGATCGTCATCAGCCTCGCCGACCGGCCTGTGCCCTTCGGCGAGCCCGCCCCCGAGGCCACCCAGTTCTTCGAGGCCTTCCGGCCCGAGGATGGCGCCTGCGTCTGGGAGGGGTTCTGATGATCGCCTCTCCGCAAGGGAAATGGAAATCCACCCTTGATCAGGGTGCGCTTGGTGCAATTCAGCCACAACCCGGCAACTTCGGATTGAGCCATTGTGCGGGGAGTCCTGCCTCTGCTATCCTGCGCTCGGGTCGGAATGTTCTGACACCGAACAAGAAACTGAAATTGGCGGGCGCCCGGTCGGGCGAAACCGCCGTTGAGAGCAGGAGAATACCATGTCCAAGAAAGTCCTCTTCGCGGCGATGCTCGTCGCTCTGGCCGCTGCTTGCGCCAAGAAGGAAGAGACCACCTATGTCGAACAGCCGGTCTCGCAAGAGCCCGTCTACACCGGCAAGTACAACTGATTTACTGACTGTCTCCTGCCGGGTCCGGGCCGATGGCCCGGTCCCGGCCCGCCGGTGCGAGACCCCTGCAAGGAGGGTCCGCCCATGCTGAAGCACCGTGGTTTTCCCGGCCGCCTGCCCGGCACCGATTTCCAGTTCACCATCCGCCGCGCCAACCCCAAGGGGGTGACGAAGCTCGTCGCGCGCGAGCGGTTCCGCGACCGCGCCCCCGCCGACAAGCGGGCCGATGCGGGCTTCATGGCCGCTTTGTGGGAGGCGTTCGGCGAAGAGCCGTTCGAACGCGGCAATCTCGACGCAGGCCGCCTGTCGTGGCTTTTCGGCCGCGAGGTCGTTCCGGCCGAAGAGCCGTTCGACCCCGAAAGCTATGAAGCCCGGCTGCAAATTGACGTGACCCGGGCGCGCGCCGCCTTTCCGGAAGCCTTCGGGACGGAGGAATAGGCATGTTTCCGCGCAACCCAGACGGTCACTGGCAGGATGCTGCCGAAGGTGCGGCGGTCGTCCAGTTTGGGTTTGCGTCATCGCCGGATGTGCCGCATCGTCACCCACAGATCCCGTTCCGTTGCACCCGCGGGATCTGTGTTTGTCAAAACCGTTACCCTTCCCCTTCTGGGCGACCTGATCCATTTCGGATCAGGTCGCTTCGTTTGCCGGATGATCGGCAAATCTCAGCCGACGCGGATTCCGCCCGCGCTTTGCGCTTCCACGGACGGGCGGCATTCTGTAGCTTCTGCGCCATAACAACCTTGTCTGGAGGCAGAGCAAAATGTCGAAATTCACACTCATCGCGGGCCTTGTCGCCGTTGTCGGCCTGTCGGCCTGCGTGCAGGGCCAGGGCGGCGGCATCAATGCCAACTGCGCGCTCATGGGCGCGGCCGGTGGCGCGGCGCTTGGCGCAGTCACCGATAACAACCTCGCCGAAAGCGCGATCGTTGGCGGTGCGCTCGGTGCGGGTGCCGGCGCGACCGGCCTGTGCCGTTAATCATCTGATCGCGGCGCCCGCGCGCCGCGCCAATCTGACATCGGGCCATCGGAGCATCCGCTCCGGTGGCCTTTTTCTTTCGCTGTAGGGGACGGGCCGAGATGTTCAAGAAGATCCTGATTGCCAACCGGGGCGAGATCGCCTGCCGCGTCATCAAGTCGGCCCGGAAGATGGGGATCAAGACGGTGGCGGTCTATTCCGACGCCGACCGCAATGCGCTGCATGTGCAGATGGCCGACGAAGCGGTCCATATCGGTCCGCCCCCCGCCGCCCAATCCTATATCGTCATCGACAGGATCATGGCCGCGATCCGCGCGACCGGCGCCGAGGCGGTGCATCCCGGTTATGGCTTCCTGTCCGAGCGAATGGATTTCGCGGCGGCGCTTGAGGAGGAGGGCGTGGTCTTCATCGGGCCCCCGTCACCCGCGATCGAGGCGATGGGCGACAAGATCACGTCCAAGAAACTTGCCAGGGAAGCGGGCGTCTCGACCGTGCCGGGCTACATGGGCCTGATCGCCGACGCCGACGAGGCGGTGAAGATCAGCCGCGAGATCGGTTATCCGGTGATGATCAAGGCCTCCGCTGGCGGCGGCGGCAAGGGCATGCGCATCGCCTGGAACGATCAGGAGGCTGCCGAAGGCTTCCAGTCCTCGAAGAACGAGGCGGCGGCGAGCTTCGGCGACGACCGGATCTTCATCGAGAAGTTCGTCACCCAGCCCCGGCATATCGAAATTCAGGTGCTGGCCGACAAGCACGGCAATTGCGTCTACCTGCACGAACGCGAATGTTCGATCCAGCGCCGGAACCAGAAGGTCATCGAGGAGGCCCCGAGCCCGTTCCTGGACGAGGCGACCCGCAAGGCGATGGGCGAACAGGCCTGCGCGCTGGCGAAGGCCGTGGGCTATACCAGCGCGGGTACGGTCGAATTCATCGTCGACGGCAACCGCAATTTCTACTTCCTCGAAATGAACACCCGCCTCCAGGTCGAACATCCGGTGACCGAACTGATCACCGGCGTCGATCTGGTCGAACAGATGATCCGCGTCGCGGCGGGGGAAAAGCTGCCCTTTGCCCAGAAGGACCTCAAGATCAACGGCTGGGCGATGGAAAGCCGCCTCTATGCCGAAGACCCGTACCGCAATTTCCTGCCCTCGATCGGGCGGCTCACCCGCTACCGCCCGCCGGAAGAGGCGGCGACGGCAACGGGCGTCGTGCGCAACGATACCGGCGTCTACGAAGGCGGCGAGATCAGCATGTATTACGACCCGATGATCGCCAAGCTCTGCACCTGGGGTCCCGACCGCGCGGCGGCGATCGAAGGCATGCGCACCGCCCTTGATGCGTTCGAGGTCGAGGGGATCGGCCACAACCTGCCCTTCTGTTCCGCCGTGATGGACCATCCGCGCTTCGTGAAGGGCGATATCACCACCGCCTTCATCGCCGAGGAATATCCCGACGGTTTTGCAGGCGCGGTTTTGGACGAAGACCGACTGAAGCGGATCGCGGCTGCAACCGCGGCGATGAACCGCGTGGCCGAGATCCGCCGCACCCGCATCACCGGCACGCTCGGCAATCATGAGCGCCATGTCGGCGACGACTGGGTGGTGACGCTGCAGGGGCAGGAATATCCGGTCAGGATCGCGGCGGACCGGCAGGGCTCGACCGTGACCTTCAAGGCCGACGGCGCCAGCCTGCGGGTGACGTCGGACTGGTTGCCCGGCCAGCCGCTTGCCCGGCTTCAGGTCGACGGGTCCGAGATCGTGCTGAAGGTCGGCAAGATCCCCGGCGGCTTCCGCATCCGCAACCGGGGTGCGGACCTGAAGGTCCATGTACGCACGCCGCGCCAGGCGGAACTGGCGAAACTGATGCCGGAAAAACTGCCGCCCGACACGTCGAAATACCTGCTTTGCCCGATGCCCGGCCTGATCGTGAAGGTCAGCGTCGAAGAGGGGCAGGAGGTGCAGGAAGGCCAGGCGCTGGCCACCGTCGAGGCGATGAAGATGGAGAACATCCTGAAGGCCGAGCGCCGGGGCGTGGTCAGGAAGATCAACGCCGCCCCGGGCGCGAGCCTCAAGGTCGATGACGTGATCATGGAGTTTGAATGACCACTCTGGCCGCCATACGCCTGCCTGTCGTCGCCGCGCTGTCGGCGCTGACAGGATTTGCGCTGTGGCAGCTGCTCGCTTTCTCGCGGGCGGGCACGTTCGAATATCCGCTCGACGATACCTATATCCATCTTGCCATGGCCGAGGGGATCGCGGGCGGTACCTACGGAATCAATCCCGGGGAACCCGCATCGGCCGCCTCGTCGATCCTTTATCCGATCCTGCTCCTGCCGTTCGCCGGCAGCGACCTTCAGCGTTTCCTGCCGCTTCTTTGGAATACGGCGGCGCTTCTTGCGCTTGCCTTCATCTGGGGACGCATCGTGCGCGAGGCGGCGCTGACGCACACCCAGGCGCTATTCCTGGCTTTGATTGGCCCCTTCGCGCTTGGCATGCCTTCCGTAGCGGCGCTCGGGATGGAGCATTCGCTCCACGCGCTTGCGGTAGGTGTGCTGGTCCAGGGACTTTGGCGCTTTCTGACAACGGGCTCGCTCGGCCCTGCACTGGTCCTGTCAGCAGTCATTGCGCCGCTCATGCGCTATGAGGGCTTGGCGCTGTCACTCCTGGCTGCTGGCGTCTTGGTCCTGCGCGGCCGGGTCGCGGCGGGCCTGGCCTTGGGGGTCGCGGTCGTGGCAGGTCCGGTGCTCTTCGGGCTATTCCTGATGGGGCAGGGTCTCGATCCGTTGCCAAGCTCGGTTCTCGCGAAACTGGGGGATGGTAGCCGCAGCCCCGATCCGGTCGCGCGCTTCCTGTTGGCCACGGACGGTCCGGGGGCCGATGTCTTCCTCTCGGCTTTGGGGCTTCTTGGCCTTGCATTCCTTTCGCCGGTCGTGCGGAAGGATCGCAATCTTGCCTTGCTCGGTGCCGTTGTTGGGGCTGCGGCCCTTGCCCACCTCCTTTCGGGAAGCCCGTTCTACTTCAACCGTTACGAACATTATGTAATGGTCATGACCGGGGTGGCACTCGTGCTGGCCTTGCCACGCCTGGGCCGCCGCCTGAGGCAGTTCGTGCCGATCGCGATGGTGCTCTGGGCCTTGTCCCATTTCTGGTACAGCACCGTCTTCTACACCTGGAACCCGCGTTCGGTTCACCTGGAGCAGGAGCAGATGGCGCGCCTGACCGACCTGTTGCCGGGTGAACCCGTGGCGGTCAACGATATCGGCAAGGTAGCCTGGAAACGAGACGTAACCGTGCTCGACCTCTGGGGGCTCGCTTCGCGCGAGGCCCGGCTCGCGCGCCTGCCGGGCACGGATGGGGCACCCGCGCCTGCAGGCTGGGCCGACGCGCTCGTGAAGAAGCATCGCGTGCGCTATGCGATGATCTACGATGAATGGATCGCAACCGGCATCGGGGCTGACTGGCGCCCGGTCGCGCAGCTGACGATGAGCCCGGAGCGTGGCCTTCAGGGTGGAGCCTATGTCACGATCTACGCGACCGATCCGGCCTTCGAGCCTGCGCTCAGAAAGGCGCTTCAAGAGCTTGCGGCGACCCTGCCGGACGGAGCGATCCTGACTGAACTGGACTGAGTTTCGCGGATGGCCCGCCGCGGCCGTTCTACCGATGAGATGAGAGGATGACGATGGCTGACCGGATGGACGACTGGCGCGGGCTGGTGACGAAGGAACTGAAAGGCCGGACGCCCGAGGACCTGACCTGGGAGACGCTCGAGGGCATTGCGGTCAAGCCGCTTTACACCGAGGCCGACAGCAAGGGGCTGGCGCATATGGGCTCTCTGCCCGGCCTGGCGCCCTTCACCCGTGGCGTGCGCGCGACCATGTATGCGGGCCGCCCCTGGACGATCCGGCAATATGCGGGCTTCTCGACGGCGGAGGAGAGCAATGCCTTCTACCGCAAGAACCTCGCCGCCGGGCAGCAGGGCGTGTCGGTCGCCTTCGACCTGGCCACCCACCGGGGCTATGACAGCGACCATCCGCGCGTGGTGGGCGATGTCGGCAAGGCGGGGGTGGCGATCGATTCTGTCGAGGACATGAAGATCCTCTTCGACGGAATCCCTCTGGATCAGGTTTCGGTCTCGATGACGATGAACGGGGCGGTGATCCCGGTCCTCGCCTCCTTCATCGTCGCGGGCGAGGAGCAGGGCGTCGATCGCGCGCTTCTGTCCGGCACGATCCAGAACGACATCCTGAAAGAGTTCATGGTGCGGAACACCTATGTCTATCCGCCCGAGCCTTCGATGAGGATCGTCGCCGATATCATTGAATATACGGCAAAAGAGATGCCGAAATTCAATTCGATCTCGATCTCGGGCTATCACATGCAGGAAGCGGGCGCGAACCTCGTGCAGGAGCTGGGCTATACGCTGGCCGACGGGCGCGAATATGTCCGCACCGCCATCGCGCGCGGCATGGATGTGGACGAGTTCGCCGGGCGCCTTTCATTTTTCTTCGCTATCGGCATGAACTTCTTCATGGAGGCGTCGAAACTTCGCGCCGCGCGGCTGCTCTGGCACCGGATCATGACCGAGTTCGGGGCGAAGAAACCGTCAAGCCTGATGCTCAGGACCCATTGCCAGACCTCGGGCGTGTCCTTGCAGGAAAAGGACCCCTACAACAACGTCGTCCGCACCGCCTACGAGGCGATGAGCGCGGTTCTGGGCGGCACGCAGTCGCTCCATACGAATGCGCTCGACGAGGCGATGGCGCTGCCGACCGAGTTCTCTGCACGAATTGCGCGCAATACGCAGTTGATATTGCAGGAGGAAACCGGCGTGACGAAGGTCGTCGATCCGCTGGCGGGCTCCTACTATGTCGAAAGCCTGACCGCCCAACTGGCCGAGGAAGCCTGGAAGCTGATCGAGGAGGTCGAGGCGATGGGCGGCATGACCAAGGCCGTCGCCTCCGGCATGCCGAAGCTTCGCATCGAGGAATCGGCGGCCAGGCGTCAGGCGATGATCGACCGGGGCGAAGAGGTCGTCGTCGGCGTGAACAAGTACAAGCCCACGCGCGAGGATCAGGTCGAGATCCTCGACGTCGACAATATGGCGGTGCGCGAAGCGCAGGTGGCGCGTCTGACGAAGATCCGCGCGACGCGCGACGCGGGCACCTGCGATGCGGCGCTGGCGGAACTGGAACGCCGCGCCCGCGAGGGTGGCAACCTTCTGGAAGCGGCGGTCGCGGCGGCGCGGGCGCGGGCGAGCGTGGGAGAGATTTCGATGGCGATGGAAAAGGTGTTCGGCCGTCACCGGGCCGAGGTGAAGACGCTCGCGGGCGTCTATGGCTCGGCCTATGAGGGCGACGAGGGCTTTGCCCGTATCCAGAAAGAGGTCGAGACCTTTGCCGAGCAAGAGGGCCGCCGCCCCCGCATGCTGGTGGTAAAGATGGGACAGGATGGCCATGACCGCGGCGCCAAGGTCATCGCCACCGCATTCGCCGATATCGGCTTCGATGTGGACGTCGGCCCGCTCTTCCAGACACCGGACGAGGCGGCGCAGGATGCGATCGACAATGACGTGCATGTCGTAGGCGTCTCGTCGCAGGCGGCGGGCCACAAGACGCTGGCGCCGCAGCTGATCGAGGCGCTGAAGGCGAAGGGGGCGGGCGATATCATCGTCATCTGCGGCGGCGTGATTCCGCAGCAGGATTACGACTATCTGAAGAAGGCGGGCGTGAAGGCGATCTTCGGGCCGGGCACCAATATCCCGGCCGCCGCGACCGACATCCTGTCGCTGATCCGCGCCGCGCGCGCGGCCTGAGCCTTATGCCTCGACCGGCCGGGGCTCTGTCCCGGCCGGTGTCACGGCAGCGGTCTCGACGTCGACCGGCCGCGCCATCACCAGCACCGCATAGCCCAGCATTGCCGAGATCGCCGAGGCGCTCAGGACGCCGATCCGCACCGCGTTCATATGGGCGATGTCGGAAAAGCTCAGGCCGCCGATGAAGAGCGACATGGTGAAGCCGATGCCCGCAAGGCAGGCCAGCCCGTAGATATGCATCCAGCCAGCGCCGTGCGGCAGGCGCGCGAGGCCCATCTTCACCATCAGCCAGACCGTGCCGCAGACGCCGATCTGCTTGCCGATGACCAGACCCGCCGCGATGCCGAGCGGCAGCGGCGAGAAGAGGTCGCCGAGCGTCAGCCCCTCAAGCAGCACGCCCGCGTTCGCGAAGGCGAATATCGGCACGATCAACAGCGTCACATAGGGCGTCAGCGCATGTTCAAGCGAATGCAGCGGCGATTTTCCGAACCGGTCCTTCAGCGGGATGAAGAAGGCCGTCACGACGCCCGCAAGCGTCGCATGGACGCCAGACTTCAGGACGAGGAACCACAGGATGGTTCCCAGAAGGATCAGGGGCGCGATCCGGTGCGCCCCCGCGAGATTGAGCGCGAGCAGCCCGCCGAGCGGCAAGAGCGCGAGGATGAGGTAATGCAGATGCAGTTCGCTCGTGTAGAACAGTGCGATGATCAGGATGGCGCCGAGATCGTCGAGGATCGCAAGCGTCAGAAGGAAGATCTTCAGGCTCGCAGGCGCGCGTTTTCCGACCAGTGCCAGAACGCCCACGGCGAAAGCGATGTCGGTCGCGGCAGGAATCGCCCAGCCGCCGCGTGTCACCGGGTCGGACCAGTTGAAGATCAGGAAGATGAGCGCAGGAACAACCATCCCGCCGACCGCCGCCGCGCCGGGCAGCATCACGTCGCGCGGGTTCTTCAGCTTGCCCTCCAGCATCTCGCGCTTCAGTTCCAGCCCGATCAGAAAGAAGAAGACCGCCATCAGCCCGTCGTTGATCCACAGGATCAGAGGTTTGGACAGGCCCTGACCATCGAGGAGGATAGCGAAGGTTCTTTCCAGCCCCGCGTAATAGTCCGCGCTCCATGTCGAGTTGGCGGTGAACAGGGCGCAGGCCGCAGCCAGCATCAGAAGAACCCCGGGGGCGGCATCATGGCGGAAGAAACGGGCGATTGCGGCGACGGACTGCATGGGGCTCCTCTCCTCGGGCGGGTTCGGCCTGACATGGGGCGAATTGCCGGGATATCAACCATGCGCGCTGCGAAAAACCCCCTTGCCCGCGCTTTTCGCGCTTCTAGGATCGCGGGCAGGCGAACGGAAAGGCTGCGGAGGCGAGATGTGGGCGCTTGATCATCTGGCGGTGACCGCCCCGACATTGGCAGAGGCAGCGGATCATGTGGCTTCGGCGCTGGGCGTCGCGCCCGGTCCGGTCGGTCACCACGCCCATATGGGCACGCACAACCGGCTCGTCGGCCTCGGGCCCTCCGACTATCTCGAAGCCATCGCTGTCGATCCGGAGGCGCCAGTGCCCGCCTGGCCGCGCTGGTTCCGGCTCAGCGAGACGCCGACACGGGCGCGCCTCACCAACTGGATCTGCCGGGTGCCCGACCTTGACGCTGCATTGAGTGCCGCCCCAGATGGCGCCGGCGTGCCGATCGCGCTCGCGCGCGGCGATTTCCGCTGGCGCATGGCGGTGCCCGTCAGCGGCCTACTGCCTTTCGACGATTGCTTCCCCGCGCTTCTCTCCTGGCAGGGCGGCCTCAAACCCTCCGACCGGCTTGCCGACAGCGGCTGCCGCCTCGTCCGCCTCGAAGTCGCCCATCCCGAGGCCGACCGGCTGCGCGCCCTCTTGCAGCTTTCCGATGCGCGGATAGAAATCGTCCCCGGCGCGCCCGCCCTTCGCGCCACGTTCGACACGCCCGGGGGCAGGAGACGGCTTGAATGATCATCCGCCCGGCCGAGGACGCCGACCTTCCCGCCATCGTCACGCTCTGGAACCCGGTGATCCGCGACACGACCATCATCTTCCATTCAGAGGAAAGGGACGAGGCGACGGCGTCCGGGATCATCGCGGCCCGCCGCGCGGCTGGCCACGAGTTCTTCGTGGCGATGGAGGGCGATACGCTCCTTGGCTTCGCCACCTATGCCCAGTTCCGCGCCGGAAACGGCTATGCCCATGCACTTGAACATTCGATCATCCTCGATCGCGCCGCCTGGGGTCGCGGGGCGGGGCGGGCGCTGATGCGATCGCTTGAGGATCACGCGCGCGCGGCGGGGGGCCATACGCTTTTCGCCGGTGTCTCGGGCGAGAATGCCGCAGGTATCGCCTTTCACGAGAAGGTGGGCTTCCGGACCGTCGCCGTGATCCCCGAGGCCGGGCGCAAGTTCGGCCGCTGGCTCGACCTGGTCCTGATGATGAAATTTCTTTGAATCTCTGGCCTTTCCGGCCCGAGACGCTATTCTCCCGGCCATGTCGATCTGGACCCGCATCGCCGATGCCCTGTCCGCGCTTCGCCAGGGCGAAGGGCTTGCTGCGGTCTTTGAAAAGCTGCGCACGCCGCCTGAGAAGACCGTGGGCTTCACCATCGCCGTCATCGCGCTTGGCGCCAAGATGGCCAAGGCCGACGGTCAGGTGACGCGGGACGAGGTGCGGGCTTTCCGCTCGGTCTTCCTGATCGCGCCCGAGGACGAGGCGAACGCCGCGCGCGTCTTCAACCTCGCCCGGCAGGATGTGGCGGGGTTCGATCACTATGCCCGCCGGATCGCGGGCATGTTCGGCCCGGGCGATCCGGTGCTGATCGACCTGGTGGACGGGCTTTTCCACATTGCCGTTGCGAACGGCGAGTTCCATGAGGTCGAGGAGGATTTCCTCAGGACGGTCGCGGACATCTTCGGCGTGGGCGAGCGCTGTTTCCGCACTATGCACGCCCGTCATGTGCCCGGAGCGCCGCGCGATCCTTTCGAGGTGCTCGGGCTGGAGCCGGGCGCCCCGGTCGAGGCAGCGCGCGCCGCCTGGCGGCAGGCGGTGAAGGAAAGCCACCCCGACGTGCTGGCGGCGCGCGGCCTGCCCGAAGAGGCGATCCGCCTGGCCGAGGACCGGCTGCGCGACGTGAACCGCGCCTGGGAAGAGATCAACCGCAAAGTCCCGGCCTGAGGTCGAGGCCATGCGGATTGCCACCTGGAACGTCGAATGGTTCACCAATCTCTTCGACGCGCGCGGGCGGCTTCTGGAGGATGAGGACTGGTCCTCGCGCTACAAGGTCACCCGTCGGCAACAGATTGAATCCATCGCCATCGTTCTGACGGCCATCGACCCTGACGCTGTCATGATCATCGAGGCACCGGACAACAACCGCCGCCGCCAGACGGTGCCGATGCTGGAACGGTTCGCCGCGCGCTTCGACCTGCGCTGCCGTCGCGCGATCATGGGGTTTCAGAACGAGACCCAGCAGGAAATCGCGCTTCTCTACGACCCCGACGTGCTGACCGTGCAACATGACCCCAAAGGCGGGGCCGAGGGCGAGACGCCGCGCTTCGACCAGTCCTACATGATCGACCTTGACGTGGATGGCACGCTCGACCGTGTCGCCTTTTCGAAGCCCCCGCTGGAACTGCAGGCCGAGACCCGCGAGGGCAAGCGCTTTCGCCTGATCGGCGCGCATCTGAAGACCAAGGCGCCGCATGGCGCCACGACCCCCGAGCAGGTGCAAAGGATCGCCATCGCCAATCGCCGCAAGCAGCTGGCCGAATGCATCTGGCTTCGGGCCCGGGTCATTGAACATCTGAAGGCGGGCGACAGCCTTCTGGTGATGGGCGATCTTAACGACGGCCCCGGCCTTGACGAGTACGAGAAACTCTTCGGCCGCTCGGGGGTGGAGATCGTGCTGGGCTGGGACGAGCCGCGCGAGACGCGGCTGTACGATCCCCATGCCCGCATCGCCTACTCGAAGAAGACAGGCGTCGCACCGATGACCGCGCGCTTTTATCTCGACACCGAGAAACGCTATTTCTCGGCGCTGCTCGATTACATCATGGTCTCGCCCGACCTGCGCGCGCTGAAGCCCGCCTGGCGCATCTGGCATCCGTTCGACGACCCCCATTGCTATCAGGTGCCGGAATTGCGCGAGGCGCTTCTGATGGCGTCGGATCATTTCCCGGTCAGCATCGACCTGCCGATCTGAGCGCGCCGCCCTTAACAGGCGCCGTCGGGCAACCTATATTCCTGCCATGCGTATTGTGACGGTATCCCTTCTGCTCGCCATGTCCGCCTCGCCGCTCCTGGCCGAGACGCCTCTCCCGGCCGACCCCTCGACCAAAGAGGGCATGAGCCTCATCGAGGAGGGCGCCAGGATCATCCTTCGCTCGCTTCTGGACGACGTTCAGCCGAAGATGGAAGAATTGCAGAAGGGCCTTGATCAGGCTCTGGCCGAGATGGGGCCCGCGCTGAAGGAACTGCTCCTCAAGATCGACGATTTCCGCAACTATCACCCGCCCGAGGTTCTGCCTAACGGCGATATCATCATCCGCCGCAAGACCCCGGCCGAGATCGCCGATCCCGACGGACAGATCGAGCTGTAGGGCCAAAAATCTTTGAAGATTTTTGGCAAGAGTTTTCGAAAACTCTTGCCCGCCGGACCCCGCTCTTTCGCCTCAGAACCGCCCGATCCGCTCGGTCAGAAGCGCGAAGAACCGGTCGCGGTCGACCGAGCCCATGAACATCGCGTTCGGCGCGTTCTTCGTCACCCGCCACCAGTCGGCCACGGTCATCCCAAGCGTGTGGGTTCCCTCCAGTTCGATCGCCACATGCACATGGCGGCCGGTGAAAAGGTCCGGTTCGATCAAATAGGCGATGACGCAGGGATCATGCAGCGGCGCGCCCTGCGAGCCGTATTTCGCCGTGTCGAACCGTTCGAAGAAATCAGTCCAGCTGGCCACCGCGCGGCCGACCTCTGTGCCGAGGCTGCGCATCCCCTCGACCCAGTCGCGCGAGGTCAGCGCCTTGTGGGTGACGTCAAGCGGCATGACGACCAGCGGCACGCCCGCGCGGAAGACGATATCGGCGGCGTCGGGGTCGACATAGATGTTGAACTCTGCCGCGGGCGTGATGTTGCCACCCTCAAAATAGCCGCCGCCCATCAGCACGATTTCCGCAACGCGGCCCACGATATCGGGGGCCTTCTCGAAGGCGGTCGCGATGTTCGTCAGCGGCCCGAGCGGGCAAAGTGTGACCGAACCCGGCGGTTCCCGGCGCAGCGTCTCGATGAGGAAATCGACCGCGTGCGCGTCTTCCAGTGGCATGGTCGGATCGGGCAGGGCGACGCCATCGAGACCGGTCTTGCCATGCACATGTTCGGCGGTGACGAGTTTGCGTTTCAGCGGCCGGTCGCAGCCCGCGAAGACCCGGATGTCGGTCCGCCCCGCCAGTTCGCACACCACGCGAGCGTTCTTCTGTGTCAGGGCCAAGGGCACGTTCCCCGCGACGGCGGTTATCCCGAGGACCTCCAGCTCGGGCGAGGCGAGGGCGAGGAGAATCGCCACGGCATCATCCTGCCCGGGATCGGTGTCGATGATGATCTTGCGCGCAGAGGCCATGAATACCTGCCTTTTCGGGACGAATTCCAGGCGGCACACTGACAAGAAGACCGCGGGAAAGTCCAGTGCCGCAAGAGCGCCAAACGGCCGCCACAATCGCCGGTAATGGTTCGTTAACTCTCGGGGACGGGTTGAGACATGGGCGAACACGACCAGCCGGTCTTCCTGCATGTTGGCGGGACGACTACGGGCGCCGAAGACCTTGTGGTCTATCTGGCGGCCAACCGCGCCGGGCTGCGGCGCGCGGGTTACGGGCTGCATTGCTTTGACGTCATCGGCGGCGAGGTTGACGGGCTTTCCGACCTGATGCCGGGCCCGGCCGCAGACGAAGCCGCGATCGCGGATGCGGCCGCGCGGCTTGCCCGCCGTCTCGCGCCCGACCGCAAGGCGGGGGAGGAGGGCTTTGTCCTTTCGATGCCCGACCTTGCCGGGCCGATGCAGGAACTGCTCATCGGCCGGTTCCACAGCGCCGCCCGTGTCCGCGCGCGGACGCTGGCGCGGGCCCTTGGCCAGCCAGTGGAACGGCTGGTGATGGTGGTGCAGCCCTATGAGGTCCTGTTCCACGCCGCCTGGATGCGCCTCGCGCTCGACCGCCGGATCGACGCTTTCGCCGACTATGCCGAGCTGCTCGCAGCCTTCCGGGGCGGCTGGGCCGAGCTTGGTTCCATCCTGGTCGAGGAGCTGCGGGTCCGGGAACTTGTCGTCCAGACCGCGCCCGTGGCGCCCGCCCGGTTCGTCGCCGATCTGGTGCCCGGGCTGAAACTGCGCCAGCCCGTCGAACCGCAGGCCAAGCCGCGCGTCACGCCGAGTGCGGTCGCGATGATCCAGCGCTGCCTTGCGCAGGGGACCCGCCTGCAGCCCGGCCAGCGCGACCGGCTGATCGCCTTCCACGCCCGCCAGCCGCAGATCGCGCCGGACTACGGCTTCTCGGCGCTGGCGCTGTCGGACCTGCGGGGCCGCTATGTCGCCGATCTGGCTTCGCTGCAGCAGGATCATCGCGCCATCGTTCATGGCGCCATGCAGACGGCACTTGCCGCCGAATAGGGGACACCCTCAACGCAAAAGAGAACGCCCGGCAGGTCCTGCCGGGCGTTCCTGCTTCGAGGGGGCTGCGATCAGCCGTCGAAACCCACTTCTTCCATCAGCTTCAGCGCCGCGGGGCGCAGCTTGGCGATCTCCGACAGGTTCAGGCTGTCGGGCGTGAACGCGCCCCAGCTCTTCACCAACTCCGACTGCTCGACCCCCGGCTTCACCGGGAATTCGTTATTGATCTCGGCATAGATCTTCTGCGCTTCGTCGGACGATAGGAATTCCATCAGCTTCAGTGCGGCCTCCTTGTTCGGGGCGGCTTTCGTCAACGCCACGCCCGACACGTTCACATGCGTGCCGCCACCTTCGAAGACCGGATAGACGATGCGCACCGAATTGGCCCATTCGGTCTGTTCGGGGTCCGCAAGCATCGCGCCCATGTAATAGGTGTTGCCCAGCGATATGTCGCATTCGCCCGCCCAGATCGACTTGACCTGATCGCGGTCGCTGCCCTCGGGTTTGTGGGCGAGGTTGGCGCGCACCGCCGTTGCCCATTCCTTCGCATAGGCCTCGTCGTGATGGCCGATCATCGCGGCCATAAGGGCGAGGTTGTAATCATGTGTACCCGGGCGGGTACAGATGCGGCCTTTCCACTTCGGATCGGCCAGATCCTCATAGGTCGTGACCTCGCCGTCGGCCACACGATCCTTCGAGGCATAGACGATTCGCGCGCGGGTGGTCAGGCCGAACCAGTGGCCCGCCGGGTCGCGGTATTCGGCGGGGATGTTCGCATTCAGCACGTCCGAAGCGACCGGCTGCGTGACGCCCGCATCCACCACCTGCTGCAGCCGAGCGATATCGACCGTCATCACCAGATCGGCCGGGCTGCGATCGCCCTCGGCCACCAGGCGCTCGACCATGCCCTTGTCGATCGTGGCGACATTCACCGCGATCCCGGTCTCGGCGGTGAAAGCGTCGAACAGGGGCTGCACGAGTTCGGGCTGGCGGTGGGAATAGACATTCACCTCGTCAGCCGCTGCCTGACCGGCGACAGTCGCGAACAGAAGGGGAAGAAGAACGGTCGTGCGCATTGTTGATTCCTTTAGTCGGGATTTCCTCGTTTCGATACGTC
The DNA here is from genome assembly GCF_030143255.1 of Frigidibacter sp. SD6-1. Taxonomy (GTDB): domain Bacteria; phylum Pseudomonadota; class Alphaproteobacteria; order Rhodobacterales; family Rhodobacteraceae; genus TMP-24. The sequence goes on from NZ_JARJNR010000004.1 coordinate 195,998, forward strand.
CGGTGCGGCGACCTGTCAATCCTTACTAATTCCGTCTGACATAATCTCGACGCCGGTGTCTTGGCAAAGCGGCAAAGGCCGGTGATAGATAGATCGTGGAAACGGGAAGGAACGAGTGATGAGGCAGGAGTATCAGATCGCGGCCCTCTGGATCGGCGGCGATCTCAGCTATCTTGAGCAGCTTTGCCTGAAATCCTTTCTCGACGTCGGCCACCATCTGAAGCTCTATTCCTACGAGCCGATCGGCAATGCGCCAGAGGGTATCGAACATGCCGATGCAAGCGATATCCTGCCCCAGGCCAATTTCCTGCGCCATGCCCGCACATCGAGCCCGGCGCTGCATTCCGACCTGTTCCGCTATCATCTTCTGAAGAAGGTCGACCGCACGATCTGGGCCGACACCGATGCCTATTGCGTGAAGCCCTTCGAAACCGCGACGGGCCATTTCTTCGCCTGGGAAAGCGACAAGGATGTGAACGGCGGCGTTCTCGGTCTGCCGCCGGACAGCGAGGCGCTGGGCCAGCTCTTGGACTTCACGCAGGATGAGTTCGCCATCCCTGTCTGGTACGGCAAAAGCTACCGGGAGGAGTTGGAGGCGGCACGCGATGCGGGCAACCCCATCCATGTCGGCGATCAGCCCTGGGGCGTCTGGGGGCCGCATGCGCTTAGCCATTTCCTGAAAGCGACGGGCGAGATTCGCCATGCGCTGCCGCGCGTCGCGCTCTATCCGATTTCCTTCAAGGACCGTATCCTCCTGACCCGGCCCGGCGTGCCGATGGCTGATCATGTGACGGCAGAGACCTATTCGATCCATTTCTACGGCCGCCGGATGCGGCGGCGGTTGGTCGAGAAGTTCGACGGTATCCCGAAGCCGCGCTCGATCATCGGCCAGCTCCTGAAGAAGCATGGCATCGACCCGACGCTTGCGCCGATCCCTTACCACGCGCGCCCCGCCGATACCGAGGACGAGCAGGAAGAGGCGTGAGAGCCTTCAGGATGCAGCGTTCATGCGCGGCTTGCTGCCGGGGCGGCCGACTTTTCGGAACCGTTATTGCCTAACGGACGTTCCCCTCCGACTTTGGGTCGAATGCAGTTCCATGAGGGAAATCCATGCTTCGTATGTTCAAGTCCTCGACGGCTCTGGTTGCGAGCCTGTCACTTCTGGTGCCGCATGGCGCCGTGTTCGCACAGGAAAGCAGCCCGGATACCAGTCCGGCGATGATCTGCGCCGATGGCACCCAACTGCCCTGCGCCGAAGGGGTCGAGGCGATCCCGGCGCCGACGGCCGCCGAGCCCGCCGCCGAGCCCGCAGCCGAACCAGCCGCCGAACCGGAGGCTGAACCCGAACCAGAGCCCACCGCCGAACCGGCGCCGGAACCCGAGGCGAGCCCCGAGCCCGCACCGGAGCCTGCGGCCGAACCGGCCCCTGAATCTACCCCTGAGTCCACAGCTGAGCCTGCCCCTGAGCCGGTCGCCGAACCGACCCCCGAACCCGCAGACGAAGCGCCCGCAGACGAAGCGCCCGCAGATGAAGCGCCCGCAGCCGAAGCACCCGCAGAGCAGCCAGCCCCGGAGCAGCCCGCGGCAGAGACGCCCGCAGAGGAAGCGCCCGCAGCCGAACCCGCGCCCGTCACCGAGCCTGAGCCTCAACCCGATCCCGAGGTCCAGCCCGAGGCCGAGCCCGCCGCGCCCGAGGCGGAAGTCCCGACTGCCGAGGATCTTGAAAAGGCGCTCGGCGAAGAGCTGAACGGCTCCGCGACCGAACCCGCGCCGGACGCGCAGACCGAACCGGCGGCCGAACCCGCGCCGAGCGAAGAGCCCGTGGCGGAACCCGCCGCCGAAGCTCCCGCCGCCGAAGCACCGGCCGAGGAAGCGCCCGCAGAGGAAACGCCCGCAGAGACAGAGGCGGCGCCCACCGCCGAGGATCTGGAGAAGGCGCTCGCCGAACCGCCCGCCGAGGCGACCGAGCTGCCGGTGGTGACGCCCGCGACCGCCGATATCGTCGAGGAACTGGCCGCCGAGGGCAGCCTGCCCTCGACTGAAGTGGTGCCCGACCTGCCGGTCCAGCCCGAGCCGGAAACCGGCGAGGCGCCTGTCGCCGAGGCGGCGCAGATCCTGACCGAGGCCGCTGGCGGCACAGAGGCTGGCCCAGCCACCGCCGAGGTACCCGCAGAGGCCGTCACGCAGGTCACCGAAGAGGAGGTGACAGCAGACACGGCCCGCTCGTCGTCGGAGGATTTCGCCAACAAGGTGAACGAGGCTGCCGGGGCCGCCAAGGCCGCGAATGTCGCCCAGCCGCAGGTTGTCGAGCGCAAGAAGGGCCTCTCGGACACCGAGAAGCTCCTGCTCCTCGGCGCCGGGGCGCTGGTCGTCGGTGCGATGCTCTCGAACAACCGCAAGGTCGAGATGAACTCGGGCGACCGCGTGGTCGTCAGCCGCGACGGCCAGTATTCGGTGCTGAAGGACGATGACGCGCTGCTGCGCCAACCCGGTTCGAAAGTGCGGACCGAGACCTTCCGCGACGGCTCGACCCGCACGACGGTGACCCGGCCCGACGGCAGCCGGGTGGTGACGATCCGCGACGCCGAACAGCGCGTCCTGCGCCGGGTCCATGTGGCGCCGGATGGCCGCGAGACGCTTCTGATCGACGATCTGGCAACCTACGAGCCGGTGGTGGTGACGAAGCTGCCGAAGAGCCGCCCCCAGCCGATCGATGTGACGACCGCCGACGAGGAGGCGCTGCGCGTGGCGCTGGCCACGCGAAGCGACGTGGGCCGCCGCTTCAGCCTGCGTCAGGTGCGCAACATCTGGGAAGTGCGCTCGCTGGTGCCGGTGATCGACCTCGACACGATCACCTTCGAAAGCGGATCGGCTGCGATCCGGCCAGAACAGGCCAAGGCACTCGCTGGCCTGGGCAAGCTGATCCAGTCCTATATCCGCAAGGACCCGTCCGAGGTCTTCCTGATCGAAGGCCATACCGATGCTGTGGGCAGCGCCGCTTATAATCTCGCGCTGTCGGATCGCCGGGCAGAATCTGTGGCCCTTGCCCTCACCGAATATTTCGGCGTCCCGCCCGAGAATATGGTGGTGCAGGGCTATGGCGAGGACTTCCTGAAGGTCGACACCCAAAGCGACGAACGCGCCAACCGCCGCGCCAGCGTCCGCCGGATCACCTCGCTTCTGCGCTGAACCGGACCGCGCCGAGACCTTGGGGCCGCCCTTCGGGGCGGCCTTTTCTTTGCGCAGGCTCCGGGTCGCCGACTATGGGGCGGCGGTGCAGGGTGCGCGGGCGAAAGGAGCTTCCCATGACCCTATGTTTCGAACCGATCCCGACCGCCCAGGTCCGCGCCATCCGCGCCGGTGGCCCCGATGCCAACGGCATTCCGGCCGAGCGCGGCTTCATATCTGCAGGCAGCGGCGAGCCCTGCCGCCACTGCCTCAATCAGGTGCCAAAGGGCCAGGAATACTTGATCCTCGCGCACAGGCCCTTCGCGGCGCTGCAACCCTATGCGGAATGCGGGCCCATCTTCCTCTGCGCTGACGATTGCGCGGCATGGGGCGGGGCGGGCCTGCCGCCGATCCTGACCATGTCCGACGACTATCTCCTGAAAGGCTACCGGGCGAACGACCGGATCTTCTACGGCACCGGCCGGGTGGTGCCGAGGGCAGAGGTTTCATCCTATGCCGAGGCGCTGCTTGCCGATCCCGACGTCGCCTATGTCGATGTCCGCTCGGCGAGGAACAATTGCTTTCAGCTTCGCATCCGCCGGGGGGATTGACATAGATCAAGGGGCAGCGCGAGGGAATCGGCTAGGCAGAACGGGCAGGGCGATCTCTCCCTTCGCCGCATCGCGGCGGCCGTTGATCGCCCGGTTCCGGGCAGGCTCCCTCCCTTCCGCCTGGCCGTACCCTTCGCTGCGGGCCCCTCGTGCCCGCAGCGCCTTTCTCACAAGAGCCCCTGCGCCGCGATCATCAGCGCGCCCATGGCGAGCGGATAGCTTCCGTCGACCAGCGCTGCGCCCGCCGTCTTCTGGCTGAAGAGCCCGCCCGCCAGTTGCAGGGCGCCGGTCGCAAGGATCGCGGCGAGCGCCGTCCAGAGGTCGTTGCGCGTTGCGGTCAGCCCGATGACGAGCGCGAGAAGGAAGGTTCCGGCAAGTTGCAGTGCCATGGCCCCCTCCGGCGGCCGGGCAGGGGGCGAAATGCCATGGCTGCCCGCCGCCCAGATCCGCCCGAAGAGCGGGCCGAACCACACCATGCCGAGCGCGAAGGCCGCCGCGGTGCCGACAAGGACCGCAAGCCAGTTGATATCTGAAAGCATCCTATCCCCCTAAGCCAGTTCCCGGCCGAGAACCTCGAGGATCCGCGCCCAGCCGGCATCGTGATTGTCGCGCGATTCCTCGCTGGGGAACCGCACATGGGTCAGCGTGATCCGCGTGCACGCCGCCTCGGGTGCGAGGTCGATCGTCACCTCGCTGCCGTCGGCGGAAAAGGGCGATTCCCAGCCGAAGCGGATGCGGCTGCGGGGCGTCAGCTCCTGATAGGTGCCCGAGTGCGGAATATCGCGCTCGCACACGCGCATGATCATGGAAAACCGCTCGCCCACCCGGGGATCGGTCACGCAGTCCAGAACGGTGACACCCTCGGCGGGCAGCATGAACCGCGCGAGCGTCTCGGCGTTCAGCCAGGCGTCATGGACCTTCTTCGCCGGGGCCGCGATCGTGCGGCTGACGGTCAGTCGGAGGTCGCTCATCTTCCTGCTCCTCGGTCAGAACCTCGTTCAGGGCGTCGAGCGTGAGCGACCAGACAGAGCGCAGCCGCCCGAACCAGCGGTCGATCTCCCGGACCGGTTCGAGGTCGATCTCGATCAGATGCTCGCGCCAGACGGTGCGGCGGTGAACGAGACCGGCGGCTTCCAGGACCTTGATATGCTTGGACACGGCATTGAGGCTCATGTCGAAGCGCTTGGCGATATCCGTCACCCTGAGCGCGCCTTCCTGCGCCAGAAAGGTCAAGATCGCGCGCCGCGTGGGATCGGACGCCGCCTTCAGGATCTCCGTCAGCGAATCGTCCGTTCGTTCAACCATATGGTGGAATTATGCTGTGCGGCGCCATCAGTCAACCAGTTAGGTGAATGATAGATTGTTTCGAACCTTGATGCCGGTTTCAATATTCCGCCGCAATCGCGATCTATGCAGCCCATGGAGTAATAGCGAGGCGCACTACATGAATAGGTTGAATGTCCTGACGTTTCTTTTCGCCGGACTGGCTGCCGTCTCGCCGCCGGTCTCCGCCAAGGAGTTTGCGACGGAAGTCTATCTTCTGGAACAATCCGCCTGGCCGAGTATGAAACTGGGCAAGCTCGATGACATGAGGAAGCGGGCCGAGGTCTATCACCATCTGCCAGAGGACGCAGAGCAGAATTACGCGCGTCAGCGGGCATTTTTCGGTCTGTTCGAGGTCAGCGACCCGGATATCGCGGCGATGGCCGAACGCTGGGTCAAGGAGGAACCGGATTCTCCCTATGCACAGACCGCCCGAGCCGCCAGTCTCTACGGCAAGGCACTCCGATTGAGGGGTAAAGGCTCCATCGCCCAAACCTATCCGGCCGCGCTGGAGGCGGCTGGAGCCTATTTTCGCGAAGCAGGTACACACGCGGAAAGGGCCTATGAGCTTGCACCAGATCTGGTCGTCGCCTCGGACTATCTTATGAGTGTCAGCGCCTACATCGGGCCCAAGCAACCGGTGAAGGAACTGATCGCAGAAGTGATGTCGACCGTTCCCAACCGCAGAACGCTGCAATTCGCGGCCAGGGCACTATCGCCGCGCTGGGGCGGGTCGGTCGAGGCGGTCATGGCGCTTTGCAATGATCACGCCGCGCAAGTGCCGAATGTGGAGGGCTATACCGTGCCCGTCTGCCAGGCTGACCTTCTGGATGATGCCGGTCTCGTCGCGGGTAATCGGGCCGACCTGATCGCGGTCATCTCGACCTCCGAGCAGCCATTTCTGCAGCGGATGCGGATCAATCAGGCGCTGGACGCGGGCGACAGGAGCCCCGAGTTGCAGAAGCGGCTCGAAGCGTTCCTGGCTGACGAGTTCGAGACCGACGAGCGCCTCGCTTGGGCCCTGGACGAAACCTTCTACCGCCCGGCTGGACGCCCTTTGATCAAGCTCGCTGTCTGGATGCGGCGGATGGGATATGCATGGCTGCAACTGCAGCGCGATCCGGCAAATGCCGATCTGATATCCGAGGTCTTGTCAGGGCCGCCCATGCCGGGGCCAAAGCCGCCCGGGCCGACGCTCGCCAAGCGCGTGGAGATGTATGTGACTGCGCTCAAGGACAACCCGTACAATCCGACAATGTGGTCGATGCTCGGAACGGATCTGCGTTTCGCGCTCGGCGAAACCGTGGCGGAACCATACCTTCAGAACGCGATCGTCTATTCGAATCATGGGCCTAACGCGCTTTTTCAATACGCCGACCTGAAGGCTTCGGTCTTTGTTAACCAGTGGCGGGGCTACGCGTCTGAAACGGGCGGCGATCGAGACAATCCCGAAGTTAGAGAAGGGGATGCGGAGACTCTTCTGTGCCCGTTCACCCGGGCCGCCCGGTTCTATGCGCTGCAATGTGCGGTCGAGCGCGTTGCCGCATCACAGTGTCAGCGTGAATTTGCCGGCCAAGAGTGGACCGCAGCAGTTGCTGCCGTAAGGAAGGCCGGAATCTGTCAGAAAGAGCTGACAGGAGAGCTGGCCGACATTCAGTTCATGCCACATGACGTGGACCTTTCGAAGATCGAGTTGCCAGACTCGGCGAACGATCTCGATCTGCCGCTACCGCTTCCCTGACCCGGCCATCAATCGATCCATCCGCGCCGCCTCGGCTTCGCTCCCAAAAGGCGTGTTCAGGATGAACATGCCCGATCCCACCATCCCGTGCCCGTCGCGGGCGGGGGGGAAGCGCATCTCATGCTGCAGGACCTTCGGGAAATTCATGGCGGCGAGAGCCGTTGTCATCGGCCGGTGCCGACCATCGGTCAGGATCGGATACCAGAGCGCGATGGTGCCGACATTCCATTTGCGATGGATGGCGGCGATGCGTCTGGGGATCGTCTCATAATCGGCCTTCACCTCCCAGGACGGGTCGATCAGCATCAGCCCGCGGCGCGGTTCCGGCGGGGTGAGGGCAAGCGCCAGATCCATCCCGTCGGCCTTCCGGCAGGCCACCGGCCAGGGCAGCATCGCGGCCAGAAGCGCCTCATATTCCTGCGGGTGAAGCTCGCAGACCGTGGCGCGGTCGTCGGGCCGGAGGAGATGGGCGGCGACCAGCGGCGAGCCTGGATAGGCGCGCTCCCCGTGATCGCGGCGCACGGCCGCCAGAACACGGGCATAGGGATGATCCGGCGGAAACCAGCCCTTCGCCTCGGCCAGATCGATCCCCGCCGCCGCCTCGCCGGTCTTCGCGGCCTCGGCGCTGCCCAGATCGTAAAGCCCGCGCCCTGCATGGGTTTCGATATAGCTGAAGGGTTTGTCCTTCCTGCCCAGATAGTCGAGCATCACCGCCAGAAGCGCATGCTTCTGCACATCCGCCATGTTCCCGGCGTGATAGGCATGTTGATAGGAAAGCATAGTCCCTCCGGCAGTCTGGGCCCCCGGGTCAGCGATCCGGCGCTTCCCAGTCGGCGGGGGGCACATTGCGCCGTCTGAGCCGAATGGCAAGCCCGAGCGCCACGCCGACGCCGATCGCGACCGTGAGGTCGACGAGCAGGGTCAAGACCATGGTCAGCACCAGCAGCAGCTTGTCCGCGGCGCGAAGCCGCAGGTAGTGCGGCCAGTGATGCGGCTCGCTCATGTTCCAGGCGGTCAGCATCAGAAGCGCGGCGAGCGCGGGCAGGGCCATGTGGCCAACGAGCGGCCCGGCGACCAAAAGGCAGATCAGCAGGACGAGTGCATGGATCATGCCGGCCACCGGCGTCTGGGCGCCCGCGCGGATGTTCGTGGCCGTGCGGGCAATCGCACCGGTCGCGGGCAGACCCGCCACCAGAGCAGAGGCAAGGTTCGCCCAGCCCTGCGCCAGAAGTTCTGCGTTCGGGCGATGGCGGCTTTGGTGCATCCGGTCGGCCACCATGGCGGACAGGAGCGATTCAACGCCCGCGAGGAAAGCGATGATAAGGGCCGAGGGGAAAAGTGCTGCCAGCCGCCCGGGCGACAGGTCCGGCAGGCCCGGCACGGGCAACCGGTCGGGCAGGGCGCCGAAGCGGCCCTCCAGCGTCTCGACCGGCAGGGCGAAGGCCCAGACCAGAGCTGACGTGGCGCCGACCGCCACGATCAGGCCCGGCCAGCGCGGGAAGAGCCGCCTGAGAAGGATGATGAGGCCAAGGGTGGCAAGGCCGATGCCGAGCGACCAGGGGTTGACCGCGCCGCGCGCCGCCCAGAGGACCGGCAGCTTTTCAAGAAAGTCGGCGGGCATGTGCCTGAGGCCCAGCCCGAGGAAATCGGCGATCTGGCTGGTGGCGATGATCAGCGCGATGCCGATGGTGAAACCGTTGACCACAGGTTCGGGAATGTACTGGATCAGGTTGCCCGCCCTGAGATAACCCGCGCAAAGAAGGATCAGCCCCGCCATGAAGGTCGCAGTCACCAGCCCGCCATAGCCATGCTCGGCAATGACCGAAAAGACCACGACGATGAAGGCGCCGGTCGGCCCCCCGATCTGCACCCGGCTGCCGCCAAGCGCCGATATGAGGAAGCCCGCGATGATCGCCGTGATCAGCCCGTCCGCGGGCGTAGCCCCCGAGGCTATGGCGATGGCGAGGCTGAGCGGCAGGGCCACCATCGCGACCGTGAGACCGGCGAAAAGATCGGCCCGGAAGGTCGCGAGACCATAACCGGGAAGCGTGTCGGACAAGGCAGGGCGCACGGCTGGACCTGAGAGAGGATCCGCCGCAGAATTCCATGTTTCCCTGAGGTTGGAAAGTTATTTGCGCGTCTGCGGCCGGTCTACGATAACAGACTGCGAAAACAGACTGCGAAAACAGAAAGGGCCCCGGGGAGGGGCCCCTGCCGTCAGACGGCCGAAGCACTTACCTCGGCGCGATCATCATCACCATCTGCCGGCCTTCGAGCTTCGGCATCTGCTCGATCTTGCCGGTCTCGGCCACATCGGCGGCCACCCGGTTCAGAAGCTCGAGACCCAGTTCCTGGTGCGCCATCTCGCGGCCGCGGAAACGCAGGGTGATCTTCACCTTGTCGCCTTCGCCGAGGAACTTCTGCACCGAGCGCATCTTGACGTCATAGTCATGCGTGTCGGTGCCGGGGCGGAACTTGATTTCCTTGATCTCGATGATCTTCTGCTTCTTGCGCGCCTCGGCCTCGCGCTTCTGCGTCTCGTACTTGTACTTGCCGAAATCCATGATCTTGCAGACCGGCGGCTCGGCGTTGGGCGAGATCTCGACAAGGTCGAGCCCGGCCTCCTCTGCCAGTTGCATGGCCTTGAACGGGGTCACGACCCCGACATTCTCGCCATCCGCGCCGATCAGGCGGATTTCGGGGGCGCGGATACGTTCGTTCACGCGGGGTCCCGTGTCGCGTTGCGGCGGGGCGTTGTGCGGTCTGCGGGCTATGGCGGCGTTCCTTCTTCTGTTGCCGGTGAAGTGCACGGAAAATAGACGGGCGCGTCGCCGCTTTCAACCCGGATTCCGAGCGCCCGTCTCAGGGCAATTCCCTTTCCATACAGGCGATTTTCTGTCATAGCGGGCGCGCAGCGCGCGGGACAGACAGAAAAGCGCGCGACTTTGGGAAGGACTAGTCATGAACAGAAACGTCATCATCGCGCTGATCATCGCAGTGCTCGCGGGCGGCGGCTACTGGTACTACACCGGCCAGCAGCGCGCCGCAGAGGAAGCGGCAGCCGCCGCCAAGGCTGCCGAAGAGGCTGCCGCCGCTGCCCAGAAGGCCGAGGAAGAAGCCGCAGCGAAAGCCGCCGAAGAGGCTGCCGCCGCCGCGAAGGCGGCTGAAGAGGCCGCTGCCAAGGCCGCCGAAGAGGCTGCCGCCGCAGCCGCCGCTGCTGCGACCGAGGCGGCGCCCTTCGATGCCGACGCGCTGATCGCCTCGATCGACGGCTCGACCCTTGACGATGCGACCAAGACGACGCTGAAGGCCGCCGTCGAAGCCGCCCGCGCCAACCCGGCGCTGGTGCAGGCCGCGATCGACCAGGTCAAGGCCGCGCTCGGCCAGTAATCGCCGCCAGACATGCAAAACCGCGCCGGGTGACCGGCGCGGTTTTCTTTTGGCTGACCTCTGGCGCCAAAATCCTTCGCGAAGGATTTTGGCCAAATTTTTTTGCGAAAAAATTTGGCCCGGCCCCGGCCGGTCGTCAGATCCCGTCGCCGACGAAAGCCTTCTCGACCACATATTCCTTCGGGTCGGAATTCGCGCCTTCGCGCAGGCCGAACCCTTCGAGCACCTCTTTCACATCGACATTGAAGGCCAGCGACCCGCAGACCATCGCCCGGTCGGTCGCCGGGTTCATCGGTGCGATGCCGTAATGGTCGAATATCCTGCCGCTTTCCAGATTGTCGGTGATCCGGCCCATCAGCGGGCTCTCTTCCCGCGTGGTGGTCGGGTAATAGCGCAGCTTGTCGCCCACCATCTCGCCGATCAGCGGATCGTCCTTCAGGCTTTCGACCAGTTCGCGGCCGTAGTCCAGCTCCGCGACCGTCCGGCAGGTGTGAAGCATGTAGATTTCTTCATACTTCTCATAGGTTTCCGGTTCGCGCATCAGGCTTGCGAAGGGAGCGATGCCGGTGCCGGTGGCCAGGAACCACAGCCGCTTGCCGGGCAGAAGCGCATCATGGACGAGCGTGCCCACCGGTTTCGGCCGCAGAATGATCTCATCGCCCGGACGGATATGCTGGAGTTTCGAGGTCAAAGGCCCGTCCGGCACCTTGATCGAATAGAACTCCAACTCCTCGTCCCAGGAGGGCGAGGCGATCGAATAGGCGCGCAACAGCGGTTTGCCATTGTCGCCCAGAAGCCCGATCATCACGAACTCGCCCGAACGGAAGCGCAGGCTTTGAGGCCGCGTCACCCGGAAGGAAAACAGCCGGTCGGTCCAGTGTCTGACAGACGTCACCGTCTGGGCGTCGGGCAGGTGCCTGGCGGCCGGGGAGGGCGTGCTGGGTGCGGCGAGATCGTTCACGGGGAGCCTCGGATATTTGTTTGTGCAGAAACGAACGCGGGGCCGTCGCCCTGCTTTTACACGGAAAACCGGTCGGGTGAAAGGCGGCTCAGGCGCGCAGGCGGGCGCGATAGTCATGCGCGCGCCAGTCGGCCCGGTAAAGCCACTGGTCGGCGGGCTGGCGGGCGGCCAGATCATCGCCGATCTCGACCTCGTCGAAGCCCGATCGCCGTGCCATCGCATATTGGTCGGCGATCACATGGCCAGCGGCCCGCAGGCGCCCCGTGTAGCCCGCCGCGCGGATATGGCGGGCGAGGGTGAAGCCGCGCCCGTCCGAGAAGGCCGGGAAGGCCACGCGGACAAGTTCTGCGCCCGTCACGTCCGGCAGGGCATCGGGCCGCGTATCTGACGCGATCTCGACGATGCGGTCGCCCGCGTAATCCTCGGCATGAAAACCATCATCGCGCACGATCACACTCATGCAACATTCTCCTTCAGCGCAGCGGCCTCGGCCTCGGCGGCGGGCAGCGGCCCGCGCACGACCTTGCCGTCGACGATATGAATTCCGCATTCGACCTTGCCCTGGCCGCGCCAGCGGCCCGCGCGCGGGTCCTCGCCCTCGGCCACCGGGCTGGTGCAGGGGGCGCAGCCGATGGAGGGATAGCCTTTGGCGACCAGCGGATGGCGGGGCAGGCGGTTGTTGACGATATAGTCCTGCAGGTCGTCGCGGCCCCAGTGGGCAAGCGGGTTGACCTTCAGCCGCTTGCCGTCCTCGTTTTCGAAGAACTCAAGCGCGGCGCGGGTCGAGCCCTGAAAGCGCTTGCGGCCCGTGATCCAGCCATCGAAGCCCTTCAGCGCGCGTTCCAGCGGCACCACCTTGCGGATATGGCAGCAGGCATCGGTCGAGAACTGGTGAAGCGTGCCGTCCGGATCTTCGAAATCCGTGTCGCGCCGGTCGGCGCGGATGGTGCGGATGTCGGTCAGGTTCAGCTTCTCCGCCAGTTCGCGCTGGTAGGCGAGCGTTTCGGGGAAGAGCATCTGCGTGTCGATGAAGAGAACCGGTGTCTCAGGCGCGATGACCGAGACGAGATGCAGAAGAACGACCGATTCCGCCCCGAAGGAGGAGACGAGCGCCAGTTGCCCGACCTCGGGGTCATGCAGCGCACGCTCAAGCACCGCCGTCGCCGAATGATGGCGATAGCGGTCGTTGAGGGCCGCCACCCGCGCGTCAAGGTCGGTCAGGTCAAGCGGCATCGCGTTCCGCCTCGGCCGGATAGAGCGCGGCCTTGAACGGCTCCGGCCCGAGGCGCCGGAAAGTGTCGATGAAACTCTCGGACCGGTCGGCGCGGATGTCGAGATAGGCGCGCAGAAGCCGCTCGATCGCGGGGACCACCTGATCATAGGCAAAGCCGGGGCCGACCTTGTCGCCGATCTCGGCCTTTTCGGTCGCGTCGCCGCCAAGGGTGATCTGGTAGTTCTCCACCCCCGCCCGGTCGAGGCCGAGGATGCCGATATGGCCCACATGGTGATGCCCGCAGGCATTGATGCAGCCCGAGATCTTGATCTTCAGCTGGCCGATCTCCTCTTCAAGGCCGAGGGCCTTGAAATGGCTGGCGATCTCTTGCGCGACCGGGATAGAGCGGGCGGTGGCGAGCGCGCAATAATCCATCCCGGGGCAGGCGATGATGTCCGAGACGAGGCCAATGTTCGCGGTCGCCAGCCCTTCGGTCTTCAACGCCGCGTGCAGCACCGCCAGGTCGGATTTATGAACATGCGGCAGCACGACATTCTGTTCGTGACTGATCCTAAGTTCGCCATGGCCATACGTCTCGGCCAAGTCCGCCAGCAGCCGCATCTGCGCCGATGTCGCGTCGCCCGGCGTCGCGCCATGAGCTTTCAGCGAGACGGTGACGATTGCATAGCCGGGCGCGCGGTGGGCGGCGAGGTTGGTGTCGGTCCAGGCGCGGAAGACCGGATCGCTCGCGCGGGCAGCTTCAAAGCTGTCTTCCGGCGTATTGCGGAAGGCCGGGGGCGCGAAGGCGGCCTCGATCTCCTTCAGCAGCACCTGATCAATGCCGGTGAACTCGGGCCGGATTGCGCGGTAGCGCTCCTCGACCGCGTCGCGGAAGGCTTCCATGCCGTTCTCGAAGACGGTGATCTTGATCCGAGCCTTGTACTTGTTGTCGCGGCGGCCCCAGAGGTTGTAGACCGAGACGATGGCTTCGAGATAGGGCAGCAGGTCTTCCTTCCTCACGAAGGGACGGATCACCTGGCCGATCATCGGCGTCCGGCCAAGGCCGCCGCCCACGATCACCTCGTAGCCCACCTGACCCGATCCGCCGCGCACGGTGCGCAGCCCGATGTCATGGGCCTTGACCACGGCGCGGTCATTGGGGCTGCCGGTCACGCCGATCTTGAACTTGCGCGGCAGGAACTGGAATTCGGGATGGTCGGTCGACCATTGGCGGATCAGTTCGGCAATCGGGCGGGGGTCCTCGATCTCGTCGGCCGCGGCGCCCGCGAAATGGTCGGCGGTGACATTGCGGATCGTGTTGCCCGAGGTCTGGATCGCGTGCATCTGCACATCGGCCAGCGCGTCGATCATGTCGGGCACGTCAGGCAGTTTCGGCCAGTTGTACTGGATGTTCTGGCGCGTGGTGAAATGGCCGTAACCCTTGTCCCAGCGGTCGGCGATCAGCGCCAGCTGGCGCATCTGGGCAGAGGAAAGCGTGCCGTAAGGAATGGCCACGCGCAGCATGTAGGCGTGAAGCTGCAGATAAAGCCCGTTCATCAGCCGCAGCGGCCGAAACTCATCCTCGGTCAGCGCGCCGGAAATCCGGCGTTCCACCTGGCCACGGAACTGGGCGGCGCGGGTGCGCACGAAGGCCTCGTCGAAATCGGAGTACTTATACATGAGAGGTCTCCTGCTTGCCGTGCGCATAATTCGAGGGGCCGCGGGTGCGGAAAACCTCGCGGAAATGCACGGGTTCCGGCCCGTTCGGCCCGGGCCTGGCATCGGCCAGATAGGCGCCGACCACCGTCAGCCGCTGCGCTTCGGCCTTGAGGAGCCGAAGCTGCGCATGGGCCTCATCCTCGATCAGCTCTGCCTCATGGTGATCGCGGGTCCAGCGGTCGTCGGCGGTCAGATAGATGACATCGCCTTCGAGAAGGGCGTTGGCGGTGACGACTTTCGGCGTGAAGGCGCGGGCCATGGCGGAATCCACTGTGATATTTCCGCGCCCAATATAGGAAATTTTCCCACATTTCCGCCAGATACCCCTTGCAGATAAGGACATTCGTTTCGTATCAACGCCCCGAAGGAACCCGTGTTTCGGAAAGCGCAGGAAAAGCGAATGTCAGTCCGTCTGGATGAGGTCGACCGGAAAATCCTTGCCGAACTGCAGGAGGATGCGAGCCAGTCGCTGGATGAGATCGCCCGCAAGGTGGGCTCCTCGAAGACGCCCGTTTGGAACCGGATCCGCAAGATGAAGGAGGCGGGCGTGATCGGCCGCCAGACCGCGATTCTCGACCCGGAGGCTTTGGGGCTGGAGGCCTGTTTCTTCGTCCTGATCCGCACATCGGAACATGAGGCGGAATGGCAGAAGAAGTTCCTCAAGACGCTCAAGGAACGGCCGGAGGTGCTGGAGGCGCACCGGCTGGCGGGCGATATCGACTATATCCTGAAGGTGCGGGTCAGGAATGCGCGGGCCTATGACACGTTCTACCAGGCGCTGATTTCCGAGGTGAAGATCTACAATGTCACCGCGCTTCTGAGCATGGAAGAGATCAAGTCGACGACGTTGCTGCCCTTGTGAGCGGCTATTTCGGCCCCTTCGGGGCCGACCCGCCGGGGGGCGCTGCCCCCCGGACCCCCCGAGGTATTTCAGCCAAGATGAAAGGGATCAGGGCTGGACCATGAGCCTGTCGAGGCCGTGGAAGTGATAGAGGTTTGCGTAGCGCGGCGGCGCGGTCAGGCGCAGGCTCGGGCAGCGGTCGAAGAGGATCGGCAGCGCGATCTGCAGTTCGAGGCGTGCAAGCGGGGCGCCGACGCAGAAATGGAGGCCCGCGCCGAACGCATGGTTTGGTTTCACCGGGCGCGAGGGGTCAAAGCGCTGAGGATCGTCCCAGACATTGGGGTCGCGGTTGGCCGCGCCGAGAAGAAGGCCTACCTCGTCGCCCCGGCGGAAGAGATGGCCGCCGATTTCGATATCTTCATAGGCGTGCCGGGTGAACATATGGAGCGGCGGGTCGTGGCGGAGGATTTCCTCGACCGTCGCTTCCACGCTGTCGCTTCCCAGCACGTTTGCGCCAAAACCGTTTTCCAGCAAGGCCATGACGCCATTGCCGAGCGTATGGACCGTCGCCTCGTGGCCCGCGTTCAGGAGCAGGATGCAGGTGGTGATCAGCTCGTCGGTCGAGAGCTTCTCGCCCTCCATCTCGGCGGCGATGAGGCTGGTGATCAGATCGTCGGCGGGCCGGTGGCGGCGCTCCTCGACATAAGCGCGCATGAAGGCGACGAAGGCTTCGGTCGCCGCCACCGCCGCCTCCTCGGTCTTGCGGGTGCGGCGGGCCTGGTACATGCCGACCATCGCGTTCGACCAGGCGAGCAGGTCGTCGCCCCGTTCCTCCGGCACGCCAAGAAGGCGGCAGATGATGATGACGGGCAGGTGGGTGGCGAAGGCCTTGAGAAGATCGAACTCGCCCGAGGGGAAACGGTCGATCAGTGAATGGGTGACCTCGGCGATTTCCGGCCCGAGCGCAGCGATCCGGCGCGAGGTGAAGGCGCGCAGCACAAGGCCGCGCAGGCGGGTGTGGTGTGGCGGCTCCAGTTCCAGCATCGAATGGGCCTCGACCGCATAGAAGGGCTTCAGATGCGCGGGGATCGGGCGGCTCTTCTCGGGCGGCACCTCGCGGCCGAAGCGCCGGTCGCGGAAGATCGCGCCGGTGACGGCGGCCGAAGTGGTGCAGATCATCCCGTAATCGTCCCAGTGAAAGAGCGGCCCCGTCGCGCGGGCGCGTTCGTAGAAAGGGTAGGGGTCCTGCACGAAGGCGGGATCGGTCGGGGACTGGGAGAGGCTCTGCATGTCAGGTCTTCCGGAAGGTCAGGATATTCTGCGCGACAAGCACGCCAAGGCCGACGATCGCCGCCCCTGCCGCCTCGCGCCAGACCCAGCTGCCGCCAAGCGCGAAGAGGATGAGCATCACGTAGAAGGGCGTGGCATTGAGGTGGAGCGAGGATTGCGCGAGCCCGAGCCGCCCGAGGCCGAGGATCCACAGAAGCTGGCTGAGCGCGAGCCCGCCCACCGCGAAGACGGCGAGCGCGCCCCAGGCATGGGCGTCGAGGTGCGACCATTGGGCGGGTTCGGCGCCGAAGATGCTGGCGGCGAGCGCCGTGACCATCGCCGCGGTCGTCAGGGTGATCGTGGTGCGCCCGAGCGGCGTGAGCGCGGGAAAGGCGCTGACGGTGAGGCGCGAGGCCAGCGCATAGACGACGAGGGATGCGAGCATGACGAGCGCGCCGAGGCCGAAGTCGGGGCCGCCCGCCGCAGGGTCGAGCGCCACATAGCCCCCCGTCAGGCTGAGCGCGATCCCGGCCAGAAGCGCGCCCGAGGGGCGGCGGCGGTCCAGCACCGCCTCGATCAGCGCGCCGACGATCGGCATTGTGGTCGAGATGATGGCGACCGTCACCGCGCTCGTCATGCCCTGGCCTATGACGAGGCAGGCGGCGCCGAAACCGAGGAGCCCGCCGACAAGGAGGCCCATCAGCCAGTTGGCGCCGAGCGCCGCCCTGGGTTCCAGTATGAGCCAGATCGGCAGAAGGACGGCGGTCGCCAGCGCCATGCGCGCAGCCGCGAGTGCGAGCGGCGGCAGGAGCGGGATAAGCACGTCGGCCGCAGGCAGCCCCGCCGCCCAGACCATCATCGAGCCCATGCACAGGAGATTGGCGCCGAGCACACCCTGACCGCGTTCGGGGCTCGATCGCACCAGTGTCATGGGTCAGGCCGCCGACAGTGCCGCGATGATCTGGCCGAAATCTTCGGCCTTCAGGCTCGCCCCCCCGACAAGCGCGCCATCGACATTGGAGACGGCGAAAATCTCGCTGGCATTCGAGGGCTTGACCGATCCGCCATAGAGGAGCCGCACGCCGTCCGCAGCGGGCCCCAGTCGCGACGTCAGTCCGGCCCTGAGGAAATCATGGACCTCGGCGATCTGGTCCAGCGTCGGCGTCCGACCGGTGCCGATCGCCCAGACCGGTTCGTAGGCGACGACGAGATTGGCCGTCGTCGCTCCCTCGGGCACCGATCCGGCCAGTTGGCGGCCGATCACCGCAAGCGTCTCGCCCCGGTCGCGCTCCGCCTCCGTCTCGCCCAGGCAGACCACGGCCACGAGACCCGCAGACCAGGCGGCAAGCACCTTGGCGGCCACATCGGCGTCGCTCTCGCCATGATCGGCGCGGCGTTCGGAATGGCCGAGGATCACATGGCTCGCGCCGGCATCGGCCAACTGCGCCGCCGCGATGTCGCCGGTATGGGCGCCGGAGGCCCGCGCATGGCAATCCTGCCCGCCGATCCGCACCGGCGCATCGCCTGCGGCTGTTACGGCGGCGGCGATCAGCGTTGCGGGCGGGCAGATCATGATCTCGCAGGCCGCCCCGCCATGGTCGGCGGCGATCCGGCCGATCTCGGCAAGGCTCGCGCGGGTGCCGTTCATCTTCCAGTTTCCGGCGGCTAGCTTGCGGCGCATCTCTTCCTCCATCGCTGACCGGCTAGCTGTAGCAATCCGGCAGGCGCGCGGAAAGGGCAAGCGGCGCGATTTCCGGGCTGACCCCGCACGGACATAGGGGCCGAAAAACCGCCCGCGCCGCAGGCAGACTGCAAAAATCCGCCCGAAAGTGGCCGCCTTCCCACTCCCTTTTGCGAAACGCATCGCCTATAGAGGAGGCGAGGCAGACGGGACTGATCATGACCGAACGTACCGAAAGCGACAGTCGCAGGCTGCTCCGGCGCCTGCGCGACACGCTGGCCGAACCCGGCGCCGGTCAGGAACGGCTGGACCGGATCGTGCGGCTTATTGCCTCCTCGATGGGCACCGAGGTCTGTTCGGTCTATCTCTTCCGCGACGACGAGACGCTGGAACTGTGCGCGACCGAAGGGCTGAAGCGCGAATCCGTCCACAAGACCCGGATGAAGCTGGGCGAGGGTCTTGTCGGACGGGTGGCCAAGACCTCGTCGCCGGTGAATACCGCCAATGCGCCTGCCGAAAAGGGCTTCCGCTACATGCCCGAGACGGGGGAGGAGATCTATTCCTCCTTCCTCGGCGTGCCGATCCAGCGGCTGGGCGAGAAGCTCGGCGTGCTGGTCGTCCAGTCGAAAGAGGCGCGCAGCTATTCCGACGACGAGATCTATGCGCTCGAGGTCGTGGCCATGGTGGTGGCCGAGATGAGCGAGCTTGGCGCCTTCATCGGCGAGGGCGACGCGCTGGCGGCGCCCCACAAGCATGCGGTGATGTTCCGGGGCGGGACGGGGCAGGAAGGCGCGGCAGAGGGTCGGGTCTGGCTGCATGAGCCGCGCGTCGTCATCATCAATCCGGTGGGCGACGATCCGGTCAAGGAAATGGAGCGGCTGAACAAGGCGGTCGCCGATCTGCGCCTGTCGGTCGATGCGATGATCACCACCTCCGACAATGGTGATGCCGAGCAGAACCAGATCCTCGAAGCCTACCGGATGTTCGCCAATTCCCGCGGCTGGATGCGGCGGATGGAGGAGGATATCGCGCGCGGCCTGTCGGCCGAGGCGGCGGTCGAGAAGGAACAGTCCCAGGCGCGCGCGCGGCTGGAAACCGTGCCCGACCCCTATCTGCGCGACCGGCTGCACGATCTTGACGATCTCTCGAACCGGCTTCTGCGCATCCTGACCGGGCAGGGGCAGGATACCGGCGCCGAGATGCCGGACAATCCGATCCTCGTCGCGCGCAATATCGGCCCGGCTGAGCTTCTGGATTATGGCCGCAAGCTGAAGGGCGTGGTCTTGGAGGAAGGGTCGGTCGGCAGCCATGCGGCGGTCGTGGCGCGCGCGCTGGCGATCCCGCTGGTGATCCATGCCGAAAAGATCACGACCGAGGCGCTGAACGGCGACCATATCCTTGTCGATGGCGATCAGGGCATGGTGCATCTCAGGCCCGACGAAACCGTCGCCCGCCATTTCCGCGAGAAGATCGCCATGCAGGCGGCGGCGCAAAGCCGCTATGCGAGCCTGCGCGACCAGCCCGCGACCGACAAGGCGGGCACGACGATCGCGCTGCACATGAACGCGGGCCTGATGGCCGACCTGC
The DNA here is from genome assembly GCF_030143255.1 of Frigidibacter sp. SD6-1. GTDB lineage: Bacteria > Pseudomonadota > Alphaproteobacteria > Rhodobacterales > Rhodobacteraceae > TMP-24. The sequence continues at coordinate 215,502 of NZ_JARJNR010000004.1, forward strand.
CCTCGCTCGCCGGGTCCGGCGCCGAAGGTGTCGGCCTCTTCCGCACGGAACTGCAGTTCCTGATCCGTAGCCATGTCCCCAAGCGCGGCGAGCTTGCCGCGCTCTATGCCCGGGTGATGGAGGCAGCGCACGGCAAGCGCGTGGTCTTCCGCACGCTCGATATCGGGTCCGACAAGGTCCTGCCCTACATGAAACGGGTCGAGGAGCCGAACCCGGCGATGGGCTGGCGCGCGATCCGCGTCGGGCTCGACAAGCCGGGCGTGATGCGCATGCAGCTTCAGGCGCTGATCCGCGCGGCCGCAGGGCGGCCCCTGACGGTAATGTTCCCCTTCGTGGCCGAAATGTCGGAATTCACCGAAGCGCGGACGATGTTGATCGACGAGATCGAGAACGAGCGCAGCCTTGGCCACAAGCTGCCCTCGATCCTCGAAGTGGGGGCGATGCTGGAAACCCCCTCGCTTGCCTTCGCGCCGGACGCCTTCTTCGAAATGGCCGATTTCATCTCGATCGGCGGCAATGACCTCAAGCAGTTCTTCTTCGCCGCCGACCGCGAGAACGAACGGGTGAGGAAGCGCTACGACATGCTGAATGCGAGCTTCGTGACCTTCCTTGAAAAGATCGTTGCGCGCTGCGACCGGACCGGAACGCCGCTGTCGTTCTGCGGCGAGGATGCCGGGCGTCCGGTCGAGGCGCTCTGCCTTGCCGCGATAGGGTTCCGCATGCTCTCGATGCGGCCCGCCTCGATCGGGCCGGTCAAGCATCTGATCCGCCGCGTCGATCTTGGCGCGCTGAAGGCGGTGATGGAGCGGGCACGGGCCAGCGGCGCCGACAATCTGCGCCCGGCGGTCATGGACTGGCTCAGCCGTCAGGACGTCTGAGCAGGGCTGCACATCCACCTGTGTGGCGCCGCCCGGTTGCGACGGACGCCTTGGTGCCTAATCTGGAAAGGAAAGATCAGCGATGGAGCCCGCGATGACCTATCAGCCCCCCAAAGTCTGGACATGGGAACAGCCCTCCGGCGGCAGCTTCGCCTCGACCAACCGGCCCGTTGCCGGACCGACACATGACCGCGACCTGCCGGTCGGCTCCCATGCGCTGCAGCTCTATTCGCTCGCGACGCCCAATGGCGTGAAGGTGACCGTGATGCTCGAAGAGCTTCTGGAAGCGGGCCACAAGGGCGCCGAATATGACGCCTGGCTGATCGACATCGGCAAGGGCGACCAGTTCGGTTCGGGCTTCGTCGAGGTCAATCCCAATTCGAAGATCCCGGCCCTTCTCGACCGCTCCGGCGAGACGCCGCGCCGCATCTTCGAAAGCGGCTCGATCCTCGTCCATCTCGCCGAAAAGTTCGGTGCCTTCTTGCCCAAGGACGGCCCGGCGCGGACCGAGGTGATGAACTGGCTCTTCTGGCAGATGGGCAGCGCGCCTTTCCTCGGCGGCGGGTTCGGGCATTTCTACGTCTATGCGCCTGAAAAATACGAATATCCGATAAACCGCTATGCGATGGAGGTGAAGCGCCAGTATGACGTTCTTGACCGCCAGCTGGCGGAACGGCCCTTCATCGCCGGTGACGATTATTCCATTGCCGACATGGCGATCTGGCCCTGGTATGGCAATCTGGCGCTTGGCCGGGCCTATGGCGATGCCTCGACTTTCCTCGACACGGCCTCCTACAAACATGTGATGCGCTGGGCCGAAGCGATCGACACCCGCCCCGCCGTCAAGCGCGGCCGCATGGTCAACCGCAACTGGGGCGAGGCGGACATGCAATTGCCCGAACGCCATTCGGCGTCGGACTTCGCGAAGTAGACGGGGCGCTGCCGGGCGCTTCGCCCTGAGAACGGCAACCCGGTCTCGGTGCTCTCGGTCCTGCATTATGACGGCCTCGGCTCGGTCCGCGCCGTCACCAACGCGCCGGGCCTCCGGTCTGAAACCGCCCTCTACCGCCCCTATGGCGAGCAGCAGGAACAGACCTTCACCGCCCTCCTCAACGAGACCCGCGGCTATATCGGCGAGCGCTACGACGCCGACGCGGGGCTCCAGTACCTCAACGCCCGCTACTACGACCCGAGGCTGGGGATGTTCCTCCAGCCGGACTGGTGGCGACCCACTCGCCGCGGTGTGGGGACCAATCGCTACGCCTACAGCTTCAATGATCCTGTCAATGGCCGCGACCCGAGCGGGCATTGGCTCGAAGAACAGGCCGATGGAAAACTCACTGGACCAAAAGGTGATCGGAGGCACGTCTCCAACGATCCGAAATACAAGGAACGGAATGGTGGCGGTACGGCGGGTGGCGGGCAAGGCGGTTCTGGTCCGCAATCCGGGCCGGGGCCGGACAATCGAGATCGTGATGTGCCCGGGAGGAGCACTGTAGCTGCGTCAGCTACCCCGGCCAGTTCGCCCTCGGTGCTCGCGCCATCTGGCCCCAATCCTTGCCCGCCAGGGACGCGGCCGCTCTCCACCTCTGAGAAAGCTCTTCTGGCAGCGGGGCTAGCGGCGGCAGGTGTATATGTTTCGGGACCGACGGCAGTTGTGGCGGCTGCACGCGGAGGGTTGGCAGCTGCGGGCGTTTTTGGGATGAATGGGTGCATATCGGTTGGTGAAGGACCGGATGTTCCTGACTGGACGGCACCCTGACAAGGTACATTCCATTCCACCGGCAGCTGGTGAAATATCGCTTGGTGTCAAGACAATGAAGAAACTGGCAGTCAGCATCGCATGTCTGGTCGTGGCAGTCGTAGCATATCTGGTCTTCCGGCCATTCGTCGTGGAAACTTGGAAGCTCGCTCTTCTTGTTGGCTTATGTACAGGCGCTTCTTCCTACGTCCTCTCGCGCTTTATCGAGGCTGGAAAATGAACGGGCGGTGTCGCATTGGCCGACTTACCTGTTGGGACGGCGGCGGGACGGATGCCGCCCCCTTGATCCGGCCCGAGAAAGACGGGCGGCTACGCGCGTTGAGCTGATGGAGATCATGCCCGCCCCGGCCTGCGCCTCGTCCGGCGGCTCTATAACGGCACCTCGGTCTCGGTGCTGTCGGTCCGGCACTTGGACGGCCTCGGCTCGGTCCGCGCGGTCACCGACGCGGCCGGCGCCCGCTCCGAAACCGCCCTCTACCGCCCCTATGGCGAAGAGCAGGAACAGACCTACACCGCCCTCCTCAACGAGAGCCGCGGCTATATCGGCGAGCGCTACGACGCCGACGCGGGGCTCCAGTACCTCAACGCCCGCTACTACGACCCGAGGCTGGGGATGTTCCTCCAGCCCGACTGGTGGGAGGTGATGATCCTGGGGGGGGCGGACCAGTCGCAGCCTGCTCAGTTCCCGAGGATCGTCGGCAGCCTCAGCCCCATGTCGCGGGCATGTCTGATCGCGATGTCGTAGCCTGCATCCGCATGGCGCCAGACGCCGGAGGCGGGGTCGTTCCACAGGACACGTTCAAGGCGCTTGGCCGCTTCCGGTGTGCCGTCGGCGACGATGACGACGCCGGAATGCTGGCTGAACCCCATGCCGACCCCGCCGCCGTGGTGCAGCGAAACCCAGGTTGCGCCCGAGGCGGTGTTCACCAGCGCATTCAGAAGCGGCCAGTCGGAGACGGCGTCGGACCCGTCCTTCATCGCCTCGGTCTCGCGGTTGGGCGAGGCGACCGAACCCGAGTCCAGATGGTCGCGGCCGATGACGACCGGGGCTGTCAACTCGCCCTTCGCCACCATCTCGTTGAACATCAGCCCCGCGCGGTGGCGGTCGCCCAGGCCGATCCAGCAGATGCGGGCGGGCAGGCCCTGGAAGGCGATGCGGTCCCGCGCCATGTCGAGCCAGCGGTGCAGGTGCTGGTTCTCGGGGAAGAGCTTCTTCATCGCCGCGTCGGTCTTGTAGATATCCTCCGGGTCGCCCGAGAGCGCGCACCAGCGGAAGGGGCCGATGCCCTTGCAGAAGAGGGGGCGGATGTAGGCGGGCACGAAGCCCGGGAAGGCGAAGGCATTTTCCAGCCCCTCGTCCTTCGCCACCTGGCGGATGTTGTTGCCGTAATCCAGCGTCGGCACGCCTGCGTTCCAGAAATCGACCATCGCCGCGACATGCACCTTCATCGAGGCGCGGGCGGCCTTTTCGACCGCTTTCGGATCGCTTTCCTGCTTGGCGCGCCATTCGGCGACGGTCCAGCCCTGCGGCAGGTAACCGTGGACGGGGTCGTGGGCCGAGGTCTGGTCGGTGACGATGTCGGGGCGGGGGCCGCCCGCCTTCATCCGCCGGACAAGCTCGGGGAAGACATCGGCGGCATTGCCGATGAGGGCCACGGACTTGGCCTCGCCCGCCTTGGTCCATTGGTCGATGAGCGCCAGCGCCTCGTCCAGCGTATGGGCCTTGGCGTCGCAATAGCGGGTGCGGATGCGGAAGTCGGCGCGCGTCTCGTCGCATTCGACGGCGAGGCAGCAGGCGCCGGCCATGACGGCGGCCAAGGGCTGGGCGCCGCCCATGCCGCCAAGACCGCCCGTGAGAATCCATTTGCCCCTGAGATTGCCGCCGTAATGCTGGCGGCCCGCTTCTGCGAATGTCTCGTAGGTGCCCTGCACGATGCCTTGGGTGCCGATGTAGATCCAGGACCCGGCGGTCATCTGGCCGTACATCATCAGGCCCTTCTTATCCAATTCGTTGAAATGGTCCCAGTTGGCCCAGTGCGGCACGAGGTTCGAATTGGCGATCAGCACGCGGGGGGCGTCCGCATGGGTCTTGACCACGGCCACCGGGCGGCCGGACTGGACGACGAGGGTTTCGTCGCTTTCAAGGTCCTTCAAGGTCGCCACGATCCGGTCGAAGTCGCCCCAGCTGCGCGCCGCGCGCCCGATGCCGCCATAGACCACCAGCTCATGCGGGTTTTCGGCAACGTCGGGATGCAGGTTGTTCATCAGCATCCGCATCGCGGCCTCGGTCTGCCAGCTTTTGGCGGTGCGGTCGGGGCCGGTCGGCGGGTAGATGTCGCGGCTGTTCTTGCGGTCGAGGTCGAGCATTTGGGACTCCTTCAGGAGAGGGCGCCCGAGCGGGCGAGGCGGTCAAGGGTGGTGAGGGCCGTTGCGAGAACCCGGCGGGGCGCTTCGGCGATTGCGGCGTCAAAGGACCATGGCGCGCCTTCGGCGGACAGATAGGCGCGCTGGGCAATCTCCATCTGGATCGCATGGATTTTCGCTTCGGGGCGGCCGTAGTGGCGGGTGGTCCAGCCGCCCTTGAAGCGGCCGTTCACCACTGTTTCAAAGTCGGTCGCGCCCATGCAGGGCGCGCGGGTGGCGGTTTCGATCAAGGGCGCGCAGGTCGTGCCCTCGTTCGTGCCGATATTGAAATGCGGCAGCGTGCCTTCGAACAGGAAGGGGATGACCGAGCGGATCGAATGGCAATCCCACAGGATCGCGGCACCGTGGAGGGCCCTTACGCGGTCGATCTGATATTGAAGGGCGAGGTGGTAGGGCGTGTGGAAAGCCTCGCGCCGCTCGAGGATTTCCGCCTCCGAGGGCGCCTGACCCTCGGACCAGATGGGCAGCCCGTCAAAGTCGGTGGTCGGGCAAAGCTCGGTCGTGTTCTGGCCGGGATAAAGCGAAACCCCGGACGGATCGCGGTTCGCGTCGATGGCGTAGCGGTGGAAAGTGGCGGCGACCACCGTCACCCCGGGCAAAAGACCATCGTACAGCCGGTCGATGTGCCAATCGGTGTCGGCCAGTTTCCGGCCGTTGTCATTCAGCCGCGCGGCCAGATCGTCCGGCAACCATGTGCCGCCGTGTGGCATCCCGAGGATGACGGGGCTGTCGCCTTCGGTGACGGTGAAGGGCGTCATGCGGAAAGCTCCGGCAGCGCCAGCCCGGTCGCCCGCGCGATCTCGCCCGAGCCGATAAGCCGCGCGGCCTGTTCGAGGTCGGGGGCGAGGTAGCGGTCTTCGCCGAGGGTGGCCACCTCTTGTCTGAGCCGTTTCAGCACATTCTGGAGCGGGCCAGACGTGACCAGCGGCGCACGGAACTCGATACCCTGCGCGGCGCAGAGAAGCTCGACACCGAGAATGCGGTCGAGGTTCTCGACCATCCTGCCGAGGCGGCGCGCGCCGTGGGCGGCCATCGAGACGTGATCCTCCTGATTGGCCGAGGTGGGGGTGGAATCGGTGACGGTCGGGTTGGCGAGATGCTTGTTCTCGCTCATCAAGGCCGCCGTCGTGACCTCGGCGATCATGTAGCCGGAATTGAGGCCGGGGTTCGGGGTCAGGAAGGCGGGCAGATCGAACGACAGGACCGGATCGACCATCAGCGCCACGCGGCGCTGGGCAATGGCGCCGATCTCGGCCAGCGCAAGCGCGATCATGTCGGCCGCGAAGCCCACCGGCTCGGCGTGGAAGTTGCCGCCCGAGACGATGATCCCCGCTTCGGTCAGGACGAGGGGATTGTCGGTGGCGGCATTCGCCTCGATTTCAAGCGTCCGCGCTGCCATGCGCAGGACGTCCATCGCCGCGCCCGTCACCTGCGGCTGGCAGCGGATGCAATAGGGGTCCTGCACGCGCGTGTCGCCCTCGCGGTGGCTTTCGCGGATGACCGAGCCGTCGAGGCAGGAGCGTAGGAAGCCTGCGGCCTCGATCTGGCCGACGTGACCGCGCAGCGAATGGATTTCCGGTTGCAGGGGTGCGGTCGACCCCATGATCGCGTCGGTCGAAAGCGCCGACGTGACCAGCGCCCCCTGCGCCGCCCGCCAGGCGTCGAACAGACCCGCGAGCGCGAAGGCGGTGGAAAACTGTGTGCCGTTGATGAAGGCAAGCCCTTCCTTGGGGCCAAGCGGGATGGGTTTCAGGCCCGCTTTGGCGAGCGCTTCCGAGCCGGGCAGCGTCTGGCCTTGATACTCTGCCTCGCCATGACCGATGAGCACGGCGGTCATGTGGGCAAGGGGGGCGAGGTCGCCGCTGGCGCCGACCGAGCCTTGCGCTGGAATGACCGGCGTGACGCCCTTTTCCAGCATGTTTTCAAGAAGTTCGATCAGCTCCCACCGCACGCCCGAGGCGCCGCGGCCGAGGGAGAGGAGTTTCAGCGCCATCATCAGGCGGGCATGACGGCGGCTGACCGGCTCGCCCACGCCGCAGCAGTGCGACAGGATCAGGTTCCTTTGCAGCGTCGCCGTGTCCTTGGGCGCGACCCTCACCGAGGCGAGCTTGCCGAAGCCGGTGTTGACGCCATAGACCGGCACATTGCCTTCGGCGGCGGCGCGGATCGCCGCGGCAGCCCGGTCGACGGCTGGTCTGGCGCTGCGGTCAAGGCGGACCGGTTCGTCCTCGAACCAGATGCGGGCGAGGTCGTTCAGCGTGACGGCGCCGGGGGTGAGGGTCAGGGTCACGAGGTGGCTCCGAAAATGCGTTGGTGAAGCGGGTTGAACCCTATCCGGTAGGCGAGCTCTGCCGGATGATCGGCGTTCCAGACCGCCAGGTCGGCGCGCAGTCCGGGCACCAGCGTGCCACGGTCGCTCAGGCCAAGGGCGCGGGCGGCGTGTTGGGTGGCGCCGCGCAAGGCTTCCTCGGGCGTCAGGCGGAAAAGCGTGCAGGCCATGTTCATCGCCAGAAGCAGCGATCCCATTGGCGACGACCCGGGGTTCATGTCGGTCGCGACGGCCATGGGCACGCCATGCTGGCGCAGAAGGGCGACGGGCGGCTCTTTCGTCTCGCGGATCGCATAGAAGGCGCCGGGCAGGATCACCGCGACGGTTCCGGCGGCGGCCATGGCCTTCACGCCCGCTTCATCGAGATATTCCAGATGGTCGGCGGAAAGTGCCCCGTAACCGGCAGCGAGCGCGGCTCCGCCAAGGTTCGACAGCTGTTCGGCGTGCAGCTTCACCGGCAGGCCAAGGCGCTTTGCCTCGTCGAAGACACGGGCGATCTGGTCCGGGCTGAAGGCGATCCCTTCGCAGAACCCGTCGACCGCATCGGCCAGGCCGTCCGCATGGGCGGCGCGCAGCGCGGGCAGGCAGAGGTCGTCGATATAGGCGTCGGGGCGGCCCTTGTATTCCGGCGGCACCGCATGGGCGCCGAGGAACGTGGTGCGGATCGTCACGGGTCTCAGCGCGGCAAGCGCGCGCGCGGCGCGCAGCATGCGAAGCTCGGTGTCGATATCGAGCCCATAACCCGATTTCACCTCGACGCACGACACGCCTTCGGCGATCAGCGCATCGAGCCGGGGCAGGGCCGAGGCGACAAGGTCTTCGACTGACGCGGCACGAGTGGCGGCGACGGTCGAGATGATGCCTCCGCCTGCACGGGCGATCTCTTCATAGCTCGCGCCCTTCAGCCGCAGTTCGAATTCGGCGGCGCGGTGGCCGCCGTGGACGATATGGGTGTGGCAGTCGATGAGGGCGGGTGTCACGAGCCGGCCGCCAAGGTCGCGTTCCGCAGCCTTCGGCGCCTTGGTGCGGGGGCCGATCCAGCGGATCAGGCCCTGTTCCACAAGGATCGCCGCATCTTCGATCAGGCCGTAGGGTGCCTCGCCCGCAAGCGTCGCGGCGCGGCAATTGACGTAGAGAAGGGGGGCAGAGGTCATGGGCTGCGATTCCGGTTGCCTGAGCGGGTTCTAGTCGGTTATAGAGAATATGTCTAGACATAATGGAGCCCGCCATGATCTTCGCCCGCCGTGCCCTTCTGCCTTCGGGATGGGCGGAGGATGTCCGCGTGACCTGCGATGGCGGGCGGATCGCGTCTGTTCAGGTGGGGGGCGCTGCAGGGCCGGGCGACACGCGGGTCGACGTCTTGTTGCCCGCGCTTGCCAACCTGCATTCGCATGCTTTCCAGCGGGCGATGGCGGGGCGGACCGAGGTGCGGGCCAGGGGCCGCGAAAGCTTCTGGACCTGGCGCGAGATCATGTACCGCTTCCTCGACCGGCTGATGCCCGAGCAGATGCAGGCCATCGCCGCGATGGTCTATGTCGAGATGCAGGAAGCGGGCTTCGCCTCGGTCGGCGAGTTCCATTATGTCCATCACCAGCCGGGCGGGGCGGCCTATGCCGACCGGGCCGAGATGTCGGCGCGGATCATGGCCGCGGCGGCCGAGACCGGGATCGGCCTGACGCATCTGCCGGTGCTGTATACTTATGGCGGCGCGGGCAAGGCGCCGCTGGCGGGCGGGCAGCTCAGGTTTGGCAATGATGTCGAGGGCTTTGCGCACCTTCTTGAAGCAGTGCGCGGGCATGCGGCGGGGATGAAAGCCGATACGGTCGTCGGTATCGCGCCGCATTCGCTGCGCGCCACCTGCCCGGCGGATCTGGCGGCGGCGCTGCCGCTGGCGGCGGGCGGACCTGTCCATATCCACATCGCCGAGCAGCCGAAGGAGGTCGAGGATATCTCCGTCTGGCTCGGTGCCCGCCCCGTGGACTGGCTGCTGGCCAATGCGCCGGTGGACGGGCGCTGGTGCCCGATACACGCGACCCACATGACGGCGGCGGAAACCGCGGGGCTGGCCCGGTCAGGGGCGGTCGCGGGGTTGTGTCCGGTCACCGAGGCCAATCTGGGTGACGGGCCGTTCAACGGGCCAGGCTGGATCGCGGCAGGGGGAGCGTTCGGGGTGGGGTCGGATTCGAATGTCCGTATCTCGATGGTCGAGGAACTTCGGACACTGGAATATTCCCAAAGGCTCAGGGACTTGAGCCGCAATGTTCTGGTGCCGGGCGAGGGCTCGGTCGGTGCCTTCCTCTATCGCGGTGCCGCGACGGGTGGAGCGCAGGCGCTGGGGCGCGATGCGGGGCGGATCGAGGCGGGCAGGCTTGCCGATCTGGTGGCTCTGGACGGCGATCATCCGGCGCTCTGCGGGCTTTCGGGCGATCAGCTGCTCGACGGGCTCGTCTTTGCCGCGCCGGACAATGTGGTGACCGACCTCTGGTCCGCCGGGCGCCATCAGGTGCGCTCGGGCCGCCATCTGGCGCGCGACGCGGTCGTCGCGGGCTATCGGGCGGCGGTTGCGGGGCTTCTGGCCGGGTAGGGGGCGCTGCCCCCGTCCCGGGCCGGGGCCCGGGACTCCCCCGGAGTATTTCGCGACAGAAAGTGGATCAGAGACGCTGGTCGAGCGTTACGAGCAGGCCGCGAAAGCCCGGCGCCGGACCGGCGTCGAGGCGATCGAACAGCGCAATGGCGCGGGCCGGAACCGCCGGGGTTTCCAGCGCGCTCAGGGCGAGGAGCGCATGGCTGCGGCCGGGGGCGGGCATGCAGTCGGGCAGCGCGCCGTCGAGCAGCCTGACCGAGGCGTCGAGGCGGCCGGCGTCCCAGATCAGGTTGAAATCGCGGACCGGCCCGCCGATCAGGCGGCTGTCAACGGGCGTGTCGCCCGAGAACAGGACGGGCGTGAGGGGCAGCGCGTCGAGCCGTCCCCCGGCTGTGTGGAGGTGGAGCCCCGCGCCCTCGATCACCGTGAGGATGCGCGTGAGGCCGGGGAAGGCCGAGAAAGGGCCGTCCGAGGCGACCTCGGCGATCGAGAGGCGCCAGAGAAGGCGGCCGTCCCGATCCTCGCGGGCGATCTCGTGCGTCACGCCGCCGCCGTTCTTCCAGGCCTGGGTCAGGAATTGGTCGGGTGTGATGACACGCATTGCAGGCGGACCCTCGGGCTGGTTATGGTCAGACAAATAGGCGGGAGGCCGGGCGCAGTCCATGGGGGATGAGAAGACGACCTTTCGCGACGTGAAGGCGGAGCTTCTGCGCCGCATCACGGCGCAGCTCTGGGCACCGGGCGCGCTCGTTCCGGGCGAGGTGGACCTGGCCACGGAATTCGGTGTGGCGCGGGCCACGGTGAACCGGGCGATGCGGGAGCTGACGGAGGAGGGGCTGCTGGAGCGGCGGCGCAAGGCCGGAACCCGGGTCCGGCCCTCGCCGCTGCGCGCCGCGCGGTTCGAGATACCGCTTGTCCGCGCCGAGATCGAGGCCGGGGGCCGGGCCTATGGCTACCGGCTGATCGGCCGGGCGGTCATGGCGGCGCCCGGCTGGCTCGCGGCACGGCTCAGCCTGGCGCCTGGCACGCGGGTGGTGCATCTGACCTGCCTGCACAGCGCGGACGGCGCCCCCTACCAGTTCGAGGATCGCTGGATCAGCCTTGCCGCCCTGCCCGGGGCCGGGGCGGAAGGGTTCGAGACGATCGGACCCAACGAATGGCTGATCCGGGCGGTGCCCTTTTCCGAGGTAGAAATCAGCTTCCTCGCGACGGCGGCGGCGGGGGAGGTGGCCGCGGCGCTTGGCTATGGCGAGGGCGAGCCGGTCTTTACTGCCGAACGCACGACCTGGTGGCAGGGGCAGGCGATCACCCATGTGCGGCTCTCGTTCGCGCGCGGCCACCGGATGACGACGCGCTATTGATCCGACGCTCCCTCACGACCCCATCGGCAGGCCGCGCACCAGCGCAGAAAGACCCTCTGCGGCGGGCGAGAGCGGCAGTGCCGCGAGGCGGGCGAGGACCACGGCTTCCCCGCGACCGGTGCCGGTGACGGGGCGAATGGCAAGCGGACGGCCATCGCAGCTGATATCGGGCGCGGGGCGGCTGTAGCTGAGACCGACGCCAAGGCCGTTCGCCGCGAACGAGCGCATGAGGTCGAGCGAGGCGGCGCGGCGGGCGATGCGGGGCGCAAGGCCCGCACGGGTGAAGAGGGCGCGCATGTGGCTGACCGACAGGCCCTGGTCGGCGAGGATCAGGGGTTCGTCGGCGAGGTCGTGCAGGGTAAGCGTCTGCCGGGCGGCTAGCGGGTGGTCGGGCGCAAGGATCGCATGGGGATGGACGCGGGCGACCTCTTCGCGCGCCACGCTGTCATCGAGGCCGAGGTCGTAGGTCAGCGCAAGGTCGATGCGCCCCTGTGCAAGACCCTCGGCCAGCCCTTCGAAACCCGCCACGACCGGTGTCAGCCCGATGTCGCGGGCGCGGGCGGCGGCGATCAGCGGGGCGAGGACCATGGGCGCGAGGTCTTCGAAACAGCCAAGGATCACCGGAGCGTCCTGTGCCGCCCTGCCGGTGGCAAGCTGCGTGAGGCTTGCAAGGATACGCTCGGCCTCGTCGAGGAACCGCCGGCCATAGGGCGTGGCGCGCATCGGCCCGCCCGAGCGGCGCAGGAACAAGGGCTGGCCGATCTGCGCCTCGAGCTGCGCGAGTGCGACCGAAAGGGCGGGCTGCGAGACATTGAGCGTCCGGGCTGCGAGCGTCATGCTTTCGGTGCGGCCGACGGCCAGGGCATATTCGAGCTGGCGGAGGGTAATGGATAACATCAGTTCATTGCTGGCATTTGACGATATTATTGGAAGTTATGCGCGGGCCGCGCCATCCTGCAAGCACAGCGAAGGAGGGCGCTATGGTTCAGGTGACGGATGAGATGATCGAGGCCTATCGGCGCGACGGGGTCGTGCTGGTGAAGGGCCTGTGGAAGGACTGGGTCGAGGAGATCCGGGCCGGAATCGCCCGCAACATGGCCGAGCCCGGGCCCTATGCGGCGGAAAACCTCAAACCCGGCGAGGCAGGGCGGTTCTTCGATGACTATTGCAACTGGCAGCGCATCCCGGAATTCGAGCAGGTGATCCGCCAGTCGGCAGTCGCGGATGTCGCCGCGCGCCTGATGGGGTCGGATATCGTCCAGCTTTTCCACGAGCATGTGCTGGTGAAGGAGCCGGGGACCTCGAAGCCCACGCCCTGGCATCAGGACGGGCCCTATTATTTCGTGAAGGGCCGCCAGACCGTCAGCTTCTGGTCGCCGGTCGATCCGGTGCGCGAGGCGTCCCTGCGCTGCGTCGCGGGTTCGCACCTTTGGCCAAAGGAGGTGCTGCCCAAGCGCTGGCTGGCCGACACGAGCTTCTACCCCGACCCCGACGCCTACATGCCGGTGCCCGACCCTGACGCCGAGGGGATGCAGGTGATGGAATGGGAGATGGAGCCGGGCGATGCGGTGGCCTTCGACTACCAGACCCTGCACGGGGCGCGCGGCAACGAGGCCGCGACGCGGCGCCGAGCCTTCTCGCTGAGGCTCGTCGGGCGGGATGCGCTCTACGTCGAGCGGCCGGGCCGGACCTCGCCGCCCTTCCCGGGGCACGGAATGGAACCGGGGCAGCGGCTCAGGGCCGACTGGTTCCCCTATCTGAAGGGTGCGCCCGGCGCTTGACGCCTGCCGCCGCGCCGGGCCATCTGGCCAGGCAGAGTTGCGGGGACAGGATGAGCGGCGCGGAGATCATGGAATTCGGGAAGACGGCTGACGGGCGGATCGTCCATGCCGTCACCCTGCGGTCGGGCGCGCTGACGGCCACTGTCCTGACCTGGGGCGCGGTGCTGCAGGGTCTGTGGCTGAAGGGCGTGCCGCACAGCCTGACTCTGGGGTCGGACCGGCTGGCGGATTACGAAGGGCCGATGGTCCATCACGGGTCGCTGGTGGCGCCGGTCGCCAACCGGATTTCCGGCGCGCGGGCGCAGTTGGACGGTCGGGAGCTGACTTTCGAGAAGAACCACGCGGGCCGCATGACCCTGCATTCTGGGTCGGCCGGAACGCAGGCCAAGGTCTGGACCATCGCGCAAGCCGATGCGCGCCATGTCGTCCTGGCGCTCGACCTGGCTGATGGCGAGGGCGGGTTCCCCGGAAACCGCCATGTCGAGGCAGGCTTCGAGGTGACGGGCGCCGCGCTCAGGCTGACGATCACTGCCACGACCGACCGGCCGACCTTCTTCAACGCGACGAACCACAGCTACTGGAACCTCGACGGCACCGCGACATGGGAAGGTCATCGCCTGCGCGTCGCGGCGGAGGAACGGCTCCTGACCGATGCCGAGGATTGCGCGACGGGCGAGGTCGAGCCGGTGGCGGGCGGCGCCTACGACTTCCGCTCCGGCGCGACGCCGGTTCCGGGAAACCCGCCGATCGACCATTGCTTCGCCCTCGCGCGCGCCCGCCGCGCCCTGACGCCCGAGATGTGGCTGACCGGCCGCAAGGGCGTGACGTTGGAGGTGGCGACGACCGAACCGGGCCTGCAGCTTTATGACGGGCGCGGCGCTGCCCGGCCGGGGTGCGGGCCTTACGAGGGAATCGCCATCGAGGCGCAGGGCTGGCCGGATGCACCGAACCGGGCGGGATTTCCGTCGATTGTCCTGCGCCCGGGCGAGGAGGTCCGGCAGGTTACGGAATGGCGGTTCCGGCGCGGCTAAGCCGCTCTTCGCGCCCTGTCGCGCGCTCATCGCGCCTTTCCGGTACCTGCTTCCACGCTTCGCTCGACGCGAAGCCGCGCCCGTCGGCGATGAGCGCTGGCACCAGCGCGAAGAGCCGCCGGGTCAGCCGCGTGCCGCCCTGATCCAGGCGACGATCTTCTGCCGCTCTTCCGGCTCCATGAACGAGGAATTGGCGGGCGGCATGGCGTGGGTCACGCCCGACTGGATGTAGATGCGCCGGGCTTCATTGGCGATCTGTTCGGGGGTCTCGAGGATCACGCCCTTGGGCGCCCAGTGGATGCCCTCAAAGCCCGGCTCGGCGGCGTGGCACATGGAGCAGCGGCCGAGGATGATGTCCTGTGCCTCAGTGAACCCATCGGCGGCGGCGTAGCGGGCGCCTTCAGGGGTAAGCTCGACGGCGCCCTGTTCCTCGCCCTCCGCCGCCTTGTAGAGAGGCGCGGTCGAAAGCCAGGCGATGGCGAGGAAGAGAAGCACGGTCGCCAGCCATGTCCAGTGCGGGTTGCCTTTCCGCGCGTGGTGGCTGTTGAACCAGTGCCGGATGGTGACGCCCATCAGGAAGACGAGCGACGCGATGAGCCAGTTCCATTCGGTCGCGAAGGCCAGCGGGTAATGGTTCGACAGCATCATGAAGATGACCGGCAGCGTCAGGTAATTGTTGTGGGTCGAACGCTGCTTGGCGATCTTGCCGTATTTGGCGTCCGGCGTGCGGCCCGCGATCAGGTCGGCGACCACGACCTTCTGGTTGGGGATGATGATCCAGAAGACATTGCCGGACATGATCGTCGCGGTGAAGGCGCCCAGATGCAGGAGCGCGGCGCGGCCGGAGAAAACTGAAGTGTAGAAATAGGCCATCCCCACAAGGATCACGAAAAGACCGATCATCAGGCGGGTATTGTCGTCGCCGAAGCGCGACTTGCAGATCTGGTCATAGGCGACCCAGCCGAAGGCGAGCGAGCCGAGCGAGATGCCGATCGCCTGCCAGGTGGTCAGTTCGCGGACTTCGGGGTCCACGAGATAAAGGTCGGCGCCGAGGTAATAGACGAGGCAGAGAAGCGCGAACCCGGAAATCCAGGTCATGTAGCTTTCCCATTTGAACCAGACGAGGTCGCCGGGCATCCGGTCGGGCGCCACGAGGTATTTCTGGATATGGTAGAAGCCGCCGCCATGGACCTGCCATTCCTCGCCGTCCGCGCCGGACGCCAGATTGCGGTCGCGGTGCAGCCCGAGGTCGAGCGCGATGAAATAGAAGGACGAGCCGATCCAGGCGATCGCCGTGATGACATGCAGCCAGCGGACCGCGAATTCCAGCCATTCGCCGAGGACGATGAAATCATACATGATGGTCCCTCCCGTTGACCTCAGCCTAGCGCGGCCGTCATCTTCGTCATATTGCGATTAATGCCTTATGACTTTCAAAGATATTCTGATAATCTGGCCGCAAGCCCGCTCAGGGCGCCGGGTCGGGGAGGGCCGGGAATGTCTTACGTCAACAATATCAAGATGTTCGTGCGCGTCTTTGAGCTTGGCTCGATGTCCGCCGCCGCGCGCGATCAGCGCACTTCGCCCGCCGTCGCCTCGGCCAGGGTGGCGGAACTGGAGAAACATCTGGGCGTGCGGCTCTTCAACCGCACGACGCGGCGTCTGCAGCCCACCGAGAACGGGCGGCTTTTCTACGACGGCGCCCGCAAGGTGCTGGAGGCGATCGACGATGCGGAAGCGGCGGTCATGGCCTCGACCCTCAACCTGCGCGGCTCGATCTTCGTCGCGGCGCCCTTGGGCGTCGGGCGGCGCTTCATCGCGCCGCATGTACCGGCCTTCAAGGACGATTACCCCCAGATCGACGTGCGGCTCAGGCTCTCGGACCGCAAGATCGACGTGGTGGGCGAGGGGCTCGACATGGCCTTCCACATGGGGACGCTCGAAGACAGCACGCTGAAACTGCGCGTGGTGGCCGATTGCCCGCGCGTCCTGTGCGCGGCACCCTCCTACATCGAGCGGCGCGGGATGCCGGAAGGCGGCGAGGCCCTGGTGCGCGACCGCCATGACTGCCTGAACCTGCGCTTCCCGGGCGCCCGCGAATTTCAGTGGACTTTGGTCACGCCCGAGGGGCCGCGGCGGTTCGAGGTGACCGGGCCGTTCGAGACCGACGATGGCGATGTCTTGACGATATGGGCACTCGACGGGCGCGGGATCATCATGAAACCGGTCTTCGAGATCGCCGAGCATCTGAAGTCCGGCGCGCTTGTTCCCGTCGCCCGCGCCACGCCGCCCGTACCGGTGCAGCTTTCGTGCCTGACCCAGCACCGGCGCTTGCGCGACCCCAAGATCCGCACCTTCACCGATTTCATCGTCGCCCGCTGCCGCGCCGATCTGCAGCGCGAGATCGAGGGTCTGGAAACCTTCGCCTCCGGCGCGGTCTGAGCGGGCGCGCGGTCAGGGCAGGTCCCGGTCCTCGTCGAAAGCCGCGCGCAGCCAGGCCGCAAAAAGCTCGGCCTCGGGCTTGCGCGGCGCCGTGCGCGCGCCCTGTGCCAGAAAATGCGCCTGGGCGAAGGGAATGGGCGCGCCCGCGAGCCTGATCCGGGCGCCGGATGCAATCGCCTGCCGGGCAAAGCGCGTCACGATCATTGCCCGCCCGCCACCCGCCGCGGCAAGCGCCAGCGCCGCCGCCGTCGTGTCGACCGACAGGCGCTTGCCCCTGGCTGGTCCGCTGATGCCCAGGCTGGCGATATAGTTGGCCCAGCTGTCCTCATATCCGAGGATGCGGATCAAGGGCGCCGCCAGCAGCAGATCGGGCCGCCCGGTCAGATCGCCCGCGTCAGCATCCGCAACCGGAACGACCGTCTCGGTCGACAGCCGTTCCGCGCCGGGCTCGATCTGGCCTGCGGTGGCCAGCTTGATGTCGATGTCCACATCCTCTTCGCCAGCCGAACTGGCCCAGATGGTCGAGACGAGGCGGAGGTTGATGTCGGGATGGGCGGCCATGAAGGCAGGCAGGCGCGGCGCGAGCCACAGCGAGACGGTCGAGATCGGCGCACGGACCGTCAGGGTCTGGGTGGTGGCCGGACCGAACAGGCTGACGGTGGCGAGGTTCATCTCGCCGATCGCGGCCCGGACCGACATCGCATAGGCCTCGCCCACGTCGGTCAGCGCCAGATGGCGCGGGTTGCGTCGGAAAAGCTGGCATTGCAGCGTTTCCTCAAGCGCCTTGATATGCAGGCTGACGGCGGTCTGGGTCAGCCCCAGCTCCTTGCCCGCTTCGGTGAAGTTCAAGAGCCGCGCCGCTGCCTCAAAGCTGCGCAGCCAGATCAGGTTCGGCAGGCGTTGCATGGGTATCCCTAAAAATTCTTGGGTATCATGGCCAATATTACTCATTTCTCTTTGCCATTCAAACCCGTCATACCGGAGCCAGGCCGCAAGACCGGCCGGACGGAATGATGAATGGACGGAAGGATCGCGCAGTGCCCGCTCAAGCTCTGGTCAAAGAGACTGCCCCGGAAAGTGCCAACCAGAACGATGCCCCGGCTGCTGGTTTTGTGCGCAATCTTGCCGACCTGCCCGCCGAGGGCGGCGTCGATCCGGTCTTCGGCAACGTGACCTGGCGCACCCTGATCTCGTCCGACCGCACCCGGTCGAACGACCTGGTGCTGGGCGTGGCCGAATTTCCTCCGCACGGCATGCTGAACCTGCACCGCCATGAGCCGCCGGAATTCTACTTCTGTCTCTCGGGCTCCGGCACCGTGATGATCGACGGGCGCGCCCATGTGGTCGCGGCAGGCGCGGCGGTCTATATCCCCGGCAATGCCGAACATGGCGTGCAGGCCGGTGCCGATGGTCTGGCCTTCGCCTATGGTTTCGCCAAGGACGCCTTCGGCGATGTCAGCTACCAGTTTTCGGCACCGGGCAATGTGCTTGCGTTCGAGGCGCCGGGCGCCTGATCGCGCGCCCGCGCGTCCGCGCAGCCGGACAGCGGCGGTCGCGCTGCCCCTTTTCGCCCGGTGTCAGTTGGCCTAAGGCTTCGGTCAGCAAGGGAGGGCGGTGATGATTCCGGTCACGGGCTACGAGGGCCAGCGGGTCGCGGTACTGGGGCTCGGCCGGTCCGGCCTCGCGACGGCGCGCGCGCTTCGGGACGGGGGGGCGGAAACGCTTCTGTGGGACGACGCGCCCGAGGCGCGCGCCAAGGCCGAGGCGGAAGGGTTCGCGCTGACCGACCTCACCCGTGACGCCGCCTGGGCGGGGCTGGCGCTTCTCGTCACCTCGCCCGGCATTCCGCATCTCTACCCCCATCCCAACCGCCATATCGCCCGCGCGCTCGCCGAAGGCGTGCCGGTCGACAATGACATCGGGCTTTTCTTCCGCTCCTGGGCGACCGCCGACTGGGACCGGTTCGATCAGGCCCCGAAAGTGGTCGCGGTGACCGGATCGAACGGCAAATCGACGACGACGGCGCTTGTCCACCATATCCTGAAGGTCGCCGGGCGACCGACACAGATGGCGGGCAATATCGGCACGGGCGTCCTGACCATCGACCCGGGCCGGGACGGCGAGGTGGTAGTGCTGGAACTGTCCTCCTACCAGACCGAGCTTGCCCGCGCGCTGACCCCCGATATCGCGATCTTCACCAACCTCTCGCCCGACCATCTCGACCGTCACGGCGGCAAGGGCGGCTATTTCGCCGCCAAGGCCCGGCTCTTCACGCAAGGCGGTCCCGACCGCGCGGTGATCGGCGTGGACGAGGTCGAAGGCGCGTTTCTGGCAAATCAGTTGTCGGCGGGCATGGCCGACGACCGGGTGATCCGCGTCTCCTCGGGCCAGAAGCTGGAAGGCGCGGGCTGGACCGTCTTTGCCCGCAAGGGCTTTCTCGCCGAGTGGCGCAAGGGGCGCCAGGTCGCCTCGATCGATCTGAGGGATATCCGGGGTCTGCCCGGCGCCCACAATCACCAGAACGCCTGCGCCGCCTATGCGGCGGCGCGCGCGCTCGGGCTGGCGCCGAAACTGATCGAACAGGCCTTGCGCAGCTTCGAAGGCCTGCCGCATCGCAGCCAGATCGTGGGCGAGAGGGGCGGGGTGCGGTTCGTGAACGATTCCAAAGCCACCAACGTCGACAGCGCGGCAAAGGCCCTGCAGGCCTTCGAAAGGATCCGCTGGATCGCGGGCGGCCTTGGCAAGGAAGGCGGCATCGCCGCGTTGAAACCTTTCCTCGGCTCGGTGGTGAAGGCCTATCTCATCGGCCATTCGGCGCGCGATTTCGCGCTGGAACTGGGCGAGACCCCGCACGAGATATGCGAAACGATGGAGCGTGCCGTCGCCCGCGCGGCAGAGGAAGCGCTTGACGGCGAAACCGTGCTCCTTGCCCCCGCCGCCGCCTCCTTCGACCAGTATCCGAACTTCGAGAAACGCGGCGAGGATTTTACCGCCCATGTCAGGGCGCTTATCGCCTGACGGTCCCGCCGGTCGGCCGACTCCTCGGTCCCTTGCAGGCCCTACTCGCCGGGGTGGCCAGCGAGGAGAGCGCGCAAGGGCTTGACGAGCGGCCCGTCGCGGCGGGCGCCGGGACCGGGGCTTTCCCCTTTCCATGCGGGTGAAATCGCGATAGGTTTTGCGATGAGACCCGGACAACGGGCGAGGCACAGGCAGTGAGAGCGGTCAGATGACGGAAATGGTGTTCGGCACCGCGCCTTCGCGCGCGGGCGATCCGGTTCTTCCACGCTGGTGGCGGACGATCGACCGGGTGACGCTTGGCCTTGTCTTCGCGCTCTTCGGGGTGGGGCTTCTTCTCGGCCTCGCGGCCTCGGTGCCACTCGCCGAAAAGAACGACCTGCCGCCCTATTATTACGTGACGCGCCAGCTGTTCTTCGGGGGCATGGCGCTTGCCGCGATGATCGGCTGTTCGATGCTGCCCGTCGCCCTCGTCCGCCGTCTCGGCGTCCTCGGGTTCGCGGCGTCCTTCATCGCGCTTCTCTTCCTGCCGGTCCTTGGCACCGATTTCGGCAAGGGCGCCATCCGCTGGTATTCGCTGGGCTTCGCCTCCTTCCAGCCGTCGGAGTTCCTGAAGCCCGGCTTCGTCATCCTTTGCGCCTGGCTGATGGCGGCGGCGCAGGATCTGGGCGGTCCGCCCGGGCGGCTTTATTCCTTCCTCGTGGCCTCCGTCGTGGTGATCCTTCTCGCGCTCCAGCCCGATTTCGGTCAGGCCTGCCTGGTTCTCTTCGCCTGGGGCGTGATGTATTTCGTCGGCGGCGCGCCGATCATCCTTCTGATGCTCGTGGGCGGGCTTGTGGTGGGCGGCGGTATCACCGCCTATTCGGCGTCGGAACATTTCGCCCGCCGGATCAACGGGTTCCTCTCGACCGAGATCGACCCGCGCACCCAGATCGGCTATGCGACGAACGCCATACAGGAAGGCGGCTTCTTCGGTGTCGGCGTGGGGCAGGGGACGGTGAAATGGACCCTTCCGGACGCGCATACCGATTTCATCATCGCCGTCGCGGCAGAGGAGTTCGGCCTCATCCTCGTCGGCATCATCATCGCGCTTTACATGGCGATCACCGTGCGTTCGCTCATCCGGCTGATGCGCGAACGCGACCCGTTCACGCGCCTCGCGGGCACGGGTCTGGCCTGCGCCTTCGGCGTGCAGGCGCTGATCAACATGGGCGTCGCCGTCCGGCTTCTGCCCGCCAAGGGCATGACCCTGCCCTTCGTCTCCTACGGCGGCTCGTCCGTCATCGCCTCGGGCATCGCCGTCGGCATGCTTCTGGCGCTCACCCGCCGCCGCCCGCAGGGCCGGATGGCCGAGATCCTTCTGAAGCGGGGCCGGTGATGGCGGGCAGGCGTCAAAAACCTCCGCTCCTGCTGATCGCGGCGGGCGGAACAGGCGGACATATGTTCCCCGCCCAGGCGCTGGCGGAAGAGATGCTGAAGCGCGGCTGGCGGGTGCGGCTGTCGACCGATCCGCGCGGCGCGCGCTACACCGGCGGTTTCCCGCAGGCGGTCGAGGTCCGGCAGGTGCCCTCTGCCACCTTCGCGCGCGGCGGCATCGCCGCGAAGCTGATGGTGCCCCTGCGCATCGCCACGGGCGTCGCGCAGGTCCTCTGGCAGTCGCTTCTCGACCGGCCGAAAGTCGTGGTGGGCTTTGGCGGCTACCCGTCGATCCCGGCCTTGGGCGCGGCGGTGATCCTGCGCTTGCCGCGCATGATCCATGAACAGAACGGCGTCCTCGGCCGCGTCAACCAGGCCTTCGCCACGCGGGTCGAGGTCGTCGCCTGCGGCACATGGCCCACTGAGCTTCCCGAAGGCGCCTTCGGCCGCCAGGTCGGCAATCCGGTCCGCCAGGCCGTGGCCGATCGCGCGGCCGCCCCCTATATCCCGCCGGGCGATTATCCGATGAGCCTTGTGGTCTTCGGCGGCAGCCAGGGTGCGCGCATCATCTCCGACACCGTGCCCGCCGCCGTTGCCAAACTGCCCGAGGCGCTTCGCCGCAACATCCGCGTCGCCCATCAGGCCCGCGACGAGGATCGCGCCGCCGTCGAGGCGACTTATGCGGCCGCGGGCATCAGGGCCGAAATCGCGCCCTTCTTCACCGACATGCCGCGCCGCATGGCCGAGGCGCAACTGGTGATCTGCCGCTCCGGCGCCTCCTCTGTCGCCGATCTGGCGATGATCGGGCGCCCCTCGATCCTCATCCCGCTCGCCGCCGCGATCCGCGACGAACAGACAGCCAACGCCCGCGGCCTCGTCTCGGCGGGCG
This sequence comes from Frigidibacter sp. SD6-1, assembly GCF_030143255.1. GTDB lineage: Bacteria > Pseudomonadota > Alphaproteobacteria > Rhodobacterales > Rhodobacteraceae > TMP-24. The sequence continues at coordinate 237,414 of NZ_JARJNR010000004.1, forward strand.
CCGCCATCCTCATCCCCGAATCCCGGCTTGACTCCACCATGCTTGCGGGCCACATCGCCTCGGTCCTCGAAGACCCGGTCGCCGCCACCCGCATGGCCCATGCCGCCCTGACCCAGGCCGTCCCGGACGCAACCGTGAAACTCGCGGCCCTCGTCGACGCGCTGGCCGCCCCCAAACCCCGGACCGAAGCGCCATGAACGCCGCCACCAAACTGCCGCTCGAACTTGGCCCCATCCATTTTGTCGGCATCGGCGGCATCGGCATGTCGGGGATCGCCGAAGTGCTGATCACGCTTGGCTATCGCGTGCAGGGATCGGACGCCAAGGCCTCGAAGATCACCGACCGGCTGGTGAAGCTTGGCGCCGCCTTCTTCGAAGGCCAGCGGGCGGAGAATATCGGCGAGGGCGTATCGGTTGTGGTGATTTCTTCCGCGATCAAGAAGGGCAACCCGGAGCTGGAAGAGGCGCGCCGCCGCGGCCTGCCGGTCGTCCGCCGGGCCGAGATGCTGGCCGAACTGATGCGGCTGCGCTCGAACGTCGCCATCGCCGGGACCCATGGCAAGACCACGACGACGACAATGGTCGCGACGCTTCTCGACAAGGGCGGCTTCGATCCGACTGTGATCAACGGCGGCATCATCCATGCCTATGGCTCGAACGCGCGGGCGGGCGCGGGGGAATGGATGGTCGTGGAAGCCGACGAGTCGGACGGCTCCTTCAACCGCCTGCCCGCCACCATCGCCATCGTCACCAATATCGACCCCGAACATATGGAGCACTGGGGCACGATCGAGGCCCTGCGCAAGGGCTTTTACGATTTCGTCTCGAACATCCCCTTCTACGGCCTTGCCGTCTGCTGCACCGACCATCCCGAAGTACAGGCTCTGGTCGGAAAGATCACCGACCGCCGCATCGTGACCTTCGGCTTCAACGCCCAGGCCGATGTCCGCGCCGTGAACCTGATGTTCGAAAATGGAAAGGCCCTGTTCGATATTCTGCTTCAGAACGAGGGCGAAGGTTCGAAAATCGAAGGCTGCACCCTGCCCATGCCGGGCGACCACAATGTCTCGAACGCATTGGCCGCCGTCGCGGTTGCCCGCCATCTCGGCATGAAGCGCGATGAAATCCGTGCCGCGCTTGCGGCCTTTGGCGGGGTGAACCGCCGCTTCACCCGCGTGGGCGAGGTCCTGGGCGGCGTCACGATCATCGACGATTATGGCCACCACCCGGTCGAGATCGCGGCGGTCCTGCGCGCCGCGCGGCAGGCCACCAAGGGCCGCGTCATCGCCATCCACCAGCCGCACCGCTACAGTCGGCTTTCGAACCTCTTCGAGGATTTCTGCACCTGCTTCAACGAGGCCGACGTGGTGGCCATCGCCGATGTCTATGCGGCGGGCGAAGACCCGATCCCCGGCGCCTCGCGCGACGATCTGGTCCAGGGCCTCATCGCCCACGGCCACCGCCATGCCAGCGGCATCTCCGGCGAGGAGGAGCTTGCCCAGCTCGTCCGCGACCATGCGCGCCCCGGCGACATGGTCGTCTGTCTCGGCGCGGGCACGATCTCGACCTGGGCGAACAACCTGCCGGCAAGCCTGGGCGAGAGGGCCGCTTGACCGGCCTCTCCACCCGCGCGGAGCCGCCGCGATGAGCTACGCGCTCCTCGCAGCCTTCCTCTGGGTCCTCGCCGCGACCGTCACCGCGCTGTTGCCGATGCGCCGTCAGTTTCCGCCGGGCATCACGCTTCTGATCCTCGCGCCCGTGATCCTGATCTGGATCGGCGTCGAGCACGGCCCCATCCCCGCGCTCCTCGGCCTCGCCGGGTTCCTTTCCATGTTCCGCCGACCACTTCTCTATTTCGCGCGCAAGGCGCTGGGGCGGCCAAGCGGCGAGGGGCGGGAATGAACTGGTCGCTTTGTGCCGCCCTTCTGTGGATCGTCACCGCCTGCTTCATCGGCGCGCTGCCCTCGCGCGACTATCACTGGCGCGCCGCCTATAGACTGATCGCCGTCGGCATCCCGATCCTCGGCTGGGTCACCTGGGCGAACGGCCCGGTCATGGGCCTGATCCTCCTCGCCGCCGCCGCCTCGATCCTGCGCTGGCCGCTGATCTATCTCTGGCGCTGGGTCAGGCGGAAGGTGGCGGGATAGGGCCGCCCGGCGCATCCCTCTGATCCTTTGTACAATTAACCTCTTCGCAAGAAATGTCGGGACGGATGCCATACGCATGCGGGACGCAAGACCGACACTTGCCATACGGCAATATCCGGCGAATCCAGTGGCTTACGCGCTCGCCCTTGCGTCCTGGCCCCGATCCCGGCTACTGACGGCAGCATGACGCTGTCTCTCCCTCCCGTCCGGGGCGTGCTGACCCCGAACCGGCCTCTGGCCGACCTGACCTGGCTGCGCGTGGGCGGCCCGGCGGACTGGCTCTTCCAGCCCGCCGACGCGGATGACCTCGCATCCTTCCTCGGCGCGCTTGACGCCGCCGTCCCGGTCTTTCCGATGGGGGTCGGATCGAACCTCATCGTCCGCGATGGCGGGCTGCGTGCCGTGGTGATCCGCCTCGGGCGCGGCTTCAATGCCATTGAAATCGCTGGACAAAAAGTCACCGCGGGCGCCGCCGCGCTTGATGCCCATGTGGCGCGCAAGGCGGCCGAGGCCGGGGTGGACCTGACCTTCCTGCGCACCATTCCCGGCTCGATCGGCGGGGCGGTGCGGATGAATGCGGGCTGCTACGGCTCCTATGTCGCGGATCATCTGCTGTCTGCCGAGGCGGTGCTGCGGGACGGGACCAAGACCCTGCTATCAAAGGAGGATCTGAAATTCTCCTACCGCCAGTCGGTCTTGCCCGAAGGCGCCATCATCACCTCGGCCACGTTCGAAGGCGCGCTGGCCAACCCGTCAGAGCTCGCCCAAAGGATGGAAGACCAGCTTGCCAAGCGCGACGCCTCGCAGCCGACGAAGGAACGCTCCGCCGGTTCCACCTTCCGCAATCCGGCGGGCTTTTCCTCGACCGGGCGGGCGGATGATGTCCATGATCTGAAGGCCTGGAAGCTGATCGCCGACGCCGGTATGCGCGGCGCGCGGAAAGGCGGGGCGCAGATGAGCGAGATGCATGCGAACTTCCTTCTGAACGCGGGCGGGGCAACGGCCGCCGATCTGGAAGGTTTGGGCGAAGAGGTGCGAAAAAGGGTTTTCCAAACCAGCGGAATATGGCTAGAGTGGGAAATCATGCGCGTCGGCGAACCGGCGGCGGATAAATAAACAAAACCAACGACTAACCCTGTGGGTAAAATCGCAGGGCAACAGGGGCGCAAAGCCCCGGAAACAGGCAGATGGCGGGCAGGTCGAGCAGGCAAGCCCCCAAGGTGGCGGTACTGATGGGTGGCCTTTCCGCAGAGCGGGAGGTTTCTCTCAGCACGGGGCGCGGTTGCGCCCAGGCCCTGCGGGAGGCGGGATATGAGGTGGTCGAGGTCGATGCCGGCCGCGACCTTGCTCTGCGCCTTGCCGAGATCAGGCCCGATGTCTGTTTCAATGCGCTTCATGGCCCCTATGGCGAGGACGGCCGGGTTCAGGGCATGCTGGAATGGCTGGGTATTCCCTATACCCATTCCGGTGTCCTCGCCTCGGCGCTGGCAATCGACAAGACGCGTTCGAAGGATCTGTTTCGGGCGCATGCGCTGCCGGTGGTCGACAGCCTGATCGCGCCGACAGTCGAGGTGCAGGCGCGTCACGTGATGGCGCCGCCCTATGTGGTGAAACCCAATAACGAAGGCTCGTCGGTTGGGGTCTACATCGTTCAGGAAAGCGCGAACGGCCCACCCGTGCTGGCGCCGGATATGCCCGCCGAAGTGATGGTCGAAACCTATGTGCCCGGGCGGGAACTGACCTGTTCGGTGTTGGGCGACCGGGCGCTGTGCGTGACCGAGATCGTGACCGACGGCTGGTACGATTATCATGCGAAATATGCGCCGGGCGGCTCGCGGCATGTCTGCCCGGCCGATCTGCCGGGCGAGATCGCGAAGGCCTGTCAGGACTATGCGCTGCGCGCCCATCGCGCGGTCGGTTGCCGCGGCCTGTCGCGCACCGATTTCCGCTGGGACGATACGAAAGGACTGGCTGGCCTTTTCCTCTTGGAAATCAACACCCAGCCCGGCATGACGCCAACCTCGCTGTCGCCCGAACAGGCGGCGGCGGACGGCATGAGTTTCGCGCAGCTCTGCGCCTGGCTGGTGGAGGATGCCTCATGCCCCCGCTGATCGCCGGAGAGCGCCCCGTCTGGCACCGCCGCTCCGGCGCGCTGCGGCCCGAGCCGCCGGTGACCGCGCGGCCCGGGCGCTTCGAAACGTCCATGCGGGCGGCTGCGGAGAGCGCATATCCGGAAATGCCTGAGCCGCTGGTGCCGGGCCCTGCTGCGGCACCCGCCGAGATGGATGCCGGAGAGTTCGATCTCTTCCGGCAGGATTTGGCTCCGGCCTATTCCGACGATCTTTATGACGAGACGTTTGATGAAGCGGCGCGGGCGCCGGTGTTCACGACCGCCCGGCGTCAGCCGGACACGACCGAAGAGCCCGAGGCCGGGCCTGAGGGATATGAACGTGCCGCCGCCGCGATCGCGCGCGCGAGCGATATATTGAAGCGGCCGGTCGCAGCCATGCCGCGACGGGTCGAAACCCGAGCGTCGCAGCCAGCTGACATACGCCCCGAAAGACGGGCCGACAGGCGGGCCGCGGCGGGCGAACGCCGCGATCCGGCGCCCTCGCGTCTGGCCTACCGGATGGACCGGCTGTGGCTGACGCCGCTTTTCCGGCGCTTCATGCGCTATGGTCTGCCGGTGCTGACCGTCGCGCTGGCGGCCGGGCTGTATCTTGGCGATGCCGACCGGCGGGCGGCGATCGGCGACAGTTTCGCGGGCCTGCGCGCGCAGATCGAGAACCGGCCGGAATTCATGGTCAAGCTCATGTCGATTGACGGAGCATCGGTGCCGGTCGCGAACGCGGTGCGCGCGATGGTGACCGAACCCTTGCCCACGTCTTCGTTCCGGCTGGACCTTGAGGCGATGCGGGCCGCAATCGAACAGATCGACGCCGTGGAAAGCGCCAGCGTGAAGCTGAAGCCCGGTGGCGTGCTTGCCGTCGATATCCGCGAGCGCAAGCCCGCGGTCCTGTGGCGCACCGAAGCCTCGCTGGAAATGCTCGACGCGACCGGGCACCGGGTGGCGACGCTGAAGACCCGCGCGGCGCGGGCCGACCTGCCGGTCATCGCCGGGGTCGGTGCCGAGGAACGCGTGCCCGAGGCGCTGAACATCCTTGCCGCTGCCCGGCCGGTCCTGCCGCGCGTGCGCGGCCTCGTGCGGGTCGGCGACCGGCGCTGGGATCTGGTCTTGGATCGCGGCCAGCGGGTGCAACTGCCCGAAAGCGGCGCCGTCGAGGCGGTGGAGCGGGTGATGGCGCTCGACACGGCGGAAGAAATGCTCGCGCGTGACCTCGTGACGGTCGATCTGCGCAATCCGGACAGGCCGACGGTGAGGCTCGGGCCTCAGGCGGTCGAGACAATGAAAAGAATGGCGGCAAACGTGACGAAGGTGGCAGGACAATGACGGGGCTCTATCAGGCGCAGCGGGCGATGCGGAACATGCGGCGCGCGGCGATCCAGCGCGGGGTGGTGGCCATTCTCGATGTGGGCACATCGAAGATCGCCTGCCTTGTCCTCAAGTTCGACGGCGGTGTCGCGGCGCGGGAAGACGGGCTCGGCTCGATGGCCGGGCAGTCGCAGTTCCGGGTGATCGGCGCGGCGACGACCCGGTCGCGCGGCGTCCGGTTCGGTGAGATCGACGCGATCCCCGAAACCGAACGCGCGATCCGCACCGCCGTGCAGGCCGCCCAGAAGATGGCGCAGACGCGCGTTGACCATGTGATCGCCTGCTTTGCGGGCGCGCGGCCCCGGTCCTATGGTCTTGCGGGCGAGATCACGCTGCCAGCGGGGCAGGTGAGCGAGCAGGACGTGGGCCGGGTTCTGGCTGCCTGTGACGTGCCCGATTTCGGCGAAAGCCGCGAGGTGCTGCATGCCCATCCGGTGAATTTCGCCATCGACCACCGCAGCGGCATGAACGATCCGCGCGGCCATGTCGGCAACCGGCTGGCGGCCGACATGCACCTCGTCACCATCGACACGCCCGCCGTGCAGAACCTTCTCTATTGCATCAAGCGTTGCGATCTGGAACTCGCGGGACTGGCGTCCTCGGCCTATGTCTCGGGCATCTCGGCGCTTGTGGAGGACGAGCAGGAACTGGGGGCGGCCTCGATCGACATGGGCGGTGGCTCGACCGGCATCTCGGTCTTCATCAAGAAGCACATGATCTTCACCGACGCGGTGCGTCTCGGCGGTGATCATGTCACGGCCGACATTTCGAAGGGCTTCCATGTGCCGATGTCGGTGGCCGAGCGGATCAAGACCTATCACGGCGGCGTCTTTGCCACCGGCATGGACGACCGCGAGATGATCGAGATCGGCGCCGATTGCGGCGACTGGGACAAGGATCGCCGCACCGTCAGCCGGACCGAGCTGATCGGCATCATCCGGCCGCGGGTCGAGGAAATTCTCGAAGAGGCGCGCGCAATGCTCGACGCGGCAGGGTTTGATCAGCTGCCCTCGCAGCAGATCGTGCTGACCGGGGGCGCGAGCCAGCTGCCGGGGCTCGACGGGCTTGCCGCGCGCATTCTGGGGCAGAATGTGCGCCTCGGCCGACCCTTGCGCGTGCAGGGCCTGCCGCAGGCCGCGACGGGTCCCGCCTTCTCCTCGATCGTCGGCCTGTCGCTCTTTGCCGCGCATCCCCAGGATGAATGGTGGGACTTCGAGATTCCCGCCGAACGCTATCCGGCGCGGTCGCTCCGGCGCGCGGTGAAATGGTTCCGCGACAACTGGTAACCGCTAAATCCGGTAGGTTCGGCGAAATACCGCCGAATTTTGGTCAAATTCCCCCCAGATTTTGTGGGTAATCACGCGTTTTTCGCGTGACCTGCGGCGATTCTGTCACTAAAATCCTCGGAATGTGGGGGCATGGCCGGATCGGCCCAACAATTACAGGCGGTTACCAATGGCATTGAATTTGACGATGAGCGATCGTGAGGATCTGAGGCCACGCATCACGGTTTTCGGCGTGGGCGGGGCGGGCGGCAATGCCGTCAACAACATGATCGCGAAGGAGCTTGAGGGCGTCGAATTCGTGGTGGCGAACACCGATGCGCAGGCCCTTGCGCAGAACCATGCGCAGGCGCGCATCCAGATGGGCGTGCGCGCGACCGAGGGGCTCGGGGCGGGCGCGCGGCCCTCCGTGGGCGCAGCCGCCGCCGAGGAGACCATCGAGGAGATCGTCGATCACCTCGCGGGCGCGCACATGTGCTTCATCACCGCCGGCATGGGCGGCGGCACCGGCACGGGCGCGGCCCCGATCATCGCCCAGGCGGCGCGTGAACTTGGCGTGCTGACCGTCGGCGTGGTGACCAAACCCTTCCAGTTCGAAGGCGCCAAGCGCATGCGTCAGGCCGAAGAGGGGATCGAAGCCCTGCAGAAGGTCGTCGATACGCTGATCATCATCCCGAACCAGAACCTGTTCCGTCTGGCGAACGAACGCACGACCTTCACCGAAGCTTTTGCCATGGCCGACGACGTTCTCTATCAGGGCGTCAAGGGCGTGACCGACCTGATGGTCCGTCCGGGCCTCATAAACCTCGACTTCGCCGACGTCCGCGCGGTGATGGACGAGATGGGCAAGGCGATGATGGGCACGGGCGAGGCCGCGGGCGACGACCGGGCGGTGCAGGCGGCCGAGAAGGCGATTGCCAACCCGCTGCTGGACGAGATCAGCCTGCGCGGTGCCAAGGGCGTGCTGATCAATATCACCGGCGGCAATGACCTGACGCTGTTCGAACTCGACGAAGCGGCGAACCGCATCCGCGAAGAGGTCGATCCCGACGCCAATATCATCGTCGGCTCGACGCTGGACGAAAGCATGGAAGGCGCGATGCGCGTGTCGGTCGTGGCGACCGGCATCGACGCGGCGCAGGTCCCGGCCGAGGTTCCGGTGGCGCGCCGCCGCATGGCCGAGCCGCTGGCCCAGCAGCCTGTCGCGCAACCTGCGCCTCAGCCCGCCCCGCAGCCCGCGCCTGTTGCACAGCCGGTGGCGGCACAGGCCGCGCCGGTGCGTGAAGAGCCGGTCCGCGCCGAACAGCCCGTCGCCGCGAACGAACCGTCGCTCTTCGACCAGGCCCCCGCTTTCGTCGCGCCGAGGGCGGTGGAGGATGATCTGCCGCCGCCCGCCTACCGGCCACAGCCGACCGCGGCCCAGACCGCGCAGCGCGACCTGCATCATGTGGACGACGACAGCGCGGCCTTCGTCGCGCCGCGCCCGCGCACGCCCGGCACGCCCTCGCCCGAGGCGCTCGCCCGGCTTCAGGCGGCGGTCAGCCGCCAGCCTTCGGCCCAGCCGATGGCCGCCGCACGTCCCGCACAGGCGGCCGCCCCGCAGGCGGCGCCCGCCGAAAAGCCGCGCTTCGGCATCAACTCGCTGATCAACCGGATGACAGGCGGCCAGGCCGCGCCCGAGCGGGCCCAGCCGTCGTTCCGCACGCAGCAGCCCGGCGTCCCGCAGCCGCGCGCCACGCAGGACTATGACGACGAAGAGGGCGCGAGCCCCGATCAGGACCGGGTGGAGATTCCCGCCTTCCTGCGCCGTCAGGCCAACTGAGCGATTGCTGCGCTGCCGCATCGCGCGCGCAGCGACGCAAGGCCACTGTGAAGAGGGAAAGCCGGGGTTGCCCGGCTTTTTCTTTTATAGTCAATGCATTGCGCGCGCCTGCCCGTGCCTCGCCGGACAGACGGCTCTTTGTTTCAATCCGTTACAAAGAGTGAATTGAGTCTTTCCTCCCGCATGATTACCTCCTTCCAAGCCAAAGCGGGCCGACCAATCCGGCACCGCATAATAGGGGCACTCGTTGCAGACCACTCTCAGATCAGCGGCTTCTTTCCAGGGCGTCGGCCTGCATACCGGCCTGCCCGTGCGCATGGTGGTGAAGCCCGCCTCGGCCAACCACGGCATCTGGTTCCGCCGCACCGATGTGGTCGGGCAAGACCCGATGGTGCCGGCGATCTGGGATTCGGTGACGCCGTCGCGCCTCTGCACAGTGGTGGAAAATGCCGCCGGTGTCAGCGTCTCGACCATCGAACATATCATGGCGGCGCTCGCCGGTTGCGGCGTCCATAACGCGCTGATCGAGATCAACGGACCTGAAGTGCCGATCCTCGACGGCTCGGCGCAGCCTTTCGTTTCTGCCATCCTCGGGCGCGGTCTGCGCGACCTGTCGGAGCCGGTCCTCTGCCTTGAAGTCCTCGCTCGGGTCGAGGTTCGGGAAGGCGACGCGGTTGCGCGGCTTGAACCGGCCGAGGCGCTGGAGATCGATTTCGCCATCGACTTCGCCGATGAGGCGATCGGCCAGCAGCGCCGCCGCCTGTCGATGGCCAACGGCGCCTTCGTGCGCGAACTGTCCGACTGCCGCACCTTCTGCCGTCAGGCCGACGTCGATCAGATGCGCGCCGCGGGCCTTGCACTTGGCGGCACCTACGACAATGCAGTCGTCGTCGAAGGCGAGCGCATCCTTTCGCCCGGCGGTTTCCGCCGCGCTGACGAGGCGGTGCGCCACAAGATGCTCGACGCGCTTGGCGATCTCGCGCTGGCGGGCGCGCCGATTCTCGGGCGCTATACCGGCAATCGCGCGGGCCATGCGATGACCAACAAGCTCCTCCGCGCGCTCTTTGCCCGGCCGGACGCCTACCGGGTCCGCGAATGCGACGCGAATCTGCGCCGCCGCCTGCCGGGCGCGGGCGTCCGCACCGCCGATATTCCGGCCGTCGCCTGAGGCCGCAACACCTTCCCCGACCTGCATCCGAAGGCACGCAAAGCCGTTTTGCGCCGCCGATTTTTATGTGCTAGGAGGGGCGAAGCCGAAGGGCGGACGGGGCCTTGCGCACACGCGCGCGGACCCGGATAAAGGAAGAACAGAGATAGGGTAGGCAGGTCATGGTGCGGGGCAGAAGAGCGGCAAATCTTGTCGGAAGCCTGACCCTGATTGCGGCGCTCGCCGCCTGCGGTGGCGGCCAGCAGGAAGCCCCGCTCGAAACGCTCTCGGCCGAAGAGATCTACAATCGCGGCGAATTCACGCTGGAAACCTCGCGCAAGGGCAAGGACGCCGTGCGCTACTTCTCCGAGGTCGAGCGGCTTTATCCCTACTCGGAATGGGCAAAGCGCGCGCTGATCATGCAGGCCTTCTCCTACCACAAGGACCGCGATTACGAGAACAGCCGCGCCAGCGCGCAGCGCTATATCGACACCTATCCGGCCGAGGAGGATGCCGCTTACGCCAAGTACCTGCTGGCGCTTTCCTACTACGACCAGATCGACGAGGTCGGCCGCGATCAGGGCCTGACCTTCCAGGCGCTGCAGGCGCTGCGCGCGGTGATCGAGGACTATCCCGACAGCGAATATGCCAAGTCGGCGATGCTGAAATTCGACCTCGCCTTCGACCATCTCGCGGCGAAGGAAATGGAAATCGGCCGCTACTATCTGAAGAAGAAACATTACACCGCCGCGATCAACCGCTTCCGCGTGGTAGTGGAACAGTACCAGACGACGACCCACACGCCAGAGGCGCTGTACCGGCTGATCGAATGCTACCTCTCGCTCGGCATCGAGGACGAGGCGATGACGGCGGGCGCGATCCTTGGCTACAATTTCCAGTCGACCGACTGGTATCAGGACGGCCACCGGCAGCTGACCAAGCGCGGCCTTGCGCCGAAGGCGCGCGGCGAAAACTGGCTTGCCTCGATCTATCGCCAGATGATCAAGGGCGAATGGCTGTGAGGCCCGCCGCGAGTGAGGGGGCGGCCTGACGGCCCTTTTGAGGGACGGAATGCTCCGCACGCTCGATATCCGCGACATGCTCTTGATCGACCGGTTGGACCTGGAGTTCCGGCCCGGTCTCAACGTGCTGACCGGCGAGACGGGGGCGGGCAAGTCGATCCTTCTCGATTGTCTGGGCTTCGTGCTGGGCTGGAAGGGCCGCGCCGATCTGGTGCGGCAGGGGGCGGCGCAGGGCGAGGTGACGGCGGTCTTCGATCTGCCCGAGGGCCACGCCGCGCGCGCCGTTCTGTCCGGCGCGGGCATCGAAGCCGGGGACGAGCTGATCCTGCGGCGGGTGGTCACCGCCGAAGGGCGGCGCACCGCCTTCGTGAACGACCGGCGGACGACCGCAGAAGTGCTTCGCGACCTCTCGGACTGTCTGATCGAGCTTCATGGCCAGCATGACGACCGCGGCCTTCTGAACCCCCGCGGCCATCGCCAGATGCTCGACCTCTTCGCGGGCGCCGACACGGGCGCCGTGCGTGCCGCATGGGCGGCGATGCAGGCCGCCCGCGAGGCGCTGGCCGGGGCCGAGGCCGGGGCAGCGGCCCTGAAGGCCGAGGAAGACTATCTGCGCCATGCGGTGGCCGAGCTTGACCGGCTGAACCCTGAGCCGGGCGAGGAGGCTGATCTCGATAGCCGCCGCCGCATGATGCAGGCCGGGCAGCGCATCCGCGAGGATATCGCGCGTGCTGCGCAGGCCTTGGGCCCCGAGGGCGCCGAGGGGCTTCTGGCCGATGCCGGTCGCTGGCTGGAAGGCGCGGCGGACAAGGCCGAAGGCAGGCTTGACGCCGCACTTGCGGCGCTTGGCCGGGCGGTCACCGAGCTGGGCGAGGCCACGCAGGGTGTCGACGATTGCCTCGAGGCGCTCACCTGGGACCCGGCAGAGATGGAGCGGGTGGAGGAGCGCCTTTTCGCCATCCGGGCGCTTGCGCGCAAGCATGGCGTCCTGGCCGACGATCTGGGCGCTTTCGCGGAAGAGATGCGCGGCAAGCTTGAGCGGCTCGACGGGGCCACGGGCAATCTCAAGGCACTTGGCCTTGCCGTGAAGGCCACCGAGAATGCCTATGAGGCGGCGGCCAATGGCCTGTCGGCCACGCGCGGCAAGGCGGCAGGGGCGCTCGACACGGCAATCGCCGCAGAACTGGCGCCCTTGAAGATGGAACGCGCGCATTTCGAAACCCGCATCACCGCCGCCGATCCGGGGCCGGAGGGGCGCGATCAGGTGGAATTCACCGTCGCCACCAACCCTGGCGCCCCGGCTGGTGCCCTGAACCGCATTGCGTCCGGGGGCGAACTGTCGCGCTTCCTCCTCGCGCTCAAGGTCGCGCTCGCGCGCGGCGGCGAGGCACTGACGATGATCTTCGACGAGATCGACCGGGGCGTGGGCGGCGCCACCGCAGATGCCGTCGGCCGACGCCTCGCCCGGCTGGCCGAGGGCGCGCAGATTCTCGTCGTCACGCACAGCCCCCAGGTGGCCGCGCGCGGCGCCCATCACTGGCGGGTGGAAAAGCGGGTCTCGGGGCAGATGGCCACATCGACAGTCCTGTCGCTTTCCCAAGAGGAGCGTGTGGCGGAACTCGCCCGCATGCTGGCGGGCGAAAAAGTCACCGACGCGGCGCGCGACGCCGCCCGCGCCTTGCTGGTCGGCTGAGAGATTCGCCAAGGCGGTGAGTGCCTCTTCGAAAGGCTTAGCAGGAGACCAAGCCAAAGGGTCAAGTCGCTAGGATGATGGTGGGCGACCCTGGAATCGAACCAGGCACGAGTCGCCTCGGCGGAGTTACAGTCCGCTGCCGCACCTTGCAGCACGTCGCCCACTGGCGGGCTGAATACGCGGGGGGGCGGGGGGCGTCAAGGCGGAAATTCTGTGCCGAAGGGCGCGCTTGGTTGCGGTGTGGCCTTGCGCCCGGGGGCGCCTCCGTTTCATTGTGCGCGGCCAGAAACGGAAGGACCCGCGCATGAAAAAGCCCGATTGGGTGATCGAGAAGGAACGCGCCAAGCGCGCGGCCGCGACCGAGACGGTCTGGCTTTTCGGCCTGCATGCGGTGCGCGATGCGCTGCTTAACCCCGCACGGGCGAAGCTGCGTCTGGTGGTGACGAAGAACGCCGCCGACAAGCTTGCCGAGGCGATCGGCGCGTCGGGGCTCGCGCCCGAGGTCGTCGAGCCGCGCCGCTTTGACGCCCAGGTGCCGCTGGAGCCGGAAAATGTCCATCAGGGGGCGGCGCTCGAGGTGAGGCCGCTCAACTGGGGCAAGCTCGCCGACATCGCGGTCAGCGGGAAGGGCGCGCCGCTTCTGGTTCTGCTCGACCGGGTGACGGACCCGCACAATGTGGGGGCGATCCTCAGATCGTCGGAAGTGTTCGGTGCGCGCGCCGTGGTGGCGCCCTTGCGCCATTCCGCGCCCGAGACCGGCGCGCTTGCCAAGACCGCGAGCGGGGCGCTGGAGCGTCAGCCCTACCTCAGGATCGGCAATCTGGCCGATGCGATGGAGGAGCTGAAAGACATGGGCTATGTTCTGCTTGGCCTCGACGGTCAGGCCGAGGTGACGCTGGGCGAGGCTCTGGCCGAGGTGGGCGACAGGCCGCTTGGCCTTGTCCTCGGCGCCGAGGGACCGGGCCTGCGCGAGCGGACGCGCACGACCTGCGACCGGCTGGTCAGGATTCCTTACGGCGGCGGGTTCGGATCGCTCAATGTTTCAAACGCGGCGGCGGTTTCGCTTTATGCGGCGTCAATCCGGCCCCGGTAGCGGCGATTGTGTCACGGCGGTCACCCTCGCGGTCACGCGCCATCACGCTTGCGGGAGGCCTATTCCCTTGAAGACGCGCCGGGGGCATTTTTCCGTCCAGCATCGTTGTGGAGGGACAATTCGGATGATGGTGCGCATGAAGCTCGGCGCCCTTGCCGCGGCCGCTCTGATGCCGTTCGCCGCGCTTTCCGAGGACAGGGAGGTCTACGCTCCGGGCGGTATCGCCATGTCCGGCTATGACGTCGTGGCCTATTTCACCGACGGCGCCCCGGTCGAGGGCGAGGCGGGCAATGCGGTGATCTGGCGTGGTGTCACCTGGTATTTCGCCAGCCCCGAGGCGCTGATGTCCTTCGAGATGGACCCGGAGGCCTATGCGCCGCAGTTCGGCGGCCATTGCGCCTATGGGCTGTCGGAGGGGCATATCGCCGCCCCGGCGCCGACCGCCTTCTTCATCCATGACGGCAAGCTCTATTTCATGCATACCGACGCGCTGCTGGCCGCGATGGCTGCGCGCCTGCCCGAGATCGTGGCGGCGGCCGAAGGCAGATGGGCCTCGCTTGACGGCTATTGAGCGCCGGTCGGGGCGCGCGCGTGATCACGATCGGGCGAGCGGCCTTTTACGCAGGCTTTACAATCCTACATCAGGATAGTGAGGCCGGCCCCGGAACAGCCGTGCCTCAGCTCACTGTCCCTCGTTCCGCGACTGGCGCCCGGCCCCTGGCCCGGGCGCTTTTTTTGACGGCGATCGCCCGGCCCCTGGCCCCGGGCGCTTTTTCTGGGAAGGATGGCACATGACGAACCCCAGTGACGAGATCATCAGGGCGATTCTCACCTCTGTCCGCTCGGTGGCGGTGGTGGGTTGGTCGCCCAACCCCGAGCGACCCTCGCACGGGGTCGCGGATTTCCTGAAGGCGCGCGGCATGCGGATGATTCCGGTCAACCCGGGCCAGGCCGGCCAGACCTATGGCGGCGAGCGGGTCGCCGGGGCGCTGGGCGATATTCCCAGGGACGCGCGGGTCGAGATGGTCGATATCTTCCGCCGGTCGGAAGCGGTGCCGGAAATCGTCGATCAAGCTTTGGCCGCGCTGCCGGACCTCAGAGTCATCTGGATGCAGCTCGGCGTTTCCCACCCCGAGGCGGCGGCGAAGGCGCGGGCGGCTGGGGTCACGGTGATCGAGAACCTTTGTCCGAAGATCGAGGCGCGGCGGCTGGGGCTTGCCTGACCGTCGGGATCCTCCAATCATGGCGTGATCCAGCGGAGCCGCGCCTTGCGGCGCGGCAAGACTGTTCTGGCGCGGCTTTGCCGCGCGGCCTCCGGCGGGAGTATTTCGGGACAGAAAGTGTCACAGGATCGCGAGAACGGCCTCAGGGGGGCGGCCGAGGGCGGCCTTGCCGTTCGCGATCAGAAGGGGCCGTTCGATCAGGCGCGGGTGGGCGGCCATGGCGGCGATGAGGTCAGCTTCGTCCGAGGCGTGACTGAGGCCGAGGTCGCGGAACTCTGCCTCGACGGTGCGGACGAGAGCGATGGCGGGCTGGCCGAGAAGGGTAAGCGCCGCGTGGATTTCATCGGCCGAGGGTGGGTCCTCGAGATAGAGGCGGATGGTCGGGCGATGGCCCTGCGCCTCGAGAAGCGCGAGCGTTTCGCGCGATTTCGTGCAGCGCGGGTTATGCCAGAGCGTCAGGGTCAGAGCCAGTTCCCCCGTCCGGTGCCGACCGCCTCGGCGACAGTGGCAAACCCGTCGCGCGCGAGGAGCGCATCAAGCCCGCGCGCGATCTCGGGGATGAGCGAGAGGCCGCGATAGACCATCGCCGAATAGAGTTGCACGGCGGAAGCGCCCGCACGGATCTTCTGGTAGGCCTGATCGGCGCTGCCGATGCCGCCGACGCCAATGAGCGGCAGGCGGCCTTCGGTCAGGTGCGACAGCCGGGCGAGGACGCGGGTCGAGCGATCGAAGAGCGGCGCGCCGGAAAGCCCGCCCGTCTCGGCCGCGTGACGGCTCTTCAGCCCGTCGCGGGCGAGCGTGGTGTTGGTGGCGATGATCCCGTCGATGCCGCTTGCGAGCGCCACTTCGGCCAGGTCTTCCAGTTCGGCAGGCGAGAGGTCGGGCGCGATCTTGAGGAAGAGGGCCGGGCGGTTCGCGAGGCCTGCCCGGACCTCGACCACACCGGCAAGGAGCGCCGCGAGCGCCGCCTTGCCCTGCAGGTCGCGCAGTTTTTCGGTATTGGGGGAGGAGACATTGACCGTGGCGAAATCGACATGCGGGCCGCAGTGCGCCAGCACGCGGGCGAAGTCGGCGGCGCGGTCGGCGCTGTCCTTGTTGGCGCCGAGATTGAGGCCAACCGGAACGGCGGTCTTCCGGCGCCGGGCGAGGCGGGCGCCGATCGCCTCCATGCCCTGGTTGTTGAAGCCGAAGCGGTTGATCACCGCCCGGTCTTCGGTGAGGCGGAAAAGGCGCGGCTTCGGGTTGCCGGGCTGCGGGCGCGGAGTGGCGGCGCCCACTTCGATGAAGCCGAAGCCCGCGCGGGCGAGCGGCGCAATCGCTTCGGCATTCTTGTCATAGCCAGCGGCAAGACCCACCGGGTTCGGAAGGGCGAGGCCCGCGACACTCGCGGCGAGGCGTGGCGAGGTGACGGGGCCGGGCAAGGGCGCCAGCCCCATGGCCAGGGCGCGCAGCGACAGGCCGTGTGCACGTTCGGGATCGCAGCGGTGAAGGGCGGCCAGCGCCGCGCGTTCGATAAGCTTCACAACACGCCTTCGGGAAAGATATGGCCAACCGCGCCCAAGGGCAGGGACTTGTCCCAGACGACATCAGAGAGGCGAAGTGGCCGGTAAAGATGGGGAAAGAGCGCGCCACCGCGCGATGGTTCCCATTTCAGATCGGCACCCAGACGGTCGGGATCGACCGCAACCAGCACCAGATCGCTTTCGGAGGCGAAATGTTTCGCGGCCGTCTCGGTCACCTGGGCGGGGGTCGAGAAATGGATATAGCCGTCGGCCAGATCGACGGGCGCGCCCAAGGTTTCGCCTGCCTTGCGGAAGGCGTCCCATTCGGGTCTGCGGAAGATCTTCAGGATCAGCATGGCGCGCTCTTGCCCTGTCAGGGGCCCGCCGGTCAAGCCTGTCGCGCTGTCGTTACGACAGGTGCAATAGTCTTTGACAGGGCGGCGGCCGCGCCGCACGATCCTTAATCGAGTCTTCAGGGAGATTGATGATGAAAAGAACAAGCTCGCATTTGTCATTGGCGGCGCTTGCCGTTGCCGCGGGTTTTGCCGCGATGCCCGCAGCGGCGGAGACGGTGAAGCTGACGCTTCTGGGCGTCGGCGATGTCTACAATTTCGAGGAAGAGGACGGTCGGGGCGGTTTTGCGCGGCTGAATGCGGTCGCGAAGGCCGAACGCGCGGCCAACCCCAACACGCTTTATCTCTTCGACGGCGACATGCTGTCGCCCTCGCTGATGTCGGGCTTCGACAAGGGCCAGAATACCATCGATTTCACCAATCTGGTGCCGTTCGACCTCGCCGTGCCCGGCAACCACGAATTCGACTTCGGGCCGGAGAATTTTGTCGAGAAGGTCAATGCCTCGAATTACCCTTGGGCCGCCATCAATATCACCAATGCCGATGGCTCGGCCGTCGAGGGGCTGGGCGGGGTGATGGTGAAGGAAGTGGGCGGGCTCAAGGTCGCGCTCATTCCGGTGGCGCAGGATACCTCGCCCACCGTTTCCTCGACCGGCGATCTGAAATTCCTGCCGACCGTCGATACGGCGGTGGCGGCGGCCAAGCAGGCGCGCGATGACGGTGCCGATATCGTCGTGGGCGTGGTGCAGACCGACATGGAAAACGACCGGGCGCTGATCAAGAGCCATGCGTTCGACGTGATCCTGTCGGGCGACGATCATTCCTATGCGACCGCCTATGACGGGGTGACGGCCTATGTCGAGACCTCGATCGACGGGCAGTTCCTGTCGCCGGTCGATCTGTTCGTCACGGTCGAGGAAAAGGACGGAAAGCGCGACATCGAATGGTATCCGCATTTCCGCTTCATCGACACGGCGGACGTGGAGCCCGATGCCGACAGCAAGGCGCTCGCCGACAAGTTCGCCGCGCAGATGGACGAGACGCTCGGGGTCGAGATCGGCACGCTCGAAGGCGGGCTCGACAGCCGCCGCAATGTGGTGCGCGGCGAAGAGGCGACGATGGGCAACCTGATCGCCGATGCGATGCGCGACCAGACCGGCGCCGATATCGCGATCATGAACGGCGGCGGCATCCGGGGCGACCGGACCTATGACGCGGGCGCCAAGCTTACCCGTCGCGATATCCTGAGCGAACTGCCGTTCGGCAATGTGACCGTGGTGACCGAGCTGCCGGGCAGCCAGGTGCTGGCGGCGCTGGAAAACGGCGTGAGCCAGGTCGAGAAGGGGGCGGGCCGTTTCCCGCAGGTTTCGGGCCTGACCTATGCGTTCGATGCCTCGGCCGAGGCCGGAAGCCGCGTGTCCGAGGTTATGGTCGGTGGCGCGGCCCTGGAGGCCGACAAGCTCTACAAGGTTGCGGTCAATGATTACATCCTCGGCGGCGGCGACGGTTACGCGGCGCTTGGCGGTGGACGGATCGTGACTGACGGGCCGACCGGCACGCTCGTGGCAAATGACGTGATGGCCTATGTCGAGAAGCTCGGGACCGTGAACGTGGCGCTTGACGGGCGGATCAGGAAGCTCGGTCAATAAGGGCCGGGCCGCTCATCGGCCCTGACAGGCCTCTTCGCTGGGAAACCGCCGAAGAGCGCATGTCAGGGCGCGATGAGGTGCCCCGGGGCCTTAGGTGCGATCCGGGCGTGGAGTGCGAGGTCGCGGCCTTCGTCGTCCTTGAAGAAGGCCATCCATTCCTCGCTTCCGTCGGTATGGCGGTGGATCATGTGGGGGGCGCCGGTGAAATCGGCGCCCTTTTCCATGAGATGCGCCTGCGCGGCGCCGATGTCGGGGACGGACAGGTAGAGAATGTCCGCCTCTTCGCGCCCGGCCGTCTCGCGCAGCATCAGCCGTGTGCCGCCGAGATCGTAGAAAGCGAGGCCCGGGAAGGCATAAAGCTCGGGCAGGCCGAGGAGGTCGCGCCAGAAGGCACGGGCGCGGTCGAGGTTTTCGACGCGGCGGGCGATCTGGCTGAGAGGGCCGAGGGGATGCATCGCGTCTACTCCTGTCGACGGGGCGCGGGCGCTGCCCTTGCGGATTCCGGTCCAGGTGCGCAGCCCGGCGCGGCTTTCAAGGCCGAGTTTCGCGGTGGCCGACCGGGCAAGCGCCCGCGCGCCGTAAATGCTGATGCCGAGAAGGGCGGCAATGCGGGCGGTGGACAGCCCGTGGCGGACAAGCTCGGTCACCCGCCATTCCGCCGGGGTGAGCAGGTCGTCATGGGGTGGGCGGCCGCGTCTGGTCATGGACGAAGGCTAGCGCGGGCGGGGGCGAATTTCACTCCCCCTCCCTTGCGCGGGGCGGGTCTGTGCGACTATAGGGGAGGCCATGCGGGTGTAGCTCAATGGTAGAGCAGCAGCCTTCCAAGCTGAATACGTGGGTTCGATTCCCATCACCCGCTCCATCCTTCCCTTGGTGATCCGGTGACAGTGCGTGATCCGATTGCGCCGCGCTGGCGCGCGGCAGGCCATTTTCCCTTGCACGGGCTCATGCCCGTGCAAGGGCGGGGCCTTCGGCGAGAGTATTTCGGGACAGAAAGTGGAAAGCTCTTCCCTCTCAGAAGGAAAAGATCGCCACCACTTCCGCCGCCGGTTCGCTGATCACAGCGCCTTCCTCGTTGGTGAAGGTGCGGAAGCCTGCGATATCGCCGATTTCTGGCGTGAAGCCGATGGCGCGGAGCGCGAGCCTGCGGTCCTCTGCGGTGACCGGGTTGCAGGCGCCCTTCACCTTCCAGCGTTCGAGCGAGAAGGGGCTGGTGACGGCGTAGGTGACGGTCGGGCCGGAAATGTCGCGTTTCTTCACCTTCTTGCTGACTTCGAGCGCCTTGATCGCCTCGGCGATGATCTCGGCCGAGTCCTGGAAGGTCGCCTTCTCGATCTTCCTGTAGGCCGCGTCTGTCTTTCCGTCGTTCAGACACTGGCGGGCGGCAAAGAGCCAGTCGTGGATCATGTAGGCGGGCCCGTAGTTCCAGGGCGTGAGGCCGTTGAAGACCCGGCCGATCGGCGGGATCGAACCACCGTCGGTATACATCATCTCCGGTTCGATCACCTTGGCCCTTGTCTCGCCCTCTGGCCGGGTGAAGGTCAAGGGATCGCGCGGGCTGGGCACATAGATGAAGGTGCCGTCGCCTGCCTTGCCGGTGTCGCGCAGCCAGACCACGACGAGGTCGCCCCGGAAGGTGCCGGCGCGGGTCGTCTCATAGTTCACACTGGCGCAGGCGGACAGAAGTGCAAGCGCCAGCGCGGCTACGGATGTCTTGATGTTCATTCCTTCCTCCCCCGATTGCGGCCGATCCTATCACGGCGCGAGGCGAGACGCGACCTGCTCAACCTAAGGCGCGCTCTGGCCGGGCCGCGTCGGGCCTGCGGCACACAGACGCTTGTGACGGGGGGGCGGCCCGCCTAAAGGAAGGGAAGCGATACGAAGACCGGAGTTCCGATGGCCCGCCGACCCGTTGAAATGCCCGTTGGGATAAGCGAAGACCGCGCGGCCTCGCGCAAAGTGGGGGCGCTTGCCGCGCTCTGGCCCTTCGTGCGGCCCTATCGGCTGATGGCGCTGGGCGCGCTGATGGCGCTGGCGCTGACCGCCGGGGTGAGCCTTGTCCTGCCGCTCGCCGTCCGGCGGGTGATCGATGGGTTCAACATGGGCGGTGCGCTCCTCGATCAGTATTTCCTGGCCGCTGTCGGCATCGCGGCTCTGCTCGCGCTGGGGACCGGCTGCCGCTATTACCTTGTGACGCGGCTGGGCGAGCGGGTGGTTGCCGACATCCGCAAGGCGGTGTTCGACCGGGTGGTGGGAATGAGCCCGGCCTTCTTCGAGCGGCTGATGACCGGCGAGGTTCTGAGCCGGATCACCACCGACACCACGCTGATCCTCTCTGTGATCGGATCGTCGGTCTCCATCGCGCTGCGCAACATGCTGATGCTCGCGGGCGGGCTGGTGCTGATGCTCTTCACCTCGGCCAAGCTGACGGGGCTGGTGCTGTTGCTGGTGCCATTGGTTGTCGGCCCGATCATCTTTCTGGGCAGGCGCCTGAGGCGGCTGTCGCGCGAGAACCAGGACTGGATCGCCGCCTCGTCGGGCCGGGCGTCGGAAGTCTTGGGCGCGGTCCAGGTGGTGCAGGCCTTCACGCATGAGGCCGAGAGCCGCCGGGATTTCAGCGATGTGACGGAAAAGAGCTTCACCTCGGCCAAGGTCCGTATCAGGGCGCGCGCCCTGATGACGGTGATCGTGATCTTCCTGATCTTCACCGGGGTCGTGGGTGTCCTTTGGATCGGCGCGCGTGATGTGCGCCTTGGCGCCATGACCATCGGCGATCTCGTGCAGTTCGTGATCTATGCGGTGATGGTTGCCGGATCGACCGGCGCACTGTCGGAAATCTGGGGCGAGTTGCAGAGGGCGGCGGGCGCGACCGAGAGGCTGGTGGAGCTGCTGTCGGCGGAGGACACGCTGCGCGATCCGGCGACGCCCCGGGCGCTGCCGCGGCCGGTCAGGGGCGAGATTTCCTTCGAGACAGTCACCTTCCATTACCCGTCGCGACCGAACCGGTCGGCGCTGGAAGGCGTCACGCTGACGGTTCGTCCGGGCGAAACCTTGGCCCTTGTCGGCCCCTCCGGCGCGGGCAAGACCACTGTGATCCAGCTTCTACAGCGGTTCTGGGACCCCGAAGCGGGGAGGATCACTTTGGACGGTATCGATCTTGCCGCAATGAATCGGGCGGATTTCCGGCGCGCCATCGCGCTCGTTCCGCAGGATCCGGTGATCTTCGCGGCCTCCGCGCGCGAGAATATCCGCTTCGGCCGCCCCGAGGCGACCGATGCCGAGGTCGAGGCTGCGGCGCGCGCGGCTGCGGCGCATGAGTTTCTGGCGGCGCTGCCGGAGGGGTACGACACTTACGTCGGCGAGCGCGGCGTGATGCTGTCGGGCGGGCAGAAACAGCGGATCGCCATCGCCCGCGCGATCCTGAGGGATGCGCCGGTCCTCTTGCTCGACGAGGCGACATCGGCGCTGGATGCGGAAAGCGAGCAGGCGGTGCAGAAGGCGGTAGAGCGTCTGTCGAAGGGCCGCACGGTGATCGTCGTCGCGCACCGGCTGGCAACGGTGAAGAAGGCGGACCGGATCGTGGTGTTCGACGAAGGGCGGATCGTGGCGCAAGGGACGCATGACCAGCTTGTCACCGAAGGGGGCCTCTACGCGCGCCTCGCCCGGCTGCAGTTCACCGAAGGCGAGCCCGCGTGACTGGCGAACTGCAGCGCCCGGCTTAAAAACGCGGCGTCACTCTTGCCTGAACCGGGCTTTGCCGCCATCTTTCGGGATCAGAAAGAAGCGCCCGCCTGAACGGGTGACTGGGGAGAGGAAACGATGGCCAAATTCGCCACGGTCGCTGACCGCGACGCGATCGAGACTGAGATGCCCTATGCCGCGCGGGCCCTGCCTGCAACGCTTTACCAGTTCCTCACCCGCACGAAGGATGCCCACGGCGCGCGCAATGCGCTGAGCTTCCAGATCCTGTCGGCGCCCGGATCGAAGGCCGAGACGCTGACCTGGTCGGCGCTGCATGCCGAGGTGACGCGGGCGGCGAACCTGTTCCGCAGCCTTGGCGTGGGCGAGAAGGATGTGGTCGCCTATCTGCTGCCAAACTCGGTCGAGACCGCGATCACGCTTCTCGGCGGCGCGGTGGCGGGCATCGTGAACCCGGTCAACCCGCTGCTGGAGCCCGAGCAGATCGCGGCGAT
Organism: Frigidibacter sp. SD6-1; assembly: GCF_030143255.1. GTDB lineage: Bacteria > Pseudomonadota > Alphaproteobacteria > Rhodobacterales > Rhodobacteraceae > TMP-24. The sequence goes on from NZ_JARJNR010000004.1 coordinate 260,033, forward strand.
CCTGCGCGAGACGAAGGCCAAGGTTCTGGTGACGCTGAAGCCCTTCCCCAAGACCGACCTGCCGCAGAAGGCCGCCGCCGCGCTGGCGCTGGCGCCGGGGGTCGAGACGGTGCTTGAGGTCGATCTCAACCGCTATCTGACCCCGCCGAAAAGCTGGATTGTGCCCTTGATCCGGCCGAAGAACCCGGCCTCCCACAAGGCGCGCGTCCTGAGCTTCCGGGCCGAGCTTGCCCGCCAGCCCGGTGACCGGCTGACGTTCGCCGATAGCGCGGGCGACCGGATCGCCGCCTATTTCCATACCGGCGGCACGACCGGCATGCCGAAGGTCGCGCAGCACAAATATTCGGGCATGATCTACAACGGCTGGCTGGGGGCGGAGCTTCTGTTCGACGAGAGGGACGTGCTGATCTGCCCGCTGCCGCTCTTCCATGTCTTCGCCGCCTATCCGGTCTTCATGTCCTGCATCGGGTCGGGCGCGCATATGGTGCTGCCGACGCCGCAGGGCTACCGGGGCGAGGGCGTTTTCGACAATTTCTGGAAGCTGATCGAACGCTGGAAGGTGTCGTTCCTGATCACCGTCCCCACGGCGGTTGCGGCAATGGTCCAGCGCCCGGTGAATGCCGATGTCTCGACGTTGAAAACCGCGATCTCCGGCTCGGCACCGATGCCGATGGAGCTGTTCAACCGGTTCAAGGCGGCGACGGGGGTGGAAATATCGGAAGGCTACGGCCTGACCGAGGCCACCTGCCTTGTGTCCTGCAACCCGGTCGACGGCCAGAAGAAAGTGGGCTCGGTCGGGGTGATCATGCCCTATTGCGAGGTCAGGATCCTGCAGATGGACAGCGCGGGCGGTATCGCGCGCGACTGCGGCACCGACGAGGTGGGCGAGATTTGCGTGTCGAACCCCGGCGTCTTCGAGGGCTCGACCTATACCGAGGTCGACAAGAATATCGGGCTCTTCGCCGGGAACCGGTTCCTCCGCACCGGCGATCTGGGCCGGATCGATGCGGACGGTTATCTCTGGATCACCGGCCGGGCCAAGGACCTGATCATACGCGGCGGCCATAATGTCGATCCGGCGCTGATCGAGGAGGCGCTGATGACCCATCCGGCCGTCGGCTTCGTAGGCGCGATCGGCCAGCCCGATACGTTCGCGGGCGAATTGCCCTGCGCCTATGTCGAGCTGGTGAAGGGCGCAGAGGTGACGGTCGAGGAACTGATGGACCATGCGGCACGCGAGATCCCCGAACGCGCGGCCGTGCCGAAACATCTTGAGATCCTTCCCGAACTGCCGAAGACGGCGGTGGGCAAGATCTTCAAGCCCGACCTGCGCCGCCTGTCGATCCAGCGGGTCTATGGCAAGGCGCTGGCCGATGCGGGCATCGCCGCCGAGGTGGCCGAAGTGGTCGAAGACAAGAAGCGCGGGCTGGTGGCGCGGCTCGAACGCAAGGGACCGGTCGACGAGGCGGCGGTCGTGCATCTTCTGGGCCAGTTCACCCGGCCCTGGGAATGGAAAACCTGACCCGGACCCGGTCAATAAACACTTGCATCTCAGGCGCTTCGCTGGAAAATCTCATCTGATTGCTCAGGAGGGACAGAGAATGGCCAATCTTGCCCGGGCTGTCGCATGTGCGGCCCTCACGTTCGGTTCGGCAGTATCGGCGGAATCGACCTCCGAGACGCTCTTTACTCACAAGGACTGGCAGGTGCAGGTTGTCGGCTGGGACGATGGCAGCTTTTCCTGCATGGCGCAGGTCAGCACCGGCGACAAATCCTTTTCCATGTGGGCGGATGCCAAGGCTTCTGTCGAGATACAGTTCTATGATTCCGGCTGGGATCTGGGCGAGGGCGCGACGGCAAACCTTGTCGTTCAGATCGACAGCCTGCCGACCTGGACCCTCAACAATGCCTCGATGCACAAGCAAAGCGTGTTCTTCACCCTGCCGGACGGCGATGATGGCATGACCTTCATATCCGAGGTCATGCGGGGAAATGGCCTGTATCTCGGCAATGATAAGGGCGAAGCGGTGGAAAGCTATTCCCTTGCCGGATCAAGCGCTTCCATCAAGGTCTTCATAGATTGCATCACCGCGCTGCAGAAAGGCTGACGCGGGCCCAGATCGGCAGGTGATCGGAGGCGCCGCGCGCCGCGCGCGTGTCGACCGTCCCGCTGTCGATCAGATGCAGCCCCTGGCCTGCGGCGATCCGGTCGAGGCGTGCAAGCGGGCGCGCGGCGGGAAAGCTCGCGCCCGGTGCATGCAGATGGAAACCCGGCCCAAGCCCGCCGGCGCCGCCGCGCTGCGACCATTCGTTATAGTCGCCGATGACGGCGGTGGGCATCTCGGGCCGGTGCGTGAGGAAGGCGCCGATGGCGGCAAGCTGCAGCCTGCGATAGCGGCCGATCAGCCCAAGATGCACACCGATCACCCGCAGCGCGCCGTTCGGCGTGTCAAGCTCGGCGAGGATCGCGCCGCGTGGCTCCAGCCCGGGCAGGGCGATACGGCGGAGGTAGGTGGGCGTGATCGCCGGTGCGACCATCATCGCCTGCCCGTGCCAGCCAAGGCTGACCGGCGACAGCGCGAAGGGCAGGAGCGTCAGACCCGTCGCCCGCTCGGCCATTTCGCGGGGCAGGGCGGCGGGGCGTGCGCCCAGCCGGTGATCGACCTCTTGCAGCACCGCGATGTCGGCGTCTGCCCTGGCCAGCACCTCGGCGATACGGTCCGGGCGGCGGCGGCGGTCGAGGCCCACGCATTTGTGGACATTGTAGGACAGGAGACGAAGTGTCATGGCAAAGACATAGGGCTCATCGGCGCGCGGTTGAAGTGCCCGCGCTCGTTGCCTACCTCTCAGCCATGATCGGCAGGTGGTTCCATTCGCAATCCTGGCTGGCGCAGGCGGTGCGCGCTGTGCTGATCCTCGCCTTCGTCGCGGCCCTGTTCAGGGGTCGCTGGTCGCTCGCCTTCGTGTCCTTCGTGACCTATGCGCTGACGCTCCTGCCCGAGCTTGCCGGGCGGCGGTTCGGCATCCGCCTGCCGCTGCGGTTCGTGGGGGCCATCGCGCTTTTCGTCTTTGCCACGATTTTCCTCGGCGAGGCGTTCGATTTCTACAACCGGTTCTGGTGGTGGGATATCGCACTGCATGGCGGGTCTGCGGTGGGCTTCGGACTTGTCGGTTTTCTCTTCGTCTTCATGCTGTTCGAGGGCGACCGCTATGCCGCGCCCGCCTGGGCGGTGGCCTTCACCGGCTTCTGCCTGGCTGTGACCATCGGCGCCCTGTGGGAAATCTTCGAGTTCGGCATGGATCAGATTTTCGGTCTCAACATGCAGAAATCCGGCCTGATCGACACGATGTGGGACCTGATCCTCGACACGGTCGGCGCCAGCCTTGGTGCTTTCGCGGGCTTTCTCTATCTCAAGGGTCGCAGCCTTGGCGGGCTGACAGAGGCGCTGCGGGAATTCATCCGCGACAACCGCCGCCTGTTCCGCAAGGCCTTTCGCCGCAAGATGTGACGGCAGAGGTTCCTGACACCCGGCATCTGCGGGATAGGCCCCGCCCCGGCCTTGAGCCGGGGCCTCTTCGCCAGTCTTGGGCAAGGTAGGGCAGGAGGCCCCGGCTCAAGGCCGGGGCGGGACGGGGCTTGTTGCCAGACCGGCGGTGACCGCCAGCGCTCAGGTGCCGCAGAACGTGCGGCGGACCTCCTCGTCCGGTTCGGGCGCCAGCGCAAGGGCAGCGGCATCCGGCTGATCGTCGAACGGGCGCGACAGCACTGCGTTCAGCCGGTGGAAGGGCGCATGATCGCCCGCCACCGCCGCCTGGATCATCTCCTCCATCCGATGGTTGCGCGGGATGTAGGCGGGGCTGGACGCGCACATCAGCGTCTCGGGCGCGGGTTCGCCCGCGATCCGCCCCTGCCAGCGCCGCGCCCAGGCGCGGAACGGCTCCGGGTCGGCGAATTCCGCCGCCGCGAGGCCGGTCGCGAGGCCCCGGAAGGTGCGGGTGAAGTCCGCCTGACCGGCGGTCATGATCGCCAGAAGCTCTTCGATCAGCGCCGCATCGCCTTCGTCCGCGCCTGATATGCCGATCTTTGCGCGGAAGAGCCTTAGCCATTCCGCCTCGTAGATCGCCGGAAATTGGTTCAGGATCTCGGTCAGCGCGGCAATCGCCGCCTGTTCCTCGCCCAGGAGCGGCAGCAGGCACGAGGCGAACTGGGCGAGATTCCACAGCGCGATATTGGGCTGGTTGTGGTAGGCATAGCGGCCTTGGCTGTCGATCGAGGAAAAGACCTTGGCCGGGTGATAGGCATCCATGAACGCGCAGGGGCCGTAATCGATGGTCTCGCCCGAGATCGCCATATTGTCGGTGTTCATCACCCCATGGATGAAACCCAGCGACATCCAGCGCGCGATGAGATGCGCCTGCCGCGCCATCACCGCCGACAAGAGCTCCTCCGGCCCCGTCACGCCCGGATAGTGCCGGGCAATGACATGGTCGGCCAAGAGGCGCAAAGCCTCGCGATCCTCGCGCGCGGCGAAATACTGGAAGGTGCCGACGCGGATATGGCTCGATGCCACGCGGGTCAGGACCGCGCCGGGCAGAGCGGTCTCGCGCCAGACCGTCTCGCCCGTCGTCGCGGCGGCCAGGCTGCGGGTCGTTGGCACGCCAAGCGCCTGCATCGCCTCGCTCACCACATATTCCCTCAGCACCGGGCCAAGCCAGGCCCGCCCGTCGCCGCGCCGCGAGAAGGCGGTGGGGCCCGACCCTTTCAGCGCGATGTCGAACCGCGCGCCATCAGGGGCCACCACTTCCCCAAGGAGCAGCGCCCGCCCGTCGCCAAGTTGCGGGACCCAGCCGCCGAACTGATGGCCCGCATAGGCCTGCGCGAGCGGCTCGGCGCCCTCGGGCTTGCGATTGCCTGCGAACATGTCGGCCATGTCCGCAAGCGATGCCGGATCCAGCCCCAGTCGGCGGGCAAGCCCGTCGTTCAGCGCCACGAGCGCGGGCGCCGCGACCTCTTGCGGCTCCTGCCGGACATGGAAGCGGCCCGGCAGGCGGGCATAGCTATTGTCGAAAGGAATGGTCATCGCGGGCCTTTTGGCGAGGAAGGCACCAATCTGGGCATGCGGCGGCGGCGGGTCAAGCCCGGCTCATGCCTCGGTCAGCGCCTCCGCCCCCTCGCGCTCGACCCGCGCTTCGGCACCGAGCGCCTCTGCCAGCGACTGGAAGCGCGCCGCCGCGACCTCGCCGAACAGCGCCTCCTGCCCGGATTTCAGCCGGAAGGCCAGTCGCCGGGCCTCGGCGTCATGGGCAAGCAGGCCGGTCTTCTCGGGGCTCTGCGCCGACAGCATCGCGCCGAACCGCATCGCCTTGCCAAGGATTTCGGCCTGCCGGATCTCCTCGGCGGAGAGAAGCGCGAACAGGGGCTCCAGCCGCGAGCCCGCGCGCGAATTCTTGTAGCGGTGCAGAAGCGCAAGGCCAAGGAAGACCCGTTCCTGATGCGACAGGCCGCCAAGATTGGCGCGGGTGGCATTGTCGAAACAGACCTCGGCCCGGTAATCGGGATGGGCGCGCCAGGTGGTGTCATGCAGAAGACAGGCGGCCTTGACCATCCTCAGCCGGGCCGCTGTGGCGCCCTCGTAAAGCGGCAGGAGGAAATTGTAGAGCTTCTTGCCGAAGCCCGGCATCCGCGCCATCGTCTGTTCGGCATAGCGGCAGGCCTCGATCAGCGGGTCGCGGCGGCGCAGCTTCTGCGGCATCTGCTCGTAAAGAAGCCCCTCGCGGATACCGTAGGAGGAGACGTCGATTTCCTTCGGGGCGAAGGTCTCGACCAGTTCCTTCAGGACGAGCGAGGCGAGCGGCACGAGGTCCATCCGCGCCTGCGAGGTGCCGGTCTTCTGGCGAAGCTGATTCAGGTCGGACATGCCGATCCAGTCGACGGTGTCGATCACCATCTGCGGCTCCATCCGGTATTCGTGCAGCACCGTCATCGGATAGCCGCGCCGCTCCATGTCGAGCCGGGCGATCGCCCGCCAGGAGCCGCCGACGAGATAGATGCGCTCGTGATGGGTGCCCATGTCGGCGGCGAGGCCGGCCACGACCTTCCTTATGTGTTTCTGCAAGGCCGCCTTGCCGCCCTTGACCTCCTGAAGGCGGAAAGGGCCAAGCGGCGAGGTAACACGGCGACCGACCTCGCCATCCTTCAGTTCGGCCAGTTCCATGGAATTGCCGCCGATGTCGCAGACTAGGCCCTGCGCCTCTGGCCAGCCGAGCAGCACCCCCTGGGCCGAAAGCCGCGCCTCTTCGGTCCCGTCGATGACATTGAGCCTGAGGCCGGTGGTGTCCTCGACCTCCCGGGCGAAGGCGGGCCCATCGGACGCCTCGCGCACGGCGGCAGTGGCGACGCAGGTCAGCGGCGGCAGGTCCATGCCGCGGGCAAGCGCCGCAAACCGTTTGAGCGCTGCCAGCGCCCGGGCCCGGCCCTCGGGATTGAGCGCCCGGGTCTCTGCGAGGCCCTTGCCGAGGCCCGCCATGATCTTTTCATTGTAGAAATAGGCGGGACTGCGGGCCGCGCCGTCGAAAACCACCAGACGCACCGAGTTCGATCCGACATCGACGACGCCCACCCGTTCGAGCGCGCGGGCGGAAGGGTCGTCGAAGAGGGGGTGGTCGAAATGCAGCCCGTCCTCCGCCGGAATATCGGATTTTCTCTTCATGCAGCTCTCCGGTCGGGCCAGCGTGGGATTCTCGATATCAGACTAGCGGCTTGGGGCCCTGCGGCAAAGACCCGGGTCGCATGTATGGCCGGCCGTGATCCGATTGCGGCGCCGCAGGGCGGCGCCAAGACATCTCTCGATGCCCGCGCCGGGGCGCGGGCATCTCGGGCGCCTCCGGCGGGAGTATTTCGGGACAGAAAGTGAAACAGCCCGCCTCGCTCAGGAGCCGGGCTGTCACTTCCTGCCACGGTCATCGGCTCTCCAGCCTGTACCGTACGCGCAATTTCCTGTCTCATGGTTAAGATAATCTGAATCCTGCCACTTTCTGTCCTGAAATACTCCGGGAGGGTCCGGGAGGGCAGAGCCCTCCCGGCGGGTCGGCCCGCCGCAGGCGGGACGAAAATCTCAGTCCGTGGCATGGGCGAGTTTTGGCACATCCTTCGCCCCCGCCGATCCCCGGCCCGAGAGCGAGGGATTGTCCATGAAGAACCGGTGGCAGTTGAACAGGTCGCGATCCTCGGGCAGGTCGCGCAGATAGCGGCCATCCGGACCAAGCACCCAGCTTTGCGCCTCGTCCGCAAGGTTCGCGGCCATGATCTGGTTGACGATCTGCGCCTTGACCGTGTCGTTCAGCATCTCGACCAATGTTTCCACCCGCCGCGTCAGGTTGCGGCCCATCCAGTCGGCCGAGGAGATGAAGACCCGCGCCTTCTTCGAGGGCAGGCCATGGCCATTGCCGAAACAGACGATGCGGCTGTGTTCGAGGAAGCGCCCGACGATCGACTTCACCCGGATATTGTCCGACAGGCCCTTGATCCCGGGTCTGAGGCCGCAAATGCCGCGCACCACGAGATTGATCTTCACTCCCGCCTGGCTGGCCGCATAGAGTGCGTCGATCACGTCGGCCTCGATCACCGAATTCATCTTGGCCCAGATCTCGGCGGGGCGCCCGGCGCGCGCATGGTCGGCCTCGGCCGCGATCAGTTCCAGCAGCCGGGGCTTCAACGTCGTGGGCGAAATGGCCAGGTTTTCCAGCCCCTCGGGCTGCACATAGCCGGACAGATAGTTGAAGACCTTGGTCGCGTCCCGCCCCAGCGCCGCATTGCAGGTGAAGAAGGAGAGGTCGGTATAGATGCGCGCGGTGATCGGGTGATAGTTCCCGGTGCCGTAATGGGTGTAGGTTACCAGCTGGTCGCCCTCGCGCCGCACCACGGTCGAGATCTTCGCATGCGTCTTGTAGTTGGTGAAACCATAGACGACATGGGCGCCGGCCCGCTCCAGCCGGCGCGACTGACGGATGTTGGCGGCCTCGTCGAAGCGCGCTTTCAGTTCGACGAGCGCGGTCACCGACTTTCCGGCCTCGGCCGCCTCGCAGAGTGCGGCGACGATCGGACTGTCCTGCGAGGTGCGGTAGAGCGTCTGCTTGATCGCCAGCACGTTCGGGTCATGCGCCGCCTGATCGAGGAAGCGGATCACCATGTCGAATGTCTCGTAAGGGTGATGCAGCAGCATGTCCTTCTTGCGGATCGCCGCGAACATGTCGCCTTCATGGTCCTGCACCCGCTCGGGCACGCGCGGCGTGAAGGGCGGCCAGAGAAGCTCGCGGCGGCTGTCGAGGATCAGTTCCTTGACGTCGGCCATGCCGACCATGCCCTTCACCTCGACCACCTCGTCGGGCAGGACGCCAAGCTCTTCCATGATCAGGGCGCGCAACCCTTCCGGCGCGCCCGCGGTGATCTTCATGCGGATCACCTGGCCGCGGCGGCGGCGTTTCAGCGCGGTTTCGAACTCGCGCACCAGATCCTCGGCCTCTTCCTCGACCTCGAGGTCGCTGTCGCGCAGGACGCGGAAGGTACAATGGCCCACGTCCCGGTAGCCCGGAAAGAGCGAACCGAGATGGAGGAGAAGCAGCTCCTCCATCGGCAGGAAACGCGCCTCGCCCGGCAGGGCCACGAAGCGGCGGATCTGCTGGGGGATCGGCAGAAGCGCCTGCATCCGCCGCCCATCGCTGGCGCGTTCCAGTTCCATCGCCAGGCAGAAGCCGGTGTTGGGGATGAAGGGGAACGGGTGGGCCGGGTCGATCGCGAGCGGTGACAGGACCGGGAAAACCTGGTTGAGGAAGTAATCCTCAAGGAAGTTCTCGTCGCGGCGGGTCAGCTTCGAGCGGGTCAGCAGCGTGATGCGCTGCGCCTCAAGTTCTTTCTTCAGCCTGTTCCACACCTGCTGCTGGACCGCCATCAGGCGCCGGGCGTCTTCGTCGATCTGCTTCAGCTGGTCAGCCGGGGCGCGCCCGTCGTCGGACGGCAGCGCATTGCCCGCGCGCGCCAGCTGGCGCAGGCCCGCGACCCGGACGGTGTAGAATTCGTCGAGGTTGGTGGCCGAGATCGACAGGAAGCGGACCCGCTCCAAAAGCGGCACGCGCGGGTTGCGGCTTTCGTCGAGGACACGCCAGTTGAAGGCGAGCCAGGACAGTTCGCGGTTGAAGAAGCGGCGGGGCCCGGCGATCTGGTCGGCGGGCAGCTCTTTGGCGGCGGGAAAGGGAGCTTTGAGGAAATCGGCCTGGGTCATGGCGCCCTTATCGAAACGGCGTGTAACGGTTGGATGACACTATGTTTGCGCGTCCGGGCGCGGACTGTCCAGCAGCTCGGCCGCCAGCGCGCGGCTGATCGGGCGGCCAAGGGCGAGGGCGCGGGCATCAAGGGCGGCGACGAGCGCACGCGCCGCCGCGAAGGACCTGTCGATCCGGGCGAGAAGATAGGGAACGAGGGTCGGCGGCACCTGCAGCTGCCGGTCGGCGAAGAGCTTCAGGATCACCGCCGACAGAAGCACGTCATCGGGTGGATCGAGCCGCACGAGCGCCGTACCCTCCAGCCGACTTTTCAGATCGGCAAGCGCCAGCCCCCACTGGCGCGGTTCGCTGCGCGCGGTCAGGAGAAGCCGGTGGCCGCGGGCAAGCATCAGGTTGTGAAGGTGGAAGAGCGCTTCCTCCGCCGCGCGACGGCCCGCGATCCGTTCGGCATCCTCGATGACCAGAGCACCCTTCGCCAGGGCGTCCGGGTCCGTGCGTTCCACTTCATGGGCCTCAAGCGTCGCCGCCCCGGCCTGCCCGGCCCAGACCGTGGCGAGATGGCTCTTGCCCGACCCTTCCGGCCCCACCAGCAGAAGCTTGCCCAGCGGCCAGTTTTCGGGCGCGTCGATCATCGCCACGGCCAGCGCATTGGCGGGCGAGACAAAGAAATCGTCGCGCCCCAGTGCGGCGCGCACCGGCAGATCGAAGGTCAGTTGGCGAGGCATCGTGGAAGGTCAGCTTTCGTCGGTGGGCGTCTCTTGGCCGGTCAGGCCACGGTAGAGGCGGCTGTCTCTGTACCGGCCGACGCCGAAGCGGGCAAGGACGCCGATGGCGGCAGCGACCGGAACGGCGACCAGCATGCCGACGAATCCGAAGAGCGTACCGAAGGCCGACAGGGCAAAGAGCAGCCAGACCGGATGCAGGCCAACCGACTTGCCCACGAAGCGCGGGGTCAGGATATTGCCTTCGAGGAACTGACCCACGGCGAAGATCGCGGCGATCAGGCCGATCTGCATCCAGTCGCCCCAGAACTGGAAAAGTGCGAGCCCGATGGCGAGCCCGCCGCCGAGAAGCGCCCCCACATAGGGGATGAAGGTGATGAGGCCGGAAATCGCGCCGACGATCAGGCCGAACTGCAGCCCCGCCGCCATCAGCGCCACGGCATAATAGGTGCCGAGTGTGAGGCAGACCGAGACCTGACCGCGCACGAAACCCGCCAGCACCTTGTCGATATCACGCGCGATGCCGCGCACCGTCTCGCGATGGTCAAGCGGCAAGGCCTCGTCCAGACGCGCAACCATATGGTCCCAGTCCAGCAGCATGTAGAAGGCCACGACCGGCACCACGACGATGAAGACAAGCGCATTGATGACCGAGACGGCGGAAGAGAGAAGGCCCGAGGCAAGCTCGCCCCCGCGCGACTGGATGGTCTTGCCGAGCGAGATCAGCGTGTCGCGCACGACCGAATCCTGATCCATGATGTGGGGGAAGCGGGTCGTCAGCCAGGCCTGCAGCTTGCCGAAGATCTCGGGGGCCGCATTCACCAGATCCACGAGCTGGCGGATGAGCGTCGGGATGATCAGCAGCGCCAGCAGCGTGAAGATCAGAAGCGCGATGATCGAGATCGTGGCAGTGGCCATGCTGCGCGACAGGCCCGCCCGTTCCAGCCGGTCGGCGACCGGGTCGAGGAAATAGGCGATCGCGCCGCCGACGATGAAGGGCAGGATCACATTGCCAAGCCCCCAAAGGACGGCGAAGAACAGAAGGGTCGCGATCCCCCAGTAGGTCGCCTGTTGGCGGACGGGCAGGGCCATGTCTTCCTCCGGTAGCCTTGGGCCTGATCTAAGCCTTTGGGCGCGGCTTTCACAAGGGACCGTCTCGGCTTTGCGCCTTAGAGCCCGCACCCGGGATGCGCCGCTTGCCTGCCGCCCGCCTTTCGCATAATCCCTTGCGGAACCAAAGAGAGCCTGATCCATGCGCCTGTCCCGCTACTTCCTGCCCGTCCTGAAGGAAAACCCCGCCGACGCCCAGATCGTCAGCCACCGTTACATGCTGCGTGCGGGCATGATCCGCCAGCAGGCGGCGGGTATCTATTCCTGGCTGCCGCTCGGCTTCCGCGTGCTGAAGCGGATCGAGGAGATCGTGCATCAGGAACAGGTGCGGGCAGGCCATATCCCGCTTCTGATGCCGACGCTGCAACCCGCCGACCTCTGGCGCGAAAGCGGGCGTTATGACGATTACGGCCAGGAAATGCTGCGCATCAAGGACCGGCACGAGCGTGACATGCTCTATGGTCCCACGAACGAGGAGATGATCACCGACATCTTCCGCAGCCATGTGTCGTCCTACAAGGACCTGCCGCTGACGCTTTATCACATCCAGTGGAAATTCCGCGACGAGCTGCGCCCCCGTTTCGGCGTGATGCGGGGCCGCGAGTTCCTGATGAAGGACGGATATAACTTCGACATCGACAAGGAAGCGGCCCTGCACGCCTACAATCGCCATATGGTCAGCTACCTGCGTACCTACGAGCGCATGGGCCTGACCGCGATCCCGATGCGCGCGGCCTCGGGCCCGATCGGCGGCGACAATACCCATGAGTTCCTGGTGCTGGCGAACACGGGCGAGTCCGAGGTCTTCTACGATGATCGCGTGACCGCGCTCAAACTCGGGAGCCGCGAGATCGATTATGACGACCGGGGCCAGGTGGCCGAGGTCTGCAAGGAATTCACCACGCTTTACGCCCGCACCGACGAGACCCATGACGAGGCGGCGTTCGGTCAGATCCCCGAGGCCCACCGCAAGGTCGGACGCGGGATCGAGGTTGGCCAGATATTCTATTTCTCGACCAAGTACTCCGAACCGATGGGCGCCGTGGTCGTCAACGACAAGGGCGAGCGGGTGCCGGTCCACATGGGTTCGCACGGCATCGGCGTCAGCCGCCTTCTGGGCGCGATCATCGAGGCGAGCCACGACGACAAGGGCATCATCTGGCCCGAGGGCGTGACGCCCTTCCCGGTGGGCATCGTGAACCTCAAGCAGGGCGACAGCGCCGCCGACGCGGCCTGCGAGGGGCTTTACAAGGCGCTGAAGGCCAGGGGGCTGGAGGCGCTTTATGACGACCGCGACGAACGGGCGGGGGCCAAGTTCGCGACGATGGACCTGATCGGCCTGCCCTGGCGGATCACCGTCGGCCCGCGCGGGCTTTCGAATGGTGTCGTCGAACTGACCTCGCGCCGCACGGGCGAAAGCGAAGAGATGAGCCCCGAGGCCGCCGTCGACCGCGTGGCGCAGATTTACGAGGGGCGCTGAGACCGGGACGGGCGGGGGCTCTGCCCCCGCACCCCCGAGGTATTTTGGCCAAGATGAAAGAGGATTGGCCATCCTTTGACCGGAGGGCCGGATGGCCGGTTCGACCAGACCTTTTTCGCGCTTCGAATTCCTGATCGCCTGGCGCTACCTGCGCGCCCGCCGCCCCGAGGGCGGGATTTCGGTGATGACCTGGATCAGCCTCGTCGGTATCGCGCTGGGTGTGATGGCTTTGGTGGCGACGCTTGCGGTCAGGGCGGGGTTCCGGGCGGAGTTCGTCGGCACGATCCTTGGCGCCAATGCCCATGTGACGGTCTACAAGCCGTTCTATCAGGACGAAGATGGCGTGCAGACCAACGCCTTCCGCGACTATGAAGCGGCGGCGCAGAGGATTGCGGCGGTGCCGGGGGTCGTCCGGGCGGCGCCCGTGGTGCGCGGTCAGGCCATGGTCAGCCACAATGACAGCGCCAGTGTCGCCGAGGTCTACGGGATTTCCGCCGAAGACCTGAAGGCCATTCCGGGCGTGGCGCAATCGGACCAGAGCCTGGGCGAGATCGGCGATTTCGAGAAGGGTATCGCGGTCGGTTCGGGCATCGCCCGCGATCTGGGCATCGTGCCGGGCGATAGGGTGAAGCTCATCCAGCCCAACGGCGCGCGAACCGCCTTCGGCACCAGCCCGCGGGTGAATGCCTATGAGGTGACCTATGTCTTCAGCGTCGGCCGCTACGACATCGACAAGACCCGCATCTACATGCCGCTGGCCGAAGCGCAGAGCTTCTTCAACCGCGAGGGCGGCGTCAGCGAGATCGAGGTGATGGTCGCCGACCCCGAGGCGATCGACGGGCTGATGAAGCCCGTTGCCGACGCCGTCGGGCAGGATGTCTATCTCTGGACCTGGAAGGATGCCTCGGGCGCCTTTCTCGAGGCGCTGACCATCGAGGATAATGTGATGTTCGTGATCCTCGCGCTGATCGTCCTGATAGCGGCGATGAACATCACCTCGGGCCTTGTGATGCTGGTGAAGAACAAGGGCCGCGATATCGGCATCCTGAGGACCATGGGCCTGACCGAGGGGTCTATCCTGAGGGTCTTCTTCCTCTGCGGCGCCTTCATCGGCGTGATCGGCACCCTGGCGGGCGTGATCCTGGGCTGCCTGCTGGCGCTGAACATGGAAAGCATCATGTCGGGCGTGAACTGGCTGTCGGGCGGCAATGCCTGGGACCCGTCGATCCGCGGCATCTACCGGCTGCCTGCCAAGCTGCAGGCCTGGGATCTTGGCCGCGCGGTCGGCCTGTCGCTGATCCTGTCGTTCATCGTCACCTATTTCCCTGCGCGCCGCGCCGCGCGGCTGAGCCCGGTCGAGGCGCTGCGTTATGAATGAGCTGGACCTTCGGGGGATCGTGAAGCGCTACAACCCGGGCAAGCCGTCGCAGATCACGGTGCTCGACGGGCTGGACCTAGCGGTCGCGCGCGGCGAGGTGGTGGCTTTGGTGGCGCCCTCGGGCGCGGGCAAGTCGACGCTTCTGCATATCGCGGGGCTTCTCGACAGCCCCGATGCGGGCGAGGTCTGGGTCGGCGGGCAGGCCATGGCGGGGCAGGGCGACCGGGTGCGCACCGCCGTGCGGCGGCGCGAGATCGGCTTTGTCTATCAGTTCCACCATCTGCTGCCCGAATTCACGGCGGCGGAGAATATCATCCTTCCGCAGCTTGCCGATGGAGTTGCCCGCAGCGTGGCCGACGCACGGGCGGCCGATCTTCTCGCGCGGGTCGGCCTGTCGGCGCGCGCCCGGCACCGTCCGGCGGAACTGTCGGGCGGCGAGCAGCAGCGCGTGGCCTTCTGCCGGGCGCTGGCGAACGGGCCGAAGCTGCTTCTTGCCGACGAGCCGACCGGCAATCTCGACCCCGCCACCTCGGATCAGGTCTTTGACGTGCTCATGGACATCGTGCGCTCGACCGGCCTTTCGGCGCTGATCGCCACCCACAATCCCGAGCTTGCCGCGCGCATGGATCGGATCCTTCATCTGCAGGCGGGGCGGATCAGCGGCTGACGCCTGTCTGATCCTGATCAAGGCGGGCAGCTGGTCCGCCGTGTGATCCTGCGCCTGAACAGAGGAGGCAGACATGCGAACGAAGCTGATTACCGGGCTGTCGGCCGGCGCTACATTGGCGCTTTTGCTTGCCGCCTGCGCGACGACCGCGCCCGCTCCGAGCCGGGGCAAGGTGCTTTACGAGGACTTCTGCGCGGCGTGCCACGGGCCGGGCGGCAAGGGCGATGGGGTGCTGGCTGGCGAGTGGAAGAGGCCGCCCGCCGATCTGACCGGAATTGCTGCCCGAAACGGCGGAACATTCCCTCTGGCGAAGGTGCTGTCGCAGATCGACGGCTATACCCGCAGCACCGACAGCCATTCGGCGATGCCGGAAATGGGGCCGGTGTTTCAGGACAGCCCGACGGTTCTTGTCGATACCGGCGACGGGATCGAGACGCCCGTGCCCGGGGCGCTTCTCGCGCTTGCCGACTATCTCAGGGACTTGCAGGACTAGGGATCAGCGCGCGAAGCAGCGGGATTTCTTGCCGAAACCGGCGGGCGAGCAGATGTAGGACCCTTTGCCGAAGAAGCGCTGCTTGCGCAGTTTCGTCGCACCTTCGCTGGACAGAAGCACCGTATCCGTCACTTGCGGCGCCTTCTTCTTGGCGAGCCAGTTGAAGGTCGCGCCGTTCGAAAGCTGCACGACCGCGATGCCGCGCGGGGCGGTGGCGCTGCCCGACTGGGCGACGGCGGGCAGGCCGAGCGACAGGGCGACCAGGGCGGCTAGCCCAACGCGCAGGGCTGGACGGACAGGACGAAGGGACACGGACAACTTGACCTCTCGAACAGGGCCGACAGGGCGGAGGGGCGGGCGACAGCAGCGTCGCGCGTGACCCGTCCGGCACATGCCGGGGCAGCTTTACCGAGAGGTAGCCGATCAATGCGCCGCCAATATGGCCGCGCGCAAGGATTTGTTGGTTAATTTGTCAATCTTATCAAGGCGATGACACAATTTCGCCGCATTCCGTCAGGGCGCCGGGAAAAGCGATCTGGCACGCCCCGTCCGGGCCGCCGTCAGCGGATGATCCGGTTCTGGATGCGCCAGTCGGGCAGGCCGAAATTCTCGGGCCAGGGATAGACTTCACGCTGGTCGAAATAGATCACGCCGACGAGGTTCGGCAGGTCGGGCCGGGCGACGCGCACCTCGTTCTCCCAGGCGTTCACATAGGCCTCGCTGCCGGAATAGCCAAGTTCCGCCACGACCACCGGCTTGCCGAAGGCGGCGGCTCGCTGGTAGCGCGGCTCCATGATGTCGCGGTAACTGCGGTCGCGGTCATACTTCGCCTGATCCCAGGCCTGCAGGCCGAAAACCGAGATGCCGACGATATCGACATACTCATCGCCGGGATAATAGCGCTCCATCCCCTCGTCGCCCAAGGGCGACCACATGACCTGAATGTTCGGCGCGGCCTCGCGGCAGATGGTGATCATGCGGCGGTAGGCGGCGATATAGTCCTCGGGCTTCCAACCGGCCCAGATGAACTGACCGGAATAATCGTCCATCTCGTGGCCCCAGCGCAATGTCACGGGGCTTTGCAGGTCCGCCATCACCAAGCAGATGTCGCGCATGTTCTGGTCGTACTGGCCCGCGAAGATGCCGCTGCGCAGATATTGCGGGGTGTTCCTCTCGCTGCGCGACCAGGTCCAGGGTTCGAGCGTGATCAGCAGTGCGCGGTTGCGTTCCAGCGCATAGGCGTCCGCATCGTTCAGCGACGGCAGATAGACGTCTTCCCAGGGCAGGAACAGATGTTCGACCACCAGTTCGAGGTCATCGGTGAAGTCGCCGCCGGGATCATAGGCCCCGAAGGGCACGGTGCCGGGCGGTGCGGCCTCGGCCGCGAATGGCGAGAGGCTCATCGCGAGGCTAAGGAGCAAAGGTGTCAGGCAACTGGTTATCCGCATCACTTCCCCCTTGGGAATCTCATGTCCGTTCAGTTCCAGGCCAGATCGAACTCGTAGACGACAAGCCGGTCGTTGGAGATACCGGCGCCGGAGACGAGATATTGGGCGCGCACCAGCTGGAACGGTTCCATTCCCATGGTGAGCGCATAAAGGCTTTCCTTGCCGCGCACAACGGTTGCTGTTGCCATAAGGGCAACAAGTGACGCAACCGAGGCGGCCTGCAGCACGAATGTCCGTGGTTTGAGGACGAACTCATGCCCGTTGGCGCGCAGATGCTCCAGCACGATGACCGCGACGCAGATCGTGTAGATCAGGCCGTTCAGCGCCGAAAGCAGGTAGAAGCCCTGTGCATCCTGTGCATCGACGAAGAGCAGCGGCAGAAGCGCGCCGGTCGCAAGCGCGGTATAGATCGCGACGACCTTGGTCGGCAGGCGCTTGGTCGCCGCCTCGCCCTTCGGCGTCACGCGGAAATCGACGAACTTTCCGGTCATCCGGTCGCGCGCCGCCATCAGGACACCCCAGAATACCCAGGGCCATTGCAGGAAGATGAAGAGCATCTTTTCCCAGCCGAAGATCCGGCCGTTGTAAGGGCGGAAGAGCCCGTCGCGCTTGATCTCGAGGGCGAACCAGGTGAGCACGGCGGCGGTCGGGGCCGAATGCAGCACGAAGGCCCAGTAGGTGACATCGGCGAACCGCGCGTCGAAGGTCAGCGCATAGATCGGCGAGAGGTACATGTAGAGCATGAAGAAGGCGAAGAACACGTACCAGGACTGGCCGAAGAGGAAGCTGAACTTCAGCCGGGCGGGCAGCGTCGGCAGATAGCGGCCGGTGTGGGACAGAAGCAGGGTCACAAGGCTGCGCGACCATTGGAATTCCTGCGTGGCGAGGTCCGCAACATTCGCGGGCCCGTCACCAAAGGCAATGGCGTCGATCGCATGGACGCCTTGCCAGCCGCCCGCCGCCAGAACCATCGACGTGGAATGATCCTCGGCCAGTTCGGGGCCAAGGCCGCCCACCGCCTTCAGCGCGGCGGTCCTGACCGCATAGTGCGAACCGATGCAGATCGAGGTGAAAAGGCCGGTGTAACCGCATTGCAGCGCGCCGTGGAACGCGGCCTCAGTATCAAGCCGCGTGCGCGCGGCCCAGCTGTCGGCGCTGTTGGCGTTGCAGATCGAAGGGGCGCTGACATAGCCCACCTTCGGGTCGGCGAAGGGCCGCAGCATTTCCCGCAGATAACCGGGCTGGGGCACATGATCGGCGTCAAGCTGGGCGACGATATCGTAGGCCTCATAACCGTAATGGTCGTAGAAATAGGCGAGGTTGCCTTCCTTGCAACGGGTCCGACGCGGCCAGACCGGCTGGTGATAGGCCGCGACCCCCTTGCGGGTCGAAATCCGGACGCCGTTCTCCGCGCACCAGGCGATGGTTTCGGGCGAGGGATCCTCGTCGGCAAGCCAGGTATCGTGCGGATAGTCCTGCACGAGCATCGCCGTCAGCGTGCGCTTGAGAAGGCTCAGCGGTTCGCCCGGGGTCTTGGTCACGATCATCGCCACCCGCCAGTCGCCCGGTTCCGGCGTGGGCGCGGCGGTGCGGCGGGCGTTCAGGAACACCACCACGAAATAGGCCTGCAGGAAGAAAAGCCAGAAGAGGCAGGCGGAGGCGATCAGGAAGCGTGGCCATCCAAGGATATGGCCGGGCTGCAGCCACCAGGACCAGAAGAAAAGTGCCGCGGCCAACCACAGACAAGCGCCGCGCCGGTACTTCACCGCCTGGCGCCCGGTCAGGATCGGCTTCAGGAAGCGCGTGCGCCGGTCCATCTCAGGCCACCTTCACCCGATGGTTCGAGAGGCCGAACCAGGGCGCGGCATGACTGACGATCGTGTCGATGTCCGAAAGCCGCGTGCGGAAGCCGAGGATGCGCGCGGCGAGCGCCGGGTCGGCGGTCAGGACCGGCGGATCGCCCGCCCGGCGCGGCCCGAACTGCAGGGGAACCGCGCAGCCCGTCACCCGCTCGATCGCGGCGCAGACCTCCAGCACCGAATGGCCGCGCCCGGACCCGAGGTTCAGGGCCGTGCTCTTGCCGCCAGCATGCAGATAGGCCAGCGCCAGAAGATGGCCGCGCGCCAGGTCCGAGACATGGACATAATCGCGGATGCAGGTTCCGTCGGGCGTGTCGTAATCGGTGCCGAAGACGTTGAGCGGCTGCCCCCCGGCCGCCGCACGCAGCGCCAATGGCAAAAGGTGCGTCTCCGGCTCATGCCGTTCTCCGATCACGCCCGACGGGTCCGCCCCCGCAGCGTTGAAATAGCGCAGCGCCACATGGCGGATGCCATAGGCGGCGCCGTAGTCCTTCAGCATCTGTTCGCAGATGAGTTTGGTGCGGCCGTAAGGGTTGATCGGCGCCTGTGGCGTATATTCCGAGATCGGCAGCAGCTCGGGCACGCCATAGGTCGCGCAGCTTGAAGAAAAGACGATCTGGGTCACGCCGGCGGCGCGCGCCGCATCAAGAAGCGTCACCATGCCATTGACATTATTGTCATAATAGAGCGCGGGGTCCGCGACGCTTTCGCCGACATAGGCGGAGGCGGCGAAATGCAGGATCGTGTCGATCCGGAACTGTTTCAGCGCCGAAGCCAGCGCGCCGCGGTCGCGCACGTCGCCGCGGACCAGCGGCCCCCAGTGGACCGCGTCCTGATGGCCGGTGGATAGATTGTCGTAGGCCACGGGCAGTGCGCCCGCCTCGGCCAGGGCCTTGCAGGCATGGGCGCCGATGAAGCCCGCGCCGCCTGTCACCAGTACTCGGGAATTACTCACACGCATCAGGCAACCTTCTCCGTTCTGGAGGGGAGGGGACGGCCAAGTTCGGCCGCGAAATGGGCAATGGTCCGGTCGAGCCCTTCCGAAAGCGCGACCAGCGGCGCCCAGCCGAGCGCCTTCCGGGCGCGCGAAATGTCGGGGCGGCGCTGGCGCGGGTCGTCGGTCGGCAGCGGTCTGTGGACGAGGCGGGCGGTGGTGCCGGTCTTTTCCCGCACGATCGCCGCGAGTTCCGCCATCGTGAACTCGCCCGGATTGCCGAGGTTGACCGGTTCGGAGACAGCCGAGGCCATCAGCCGCAGGATGCCTTCGACCAGATCGTCGACATAGCAGAAGGACCGGGTCTGGCTGCCGTCGCCATGGATGGTCATGTCGCGCCCGCTCAGCGCCTGGACGACGAAATTCGACACGACCCGCCCGTCGTCGGGGCACATGCGCGGCCCGTAGGTGTTGAAGATCCGCGCGATCCGGATCTCGACCCCGTGCTGGTGATGGTAGTCGTGAAAGAGCGTTTCGGCGGCGCGCTTGCCCTCGTCATAGCAGGCGCGCGGGCCGAAGGTGTTGACGTTGCCGCGGTAGTTTTCGGACTGCAGCGACACTTCGGGATCGCCGTAAACCTCGGACGTCGAGGCCTGGAAGATGCGCGCACCCTTGGCGCGGGCAAGCTCCAGGAGGTTCATGGCGCCGATGACGGATGTCCGGAAAGTGTGCACGGGGTCTTTCTGATATTTCGGCGGCGATGCCGGGCAGGCCAGGTTGAAGATCTCATCCACAGCCCCCGCTATCTGGATGGGATCGCAGACATCCTGCCTAATCAGGGTAAACCGTTCGTTAGCGGCATGTGCCGCGATATTGGCGAGCCTGCCGGTCGAGAGATTGTCGAGGCAGATGACGCGGTGACCGTTCGCCAGAAGCCGGTCGATCAGGTGCGAGCCGACAAAGCCCGCGCCGCCCGCGACCAAGACAGTCTTGTGCGCCGGGCGCCCGCGCCCGAAGAGACCAAAGGGCGATCCCGCACCCAGGTTCAGAAAGTCGTCCGGCATCTTCCCACCCCAAAAAAACAGCAAGCAATGACTCTGTTCAAAATGCAGTCCGGCCGTGATGGCCCCCCGGGATGTGGTGCCCGGACTGGCCACGCGGTGCGACAATGGAAAATGGAACTCGTCACCGCTCGAACCGAAACTGCCTCAATGAGACGACTCTACGCCGGGGAGGGTGGAAGTCAACTTTACGCCACAATGCGGACATAAATGATGCGTGACCTGAGACAATTCGGAGCCAATCGCGGCTTTGGCGGCGTTGCGATCGCAAATGCTGCCTCAGGGGCCCAATGCAGATCGCCCGCCGCGAACGGCAGGCGTTGTGTCGGTGATCGACTGGCGGTCTAAGAGGCAGCTGTCGCGCCTGCCCGGCGCTCAGGCCCGGCGGCGGCGCGCGAAACCAAGCATCAGCAGCGCGGTACCGAGGCCAGCCACCGGCAGAGGCAGCGGCACCGGGGAGGCTTCGATATTGGCATATTCGAAACCGCCGAGCGTCGAGGAGAAGCGCAGTTCATCGAACTGGATGCCGGTCAGGCTGACAAGTGCCGCGCCCTGGCCGGGATTGCCGACCTGCAGCCCGAGCTGATCGCCCGCGACCGAGCCGACGACGACACCGTTCAGCACGAATTCGATAAGGTTTCCAACGTCGAACGAGCCCCAGAGCAGGCTGAGCCCCTTCTGGATGCCGCTGAACGAGAGCGTGTTCACGTTCGACCGGTCCGCCGTCTGCCAGGTCGCCCAGAAGGGCAGGTTCTGCCATCCGGGCAGCGGCGTGGCGCCGATCGTCTGGTTGGTGCCGTAGATGCCGGGATCGAACGGCGAGCAGAAAGAGATGCAGGGATCGACCTGCGGAAACCAGGCGTTCGGCATCTGCAGGGGCGCCGATGTCCAGGTCGCGCCGTTCGGCAGGGTGACGGTCTGGCTGGTGTTGACCATGTTCCAGGCGGTGTCATTGGTCGCGACGGTCTGCACCGTCAGGGCCTGGGCCGAGAGCGGCGCGAGAGCGAGAATGAGGCCTGCGACGAGACGTAAAGACATGATCATACCCTGTTCGTACTGGTTCAGCGCATTTATAGGTCGTTCGGCGAGCGCTTGCAAGATTTTGACATTATTTTGCCGCAATTATAAGTGTCGGGGCGTGGTATTTTGCGCGCTTCGGACGGATTGTTTCGTCCTGAGGAACTCGTTCGCCTGTCTGATTCTCGCCTGATCCTGTCCCATGGCGCCGTGCGACCGGCCTGCGCCGTCGCCCGAGGGCTTGAGCAAACCCGCCGGGCGGCCTAGGTATGGACCGACGAATGGAGGCCTCGAGATGCGCGCGTTCAAAGATCTGGCTGATGCGGTGGGAAAGACGCCCCTGATCCGGCTGAAGAAGGCCAGCGAGATCACCGGCTGCGAGATCTATGGCAAGGCGGAATTCCTGAACCCCGGCCAGTCGGTGAAGGACCGGGCCGCGCTGTTCATCATCCGCGATGCGGTCGCGAAGGGGCAGCTTCGCCCCGGCGGCACGATCGTCGAGGGGACCGCGGGCAATACCGGGATCGGGCTCGCACTCGTCGGATCTTCTATGGGCTTCAAGACAGTGATCGTCATCCCCGAAACCCAGAGTCAGGAGAAGAAGGACATGCTGCGCCTTGCGGGGGCGGAGCTTGTTCAGGTTCCGGCGGCGCCCTATTCGAACCCGAACAATTATGTGCGCTATTCGGGCCGCCTCGCGCAGCGTCTGGCACAGAGCGAGCCGAACGGCGCCATCTGGGCCAACCAGTTCGACAATGTCGCGAACCGTCAGGCCCATATCGAGACCACGGGGCCCGAAATCTGGGAACAGACCGGCGGCAAGGTCGATGGCGTCGTCTGCGCCGTAGGCTCGGGCGGCACGCTCGCGGGCCTTGCGATGGCATTGCAGCCCAAGGGCGTGAAAGTCGCGCTCGCCGATCCCGAAGGCGCCGCGCTGCACAGCTATTACACGACGGGTGTCCTGAAATCCGAAGGCTCTTCGATCACGGAAGGCATCGGGCAGGGGCGGATCACCGCGAACCTCGAAGGGATCACGCCGGACATGTCCTTCCGCATCCCCGATGCCGAAGCGCTGCCCATCGTCTTTGACCTTCTGGCGGAAGAGGGGCTGTGCCTTGGCGGCTCGTCCGGCATCAATGTCGCGGGCGCGATCCGCATGGCGCGCGTGATGGGGCCGGGCCACACGATCGTCACGGTCCTCTGCGACTATGGCAACCGCTATCAGTCCAAGCTCTTCAACCCCGATTTCCTGCGTGCCAAGGGCCTGCCGGTGCCCGGCTGGCTTGACCGCGCGCCGCAGGACCTGCCCTCGGTCTTCGAGGGCTGAGACGATGCGGCGGGCTCTGGCGGCGGCGCTTCTCATCCTCGCGCTGATCCTTGCTGCCGGGCCGCTGACCGGGCCGCTGACCGGGCTTCTGTCAGGACCGGCCCTTGCGCAGGAAGCCGAGGCGCCGGTCGATTATGCAATCTGGGAACGCGAGGCCCAGGCGGCGGAAGAGGCGCTGAAGAACGCCAAGGCGTCGAGCAAGGCTTTCGAGGATCTGCGGGCGAAGGTCGTGGAATGGCGCCAGGACTTTGACGCTGCCCGCGCGGTGAATGCGCCGCAGATCGAGGTGGTGCAGGCCCAGATTGCCGACCTCGGGCCTGTGCCCGGAGAAGAGGCCGCCGAGGCGCCGGAGATCGCGGCCAAGCGCAAGGAACTGACGGCCGCGCTGTCGCGCCTGCAGGCGCCGGGTGTCGAGGCGGTCGCCGCCTATCGCCGCGCCGACGGGATCGTCAAGCAGATCGACAAGCTGATCCGCGACCGGCAGGCCAAGGAGCTTCTTCGGCTGATGCCGACGCCCTTGAACCCGCTGCACTGGCCCTCGGCCGGTGCGGTTCTGGAACAGGGCGGCAAGACGCTCTGGAGCGAGATCGACAGCAACTGGTCGAGCGATGCGCGCCGCACCGACCTGCGCAATAATCTCCTCGGCATCATCGCATCGCTTGGCGTCGCGCTCCTGCTGATGTTGCGCGGTCCGGGTTTCATGGAACGCCTGTCGCGCCGCCTGCAAGGCCGCACGGCGATGCGCATGCGCCATGTCGTCGCCGCCGTCGTCTCGCTCGGGCAAGTGATCGTGCCGGTGTCCGGCATGATGCTTGTCCATCTGGCGATCACTATTTCCGGCATGGCCGGGCCGCGCCTGCTGGCGCTGGCCGAGGCGCTGCCGGTCGCGGCTTTTTCCTTTTTCGCGGCGCGCTGGCTTGGGAGCTGGCTCTTTCCGGACGAAAGACGTGCCCATGGCCCCAACCTGACCGACCGCCCGGCCGAGGCGCGCTTCCATGTCCAGATGATAGGCCTTCTGCAGGCGGTCGAGGAATTCCGGCTCGCCTTCACCACCGAAGTGCGGCCGCCGCTCAGCCAGGCGGCACAGGCGGTCTGGCTGACGCCCCTTGTCATCATCGTCGCGATCTTCCTCTTCCGGCTTGGCCAGCTTCTGCGGCGCCAGAGGCTGGTGGGGGCAGAGGAGGGCGATGCCGTCCTCTTCCGGAACCGGATGATCGGGCTTTGCGGCACGCTGATGGTCGCGGCCTCGGTCCTTGCGCCGCTCCTGGCCGCAGTGGGGTATGTGACCGCGGCCAATGCGCTGATCTGGCCGGTCGTCGGGTCGGCGGCGCTGATCGGGGTCATCATCCTTCTGCAGCGGTTCCTGACCGATATCTATGTCGCGGTGACGCGCACGGGCGATGAGGGACGCGAGGCGCTGATCCCGGTCCTGACCGGCTTCCTTCTGGCGGTCGCGTCGCTGCCGCTCTTTGCCCTGACCTGGGGCGCGCGCCCGGCCGATCTGTCGGAGATCTGGGCGCGTATCCAGGCCGGTGTGACGCTGGGCGGGGCGCGGATATCGCCCACCGCGATCCTGACGCTCTTCATCGTCTTCGCGATCGGCTACATGGTCACGCGGCTCGTGCAGGGGGCGCTGCGTTCGTCGATCCTGCCGCGCACGCGGCTCGACAAGGGCGCGCAGAATGCCGCCGTCTCGGGCCTCGGCTATGTGGGGATATTCCTGTCGGGCCTTGCCGCGATCACCGCGGCGGGGATCGACCTTTCCGCGCTTGCCATCGTCGCCGGCGCGCTGTCGGTCGGTATCGGTTTCGGCCTGCAGAACATCGTCCAGAATTTCGTCTCCGGCATCATCCTCCTGATCGAGCGCCCGATCTCGGAAGGCGACATGATCGAGGTGAACGGCCAGTTCGGCATCGTGAAGGGCATTTCTGTCCGCTCGACCTGGATCGAGACATTCGACCGCACCGACGTGATCGTGCCGAACGGTGATCTGGTCGCGGGCATCGTGACCAACCTCACGCGGGGCAATCTGACGGGGCGGCTGATCCTGCCCGTGGGCGTCGCCTATGGCAGCGACACGCGCAAGGTCCACGCGATCCTGCAGGAGATCGTCGAGGCGCAGAACCTCGTCCTCATCAATCCCGCACCAAAGGTGCAGTTCGTCGGGCTTGGTGCCGACAGCCTTAACTTCGAGATACGCGCGATCCTGTCGGACGTGAATTTCAAGCTGGAGGTTCAGACCGAGATTCTTCACCAGATCGTCGAACGCTTCATGGCCGAGGGGATCGAGATTCCCTACACGCAGCGCGACATCTGGATCAGGAATCCGCTCCGCATCGAGCGTGCAGAGCGCCCGCCACCCGCCGCTTCGGGCAAGACAGAACCGACAGCCGTCCCGACCGATGCGCCCGCGACAAAAGCAGCCGCGCCGGACCCGGTTTCGCCCGCAGCCATCAATTACGACCCGCGCGACGACGAACGGGAGGAGGAAGAATGACCGAGCTTCTGTTCCGCGCCGACGCCTATCTGCGCCAGGCCGAGGCGCGGGTGGTGGGACATGGCGATCAGGGTGGCCTGATCCTCGACCGCTCGGTCTTCTATGCCACGTCGGGCGGCCAGCCGGGCGACAGTGGGCATCTTGACTGGGACGGCGGGCGCGTCGAAATCGCGACCGCGGTGAAGGGCGAGGGCGGTACGGTCGTGCTGGTGCCTGACCCCGGCATGACCCTGCCGCCGGTCGGGGCGCCGGTCGTGCAGCACCTCGACTGGGATCGCCGCCATCGCCATATGCGCGTCCATACCGCCCTTCACCTTCTGTCGGTCGTGGTGCCCTTGCCGGTGACCGGCGGCCAGATCGGGGCGGAACGCGGGCGGCTCGACTTCGACATGCCGGACCCTCCCGCAGATGTCGCGGCGCTGGAAGAGGCGCTGAACCGCCTTGTCGGGCGCGACCTGGCCGTATCCGACGACTGGATCACCGATGCCGAGCTGGAGGCCAATCCGGGGCTGGTGAAGACCATGTCGGTCAGGCCGCCGATGGGGCAGGGCAGGGTGCGTCTGGTTCGCATCGCGGACGGCGAGGATCTCGTCGATCTGCAGCCCTGTGGCGGCACCCATGTTGCGCGCACGGCCGAGATCGGCCGCCTGACGCTCGGCAAGATCGAGAACAAGGGCCGCCAGAACCGGCGGATTACGCTGCATCTCGGTGACTGACGCCCAGTATGATGCTGTGATGCAGCGAAACATCTTGAAACTTTCCGTCAGATCACTCTAGTCTTCCTCTCAGCCGGGCGGGTCGGAGACTCGCCTGAAATCTGGGGAGCGCAACGGCCTGCCAGCCCGCGCGAAGAAATCTGGAGCGATCTGGGTGCATTCGCGCCTGAAAGTCTCAAGACAAGTCCCGGTTCGAGCCTTGCGGCTTGCCGGGCGGAGCTGAACCGAACATGTCAAATCCCGAAACGGCCCTTGCCCAAGGGTCCGAAGACGAAACCGCTTCGGCCGCCGAAAACGGCCACGGCGCGCGCAAGCAGGGGCTTGCAGCCCTGACGATGGGCGCAATCGGCGTCGTCTACGGCGATATCGGCACCAGCCCGCTTTACGCCATGCGCGAAGCGCTGCACCCGGTGTCGTACGACGGGATCTCGGTCGGCGAGGTTCTGGGCGTCGTGTCTCTTCTGATCTGGACGCTGATCCTGATCGTGACGGTCAAGTACGTGCTCTTCCTGTTGCGCGCCGACAACCGGGGCGAGGGGGGCATTCTGGCACTTTACACGCTGTCCCGCCTCGCGATCGGGCGGCGCAGCTACGCGGTGCTTGGCCTTGGCATTGCCGGGGCCGCGCTCTTCTTCGGCGATGCGGTGATCACGCCTGCCGTCTCGGTCCTGTCCGCGGTCGAGGGGATCAAGCTCGTCACTCCGAAGCTCGACGCCTATGTGTTGCCGATCACCGTCGGCATTCTCGTTGGCCTCTTCATGGTGCAGCGTCACGGAACCAAGGCGATTTCGGCTGCCTTCGGGCCGATCACCGCGCTGTGGTTCCTGACGATGGCGACAACCGGCGTGATGCAGCTGGCGCAGGACGCATCGGTGATCGCCGCCTTCAACCCCTACTACGGGATCGTCTTCCTGATCGACCACGGCCTCATCGCCTTCATCGTGATGGGGGCGGTCTTTCTGGCGGTGACGGGGGCCGAGGCGCTATATGCCGACCTCGGCCATTTCGGCAAACGGCCGATCCGGCTTGCCTGGTTCATGCTGGTCTTCCCGGCGCTGGTGCTGAACTATCTCGGCCAGGGCTCGCTTGTGCTGCGCAATCATGAAGCGCTGGAAAACCCGTTCTTCCTGATGGTGCCCGACTGGTTCCTGCCCTTCCTAGTCGCGCTGGCGACCGTGGCCACGATCATCGCCTCGCAGGCGGTCATCACCGGCGCCTTCTCGATGACGCGCGCGGCGATCCAGCTCGGCTTCCTGCCGCGGCTCTCGATCGTCCATACGTCGGAAAGCCAGTCGGGGCAGATCTATGTACCTGCCGTCAACTGGCTGCTCCTTGCGGGCGTCCTCCTGTTCGTCCTGAACTTCCGCACGTCGAGCGCGCTTGCCGCCGCCTATGGCATCTCCGTCACCGGCGCGATGATCGTCGATACCACGCTCGCCATGATCTATGCGCGCAAGGGCTGGAACAAGAAGCTTTGGGTCGTGCTGCTGGCGGCCACGCCTTTCCTGCTGCTCGAAGGCACCTTCTTCCTGTCGAACATGACCAAGTTCTTCGCGGGCGGTTTCGTGCCCGTCGTCCTGTCGGTGACGATTTCGGCCCTGATGTATTCCTGGTGGCGCGGCACCCAGCATGCGGTGCAGGCTGCCCACAAGCAGATGGTCGACCTCGACAGTTTCGCCCGCTCGATGATGAAAAGCTCGGTCCATGTGGTGCCGGGGACAGCCTTCTTCCTGACCTCGGACCCCAATGCCGTGCCGCCCGCGATGCTGCACAATATCAAGCACAACCGCGTGCTGCATGAACGCAACGTGATCCTGACGGTCGAGACGGTGCGCGTGCCGGTGGTCCTCGACCGGGACCGCGCCGAATATGCGCCGATCAACGAGCGGTTCGGGCGGCTGATCCTGCGCTTCGGCTTCATGGAAAGCCCCAACATCAGCCGAGCCCTTGGCCGAGCCCGGCGCGAGGGGCTGAAGTTCGATGTGATGACGACCTCCTTCTTCCTCGGCCGCCGCAAGGTCGTGCTCGGCGGCAACGGCGGGCTGCGACGCATGCTCGACCGGCTCTTCATCGCGCTCGGCCGGTTTTCCGCCGATCCGAGCGAGTTCTACCAATTGCCCCGCGACCGGGTGGTCGAGCTTGGCGCCCGCATCTCGATCTGATCGCCGATTTCGCCCGTTGCCCCTTGCATCCCGCCCCGGCGAGCGGCTAAAGAACCGCCCACGGACAGGTGGCCGAGTGGTCGAAGGCGCACGCCTGGAAAGTGTGTAGGCGGGGAACCGTCTCGAGGGTTCGAATCCCTCTCTGTCCGCCACCGAACCCGCTCTCACCAGCCGATGCAGGATTGGCCGGAATTTCCCCGAGACTGTCCGTACCAATGCTGCTCGCGTCTGCCTGAGACGCGCCGACACGGTCGATGCATTCCGGCTACCGGGCGCGGCCCCTGTTTTCCGGTTCGGCCGGTAGGGGTTTCCGGGATTTCCCTGAGACCGGGCATTTGACGGGGAATTTCGCGGTTTCTGGCGTCTTGTGGGCTCAACTCACTATTATTTTCAGGGCCTGTTCGGCGTTCCGCTGCGCGGGTCGGAAGGGAGCTGTCGCGACCGGAAAGCGAACGCTTTCGGACCCGCGCCAAGAGAGAGGCGCACCGCCCGGCAGGCAGGGTGTCGCAGGCGGGGGGGCTAGGGCCGCAGCGCCGCAATCGCCTGGGCAAGGTCGATGGCCCCGTCATAAAGCGCCCGGCCCGAGATGGCGCCCGCGATGACGCCGGTATCGCGCAGTGCGACGAGGTCGGAGAGAGAGGAAACGCCGCCGCTTGCGATCACGGGGATCGAGACGGCGCGGGCAAGGGCCTCGGTCGCCTCGATGTTCGGGCCGCCCATCGCGCCGTCGCGCATGATGTCGGTGTAGATGATCGCGGCGACGCCTGCATCCTCGAAGCGCCGCGCGAGGTCGGTGACCATCACGTCGGTCTCCTCGGCCCAGCCCTTGGTGGCGACCCGGCCGTTCCGCGCGTCGATGCCGACGGCCACCTGGCCCGGGAAGGCGCGGGCGGCCGCGCGCACGAGATCGGGGTTCTCGACCGCGACGGTGCCGAGGATGACGCGGGCGAGGCCCTTCGTGAGCCACATCTCGATCGTTGCCATGTCGCGGATGCCGCCGCCAAGTTGGGCAGGGACCTTGACGCGGGCGAGGATAGCCTCGACCGCCGCGCCATTGACCGGCTGGCCCGCGAAGGCGCCGTTCAGATCGACGAGGTGGATCCAGTCGCAGCCCGCGCGCTCGAAAGCGGCGGCCTGCGCGGCAGGGTCGGTGCCGAAGACGGTGG
This sequence comes from Frigidibacter sp. SD6-1, assembly GCF_030143255.1. GTDB lineage: Bacteria > Pseudomonadota > Alphaproteobacteria > Rhodobacterales > Rhodobacteraceae > TMP-24. The sequence goes on from NZ_JARJNR010000004.1 coordinate 289,349, forward strand.
CCTTGTCCATCTCGCCATGCAGAAGCCGGACGCAGTTGCCGTCTTTCAGGTCGATGGCGGGGTAGAGGATCATCGCTTGCCTTCCTTTCGGGTTGCGCGCCTCTTGCCACAGGGGTTTTCCCTTGCCAAGGCCGGTGCTACGCGACGTAAATCTTGCCAGAAGGGAAAGCACCGGGAATCATCGCGGCAAAACCCTCGGGAGGACAAGATGATCAAGAAACTCGCCCTTGCGGCAGTCGTGACCCTTGCGGCAGGTGCGGCATTCGCCGACCCGGTCGAGGGCGTCTGGAAAACCAAGCCCGACGACAATGGCAATTTCGGTCATGTCCAGATCGCGCCCTGCGGCGCGAAACTGTGCGGCGTGCTGATCAAGGCCTTCGACAGCGCGGGCGCCGAAAAAGCCTCGGAAAATGTCGGCAAGCAGATCGTCTGGGACATGACCGCCAATGGCGACGGTTCCTACGGCGGCGGCAAGGTCTGGGCGCCGGATCGCGACAAGACCTACAAGTCCAAGATGTCGCTTTCGGGCGACACGCTTTCTGTTTCGGGCTGCGTTCTGGGCGGCGCGATCTGCCGCGCGTCCGACTGGACGCGGGTGCAGTAATCAGCCGAAGATCGACCAGCCGAGGCGGCGGGCGAGCATCTCGACCGCCTCGGTACCAAGCTTGGAATTGCCCTGTTCATTGAGGCCCGGCGACCAGACGGCGATGGACGCTCGTCCGGGGGCAATGACCAGAATTCCGCCGCCGACGCCTGACTTGCCGGGCAGGCCGACGCGGAAGGCGAAATCGCCAGAGCCGTCGTAATGGCCGCAGGTCAGCATCAGCGCGTTGATCCTGCGTACCCGGTCGGCCGAGATCAGGCGCGGGCGCGCGCCCATCAGGAAGCGGCCGGCTCGGGCGAGCTGATCCACCGTCATCTCGATGGCGCATTGGTGGAAGTAGGCGCCGAGCGCCAGTTCGGGCGCGTTCGTCAGATTGCCGTGCGCGCGCATGAAATGGGCCAGCGCGAAGTTGCGGTGGCCGGTTTCGGTTTCCGACCGGGCGACATCGGCGTTGATATGCACATCCTCGTCGCCGGCCGCCGCTCGGATGAAGGTCAGAAGCTCGCCCAGATATTCGCGCGGCGCGTGGCCCGCGAGGGCGGCGTCGGTCACCACGATGGCGCCCGCATTGATGAACGGGTTCCGGGGGATGCCCCTTTCATGTTCCAGCTGCAGGATCGAGTTGAAGGCAAGGCCCGAGGGTTCGCGCCCGACCCGCGCCCAAAGCCGGTCGCCATGATGGCCAAGGGCGATGGCGAGCGCGAACACCTTGGAGATCGACTGGATCGAGAAGGGGATGGCGGTATCGCCCGCCGAATGCTGGCTGCCGTCGGCCAGAACGACGGACAGGCCAAACTGGCCGGGGTCGATGGCGGCCAGTTCGGGGATATAGTCGGCGGGCGTGCCGCGGTCGGTCCGGGCGGCCATTTCGGCCCGGATCTCTTCGAGGATCGCGGGGATAGCTTCCGTCACGGCGCCCAGCGGAGGAAATTGGCGATGATGCGCAGGCCGGTCGCCTGGCTTTTTTCCGGGTGGAACTGGGTGCCGAAGATCGTGTCGCGCCCGACGATGGCGGTGATGTCGCCGGCATAGTCGCAGTGGGCCAGCCGGTGGGCCGCGTCGGTCACGCGGAAATGGTAGGAATGGACGAAATAGGCGTGATTGCCGGTTTCCACGCCCTCAAGGCAGGGGTGGGGATGGTCGATCACGAGGTCGTTCCAGCCCATGTGCGGCACTTTCAGGGTGCGGTCGGCGGGGGCGATGCGCACGACCTCGCCGCCGATCCAGCCGAAGCCCTCGGTCGGGCGGTATTCAAGGCCGCGGGTCGCCAGCATCTGCATGCCGATGCAGATGCCCATGAAGGGCCGGGCCTTCCGGGTGACCGCCTCGTCGATGGCCTCGAAAAGCCCGGTGAAGCGAGAGAGCGCTTCCCGGCAGGCCGGGAAGGCGCCGTCGCCGGGCAGGACGATCCGGTCGGCGCGCGCGACATCCTCGGGGCGGGAGGAGACGATCACCGATCCCGCGCCGGTCTCGGACGCCATGCGCTGGAAGGCTTTCTCGGCCGAGTGCAGGTTGCCGCTGTCGTAATCGACAAGGACGGTCAGGCTCACAGCGCCCCCTTGGTCGATGGCAGCGCGTCACCCAGACGCGGGTCGGCTTCGACCGCCATGCGCAAGCTGCGCGCGACCGACTTGAAGGCGGCTTCGGCAATATGGTGGCTGTTCAGCCCATGGCGTTTCGTCACATGCAGCGTGATGCCGCCATGTGTGGCGAGCGCCTGGAAGAATTCGCGCACCAGTTCGGTGTCGAACGTGCCGATCTTCGCCGTCGGCATGTCGAGCGCCCAGACAAGGTAGGGGCGACCGGAGAGATCGAGCGCGCAATCGACCTGCGCATCGTCCATCGCCAGCGCGAAATGGCCGTAACGGCGGATGCCGCGCTTGTCGCCAATCGCCTTGGCCAGCGCCTGACCGATGGCGATGCCGGTATCCTCGACCGTATGGTGATCGTCGATATGCAGATCGCCCTTCGCAGCGACCTCAAGGTCGATCAGCGCATGGCGGGCCAGCTGGTCCAGCATATGGTCGAAGAAACCGACGCCGGTTTCATTCCGGTACTGGCCGGTTCCGTCGAGGGTCAGGCTGACCGTTATGTCGGTCTCGGCGGTCTTGCGGGTGATCGTGGCCTTGCGCATCTGGCTCTCCTTGATCCGCGGGCCTTATAGGCGCGCGCGCGCCGGACGCCAAGCGCGCAGCGCCTCAAAACCGCGGGGATGCGGCGGAACCGACACGTTCGCCTGTCACTTGTCGGGAAGATTGGAGCGGGCGAGGCGATTCGAACGCCCGACCCTAACCTTGGCAAGGTTATGCTCTACCCCTGAGCTACGCCCGCGCTCCGTGGCCGGTCTGCTACTGCAACCGCTTGGGAATGGCAAGGGCCAATTGCGGGCCGCAGGTGACTGATTGGCCAGGTAAGGTGCCCCTGCATTCCGCACCAGACGCCTGGAATGCGAACCAATTGATCCAGAAAGATTTGGAGGCGGGTACCGGAATCGAACCGGTCTTCACGGATTTGCAATCCGCTGCGTAACCTCTCCGCCAACCCGCCGGACCAAGGCGAGGGTTCTCTAGCTCGGGCGCGGCGCGGGGTCAACGGTCTGATTGCGGCAGGTTGGCCAGCAGGGTCGCCAGTTCGGTCGCGTTGCGGGCACCCATCTTGGCGAGGATGCGCGAGCGGTGGACTTCGACGGTGCGCATGGCGATGCCGAGCCGGTCGGCGATCTGCTTGTTGAGGCTTCCGGTCAGCATCAGCGCCATCACTTCTTCTTCCCGGGCCGACAGGGCGGCGCGGCGGGCGGCCAGATCGCGGCGCGCTTCTTCGCCGTTTTCGCGCTCGGCATTGAGGGCCATCGCTCTCAGTGCCAGATCGACGATCTGATTGTCGTTGAAGGGTTTCTCCAGGAAATCATAGGCACCCGCCTTCAGTGACTGGACCGCGACGGGCACATCGGCATGGCCGGTGAGGAAGATCACCGGTGCCTCGCAACCGGCGCTTCGCAGGGCATTGAAGGTTTCGGGGCCGCTCAGGCCCTCCATCCGGACATCCAGGATGATGCAGGCGCAGTCGGGCAGGGGGAGGGCCGCTAGGAAGGCCTCGCCTGAACTCCAGCCCTGTGCGGCAAGCCCGCGCGAGGCGAAGAGGAAGGCGAGCGAGTCGCGGATGGTTTCCTCGTCATCGATGATATGGATGCGGCCGGAAAGGGGCGCGGTCATTCGGCGATCTCCTCGGGTTCCTGTTGACGAGGGACATGAGCGGGCAGGGTGACCGAGAAGATTGTCCCGCCCGCCGCGCCCGGCCGGTGGAAGAGCTTGCCTCGGTGCAACTCGACGATCGAGCGGCAGATGTTCAGCCCCATGCCCATGCCCTGGGTCTTGGTCGAGGTGAAGGCGTCGAAGAGCCGGTCGGCCACGTCGGGCGCGATGCCGGGGCCGCGGTCCTCCACCTCGATCAGCGCGTCGCCCTCGGCGCCGCTCGAAAGCCGCAGCGTCAGGATACGGGCCTCGGGCGGCGCGTCGGCCATCGCTTCCATGCCGTTGCGGATGAGATTGATCAGGAGCTGTTCGATCAGGATCCGGTCGGCCTCGACAGGCGGAGCCGCCCGGAGGTCGGTCACCAGCTGGACGCGGTTTTCGCGGGCATCGGCAGCGAGGAAGCCAAGTGTTTCGGTGACGATCTCGGCCAGCGCGAGGGTCGAGAAGCGCGGCGCGCGCTTCTTCACGAAATCCTGGATGCGGCGGATGATCTGGCCCGCGCGGCCCGCCTGATGGGAAAGTTTCTCCATCGCCGGGCCGACGATTGCCGGATCGGCGTTGCCCTGCGCGATCAGGTTTGACACCCCCGCCGCGTAGCTTGCGATGGCGGCGAGCGGCTGGTTCAGCTCGTGCGCGAGCGTCGAGGCCATTTCGCCAAGCGTCACAAGCCGCCCGGTACGGGCGAGGCTTTCTTCCTGCAGGCGGGCGATGCGCGCGGCACTTTTCGCGGCACTGATGTCGATAACCGACCCCATCCAGCCACGATGCTCGCCCCGTGCGTCGATCAGGGGCGCCTCATAGACCTGCACATCGATCTCGGTCCCGTCGCGGCGCAGGAACCGGGTCTCGAACGATTGCGGCGCGCGGCCGCCCCTGTCCAGCGCCTCTTGGCGCGCGATCGTTTCTTCCAGTCGGTCCGGCGCCCAGTAGGGCATGGGCGCGGCGCGGCCCACGAGGTCGGCCTGTGGCCAGCCGACGAGATTGCAGAAGGCGGAATTGACATAAAGGATGCGTCCCGCCTTGTCCTTGGCGCGCAGGCCCACCGTCAGGCTTTCCTCCATCGAATGTCGAAAGGCCATTTCGGCGCGGAGCCTCCCTTCGGCGCGCCGCCGCCGCCGGGCGCTGAGGAAGAGCGCGAGCATGGCGAGAAGCGCGAAGAGCGCGAGCCCCGCGATGGCGGCGGTGATCAGCATGTTGGCGATGGCGACCGGCGGATCGTAGGGGGTGATGCTCAGCGCGGCCCCCCGGATCGGCGGATCGAAGCTGATCGTATGGGTCGGGTTTCCGGTTGCCGGGGTGCGGCCCGCGCGCAGGGCAATGGGGGCGCCGCCGCCATCGGTCAGCTGCACGCTGTATTGTTCGGCGATCCACCAGGGAATGTGGCGTTCAAGGAGAAGTGGCAGCGAGATCGTCGCGGTAACAAAATGCCCCTCGCCCCGCCCGCGAACACCCAGCGTGACGCGCCTCTCGCGCACATCTCCGTAAAGCGGCCGGGCGATCTGGGTCGCCGATCTTTGCAGGATTGCGGCAAGGCCGGGGTCGTCCGCGCCGTCGGGTCCGGGGATCGCCGCCCGTGCGCTGCCATCGGCATCGTGCCAGACGACCGACAGGACCTCGGGGTTGGCGGCGATATGGAGCCGCGCGCGGGCCTCGAGTACGCCCTGCGCCGTGCCGCTCGCCTCGTCAAGCGCGAGGCGGACCAGCATGTCCTCGTCGACCGACAGTTGGAAGCGCAAGGTCTGCTCGACCCAGAGCGCGTCGGTGGCAAGCTTGGTGCGGGCCTGTTCCAGATCGCTGCGGCTGACGAGCCAGAAAAGAAGGCCGATGAGGCCAACGAGGGCCACGATGGCGACCAGAGGGATGAGCGACAAAAGATCGACCCGCCCGCCCGCAAGGGCAGGGTCCGACGACCAGGGTTCGGCCTGATCCTTTTGCGTTGCGCGCGTCGGCAGGGTCCGTTCTCCTCCCCGGTTCGGGCCTGCCCTTGCAGGCTAGACCCGGCGATGGACCACTTCTATTGCGGAAACCCACAATAGCGAGACGTCGCCACGACTGGCAATAAGAAGCCAATCCGCCGGAGGGGCGGAGATGAGGAGGATATCATTATGTTGAATCGTCGCCTTTTCGCGGCCCTCGGTACGGCTGCAACGCTTGCACTGACCGTGGCCCTTCCGGCTCATGCCGAACCGATCGTCATCAAGTTCAGCCATGTCGTCTCGCCCGATACGCCGAAGGGCAAGGGTGCCGCGAAGTTCGAGGAGCTGGCCGAGAAATACACCAACGGCGCGGTGGACGTCGAAGTCTATCCCAACAGCCAGCTCTACAAGGACAAGGAAGAGCTTGAGGCGCTGCAGCTTGGCGCTGTCCAGATGCTGGCGCCGTCGCTGGCGAAGTTCGGTCCGCTCGGTGTGCAGGATTTCGAAGTGTTCGACCTGCCGTTCATCTTCCCGAGCTATGACGCGCTGCATGCGGTTACCGGTGGCGATGTCGGCAAGATGCTGTTTGCAAAGCTTGAGGACAAGGGCATCACCGGTCTTGCCTTCTGGGACAACGGCTTCAAGATCATGTCGGCCAACTCGCCGCTCAACGTGCCGGACGATTTCCTCGGCCTGAAGATGCGCATCCAGTCCTCGAAGGTGCTGGAAGCAGAGATGAACGCGCTTGGCGCGGTGCCGCAGGTGATGGCCTTCTCGGAAGTCTATCAGGCGCTGCAGACCGGCGTCGTCGATGGCACCGAGAACCCGCCGTCGAACATGTATACCCAGAAAATGAACGAGGTGCAGAAGCACGCGACCATCTCGAACCACGGCTATCTCGGCTATGCGGTGATCGTGAACAAGAAGTTCTGGGACGAGCTGCCCGCCGACGTGCGCGCCGGTCTGGAGCAAGCGATGGCCGAGGCGACCGACTATGCCAACTCGATCGCCAAGGGCGAGAATGACGCGGCGCTGGAAGCGATGAAGGCGGCTGGGACAACCGAGTTCCACGACCTGACGCCCGAGGAGCTGGAGGCCTGGAAGGCAGCCCTGCTGCCGGTGCACGAGGAAATGGCCGAACGGATCGGTGCCGAGACGATCGCCGCCGTGAAGGCCGCGACGGGCATGTAAGCGGAGGTATCGGGGCGGCCTTTCGGGCCGCCCCTTTCCCGACCCTTCACCCTTCATCCCATCGAGGTGCGCCATGCTGCGTCTTCTGGACCGGCTGGAAGAGGTGCTGATCGCCACGCTGATCGCGGTGGCGACGGTGCTGATCTTCCTTTCGGTGACCCACCGTTTCGCCATCGGTTTTGCCGCCGATCTGGTCGGCTACGCCCGCGCTCATGACATGCAGGGCCTGAGCGACACTGCCCGGTCGATCTTCAAGTCGATCAATGCGCTGAAGATGACCTGGGCGCAGGAAGCCTGCATCTATCTTTTCGTCTGGATGGCGAAGTTCGGCGCGGCCTACGGTGTGCGCACCGGCATCCATGTCGGCGTCGACATCCTGGCCGAGCGGCTGGAGGGGGCGGCGCGGCGCACGATCACGACCATCGCCATGTCGGGCGGGGTGCTGTTCACCGCCATCATCACCTGGATCGGAACCGATTTCGTCTGGCATGTCCGCCTGGGCGGGCAGACCTCGCCCGACCTCGAAATGCCGATGTGGATCATCTACCTCGCCGTGCCACTCGGCTCGGCGCTGATGTGTTTCCGCTTCCTGCAGGCGCTGCACCGTTACCTGACCACCGGCGAAATCGCGCATCACGATCACGGCGCGGTCGATGGTCTGGACGAGGAAGCCGAGGATCTGGCCAAGGGAGGTCACGCATGACCGCGCTTATCATCTTCCTGATCCTGGCACTCTTGCTGATCACCGGGATGCCGGTCTCGATCGCTCTCGGCCTCACGGTCTTTTCCTTCCTCTTCGCCTTCTCGGACGTGCCGATGGATTCCATCGCGCTGAAGCTGTTCACCGGGATCGAGAAATTCGAGATCATGGCAATCCCGTTCTTCATCCTCGCGGGCAACTTCCTGACCCATGGCGGCGTCGCCCGGCGGATGATCCGGTTTGCCTCGTCAATGGTCGGGCACTGGCACGGCGGCCTTGGCCTCGCCTCGGTCTTTTCCTGCGCGCTTTTCGCGGCGATCTCGGGCTCGTCGCCGGCAACGGTGATGGCGGTCGGCTCGATCCTGCTGCCGGCGATGGTAAGGCAGGGCTATCCCAAGCAGTTTGGCGTGGGCACGATCACCAGTTCCGGCGGTCTTGGCATCCTGATCCCGCCATCGATCGTCATGGTCATGTATGCCGTCGCGACCAGCGGCATGGTCGTGAAGGGGCCGAATGGCGAAGACGTGCTGTCGGCCTCTATCGGCGATCTCTTCATCGCAGGCGTCGTGCCGGGCCTGGTGCTCGCCGCGATGCTTGCAGGCACGACCACCTGGCGCGCCTGGAAGAACAACTATCCCCGCCAGCCGCGCGCGCCGTTTGCCGACCGCTGGACCGCCTTCCGCGAAAGCGTCTGGGGCCTGATGCTGATCGTCATCATCATGGGCGGCATCTACGGCGGCATCTTCACACCGACTGAAGCCGCAGCCGTATCGGCCGTCTATGCCTTCATCGTGGCGGTCTGGATCTACAAGGACATCAAGCTGCGCGACGTTCCAAAGGTTCTTCTGAACTCGGCTGCCATGTCGGCGATGCTTCTCTACATCATCACCAACGCGGTGATGTTCGCCTTCATCCTGACCTCGGAACAGATCCCGCAGTCGCTGTCGGAATGGATCGTCTCGCTCGGCCTTGGCAAGGTGGGCTTCCTGCTGGTGGTCAACGTGCTGCTTCTGATGATCGGGATGGTGATGGAGCCCTCCGCCATCGTCCTGATCATGGCGCCGATCCTCTATCCGGTCGCCATGGCGCTCGGGATCGATCCGGTGCATTTCGGCATCATGCTGGTCGTGAACATGGAGATCGGCCTCTGTACGCCGCCTGTGGGGCTGAACCTCTATGTCGCCTCATCCCTGTCGCGGCTCGGGCTGACCGAGGTGACGCGCTCGACATGGCCCTGGCTTCTGACGATGCTGCTATTCCTGATGCTCGTGACCTATGTCCCGGCGGTCACGCTGTTCCTGCCCCGCCTCATGGGTATGTAGGCTCGCACACGCCCAAAGACCGCCCGCGCCCAGGCCGGCGCGGGCGATTTCGTTTGCACATCTGCAGCTTTCTTCTGGCGATGGCATCCGCCCACAGGGTCGGCTATGGAAGCCGCCTGTCGCCTCAGTCGGGCGGCCATGCGGAGGTTTCATGACGGCAGGCAGCAGGATCGGCGTGCTCTCGACGGTCCGGGACCTGGTCGGTGCGGGACTCGCCGCCGAAGCACAGGCCGCCCAGCTGGAACGGGTCGCGGACGCGTTCCGCATCAGGCTGTCGGCGGAAATGAGCGGGGCAGCGGGCGATCCCGGCGTGGCGCGGCAATTCGTGCCCGCCGTTTCCGAACTGACCGTCCGCCCCGAGGAACTGACCGATCCGATCGGCGACCGGGCGCATATGCCGGTCGAGGGGCTGACGCACCGCTATCCCGACCGGGTGATCCTTGCCGTCACACAAAGCTGCGATGTCTATTGCCGCTTCTGCTTCCGGCGCGAGGTGGTGGGGCAGGGCGGGCTTCTGGCCGATGACCGGCTGAAGGCCGCGCTCGACTACATCCGCAGGACACCCGCCATCAGCGAGGTGATCCTGACCGGCGGCGACCCGATGACACTGTCACCGCGCCGCCTGGGCGCGATCCTGCAAGCGCTCGCCGCGATGGATCACGTCTCGCTCGTGCGGCTCCATACCCGCGTGCCGGTCGTCGCGCCGGAACGGATCGACGAAGCAATGATCGCGGCGCTCGGGGCGCATCCCACGGTCTGGATTGTCCTTCATTCGAACCATCCTGCCGAACTGACCGAGAATGCGTGCGCCGCGCTCGGGCGGCTGTCGGCGGCGGGCATTCCGCTTCTGTCGCAGACCGTGCTTCTGCGCGGGGTGAACGACGATGCCGAGGTGCTGGTGCAGCTTTTCCGCAGCTTCCTGAGGCTGAAGGTGAAGCCCTATTACCTGCATCATTGCGACCTTGCGCGCGGCACCAGCCATTTCCGCACCACCATTGCCGAAGGTAAGGCGCTGATGGCGGCACTGAGGGGCCGGGTCTCCGGCACGGCGCTGCCGACCTATGTGATAGATATCCCGGGCGGGTTCGGCAAGGTACCTGTGACCGACCCCTGGGTCCGCGCCGCCGCCGAGCCCGGCAGCCATCGCCTGACCGACTGGCAGGGCGGCGAGCATCTCTACCGCGACCCGGAGCGTGCACCGTAATCCGACTTAAAGAATCGGGCTTTACAAATCCGACTCTTTCGCTCATCTATTTCCGGAGCCAGCCCGCCTCTGGGCAAGCCGTATCGATCACCCATGCCCGCGTCATCGCGGGGCTCACAGGAGGTTTCAGCCATGACGATAGCGGTGCCTGGCGACGGTTTTAATTTCGATACAGTGCCGGTGCATGATGCCACCCGGCTGACAGCGGGCGGTCCGCTCGCAAGGATCATCTTGAACGGTCAGGTCTATTCGCTGCGCATTACCCGTGCGGGCAAGCTGATCCTGACGAAATGACGGGACATGGAGCGGGAATGAAACGGACGGCTTTCGCACTTCTTCTGACGACGACCTGCGCCGGGACGGCGGTCGCAGCCGACCGCGCGGCGGTGGTCGAAACCTATGCCGATATCGGTCAGGCGACCTACGAGGACAGTTTCACCAGAGCCGTCGCCTTGCAAAAGGCGGTCGAAGCACTGATCGCCGCGCCGTCCGAGGAGACGCTGCAGGCCACCCGCGCGGCCTGGACCGAGGCGCGCGCCTATTATCAACAAAGCGAGGTCTTCCGCTTCGGCAACCCGGTCGTCGACGATTGGGAGGGCAAGGTGAATGCCTGGCCGCTGGACGAGGGGCTGATCGACTATGTGGATGTCTCTTACGGCGAATCCGAGGAAAACCCGCTTGCGGCCGCGAATGTCATCGCCAATCCGAAGCTCGAGGTCGCGGGGCAGGAGATCGACGCGAGCGAGATCACGCCCGAGCTGATCGCGGGAACCCTGCATGAGGCCGACGGCGTCGATGCCAATGTCGCCTCGGGCTATCACGCCATCGAATTCCTGCTCTGGGGCCAGGATCTGAACGGCACCGGCCCCGGCGCGGGCGCGCGGCCCCATACCGACTATCTGCAGGGCGAGGGCTGCACAGGCGGCAATTGCGATCGCCGCGCCGCCTATCTGCGGGCCGCGACCGATCTTCTGGTCTCGGACCTTTCCTACATGGCAGGCGCCTGGGCGCCGGGCGGCGAGGCACGCGGCGTGGTGACGGCCTCGCCCGAGGCGGGGCTTCTGGCGATGCTGACCGGGCTCGGCTCGCTTTCCTACGGCGAACTCGCGGGCGAGCGGATGAAGCTTGGCCTGCTGCTCAACGACCCGGAAGAGGAGCAGGATTGTTTCTCCGACAATACCTACAACAGCCACTATTACGACGGGATCGGTATGCGGAATGTGGTGACTGGCCAGTACACGCGCGTGGACGGGACCGAAATCGCCGGTCCCTCGCTTCTCGATCTCCTGAAGGAGGCCGACGGAACGCTCGCGGGCCAGCTGGAAGGCCAGATCGACGGGACCGTCGCGGCGCTCGGTGCGATCAAGGCGGCTGCGGAAGCCGGCATGGCCTATGACCAGATGCTTGCGCCCGGCAATAAGGAGGGCGAGGCGCTGATCGGCGGCGGGATCGAGGCGCTGGTGGCCCAGACCGCGTCGATCGAGCGGGCGGTGGGTGCGCTCGGCCTTACGGCGGTCGCCTTCGAAGGCTCCGACAGCCTCGATAACCCGGGAGCGGTCTTCCAGTAACGGGCGGCGGACCGAACTGGCGGTGACCGGGACGGCAGGGTAGGAAGGGGAGGGGGTCAGCATATGAACCGCATCCATCTTGCCCTGCCGCTTGCTCTGGCTGTCCTGCCCGGCGCGATCTTCGCCGCACCCATGGATGACCCGCATCTGGCGATACGTCCGCTGAGCGCGGCAGAGACCGCACGGCGGGATGAAGTTCTGGCAGCCGCCGGGGCGGGGGCCGCCTTGTCCTTCGAGCGCTCTCCCGGCGGCGCGGCGACCGTGCCGCGCGCGCCCGGCGAGGCGGCGCTGCGCGCGCCGTCGGCCAATATGCCGGCTGAACGGAAGCTCGATTTCGAACTCGGCAAGGCGATCTTCGACAAGCTCTGGGTGGCGGCACCCGCCTCGACCAGGGCCTCCGACGGGCTCGGGCCTCTTTACAATGCCCGCGCCTGCGCGGCCTGCCATATCCGCGACGGGCGCGGCCGTGCTCCTGACGACGACGGCGAAAGCGAAACCACCTCGCTTCTCTTCCGGCTCGGGGGCGAGGGTGGGCCCGATCCGGTCTATGGGATGCAGTTGCAGGATCGCGCCGCGCCGGGGCAGGTGGCTGAGGGCCGGGTGTCGCTGACCTTCGAGGTGCGACCGGTCGCACTGGCCGATGGCACCGCCGTGACGCTTCGGGCGCCGCGCTACGCGCTGACCGATCCGGGCTTCGGGGCCTTTCCTGCCGACATCGGCCTTTCGCCCCGCATGGCGCCGCCGATGACCGGGCTTGGTCTGATCGAGGCGATCCCGTCGGCCGACATCATCGCGCTTGCCGATCCCGACGACCGTAATGGCGACGGCATATCCGGTCGGGCGCGGATGGTCGCAAGCGCCGAGCACGGCGGTGAGCTGCTGGGTCGCTTCGGCCTCAAGGCAGGCGTCGCCACGGTGCGTGAACAGGTGGCGCGCGCCTTTTCGGCTGACATGGGCCTGTCGACGCCTCTTTTCCCTGCCCCTTGGGGCGATTGCACCGCGACCGAAGCGGCCTGCCGCGCCGGGCCGCACGGGCAGGAGCCGGACGTGCGCGACGGGGCGGAGGTGGATGGCCAAAGCCTCGATCTGGTGACCTTTTATGCCCGCAACCTGGCGCCGCCCGCGCGCGACCGATCCGAGGACCCGCAGGTGCAGTCAGGCCAAGCGCTGTTTCACGCCATCGGCTGCGCGGACTGCCACCGCCCCGCCTTCGTGACCGCCAAACTCGCCGACCGGCCGGAGCAGAGCTTCCAGCTCATCTGGCCCTACAGCGATTTCCTTCTGCATGACATGGGTCCCGAACTTGCCGACAGCCTGCCCGAGCCCGGTGCCGAAGCGGCCGAATGGCGCACGCCGCCGCTGTGGTCCATCGGCCTTGCCCAAAGCGTGGATCCGGCCGTGGGCTATCTGCATGACGGGCGGGCGCGCAGCCTTATCGAAGCCATCCTCTGGCACGGTGGCGAGGCGCAGGCCGCGCGCGACCGCGTGATCCGCCTGACGAAACCTGACCGCGATGCGCTCATCGCCTTTCTGGAGAGCCTTTGATGTACCGTCCGCTTCTCGCCGCGATCTTCCTCGCGACCCCGGCGCTTGCCGATTACAAGGAGGTGGTCGAGGGCCATATCCTGCCCGGTTATGCCGCCTTCGCCGCAGCGACCGCCGATCTGGCGGCAAAGGCCGGGGAAAGCTGCGAGCCGGACGCGCTGAGACCGGCCTACCAGGCGGCGTTCGACGCCTGGATGGGCGTGTCGCACCTGCATCTCGGCCCGGTGGAGGAGAAGGGCCGCGCGCTCGCCATCGCCTTCTGGCCCGATCCCAAGGGCCTTGGCGCCAAGGCGCAGCGCGGGCTTCTGACCGGCGATCCGGCGGCGCTGGCGCCCGGGGCTTTCGCCGACCAGTCGGTCGCGGCGCGCGGGCTGATGGGGCTGGAGCGGTTGCTTTACCCCGACGAGCCTCTGGCCGGGGAGACGTGTGCGCTGATCCGGGCGACGGCGGACGATCTGGCGCGGCTGGCGGGCGAGATCGAGACGGGGTGGCGCGGCGGCTATGCGGGCCTGATGCTGGCGCCGGGGGGCGAGGGCAACGCAACCTATCTGACCGAACAGGAGGTGCGGCAGGCGCTGTTCACGCAAGTGGCGACCGCGCTCGAGTTCCTCGCCGACACGCGGCTTGGCCGACCCTTGGGTACCTTCGACCGGCCCCGTCCGGAGCGGGCCGAGGCGCGGGCCTCGGGGCGGAGCCTTGCGAACGTGCGCGCGGAACTGGCGGCCTTGCGCGACCTGACCGCCCGGCTGGCACCCGGGGCGGCGGGTACGCTTGCGGCCTTCGACCGGGCGATCGGGTTGGCGGACAAGCTCGACGATCCGGTCCTTGCCGGTGTGGCCGATCCTCAGCGGCGGCTGAAGGTCGAGATACTGCAGGGCGCGGTGAAGGCCGTGCGTGACATGGCGGTCGCGGAACTTGGCGAGGAGCTGGGCGTGAGCATCGGCTTCAATGCGGCGGATGGTGACTGAGATGGCGACGCGGCGCGGATTTCTGGCGGGGCTTGCGGCGGCGGCATTGCCCGCGCGGATGAGCTGGGCAGAGGCGGGCAGCCCCGCCTTCGTTGCGGCAGGCAAGGAGGGCGAGGGCTACAGCCTGCATGGGCTGACCGAACGGGGCGAGGATATCTTCCGGATCGCGCTTCCCGCACGCGGCCATGCCGCCGCGACCCATCCGGTCCGGGCCGAGACGGTAGCCTTCGCCCGCCGCCCCGGCACTTTCGCCATCGTGTTGGATTGTGTGACCGGTGCGGTGACCCGTCGCCTTACCCCGCCCGACGGACGGCAGTTCAACGGCCATGGCGTCTTCTCGCCGGACGGGTCGGTGCTGATGACGTCGGAGGTGGAGGCGGAAGGCTCCGATGGCCGGGTCGGCCTGTGGGAGACGGAAGCCTACCGGCGGATCGGCGAATGGCAGACCGGTGGCATCGGGCCGCATGACATGAAGCTTTTGCCCGGCGGGCGGCTGGTGGTCGCCAATGGCGGGATCGAAACCGATCCGACCGACCGGACGATGCTTAACGTCGACCGAATGCGCCCGAACCTGAGCCTTCTGGACGCGCAGGGGCAGCTAACCGGGCAGGCGGAACTGGACCAGGACCTGCACCAGAATTCGATCCGCCATCTCGCTGTTCACGGCGACCGGGTGGCCTTTGCCATGCAGTGGGAAGGCGATCCGGCGGAGGCAGTGCCGCAACTCGGCCTCTGGCGGCCCGGCGGGGCGGCGGTACTGTGCCCGCCCGCCGAGGCGGATGCCTTCGCCATGAAGGGCTATGCCGGGTCCATCGCCTGGACAGCGGACGGGGGGCGGATCGCGATCACCTCGCCGAAGGGCGGCGCGCTGATGCTCTTCGATGGCGCGGGCGCTGCCCTTGCCACTCATCGCAGGGCGGATGTCTGCGGCGTGGCGGCAGAGGGCGCGGGGTTCGTCGCAACCGACGGGCAGGGCGGCATCTGGGCCTGCGATGATGGGGGCCTTGCGCCGCTGTCGAAGGGCGGCCCGGCCTGGGACAATCACCTCGTGTCCTGCCGGGCCTGATCAGTCGGCGAGGCCCGCCGCGCTGAGGAAGGCGGCAGAGGCGAATATGTCGCGGATCTGGGCCAGTTCGACGATCAGGCGCGGCATTTCAGGCAGTTTGGCCAGCTGTGCAAAGACCGCATGCCAGTGGATCGATCCCTTGCCGATCTGCCAGTGGCGGTCGGCCACGCCGTCGGCATCCTGCAGATGGACATGGGCGAGTGCCGCGCCCGCCGCATGGACGAAGACATCGACGGGCGGCGCGCCGGTCGAGCCATGGGCATAGTGGGCGTGGCCGGTATCGAGCGAGACCCGCACGGCAGGCGAGTTGAAGGAGGCGGCAAGGGCGACCCGCTCGGCAGGGTCCTTGTCCTCGCAATTCTCGATCACGAAGGTCAGCCCGTGGTCCTCGGCCCGCCTCACCGCAGGTCCGAGGCAGCGGTGGGTGCGCTCGAGGATCGCGGCCGTATCATCGTAATGCGTGCCGCGGTTGTACCAGTGCCAGGTCGTATAGGGGCTGTGGATCACGATATGGCCAAGGCCGCGCCCCCGGTCGAGGCCGATGGCGGCCGAGAGCGCGGCATCGAGCCTTGTCTGGACGATGGCGCGGACCTCGGGGTCGGGCGTGTCGATGAAGAGCCCTTCGAAGGGGCCGTGGATACCCACGCGGCCCTTGTGGCCGTCAAGGAGCGGGCGGGCGCGCTCGACCGTGTATGTCCAGCGGTCCTCGACCAGCGCGCCCACCGGCACCAGATCCTGGACTTCCAGATCGCGGTCGCGGTCGAAGACGAAGTCCCGCAGCCCCTCGACCCGTTCGAGCGCATCGAGCGTGAGGGCGACGCCGAGGGTGGGGCGACTGTTCTTCATGGCGGGCCTCCGGAGGGTTTCCGCGCCAGACTACCCCGGAGCCCGGGAATTGGAAGCCCGAGGGGAAGGAGAAACGGAAAGGGCCGGGGGCTCTGCCCCCGGACCCCCGAGGTATTTGGACCAAGATGAAAGGCAGGTCGCTGCCCTTCGCCGATCACCCAGCCGCAGTCACCGCGCGACCGGTCAGCACCTTCACGAGGTTGGCGCGGTAGGCGGCCGTGCCGTGGAGGTCGCTGATCATGTCGCCTGCCGGGACGGCAAGGCCGCTGATCGCATCCGCGCTGAAGGCGCGCGCGAGCGCGGCCTCCGCCTCGGTCCAACGGAAGACGCCACCCTGGCCCGCGCCCGTCACGGCGACGCGCACCGTGCCGCCGGTCTTGGCGACGAAGACGCCGGTGAGGGCGAAGCGCGAGGCGGGTTGGCGGAACTTCACATAGGCCGCTTTCTCGGGGATGGGGAAGCGGACCTCGGTGACGATCTCGCCTTCTTCCAGTGCCGTCGAGAACAGGCCCTGGAAGAAGTCGTCCGCCGCGATCTTGCGCCTGTTCGTCACGACGGTCGCGCCGGAGCCCAGCACGCCCGCCGGATAGCAGGCGGCGGGGTCGTTGTTGGCGATCGAGCCGCCGATCGTGCCGCGATTGCGCACCGCCGGGTCGCCGATGCCGCCCGCCAGCGCCGCGAGTGCCGGGTAATGCGCGGCGGCCTCCTTCGCGACCGTGGCATGGCTGGTGGCGGCGCCGACATGCAGCCCGCCGTCGCCCTTGCAGACGCCCCTCATCTCGGCGATGCCGGTGAGGCTGACGAGCACGGCGGGTGCCGCCAGTCGCTGCTTCATCGTGGGAAGCAGGGTCTGGCCGCCCGAGAGCGCCTGCGCGCCGTCGGACGCAAGGGCCTTCACCGCATCGGCAATCGAGGCGGGTTTGACGAAATCGAAGTTATGCATGGCTCCCTCCTCTCAGCCGTGGATCGCCTGCCAGACCCGCGAAGGCGAGACCGGCATGTCGATATGTTTGACGTGGGTGTAGCCGCCGCGATGCAGCGCGTCGATCACCGCATTGACGACGGCGGGCGGCGAGCCGATGGCGCCCGCCTCGCCGCAGCCCTTCACGCCCAAGGGATTGTGGGTGCAGGGGGTCTGGCAGGAATAATCGACATTGTAGAAGGGCACGTCATCCGCGCGCGGCATGGCATAATCCATGTAGGACCCGGTCAGGAGCTGGCCGGTGTCGTCGTATGTCGTGTTCTCGCACAAGGCCTGGCCGATGCCCTGACCGACGCCGCCATGAACCTGGCCCTCGACCACCATCGGGTTCATGATGTTGCCGAAATCGTCGGCGCAGTGGAAGGCCACGACATCGACCTTGCCGGTGCCCTCGTCGACCTCGACCTCGCAGATATAGGCGCCCGCCGGGTAGGTGAAGTTGGCCGGGTCGTAGAAGGCGGTTTCCTCCAGCCCCGGCTCAAGGGTTTCCAGCGGGTAGTTGTGGGGCACATAGGCCGAGAAGGCGATCTCGCCGAAGGTCTTGGCCTTGTCGGTGCCCGCCACGCTGAACGTGCCCGCCTCGAAGGTGATATCCTCCTCGGCGGCTTCCAGCATGTGGGCGGCGATCTTCTTGCCCTTGGCGACGATCTTGTCGATGGCCTTCGTGACGGCCACCCCGCAGACCGCGAGCGAGCGCGAGCCGTAGGATCCCATGCCGAAGGGGATCTTCGACGTGTCGCCATGGACGATCTCGACCGAGGCCTCGGGCACGCCGAGTTTCTCTGCGACGATCTGGGCGAAGACCGTCTCATGCCCCTGTCCGTGGCTGTGGGCGCCGGTCATCACGCTGATATTGCCTGTCGCGTTCACCCGGACGGTCGCCGCGTCGTAAAGCCCGACGCGGGAGCCGAGGACGCCGACGAGATGCGAGGGCGCGATGCCGCAGGCCTCGATCCAGGTCGAAAGTCCCATGCCGCGGAGCTTGCCCCTCGCGGCGGAGGCCGCGCGGCGCGTCTCGAAACCCGCGACGTCGGCCATGTCCATCGCCTTGTCGAGGGTCGCGTGATAGTCGCCCGTATCATAGGCGAGGCCGACCGGGGTGGTGTAGGGGAACATGTCCTTGGTCAACAGGTTCTTCCGGCGCACATCGAACGGGTCGAGGCCAAGCTCGCGGCACATCTTGTCGATGACCCGCTCGAGCGAGAAGGTGGCCTCCGGCCGTCCCGCGCCGCGATAGGCATCGACGGGCGCGGTATTGGTGAAGACCGTCTTCACGTTCACATAGACGTTCGGCACCTTGTAGGGTCCGGCCATCAGCGTGCCATGGAGGAAGGTGGGCGTCGCGGTCGAGAAGTTCGAGAGATAGGCGCCGACATTGGCCATCGTCTCGGTCCGGAAGGCGATGAAGGTGCCGTCCGTCTCGCAGGCCAGTTCGATCTTCGTCACATGGTCGCGGCCATGGGCGTCGGAGAGGAAGCTTTCCGACCGTTCCGCCGTCCAGCGCACCGGGCGGGCGAGCTTCTTCGCCGCCGCCAGAACCAGCGCCTCTTCGCCGTAATGGTAGATTTTCGAGCCGAAGCCGCCGCCGACGTCAGGGGCCACAACGGTCAGCTTGTTTTCCGGAATGCCCATCACGAAGGCCGCAACCAGCAAGCGCGTCAGGTGGGGGTTCTGGCTGGTCGTCGTCAGCTTGTAATCGCCGGTGCCGGGGAAATATTCGCCGATCGAGGCGCGGGGCTCCATCGCGTTCGGCACAAGGCGGTTGTTCACCAGTTCGAGCGTCGTGACATGGGGAGCGGCCTTGATCGCGGCATCGACGGCGGCGCGGTTGTCCTCGATCCAGCCCCAGTCGAAGCACTGGTTGTCGGGGATCTCGTCATGGACGCGGATCGAGGCATCCGCGAGCGCCGCCGCCATGTCGATGATCGCGGGCAGTTCCTCGATCTCGCTGTCGGCGGCGAGCTGTTCAGCGGCATCCTTCGCCTCGGCGTAGCTCTCGGCCACCACGGCGGCATAGGCATCGCCCACATGCCGGACCTTGCCATGGGCAAGGACCGGGCGCTTGGGCTCGCGCATCGGCGTGCCGTCGCGCGAATTGATCAGCCAGCCGGCCGGGTTGCCGCCCACGTCCTTGAAATCCTCGCCGGTGAAGACGGCAAGGACGCCGGGCATCGCGGCGGCCGCTGACGTGTCAATCGATTTGATCCGGCCATGCGCGACCTGGCTGCGGACGAAGACCGCATAGGCCTGCCCGTGCAGGTTCATGTCGTCGGTGTAGACCCCGCGACCGGTGAGGAAGCGGATATCCTCGCGGCGCTTCGAGCTTGCGCCAATTCCATGATCCTTCGGCATTTTCCCCTCCCTCATTCCGCCGCGACGGCCGACACGTCCTGTCCGGACGCGGCAAGGACCGCCTTGACGATATTGTGGTAGCCGGTGCAGCGGCAGATGTTGCCTTCCAGGTAGTGGCGGACGTCGGCCTCGCTGGGTTTCGGATTTTCGGCCAGAAGCGCCGCCGCCGACATCACCATGCCCGGCGTGCAGAAGCCGCATTGCAGCCCGTGATGATCCTGGAAGGCCTGCTGGATCGTGCCGAGCGAACCGTCGAGGTTAGCCATGCCTTCGATGGTCCGCACCTCTGCCCCCGCCACGTCAAGCGCGAAGACGGTGCAGCTTTTCACCGCGCGACCGTCGACATGCACCACACAGGCGCCGCATTGCGATGTGTCGCATCCGACATGGGTGCCGGTCAGGCCCAGCCCTTCGCGCAGAAAGGCGGACAGAAGCGTCCGCCCCTCCGCCTCGCCGGAAACGGCCTTGCCGTTCACGGTCATCGAGACTTTCGTCATCTTTTCCTCCCTTGGATCATTCCTTGGTACTTTCGGCGGTTCAGCCGCCCACGAGTCGTTTGAACCAACCCTTCTTCTCTGCGGTGGCGTCGCCATCGACCTCCGCCAATTCTTCCTCTGCCGCTTCGCCCGGCCCCTCGACCGCCGCCTGGAACCGTTCGAAGAACTGGTCGGCGAGTTTCTTGGCGAAACTGTCGATCAGGCGGCTGCCCAATTGCGCGATCTTGCCGCCGACATTGGCATCGACCGTATAGGTCAGCCGCGTCGCATCGCCCTCGGCCGCGAAACTCACCTGCGCGCTGCCCTTCGCAAAGCCCGCCGCCCCGCCCTTGCCCTCGCCGGACAATGTCAGCCCTTCGCCGGGGCGCAGGTCAGACAGGCTGACGACGCCGGCGAAGCGGGCCGAGACCGGACCGATCTTCTGCGCCACAACCGCCTCGTATCCCGCCTCGGGTGATCCGGTCAGGTTTTCGCAGCCCGGAATGCAGGCTTTCAGCACCTCGGGGTCGAGGATCGCGCGCCAGACTGTGTCGGTGTCAGCCCGGATCAGGCGGTCGTCGGTCAGTTGCATCGGCGCGGCTCTCCCCCGTGGCTTGGCGCTGGCTTGGCCCTGGCTCGCGGCAACTCTAGGCGCTCGGCAATGCCTCGGCTATTTGACCTTGGTCGTAGTCCCGGCTGTGGACCAGTCTGGCCGGGGCAGGTGCGATTCGTCCATAGGTTGTGTGCAGGGCCGCGCTATGTCCGACCTTTGGCCAGTTGCCGGGAAGCGACGGCTTGCTATGGTCGGGCCTGGAGGGAGAACTGGCGTGACCAGCGAGGCCACAACCGGACCACGGCCCCTGACCTCGGCGCTGATCGTCGAGGATCACCCCCTGTTTTCCGAAGCCCTGTCGATGACGCTCAGCGCCTTCCTCGGGGTCGAGCAGATCGAGACCGCCGACCGGATCGAGGCGGCGATTGCGCATCTCGCCTCCGGTGCGCGCCCCGATATTGTCGTGCTCGACCTCAACCTGCCCGATGTCAGCGGCATGGACGGGCTGATCCGCGTCGCGCGCGTTGCGCGTGGCGTGCCGATCCTTGTCGTCTCCTCGATGGCGGAACCGCGCGTCATCGGCGCAGCGCTGAAGGCCGGAGCGGCGGGGTTCGTGCCGAAACACAGCGCGCGTGATGTCTTCCGCGCCGCCTTCGCTGCCATCGGCGCGGGCCGAACCTATGTGCCGGAGGGCTATCAACCCGGCACTCTGCCCGACGAGGACCCGATCGAAAAGATGCGGCTTCTGACCCCGCAGCAGGCGCGTATCCTGCAGCTGATCTGCGAGGGGCGGCTGAACAAGCAGATCGCCTATGACCTGTCGATCGCCGAGACGACGGTGAAGGCCCATGTCACCGCGATCATGCGCAAGCTGGGCGTCTTCAGCCGCACACAGGCGGTGCTGATGGCCAAGGGCGTCGATTTTGCCGCACTCTTGTCAGGGCGCGATGGTGCTGCGTAACCTCCCGCAGCGGAGGAACGGATGAGCGGCGCGCAGACAGTTCTCACATCCTGGGCCGAGGCCGGAGACGTGCTGCGCGTCGGCGTCGCGCCCGCGCGTCCCGCCGAAGCAGAGGGCGACCCGGTCGAAGAGATCGCAAAGACGCTCGCCGGGCCGCCGCTCGCCGCCATCTTTCTCTTCGTCTCGCCCGAAGCGGATGCGGAGGCCGTCGCCCGGCGCGCGTGCGCCCGGTTCGCGCCCGTTCCGGTGATCGGCTGCACGACCGCAGGGGAAATCTCGCCCGATGGCTATGTCGAGGGCCGGATCCTCGCCATCGGCCTGCCCGCCGATCTCTTCGCCGTAGAGAAGCGGCTGGTGCCCGACCTCGATGACCTGGCGGGAGAAAGCCTGATCAGCGACATGATCCGCGCGCGGCAGACGCTGGCACGCACGCGGCCCGATTGGGAAGGCGAGTTCGCCTTCGTCATGGTCGACGGCCTGTCGCGCCGGGAAGATGAGTTGACCGCAGCACTCGCGGCGGCACTCGGGCCTGTGCCGCTTTTCGGTGGCTCGGCGGGCGACGGGCTGAGGTTCGGCAATACGTTCGTCTTTCACGAGGGGCGCGCGCTGCAGAAGGCCGCCGTGATCACCTTCGTCCGCAGTCGCTGCCGGGTGAAGGTCTTCAACCTCGACCATCTGGTGCCGACCGATCAGCGCATGGTGGTGACCGGCGCCGATCCGGCGCGGCGCATCGTTCACACGATCAATGCCGAACCGGCCGCTTTCGAATATGCGCGCCTTCTGGGCAAGGACCCCGCACAACTGACCACCTTTACCTTCGCCGCCCATCCGGTCGTCGTGCGTTTCGGCGGGCGCCATCATGTGCGCTCGATCCAGCGGATGGAGGCGAACGGCGATCTGCATTTCTTCTCGGCCATCGGCGAGGGGCTGGTGCTGACGCTGGCCGAGCCGCAGGACATGGCCGACCATCTGGCGCGCGAGCTTGACGCGCTGGCGCAGGGCGAACCGCCAGCGGCGATCCTGGCGTGCGACTGCGTGCTGAGGCGGATCGAGGCGCAGGAAAAACAGGCGTTCGGCCGCCTGTCCGACCTTCTTCGCCGCCACCGTGTCGTGGGCTTTTCGACCTATGGCGAACAATTGGGCGCCATGCATGTGAACCAGACGATGACCGGCGTGGCGATCTATCCGCCGGAGGAGGGCGCGCGATGACCCTCTCGCTGGTTAATCCCGCCGATCCGCCGGAACGTCAGCGCGAAAAGCTGATCCAGATCGCCGAAGTGCTGATGCGGCGGGTCGAGCAGGCGACCGACGACGGCGGGGCGGCGTATGCGCAGTTCCAGCGTGCGGTGATGCTGGAAGATCAGGTGCGGGACCGCACGCGCGAACTGGAACGCGCGCTCGACCTCCTCAATGGCTCGAACGCGCTTCTGGCCGCCGCAACGCGCGAGGCCGAAGCCGCGCGCCAGAACCTCGCCAATGCGATCGAGACGGTGCAGGAAGGCTTTGCGCTTTTTGGTGCCGACGAGCGGCTGGTTCTGTGCAACTCGCGCTTCGGCATGCAGCTTGGCGGTATCCATCAGGAACTGCGCCCGGGACTTTCCTTCACCGACTATGTGGGCCTGGTCAGCACGTCGGCCGACCTCGCGCGCGAGCCGGGCGTCAGCGCGGCGGCCTGGGCCGAACGGCGGCTGCGCCGTCATGGCGACCGGCATGTGATCTTCACCGTGCCGCTGACCGGCGATCGCTGGGTGCAGGTATCCGAACATCGGACGCCCGACGGCGGTACCGTCATCATCCAGACCGACGTGACCGAGATCCTGCGGCTGGAACGGCAGGAACGCGGCAAGCTTCTGGACGAACAGGCGCGGATCATCCGCGCGACGCTCGACCATCTGGGGCAGGGGGTCGGCATCTTCGACCGGGAACGGCGGCTTCTGGGCTGGAACCGCAAGCTCGCCGATCTGCTCTCGATCCCGGTCGGGCGGCTGCGGCTCGGCGCGGGGTTCGAAAGCCTCGTTACCGCGCTTGGCTCCGAGATGCGGTTCGGTGGCGGCTTTGGCCTCGATGCGCTTCTGAGTTGGGTCGCGACAGAAGACCCGCGCCCGGCCCTGACCTTCGAGCTCGCGCGGGGCCACGAGACGGTTCTTGCGGTCTTCGCCGAAGAAATGCCCGACCGGGGCTTCGTGATGAGCGTGACCGACATCAGCACCGAACGTTCGGCGCTCCGTGCGATCTCCGAGGCGAAGGAGACGCTGGAACAGCGGGTGCAGGACCGGACCGAGGATCTGGCCCGTGCGCTCGGCGAGGCCGAACGCGCCAATGCAGCGCGCGCCCGCTTCGTCGCGGCGGCCAGTCACGATCTGCTGCAGCCCCTGTCGGCGGCAAAGCTCTTCATGGCGGCGGCGACCGACGGCACCGTCGGCAACCCGGCCACATCGGCAGCGCTTGAAAAGGCGCAGAACGCGCTTGGCAGCGTCGAGCAGATTCTGGAGGCGCTGCTCGACATCTCGCGGCTCGAGGCGGGCCGGGTGGCGATCGACGCCGGCCCGGTCGATCTTGGCCGACTGCTGCGACAGCTTTCGGACGAATTTGCGCCGCTCGCCGCCCGCAAGGGTCTCGACTTCCGCATCGTGCCGACGGCCGCGATGGTCGAAAGCGATGCGACCTACCTGCGGCGCATCCTGCAAAACCTGATCGGCAATGCGATCCGCTATACCCTGCAGGGCCGCGTGCTGGTGGGCGTAAGGCGCGGGTCCGGCACCGTGCGGGTCGAGGTGCGCGATACCGGCCCCGGCATTCCCGAGACGGAACGCGCCAGCATCTTCCGCGAGTTCCACCGCATCGGCGGCCGTGCCTCGGCGTCGGAGGGCATGGGGCTAGGCCTTGCCATTGTCGAGCGGGCAGCGGCGATCCTCGGCCATCCGCTCGATCTTGCGTCGGAGGTCGGGCGCGGCACCTGTTTTGCGCTCACGCTGCCCCTGACCGCGATGGCCTCTGCCGGTCCGCACGTCGGCACCGGCTGGGCCGCACCGCCGGAGGTGCCGGGCGGCCAGATCGTCTGTCTGATCGAGAATGACGAAGGCGTGCGGAAGGCTCTCGCGCTTCTTCTGGAAAACTGGGGTTTCAGCGTGATCGACGTCGCAACCGGCGAAGAGGCGCTCGCGCTTGTTGCCGACATGGGCGTGGTGCCGGATCATTTCCTCGCCGACTATCACCTCGGCGCCGGGATGGATGGCGCAAGCTGTCTGGAGGCATTGAGCGCGGCCTATGGCCCCGTCCGGGCGCGCGTGATCAGCGCAAACCGCTCGACCGAAGTCGAGCGGCGGGCGGCGCCCTGGGGGCTCTTGCAGAAGCCGCTCCGGGCGGAGGAACTGGCGGCCTTTCTGCTGGGCTGACAGGTCGCGGCAGTCCGGGTGAAACCCGCCGGCCCCGACGTGACGGCGCCGCTATGTCAGGCAAAGGCGCATGTCACAGCGATCGAGGCCCGGGCCGAAACCGTCAGGCGTGACCCGGGTGACGGCAAAGCCGAACCGCGCATAAAAGGCGCGCGTGTGCTGGCTCGTGGAGAGCACGACCTCGTCGATCCCGGGAAGGGAGCGGGCCAGTGCGAGCCGCGCCTCGGTCAGGCGCGTGCCAAGCCCCGTTCCGTGCAGCGGGCGGTCCACCATGCCCCAGCAAAGGCCCGCGCTGCGGCTGCCGGGGGCTTTGTCCAAGCCGCCGCAGGCGATCACCCGGCCGTCCCGCTCCAGCACCAGATAGGGCGCTGCCGACGCGGCACTATCACGCAGGAACTGGACGAAGTCCGTCCGCTCCGCCGGATCGAAGAAGTCGGGCAGGTTCCCATCGAAGATCGACAGGCACCTGTCGAAATCACACGCGGCATAGGGGCGGGACAGGATGTCGTTCATGGGCCTTTCATAGCCGGACTTTCGTCGGTCGCCGAGCAGCCGTCGCGCCCTTGCCAACAGGATCAGTCGCCGCGCGCCGCCCCCCGGTCGCGCGGCAGCGGGCGGATCGGGATTTCCTTCAGAAGGCCGCCCACGCCCATCGCCGCGATGTCTTCGTCGGTGACAGCGAGACCGCAGGCGAGGCGTTCCAGCACCCAGTCAGCACCATTGAGCGCCGGCGAGCGGGCACAGCCGGGCAGGCCGATCACCGGCCGGTCCCGGAGCGTGCCATGGAAGAGCAGGTTTCCGGGATCGACCGGCATGCCGAACCGTGCCACATGCCCCTCGGCCCGGCGCAGCGCCTGAGGCGCGGTGTCGTGAAGGTCGGAGGTGGCGGCGCCGGTAAGGATCAGGATCAGCTCCTCGTCGCATCCGCGAAGTGCCTCCGACAGGGCCGCCTCCTCGTGCGGAACTTCGTCGATCCTTCGCAGTTCGATGCCGAGTGACGTCAACCGACCGCGCATCGCCTCGCGGCCTTTTGCGGCCAGCTTCGGATCGTCGCCCGGGGCACGGGTCAGGATCAGCGCCGCCGTGCGCAAGACGACCGGGCGCACCCCGATCGCGGCCCGGGCCCTTGCGGCCGCCGTTTCAGCGAGAGCACCCGCGACGGCATAGGAAATGATCTTGACGGTTCCGACCAAGGTTCCAGGCGCGACCCGCGCATGATCGGGCAGGGTGGCGAGCGTGATCGCCGGATCGACACGGTTCAGCGCATGAAGCCTGGGCGCATCGAGCGCGACAATGCCCGGCCGGTCGGCCACCAGATTGACGCGACCGGCATGGGGCGGCGTGAGGCGCAGACCCGCCTCCGCCGGATCGGGGACCAAGGCGGCCGCGAGCCGGGCTGCGGCCTCATCCTCGCCCACGTCGCCCGGTTCAAGCTCTGCGACGGTCACTGCCTGAACGCCGTGGGCACGCAACTCCGCGATCTGCCCGGCGCCGAGGAGTGTGCCCTTGGCGAGCTTCCGGCCATTCAGCTTCAGCGAATGCGCAAGGATCGTGCCAAGCGCCTCGCCGACCGGTCGCGGGCCGAACTTCATGTGACCTGCCGGGCCGGGCGCCGCAGCGCCTGAGTGACCTCGGCCATGATCGCCACCGCAATCTCGCCGGGGCTTTTCGCGCCGATGTCGAGGCCGACGGGGGCATGGATGCGGGCGATCTCGGCCCCGGTGAAGCCTGCGTCCGTCAGGCGGGCCACGCGCTTGGCATGGGTGCGGCTGGAACCGAGGCAGCCGAGATAGAAGATGTCGGAACGCAGTGCCGCGCGGATCGCCGGATCGTCGAGCTTGGGATCGTGTGTAAGGGTAACGACAGCGGTGCGCGGATCGAGCCCGAAGGATCGCAATGCCTCGTCCGGCCAGTCCTGGCTGATCCTCTCGCCGGGAAAGCGCGCGGCCGAGCCGAAGGCGTCGCGCGGGTCGATCAGCAGCGGATCGTAACCGCAGGCCCGTGCCAGCGGCACAAGCGCCTGGGCGATATGGACGGCGCCGACGATGGCCATGCGCAGGGGCGGGTTGTGGATCACGGCGAACTCCGCCCCGTCCAGGCCTGACTGATCGGCGCGGAAGCGGGCGGCGAGCGGCCCGTCCGGCCCTGCGAGCCTGCGCGACCAGCTGTCGAGGTTCACCAGATAGGCGCGCGGCAGCCGGGCGGCGCGGGCGGCGACGATTTCGGCCAGGAGGCCTTCGGGCATGGCCCCGCCCACGGGTTCGACCAGCACCCGGATCGTGCCGCCGCAGGCAAGACCCACCGCGAAGGCATCCTCATCGGCGACGCCAAAGGTCAGAAGGCGCGGCTTGCAGTCCTGAAGCGCCTCAAGCGCCTCGGCGACCACCGCGCCCTCGACGCAGCCGCCCGAGACCGATCCCGCCATCTCGCCCGCGCCGGAAACGGCGAGCAGCGATCCGGCCGGCCGGGGGGCGGAGCCCCAGGTCTCGACGACGGTGGCGATAGCGGCGCCCGTGCCGGCCCGGTGCCAGGCAAGCGCGCGTTCGGGAATCTGGTCGTGATCGGCGGTCGACATGGGGCGACTATGATCGGGGATGTCGTGCGACGCCAGTGTCAAAAGGTCGAAGCCGCGCGATGCGGTGCCGCGGAAAAATCTTCGCGAAGATTTTTCCGCCCCGGCCGTGGCTCAGCCGCGCATGAGGGCGAGGAGGCGATCCTTCTCGCCGCTGCCCGCCGAGGCCGACAGCGCCGCGCCGAGCGCGGCAAGAGTGGCGACCGAATGGCCCGCGACCAGCGTGTCGACATGGGGCAGCATGGTGGCGATGCCACGGGCGCGGGGCGCAAAGCCCTGAAAGCGCAGGAGCGGGTTGACCCAGACAAGGCGGCGGCTGGCGAGATGCAGCCGCTCCATCTCTCTGGCAAGGTCGCTTGCCGGGTCGCGGTCCAGACCGTCGGTGATCAAGAGGACCACCGCGCCCTGACCCATCACGCGGCGCGCCCAGTCGCGGTTGAAGGCATGCAGGCAGCCGCCGATCCGTGTGCCGCCCTGCCAGTCCTGCGCCTCTGCCCCCGCCGCCGCCAGCGCCTGATCGACATCTCGGCGCGCGAGATGGCGGGTGATGTTGGTCAGCCGCGTGCCGAAGGTGAAGGCATGGACATCTGCCCAACCGCCCGCGCCCTTTTGGTTCGCGACCGCGTGAAGGAAATGCAGGACCATGCGGCTGTAGTGCGACATTGACCCCGATATGTCGCACAGGACCACCAGATTGGGCTGGCGTGCGCGCCGCCTGCGGGTCGCGAGCGTGCCGATCTCGCCGCCGCGGCGGAGGCTGAGCGCGATGGTGCGGCGCCAGTCGGCGATCGGGCCGCGCGCGGCTGGTGCGGTGCGGCGCGAGGCGAGCGGTGGGACCGGCAGGTGAAGCCGCGCGATCATCCGCCGCGCCTCGGCCATCTCGGCCGGGCTCATCTGTTCGAAGTCGAGCGTCCTCAGCCGTTCCTCGCCCGACGACGTTCCGGTCGCGTCGCCCTCGATCTGCAGTTCATCGTCCGGCGCGGGCGGTGCCTCTATCCCTTCAGGGATCATTCCGTCCAGCAGGGCGGCTGCCGCCCGCCGTTCCGCTGCGGCGGCCTTGCGGTCCTCCTGCAGGCCCCGGATCGAGGGCAGCAGAAGGCTCATCATCTGTTCGAGATAACGCGGGTCGCGCCAGAAGAGCCGGAAGGTCTGGGCAAAGATCGCCCGGTCCTCGGGACGCGACACGAAGGAGGCGTGCAGCGTCCAGTAGAAATCCCGCCGGTCAGTGAAGCCAGCCGCCGCGACCGCACGGATCGCGCCGAGGACCTTGCCGGGACCAAGGCGCAGTCCCGCCTTCCTGAGCGCCCGGGCGAAATGGGTGATATTGGCGGCGAGCCTGCCGTCTTCGGGGATCTCGAGTGGCGGTGCGTCAGCCATTGCCGCCGTCGCGGGGGCTCTGCCCCCGCACCCCCGGGATATTTGCAAACGAAAGAGGGGCGGGCATGGTCATTCTGCGGCAAGACCGGCGCGTGCCTCGCCCAGCAGGCGCGCGGCCTCCGATCCGGCGATCTTCTGGATATCATCCTGATATTTCAGGATCGCGCCCAGCGTGTCGGCGATTACCTCGGGTGACAAGGCGATGACATCGAGCGCGAGGAGGCATTTGGCCCAGTCGATGGTTTCGGCCACGCCCGGGCGCTTGAAGAGATCCTCGGCGCGGAGGCGCTGGACGAAGGCCACGATCTCGCGGCTGAGGCTTTCGGTCGCCTCGGGGGCGCGGGCATGCAGTATCGCCATCTCGCGGTCGAAGGCGGGGTAATCGACCCAGTGATAGAGGCAGCGGCGTTTCAGCGCGTCGTGGATCTCACGCGTGCGGTTCGAGGTCAGGATGACGATGGGCGGTTCTGGTGCGCGGATCGTGCCGAGTTCCGGGATTGTGACCTGGAAGTCCGAGAGCGCCTCGAGGAGGAAGGCCTCGAATGGTTCGTCCGTGCGGTCGATCTCGTCGATCAGAAGGACAGGGGCGCCGCCCGGCTGGGGGCGCATGGCGGCGAGGAGCGGGCGTTCGATCAGATAGTCTTCGGTGAAAAGTTCGGTCCGAAGCGCTTGGCGCTCGGCGCCGCCCGCCGCCTCGGCGCTGCGGATCGCGATCATCTGGGCGGCGAAGTTCCAGTCGCAGACGGCGGAGGCCTGGTCGAGACCTTCATAGCATTGCAGCCGGATCAGCCGGCGGCCGAGAGCGGTCGCGATCGCCTTGGCGATCTCGGTCTTGCCGACGCCCGCCTCGCCTTCGAGGAAGAGCGGGCGGCCGAGCCGGAGGGCGAGGAAGGTGACGGTGGCCAGCGCGCGGTCGGCCACATAGCCTTGACGGTCGAGGAGGGTCGCGACCTCGTCGATGCTGGCGGGAAGGGTGGTCATGGCGCCTCCTCTGATCGCTGCGATGCTTTCGCCTCGCGCGGTCCGGGTCAAGGGTGGAGGCGGGGCAGGCGCATACGACCTTGGGCGTAGAGACGGATCACGACAGAACGATGTCGGCCGGAGCCGACCCGCCGCAAACGCGGCGGATGTTGGGCAGGTCGTTGGTTGCGATCCAGGTCTCGGCCGCCGCCTCTGACCGCCCGTAATGCGCCCAGCGGGCGTGGAGGCGGCGGCGGAGTTCCTCCTCGGGGACATCGAGCATCACCGTGAGGTCGAGATGGCGTCGCGCCTCGCGCCATGGGGCGTCGTCGAGGAGGAGGTAGTTGCCTTCGACGATAAGGATCCGGTGATCCTCGGTCACCAGATCGGCGGCGGCGCGCGAAAGTTCCATGCCCCTGTCGAAGATCGGGATCGCGACGTTGGCCTCGGTGCGAAGGCGGGCGAGGAGATGGCCGAAGCCCGCCGCGTCGAAGGTTTCGGGCGCGCCCTTGCGGTGGGCGAGGCCGAGCGTGGCCAAAAGCCCGTCGTCATAGTGAAACCCGTCCATCGGCACGACCTTCGCGGTCTCGCCGAGGCGCCGGGCCAGATCGGCGGCGAGCGTCGATTTCCCCGATCCCGGCGGACCGGCGATGCCCGCCAGAAAGCGTGGCCCCGGGCAATCCTCGGCCCGTTTCCCGATCAGATCGGCCAGCGCCCCGGGCGTCATGCGGCGTCGGCGTCCATGCCTTCGGGCAGCTTCGCGCCGGTCATGAAGGCAACGGCATCGGCCATAGAATATTCCTTGGGGTCGATGACGCAAAGCCTTCGGCCGAGCCGGTGGATATGGATGCGGTCCGCGACCTCGAACACATGCGGCATGTTGTGGGAGATGAGAATGATCGGGATGCCGCGCGCGCGGACGTCGCGAATGAGTTCCAGCACCCGGCGGCTTTCCTTGACGCCAAGCGCCGCCGTCGGTTCGTCGAGGATCACCACCTTCGAGCCGAAGGCGGCGGCGCGGGCCACGGCCACGCCCTGACGCTGGCCGCCCGACAGGGTCTCGACCGGCTGGGTGATGTCCTGGATCGTCATCAGCCCGAGTTCGGAGAGCTTGTCGCGGGCGAACTGTTCCATACGCGCCCGGTCCATCTTGCGAAAGAGGCTGCCCATCACGCCCGGCGCGCGCCATTCGCGGCCAAGGAACATGTTGTCGGCGATGGAGAGCGCGGGCGAGAGGGCGAGGTTTTGATAGACCGTCTCGATCCCCGCCTGGCGCGCCTCGTCGGGGGAGCGGAAATGGACGGGCTTGCCGTCAAGCTCGATCGTGCCATGGTCGGGGGTCACGGCGCCGGAGAGCGCCTTGATCAGCGTCGACTTGCCCGCGCCATTGTCGCCGATGACGGCGATGATCTCGCCCGGCATCAGGTCGAAATCGGCGCCATTCATCGCGACGACGGTGCCGTAGCGCTTCATCAGCCCCTTGGCGCGCAGGATCGGTTGGCCGGAAACCGGATGGGTGGTCATTGCGAGGCCCTCCGCAGCCATTGGTCCATTGCCACGGCGATGATGACGAGGCAGCCGGCCGCGAACATCTGCCAGTAATCGTCGACGCCCGCGAGCGAGAGGCCGGTGTTGAAGACGCCGACGATGAAGGCACCGAGGACCGATCCGACGATCGAGCCGCGTCCGCCGAAAAGCGAGGTGCCGCCGATCACCACGGCGGTGATCGAGCCGAGGTTCACCGTCTCGAATGCGATGGGCGAGACGGAGCCGACGCGGCCGATGGCGATCCAGGCGGCAAAGCCGCAGATCAGGCCCGCGACGGCATAGACGGAAATCAGGGTGCGATCGACATGGATGCCCGAGAGCATGGCCGCGTCGGGGTCATCGCCCACCGCATGGACATGGCGGCCCCAGGCGGTGTGGTTCAGCACATACCACAGAAGCCCCGCGAGCAGGATCAGCGTTATGCCGCCGTAGGAGATCGAGGCGCCGCCGATGTTGTAACCCTGGCCGAACCAGAGAAGGCCCGGGGATTTCTCGACAATGTCGGCATTGCGGATCGATTCCGACTGCGAATACCAGAGTTTCAGCGAGGTGAAGACCGAGAGCGTGCCGAGCGTGACGATGAAGGGCGGCAGCTTCACGCGGGCGACGAGGAGGCCGTTCATCAGCCCCATTGCGCCGCCGGTCGCGATGCCGATCAGGACGGCGATCAGGACGGGAACGCCGCCGACCGCGAGGTTGCCCATGATGAGCGACGACACGACGAGGATCGCGCCCACGGAAAGGTCGATACCGGCCGTCAGGATGATCAGCGTCTGGGCGAGGGCGACGAAGCCGGTGACGGTCACCTGCTTGAGGATCGTCGAAAGGGCCCCGATGCCGAAGAAACGCGGCGCGACGATCGAAAAGGCGGCGATCGAGACCAGCAGCACCAGGGCCGGGATCATCGTCGGATTGCGCCTGAGGAAGTTGCGCAGGACATGGATGAAGGTCCGGTCGTCCTGTTCGAACGACGCGACCGCCGCGTCGGCGCGGCTGAGGGTCGATTCGAAATCGGAAATCGTCTTCGTCGGCGCGTCTGGCGTGCTCATCCTTGTCTTCCCTTTCCGGGCGCGCCCGGGATCAGGGCGCGCGCCTTGTGAAGAAGGGCGACTGTAAAGCCGCCCTTCCACATATCAAGCCACTCGTGACGACCCTCAGCCCCAGCAGAGCTCGGTGCCCTTGGCGGAGTCGATCGATTCGACGCCCTCGACCGGCTGGTCGGTGACGAGGTTGACGCCGGTGTTGAAGAAGGACAGGCCCTCGGAGGCGGCGGGCTTGGTGCCGTCGGCGGCGTAGGCCACGATCGCCTCGATGCCTTTCGACGCCATCAGAAGCGGATACTGCTGCGAGGTGGCGCCGATGACGCCCGACTTGACCGAAGCGACGCCCGGGCAGCCGCCGTCGACCGAGACGATGATCGCCTGGCCTTCCTTGCCCGCGTTCTTCAGCGCCTGGTAGGCGCCTTCGGCGGCGGGTTCGTTGATCGTGTAGACGACGTTGATGTCGGGGTCCTTGGCCAGAAGCGTTTCCATCGCGCGCAGGCCGCCTTCGGGGTTCGCATCCGAGGATTCATGGCCGATGACGCGCGGATCGCTTTCCGAGCCCATCACGCTGAGGTCCGGCACCTCGATCCCGAAGCCGACGAGGAAGCCGGTGTCACGGGCGACGTCGACCGAGATATTGTCCTTGTTGATGTCGAGCATCGCGATCTTGGCGTTCGCAACGCCATCGGGCCCAAGCTTGCCCGCCGCCCATTTGCCGATGCGCAGGCCCGCCTCGAAATTGTCGGTGGCGAAGGTCATGTCCTGCGCCTCGGGGTCGGCGATTGGCGTGTCGAGCGCGATGACGAGGATGCCCGCCGCGCGCGCCTCCTTCAGCGCCGGGATGACGCTGTCGTTCGAGGCGGTGATCAGAATGCCCTTGGCGCCTGCGGCCATGCAGTTCTCAATCGCGGTGATCTGCGGGGCGGCGTCGCCGTCCTTTTCGCCGGCATAGGCCTGGAAATCGAGGCCGGCGGCGGTGGCGGCCGCTTCGGCGCCTTCCTTCATCTTCACGAAGAAGGGGTTGGTGTTGTTCTTGGTGATGAGGCAGGCCAGATCGGCGGCCGAGGCCCCGCCCGCCATCAGCGCGAGGGCGGCAGCGCCCATGAGTGCGGTGGTTCTGAAAGTCATTCTATCCTCCCGAGAGAAGGGCGAGCGCCCCTGAGCATTGATCATGCATTGATCGTCCGGATGTCGCAGGCCCCCGGCGATGCACACAAAAAGACCGATTCGCGTCGCTTCGTCAACTTAAATAAATCAGAATGAATTATTATTGACAGAAGCGATGACGCCGCGCAGGTTAGGGGCCGATGCGTGGACCGGGTGTGGCAGGGAAATGGTTTCGGGCACCACATATGCGCCTCCTTGCTGCGCCGGGCCTCGCCCCGCTACACCGCCGAACACGCCGGGCGATCGTTCCGGCGCCTTCGCCCCTGAACAGGCCAGACGATGACAGACGCGAGTTCCGACCGGCCTGCTACCGAGGTTGTCGCGCTGAAGGGCTCGAACGCGTCGGGCATGCGGGCCCACAACGAGCGGCTGGTCCTGTCGCTTGTGCGCGGGGAGGGGGCGCTGGCGAAATCCGATATCGCGCGCATGACCGGCCTGTCTGCGCAGACCGTGTCGGTCATCATGCGGCAACTGGAACAGGATGGCCTTCTGGTCCGGGGCGAGCCGGTGCGCGGCCGTATCGGCCAGCCATCGGTGCCGATGTCGCTTAATCCCGACGGCGCCTTCTTTCTGGGGCTGAAGATCGGGCGCCGCTCGGCCGATCTGTCGTTGGTGGATTTCCTGGGGCGCGCGCGCGCGATGCGCCGGAAAGTCTACCGCTATCCGACGCCCGACACGGTCGTGGCCTTCGTGCGCGAGGCGCTGCCGGAGGTAGCGGCGGCAGTGTCGGCGGACGGACGCGCGCGCATCGGCGGGCTGGGCGTGGCGATGCCCTTCCAGCTCTGGAGCTGGGTGGAGTTCATCGGGGCACCGCAGGCGGAGATGGACGCCTGGCGAACGCGCGACATTCAGGCGGAACTCGCCGAGGCAACGGGCCTTCCGGTGCATGTCCAGAACGATGCGACCTCGGCCTGCCGGGCGGAACTCGTGTTCGGAACCGGCGACCGGCCCAGGGATTTCCTTTACTTCTACTTCGGCACCTTCATCGGTGGCGGGCTGGTGCTGAATGGCCAGCTGCATCTCGGCCGGACCGGCAATGCCGCCGGTGTCGGCCCGATGCCGGTGCCCGGGCCTGACGGACGGATGCAGCGCCTTCTGTCGGTCGCCTCGATGTCCGCACTCGCCGACCAGATCGAGGCAGGGGGCGAAAGCGCCGATATTCTGTGGGAAAAGCCCGACCATTGGCCCTTCCGGCAAGAAGTCCTGTCGGTCTGGATCGACCGGGCGGCGGCAGGGCTTGCCTGGGCGTCGCTGTCGGCGGCGACGCTGATCGAGCTTGAGGCGGTCTTGATCGATGGCTGGATGCCTGCGTCAGTCCGCGCGGAGCTCGCGCGGCGGACGCATGAGCATTACCACCGGCTCGATTTGGCGGGCGTTGGGCCGCTGGCGATCCGCGAGGGCACGATCGGGCCGCTCGCCCGCTCGCTCGGCGCGGCGGCCATTCCCTTGTCGCACCGCTATCTGATCGACCAGAACGCCTGACAGCGCCCGCTCAGCGGCAAAGCCGGGCGAGCGGCGCGCCGTCGAGCAGGAGGAGCCGGTACTTGCGGCGGCGGAAGCCGAGCATCTCGTAGAAATCGAGCGCCATGCGGTTCTCCGGATCGACGCCCAGCGTCACATAGCGCGCACCCCAGTCCTGTTCGGCCATCGCCGCCTTCAGAAGCAGCCGGCCAAGCCCGCGCCCGCGCGCGCCGGGCGCGACGAACAGGTCTTGCACAAATAGGCCGGGCTCGCCCCGGTGGGTGGAATATTCGGGGAAGCAGAGGATCATGCCGATCGGTTCGCCCGCCTCCTCGGCGATAAGCGCCTGAAAGAGCGGTCGCGCGCCGAACCCGTCAGACAGGAGGCGTTCTTCGGAAGCGACCTGCGGCCCGCCTTCATGGTCGGAGAGCGACTGAAGCATCGCTCGGAGGAGTGCCACGTCTTCCGCCTGCGCCCGGCGCGTGGTGATCGCACTGGCGCCGCTGCCGGTCATAGTGCGACCGCCTCCTTGCCTTTCAGACCAAGAAGCGCGCGCGCCTCGGCCGGCGTCGCCACTTCACGCCCCAGCCCTTCGACGATCGCCCGGATCAGGCGGACCTGCTGGGCATTCGATTCTGCAAGGACACCCTTGGCGATATAGAGATTGTCCTCGAGCCCGACCCGCACATGCCCGCCCATGGCGGCGGCCATGGTGGCCATCGGGATTTGCGCGCGCCCGGCGGCAAGCACCGAGAAATGATAGTCCGAGCCGAACATCCTGTCGGCGGCGCGTTTCAGATGCGTCAGCGTACCCGGGTCCGCCGCCATGCCGCCGAGGACGCCGAAGACGAACTGCAGGTAGAAAGGCGGCTTCACCGCACCACGCCGGATGAAATGCTGCAGCATCGACAAATGGCCGATGTCGTAGCATTCGAACTCGAACCGCGCGCCACGCTCTTCGCCCATCGCTTCAAGGACATGCGCTATGTCTCTGGGCGTGTTTCTGAAAACCAGATCGTCCGAATTGTCGAGAAAGGGTTTTTCCCAATCGTGTTTCCAGTCCCGGATGCGTGCCGCCATCGGGTAGAGCGCGAAATTCATCGTGCCCATGTTCAGGCTGCACATCTCGGGCCGGAAGCGCATCGGTGCCGCGAGCCGCTGGTCGAGCGTCATCACCGCCGAGCCGCCGGTCGTCATGTTGATCACGGCATCGCTGCCCGCATGGATGGCGGGCAGGAAGCCCGCCCAATGGTCGGGATCGGCAGAGGGGCGGCCGTTCGCCGGATCGCGGGCATGCAGATGCAGGATCGCCGCGCCCGCCTCGGCCGCGCCGAGGGCGGAGCGTGCGATCTCTTGCCCCGTCACCGGCAGGTGTGGCGACATCGACGGCGTGTGGATCGAGCCGGTGATGGCGCAGGAAATGACGATCTTGCTCATGGCGCGACCTCCCGGCGGCGGAGCGAGGGGGCCTTCCGCCCCCTCGCGCTCCCCCGAGGATATTTGCAAACGGAAGAGGGGGCAGGGGTCAGGTGCATCTGATGCCTGCCTCGTCCAGTTCCGTCGCGAAGGCGGCGAGCGCGTCGCCCAGAAGGCCGAGAATCTCCTCGACCTGGGCGGGCGTGGTGATCATCGGGGGCGCGACGATCAGGTGATCGCCCGCGTAACCGCCGCGCGAGCGGCGCGGGTAGATGATGAGGCCGCGCTGATAGGCGGCCTCGGTCAGCCGGTCGAAGGCCCTGAAAGCGGCTGGGAGCGGTTCCTTGGTCCGGCGGTCGGCGACGAGTTCAAAGGCGAGGAGGAGGCCCATCCCCCGCACATCGCCGATGAAGGCGAAACGCTCCATCAGCCGCGCGAGGCCGGCCTTCAGAAGAGCGCCGGTCGAGACGGCATTCGCCATCATGCCCTGACGCTCGATCTCCTCGATCACGGCAAGGCCGGTGGCGCAGGCCAGGGGGTTGCCTGCATAGGTGAAGCCATGGAGGAAGCCGCCCTTCGCGATCACCCGATCGACGATGTCGCCGCGCGCGACCATGGCGCCGAGCGGCACATAGCCCGCGCCGAAGCCCTTGGAGATGGCGAGGATATCGGGCGCGGCCGTCCAGTTCTGGCCACCGAAGAAACGCCCCGTGCGGCCGCCTCCGGACATGACCTCGTCATGGATCAGAAGGACGCCGTGCCGGTCGCAGACCTCGCGCACCGCCTCCATGTAGCCCGCAGGCGGAACCAGCGCACCGGTCGAGGCGCCGCCGACCGGTTCGAGGATGAAGGCCAGAACGCTGTCGGCGCCCTCCTCGCGGATCTTCGTGTCAAGCTGTTCGGCATAATGGCGCCCGGTCGCGGGATCGGCCGGGTCGAGCCCGTCGAGCCAGGCGCGGGGCGCTGGCACCTTGGGCATGGCCTGCATCATCGGGCGGAACGGGTCGGTCAGCACATCATAGCCCGAGATCGCCAGCGCCCCGAGCGTACAGCCGTGATAGGAGGGCCAGCGCGAGATCACTTTCCAGCGGCCGTCCTGCCCGCTTGCCACCGCATATTGCCGGGCGAGTTTCAGGGCGGATTCCACCGCTTCCGAGCCGCCCGAGACGAAGAACACCCGGTCCATGCCCGGCCAGGCCAGGTCGACCGTCTTTGCGGCCAGCGCCTCGGATGCTTCGGTCACGAAATGGAGGCGATAGCCGAAGGTCGAGCGTTCCATCTGGCGGCGCATCGCCTCGAGCACATGGGGGTTCGAATGGCCGATATTGCAGACCATCGCGCCGGACGAGCCGTCGATGAAGCGGTTGCCGTCCACGTCCCACATATAGATGCCTTCCGCCCTGTCGAGTACCGGGCGGGGATGGTCGGTCTGGTAGAAAAGGTGGGAACGGCTGTTCTGGCGGTCGGTCATCATCTGCCCCCTGACGGGCCTATATGACGCCGCGCCGTTCGCGGCCGCAAGGGGCCGCGCACGGGCAGATGGTCAGAGCGGCATGGCCTCGAGTGCTGCCACGAGTGCGGGGCGTTCGCGTGCGACAAGCGCCTCGAAGGCCGCAACCCTTTCGGGCGTGAAATGGTTCTCGACATCAAGAAGATTGACGGTTCCGACCACCTTTCCGCCCTCGACCACGGGGATATTGATCGCCGACTGGCAACCCAGCGCATTGATCAGCGGATGGTCGGGGAAATAGGGCGAGAAGCCGTCGGTCGAATTGGCGACGAACGTCCGCTGGCCCTCGATCACCTGACGCCCCCAGCCGTCGATCACCATCGGCTTGGTGCCGCTGACCGGGTATTCGGCAGGATGCGAGGTATAGGCGCGGCGCGACAGCTGGGCGTCGTAGTCGATTCGGCTGACGGTGAAAAGCCGGGCGCCGCCATGCGCGGACGTGGCTTCGTGCAGGCGCCGGAAGGTCTCGGACGGGGAGGGGGGCATCAGGGCTCCACAATTTTTTGTACTGATCGGGGGCAAACCGCGTCGCGGCGCTTGACAACATAGGCCAGAAGCTGCCCAATCAGTCAAGGAATCTGGCATGTTAGAAAGCCAGTTCTGAAACAAGCAACGAAAACAGGGAGTTACTGATGCTACTGGATCCGACCCTTCGGCGGTTCGGGGCCGCTGCGCTTGCCGGTCTCCTGCTTGGTGCGGCGCCCGCCGCGCTTCTGGCGGAAACGCCTGCCGATACGCTCGTCATCGCCGATGCGATCGACGATATCGTCTCGCTCGACCCGGCGGAGGCCTATGAATTTTCCGGCACCGACCTGAACAACAACACCTAT
Source organism: Frigidibacter sp. SD6-1 (assembly GCF_030143255.1). GTDB lineage: Bacteria > Pseudomonadota > Alphaproteobacteria > Rhodobacterales > Rhodobacteraceae > TMP-24. The sequence continues at coordinate 328,133 of NZ_JARJNR010000004.1, forward strand.
GATGGCCTCGTCGAGCTTGACCCGGCGACGGGCGAGATGGTGCCGGGCCTTTCCGACAGCTGGTCGGTCGCCGAGGATGGCGTGACCTATACGTTCCACATCCGTCCTGGTGTCAGCTTCGCGTCCGGCAATCCGGTCCGGGCAGAGGATGCGGCCTTCTCGCTGCAGCGGGCGATCAAGCTGAACAAGACCCCGTCCTTCATCCTCGGCCAGTTCGGCTGGACGGGAGAGAATGTCGACCAGATGGTCACGGCGGACGGCGAGACCGTGACGCTGAGGACCGACAAGCCCTATGCGCCGACCTTCCTCTACAACTGCCTCACCGCGGGCGTCGCCTCCATCGTCGACAAGGAGGTGGTGATGGCGAACGAAAAGGACGGCGATATGGGGCACGAGTACCTGAACGCCAATTCGGCCGGGACCGGAGCCTACACGCTGAAGAGCTACAAGCCGAACGAAGGCTATGTGCTTGAGGCGCGGGCGGGCCACTGGCGGGGGGATGCCAAGATCGCCAAGGTCTTCATGCAGCATGTGCCCGAGGCCGCCACCCAGCGGCTGATGCTGGAGAAGGGCGATATCGACATCGCCCGGGAACTGACGCCTACCGACATCGAGGGGCTGTCCGGCAACGCGGACGTGAAGATCCAGTCCGACGTCGGCGGGCAGGTCTTCTACCTCGCCTTCAACCAGAAGCATGAGCAGTACAAGAACGAGAAGTACCTCGACGCGATGCGCTGGGCGATCGACTATCAGGGCATGGTGGATACGTTTCTCAAGGGTACGAACATCGTCCACCAGAACTTCCTGCCCAAGGGCTATCTCGGCGCGCTCGACGATGTGCCCTACACGCTCGATATCGAAAAGGCGAAGGCGCTTCTGGCCGAAAGCGGCGTGACCGATCCCCATATCGTGCTGTCTGTCAGGAACGCCGCCGACCGGATGGATATGGCCCAGTCGATCCAGAACACGTTCGGCCAGGCCGGGATCACGGTCGAACTGAAGGTGGGCGAGGGGGCCGAGCAGCTTGAGGAGTATCGTGCCCGCACGCATGATGCGACGCTGCAAAGCTGGGGTCCGGACTATCCTGACCCGCACACGAACGCCTCGACCTTCGCGCAGAATCCCGGCAATGCCGACGAGGACAAGAACACGGGCTACCTCGCCTGGCGCAATGCCTATGAGCCGGGCGATCTGGATGCGATGACCCAGGCGGCGGTCGAGGAGCGTGATGGCGACAAGCGCCGCGCGATATATGAGGAAATCCAGAAGAAGCACCGCGAAACGGCACCCTTCATCATCCTCAACCAGATCGCCTACCAGACCGGGCTGCGCGCCAATGTGAACAATTTCCATACCGGCGGCGCCACCGATTCGGCTGCCTACTGGCTGGTCACGAAGTAAGCGATCAGGCCGCGCGGCGATTTCGTCGCGCGGCCTTCCCACCCATGACAGATACATCCCTTCCCGAACATCACAGGGTGATCGAGGCGCTCCGCCAGATCGGGGCGACGCTTCTGACGCTTTTCGTCACCTTCGTCGGCCTTCTGGCCGTGACCTTCATCATCAGCCGCGTGGTGCCGATCGACCCGGCAACCTCGATCCTCGGCGACCGCGCCTCGGCCGCGCAGATCGAGGCGCTGCGCGAGCAACTCGGGCTGAACGAACCCTACTGGTGGCAGTTCTACCTCTATGTCCGCGATGCGCTGCACGGCGATCTCGGCACCTCGCTGAACACCGGCCGCCCGGTGCTTGAGGATATCGCCCATTATTTCCCCGCGACGCTGGAGCTTGCGACGCTTGCGACCATCATCGGCGTTCTGGTGGGTGTGCCTGCGGGCGTTGCCGCCGCCACGCGGCCCGGGTCGTGGACCGACCAGATCGTGCGGGTCGTGGGGCTGATCGGCTATTCGATGCCGGTCTTCTGGCTGGGGCTTGTGGGGCTATTGATCTTTTACGGGCGGCTTGAGTGGGTGGCCGGGCCGGGGCGGCTGGATGCGGCCTATCAGATGATGTTCGATTTCGAGGTGGACAAGCCCACCGGCATGATCCTTCTCGACACGGCAATTGCCGGACGCTGGGACATGTGGGCGAACGCGCTGTCGCATATCATCCTGCCCGCGAGCCTTCTGGGCTATCTGTCGATGGCCTATATCAGCCGCATGACCCGCAGCTTCATGATCAACGAGCTCGGGCAGGAATATGTGACGACCGCGCGGGTCAAGGGCATGCCGGAGCGCCGCGTTGTCTGGGTTCACGCGATGCGCAACGTGCTGGTGCCGCTGATCACCGTCATCGCACTTTCCTATGCGTTTCTTCTCGAAGGTGCTGTGCTGACTGAAACGATCTTCGCATGGCCGGGTCTTGGCCGCTATATCACCGACGCGCTTCTGGTCGCCGACATGCCCGCCGTTCTGGGCGGCACGGTCGTCGTGGGCGCGGTCTATATCGGGCTGAACATGCTGTCCGATCTTCTCTACCGGCTGGCCGACCCGAGGGCGCGCGCATGACGACATTCACCGCATGGCTGCGCGACCCGAACCCTCAGTCGAGGATGCAGGCGCGGCTGGGTCAAAGCTATCTCAGCTGGCTGAGGCTCCGCCGCAATCCGCTGACCATGCTCGGGCTTGGCATTTCGGCAGCACTTCTGCTGATCGCGCTTTTCGCGCCGCTTCTGGCACCGCACGACCCGATTGCCCAGAACCTGTCTGCCCGATTCATCCGGCCCTTCAGCGCGGGCCATTGGCTGGGAACCGACGAGTTTGGCCGCGATATATTAAGCCGCATCCTCTACGGCAGCCGCATCACGCTTTACATCGTGGCACTCGTCATCCTGACCGCACCGGTGGCGGGCCTGATCATCGGCACGGTCGCGGGTTATTTCGGCGGCTGGGTCGATCAGGTACTGATGCGGATCACCGACATCTTCCTCGCCTTCCCCAAGCTGATCCTCGCGCTCGCCCTCGTCGCGGTCCTCGGCCCCGGCATGGTGAACGCCGTCCTTGCCATCGCGCTGACCTCCTGGCCGCCTTACGCCCGCGTCGCCCGGGCCGAGACGCTGACCGTCCGCAACTCGGACTATATCGCCGCCGTGCGCCTGCAGGGCGCGGGCCGGGCGCGGATCATCTGGGGTCATATCATGCCGATGTGCCTGCCCTCGGTCGTCATCCGCGTGACGCTCGACATGGCAGGCGTGATCCTGACGGCGGCGGGCCTCGGCTTTCTCGGCCTCGGCGTCCAGCCGCCGTTGCCGGAATGGGGTCTGATGATCTCGGCCGGGCGCAAGTACCTGTTCGAGCAATGGTGGGTCGCGACCATGCCCGGCCTTGCGATCTTCATCGTCTCGCTGGGGTTCAACCTGCTGGGCGACGGCCTGCGCGACGTCCTCGACCCCAAGAGCGCCTCGAAATGACGCTTCTGACGGTCGAAAACCTGCGCGTGACCTTCGACACCGAGGCGGGCCTCGTCGAGGCGGTGCGCGGTGTGTCCTTCGCGCTGGGGCGCGAGCGGCTGGGGATCGTCGGCGAAAGCGGATCGGGCAAGACGATGACCGGCCGCGCCGTCCTCAGGCTGATCCGCCCGCCCGGGCGGATCGAGGCTGACCGGATGATCTTTGACGGACAGGACCTGATGGCGGCCGACGAGGCGGCGATGCGCGCGCTTCGCGGGCACCGGATCGCCATGGTCATGCAGGATCCGAAATATTCGCTGAACCCGGTGATGAAGGTCGGCGCGCAATTGGTCGAGGGCCTGCGCCAGCGCGACCGGATGCCGAGGGCCGAGGCGCACGCGAAGGCGGTGGAAGCACTGACCGCCGTCCAGATCCGTGATCCGGAGCGGGTGATGGACGCCTATCCGCACGAGCTGTCCGGAGGAATGGGTCAGCGAGTGATGATCGCGATGATGCTGATCCCGAACCCCGACCTCCTGATCGCCGACGAGCCGACCTCGGCGCTCGACGTGACGGTGCAGGCCGAGGTCCTGTCGATCCTCGATGCGCTGGTGCGCGACCGGGGGATGGGGCTGATCTTCATCAGCCACGACCTCAGGCTTGTCGCGCGGTTCTGCGACAGGGTGCTGGTCATGTACAAGGGCAAGGTGGTCGAGGAACTGGCGGCGAAGGATCTGATGCAGGCGAAACATCCCTATACGCAGGGCCTGCTGAACTGCCTGCCGCGCATCGGCGGAGGACGAGAGCCCCTGCCTGCGCTCAATCGTTTGGCGGATTGGGCGGACTGATGGCTGGCTTTCGGCCCCTGAGCCCGCCCTCTGGCCTCACGCGCCTCCCCTCCCCCTTGTGGGGAGGGGACGGGGGTGGGGGGCGCCTGTGCCAAACGCCGTTCCCCCACCCTCTCCCTCCCCACAAGGGGGAGGGAAGCACCCGGACTTTCGCCGACACGGTCAACGGAGGCTGCCCTTGGCGCTGATCGAGATCGAGAACCTTTCCGTGCATTTCCGCGCCAAGGGCCATCTGGTGCGAGCGGTCGAAGGCGTGAGCCTTTCCGTAGCCGAACGGGAAAGCTACGGCCTCGTCGGCGAGAGCGGCTCGGGCAAGTCGACGATCCTGCGCGCGATCTGCGGGCTGGCGCCGGTCACCGGCGGCAGGGTCCGCATCGCGGGCGAGCCGGTCCCCGAGCCGCGCGACCGCGCCTTCGCCGCGCGCGTCCAGATGGTGTTCCAGGATCCCTACGGCTCGCTTCATCCCCGCCATACCGTCGATCGGGCACTGTCCGAGCCGCTGGGGATCCACGGCATCGGCGATACCGACCGCCGCGTGCAGGAGGCATTGGCCGATGTGGGGCTGCCGTCGGCCTTCCGCTTCCGCTATCCCCACCAGCTGTCGGGAGGCCAGCGCCAGCGTGTGGCGATTGCCCGCGCGCTGATGCTGAAGCCGGAAATCCTTCTTCTCGACGAGCCGACCTCGGCGCTCGACGCAAGCGTGCAGGCCGAGACGCTGAACCTTCTCAACCGCCTCCGCGCCGAGCGCGGCCTGACCTTCCTGATGGTCAGCCATGACCTCGCGGTGATCGACCATATGTGCGACCGGGTGCTTGTGATGCAGCATGGTCGGGCGGTCGAGGAGCTTTCGCGCGAGGATCTGGCAAGCGCGCGCATGCAGACGGGCTATGCGCGCAGCCTGTTCGAGGCGAGCGCCGACCGCATGCTATGACCGGCGCTTCGCCGGTTCGCGCGATGAGGCTCAGTGCGCGATTGCGGCGCGCGCCTCGTGTGGCTTCAGCGACAGGCGGGCGGCGGGATATCCGGCCGGTCCGTCGCCGGAGCCAAGCTCCGGGAAGAGGGCAAGAAGCTCCGCGCGCTGCTCCTCCTCGATCGCCGATACGGTTGCAAGGCCGGGCTGGAAGCTCTCGCTCCATGTGCCGTCCGAGCGAACGATCTCATGCTCGTCGAAGAGGAGGTGGATATAGCTGACGCCCGCGTCCGGCATTATCCGTTCGATCCCGGGCTGGCCGACCAGATGGATGGCTGCGACCAGGACCTCGCTTTCACCCGATACGAGTTCTGCGCCGGCGCCGGTGAAGAGGAAGCGGTGCTGCGGCGAGACAAGCATGTCGCGTGCGGGCTCGTTCGCGCCAAGGGTGCCCTGCCGGATCAGGACGGGGCGGAAGGCGGCGTTCGCGGCAAGGTCGGCCACGCCCAGATCGCGGCGGCCGACCCAGCGCAGCGGCCGGTAACCGCTGTCGCGGGTCAGGACCATGTCGCCCGCCTTCAGGCTCTCGACCGGCCTCGGGCCCGTCATCGTGTCGATCAGCGTGCCGGGGGTGAAGCAGGGGATGACCGTCTCGATGTTCGAGAAGCTCATCGTGCCGATCACCGCGCCGCCGCCGTCGAGGAACTCGACGGTGCCCGCCTCGTTGTTGCCACCCGCATAGAGCACATTGGTGGTGGCCTTGGTCCAGCCCGAGCCGAAAAGGTCGAGCACGTCGTTCTCGGTCGAGGGCGTATCCTCGCCGCCGTCCACGACGTCACCGATGCCGAGGCCGGAGAAGAGATCCGACCCCTGGCCGCCAAGCATCGTATCGTTTCCGTCACCGCCGTAGAGCGTATCCGCGCCGTCGCCACCGTCGAGCAGGTCGTTGCCCGCCCCGCCGATCACCGTGTCGCTGCCGATGCCGCCGTAAAGCGAATCGTCGCCGCCCATGCCGTCGAGCGAATCGTTGCCGCCGCCCCCGTAGAAGACATTGGTCCAGCTGTCGCCCGGAGTGGTGCTCTGGTCGTCAAAACCAATCAGCGTGTCGTCCTGCGCCGAACCGATCACACCGTCGATACCGGCGAACGTGTCGCCCTGGGCATCGCCGCCGGAGCCGAGGTTCGTGGTCAGATTGACGCTGACGCCGGTCGCCGAGGCGCTGTAATCGGCAAAGTCCATGCCGAGGCCGCCGTCCAGCGAATCGGCGCCCGCGCCACCTGCAAGCGTATCGCTACCGCCGCCGCCACGGAGGGTGTCGTTCCCGGCGCCGCCGAGCATGCTGTCATTGCCGCCGCCCGCGTCGACATTGACGCCCGTCGTGGTGGCCGAGGCATTGACCGTGTCGTTGCCGGAGCCGAGCTGGAAGCGCTCGATCTCGCTGAAGCTCGCGGTCGAGGTGCCGTCGGAGAGGGTGCCTGCCTCGTTGCCGGTGAAGGTCAGCGTTTGGTTGGCGGTGATCACCCCGGAATCGATCAAATCGCCCGCGGTCTCGCCCGTCTCGCCGCCCACGACCGTGTCATTGCCGAAAGTGCCGGTCAGTTTGAACCTGTCGTCGCCCGCCTCGCCCAGAAGGCTGTCGGCCCCCGTGCCGCCGTAGATCGTGTCACTGCCCGCGCCGCCAAAAACGGTATCGCTGCCCGCTCCGGCGAGGACGGAGTCGTTGCCGTCGCCCGCCTCGATCCGGTCGTCGTTCGATCCGGGCACCCCGTATCCGCCGGTCGCGTCGCTGTTGTCGACCTTGTCGCCTTCGGGGTCGCCGGTATAGCTGGCGTCGATCACATCGTCGCCGGCAGTGCCGGAAACGATGCCGTCGGGCGGCGTGTAGGTCGCCAGAAGCGCGCCGGCAACTGATGCATTGGAGGAATTGCCGCCGCTTCCCATGAAGCCCGGCGGAACGCTGCTTTTGGTGTAGGTCACGCCATCCACCAGCGGCGCGGTCGTTACGACATGGGCGAGGGTGCTGTAGGTGTCAATGGTGCCGTCATTGTTGGTGTCGACATAGGTGTAGAAGGCGAGGATCTGCGACCCGTCGCTGCCCGTCAGCAGAATCTGGCTCGCCGAGCTGAAGCCGTAGCCCACCTGAAGGGTCGATACCGTCGAGGCAGTGATCTTCTGGTCCTTCAGCGCCCCGCCGGTATCGGGATCGGTCTCTGCCGGGTTGTGAACCGGATTGGTGTAATAGCCGCCACCGTTATCGTGAAAGATGGCGTCATTCGTTTCGCTGACCGTGACATCGCCCTTGTAATGGGTCGTGCCGTCGAAGGTGAAGCTTGTCGTGGTACCAAGGTTGTAGACCGAGAAGCTGTATTGCCCGGCGGTGCCGACCCCGGTGGTTTCGGTCTTCAGCGCCGAACCCGCGACGGCGCTGCCGCCGTTCTGGATCGTCAGCGTGTCATCCACCGTCCAGCCAGCGAGGGTGTCGTTCAGGATGCCATCGTCGTTCTGGTCGGCCTGCATCCATTGTTGAAGGTTCTGGATGACCGTCGGGTCGATATCGCCCGCCAACACGGCGGCATTGTAATTGTCCCAGTTGTAATGGCCGGTCAGATCGACGAAATCGTTGTTGGCCGGGTTATTGTCATTGGCATTGGTGCTGCCGGTGCCGAAATCGGTGATCGTGTCATGGCCGTCCGAGGTGACAAACGTATCATTGCCGCCACCGCCGGTGAGGGAATTGTCGCCCGCGTCGCCGGTCAGCGTGTCGTTGAAGCCCGACCCGATGACATTCTCGATGGAGTTGAGGACATCGCCCGTGGCGTCGCCGCCGGACGCGGTGCCGGTGCCGAGGTTGACATTGACCGCGCTGCCCGATGCGGAATAGCTCGCCGTGTCGCTGCCTGCGCCGCCGTAGAGCGTATCGGCACCCGCGCCGCCCTGCAGCGTGTCGTTGCCGAGCCCGCCATCGACCGAGTCTGCGCCGCCGCCGGCGTCGATGAGGTTCGCGCCCGCGTCGCCGGTCAGCGTATCGTTGAAGGCCGAGCCGGCGATGTTTTCGAAGCCCGAGATCGTGTCGCCGGTCGCGTCGCCGCCCGAGGCGGTGTTGGTCGCCAGGTTGACGCTGACCGCCGCGGCGGAACTGGCATAGCTGACCGTGTCCGTGCCGGTGCCGCCCGACAGGCTGTCGGCCCCGCCGCCGCCCTGGATCGTGTCGTTGCCGAGCCCGCCGGTCAGCGTATCGGCGCCCGAACCGCCGAGCATGCTGTCATTGCCGTCGCCCGCGTCGACATTGACGCCCGTCGTGGTGGCCGAGGCATTGACCGTGTCGTTGCCGGACCCAATCTGGAAGCGCTCGATCTGGCTGAAGCTCGCGGTCGAGGTGCCGTCGGAGAGGGTGCCTGCCTCGTTGCCGGTGAAGGTCAGCGTCTCGTTGCCGGTGATCGCGGTCGCGTCGATCAGATCGCCCGCGGTCTCGCCCGTCTCGCCGCCGGTGATCGTGTCATTGCCGAAAACGCCCGTCAGCCGGATCGTATCGTCGCCGTTGCCCGCCACGATCACGTCGGCGCCGGTGCCGCCGTCGATGATGTCGCCCGCATCGGTCGCGTCCGACATGTCGGGTACGGTCGTGTAGTAGACGTCGGTAACCCACAGTGACTGAGCCGCGGTTCCGCCGTTCGAATAGACGATCTGGATCGAATGGAGCGGACCTGCGACGGTAACCAGAACGGAGCCCTGAGCGCTGTTCTCTGCGTCGCTTGTATTTCCGGCGGTGATGGTGTTGCCGGACACCGTGTCGTTGCCGGAGGGCGTGAGCGTGACGCTGACCGGATTGCCGTTGATGTCGTAGGCATTGACCGTGATGATGTCCTGCCAGCCCGCCATGTCCACATCGTTGAGGCGGAAGGACAGGCTGGACACCTGACTGGTCAGGCCGCTGCCGGATTCGGCATTGAAGGTCAGTGTGGCGGTGACATCCGGTCCGGCGTTGCCTGCCAGAAAGAGGCCCGACGACGTGCTGTAGGGTCCGCCTCCAACATATTGTGTCGAGTTGGATGTCTGGACGGCCGTGTTGCCGCCGTTGTTCACAAAGCTGGCGGTGACATTCATCCCGCCGGTGTCCTGGGTGAAGCCGCCCGCGATATTGGTGCCGCTGGTGCCCTGGGCGATCCAGCTCAGATGTTCCTGCGTGGCGGTTACGGTCGGGCTGCCGCCATAGATCGTGTCGTTGCCCGCGTCGCCGAGAAGCGAGTCCGCCCCGCCGCCGCCGTAGATGACGTCGGTGCCGTCGCCGCCCGAAACGCTGTCGGCGCCATCGCCTGCAAATATTGAATCGTTGCCAAGTCCACCCGTGACGGAATCGTTGCCCGCTCCTGCATCGATCGTGTCATTGCCGTCGCCGCCATCGACCGTATCGTTCCCGTCCCCGGCCGCGATCGAATCCGCGCCGCCGCCGCCGAAGATCTGGTTGTCGGCGGAACTGCCGGTCAGCGTGTCGTTGAAGCCCGATCCGATGACATTCTCGATGGAGTTGAGGACATCGCCCGTGGCGTCCCCGCCGGACGCGGTGCCGGTGCCGAGGTTGAGATTGACCGCGCTGCCCGATGCCGAATAGCTCGCCGTGTCGCTGCCTGCGCCGCCGTAGAGCCTATCGGCACCCGCGCCGCCCTGCAGCGTGTCGTTGCCGTCGCCAGCGAAGATGACGTCATTGCCGGCCGCGCCGGTGACGGAGTCGTTGCCGGTGCCCGTCGCGCTGGTCGATGCGCCGCCATAGATCGTGTCATTTCCGGCCGTGCCCGACACTGCGGCATCATTGCCGGACGTGCCCATGAGGGGGGTGAAGGTGGGAGAACTGATGACGCTCGATGATGTAAGCGTGTCGACCGTCCCGAAATCCGGCACGAAATAGATGCTGCCGTCGGTGCCCAGGTAATATTGGCCTGGCTCGGTCGTATTGGTGTAGGTCGTGCCGCCCGCTGTGCCGCTCCAGACCCACTGACCCGCGCCGAGCGCCGTCTGCGTCGTGAAGGTGACGGTGCTGCCGCTGATCACATCGCCGCTGTTAAGCGCGTTGTTCCCGCCAAGGGAAACAAGATAGCCGCTGGGCATGGCCGATACCTCTTACCAATTTACTTGTTGCCGTAGGCTTGATGCCGATGGGCATAATATGTCACTGCGGTTAAAGTGAACTGAAGGCGCAATTGTGGCGGCGTTTAGGTAATTACATGATGCAATGGGGCATCACTCAATCTGACACTGACTGACGTAGCGACTTGTTCTCTCTGAATTATTATTTTGTCAATGCTCATGAAATGGCGCTCAGCCGCTTTGCACTTTGCAACGGAGATCCGGCGCCGATCCTTTGAAATAAGTATCGGCGCTTTTGAGATTCTGAGCCGGGATATTACAGCGCCGTGCGGACGCGCCACAGTTCCGGGAAGAGCTCGACCTCCAGCATGCGCTTGAGATAGCTCACACCCTGCGTGCCGCCGGTGCCGCGTTTCAGGCCGATCACCCGCTCGACCGTGGTGACATGGTTGAAACGCCAGCGGCGGAAATAATCCTCGAAATCGACGAGCTTTTCGGCCAGATCGTAGAGTGTCCAGTGACCTGCAGGGTCGGCATAGACCTTTGCCCAGGCGGCCTCGACCCTGTCGTCAGCGACCCAGGGCTGGCTCACGTCGCGGTTCAGGATGTCGTCGGGAACGGCGATGCCCGCGCCGTTCAGCGCCCTAAGTGCCGCGTCATAAAGTGAAGGGCGCGCCAGCTCTGCCTTCAGCCGCTCGGTCACGTCGGCGCGGTGGGCGTGGGGCTGCAGCATCGCCGGATTGCGGTTCCCGGCGGCGAATTCGATCAGCCGGTATTGCCAGGACTGGAAGCCCGAGGACTGGCCGAGGCTTTCGCGGAAGGTCGTGTAGTCAGACGGCGTCATGGTCCTGAGCACGTCCCAGGCGGAATTGAGCTGTTCCATGATCCGCGCGACGCGGGCGAGCATCTTGAAGGCAGGTTCCAGCGTGCCAGACAGGATCGCGGCGCGCGCCGCACCGATCTCGTGCAGCGCGAGCTTCATCCACAGTTCCGATGTCTGGTGCTGGACGATGAAAAGCATCTCGTCATGCGCGGCACTCAGCGGCTGCTGCGCGGTCAGGATGCGGTCAAGCGAAAGGTAGTCGCCATAGGACATGCGGCCGTCGAAGGACATCTGCGCGCCTTCGGAGGAGGGGTCGTAGGTCGAGGTCATCATGGTCTCCGTTGCAAAGGTGAAACGGGCGTCACCGCCCGGGCTTCAGCTCAGTGCAGACGGGCGGCAATGGCGGCCTTCACGCCCATGCGGCGCCACAGGCTTGCCCAGGCGCCGGGGCGGGAAAGCCGGGGTTCGGGGCGCGTGTGCTGATATGCGCGCAGGGTATCATAAGATCGAAAAATCATGATATTAAAAGTATTTGTTCTGCTATCTTCATGTTCGTTCTCCACAGTCCGCTCCCTGCGGCTCAAGGTCGAGTGCCATGAGGAATCGTTCGAACACCTCGCCATCCGCCGCATGGTTTTCCATCCAGACAACGCGCCAACCTTGCTTGAGGAAGAAGCGCCGCGCAAGGTGGCTGGCATGGACGGTGAGGCGCGTCAGACCAAGCTGCCGGGCTTCCGCGACAAGGGCCCGGTAGAGAGCGGTGGCCGTGCCCTTGCCCATTTCCCCGGGAAGGACGAAGGCCATATCCAGATAGCCGGTCCGTTCGAGCGACATGAAGCCGACGGCTGTGCCGTCGCGGACAGCGACGAAACAGATCTGATCGCCCAGCTTGTCGTATCCGTCGAGCGCGGGCAGGGGCGTCGGCGCCCATGCCGCGCGTTGTCCTTCAGAATAATGGCCCGCCGCGCCCTCGCGCACCGCCCGATAGAAGACATGCCAGCAGGCGGGGCGATCCTCGGGGCGGTAGTGGCGGACCTCTATCGTCATGTCACTTTCGCCCGCTGGCGGAATTCGGGCCGGTCCCAGGCAGCGGTCGCCATGATCTCGGACAGGATCGCCACCGCGCCCTCCACATCCTCCATCGTCGTGTAGAGCGGGGTGAAGCCGAAACGCAGGATGTCGGGCGCGCGGAAATCGCCGATGACGCCCCGCGCGATCAGGGCCTGCATGATCGCATAGCCTTCCGGGTGGCGGAAGCTGACCTGGCTACCGCGCTCTTCGGGATTGCGCGGTGAGGCGAGCGTCAGGTCGGGGCAGGTGCCCTCGACCCCTTCGATGAAGGCCTCGGTCAGTTCGATCGAACGCGCCCGCACGTCGGCCATCTCGACCTGGTCCCAGATGTCCATCGACGCTTCCAGCGCCCGCATCTGCAGGATTGGCGGCGTGCCGACGCGCATCCGCTCGATCCCCGATCCGGGCCGGTAATCGAGATCGAAGGCGAAGGGCGCCTCGTGCCCCAGCCAGCCCGACAGCGCCGGGCGCACCCCGTCGGCGAGCCGGGGCGCCACATAGATGAAGGCTGGGCCGCCGGGGCCGGAATTGAGATATTTGTAGGTGCAGCCCACCGCGAAATCGGCATCCGCGCCGGTCACGTCGACCGGGATCGCACCCGCCGAATGGGCAAGGTCCCAGACCACAAGCGCGCCCGCCGCATGGGCCTTGGCGATCAGGCGGGCCATATCGTGCTTGCGGCCCGTGCGGTAATCGACTTCCGTCAGCATCAGGACCGCGACATCGGAGGTGATCGCCGCCTCGACCTCTTCCGGCGCCACGGTCCGCAGCGCGTATCCCTGACCGAGCGTGCGGGCGAGCCCGTCTGCCATGTAGAGATCGGAGGGGAAGTTGCCGGTGTCCGAGAGGATGATCTTTCGCCCCGGGTTCAGTTCCAGCGCCGAGGCGAGCGCCTGATAGACCTTGATCGACAAAGTGTCGCCCAGAACGACCGTGCCATCTGGCGCCCCGATCAGCCGCCCGATCCGGTCGCCGAGCGCTTGCGGAAGGTCCATCCATCCGGCCTTGTTCCAGCCGGTGATCAGCATCTCGCCCCATTCCTTCTCGACCGCATGGGTCAGGCGCGCGGCAGCGGCGCGCGGCAGGGGGCCGAGCGAATTGCCGTCGAGGTAGATCATGCCTTCCGGCAGGGCGAAGGCGGCGCGCGTGGCAGTGAAATCTGTGGGCATGGCGGTTCTGTGCGGTCCTGTCGTGATTTATTTCATGTTTAAAATATCCCGCGTTCGTTTTCCAGCTTTTTCCTTGCCTGCGTCAAGGACTTGCCGGAATCTCGCGGCAGAGTTGTCGTGCGCACCGGAGTGCTTGAATGGTTTTTCGTGAAGTTGATTATCCGCCTGTCTGGCTTGCGGGCTTCGCCATGCTCGGCGGCGCGCTTGGCTCTGTCCTGCCGCTGCAACTGCCGTTCGCGCCGCAGTTCGGTGCGCTGATCGTCATCGTTGCGCTCGCGATGCTCACGCTGGCCGCGCTGCAGATGATGCAGGCCGGAACGACGGTGATTCCCCACCGCAACCCGACCCGCCTCGTGACGCGCGGTCTGTTCAGCCTGAGCCGCAATCCGATCTATCTGGCAGATGCGATCTTTCTGACCGGCCTCTTCGTCAGCTGGGGCGCCTGGATCGCGCTGCCGCTGGTGCCGTCCTTCATGCGCTTGATATCACGGCGTTTCATCGAACCCGAGGAGGCGCGGCTGGCGCGCGTCTTCGGCGAGGATTATTTCCGCTATCAGGAGGCAACCCGGCGCTGGATTTAGGCGCAGGTTCCCGTATATTGCCGCAACGCAGCGAGGCGGGAAAGATTCTTGCTTTGCCATGCGTAGTCGCGCATATTTTTACCAAATGGTAAAATAATACGGGAGGGACGGGGTGAAGATCGGCGCACCGAAAGAGATTTTCGCGGGCGAGAACCGGGTGGCGATGACGCCCGATTCTGCCTTGCAACTGAAGAAGCTTGGTCACGAATGCTATGTCGAGACCGGCGCCGGGCAGGCCGCCGGTTTCTCGGACGCGGCCTATGAGGCGGCCGGGGTGAATGTGGTCAAGACCGCGGCTGCGCTCTTCAAGTCGGTCGATGTGGTCGCAAAGGTCCGCCCGCCGACCGAGGCGGAGACCAAGCGGCTGACCGAGGGGCAAACGCTCATCTCCTTCTTCTATCCGGCGCAAAGCAAGGAATTGCTGGAACTTGCCAACAAGCAGGGCGCAACCGTCATCGCCATGGATATGGTGCCGCGCATCAGCCGGGCGCAGAAGATGGATGCTCTGTCGTCGATGGCCAACATCGCAGGCTACCGCGCGGTGATCGAGGCGGGCAACAACTTTGGCCGCTTCTTCACCGGCCAGGTGACGGCGGCGGGCAAGGTGCCGCCTGCCAAGGTCCTGATCATTGGCGCCGGCGTGGCGGGGCTTGCCGCGATCGGCACGTCCACGAGCCTTGGCGCCATCACCTATGCCTTCGACGTGCGTCCGGAAGTGGCCGAACAGATCGAATCGATGGGTGCGGAATTCGTCTATCTCGACTTCGCCGACCAGACCCAGGATGGTGCTGCGACCGGTGGCTATGCCGCGCCCTCGTCGCCCGAGTTCCGCGAAGCGCAGCTGAAGAAGTTCCGCGAACTGGCGCCAGAGATGGACATCGTGATCTCGACCGCGCTCATCCCGGGCCGCGACGCGCCGGTCCTGTGGACCAGGGACATGGTCGAGGCGATGAAGCCGGGTTCCGTCATCGTCGACCTTGCCGCCGAGCGTGGCGGCAATTGCGAGTTGACGGTGAAGGACGAAAAGATCGTGACGCCCAATGGCGTCACCATCGTCGGCTATACCGATTTCCCCAGCCGCATGGCCGCGCAGGCCTCGACGCTCTATTCCACCAACATCCGCCATATGATGACCGACCTCACGCCGGCCAAGGACGGCGTCGTCAACCACAATATGGACGACGACGTGATCCGCGGCGCAACGGTGACGCACAAGGGCGCCATCACCTTCCCGCCGCCGCCGCCGAAGATCCAGGCGATCGCCGCGCAGAAGCCGAAGGAGAAGGCAAAGGAACTGACGCCAGAAGAACGCCGCGCACAGGAAGTGGCCGCCTTCAAGGCCCAGACCCGCAGCCAGGTGACGCTTCTGGCCGTCGGCGGGGCGCTGATGCTGCTCGCAGGGCTGTACGCGCCCGCAAGCTTCATGTCGCACTTCATCGTGTTCGTGCTTTCCGTCTTTGTGGGCTTCCAGGTCATCTGGAATGTCTCGCATTCGCTGCACACGCCGCTGATGGCGGTGACGAACGCGATCTCTTCGATCATCATCCTCGGCGCGCTGATGCAGATCGGGTCGGGATCGTCCCTTGTGATCGTGCTGGCCGCGCTCTCGGTCTTCATGGCCGGGATCAACATCTTCGGTGGCTTCATGGTCACACGGCGCATGCTCGCCATGTTCCAGAAATCGTAAGGGGCGGGATCAGCAATGGACTATGGTTTCACCACTTCCGCCTATGTCGTCGCGGCGGTGCTCTTCATCCTCTCGCTCGGCGGGCTGTCGGGACAGGAAAGCGCCAAGCGCGCGGTCTGGTACGGGATCGCGGGCATGGCGCTCGCGGTTCTCGCCACACTTTATGGCCCCGGCGCGGGCCTCTGGTGGCTTTCGCTGATCCTTGTCGCGGGCGGCGGTGTCCTCGGCTGGATCGTCGCGCAGCGCGTCCAGATGACCGAGATGCCGCAGCTTGTCGCGGCGATGCACTCGCTCGTCGGTCTTGCCGCCGTCTTCATCGGCTACAATGCGCATATCGAGGCCGCCCATGTCGGCGGACTGGACGAGGCGGCGCGCGCCGCGCTGACCGGCTTTGGCGCGGTTCTGGCGCACAAGGCCCCGGTCGAGCTGTCGATCCTGCGCGTGGAACTGTTCCTTGGAATCTTCATCGGGGCGGTGACCTTCACCGGCTCGGTCATTGCCTATGGCAAGCTGGCGGGCAAGGTGGACGGCAAGGCGAAAAAACTGCCGGGGGGTCACCTTCTGAACATCGCGGCGGCGGTCCTCTCCGTCGTCTGCCTCATCTGGTACTTCAGCACCGGTGGCCTCCTGCCGCTCGTCCTGATGACGCTCGCCGCGCTCTTCATCGGCTATCACCTGATCATGGGGATCGGCGGGGCGGACATGCCGGTCGTCGTCTCGATGCTGAACAGCTATTCGGGCTGGGCGGCGGCGGCGATCGGTTTCTCGCTCTCGAACGATCTGCTGATCGTCGTCGGCGCGCTGGTGGGTTCGTCGGGTGCGATCCTCAGCTACATCATGTGCAAGGCGATGAACCGGTCCTTCATCAGCGTGATCCTCGGCGGCTTCGGCAATACCGCCGGTCCGCAGATGGAAGTGACGGGCGAACAGATCGCCATCGACGCCGAGGGCGTGGCGGCGGCGCTGAACGAGGCAGACAGCGTCATCATCATCCCGGGCTACGGGATGGCGGTGGCGCAGGCACAGCAGTCGGTCAGCGAGCTGACCCGGAAGCTCCGCGCCAAGGGCAAGAACGTCCGCTTCGCCATCCATCCGGTCGCGGGCCGTCTTCCCGGCCACATGAACGTGCTTCTGGCCGAAGCGAAGGTGCCCTACGACATCGTGCTGGAGATGGACGAGATCAACGAGGACTTCCCCCAAACCGACGTGGCCATCGTCATCGGCTCGAACGACATCGTGAACCCCGCGGCGCAGGAAGACCCGAACTCGCCCATCGCCGGCATGCCGGTGCTGGAATGCTGGAAGGCCAAGCAGGTGTTCGTCTCGAAGCGCGGGCAGGGGACCGGCTATTCCGGGATCGAGAACCCGCTCTTCTACAAGGAAAACACGCGGATGTTCTACGGCGACGCGAAGAAGAGCCTCGACGGCCTGCTGCCGATGATCGACTGACCGGCATTCCGGGCGAAACAAGCGAGACCCCGCCCTATGTGGCGGGGTCACTTTTTTGTGTGCGACCCCATCCCGGTTCTGCGCTATCCTTCCGGCTTCGCAGCCAAGGGAGGATGTCATGAACCGACCGGACCACCCGGGCGCCCGCAAGAGCGCCAAGGATTTCGACCCGCGTATCCTTGAGATTTTCGACGGCTATGTGCATGGCCGCATGACCAAACGCGCCTTCATCGAACAGGCGGGCAAATATGCCGCCGCCGGGGTCACCGGGGCGGCGATCCTCGCCCAGCTGCAGCCCAACTATGCTTTGGCGGCGCAGGTCGCCCCTGACGATCCGGCGATCGAGACGGCCCGCGTCGCCTATGACAGCCCCGAGGGCAACGGCCGGATCAGCGGGCTGATGGCGAAACCCGCGGGCGCCGCGGGCAGGCTGCCCGCCGTGCTGGTCGTGCACGAGAACCGCGGCCTAAATCCCTATATCGAGGATGTTGTGCGTCGCACTGCCAAGGCGGGCTATCTCGCTTTCGGCCCCGACGGGCTCTCGCCGCTCGGCGGCTATCCCGGCACTGACGATCAGGGGCGCGAGATGCAATCGACGCTCGACCCGGCGAAGCTGATGGCCGACTTCTTCGCCGCCTTCGAGTTTCTGCGCGGTCATGACGGTTCGACCGGCAAGGTCGGCGCGGTGGGCTTCTGCTACGGCGGCGGCGTCTGCAATGCGCTGGCCGTCGCCTATGCCGACCTCGCGGCTTCGGTCCCCTTCTATGGCCGCCAGCCCGCGACAGCCGACGTGCCGAAGATAGAAGCGCCGCTCCTTTTGCATTACGCGGGTCTTGATGAACGCATCAACGCAGGCTGGCCGGACTATGAGGCGGCATTGAAGGCCAGCGGCAAGCGTTACACCGCCCATATCTATGAGGGCGTGAATCACGGGTTCCACAACGACACGACGCCGCGCTACGATCAGGCGGCGGCGGAGCTTGCCTGGTCGCGCACGCTCGATTTCTTCGCGACGAACCTGAGCTGAGCCGCAAACTCTCTGGTCGACCGCGCCGCGCCGATATGGTTCTGTGCGAGCGCGCGGGCAGGGGGAACGGATCCGGGCGAGGTTGCCGGGCGGGGTGCTGGCGCTGGGGTTCGTGAGCCTCTTCATGGATATCTCGTCCGAGATGATCCATGCGCTTCTGCCCTTGTTCCTCACCGGCACACTCGGCGCGACCGCCCTTGCGGTCGGGATGATCGAGGAGGCGGGCGAGGGGCTCGCGCAGGCCGTGAAGGTCCTTTCGGGCGCCTGGTCCGACAGGATGGGGCGGCGGAAGCCGCTGCTCATCGCCGGTTACGGGCTGGCGATGCTGACGAAGCCCGTCTTCGCATTGGCGACCGGCGCAGGCATTGTACTGGGCGCGCGCCTTGCCGATCGGGTCGGCAACGGGACCCGCGGCGCCCGCCCGGGACGCGCTGGTGGCCGACCTCTTGCCAGAGGAGCGCCGGGGCGAAGCCTATGGCCTGCGCCCGTCGATGGATACGGTGGGCGCCTTCGCCGGGCCGCTTCTGGCGATCGGCCTCATGTGGCTCTGGCAGGGGGATATTCGTCGCGTGTTCTGGGCAGCGGCGCTCTCCGCGCTCGTCGCGGTAGCGATCCTGTGGGTCTTCGTGCGAGAGCCAGCCCGCCCTGCGGCGCAAGCGCCCACGCCGCCTCGGTTCGGTCGGGCGGAACTGCGGGCGCTCCGCCCGGCCTTCCTCCGCGTGACGCTCTTCGGTGCGGTGCTGGCCCTTGCGCGGATATCCGACGCGTTCCTGATCCTGAAGGCGGCGGATGCGGGGCTTGCGGCGCTTTGGGCGCCCGCGGTCTTTGGGGTGCTGAAGCTTGTCCATGGCGCCACAGCCTGGCCGGTGGGCTTAGTCTCGGACCGGATCGGGGCCTCCGGTCTTCTCAGACTGTCGATCCTGACGCTGGCGGGGGCACACAGCCTCTTCGCCTTTGGTGGCGGCCTTCCCGCGGTCTTTCTCGGTGTCGCGCTCTGGGGGCTGCATATGGGGCTGAGCCAGGGGCTGCTCGCGGCGCTCGTCGCCCGCAGCGCCCCGCCGGAGATGCGCGGCACCGCCTTCGGCCTCTTCAATCTCGCGGGCGGGCTCGCGACGCTTGTCGCAAATGCGGCAGCCGGAGCTCTCTGGTACCAGGCCGGCCCGGCCGCGACCTTCGCGGTCGCGGGTAGCGGGGCGCTCCTCGCGCTGCTCCTCGCGCCGCGATAGCGCTCACCCGTTGCAGCTTTGCAAGTATACGGCGGTGTGCCCATCGCGCTGCTGAAATCCCCGGCGCCCGCGCTATTGTCGCCGCGCGGGAGAAACATGCGATGATCGACGACCACCCACAGCGCTACGCCCTTGTGAACGAGCTGCATGCGCGGCCCTTTCCCTCGCTGACCGTGCCCTGCCAGGCGGTCTATCTCGCGGTGAAGGAGCCCATCGAGGCCGCGAATCGCGACCGCGACCGCGATCTCGGCCATCTCCGCGCGCTTCTCGCGCGCCATGGCGCCGCCCATCCGGCGCCCGGTGCCACCCATCATTCGGCCGAGATCGGACGGCATGTGCTGAAATGGGAAAGCCATACCGAGTTCGTGACCTATTCCGCCTTCGAGCCTGGCCTCGGCGACCGGCCCTTCGATCCGCGCGATGCGGAGGTCTTTCCGCCTGACTGGCTTCGTGCCGCGCCGGGAAAGCGCATCGCCGCTGTTCTGGTGCGGGTCGAGCCACTGCCCGAGGATATGGAACAGGCGGTGGCGAAGCTCGAGGACTGGTTCGTCCCCGAAAGCCTCGCCGCCTCCTGGGTGCTCGACGAGGCCGCGATCATCGCGGGCGACTTCCAGATCGACCCGGCCGGGCTCATGCGCTTTGCGGTCTTCGTGCGGCCCGGCACCGGCGCGCGCCGCGTGGGCCGGATCGTCCAGCGCCTGTGCGAGATCGAGACCTACCGCGCCATGTCGATGCTCGGCCTTGGCCGGGCGCGCGAGCTGACCGGACGGCTGAACGCGCTCGATCCGCAACTTTCGTCCGTCGTTGCGGCGCTCCCCGACGATCACCGGGCGGCGGAGGCGACCTTGCACGAGCTTCTCGAACTGTCGGCGGAACTGGAAAGCCTCGCCACCCGCCACTCTTTCCGCTTCGGCGCGACCGGGGCCTATGAGGCGATCGTCAACCAGCGCATCGACGTCCTGCGCGAGACACGTTTCATGGGCCGCCAGACCTTCGGCGAATTCATGCGCCGCCGCTACGACCCGGCGATGCGGACGGTGAAGTCGGCCGAGCATCGGCTGGAACAGATGGCCGAGCGCGCCGAACGGGCGGGCGAGCTTCTGTCGACCCGCGTCGATGTCGAACGCTCGGCCCAGAACCAGAAGCTTCTCGAAAGCATGGACCGCCGCGCCGATCTGGCTCTCAGGCTCCAGCATACTGTCGAGGGGCTGTCAGTCGTGGCGATCAGCTATTATGCGGTCAGTCTGGCCACCTATGCGCTTCTGCCGCTGGCAGACGCGCTGCATTGGCCAAAGAGCGCACTCACCGCCGCCCTCGTACCGGTCATACTCGGCGCGGTCTGGCTCCTGATCCGCCGCATCCGGCGGGGCATGCACTGATCTCTTTCGTTTTCAAATATCCCGGGGAGAGCGCGAGAGGGGCAGCGCCCCTCTCGCACGGGTCGGCCGGGCGTAGCCCGGACGAAATTACCGTCCGCGGATACGGGGATCGAGCGCGTCCCTCAGGCCGTCGCCGATATAATTCACGGCGAGCACGGTGAGCGAGATCGCAAGGCCCGGCCAGATCACCCGCTCGGGATATTGCTGCATATAGCTCAGCCCGTCGAAAAGCAGCCGCCCCCAGGTCGGGAAATCAGGTGGAAAGCCGAGGCCGAGGAAGGAGAGCGCGCTTTCCGTGATGATCGCGCTGGCAATGTCGAGGGTCGCGGCCACCATGACCGGCGAGACGACATTCGGCAGCACATGGCGCAGGATCAGCCGCCGGTTCGGCGTGCCCAGAGACCGGGCGGCCAGAACGAACTCCCGCTCCTTGAGCGCCAGCACCTCGCCGCGCACGATGCGTGCGGCAGGCATCCAGCTCGTGACGCCGATCGCGATCACGATCAGGACGAACGTACCAAGCTCGGGCCCGAAGATCCGCGCCAGCGCATCGCGGAAGAGCATCACCATGACGAGGAGCAGCGGCAAGAGCGGCAGAGAGAGGAAGAGGTCGGTCAGCCGCATCAGCGGCCCGTCGAGCCGCTTGAAGAAACCTGAAAGCATGCCGACGGTGGTGCCGATGAAGATCGAGATCGTCATCGCGACAAGCCCGACAGCGATCGAGACCCGGCCGCCCTCCATCATGCGCAGGAAGAAATCGCGCCCGAGGTGATCGGTGCCGAGCGGATAGGTCAGCGACGGTGGCTTGTTCTTGTTGAGATAGGTCTGTGTGGTCGTCAGTTTCTCTTCGTGCCAGACGAAGGGCCCGATGACCACGAAGGCCACGAGAAGGGCCAGTACCGTCATGCCGACCAGCGCGCCCTTGTGGGTCTTGAACTGATCCCAGACATCGCGCCACTGGCTGCGGGGCCGCTCCATCCGGACGGGTTTCGCTTGGGTTCCTGCCGTGTCACGCATAGCGGATCCTCGGGTCGAGAAGGCCGTACAGAGCATCGGCGATCAGGTTGAAGGTGACGATCAGCACCGCGAAGATGAAGGCGAGCGTCTGCACCGTCGGCAGGTCATTGGCATGGATCGCGCCGATCAGTGCGGCACCGAGTCCGTTGATCTTGAAGACCTGCTCGGTGATGATCGCGCCGCCGAAGATGCCGGGAATGCCAAGCGCGATCACGGTGACGACCGGGATAAGCGAATTACGCAGGACGTGGCGCAGCACGACCGTCCGCTCCGACATGCCCTTGGCGCGCGCGGTGCGGACGTAATCCTGCCCGAGGTTTTCCAGCATCGACGAGCGCATGTAGCGGCTGAGCGTTGCAGCATTGAAGAGCGCCAGCACCGTAACCGGCATCACCATCTGCTTGACCTGTTTCATGAAGCTCGCCCAGTCGGTGACTTTCAGCGTTGTGTCGTAGATCGAGGGGAACCATTGCAGCTTCACCGCGAAGATCACGATCAAGAGGACACCGGTGAAGAAGGTCGGCACCGAAAAGCCGACCATGGCCACGAAAGTCCCGGCCTGGTCGAACCAGGAATATTGCCGGTAGGCGGAATAGATGCCGATCGGAATGGCGATCAGGACGCCGACCAGATAGGCGGTACCGATCACCGTCAGCGTCTGGGGAATGCGCTGGCCTATGATATCAAAGACCGGCCCGCGGGTCTGGTAGCTGATGATGCGCTGCTGGCCCTCAGCATAGGTGGTGCCGAACCAGTGGTCGAAAAGGTTCAGCGGTTCGACCCAGACGAACTGTTTCAGCCACAGAAGATAACGCACATAGACCGGGTCGTTCACCCCCATGCTTTCGAGGATCTTGGCGCGCACTTCGGCCGGGACCGTCAGCGGAATTTCCGAGGCCGGGCTGCCGGGCGCGAGATCGACAAGAAAGAAGATGACGAGACTGATGAGCAGAAGCGTCGGAATGGCGAGGAGAAGTCGCCTGATGATGTAGGTGAGCATCTGAGGACGCCTTTGATCAGCAGTCTGGAAAGGGGCGCGGCCCCGGACGGGTGCCGGGGCCGCGCGGGATCAGATCACTTCACGCGGAACCAGTCCTGGGCATTCCACAGTTCGGTGTCCCAGGTGTTGAGAACCACGCCGCCCAGCGTGTTCGACGCTGCCGACAGACGGCCGCGGTCGACGAGCGCGACAACGGTGTAGCTGTCCTTGGTCAGCATGTCGTTCAGCTTCTTGGCGATCTCGCCGCGCTTGGCCATGTCGGCCGTGGTCGCGAGCTCCTTCACCAGCGCGTCATAGGCCGGGTCGCAGAAGCGGTTGATGTTCTCGCCCTGCCACTGGTTGTCCGGGCCGGGGATCTTGTCGCAGAGATACTGCGCCAGATAGGGCTCGGGGTCGGTGCCGTCGAAGTTGTTGGCGTACATTTCGACGTCGGCATAGAACTTCTGGAACGTGTCAGGCGAACCGGCATCGCCGCCGAAGTACACAGAGGCGTCGATGTTCTTCAGTTCCACTTCCACGCCAACCTCGTTCCACCAGCCCTTGATCAGCGCCTGGAAGTCCTGGCGGACCGGGTTCGTCGAGGTCTGGTAGAGGACCGAGAGTTTCTTGCCGTCCTTGTCACGGACGCCGTCGCCGTCGCTGTCGGTCCAACCTGCTTCATCGAGCAGCGCCTTGGCGCCTTCCATGTCCTGCTGGAGGCAGTCGGTATTGTCGGAAGCATAGAGTTCCGGTGCAGGAACGAGGTTGCAGGTCGCGCGACCGGCATTGCCGTAACCCACATCAACCAGCACCTGCCGGTCGATTGCCATCGACAGCGCCTTGCGAACCCGGATGTCGCTCAGGAACGGATGCGGATGCTTGGGGGTCGAACGCTCGCCCTCGGGCAGGTCGGGCGAGGGATCGGTCATGTTCATCTCGATCCGCTCGACGAGCGTGCCGAAACCGTTCAGAAGCGTACCCTTGCCGGCCGCGATCATCTGCGCCTGCAGGTCCGGGTTGATCTGGGTGTTCCAGGCATAGTCGAACTCGCCGGTCTCCATCACCGCGCGCGCCGCCGCTTCCGCGTCGCCGCCGCCCTTGATGGTCATCGTGGCGAAGGCGGGCTTGGTCGCATCACGGTAGTTGGGGTTGGCTTCCAGCGACACGGTGTCGTTGGTCTTGAACTCTGTCACGCGGAACGGGCCGGTGCCGATCGGGCCGAAGTTCTGGTCGGTGCAGGTCGAGGCCGCCGCGCCGAGGCAGTTCTGGAACTGCGCTTTCTGGATGATGGGCGACGTGCCGCCGACGAACGCCTGGTAAGGATTAGGCTTCGGCGCATCGAAGGTGATGATGACGGTCAGATCGTCGGGCGTCTCGATCGACTTGATCCCCTCATAGCGCGCCGCCTGGGCGCAGCCGCCTTCGGGATGCTTGCAATATTCGTAGGTGAAGGCCGCGTCGGCCGAGGTCACAGGCGTACCGTCCGACCAGAGAAGTCCGGACTTCAGCTTCCAGGTGATCTGGGTCAGGTCGGCAGAGACGCCGCCATTTTCCACCGTCGGCACGCTTTCGGCGAGGCGCGCGAACACTTCGCCCTTCTCGTTGAAGCCCGCCATCCCTTCGAGGATCAGCGAGGCGCTCTCGACGTCCTTGGTGCCGGAGGACAGATAGGGGTTCAGGATCGACGGCGCCTGCCAGTAAAGAACGTTGACATGGCCATCGGCACCGCGTTCCGCCCAGGCGGCCGAAGCCAGGGCGGTGAAGGCGGCGGCGCCCATCAGGGCTGATCTAAGTTTCATGTTGCTCTCCTTGTTGGGTGCTCTTTCTGGCCTCGGGTGCCGCCCCGGCGCGGGCGGTCTCTTTCTGTGTCTCGTAGAGGTGGCAGGCCACATGGCGGCCCGGCTCGATTTCTCGCAGCACGGGTTTCACGCGCTGGCAGAGGTCAAAGACCTTCGGACAGCGCGTGCAGAAATTGCAGCCCTTGGGCGGGTTCGCGGGCGAGGGCACATCGCCCTTGAGGATGATCCGCTGACGGTTCGCCTCGGTTTCGGGATCGGCCTCGGGCACTGCGGAAAGAAGCGCCTCAGTATAGGGATGCAGCGGCCTGTCGAAAAGCTGATCGCGCGGCGCCAGCTCGACGATCCGGCCGAGATACATCACCGCCACCCGGTCGGCGATATGGCGGACCATGGACAGGTCGTGGCTGATGAAAAGGTAGGTCAGCCCGAACTTGTCCTGCAATTCCTCCAAGAGGTTGACCACCTGCGCCTGGATCGAGACGTCCAGCGCGGCGATCGGTTCGTCGCAGACGATGAACTTGGGGTTCAGCGCCAGCGCCCGCGCGATGCCGATCCGCTGGCGCTGACCGCCCGAGAAGGCGTGCGGATAGCGGTTGGCGAAGGCGCGGTTCAGACCCACGGCGTCCATCAGTTCGTAGACCCGGGCCAGTTTCTCGTCGCGCGTCAGTTTCGTATGTTCCTCAAGCGGCTCGCCGATGATGTCGGCCACCGTCATACGCGGATTGAGGCTCGCCTGCGGGTCCTGAAAGACCATCTGCATCGCGGGCCTGAGGCGGCGCAGGTCGGCCGCTTCGGCCATGGCGATATTCTCGCCGCCGATCCAGACCTCGCCCTCGGTCGGATCGTAAAGCCTGAGGATCGCGCGCCCGCAGGTCGATTTCCCGCAGCCGCTTTCGCCGACGAGGCCCAGGGTCTCGCCCTCAAGGATATCAAAGCTCACATCATCCACCGCCTTCACGTCGCCCACCTTGCGACGGAAGATCCCGGCGGTGATCGGGAAATACATCTTGAGGCCCTTGACCTCCACCAGCTTGCGCGGCGCAGCGTCAAACATGGCGGGCGCCTCCGGTCTTGGGGTCCCAGAAGCAGGCGACATCATGGCCGGGCGACACGGCGATACGGCGCGGATTTTCCCGGCCGCAGCGGTCGAAGGCCATGGTGCAGCGGTCGCGGAAGGCACAGGCGGCGGGTACGGCCTTCATGATCGGCGGCTGGCCTTCGATGACATTGAGCTTCGCCGTCCGTTCGCCGCGAATGGCCGGAACCGTCGTCAGCAGCGCGCGCGTATAGGGATGCTGCGGATCGCGGAACACCGCGCCCACCGGCCCCTGTTCGACGATCTGGCCGCCGTACATCACCAGAACCCGGTCGGCGATCCCGGCGATGACGCCCAGGTCATGGGTGATCCAGACGATGGCCATCCCGAGCTTCTGGCGCAGATCGCGCACCAGTTCGAGGATCTGCGCCTGGATCGTCACGTCGAGCGCGGTCGTCGGTTCGTCGGCGATCAGCACCTTGGGGTCGCAGGCAAGCGCGATGGCGATCATCACCCGCTGCCGCATCCCGCCGGAGAACTGGTGGGGAAAGTCCTTCAATCGCCGAGCGGCATCGGGAATGCCAACGAGTTCAAGCAGTTCCTGTGCTCTCTGGCGGGCTTGCGCCTTGTCCATGCCCATATGGCGGCGCAAGGGCTCCATGATCTGGTAGCCCACTGTGAAGACCGGATTGAGCGAGGTCATCGGATCCTGAAAGATGAAGCCGATCCCGGCGCCGCGCACCGCTTGCAGATGGTCCGGCGCGCATTTCAGAAGGTCCGAGCCTGCGAAAAGCACCTCTCCGCCGCGGATGTCCGCAGGCGGCGAGGGCAGAAGGCCAAGCAGCGACATCATCGTGACCGACTTGCCCGATCCGCTTTCGCCCACCACTCCCAGCAGTTCGCCGGGCTTCAGATCGAAGCTCACGTCATTCACGGCATGGATTTCGCCGCTGCGGGTCTGGAAAACAGTTCTCAGGCCCTTGACGTCAAGGACAGGCTCGGCCCCGTCGGGCATGGACGACTCCCCAGTCGGACTTTGTGCGCCGGTTTTTTCCGGTCTGTGTCGAAGTGTTAGCCATTTTCCGCCAAGGGGCAACAGCCAAAAGTTGCATGGTTCCGCAAAGGGATTCCGGGCAAAGTGACGATCATTTGCTGCATGATGACTGGTTTCGGCGCGCGATGCGCGCGCTAAGCTGCAAGAAAAGACAGGAAGGGCATGATGACGCAACCGGATCAGGCAAGATCGATTCTGGAACGGCTGGTCGCCTTTCCCACCGTGAGCCGCGACAGCAATCTGGCGCTGATCGACTGGGTGGAGGCCTATCTCGCGGACCATGGCATCCGCGCGCACCGCGTCTGGAATGAAGATCGGACGAAAGCGAACCTCTATGCGTCGGTCGGGCCGGAGGTCGCGGGCGGTGTCGTGCTGTCGGGCCATTCCGATGTCGTGCCGGTCGATGGCCAGCGCTGGACCACCGACCCCTGGACAGTAAGCGAACGCGACGGGCGCCTTTACGGTCGCGGCACCTGCGACATGAAGGGCTTCGTCGCGCTCATGCTCGCGGCGGTGCCGATGGCGACCGCGGCCGGGGTTCGCCGCCCCCTGCAACTCGCGATCTCGTACGACGAGGAGCGGGGCTGCACCGGCTGTGTCGGCATGGTCGAGGAGATGGCCAAGGTCCTGCCCCGCGCTGCCGCCGTCATCGTGGGAGAGCCGACGCGGATGAAGGTCGTGACCGGCCACAAGGGCGGCGCGGGCTATCATGTGCATGTGAAGGGGTTCGAGGTGCATTCCTCGATCATGCATCGCGGTGTCAGCGCCATATTGGAGGCGGGGCGGCTGATCGAATGGGTGAATGCGCGAAACGCGCAGGCAAGCGCGGCGGCGCCCGGACCAGTCGCTGCACCCTTCGATCCGCCCTGGACCAGCTGGCATGTCGGGCAGATCGCGGGCGGGACCGCCCATAACATCACCGCTGCCGATTGCCGTCTGGGCGTCGATGTCCGCGTGGTGCCGGGCGAGCGGATCGCGGACCATCTTTCGGCCTTCGAAGCCGCCGCCGCCGGTATCGCGGCGGACATGCAGGCGGTCCGGCGCGAGTCCGCTATCTCGCTTCAGCGCTATTTCGAGGTGCCGCCCCTGGTGCCCGAAGCGGACGGCGCCGCCGAGCGGCTCGCGCGGGCGCTGACCGGCGACAACGGCCTGCATGTGGTCAGCTACGGGACGGAGGCGGGCCATTTCCAGAATGCGGGCTATTCGGCGGTGGTCTGCGGGCCGGGGGATATCGCGCAGGCCCATCAGCCCGACGAATATATCGAGACAAGCGAGTTTCAGGCCGGGCTTGCCTTCATCGAGCGGCTCGTTGCGCAGCTTGCGGCATGAGAGCCTTTCCGATCTCGCTCGACCAGCCCGCCCGCTTCACCGGCCTCCTGCCGGAGGCTGCCGATGTGGTGGTGATCGGCGGCGGCATCGCGGGCGTGATGACCGCATGGTTTCTGCAAAAGGCCGGGCAGAGGGTCGTCCTGTGCGAGAAGGGCCGGATCGCGGGCGAGCAGTCGTCGCGCAACTGGGGCTGGATCCGCAAACAGGGCCGTGATCCGGCGGAACTGCCGATCATGATCGAGGCCGAGCGTATCTGGCGCGGGCTTGAGGCAGAGGCAGGCGCCGATCTGGGTTTCCGTCAGGCAGGTGTGCTCTATATCGCCAACCGGCCCGAGGATATGACGGATTTCGAGGACTGGATGGCGCATGCCCGTGCCCATGGCCTCGACACGCGGCTTCTGACGAAGGCAGAGCTGGATGCGCATCTGCCGAACGCCGCCGGTTGGGTCGGCGGGCTTCTCACTCCGTCAGACGCGCGCGCCGAGCCCTGGGTCGCGGTGCCTGTGCTCGCGTCGATGCTGGCGGCGCGCGGCTTGTCGCTGCACGAGAATTGCGCGGTACGCGCGCTCGATCTTAAGGGCGGACAGGTCGCGGGCGTGGTGACCGAGAAGGGCAGGGTGCGGGCCGACCGCGTTGTGCTGGCGGGCGGCGCCTGGTCTTCGCTCTTCCTTCGCGCCCATGGCGTCAGCCTGCCGCAACTGGCGGTGCGTGCCACCGTGACGGCGACCGTACCCCTGGACTTCCCGCAGGAGACGGCAAGCGCCGACAGCCATTTCGCCTTCCGCAAGCGGCAGGACGGCGGGCTGACGCTGACCCCCGGGGCCATGCATGATTTCGCGCTGGGGCCTGACGCCTTCCGCCATCTTGGCGCATATCTTCAGGTGCTTAGGAAAGACTGGCGCTCAACCCGGCTCCATGCCGCTTTGCCGCGCCACTACCCGGATCACTGGCTGACGCCGCGCCGCTGGGACGCGGGCAGCGAAAGCCCGTTCGAGCGGATGCGCATCCTTAGCCCCGCGCCCAATCCGCGCTTCATCGAGAATGTTCGCACCCGGTTCGCCGCTGCGTTCCCGACGATCGGCAAACCCGCCATCGCTGCCGCCTGGGCGGGCATGATCGACCTCATGCCCGATGTCGTGCCGGTCATCGACCATGTGGCGGCGCTACCGGGCCTCACGGTGCTGTGCGGCCTCTCCGGCCATGGCTTCGGCATCGGCCCCGGTGTCGGCCGGGTGACGGCGGACCTCGTGATGGGCCGCGACCCGGGCCACGACCTGTCGCGCTTCCGCCTCTCGCGCTTTACCGCCGGATCAAAAATCACCCTCGGCCCGTCACTCTGAGCCTTGAACGCGGCCGCGAAACGGCAGAACCTCCGGCGCGAGAGGAGATCACCCATGCCCGTCAAGAACCGTTTCGCAGAGCTTCTGCCCGAAATCACCGGATGGCGCCGCGACATCCACGAAAATCCCGAACTTCTGTTCGACGTCCACCGGACGGCGGCCAAGGTCGCGGGGCTTCTGCGCGACTTCGGCTGCGACGAGGTTGTCGAGGGGATCGGCCGCACCGGGGTCGTTGGTGTGATCAAGGGCAAGACCGACAACAACGGTCGGGTCATCGGCTTGCGTGCCGACATGGATGCGCTGCCGATCAAGGAGCAGACCGGCTTGCCCTATGCCTCGAAAGTGCCCGGCAAGATGCATGCCTGCGGGCATGACGGCCATACGGCAATGCTGCTGGGTGCTGCCAAGTACCTCGCCGAGACCCGCAACTTCGATGGCACCGCCGTGGTGATCTTCCAGCCAGCCGAAGAGGGCGGCGGCGGCGGGCGCGAGATGTGCGCCGACGGGATGATGGACCGCTGGGGCATTCAGGAGGTCTACGGGATGCACAACATGCCCGGCATCCCGGTCGGGCACTTCGCCATCCGCCCCGGCGCGATGATGGCCTCGGCCGACCAGTTCGACATTACCGTGACGGGCAAGGGCGGCCATGCGGCCAAGCCCCATGACTGTATCGATACGACCGTGGTTGCCGCCCATATCATCGTGGCCATGCAGACGATCGCCGCGCGCAATGTCGATCCGATGAAGCAGGTCGTGGTGTCCATCTGCACGGTCGAGACGGATTCGACCGCGCACAACGTCATCCCGCAGGTGGTGAAGCTGAAGGGCACCGTCCGTACCATGGACCCGGCCGTTCAGGATTTTGTCGAACGCCGGGTCGGCGAGATCGCCGAAGGCACCGCGCTCGCATTGGGTGCGAAAGCCGAGGTGAACTATGTCCGCGGCTATCCGGTGACGATGAACACACCCGAGAATACCGACTATGCCGCCGAGGTCGCCAAGGCGGTTTCCGGCCATGTCGATACCGACACCGCGCCCCTGATGGGGGCCGAGGATTTTTCCTTCATGCTTCTCGAACGCCCCGGCGCCTATATATTCGTCGGCAACGGCGATACGGCGATGGTCCACCACCCGGCCTATAATTTCGACGATGACGTCATTCCGTTCGGATCGAGCTGGTATGCGGGCATGGTGGAAACACGGATGCCTGCGGCGTGACATCGCGCGCATTGCGTGCTTACCTCAAGTTGCTTCCGCCGCTTTGAGAATCAACTTTGGGGTAATACTGATGCGTCTTCTGTTTCTTGGTACCGCCCTGGCTATGGCCTTTGCGTCGACCGCCGCGGCTGCGGATTTTGCCATACCGGTCGACGGTGACTTCTGGGTGGACGAGGTCGGTTGGCAGACGCAGGGCAAGGGCTACGAATTCCGGTGGCTCGTCATCGAGCACGATGGCCAACTCGCCGTGTGCGGTGCAGGCAAATATGTCAACGTTTCGAACAAGACGCAGACACGCGACCTGATGCGCAAGGCAAAGGTGACGCTGGATGGAAAGCCGATCCTGAAGGACCTTACCTTCTTCACGCAACTGAAGAGCAATGCCGATCTCTCCGCCGCCAAGGCAACCTGCCGTGACACCGGCGCTAAGGCTGGAAAGAACAGCAAAGTCGGTCTCGATATCTCGGGGCGCGCGCGGTTCTAATCGGCGTGATCACCCGCCGGTATGACTCATGTGGCGGGACATCTGGCCCGCGACATGCTGGCGGGAATAATCGAAGTCATGGCCCCTGGGTTTGCCCGCAATCGCGGCGCGGATCGCCTGTTCCAGCGCGGCATCGTCGGGGCTGGCGCGCAGGGGCGCGCGTAGGTCGGCCTTGTCTTCCTGGCCGAGGCACATGAACAGCTCGCCCGTGCAGGTTACCCGGACGCGGTTGCAGCTTTCGCAGAAATTATGGGTGAGCGGGGTGATGAAGCCGACCTTCTGGCCGGTTTCCTCGATCCGTACATACCGCGCGGGGCCGCCGGTGCGCTCGGTGAGGTCGGTAAGCGTGAAGCGCTCGGCCAACCGCGCGCGCAGGTCCTTCAGCGGCCAATATTGGTCGAGCCGCATCTCCTCGCCCATCTCGCCCATCGGCATGACCTCGATGAAGGTGAGGTCATGGCCCTGTGCAGCGCACCAGTCGAGAAGCGGGAAAAGCTCGCCCTCGTTGAAGCCCTTGAGCGCCACCGCGTTGATCTTGACCTTCAGGCCCGCCGCCGTTGCGGCCGCGATCCCGTCGAGCACCTGCGGCAGGCGACCCCAGCGGGTGATCTCGGCGAACTTCGCCTCGTCGAGCGTGTCGAGCGAGACATTCACGCGGCCGACGCCTGCAGCCGCCAGCTCGCCCGCGAACCGGGCAAGCTGCGAGCCGTTGGTGGTGAGTGTGAGTTCGCGGAGTGCCCCGGACTTCAGATGCCGCGACATCGACTGGAAGAAGGTCAGGATGTCACGGCGCACCAGCGGCTCGCCGCCGGTGATCCTGAGTTTCTCGACGCCAAGCCGGATGAAGGTCGAACAGAGCCGGTCAAGCTCCTCGAGCGTCAGAAGGTCTTTCTTCGGCAGGAACTGCATATGTTCCGCCATGCAATAGGTGCAGCGGAAATCGCAGCGGTCGGTGACCGAGACGCGCAGGTAGGAGATCGGACGCTGGAACGGGTCGATGAGCGGTGCCATGGGCAGAGTTTAGGCCCGGGCGCGGGGGGCCACAAGTGTGCTCTGGTCGGAGGCGGTTCCAGCGGAGCCGCGGCCGATGGCCGCGGCACGCCTATCTCTCGCCGGGCGCCTCGGCGCCCGTCTCGGAGGGCCTCCGGCGGGGATATTTGCACCAAAGTGAAAGAGGAGGGGCGCCGGGCGACCGGATCAGAGATATTTCCCGGCTTCCTTCCGGGCGAAACGCTTCAAGCGGCCGCCGTGGGTTTGGAGGAAAGCGCGGACGCGGGGGGCGTCGTGCTTCGAGAGGTCGCGCAGCCACCAGGCGATGGCTTTCTGGATGAACCACTCTGGATCACCGGCCATCGCGGCGGCCCAGCCCAGAACCCGGTCGCGGATCGCGAGGTCTTCTTGCGTCGGGTGGTTCTGCTTGGTCCAGGGCAGGGTGATGACCAGCGCGGCGCGCCGGACCCAGAAGCTTTCATGCCGCGTCCAGCCTTCGACCTCGTTGATGCGCGAGGGGTCTGCGACGAGCCGCCGCTCGCCCGCGTCGCAGGCGTGGTCGGCGATGGCCCAGCTGTCGAACCCGGGCACCCATGAGGCGATGAGGCGCCAGACCTGTTCATCGGGCCGGATGCGCGCCTGGGTCAGGAGTTTCGCGGCGACAATGCGGGCCTCGAAAACGTCGGTTCGCCACAGCTGATCGGCAAGCGTGACGCGCTCCTCGACCGAAAGTGCCTGCCGCCAGCCCTTGGCGAGATCGTTCAGCACCGGGTTCGACACGCCGATGACCGGGCGGCTTTGCTTGTGATAGGCCGCCATCCCTTCCGCGCGGTCCGGTTCCGCCCCGGCCTGCAGGGCGGCAATTGCCTCGTCGAGAGTCATGTCCAAACCCATCGATCCTTGGCGCAGCCTGCCTCTTCCAGGCGCTTTGCCAAGTCGGAGAAGTGGAATTCAGGATTGGCAAACAGAAGCGCAAGTATCTCAACCAAGGCTTCGGCGACCTTCTCCGCCGGGATGGTCAGCCCGAACTCATGATCGAAATCGCCGAAGAACTCTTCGACCGCTGCTCCCATGAACGCGCCTGAAATCCTGACGGCTCCATCTTCCTGAATGGTGGCACCAATTGTTTCCAGATGGTCCCGACCTTTGCTATCGGGGGTCTGATCCTCTCTCAGGCGGCGGGACTTTGTCATTCGACCGTCACGGATTTCGCCAGGTTGCGCGGCTGGTCGACATCGGTGCCCTTGGCGCAGGCCGTGTGATAGGCGAGGAGCTGAGCGGGGACGGCATAGAGGATCGGCGCGAGGACCGGCGGTACGGTGGGCAGCGTCAGCACCTTCCAGGCGCCGTCGCCCGCCTCGTTCTCGCCCCTTGCATCGGTGATCAACAGCACCTTGCCGTGCCGCGCCATCACTTCCTGCATGTTCGACACGGTCTTTTCGAACAGCGCGTCGCGCGGTGCCATGACAATGACCGGAACCGCCTTGTCAATGAGCGCGATGGGGCCGTGTTTCAGTTCGCCTGATGCATAACCTTCGGCGTGTATGTAGCTGATTTCTTTCAGTTTAAGCGCTCCCTCCAGGGCCAGAGGGAACATGGCGCCGCGCCCAAGGAACAGGACGTCCTGCGCCTCGGCGATCGCCTCGGACAGGGCCGCGATCTCGCCCTCGCGCGCCAGTGCCTGGTTCATCAGGCCGGGCAACGTGGCAAGGTCGGCGAGGTGGGCCTTCAGGTCTGCCTCGGTTAACCGGCCCCGGTCGCGGCCGGCCTTCAGCGCCAGAAGGAACAGCACCAGCAGCTGGCAGGTGAAGGCCTTGGTCGAGGCGACGCCGACCTCGACGCCCGCGAGGATCGGCAGCACGACATCGCTTTCGCGCGCGATGGAAGATGTGGGAACGTTAATGACCGCGACGATCTTCTCGACCTTGCCCTGCGCGTAACGCAAGGCGGCGAGCGTATCGGCGGTTTCGCCGGACTGGCTGACGAAGAGCGCGAAACTTTTCGCCGGAAGCGGCGGTTCGCGGTAGCGGAATTCCGAGGCGATATCGACCTCGCAAGAGAGGCCCGCGATCTGCTCGAACCAGTATTTCGCGGTCAGGCAGGCGTAGGAGGCGGTGCCGCAGGCCACAAGCGTCAGCCGGTCGAGCCCGGCGAAGTCGAGGCCCTGGGGCAGGTTCAGCGCGGCCCCCTTCACATAATGGGCGAGCGCATCGCCGAGGACGGCGGGCTGCTGGGCGATTTCCTTCGCCATGAAATGCTTGTAGCCGCCCTTTTCGATCCGCGTCTGGTCGAGGTTGATCTTCTGGACCTCGCGGTTCGCAGGCCGCCCCCCGGCATCATAGATTTCGGCGCCAGCGCGGGTTATCACCGCATGGTCGCCCTCCTCCAGATAGCAGATCCGGTCGGTCATCGGGGCAAGCGCGATGGCGTCTGAGCCCACGAACATCTCGCCATCGCCGTATCCCACAGCAAGCGGCGAGCCCTTGCGGGCGGCGATCATCAGATCCTCCTCGCCGTCGAAGAGGAACAGAAGCGCGAAGGCGCCGTCGAGCTCGGCCAGCGTGGCGCGGACCGCCGCGTGCGGCGAAAGGCCCCGGTCAAGATGGTGGCGCGTCAGCATGACCACAGTTTCGGTGTCAGTGTCGGTTTCCGGTGTCAGGCCTTCGGCGGCGAGCTTTTCGCGAAGCTCGCGGAAATTCTCGATGATGCCGTTATGGACGACCGAGACGCTGCCCGAGCGGTGCGGGTGCGCGTTGCGTTCGGTCGCGGGCCCGTGCGTCGCCCAACGGGTGTGGCCGATGCCCGCCTTGCCCGGAAGCGGCTTATGGACAAGAAGATCGGAGAGGTTCACGAGCTTGCCTACCGCCCGGCGCCGGTCGAGCCGTCCGCCGTTAACCGTCGCGATCCCCGCACTGTCATAGCCGCGATATTCGAGCCGCTTCAGCGCCTCGACCAGAAGCGGCGCAACCTCATGGCTGCCGAGAACCCCGACAATTCCGCACATTACTCTGCCCCTTTTGCCTTCGCGGCCTTTATCTGTTTTAACTTTTCGAACAATCGCACCGCAAGGCCTGCCTTTGTTTCCTGCTTGGCGCGGGCGATCGCCAGCGCGCCGTCGGGAACATCCTCGGTGATGACCGAGCCGGTGGCAGTGAATGCCCCGTCGCCGATGCGGACCGGCGCCACCAGCATCGTGTCCGATCCGATGAAGGCGCGTTTGCCTATCTCGGTGCGATGCTTCATTACCCCGTCGTAATTGCAGGTGACGGTGCCCGCGCCGATGTTGGTATGCTCGCCCACATGGGCGTCGCCGAGATAGGTCAGGTGACCGACCTTCACGCCTTCATCCAGGATGGCGTTCTTGATCTCGACGAAATTGCCCACGTGGACATCTTCGGCCAGTTCCGCGCCGGGGCGGAGCCTGGCGAAGGGGCCGACCGAGGCGCCGCGCGAGATGTGGCAGCCTTCGAGATGGCAGAAACCCTTGATCTCGGCCTCCGATTCCACCGTGACGCCGGGTCCGAAGATGACGTTCGGGCCGACGATGCTGTCGCGGCCGATCACCGTGTCGAAGCCGAAGAAGACGGTTTCGGGCGCGGTCAGCGTGACGCCGTTCTCCATCGCCTCGGCCCGGGCGGTCGATTGGAAGGCGGCTTCGGCGGCGGCAAGATCGGCC
Source organism: Frigidibacter sp. SD6-1 (assembly GCF_030143255.1). Lineage (GTDB taxonomy): Bacteria > Pseudomonadota > Alphaproteobacteria > Rhodobacterales > Rhodobacteraceae > TMP-24. Next base: position 363,698 of record NZ_JARJNR010000004.1, read on the forward strand.
CGTGAATTGACGCCCAGTGTTTCCGCCTCCGGGCAGGTGACGACGCGGGCGGTCAGGCCGCGCGCCACGGCCGCCCCCACCACATCGGTCAGGTAATATTCACCGGCCTTGTTGTCGTTCTTCAGGCCCGCGACGAGATCGGCGAGGAGCATCGCGTCAGCGGCGAGGACGCCCGAGTTCATCAGGGTGATCGCGCGTTCCTCCGCGCTCGCATCCTTCCATTCGACGATCCGGTCGAGGAGGTCGCCCTCGCGCAGGACGAGACGCCCGTAGCGGGTTTCGGGTCGGGATTGAAACCCGAGGATCACCACATCGGCGGGGCTTTCCAGCATCGCCTGAAGGGTCTCGGGCCGGACGAAGGGCGTGTCGCCGTAGAGGACCACGACCTTGCCGTCGAAACCCTGGAGCCCGGGCAGGGCCTGCGCGACCGCGTGGCCCGTGCCTTTCTGTTCCGCCTGATGGGCAATGAGGGCAGCCTCGTCGTAGTCGCGCGCCGCGCGCGCGACCTCCTCGGCGCCATGGCCGGTGACGATGATCGTGCATTCGGGATCAAGCGCTGCACCCGTGCGCATCGCATGGTGAAGAAGCGGCGCGCCCGCCACCTTGTGCAGGACCTTGGGCAGGTCGGAATTCATCCGCGTGCCCTGACCGGCGGCGAGGATGATGAGGGCGATGGGCATGAATGGCCTTTCCTTCGGATCGCGCCCGTTTTACCGATGCCCCGGTGCCGCGCAAGTCCGGGGCGCTTCACGAAGCCTTTCGGCAGGTTACAGCGAAACATTCGGGTCAGGCGGCAGGTTCTATGCGCACGGTGATATTCGATCTCGACGGCACGCTCGCCGATACGTCCGCCGATCTGATTGCCGCTGCCAACCATTGCTTCCGCGAGATGGGCGAGGGCGATCTTCTCGATCCGGTCGCGGATGCGCTGACCGCCTTTCACGGCGGGCGGGCGATGCTTCGCCTCGGGTTCGGGCGGCTGGGGCGCGCGGACGACGCTGAAGTTGACGCACATTATCCGGTGCTCTTGCAGGCCTATGAAGACGGGATCGAGCGAGAGACCAAGCTCTATCCCGGCGCGGTTGCGGCGGTCGAGGCGCTGAGGGCGTCGGGTCACAGGGTCGGCATCTGTACCAACAAGCCCGCGCGGTTGGCCGAGATATTGCTGGCCCGGCTGGGGATCCGTGATCTGTTCCAGTCGCTCGTGGGGGGCGACACCTTGCCGGTGCGCAAGCCCGATCCCGCACCTTACCGTCTTGCGGTCGAGACGGCGGGAGGAACGCTTAGCCGCTCGTTCCTCGTGGGCGATACCGACACCGACAGGAAGACCGCGCGGGCGGCGGGCGTGCCGGTGGCGCTTGTCACTTTCGGGCCGGAAGGTGCGGGCGTGTCCCGCTATGAGCCCGAGGCGCTGATGGGTCATTTCGACGAACTCCCCGCGCTTGCCAAGCGGCTGCTTCCCTGAGACAAGAAGCCGGTCAAGGAACCAGGTCATGACCGCCACAGCCTCCCCGGCCGCGCCAGCCGTATCGTCGCGCGCGATCCTCTTCATCCTCGCGACCGTGTTTCTCGACATGGTCGGGTTCGGCATCATCTTCCCGGTTCTGCCCGCGCTGATCGGCGATGTCGGCCATGTCACGCTCGGGCAGGCCGCGATCATCGGCGGCTGGATGGGTGCGGCCTATTCGCTGACACAGTTCCTGTCCGGCCCGCTGATGGGCAACCTCTCCGACCGGTTCGGGCGGCGGCCGCTTCTGCTCATCGCGATCTTCGGGCTTGGGGTCGATTTCCTGTTGCATGCGCTGGCGCCGACGGTCGGCTGGCTGTTCGTGGGCCGGGTCTTCGCCGGCCTCTGCGGCGCCTCCTGGGTGATCGCGAACGCTTTCCTGGCTGACATCACCCCGCCAGAGGGGCGCGGCAAGGCCTTCGGCCTGATGGGGGCGGCCTTTGGTCTGGGTTTTGTCATCGGCCCGGCCATTGGCGGACTTCTGGGCGAATATGGGCCGCGTGTGCCCTTCTATGCGGCCGCGGCCATCTCCGGCCTGAATTTCATCTTCGGCTATTTCGTCCTTCCCGAAAGCCTGCCGCCCGAAAAGCGTCGGTCGTTCGAACTCCGCCGCGCGAACCCGTTCGGCGCCTTCAAGGTCTTTCGGACCTATCAGGGCGTCCTGCCGATGTGCGCCGTCCTCACATCCTTCTTCTTCTTTTCCTCGGTCTATCCGGCGGTCTGGCCCTTCTGGGGCAAGGCGCAGTTTGGCTGGTCCGAGGCGACGGTCGGCCTGACGCTCGCGGCCTTCGGCGTCGTGATGGCGGTCTTTCAGGGCGCGCTGACCGGCCCGGCGGTCAAGATGTTCGGCGAGTTCCGGACGGTGCTGATCGGTCTTGTCGCCGCCACGCTCGCCGCCACCGGATACGGGTTCGCGCCGGGCCTCGCGGTCGTTGTCGCGCTGATGATTGTCCACGGGCCGGAAGGGTTCGTCCATCCGATGCTGACGGCCCTGATGTCGGGGCGGGTGCCGGAGAATGCGCAAGGCGAGCTGCAGGGCGGCATCTCGGCGCTGACCAACATCGCGATGCTGTTCGGAACGCTCTTCTTCGCGCAGGTCTTCGGCCATTTCCTGGAAGGGCCGCGCGCCGATCCGAACATGGCCTATCATATCGCCGCTGTCGGAATGGTGATGACGCTCGGCCTGTTCCTGTGGGTTGTGGGCCATGACGGAGGCAAGACCTGATGGAGCGCTTCACCAAACCCTTCACCCAGCAGGAACCGATCCCGGAGGAGGGGATCGCGGCGGCCCTTGAGGTTCTGCGCCACGGGCGGCTTCATCGCTACAATACGCTTGGCGACGAGGTGGCCGAGACAGCGCTTCTGGAGGAGGAGTTCGCGGCCTTCACCGGCGCGCGCTATTGTCTCGCGGTGGCCTCGGGCGGTTACGCGCTCGGCTGCGCGCTGCGCGCGGCGGGCGTCGGGCCGGGGGATCGGGTATTGACCAACGGCTTCACGCTGGCGCCGGTGCCGGGGGCGATCGCCGCCATCGGGGCCGAGCCGGGCTTCGTTGAGGTGACGGACAACCTGACCGTCGATCTCGACGATCTGGCACGGAAGGTGGGGCAGGGGGCGAAGGCGCTTCTCCTCAGCCACATGCGCGGCCATATCTGCGACATGGACCGGCTGATGGCGATCTGCGATGCGGCGGGCATCCCGGTGATCGAGGATTGTGCCCATACGATGGGTGGCGCCTGGCGCGGCGTGCCGTCGGGGCGGCATGGGTTGGTGGGGTGCTACTCGACCCAGACCTACAAGCACATGAATTCCGGCGAGGGCGGGCTTCTTGTCTCAGATGACCCGCAGGTGATGGCAAGGGCGATCCTCTTGTCGGGCAGCTACATGCTTTATGCCCGCCACCGCGCCGCGCCCCCGCCAGAAGCATTCGAGCGGGTCCGCTATGAGACGCCGAACGTTTCCGGGCGGATGGACAATCTGCGCGCCGCGATCCTGCGCCCACAGCTTGCAGCGCTGCCCCGGCAGATCGAGCGCTGGAACGCGCTCTACCGGACGATGGAGGCGGGGCTTCAGGACACGCCCGGCCTTCAGCTGACCGTCCGGCCGGCGGCAGAGGCGATTGTCGGCTCCTCCTTCCAGTTCCTGTTGCCCGACTGGCAGGCCTGCGCGGTTGAGACCTTTCTGGCGCGAGCGGCGGCGCGTGGCGTGGAACTCAAATGGTTCGGTGCGGCCGAGCCACAGGGCTTCACCTCGCGCCATGACAGCTGGCGCTATGCGCCTGCCCAAAGCCTGCCGCAGACCGACCGCATCCTCGCGGGACTGATCGACATGCGCCTGCCCCTGACCTTCACGCCCGAGGATGTGGCGCTGATCGCGCGCATCCTCCGCGCCGAGGTCCTGACGGTCGCCCAGAGCGGTGCGGAAGCGCCGGTGATCACCCGCTCCGCCGACTGATCCTCCTCGTCGTCCTTCGGCCGCTCGTCGGTGCGCCCGCCGTGGGCACGCGGAAGCTTTTCCTTGACGCGACAGGGGGATTCGGCGCATGAAATGAACACATGTTCATTTATGGGGGCTGCCGATGTTCACCGCTGCGATGAGCTTTGATCTGGGCGATGACATTGCCGCGCTGCGCGAGATGGTTCACCGCTGGGCGCAGGAGCGGGTGAAACCGCTGGCGGCAGAGGTCGACCGGACCAATGTCTTTCCTGCCGCGCTCTGGCGCGAGCTTGGGGAGCTTGGCCTTCTGGGGATCACGGTTTCCGAGGAATATGGCGGATCGGGCATGGGCTACCTCGCCCATGCCGTCGCGATCGAGGAGATCGCCCGCGCCTCGGCCTCGGTCTCGCTGTCCTACGGCGCGCATTCGAACCTTTGCGTCAACCAGATCAAGCTGAACGGATCGGAGGAACAGAAGCGCAAATACCTGCCGCGCCTCATCTCGGGTGACCATGTCGGCGCGCTCGCCATGTCCGAGGCTGGCGCGGGATCGGATGTCGTCGGCATGAAGCTGAAGGCGGAAAGGCGCAACGGCTATTACCTGCTGAACGGCTCGAAATACTGGATCACCAACGGGCCGGACGCCGATACGCTCGTCGTCTATGCCAAGACCGACCCCGAGGCCGGATCGAAGGGCATGACCGCCTTCCTGGTCGAGAAGGGCTGGAAGGGCTTCACGCAAGGCCCCCATTTCGACAAGATGGGGATGCGGGGATCGAACACCGGCGAACTTATCTTCGAGAATTGCGAAGTGCCGTTCGAGAATGTGCTGGGCGAGGAGGGCCGCGGCGTCCGCGTCCTGATGTCCGGCCTCGATTTCGAGCGCGTGGTCCTGTCCGGCATCGGCACCGGGATCATGGCGGCCTGTCTGGACGAGGTCATGCCCTATATCCGCGAAAGGAAGCAGTTCGGCCAGCCGATCGGGAATTTCCAGCTGATGCAGGGCAAGGTGGCCGACATGTACACCGCGCTCGGCACCGCGCGCGCCTACCTTTACGCGGTCGCAGGTGCCTGCGACCGGGGCGAGGTCACCCGCCAGGACGCGGCGGCCTGCGTGCTTTACTGCTCCGAACAGGCGATGGTGCAGGCCCATCAGGCCGTGCAGGCGCTGGGGGGGGCGGGGTTCTTGAACGACAGCACCGTGTCGCGCCTCTTCCGCGACGCGAAACTGATGGAGATCGGAGCGGGAACGAGCGAGATCCGCCGGATGCTGATCGGTCGGGAGCTGATGGGGGCTGGTAGGTAATTCAAAATTGGTCATGCTACGAGACAACCAATCCTATCAAAACATCTTTCGGGTAAGCGGTACTGTAGTCAAGAGCGTAACTGGAAGTGTTTTTGACATGAGTGTCGACGAGAAAACGCGTGAGCTAGGTGAATATCTAGTATCGCGCACCAGCACGTTTTTGTCAGCGCTTACGCAGCTTGGAGGTGTCGTTGAGGACATGGAAATCGTTGAAAAAATGCTGCGTCGATACCCATGGCATGGAACGCCAATAACGAAAACCAAGCATTTGGAACTTCATTGGTTCTTGTTTCAAAACCTCTGCTATTCTTTCAAGGAAAAGCTGAAGTTGTGTTATAATGCACAAAAGGATGCAGCTCGCTTCTTGGATGTCGAGCAACCTACTTGGCTAAAGCCAGAACTTAGAGTTGTGGAAATTGAACTTGGCAAGGCTATCGCCGATCGCGGAAATACCGTTCATAGTTGGAATGTGAGAACAGAGGACATTGATCTATTTTCAATGATTGAACTGTTTCAGGAGTTTCGCAGCATGGGCGAAAAGTTGGATTTACCTGAAGGCTTTGCAGATATACGTGGACACTATTTTGATGCAAAGTGGAGGCTAAGGGAAAAATCTAGACGAATGGAACGTGAGGCGAGAAAGCTCTTCCTGCGAATAATAGAATTTCACCCGCCGCGACCACATCTTCTCTTGGAAAAGTTCAATTCTGTTGTTGCTGGCGTGAATGCCGGTACGATCACAATCATTCCAAAAGGGGCTTAGCGTCAACCATGCGCCTGACCTCCTCTGCCCTCCCCACCTCCGACGCCTTCCGCGCCAACCGGGCGGCGCATCTCGCGCTTCTCGAAACTGCCCGCGAGGCCGCGGCGCTGGCCGCCCTTGGCGGCGGCGCGCAGGCACTCGCCCGCCACACCGCGCGCGGCAAGATGGCGCCGCGAGACCGGGTGGCGAACTTGCTCGATCCGGGCTCGCCCTTCCTCGAGGTGGGCGCCACGGCGGCCCATGGCATGTATGGGGGCGATGCGCCGGGGGCGGGGGTGATCGCCGGGATCGGCCGGGTGATGGGGCAGGAGGTGATGGTCGTCGCCAATGACGCGACCGTGAAGGGCGGCACTTACTATCCGCTGACCGTCAAGAAACACCTGCGCGCGCAGGAGATCGCCGAACAGAACCATCTGGCCTGCGTCTACCTCGTCGACAGCGGCGGCGCCAACCTGCCCAACCAGGACGAGGTCTTCCCCGACCGCGACCATTTCGGCCGCATCTTCTTCAATCAGGCCAATATGAGCGCGAAGGGCATCCCCCAGATCGCGGTCGTGATGGGCTCCTGCACGGCGGGCGGCGCCTATGTCCCCGCCATGTCCGACGTGACCATCATCGTCAGGGATCAGGGCACGATCTTCCTGGCCGGGCCGCCGCTCGTGAAGGCCGCGACCGGCGAGGTCGTGACGGCCGAAGACCTGGGCGGCGGCGATGTCCATACCCGCCTTTCGGGTGTGGCCGACTATCTGGCCGAGGATGACGCCCATGCCCTGGCGCTCGCCCGCCGGGCGGTGGGCAACCTCAACCGGGCGAAACCCGCGACCGTCCAGTGGCAAAGCCCGGAAGCGCCCGCCTATGACCCCGAGGAAATCCTCGGCATCGTGCCCGCCGACCTCCGCACGCCATACGACATCCGCGAGGTGATCGCCCGGGTGGTCGACGGATCGCGCCTCGACGAGTTCAAGGCCCGCTTCGGCGAGACGCTGGTCACCGGTTTCGCCCATATCGAGGGCTGCCCGGTCGGCATCGTGGCGAACAACGGCGTCCTTTTCAGCGAGGCGGCGATCAAGGGCGCGCATTTCATCGAGCTTTGCTCGCAACGCTCGATACCCCTGATCTTCCTGCAGAACATCACCGGCTTCATGGTCGGCCGGAAGTATGAAAACGAAGGCATCGCGCGCCATGGGGCGAAGATGGTGACCGCGGTCGCCACGACTTCGGTCCCGAAGATCACCTGCCTTGTCGGCGGCTCGTTCGGCGCGGGCAATTACGGCATGGCGGGCCGCGCCTTCGGGCCGCGCTTCCTCTGGGCCTGGCCCAACAGCCGGATCAGTGTGATGGGCGGCGAACAGGCGGCGGGGGTCCTCGCCACGGTGAAACGCGACGGGATCGAGCGGGCAGGCGGCAGCTGGTCGGCCGGGGAAGAGGCCGAGTTCAAACGCCCCACGATCGAGATGTTCGACGAACAATCCCACCCGCTCTATGCCTCGGCGCGCCTCTGGGACGACGGGATCATCGACCCGAGGAAGACGCGGGCTGTGCTCGCCCTCTCCCTCTCCGCCGCCCTGAACGCCCCCATTGAGCCCACTCGGTTCGGGCTCTTCCGTATGTAACTTCAATGCGCTCCGCGCGGGGATATTTCGACCAGAATGAAAGCGATGCCTATTCACTATGGTCCAAATATCCCGGGGGCACGGGGGCAGAGCCCCCGCCGTTGACGAAGGACAGAACATGTTTCGCAAGATCCTGATCGCCAACCGGGGAGAGATCGCCTGCCGCGTGATCGATACCTGCCGCCGCCTGGGTGTCGCAACCGTCGCCGTCTATTCCGACGCGGACCGCGACGCGCGCCATGTGGCGATGGCGCACGAGGCGGCGCATATCGGCGGCCCGGCGCCGAAGGACAGCTACCTCAAGGGCGACGCTATCATCGCGGCGGCCAAGGCGACCGGCGCCGAGGCCATTCATCCGGGGTACGGCTTCCTCTCGGAAAACCCCGATTTCGTCGATGCGGTCGAACAGGCGGAGCTCACCTTCATCGGCCCCTCGGCGGCGGCGATCCGTGCCATGGGACTGAAGGATGCCGCCAAGGCGCTGATGGAAAAGGCGGGTGTGCCGGTCGTGCCCGGCTGTCACGGCGACAATCAGGATGACCGCCATTTGGCCCAGGCGGCCGACGCCATCGGCTACCCGGTCCTCATCAAGGCGGTTGCCGGGGGCGGCGGCAAGGGGATGCGGCTGGTCGAGGCGCCAGGCGACTTCGACGAGAAGCTGCAAAGCGCCCGAGGAGAAGCCCTGACCGCCTTCGGCAACCCCGCCGTCCTCATCGAGAAATATGTCCAGAAGCCCCGTCATATCGAGGTACAGGTCTTCGGCGATGGCACCCGCGCCGTCCATCTCTTCGAGCGCGACTGCTCGCTGCAGCGCCGCCATCAGAAGGTTATCGAGGAAGCGCCCGCGCCCGGCATGACGGAAGAGATGCGGGCCGCCATGGGTCAGGCGGCGGTAAGGGCGGCCGAGGCGATTGGCTATGCGGGCGCGGGCACGATCGAATTCATTGTCGACGGATCGGAGGGCCTGCGCCCCGACCGGTTCTGGTTCATGGAGATGAACACCCGCCTCCAGGTCGAACATCCGGTGACCGAGGCGATCACCGGCGTCGATCTGGTGGAATGGCAGTTGCGCGTGGCCTCGGGCGAAAGCCTGCCCGCCCGGCAGGAAGATCTTGAAATCACCGGCCATGCGTTCGAGGCGCGGCTTTATGCCGAGGATGTCCCCGCGGGTTTCCTGCCCGCGACCGGCACGCTGACGCATCTCAAGTTCCCGCAAGGCGCCCGGTCCGAGACCGGGGTGCGGCAGGGCGACAGGATCAGCCCCTGGTACGATCCGATGATCGCCAAGATCGTCACGCACGGTCCCACCCGCCTTGCCGCGCTCAATCGGCTGGAACGCGCACTTGCCGCGACCGAGGTCGCAGGTACGGTGACGAACCTCGCGTTCCTCGGCGCGCTTGCGCGGCATGAGGGCTTCCGGGCGGGCGCGGTCGACACCGGCCTCATCGCGCGCGACATCGAGGCGCTGACCGCCGCCCCGCCCGTGCCCTTCATCGCCCGCGCGCTCGCCGCACTCGGCGCGGCGGGGCTTGCCTTACCGGGGGAGACTGCGCAGGGTTTCACCCTCTGGCAGGCGCTCAGACGGACGGTGCAGGTGGAGGATTTCACGGCGGTGGTCGAGGTCCTCTCGTCGCACGCCCGCCGGGTGGCCATCGCGGGCGACAGCGGCGTGATCACCTGGGCTGGCGACGGCTGGCGCCTGGGCGAGGCCAAATGGCCCGCGCGCGTCGTCCTGACCGGCGACGAAGTGGCGGTCTTCGGCCCTGACACCTTCCGCTGGCGTCTGCACGATCCGCTCGACCGCGCGTCCGACCATGCGGCGAGCGACCTGACCCTGTCGCCGATGCCGGGGCAGGTGAAGGCGGTCTTCGTGAGCGCGGGGCAGGAGGTCGCGGCGGGCGACCGGCTGGCTATCCTGGAAGCGATGAAGATGGAGCATACGCTGACTGCCGCCCGCGCAGGCCGGGTAGCCGAGGTGCTGGTCACCCCGGGCGCTCAGGTCGAGGCGCATGCGGCGCTGATCCGGCTGGAGGAGGAATGAGGCCTATGCGTCTGACCGGCTACGGCCCGAGCGTCTATACGCGCGCGGTCAGGATAGCCCTTCATGAACTCCTATGCCCTTACGACTGGCGTGCGTGCGACCCATTCGAGGAGGAGGGCCGACGCGGGCTCCTTCCCCTCAACCCGTTCGGACGAGTGCCGATCCTTGAGTGCGGCGACGCGACCAATGGCGCTGTGACCATCTACGAGACGCGTGCTATCCTGGCCTATCTCTCGGCGACCTTCGGGCGGACCCAGACCGATGCCCTCAGCGCCGCCCGGATCGCGCAGGTGCAGGGTATCGCCGATTCTCACGGCTATTGGCCGCTTGTCCGCGATGTCTACTCCCACGGCTTCTTCCGGCCGGCGATGGGGGAGCCCGCAGACCCGGGCCGGATCGCGCACGGCCTCGCCGCCGCCTCGCCGGTTCTCGACGCACTCGACGCGATCGCGGAGGAGGGCCGGGTGCTGGCAGGGCACGACAGCGCGAGTGACACGAACCCCGCCGACTGGCATCTTTTTCCCATGATCGATGCTTTTCAGACCGTTCCCGATGGGTCGGACCTTCTTTCTCTGCGGCCCCGGCTTGCGCGTTGGCACGCGGCATTCGCTGCCCGCGAAAGTGCGCGGGCCACGCTCTGGCAGCCGGAGGCCGGGACGTGATCCGCCTTCACCATGTGGCGCTGTCGCGGTCCTTCCGGGTCCTGTGGCTTCTGAGCGAGATGGGGATCGAGCCCGAGATCGTTGTTCACTCGATCACCGATGGTTCGCTGCGGGCGCCAGACTATTTGGCGAAATCGCCCGCCGGACGGGTTCCAGCGCTCGAGATCGACGGGCTGACGCTCTTCGAAAGCGGGGCGATCACCGAATATCTGTGCGAGACGCGCCCCGATCACGGCTTCGGGCGTCCGCCCAGCCACCCCGAGCGCGCAGCCTACCTGGAATGGCTGCATTTCGCCGAAACGCAGGCCCATCTGATCGCCAACCTGAACCTGCAATGGGTCTTCCTGCGCGATCCCGCCATGCGCTCGCCCACGCTTCTGAAGATGGAGGCGAAGCGGCTGGCGATAACGCTTTCCGCGGTCGAACGGGCGCTTGCGGGGCAGGACTATCTCCTGCCCTCGGGCTTTTCCGCCGCAGATACGATGTTTGGCTACACCCTTCTCGCCGCGCCGCATTTCGTTCGGCTGGCGCCATTCCCGGCGATCCGCGCCTATAGGGACAGGATCGCCGCCCGGCCCGGCTGGCAGCGGGCGAGGGCGCTCGATGGTGTGCAGAAGTTCTACGCGCAGGACTTCTACGAGGTGGCGGATGGCTGAATTCGTCGAGATCGTCGAGATGAGCCCGCGCGACGGGCTGCAGAACGAAAAGCGCCCGATCCCGGTTGCCGACAAGGTCCGCCTCATCGACCTCTTGAGCGAGGTCGGCTTCCGCCGGATCGAGGTCGCAAGCTTCGTCTCGCCGAAATGGGTGCCGCAGATGGCGGGCAGCGATGAGGTGCTCGCTGGGATCAGGCGCGTGCCGGGCGTGCGCTACGCCGCCCTGACCCCGAACCTGAAAGGCTACGAAGGCGCGCGGGCGGCCAAGGCCGACGAGGTGGCGATCTTCGCCTCGGCCTCCGAAGGCTTCAGCCGGGCGAACCTGAATTGCACCATCGCCGAAAGCATCGAGCGCTTCCGCCCGGTGGCGGAGGCGGCGCGGGCCGATGGCATTCCGGTCAGGGGCTATGTCTCGATGGTCACCGACTGCCCGTTCGACGGGCCGGTTATGCCAAGCGCGGTCGCATGGGTCGTCGCGGCGCTGCGCGATCTCGGCTGTCACGAGGTCAGCCTCGGCGATACGGTGGGCAAGGGCGTGCCCGAGACGATCGACCGGATGCTGGGCGCGGTGCTTCAAGAACTGCCGCCCGCGCGGCTTGCCGGGCATTACCACGATACCGGGGGCAGGGCGCTTGCGAATATCGAGGTTTCGCTCACGCGTGGGTTGAGGGTCTTCGACGCCTCGGCCGGGGGGCTCGGTGGCTGCCCCTATGCGCCGGGGGCGGCGGGGAACGTGGCGACCGAAGAGGTGGCAGCGCGGCTTGAGGAACTGGGATATCGTACGGGACTGGATGCGGCGCTTCTGGCGGCGGCGGCGGTGTTCGCGCGCGGTCTCAGGGTCGGGTGAGGCAAGAGTTTTCGAAAACTCTTGCCAAAATCCTTCGAAGGATTTTGGCGGAAAGGACTGGCAATGTTCGAGACGATCGAGATCGAATTGGATGGCCGCGGCATCGCGCGCCTGTGGCTGAACCGGCCGGACAAGCACAATACGCTCTCGGGCCGGATGATCGAGGAACTGACCGAGGCGGCGGCCCGGCTGGGCGCCGACCCGGCGGTGCGGGTGGTGATCCTTGGCGGGCGGGGGACAAGCTTTTGCGCGGGGGGCGATCTCGACTGGATGAAGGCGCAGATCGCGGGCGATGCCGGAAGCCGTGGGGCGGGTGCCAGGGCGCTTGCGATGATGCTGCGCGCGCTCGACCTGATGCCGAAGCCGCTGATCGGGCGCATTCATGGTCAGGCCTTCGGCGGCGGGGTCGGCATGATGTCGGTCTGCGATCTGACCGTGGGCGTCAGCGGCCCGAAGTTCGGCCTGACGGAAACCAAGCTCGGCCTGATACCCGCCACGATCAGCCCCTATGTGGTCGCGCGGATGGGCGTGGCCGCCGCCCGGCGCCATTTCCTGGCCTCGCGGCTCTTCGATGCCGAAGAGGCGCACCGGATCGGCCTTCTTTCGTCGCTCGCGACCCCGGAAACGCTCGATCAGGCGGTGATGGCCGAGGTCGAGCCTTTCCTTGCCTGCGCACCCGGCGCAATCGCCGACGCCAAGGCGCTGATCCGCACCGTCGCGCCCGGACCCGACGAGGCGCTGATCGACCGCACCATCGGCCTTCTGGTCGACCGCTGGCAGGACCCCGAATCCGGCGAGGGGATTGGCGCCTTCTTCGAAAAGCGTCCGCCCGCATGGGCCAAAGGCTGAGCGATCGCGGCGGCGAACCCTCGCCTGCTCGCAAATCCATGATTTTCAAGGCCGGGCCGCGATGAATTCGCCTTGCGGGCCCGCCCCGAGTTGACCCCGCCATGGGCTGAGAGTAAACGAACCTGAAGCCACGAACCGCATGGCCGGGGCCGGGTCCGTCCCCGCATGCACAGAAGGAGCCAACGGGTGGAATTCCTCGCGCGCGACTATTTCCCGATTCTCGTCTTCCTTGCCATGGCCGTCGGCCTCGGTCTGATCCTGATCCTCGCCGCCGCCGTGCTCGCGGTGCGCAACCCCGACCCCGAGAAGGTCTCGGCCTATGAATGCGGCTTCAACGCCTTCGACGACGCGCGCATGAAATTCGACGTGCGCTTCTACCTCGTCTCGATCCTCTTCATCATCTTCGACCTTGAGGTCGCCTTCCTTTTCCCGTGGGCGGTGGCGTTCAAGGACATCTCGATGCTCGGGTTCTGGTCGATGATGATATTCCTCGCCGTCCTCACCGTCGGCTTCTGCTATGAATGGAAGAAAGGCGCGCTGGAATGGCAGTGATGGCTGGAAAGGTTCAGACGGGCGCGAACACCGCCGGGCACGACCCGGAGGTCGCGACCCAGGCCCTGAATCGCGAATTGCAGGACAAGGGGTTTCTCCTGACCTCGACCGAGGACATCATCAACTGGGCGCGGACCGGCTCGCTCCACTGGATGACCTTCGGGCTTGCCTGCTGCGCGGTCGAGATGATGCACACCGCGATGCCGCGCTATGACGTGGAACGCTACGGCTTCGCCCCCCGTGCCTCGCCCCGCCAGTCGGACGTGATGATCGTCGCGGGGACGCTGACGAACAAGATGGCCCCGGCGCTGCGCAAGGTCTACGACCAGATGCCCGAGCCGCGCTATGTGATCTCGATGGGCTCCTGCGCCAATGGCGGGGGCTATTACCATTACAGCTACTCGGTCGTGCGCGGCTGCGACCGGATCGTTCCGGTGGATATCTATGTCCCCGGCTGCCCGCCCACCGCCGAGGCGCTGATGTACGGCATCCTGCAATTGCAGCGCCGCATCCGCCGCACCGGCACGCTCGTTCGCTGAGGAGGGCGCGATGACTTTGGAAGACCTTTCCGCCAAGATTACCGCTGCCCGTGCCGTCGATGTGCTGGACAGCACCATTGCCTTTGGCGAGCTGACGGTGACGGTGAAGCTGGAAGCGCTGGTCAACTTTATCGACTGGCTCAGGCTCGATCCGGCCTGCAAATTCTCGACGCTGATCGACATCACGGCCGTCGATCACCCCGAACGGCCAGAGCGGTTCGACGTCGTCTATCACTTCCTGTCGATGTACACGAACGCCCGCATCCGGGTGAAGGCGGCGGTGGCCGAAGGTCAGATGGTGCCGACGCTGACGGTGATCCACCCGACGGCGAACTGGTTCGAGCGTGAAGTCTTCGACATGTTCGGCATCATCTTTTCGGGCCACCCCGACATGCGCCGCATCCTCACCGACTACGGCTTTCGCGGCTATCCCTTGCGCAAGGATTTCCCGACCACCGGCTATACCGAGGTGCGCTACGACGAAGGCGAAAAGCGCGTGGTCTACGAACCGGTAAAACTGGTGCAGGATTACCGCCAGTTCGACTTCATGAGCCCCTGGGAGGGCGCGCAATATATCCTTCCCGGCGACGAGAAGAAGGGGGCCTGATCCATGGACGGCGATATCCGCACCAACGCCTATGACGACGGCTCGACCGACTTCGAGACGGGCGAGCAGCGCATCCGCAATTTCAACATCAACTTCGGGCCGCAACATCCTGCGGCGCATGGCGTCTTGCGGCTGGTGCTGGAGCTGGACGGCGAGATCGTCGAGCGCTGTGATCCGCATATCGGCTTGTTGCATCGCGGCACCGAAAAGCTGATGGAAAGCCGGACCTATCTGCAGAACCTGCCCTATTTCGACCGGCTGGATTATGTGGCGCCGATGAACCAGGAACATGCCTGGTGCCTGGCGATCGAGAGGCTGACCGGCGTGCAGGTCCCCCGCCGCGCGAGCCTCATCCGCGTTCTTTATTCCGAAATCGGCCGCATCCTCAACCATCTTCTGAACGTCACCACGCAGGCGCTGGATGTCGGCGCCCTGACCCCGCCATTGTGGGGCTTCGAGGAACGCGAAAAGCTGATGGTCTTTTATGAGCGCGCCTGCGGGGCGCGGCTTCATGCCGCCTATTTCCGCCCGGGCGGCGTGCATCAGGATCTGCCGGACGCGCTTTTGAACGATATCGAGGCCTGGACCGAGACCTTCCCGAAGGTCCTCGACGATCTCGACGGCCTTCTGACCGAGAACCGCATCTTCAAGCAAAGGAACGCGCTCATCGGCATCGTGACCGAAGAGGATGCGCTGACCTGGGGTTATTCGGGCGTGATGGTGCGCGGCTCGGGCATGGCCTGGGACCTGCGTCGCGCCCAGCCCTATGAGTGCTACGACGAGTTCGACTTCAAGATCCCGGTGGGCAAGAACGGCGACTGCTATGACCGTTATCTCTGCCGCATGGCCGAGATGCGCGAAAGCCTGTCGATCATCCGCCAGGCGATCACCAAGCTGCGCGTCGAGCGGGGCGACATCCTCGCGCGCGGCAAGATCACGCCCCCATCGCGGCGTGACATGAAGACCTCGATGGAAGCGCTGATCCATCACTTCAAGCTTTACACCGAAGGCTTCCACGTGCCCGCGGGCGAGGTCTATGCCGCCGTCGAGGCGCCGAAGGGCGAGTTCGGCGTCTATCTGGTGGCCGACGGCACCAACAAACCCTACCGCGCAAAGATCCGCGCCCCGGGCTATCCGCATCTGCAGTCGATCGACTGGATGGCCAAGGGCCACCAGCTGGCCGACGTCGCTGCAATCATCGGGACGATGGATATTGTGTTCGGCGAGGTGGACCGCTGATGCCCGACGTGACGATCAATCTCTGGACGCTGATCCTTGGCGCGGCTTCGGGTCTTGCCGCCGTTCTCGGTGCCCGGACGGGCAATCGTCTCTTAATGGGTGCCATCGTCGGTGCCGTCACCGCTGCAATCCTGACTATTGCCAGGGGATATTTCTGAACCATGCTCCGCCGCCTTCACCACGACCAACCCGCTTCCTTCGCCTTCACGCCCGCGAACCTCGCCTGGGCGAAGGGGCAGATCAGCAAATATCCCGAGGGCCGTCAGGCCAGCGCCATCATCCCGCTTCTGTGGCGCGCGCAGGAGCAGGAGGGCTGGCTGACCCGGCCTGCGATCGAACATATCGCCGACATGCTGGGCATGGCCTATATCCGCGCGCTGGAGGTTGCGACCTTCTACTTCATGTTCCAGCTGCAACCCGTTGGTTCGGTTGCCCATATCCAGATCTGCGGCACGACATCCTGCCTGATCTGCGGCGCGGACGAGCTGATCAAGGTCTGCAAGGACAAGATTGCACCGAAGCCCCACATGCTGTCGGCGGATGGCAAGTTCTCTTGGGAAGAGGTCGAATGCCTCGGCGCCTGCACCAACGCGCCGATGGCCCAGATCGGCAAGGATTATTACGAGGATCTGACGGCGCAGAGCCTGGAACAGATCCTCGTCGACCTCGACAATGGCCGGAACCCGGTGCCCGGGCCGCATAATGGCCGGTATGCCGCCGAGCCCTTGTCGGGCCTCACCAGCCTGACCGAATTCGAAAGCGGCAAAACCAAATACAACGGCTCCGTCCAGCGAGCCGTCGATATCGGCGACGGGGTCAAGCGGATCGACGGGACCGAGGTGCCGCTGCTGACGCCGTGGCTTGGCAAGGCCAAGGCGGAAAAGCCCGTGAAAGCGGCGAAGGTGGAGGCACCCGCGCCGAAGGCAACGCCGAAACCGGCGGCAAAGCCCGCCACGGCGGCGGCCGCACCGGCAAAGGCCAAGAAGCCCCGCGCGCTGAAGGCACCGCGCAAGGGCGGCGCGGATGACCTGAAGCTGATCAAGGGCGTCGGGCCGAAGCTCGAGGCACTTCTGCATTCGCTGGGCTTCTTCCATTTCGATCAGGTCGCTGCCTGGACCGAGGCGGAGCTTGCCTGGGTCGACGACAATCTCGAAGGCTTCAAGGGCCGCGCCAGCCGCGAGGACTGGATCGCTCAGGCCAGGGCACTGGCCGCCAAGGGCTGACAGGCAAGGGAGTAGGGACGGATGCAGAGCGATAGTGCCGCCCAAGCCGGATGCCAGCGGACCTGCTGGCTGGTCGCGACGGGCGCCGGCGTGGTCGCCGCTGCGCTTCTGACCCTCGTAGCCCTCTTTCCGGTCTTCACCGCCGTCCTTATCGGCGGCCTGATCGCGCTTGCGCTCGGTGCGCTTCTGTCCTGGGCCTTCTGTTCGGGTGCGGGGGCTCCGCCGAAGGCGCCGACCGTTGCGCCGCTACCAACGCCGCTCGCCGCCGAACCGCCGCCCGCACCGGAAGCGCCGAAGGCCGAGGCGCATAAATACGACTGGCAAGTCCTCGGCACCGAAGAGGCAGAGGCGAAGCGCGGCATTCTCGCCGGGACGGCGGAGCCGAAAGCGGCAAAGCCACGCGCGAAGAAGGCCTCTGTGGCAAAGGGGATCGAAGCCGCGATGGGCCGCACCCATGAAGAGGCGGTGGCTGTGGCCGAACCGCTTCTGCTTCTGGCGCCGCGCGATGGCAAGGCGGACGATCTTAAGCTGATCTCCGGCGTCGGCCCGGCACTTGAGAAGCTGCTGAACGAGGTTGGCGTCTGGCATTTCGACCAGATTGCCAGCTGGAAGGCCAAGGACATCGCCTTCGTCGATGCGAAGCTGAAGACCTTCAAGGGCCGCATCACCCGCGACGAATGGGTCAAGCAGGCCCGCGCGCTCGCCCGCAAGGGCGGGGAGGCGTGAGGATGGCTGCACCGCAACAGGACGGGATCGCGAAGACCGGGCGCCTCGTGGCGCTGGTGATCGCCCTGACCATGATCCTGTGGATGGCGGCGCAATGGGCAGGCGCGCGGATCGGGCTGCACCCGTCTTTCGCCTTCCTTTTCGATCTTGCGGCGCTCGCCGCGCTTTTCTGGTCGCTTGTCGTGCTCTACGGGCTCTGGCAGCGGCAAAAACGGGCGGGCCGCTAGGCGCCGCCAACCGGGGATACGGGAATGCTGAGTGACAAGGACCGGATTTTCACCAACCTCTACGGGATGCATGACCGCAGCCTGAAGGGCGCGATGAAGCGTGGCCACTGGGACGGGACGGCGAAGATCCTTGCCATGGGGCGGGATGCGATCGTCCAGCAGGTCAAGGATTCGGGGCTGAGGGGCCGGGGTGGCGCGGGTTTTCCGACCGGTCTGAAGTGGTCGTTCATGCCCAAGCAATCGGACGGGCGGCCGTCCTACCTTGTGGTGAACGCCGACGAATCCGAGCCCGGCACCTGCAAGGACCGCGAGATCATGCGGCATGATCCGCACACGCTGATCGAAGGTTGCCTGATCGCCTCGTTCGCGATGGGGGCGAACGCCTGCTACATCTACATCCGCGGCGAATATATCCGCGAACGCGAATGCCTGCAGGCCGCCATCGACGAGGCCTATGACGCGGGCCTGATCGGCAAGAACGCCTGCAAGTCGGGCTATGATTTCGACCTTTACCTGCATCACGGGGCAGGGGCCTATATCTGCGGCGAGGAAACGGCGCTTCTGGAAAGCCTTGAGGGCAAGAAGGGCATGCCGCGGATGAAGCCGCCCTTCCCGGCGGGCTCGGGCCTTTATGGCTGCCCGACGACGGTGAACAATGTGGAATCGATTGCGGTGGTGCCGACGATCCTGCGGCGGGGCGCGTCGTGGTTCGCGGGCTTCGGGCGGCCGAACAACACCGGCACCAAGCTTTTCGGCATCTCGGGCCATGTGAACAATCCCTGCGTGGTCGAGGAGGAAATGTCGATCACCCTGAAGGAGCTGCTGGAGCGTCACTGCGGCGGCGTCCGGGGCGGATGGAAGAACCTCAAGGCCGTCATCCCCGGCGGCTCGTCGGTGCCGATGCTGAACGCGGCGCAGTGCGACGAGGCGATCATGGATTTCGACTGGCTGCGCGAGGCCCGTTCCGGCCTCGGGACGGCGGCGGTCATCGTGATGGACCAGTCGACCGACGTGATCAAGGCGATCTGGCGGCTGTCGAAATTCTACAAGCATGAAAGCTGCGGCCAGTGCACGCCCTGCCGCGAAGGTACCGGCTGGATGATGCGGGTGATGGAACGGCTGGTGCGGGGCGAGGCGGAGATCGAGGAGATCGACATGCTTCTGTCGGTGACGAAGCAGGTCGAGGGCCACACGATCTGCGCCCTCGGCGATGCCGCCGCCTGGCCGATCCAGGGCCTGATCCGCCAGTTCCGGGATGAAATCGAGGACCGGATCAAGGCCAAGAAGCTTGGCAAGATGGGCGCGATGGCGGCGGAATGAATTTGGCGTTCGCATTTTTCTCGGTTTGCGCCGTCGCGCTGGTGGTGAGCTCCACTTGGCTTCTTGCCGCAGCCAACGGACGATCACGCCTTAAGGCAACCCTGTGGGCGGCCTCGCCGCTGATTGTGTTGTACGGATCGTTTTTCGTCACTACGGCAATTGGGGTGGAGCAGACCCCTTTGGTGGGCTTAATCTGTTTCTGTTGGTTAGCCGGCGTGAACTTTTGGCAGGCGGCTGCAATTCGAAAGAAGTTGGTGCGAAATGATGCGGCCAACTGATCTCCACCTCGCCGAACTGAACGTCGGGCGTCTTCTCGCCCCGACCGACGACCCGCGCGTGGCGGAGTTCATGGCGGCGCTTGACCGGGTGAACGGGCTGGGCAAACGCATGCCGGGCTTCGTCTGGATGATGGAAGGCTCGGGTGAGCCGGGCAAGGGCAATACCGAAACCAAGATCGGCGGCGATTCGCAGTATGTCTCGAACCTGACGGTCTGGGAAAGCGTCGAGACGCTTGAGAATTTCGTCTGGAACACCGTCCACCGCCAGTTCTACGAACGGCGGCAGGAGTGGTTCGAGGTCCTGGGAAGCATGCATTTCGTCATGTGGTGGGTGCCCGAAGGCCACAAGCCGACGCTTGACGAGGCGCTCGAACGCCTCGACCACCTGCGCGCCCATGGCGACAGCGACCATGCCTTCGGCTGGACATATCTCAAGGAAGCGAAACTGTGGCGCAGCCGCAATTGCGGGGGGCAGGCGGCATGATGGGGCTATCCTTCCTCGGGCCGATACTGGCGAGCGTCCTTTATGTCATCGTCTTCCAGAAGGCGGGCTTCCGGGGCGCGATCCTTGCGGTCTGCGCCGGTCCGCTTCTCGGGGCGCTGGCGGGTTTCGTGATGGGGCGGGTGGCCTATGCCGGGGGCGGCATGCCCATGTCATTCGCGGCTATCATTTTGATATCGCTTCGGCGTTGTTGCATAACTCTGGTGGCAAAGGATTCACTTCGTGAATCCAAGCGGTTAGACAGGC
>NZ_JARJNR010000005.1 GCF_030143255.1 Frigidibacter sp. SD6-1
GCACCCGTCCAGACAGATCGCCACGGCGGGGACCTTCGGCCAGGGATAGGCGCGGTCATTCGCCATAACAGGCCCGCGGTTCTGCATGTTCATTCTCAGTCCTTCCTTGTTCGGTCCGGCCGCTGCCGGAACCGCATGACAGTCAACCGGGATCGCCGGTCATTTCGCCCTGTTCACCCGCGCCCGGACCCAGCCCGAGAAGACCTCGGCGATCAGAACCATCGCGATGATCGACAGGATGATCGCGGAGACCTTGGTGTTTTCCAGCTGCTGGATGTTGCGCTTGAGATACCAGCCCATGCCGCCGCCGCCGAAGAAGCCCACGACCGTGGCCGCGCGGAAGGCGACGTCCCAGGTGTAGATCGCGATGCCGGTGAAGGCGACGCGAACCTGCGGCACCACCGCCCAGACAAACACCTGAAGATCACTGGCGCCGGCCGACCGCATCGCCTCGACCGGGCCCATGTCGACCGCCTCGATCTCGTCTGCAAAAAGCTTTCCGGCAAACCCGATGCAGAACATCGTCAGCGCGCTTACCCCGGCCAGCATACCGAACCCGAGGATGGAGACGAAGAGGATGGTCCAGATCGTCTCATGGATTGCACGGCTGGAGATGACGCCGAGACGCCCGAGCGGAAAAAGGATGCGGCGGCTTGGCGTGACGTTCCACGCAGAAAACCAGGCCAACGGAATGGCGCAGACGACGCCGATGAAACCGCCGAGGAACGACATCTGCAACGTGTCGAGGATCGCCCCCAGATAGCCCGCATTGGCGACATAGGCGATTTCAGGCGGGTAGTAACGGTCGGACACGACCCGCCACACCCCCGAGAAGGTGCCGAGAAGCCGCGAGAGATCGACATTCAGGAAGTGGAGCGAGTAGCCGAGGAAGACGAGGACGGCCAGAAGCGTGGCATGGCGTGTGGCGGCACCCGTCGCACCGTAGCGCGACCAGGTTTGCCCGCTATCGGGCGCCGGTCCGGGATTGGTTTCTGTCATGGTCATTCCCTTGCTCCTCAGATCACGGCCTTGCGCAGGAAGTGCGACAGGACCTCGCCGAGAACGATCAGCAGGAGGATGGCAAGGATCACCATCGTCACGCCGCCGTAGTTGAAGCTGTTCATCTGCCGGAAGAAGGTCAGGCCCAGCCCGCCCGCGCCCACCAGCCCCATCACGGCCGAACGGCGGATGTTGATGTCCCATTCGAAGATCACCGTGGCCAGCACCACGGGATAGATCTGCGGCAGGATGCCGTAATACATCACCTGGAAGTCGTTGCCGCCGACCGCGCGGATCGCCTCGACCGGCTTCTTGTCGATGTTCTCGATGGCCTCGGCCGTGATCTTGGAGATGAAGCCGACCGACCGCATCGCGATGGCAAGTATACCGGGCAGGGCGCCAAGGCCGACGGCGCTGACGAAGATCAGCGCCCAGATGATCTCATGGACCGAGCGGCTGAGCACCATCAAGAAGCGGCCGGCCGGATAGAAGAAAAAGCGGTTCGGCGTCACGTTCGCGGCGCCGAACCAGGCCACCGGGAGGGAGAAGAAGCAGCCGAGGACCGTACCGACGCAGGCGACCATGAAGGTCTCGATCGTCGGGATGACAAGCTCGGGCAGAAGGCTGAAATCGAGCGCGAGGAAGCGGCCAAGGGAACCGAGGACACCATTCGCGCCGCCGATCCGGCTCCAGTCTGTGTCCTGGATGATGGTGCCGTGAAAGCACCAGGCGAGGAAGGCGAACACCACCGCCCAGATCGCCGCCATCTTCAGGTGGCGCTGACGCACGAGCGCGCGCTGGCCTTCGACCCGGCCAATGTCGATGTCGAGGCTGGCCATGTCAGAGGACCTCCATCGCATAGATTTCCTCAAGGTCGCGGTCACGCAGGGTGCCCGTCTCGCCGTCGAATTTCTTGTAGCCGTCCTGAAGGCCGATGATCCGGTTGCAGGATTCCTTGGCAAGCTGGACATCGTGGATGTTGCACAGCGCGGGCACCCGCAATTCGCTTGCGATTTCGCGGATCAGCCCCATCACTTCGCGTGAGATCTTGGGGTCGAGCGCCGAGGTCGGTTCATCCAGAAGCAGGAGCTTCGGCTGCTGCATCAGCGCGCGGGCGATGCCGACACGCTGGCGCTGGCCGCCCGACAATTCATCGGCGCGCTTGTTCACATGGTCCGACAGGCCGACCCGGTCGAGAAGCGCCAGCGCGCGGCTGATGTCGGACTGCGGGAAGGCGCGGAAGAGGCTGCGGAGGTTACCGGTATAGCCGAGGCGGCCCGAGAGGACATTGTCCATCACCGACATGCGGTTGATCAGGTTGAATTCCTGAAAGATCATGCCGACGTTCCGGCGCAATTGCCGCAGCGCGGTTCCCTTCAGCGCCAGCACATCCTGACCGAAGAGCTCGATCGATCCGGAAGTCGGTTCCACAAGCCGGTTGATGCAGCGGATCAGCGTGGACTTGCCCGCGCCGCTCGGCCCGATGATCGCCATGAAGTCGCTGTCCTCGACATCGAAGCTGATGCCTTTGAGGATCTCGGGCTGGTTGTCCGCATAGCGGATGCGAAGATCGCGGACCTTCAGGACCGTCATGTTGCATTCCTCCCCTTGCCTGCCCCCGAACCCTCGGGGGCAGGTGTTGTCATCGGTCCGGTCGTTACTTCCCGTCCAGTTTGCGGATCACATCGTAATCGGCATCGGTCATGGCGACGAACTTCAATGCGTTCACGTTTTCCAGATACTGGCGGCCTTCCTCGGTCTGGTCGAGTGTCAGGAAGGCGCTCTTGATCTTCTCCTGAAGTTCGGGGCAGAGGCTCGTGGACAGCGCGAAGGGATCAAGCGGCACCAGCGGCGAGGTCCAGAGAACCTGGTAGTCCTCCACTTTCGCCAGCCCGCGGTCGATGACATTGTCCAGCCGGTGTGTCGCGACGAAGGCGCTATCCACCTGCTTTTCTATGACTGCCACGGCGGAAAGGTCATGGCCGCCGGTATAGACGACGCGGGAGAAGTATCCTTCCAGTTCCCCCCCGCCGATCTCGTCGACGAACAGCACGCGCGGCAGAAGGTTGCCCGAGGTGCTGGCCGGGTCGGTCAGGCCAACAACGGTTCCCTTGAGGTCGGGAATGCCGCCATAGCCGGTATCGGCGCGGGCGACCAGAACCGCCTGATAGCCGGGGCCTTCGACCTGGAAATGCCCCTTCTTCTTGGCATAGGTCGCAAAGACCTCGATCGTCGGCTCCTTTTCATGCGCGATGACGTAGGATTCCGGCCCGAACATGCCGATATCGACCCAGCCGCTCAGCATCGCCTCGATCACCGAGGCATAGGATGTGGGCAGGTAGAATTCGACATTCTTGCCGGTCGTCGCCTGAAGCTGATGGACAAGCGGCTGGTAGAGCGACAGTTCCTGCGTCGTCTCTTCGGTCGGGATCATCGAGAAGCGCAGCGCCTCGGGGTCCTTGCAGTCCTGCGCGGCGGCCGGGCCGGCGGCCGCGAGCGCGGCAACAAGGGCATAGCAGATGCCGGAACAGGTGGTCTTGAGTTTGTTGATCATCGTCTCCTCCACTGGTTTGCATTCGCGGATTCCGGCCGGTTGGCCTGCACCGTTCTCGTTATTGTCTGTGTGTTTCATGTTCATGTCGCCAGCGCGTCCTGCGTCGCCATGAAGCGGTCGAGCGTGCCGATGAAATTCCGCCCGCGTTCGCCCGCGAAAGCGTCGCGGATGATGCCGGGCCAGCGATGGGCCGGAATGCCGTGATCGTGAAAGCGGGTACCGACCCCGACCGCGTTCAGGAAGCGGTCCAGATCGTCTGCCCCCCGGCCGAGGTCCTCGCCGAAAATCTCTTTCAGCGCCTCTTCGCGGAAGCCGCCCAGCCCGATCACCGACCGCAGCACCGAGGGCAAGGTAAAGGAACAGGCGATGCCGTGCTGCACCCCCCAGCCCAGCGTGATCGGGTAGGAAATGTTGTGGGCGATCGCGGTCTTGGTGTTGGAAAATGCCATCCCGGCCATCAGCGAGGCTTCGGCCATCGACGCCCTGAGGTCGAGGTTCTGCAAGTCGCCCAGAAGGCTGGGCAGGTCGCGCAGGATCCGCTTGGCGGATGCGACGGCGAAGCGGGCCGAGATGGGATTGGCGTTCACGTTCCAGATGCTTTCCAGCGCGTGGGACAGCGTGTCGAGGCCGGTCGAAAGCGTCAGCCCGTAAGGCTTGCCCAGCATCAGCGCCGGATCGACGATGGCCGCTTCGGGATACAAATCTCTGTGCGCCAGCGAGAACTTCTTCCCCCGCGCCTCGTCCCAGACCGTGGCCCAGCACGTCACCTCGCTGCCGGTGCCGGCGGTTGTCGGCACCGCAATGATCGGCGTGTTGACGAAGGCATCGGCGCCCTGTCCGGTTTCCAGGTAGCGGGCGACGTTTGAAAAGCTGCCCCCTGCCGCGGCAAAGACCTTGGCGGAATCTATGACCGACCCGCCGCCAAGTGCCACGATCACGTCGGGCTGGGTTTCCAGCTCGGCGAAGCGTACGCATTGCGGCAGCAGATGCTTATAGTCAGGATTGGGTGCGACGTCGTCCACGATCAGCGCGGCGGGTCCGCTCCGTTCGGCAATGGACGCTGAAAGCTCGGCGAAGTAGGGCTCGGGATAGGTGACAATTGCGTAGCGGCGCCCCTTGATCTGATCGGCGAGGCTGTCCATGGCACCGGCACCGAAACGGACCTGCACCGGGTTGTTATAGGCCCACATTGGCTGCCCCCTGAAATCTGGTATCCGAAGTTCCTTGGAAGAACTCTGGTGTTTCTTGTGAAATTCAACAAATATATAGTTTGTATGTCATTGATCGGAATTATCTATGATTGGAACGCAGATCCGATCCTTCCACGCCGTCGCCCTGCACGGTGGCTACACGGCCGCGGCAAAGGCGGAGAACGTCAGCCAGCCCACGCTGTCGGCGCAGGTCAAGGACCTCGAGGAGCGATATGGCCTCGAACTCTTTCACCGTGTCGGGCGGGGGGTCAAACTGTCCCTCGCGGGGCAGGAGCTTTTCGCGCTGACCAGCAAGCTTCAGCACCAGATGGACGAAATCGACGCGCTGCTCAGCGCCTTTGTCGGGCTGCAGAAGGGAAGCCTGCGGATCGCGGCCGTCGGCCCCTTCCATGCCACCGACCTGATCGCCGCCTTCAAGACCCGCTATCCGATGGTCGACGTGTCGGTCGCCTTCGGCAACTCCCAGCTCAGCTTCGAACGCCTCATTGCCTATGAGGCGGATGTGGGACTGATCGCCGAGGTCAACGACGACCCGCGCGTCACCACTCTTCCCTATCGGCAACACGAGGTCGTGGTCTTCGTCAACGAAACCCACCCGTTCTACCATCGCGAAAGCATTTCGTTGACGGAGCTGGCAGGACAGCGCGTCATCCGGCGGGAAAAGGGGTCGACCACCCGCATGGCGGTCGAGAAGGTTCTGCTTGAACGCGGGATCGAGATCGATGTCGTGCTTGACATCGGCAGCCGCGAGGGCGTTTGGAAAGCAGTGGAGCAGGGGCTGGGTATGGGTTTCGTCGCGGATTTCGAATACATCCCGCATCCCAGGATGAAAGTGGTCCATATTGATGACGCCACGATCCGCACCAGGTATTTCATTGCCTTTCTGAGCGAGAGAAAGGATGCGCGCCTGATAAAGGCATTCTCAGAGATTTCGCTTGGCACCTTGCAGCAGGGCACGCGCTAGCCGCGTTTCGGGATCCGTTCCTTGCGACTTCCACTTCCTGACGTTTGCTCGCCATCTTGGCCTGAGAAGATGTGGAACTCGTATCGCCGACGCGATTGTCACAGCAAGTGGGTGTTTCGTCTTACCGCTTCAATAGCCTCGCGAGTCCGTCCGCGAACGGCGCCCGCACGATGCCCCGTTCGGTGATGATGCCGGTTATCAGACGCGCCGGGGTGACATCGAAGGCGGGGTTGAAGACCGGCGCATTTTCCGGAGCGCTCCGTGTGTTGCCAATCTCGACAACCTCCGCTGCGGACCGTTCCTCAATCTCGATATCGTCGCCGGTTTGCGTCGACAGGTCGATGGTTGAGGTGGGGGCCGCGACGTAGAAGGGCACGCCGTTATCCGCCGCGGCGAGGGCAAGGTTGTAAGTGCCGATCTTGTTCGCGGTATCGCCGTTGGCCGCCACCCGGTCGCACCCGACCACCACCATGTCCACCTTGCGGGTCCGCATCACATGCGCCGAGGCGCCATCGACGACGATCGCATGCGGCACGCCGTATTGCATCAGTTCGAAGGAAGAAAGTTTGGACCCTTGCAGCCTTGGCCTTGTCTCGTCGAGATAGGCGAAAGTCCTGCGCCCGCTCTCATGCGCGGTGCGGATGATGCCAAGCGCGGTGCCCAGGCCGACAGTGGCGAGCGAGCCGGTATTGCAATGGTGATAGAAGGTGACCTCGCCTTCGGGAACCACCGTCATCGCATGGCGCGAAATGGCGCGGTTGACCTCGATATCCTCCGCCTCGATGGCCCGCGCCTCGGCCAGAAGTCTGTCGGCCATATTGGGCGCGGTTGCGGCTGCGGCCCAGACAGTCTTCATCCGGTCGAGTGCCCAGAAGAGGTTCACAGCCGTCGGGCGGGAGGCGCGCAGGACCCTGTCCGACACGGCAAGATCGAGACCCTTCAGGGCCGCCGTCACCATGCCGAAAGCGGCGGCCACACCGATGGCGGGTGCGCCGCGAACGGTCATATCCTCGATCGCCGCGGCAATCTCTGCGGGTGTGGCATGGTCGAGATAACGGATCTCGGTCGGCAACGCCTTCTGGTCGATCAGGCGCAGGCAGGCATCATCGTCGATCCACTCGATGGCGCGAAAGCTCATGGTTTCTCAGGCTTTCTCTTTTATCTTCTCCGCAAACCGGCGGGTTTCAGCGATCTCAGCCGCGATATCGGTGCAAAGCCGGTGATTGCGCACGACCGGTCTGCCCCGCGCAATGACGTCACGCACGTCGTTTCGCCCCGCCGAGTAGGCCAGCGCCGAATAGGGGTCGAAGACCGGCACCATATGCGGGGCGTCAAGGCTGATCACCGCAATGTCGGCGCGTTTGCCAGTTTCCAGCGACCCGGTCTCGGACCCGAGCCGCAAGGCCCTCGCCCCGCCGCACGTGGCCATTTCGACGAGCCTTCGCGCAGGCAGCGCCGCCGGATTGCCGGTGGCGAGCGCCTGCAGGAAACCGGCAAGCCGCATCGCCTTCCAAAGATCGAGGTCATTGCCGCTCGATGCGCCGTCCGTGCCCAGCGACAGGGGAATGCCCGCGCGGATCATGTCGGCAACCCGCGCCGTGCCCGAGGCGAGCTTGGCGTTCGACAGGGGGTTGTGGCTGATGGCCGCGCCGGTCGCGGCGATCCGCGCGATCTCTGCATCGTCGAGATGCACGCCGTGCGCGATGAGCGGCGCGTGCTCCAGAAGGCCAGCCCGGTCGAAGACGCCGATCGGGCGGGCGCCATCGTGCTGGCTGGCCACCAGCGCCATTTCAGAGGGGCTTTCAGCGCCGTGGATATGGATGGGGCAGCCGTGACGGTCGGCCAGCGCCACCACTTCCGCCAGCTTGCCCGCATCGAGCGTGTAACAGGAATGCGGCATCGCCATAAGCTGGAGGTCGGGCGCGTCCCTATGACGGGCCAGGAAGTCGTCCGCCGCCTTTAGTCGCTTCGGCCAGGGCAGGCCGTCGATCCCGTCGAAGCCGATGAAGACCGGCCCGGTGGTCAGCGACAGGCCGATCCGCCTTGCCGCCGCAATTGTCGCGTCGGGGTGCCAGTACATGTCAGTGAAATGGGTGATGCCGCCAAGCGCCATCTCGGCCGCGCCGATCGTCGCGCCCAGCTCGACGGTTTCAGGCGTGATGAAAGCCGCCTCGGCAGCCCAGACCCGTTGCAGGAACCCGTCGAGGTCGCGGTCGTCGGCCAGCCCTCGGAACAGGGTCATCGCGGCGTGGCAATGGGTGTTGATCAGGCCGGGCATGACGATCGTGCCCTGCGCGTCGATCTCGGTCGCCGCCGATGCCCCGGCGGCTTCGACCGATGGTCCCACGGCGACGATCCGGCCATCGGTGACCGCGATGGCGCCGTCGGGATGGTCGGAGAATGTGGCGTCCATGGTCAGCACATGGCCGCCGCGAATGATCAGGTCGGCCTTTTCGGGAAATCCGGTCATGTCATGTCCTTCGGCAACGCCGGGATCAGCCGTTCCATCAACGAAAGAAGCCTGGGCTGGGCGATCTTTACCGCCTCCCAAACCTCGTCTTCGTTCGTGACATGCGCGTCCGACACGTCCGCAACCGCGATGTTCGTCACGGCCGAAAGCGCCAATACCCTCTGGCCCGCCTGCCGCGCGGCGATCACTTCGGGCACGGTCGACATGCCGACAAGGCCGCAGCCCATCGCCGCGAAGAACCGGATCAGTGCCGGGGGCTCGAAGCTCGGCCCGACATTGTGGGCATAGACCGCCCGCTTCAGCCCGGGTTCCAGCCGCTCGGCCAGCGCCAGAAGCTCCGGGTCATAGGCCTTGTTGAGCGAGGTGAAGCGCGGCCCCGGCGCGTCGTCCTGCGGACCCCGCGTCGGGTCCATCCCGGCGGCCATGGCCAGCGACAGGTGATCCTCGATCAGCACCAGTTCACCCACAGAATACCCGGCGCCGATGCCGCCCGCCGCATTGGTAAAGACCGCCGTCCGCGCCCCGAGCGCCGCCATCACCCGTGTCGGGAACACCACCTCGGCCGGGGAGTAGCCCTCATACATATGGACGCGGCCCTGCATGGCGACCACCGTGCGCCCGAAAAGCTGCCCCAGACACAGACGCCCCGCATGGCCCGGCGCGGTCGAGACCGGAAAGCCCGGGATATCGCCGTAAGGAATGCGCGGCCCCTCAATGCGGTCCGCAAGCGGACCGAGACCTGACCCAAGCACAAGCGCAATTTCAGGCCGGGCCGGGAAAACGCCTCGAATATGGTCGACTGCCCTGTCCAAAGCGTTCCGTTGCATCTTCGCCCGCATTTGTGACTAATGTTATTGTTAATAACAAATGTTGCATTTGATGCAAGCACATTGATGTTGTCCCGCATCGCCGACATAACGGAACAAACAGGCGAGGTTGTCCATGCGTGCACCCCAGGAACATGTCATCCATAAAGCGGCATGGTTCTATCATATCCAGGGCATGCGGCAGGAGGACATTGCCGAAGCGCTAGGGCTGTCCCGCGCGACCGTCATCAATTACCTCAAGCGCGCCCGCGATATCGGTGCGGTGACGATCCGCGTTCCGGCTGGTTTGTTCCGGGATGACGTGCTCGCACGGCGGCTGGAAGACGGGCTTGGCCTCAAGATGGTCTGGGTCGTCCCGGACGGAAGCGATGGGCCCGAGGTGAATTTTTCCCAGGCCGCCGGCATGGTCCTTCTCGACCTCGTCCAGCCCGACAGCCTGATGGGGCTGGCCTGGGGCGAAACCGTGTTCGCCATGGTCGATGCCCTGCCGATGACCGAAGTCCCCGGCCTGTCGATCGTCCAGATGTGCGGCAACCTCGGCACCTCGTTCCAGTACCGGCCCGACTATTGCACGCTTGAAATGGCGCGCCGCCTTTGGGCCTTTGGCGAGAACCTCTATGCGCCTCTGGTGCTGTCCTCGGAGGAGCTTGCAACCGCGATCAGGCAGGAAGATACGGTCAGGCATCAGCTGGAACGGCTTCGCGACTGCGATCTGGCCCTGTTTTCGGTCGGAAGCTGCGGACCCGAAAGCCACGTCGTGAAAAGCGGCGCGGTGTCGCCCGAAGAACTCTTGCTGCTGATGTCGCGAGGCGCCGTCGCGCAGGTCAATGCCCGCATGATCGGCGCTGACGGCGCTGAAATCGACTGTTCGTACAATCGTCGGCTCGTGGCGATGGAGCTGGACGATTTCCGCCGGATCGAGAAACGGCTTTGCCTTGTTTCGGCTAGAGACAAGGTGCCTGCACTGAAAGCGGCGATTGCCGGGGGTCATGTCAGCCATCTGGTCGTGACCACTTCGGTCGCGGCCGATCTCGGCCGCGACCTCATGGACCCTGATCAGGCGAGCTGATGGCCCGCAACCTTCGGCATGACTGCGGCGCAGATCGCGAAAACTGCGGTGCTGTCGGGCGGCATGGCGTTCTTCAGGCGCCGGTATCAAGGGCGGCGCGCATGTCGCGGATGGCGTCGCCGATCCTGTCGCCATAGCGCAGGAGCGAGCCGCCGAGGAGGTAGACGCAATCGGGCCCGTAAAGCCGCATCATGTCGGGCAAACGGTCCATGCTCATCCCGCCGCCGGGGCTGGGCAGGATCGGGCGGCCGGGGCCATTCCCGTCACGGCAATCCGCGACGATCCCGGCACATTCGGCTTCGGAAAAACCGAAGCGGCCTCCGTGATTGGGAAAGACGGAGATATCGGCCCCGGCGATCCGCATCATCGTGCCAAACATCATCCCGTGGCTGTAACCGGTATCGGGCGACAACACATAGGGACCAAGATGCGCCGGGTGGGCCATGATCGGCAGGCCGAAGCCTTCGTCCTGCGCAAGCCGGTTCATCGTGTCGAAGCCAAGGATGCCGGGGATGATCAGGACCCCGTCGGCGCCGGCCTCCTTGGCGAAGAACGCGTCCTCCCGCACCCGGTCGCCGTGGCCGAGAATGGAGGGAAAATAGAGCGCGCGCGTCGTGTCGCCCCTGGCCTGGCGCTCGGCATTGGCGCGCGCCACCGCGTCGGCGCAGGCCGGGATACGGTCGCGGAAAGGGGCGGCGGGCTGGTTGGCAAGGCCGTGATCCTCTTTCACGATATCCGCGCCTGCGCGCGCCGTTGCATGGCAGAGCCGGGCGAAATGCGCCGTGTCAGAGCCCTGCGGCTTGATCACCGGGCAGACGAAACCGCCCGACTGCCGCCCGGTCAGGGCCCGGATGCCCGACGCGCCGAACCGCGCACCGGGAAAGCGGCGCTCCATCTCCGCCCCCGGCTCGATCCCCACCACCTTGATGCCCTTCTGGATCGAGGAATTGCCGAAGATCACGTTGATATATTGTGTCAGCTCATTCCCGACCGCGTCAGACGAATAGCTGATCCGCGCAAGCCAGGTGGCGCCATCGGGCTCTGCCTCAAGCCCGGTCACACGTCCAAGGATCTCATCCTCGACATAGCCGGGGGAAACGACGTCGCGCGGGACCTCTACGGTCTGTTCAAGAGCGATGCCCTCCGCGCGCGCCCGGGCGTCTTCGCGGGAGCGGGCGAAGAGCCGGTAGGTGACTGTGAAGCGCGCTCCCATCAAAGCGCCTCGGCCTTGACGAGGGAATGGACATCCTCCACGCGGGCGGCGTCTAGATGCTCTTCGGCAATTCCGAAATCCTGCCCCACAAGCCCCTCGATCCCCCGCACCAGCGCCAAAGCGTCAAGGTCGTAGTAGCGCATCAGATAGGGGCGGGAACCGCCATGGGCGTAGGTGTCCTTCAGCCCCAGCCGGATCAGGCGCTTTCCCACCCCGGCATCGGCCATCGTCTCGGCGACCAGGCTGCCGATGCCGCCTTCGGTCACATGGTTTTCCAGTGTCACGACGCCGTGGCGGACCGACCCGATGTGATCGAGAAGCTGGGCCGCGTCGAACGGCTTGATCGTGTGCAGGTGCAGATGGCGGATCGAAAG
The DNA here is from genome assembly GCF_030143255.1 of Frigidibacter sp. SD6-1. Lineage (GTDB taxonomy): Bacteria > Pseudomonadota > Alphaproteobacteria > Rhodobacterales > Rhodobacteraceae > TMP-24. Next base: position 11,682 of record NZ_JARJNR010000005.1, read on the forward strand.
ACCCGCGCGCGACAGCGCCACACGGGCACGCAAGGCCTCTTCGGTGGTGATGCCGGACGTCACGACAAGGATGTCGCTGCCTTCCGACAGGACCCGCATCTCGCCCACCCGGATCGGCGTGTCGAACAGCCGCGGCACCGAGCCGCGCAGGATGCGGCACCAGACCGGGCCGTCGATGCTGTCGGCGGCCTCGCAGATGCTTTCGACCTCGGTCGCGTCGCCGGTTTCAAGGATCGACATATTGGGGATCGAGCGCATCACCGCGATATCCTCGATGGCCTGATGGGTCATGCCGCCGGGCGTCGTGATGCCGGGCAGAAAGCCCATCAGGCGCACCTTGCGGCGCGGATAGGCGACCGAGGCCATGAGCTGGTCATAGGGCCTGCGATACATGAAGACGCCAAACGTGTGAATGAAGGGCCTGAACCCCGCCAGCGCCAGCCCGCCCGCGAAACTCATCATGTTCTGCTCGGCCATGCCCATCGACAGGAACTGATCGGGGTGCCGGTCGCGAAACCCGTCCACCTCGCAGGACGAGGTCAGGTCAGCCGACAGGCAGAGGATATCGGGGTTGCCCGCCGCATAGGCTTCGAACGCGCGGGCGTAGGGCCGGTTTACCATTTCAACCATGCTCAGACCCTCTCAGTGCCGGTCGTCGATCGGATCGACGCCAAGCTCGGCGGCGATGGACAGGTTCATGCGGGCTCGTTCCTCCTCGGACTTGAACCGCACATAATGCAGGCGCGGGAACCGTTCCTGTAGGGCGCTCATCGCATGGAAGGGCGAGGTGCGGGCGAGGATGATCAGCGGGCGGCCTTCATGCGGTTCGCGTACCGCATCGCGCATCGCGGTCAGGTCGTGGCCGTCGATCTCGGCGCAGGCGGCACCGAAGCAGCGGAACTTGGCGGCGATATCGCCGACCTCCATCACCGAGGACATTGCGCCATCGCATTGCTGATCGTTGACGTCCATGATCGCGAGAAGATTGTCGATCCCGTGATGAACGGCGGCCTGAACCGCCTCCCAGGTCTGGCCTTCCTGCACCTCGCCGTCGGACATGAAAACCCAGGTCCGCCCCGGCTCGGCCCGGCGCTTGCGGCCCCAGGCCAGCCCCGCGCCGGTCGAAAGCCCGATGCCAAGCGTGCCGTTATGCACCTCCATGCCCGGGCTGTGTTCCGCCCCGATCATCTCGACCGACGAGCCGTCCTGATTGAACATCTCCAGCCCCTCGGGCGCCATACGGCCAACCTCGATCAGGGTCGCATAGGCGACCAGAGCATAATGGGCAGGGGCAATGAACAACCGGTCGAACTCCGGAGCCGCGGGGCCGTTATAGCCAGCCCCGGTGTGGTAATCGGAGTTGGACGCCGACGGCACACCGGCGAAGGGCCTGGGGATCATCGGCAAGGTCGGCGCACCAAGCTTCAGTTCCTCGTTATAGAGCCAGGCCAGCTGCTCGGCCGCCGAGCAGGCCTGTGAAAGATAACCGCCATTGTTGCGGATCGTATGTTCGAAGACCCGGCGCCGGATCCCCAGCGCCACGTCCTCGGTCGTTCGGGCGTTCGTCAGCAAACGATGTCCTCCCTGGTCATCTATCAGGATTGTCAAACTCTACCGGGGTTCAAGGAGCGCGGCGCAGGAATTGTTTGGTTCTGCCATGCGCGGGTGCCGAAAAGATCGCCTCTGGCGGACCCGCTTCGACGATCGTTCCCTTGTCGAGGAAGCAGATCTTGTCGGCCGCCTCCCGGGTAAAGCCCATTTCATGGGTGGCCATGACCATCGTCATGCCTGCGGACTTCAGCTCGCGCACCGCATCGAGCACCTCGCCCGCCAGTTCGGGTTCCAGCGCCAATGTGATTTCGTCAAACAGCCCTCACCTTGATCTTGATAACGCTCTCCCGCTTCGCGATCGCATTGACAAATGTTTTAGTAATTACCAAAAGTACATCAACTCCGGCGAGTCAAGCGTAATCTTGCCAAACAAGCACGGAAAGCGCGGCTGCCCATGCGACCGAACTCAGGTACCAGTACCCTTCTCAGCCATGTCGCAGAGCATGATGACCGTCACTTTTCGCACACGATGCCGATCTGTCAGACATCGACATTCGGCCTTGTCGATGCGGCGGATGCGGGCAACCTGCCGGCCTCGAAAACCCGCGACCGTTCTCGACCCCACTGTCACAGGCGCCTATCACGCGCGCGCGGCCTGGCCCGAGGGGAGGTTTCTCGATGCCTGCAGTTGTGCGAGGGCGCGAGTACGACCAATCCCTTCTGAGCCGATGGTCCGCTAGGCTGTTACAAGTCCCGCCTTCGCAGCCGGGACAACGACAAATACGCTGTCGCCCGTGCGAAACGGTTCGGCGTGTGGTGGCAGGACGGCGAAGACCTCTCCCAGCTCGCTCGCGAGCGTGTACTGGATCTGGTTTCCCAGATAGGCGGCATAGCTGACCTCTGCGGCAAAGCTGCCGGGTTCGGGCGTGCGTGAAATGCGCACCTGATGGGGCCGCAGAACCAGCGACGCCATTCCGATCGGCGCCGTCGCGGCTGGAAGCGTCACGATCTCTTCGCCCAATCGGATGATCGTTCCACCGTCGCTGTGCTCTGTCACCTCGCAGGGCAAGAGGTTCGCGTCGCCGATGAAGTCGGCGATGAACGCGCTTGCCGGGCGTTCGTAGAGGTCGCGCGGTGTGCCTTCCTGAGCGATCTCGGCATTCTTCATCACGATGATCCGGTCGGAGACCGCCATCGCCTCTTCCTGGTCATGGGTGACATAGACCGCCGTCAGGCCCAGCCGCTGCTGGATCTGGCGGATTTCCTCGCGCACATGGCGGCGGAGTTTCGCGTCGAGGTTCGACAGGGGTTCGTCCAGCAGCAGCACCTCGGGTTCCAGCACGATGGCGCGGGCGACGGCCACGCGCTGCTGCTGACCGCCAGAGAGTTCCGATGGCAGGCGTTTACCGAAACCGGCAAGGCCGACCATCTCCAGCCCCTCTTCGGCGCGGGCATGGGCCTCGGCCTTTGGCATCCGCTTGACGGTCAGGCCGTAGGCCACGTTTTCGATCACCGTCATATGGGGAAAGAGCGCATAGGACTGAAACACCATCGAGACCTTGCGATAGGTCGCCGACAGATGTGTCACATCATGCCCGCCGATCAGGATGCGGCCCTCGGTCGCGCTTTCCAGCCCCGCGATCAGCCTGAGCGTCGTGGTCTTGCCGCAGCCCGAAGGCCCGAGAAGGGTGACCAGAGTGCCGGGGGCAATGTCGAGGTTGAGCGGTTTCAGCGCCGTCACCTCGCCGAAGCGTTTCACCACGTCTTCGAAACGGACGGAGCCTTTTTGGGTCTTGTTCAGCATCTGGGGTCTCCGATGATCAGGCTTCGACACGATCCGCCCGGCGCAGGCGGCGTTTGCCGATGAGAAGTTGAAGGATGAGGATTGCGGCGAGCATCGTCAGGATCAGCACCGCCGAATAGGCGATGGCAAAGCCGAATTCGCCGTTTTCGACGCGGCCGACGATGAAGGATGTCGCCATGTTGTGCCGCGCCGAGACAAGGAAGATGACGGCCGAAACCGAGGTGATGGCGCGGACAAAACTGTAGGTCAGCGCGGCCAGGATCGCGGGGCCCAGAAGCGGCGCGATGACCCGGCGGGCGGTGGTGAAGCTGTTCGCGCCCAGCATGAGCGAGGCCTCGTCGAGGCTGCGATCCAGCTGCGACATGGCGGCGATGCCGCCCCGCACGCCGACCGGCATGTTGCGGAAGACGAAGACGAGGATGAGGATGACCGAGGTTCCCGTCAGCTCGATCGGCGGGAAGTTGAAGGCCATGACATAGGCGACGCCGATCACCGTGCCGGGGATCGCGAAAGAGAGCATGGTCGAGAACTCAAACGCCTCTTTGCCCGCGAATTTCTGGCGCACGAGAAGATAGGCCGTGGCAAGGCCGACGAATGCCGTCAGCGGGGCCGAAATGCCGGCGATGGTCAGCGTGGTGAAATAGCTGTCCCAGGCCGAGCCGGTAAAGCGGACGCCGTTGGCGAACGAGACCGAAAAGGCGCGGATGTAATGCTCCAGCGTGAAAGAATGGTCATAGCCCCAGAGCTTCACGAAGGACCCGAAGACGATCATCGAATAGATCGCGGCGGTGAAGGCGGCCCAGGGCAGCGCGGTCAGGTAGCAGGCCCAGCGGAGCGCCGGGTTGAGCGCGGCATGGCGCCCGGAATCCGCCTTGCCGGTGACGGTCGCGTAGGACTTCTTGCCGACCCAGCGGCGCTGGATCAGGAAGGCGCCAAGCGTCATGACCAGAAGTGCGATCGACAGGATGGCAGCTTTGGCAGGGTCGGCGACCGCGCCGACGATGGCAAAATAAATCTCGGTCGACAGCACGTTGAAATTGCCGCCCAGCACCAGCGGGTTGCCGAAATCGGCAAGGCTTTCGATGAAGCCAAGAAGGAAGGCATTGGCCAGCCCCGGCCGCATCAATGGCAGCGAGACATAGCGGAAGGTCTGCCAGCGGTCTGCGTCGAGCGTCTGGCTCGCCTCCTCCATCGAGGGGCTGACGCCTTCGACCACGCCGATCAGGACGAGAAAGGCGATGGGGGTGAAGGACAGCATCTGCGCGAGGTAGATGCCGCCGAAGCCGTAAAGCCAGCGGGTCTTTTCCCAGCCAAAGGCGTCGGCGAAGAATTCGGTGACCGTGCCCGCGCGACCGAAGAGAAGGATCAGGGCAAGGCCGATGACGAAGGGCGGCGTGATGATCGGGATGATGGTCAGGACCCGCAAGAGCGGCTTGGCCCGGAACCCGGTCCGGGTGAAGATCAGCGCGAAGGCAAGGCCGAGCGCGGTCGTCCCCGCCCCGGTCATCACAGCCAGGATCAGCGAATTGATGGCCGGGCCGCATTCGGCGCCGGTCAGGCAGCCAAGCCCCCAGAGGTCGGCAGAAAAGAAACGGCCGAAGAATTCCGAGATGCCATACCCCGCGCCGCCTTTCATCTCGAAGGCGCGGATCAGGACATGGGCGACGGGGTAGAATACGAAGGTCGCGACCAGTGCCACGATCAGGCCGATCAGGCCGGTCACGAACGCGTCGCCCCGCCCCCGGCCAAGGCCGGAAATACCGGTGGTCAGGATCATGAGGAGCCCGAGCGCGGTGACGAAAGCCCCGGCCCCCATGCCGGGCTGACCCTCGCCCGCGATCCAGCCGAACCGTGCAGCCGTACCGGGGATCAGGAGCGCCTCGGCAATCAAAAATCCGAGCCCCGCCGCCGCCGCGATGATGAGCCCGCGTGCCATGGCTGTCTGCCCATGCACAAGCGCAAGCACCAGCGCGGCGGCGGCGAAGGCCGGAAGCGGACCGGACAGCCACCATTTACCATGGAGAACGACCTGCAAAAGGGCGGGAGCAGCCCCCGTACCGGTCATTTCGTTCATCCAGCCGAGGCTGAAAACCCCGCCCGACACCATATACCAGGGCAGGAGCGCATAGCCCGCAAGCCCGATCAGGAGCCAGAGCCCCGCCGTCCGCTTCATCGTTCGCTATCCTTGATTGTCCCGCACCGGGAAAGGCGGGCCGCCGATGCGACCCGCTTCCGCGCTTACTCTTCGACCGCCCCGCCAGCGCCCTTCACCTCGGCTTCCCAGCGCGCCAGAAGCCGCTCGCGGGTGTCCGATGCGCCATAGGTGGCGAAATCGTAGTCGATCAGCTTGATCGAGGAGAGGTCGGGCGAATCCGGGTCAAGCGACGCGCCGGAATTCGAGGGGACATTGTAGACGCCGACCTGAAGACCGGCCTGCTGCGCCTCGGCAGTAAGGACGAAATCGACCCATTTCTTCGCGGCCTCGGGGTTCTTGGCCCCCTTGATCACGGAAACACCACCAACCTCGTAACCGGTCCCCTCGCAGGGGGCGACGATCTCCAGCGGGAAACCCGCCTTCCGCAGGTTCACCATGTCATGCATGAAACCGATGGAAATCGTGGTCTCGCCGCGCGCCGCCGCCTTGGACGGGGCTGAACCCGACTTGGTGTACTGGTTCACATTGGCCCCGATCTCGGCCAGAAGCTTGAAAGCCTCATCCTCGCCGAAAAGCTGGGTGAGGGTCGCGAGTTCGGTATAGGCCGTGCCCGATGAATTCGGATTGGCGACCTGAATCTCGCCCTTGTAGGCGGGATCGGCCAGATCCTTCCAGCAGGCCGGAGCCTTCAGGCCCTTTTCGGCGAGAATGTCGGCGTTATAGGCAATCCCCAGCGCCCCGGCATGGATGCCGATGGTCTTGCCGCCGGAGATCTCGGCGATGTTCACCGCCCAGGGCAAAAGCGCCGACGTGTCGGCACCCGACGCCTCGGTCAGATCCTCAGCCGCAGCGATCAGATGCGGATCGCCCGTGCCTCCCCACCAGACGTCGATCTTTGGATTGCCCGCCTCTGCACGCACCTGCGCCAGTGTTTCACCCGTCGATTTGCGGACCATGGCGACGTCGATACCGGTCGCCGCCTCGAAATTCGAGGCCATCAGATCGCACCAATCCTGTTCGTTCGAACAGACGACGTTCAGTTCATCGGCAAAGGCGGGGGCGGCCAGAACGGCCAGCACAGCCGCAAGGCTGATCGAAGAGAATTTGTTCACATGTTCCTCCCTTGGGTTCGCACCGCAAGTCTCCTCTGGACGGGTCTGCGGCCGGTGCGGTCATGATGCGAAACAGACGCTCCGGTAGGCGAGCAGGGCTTGGTAAACAGTGCTAACACGAGGCGGCGAAACGGTTAACAATGTTACAGGCTGCGCGTTTGCCACTTAACAAAGCAAACCAAAAACCGAAGGTAGGGTCGGCAAAACCGTGCCATAGTCCTGTAAAACCGGACAAGACCCGTAACGCCGATGGCCGAGACCGACAGCCAGACCCCTGTGATTGCCGTCATCGACGATGACGCCAACATGCGTGAAACCGTTGCGGCGCTTCTGACCGAGAACGGGTTCGAGGCGCACGCGTTCGAAGGGATCGCCGCCTTCGGGGCACATGGGGCGGATGGGCTGGACATGGCGCTGATCGACCTCAAGCTTAACGGCGAAAGCGGTCTGTCGCTGGCGATGGACCTGCGCGCGAGGGGAAATCTGCCGATCATCATGCTGACCGGGCGGGGCGACGAGATCGACAAGATCATCGGGTTGGAGGTCGGCGCGGACGATTATGTGATGAAGCCCTTCAACCCGCGCGAACTGATTGCCCGTATCCGCGCCGTACTTCGCCGCACTGGCCGCATGACGGCACCGAGGCCTGTTTCAGACGCCGCCATCCGTTTCGGAGATTTGCGCCTTGACCTGCAGAAACGCGAGCTCCTTGACGCTGAAGGCGATGAGATCGCGCTGACAAACGGCGAATACCGCCTTCTGGAATACTTCCTGCGCCATCCAGACCGGGTGATCCCGCGCACAGAGCTTCTGCAAGAGTTGGGCAGCGATCTGTCGAGCTATGTCGACCGCACGATCGACGTGCTGATCCTGAGGCTCAGGCGCAAGATCGAACCTGTTCCGTCAAAACCCGTCCATCTGCAGACGCGGCGCGGGCAGGGCTATCTTTTCGCCCTTGGTTCGGAGGAAGGATGAGGGCCGCGGCGCCTCGTTGGAGCGTGCGTGGCAGGCTCTGGACTGCGCTTGCTGCACTGGCGGCATCGACCCTGATCGTCGGCATTGTCGCGATGATCGCGCTGGCGCGGGCCGAGGCGCGGCTTGAGGCCCTGCACCGCGATACGCTGACCGAAGTCGCCAATGCGCTGGAGCTGTCGCGTCGTTCCGCGGGTCTGGCAGCCTCGGCCCCTTATCTTCTCAATCTCCCCTCGCTGATCCGTGTCCGGCAAGAGGCCGAGGCGATCAGCCGGACGATTGCGGAAATACGCAGTATGTCGGGCGGAAAAGGCGACGTATCGGGCGCGGTTGCCGCAATGGACATCGCTGTCGGGGATCTCGTGGCGGCGACCGGCCGGATGACCGAAGCGCGCGAACAGGGCCTCAGGCAGGTGGCTGCACTGTCGCTGCTGGAGCGCAGGGTGGCCCTTGCGACCGCCGATCCAGGAGCGCCGCTTGCGGTCCGGCGCGGCTGGCTGCAACTGCAAAGGCTTGCAAGTGCCGTCATCGGTGCGGGCCGGGCCGAAAGCCTGATCGCCGCCGGCGAGTTCCAGCGCGAATACCATCAGCAGATGGCCGCAGTGAAGCCGGATCTGCTTGATCCGGCCCAGCAAGACGCACTCAGTCTTGTCATCAGCCTCGTATCCGGCCCCGAGGGACTGTTCACGACAAGACGCCTCGAGCTTAGCGAGCGTCTCGCCGGGCAGAATGCGCTTTTCCGCATCCGTCGCGCAACTGAAGCGCTGAGCGAAACAAGTGCCGATGTCGTCGCGGCGGCAGAGGCAAAGCTGTCGCAGGAACGAAACGCCACGTCGTCGACAATTGCCGTGGCGCGTCTTGCCGTGATCGGCGCGGCCCTGACCAGCGTCGCGATTGCCGTGGTGGCGGCGCTTTTCGTTTCAGGCTACGTCACGGGCAATCTTGCCGCGATTTCAGATGCGATGATGCGGCTCGCCTCTGGGGACCGTACCAGCCGTCTGCCGCGCGGAGAGGGGTCCGGCGACGAAATCGGCAAGCTCTTCCACGCCTTCCGCACCTTCCGCGCCAATGCCCTGCGGCTCGACCGCTCCAACCGTCAGCTTGCCCGGAAGAATGCGCTTTTCGAACGGGTGTTCGGCAATATCAGCGACGGCGTCGCCATCATGGGCGAGGACGGCCGGTTGCTGGTCGCCAACCCGAGCCTGCCGCGCGTGCTGCGCATTGATCCCGCCATCCTTTCCCGGCGCCCGGTGATTGACGAACTGCGTGTGGCCTCGTCCCTCGAAGGGGCGGGCGATGGCGATTGGCAAAGCGCCGACGGATTCGTCGTCGAGGCGCGGCGCAACTCGCTTCCCGCTGGCGGATCGGTCTGGCTTTTCGCGGATGCGACCGAAAAGCGCCGGATCGATGAGCGCCTCGCCCAGATCCAGCGCATCGAGAGCCTTGGCAAGGTAACAGGCGAGGTGGCGCATGATTTCGGCAATATCCTGTCGACCATAGCCGGGTCGCTCCAGCTCTGGAAACCGGACCCGAGTGGCGAAGGCGATGCTGTTCGCAACCGGATCCGCGATGCCGTGGACATTGGCATCGCGCTGACCCAGCGGCTTCTGGTCTTCGCCCGCAAGCAGCATCTGGAGCCCGAGATCGTCGAGCTGAACGGTTTGATGGAAGGGCTGACAGATCTGATCGGCTTTGCCATGCGCGACGAGGTGACGCTGACGGTTCACCCGGCCAAGGCACCGCTTCACGTCCGCGTCGACCCCGGGCAGCTGGAAAGTGCCATCCTGAACCTCTGCCTGAATGCCAACCAGGCGATCCAAGGTCAGGGGCAGGTCTGCGTCAGCCTGAGCGAAACCGACAGCGCTTGCGCCCGGATCACTGTGCGGGATGACGGACCAGGCATGGCGCCCGAGGTTCTGCGCCATGCGATGGAGCCGTTCTACACGGCGCGTGCCGATGGCACCGGCACCGGGCTCGGCCTGTCGACGGTCTACGGTTTCATCCGCCAGTCGGACGGAGATATCCAGATCACCTCGGCGCCGGGCGAAGGCACCTCGGTCGCGCTCTATCTGCCGATCGTTGCGGGGGAGGCGCCCGTGCCGATGGTGGGGAGGAACCGGCTGTGTCTTGCCGTCGACGACGAACCTGCCGCACTGAAGGCAACAGCGCGCGCGATGACGTCGCTTGGCTGCCAGACCGAAATGGCGTCGAGCTACCGTCAAGCGCTCGACCTGCTCGAGGCTGGCGAAACACCGGACCTTCTTGTCACCGACCTCAATCTCGAGGCGGGACACTCCGGTTGGGAACTGGCCGAAACGTTCCTCAAGCGCTCGTCCAGTGCGCAGGCCATCGTCGTTTCCGGGCATGTGCCCCCGGATCATCCGCTGCTCCACCGGTTTGGTGCGCGGATCGCGATGGTACCCAAACCGGCGACCGCGGCTGCTCTGGCACCAATCGTTGCGACCCGCATACATGAACAGGAGACCCATGAATGACCGAGATAACCTACCGCGCCGGACAGGCCGAAATCCGCCCGTGGGGCCGCTGGCAGGTGGTGCAGACCGATCCCGGCTATGTCGTGAAGCGGATCGACGTCAATCCGGGCGCGCGCCTGTCGCTGCAGTATCACAACCACCGGTCCGAGCATTGGGTCGTGGTCGCAGGCCGTGGCAAGGTCACCATCGGCGGGGACACGATCCGGGTGGATCGCGGCAGCCACATCTACATTCCGAAAGAGATCAAACACAGAATCGCCAATGACGGCGACGCGCCACTGGTCTTCGTCGAAGTGCAATTCGGCACCGAACTCCGCGAGGACGATATCGTCCGGATCGATGACGATTTCGCGCGGAAGTAGCGGACAAACCCCGACCCACCGCACCACTGGTTCAAGCGCACCAGCGAAGGTGGGCCGCGCCCAACATCAGCCAGCGTCCGCAAAAGGGGAACTCCGCGCCAGGGGCGCAGACCCGCCCAGGAGACCAGAGATCGCGCCGCGACAGGCAGCAGACTGTCCTTGTATCGATCTGGTCATGGTCAACAGCCTGCCCGCGCCTTCCGTCCTGTTCGCCGACCGGGCCCATAAGGCTGACAACGGCCGCAACACCATGGCGACGCGCACTGTCGTGCCGGTCATCCGGATGCGAAAGACCAGCAGGCGGCGCGTGGCCGTCGATCGCGCCCTCTACCGGCCGCGGATCTTGGTCGGGCGCTGATGCAACAAGCTGAAGAATGCCCGCCGCGTCCCCGCCCCGCTACGACAAGACCGCCGAAAGCCCACTCGGCTGCATCAGTATGGCGTCGATCCGCCTCTGGCGCCGCCGGTCGTCATCATGACGTCGGGCCGGAACCGGTGGGAAGAACCTTCGACAAGGCTGGAAATGCCTTGTACTCGGTAAAGAATCGTTCGGCCATAATATGCAAGACGACGTCCGGCTTCTCCCGTTCTATTATGTCTTCGTAGACTTGCCCCTTGTGCCAAATAAAAACGCTTCGCGAAAAGTGCTCCGCCAAGAGCGGCACAATGAAATCCGATGTCGAATCACGGAAGATCACCGCTCTGGGCAAATTCGCGTTATCGTTCTCGAATACAAAAAGCGGCCTTTCGCCGAGATTGTTCTCATACTCCACATCACCGGCAACCCTCCGAGCGCTGCGTAGGTCATCCGGAAGCTCGTAACAAACTGTGTACTCGAAGGGCTTCCCGGGAGATATCGGCTTCCATGTCGTCTTAACGATGCGCGCCTGATCCTCAGGCATTTGGCTGGCAATATCCCCCTCATATCCGGCGAGTTTAGGCGTCAACTGCGACAAGCTTATCGGAGTCTTCTTCTTTCCGTCAGCCAGACTCGCATTCAGATGCTCGGCAATATGCAGATATGCCAAGAAAGCGCCGAGCCAGTTCGTGTGACTGTCGCCCTTGAAGTAAAGGAATCCAAGCGATTTAGCATCGCGAAATACATCCGCAAGGTAGCTGTAGCCCGGCACCCCTGCGTCCATGACTCTCTGTGCAGGTCGCCCTTCATCAATTTGCATTCCGCGGAAAATCTTTGGTAGGTATTCCGGATAAACAGCCGACTTCTCCGGTATCACGAACTTTAGGTACTGTCGGCCGCTCTGATTCAACGCTGTGCGCCGAGCTTTCAGTGTCTCGATCGCGCGCCCCAATTGCTCTTCAGTCCACTTTTTCTTGCCATACAAGTATTCCAAGAAATCAGAACTATCATTGACCAGAAAAACCCAGCCATACTCGCTCAACATCCCCTTGTGAGGCGCGCAGCATCTTTCGGCATAGGTGATGACATCGCCATCAGTCATGTCGAACATTGTGGATCTGGACGACCACAGGCGCAAATCATAGGATTTACTGGCATTCTCGCGCCCCAATTGAATGGTCTCCTCGAGGCCCAGGAACTTGGAGAGAATGAGTGAATTCTCTCGGCTGCTGTTGTCGATATTGATTTCAAGGAACCGCACCCCTTTGGCGGAAGCCAGTCGTCGAATTCTCTCGTTCAGTGAAACATGGATTTCTGACAGCCTCGGAATATCGAGCTTAAAGCCGAACTTTGTCATGAACTCCGTCATGCTGCGTTGCCAGACATTAAGACTTTCACGGCTTGAAAGTATAAAGAAGGCATCGGGGTAGGTTTCTATCAATTCCTTGTAATAGCTTCTCGTCGGGTAGTCGGAGAACGCATCATAATCAGACGTGTCAATGAAGTCCCTCAGACGCTGCCAGTTTTCAGCCATGCCGATCTCGATCGGTTGCTCGGCGCCCGGATTCTGACTTACGCCACTTTCTTTAAAGTAATAGTGGATGGACCGGTAGCCCGCCGCGAGAAGAAACTTATGTATGGACGTGGTCCCGGTTCTGGAGTCACCCAGCACGAAGACCTTTTTGGGCGTGTCATTGTTCATGAGATTCCCTTCACGAATTCATTCCACTCTTCTCGATGAGTCCTCCTCGAGGGAAGGCGTCTCCCACATACTTTTTCAGGCAAGGGTCATCAGATCGGTATGTTTGACGAGCCATCTCCGGAAGTCCGTCTCGTAAGGATTCGGGAAGGCCTCTTGTAGATCCAGCCTTTGCCTGAATAATTCGCGCGCTGCCTTGGGTATCGCCGTTCCATCCCTGAAGACGCCATAATACCACCAACCCGACGGAATCCTCGGGTCGGTGAAACGTTCTACCTCGCGCCGGTACCAGGCCCAGATCTCATAGACCTCAAAGTTGTCTTTCGCATAGCGTTCGGTCATCGTGTCGCCGATCGGGCCGAGCTTGGTAAAATGGTAGAATCGCAATGGCGCGCCATTGACCAGAATAGAACCGTCCAAGGGTATCGAAATCTTCCGATGACTGAGGTTCCAGCTGGCAACATTATAGCCCGGGTCTCGCAAGACTTTTACACTATCGAAATAGCACGGGATGAGATTGCACCATTTCTGATCAACAAATACGCCGATATCCAGTCGATCGACACACCAGGAATCCAGTCGCGCGGTCCACCACTCGGCAAAGGCCCTTGCTTCTCCATCGTTGCGCAAGGCCAGGAAGCCGAGGTTATACGTTCCATAGTGCAACGACGTGATCTCGTTGTCGCGGATCGCTATTTCCTCTGTTTCGGGTGTGGTCTGATGCGGGGTCAGTACAATAGACCAATCGTCCAGAAGATCTATTACCGGTTTCATCGAGCCAAAAACCGCAATGTCCGGATCGAAATAGACGACCTTTTCCGCGTCCGGTTGATCCATGATATGCATGATCGCCCGGCCCTTGACGGCAGTGCAAGCCTCCACGATGTCGTAACGGAAGAGCCAGGGTTCGACGGCCTCACCAAGCAATTGCTCGGCGGTAATGACCCTGTCGAATTCCTCGTTCGAGATATCGAAATTGAACCCCTCGGGTGGGTGGTCCGTGATGACGGCCCAGATAATCCAGTCAGGGTGCTGGCGGCGCAGGCTGCTGGCCAATACGCGGGCGCGGTTCAGGTAGCTGTAGGAAAAACTGGTGAAGGCGTGGACGGTCATGGAAGATACAAACCTGTGAGCGCGGGGATTGCCATTTCGCTGTAATGCACGTCCAGCACTTCGCTACGCCGCCGCTCTCGGGCCTGCAGGACCAGATCACGGCAGTCTGCCGAGTAGAGCCAAGAGGCCAGCGCCTCTTCGGATTCCAGGACCGCGCCCCTTCCGGTGGACTGTACCAATGCGGCGACATTGCCAGACTGCGACTGCGTAACAACGTAGGCCTGGCTCGCCAGCGCCTCGGCCGTGGTCAAGGAAAACGTCTCGGGCCAGCGGGCAAAATGCAGAACCAGGTCAATTCCCGCTGCTTCCAACGCGCGGGTCATCGCGTCCGGCTGTGCCGCAGAGACCTCGACATGGTGCTTTATGACATCCAAGTCAGCTGTATAGCTGCCAAAATAGTGGAACTCGAGAAGCTTGGATCGAGCGTGATCAGTCACCAGTCTTTCGAACTCATTCCAACCTTTATGCGCGACGGGCGCCCCAAGATAGGCAACCTTGATCGGTGCATCATCGGCCCCACCAAGCACAGGCAATGGCTTCGCGCGTTCGGTCGCTTCAAGGACCATATGCGGTTGTACGATCAAATCGTGCAGCCGGTATCCGCAGGTCCTGGTCCAAATGTCCGCCGCAACCTGCGAGGGTGCAAGCGCCGTGACTGCAATCCGGTCAAAGAAGTGCCGCAGACGCTCGGTATGCCTTGGGCGAGCCTGACCGAACACACATACGCCACACGCCGGAGATGCCAGATCTGGCCCGCCACAATAGCTAATGGCGTTGCGCATCAGAGTATAGCTTTGGCAGGCACTAAAGAAATCATGCAGCCAGTAGCAGCAGCGGTTGTCGCCGCTGGCCTCGATCAGCTGAGCAACCGCTTCAGGAGAGTGGCCCATCAGGTGATGGACCACAAAACGGAATTTCTGTCCCGTGGCAGCGCGGCTCTCGATCGCGGCGATCATGTCTGCGTAGCGCGCTGTTCCCAGCACTTCACCATTCAGAACCAAACGATATGTCGAGGTGTTGACCTCGGCTTCAGGGAGCAGTGCGTTGCAGGTGCGAACCGGGTGTATGTTAAGATAGTCCATTCCAGCGGGCGCTGCGCGACTGGCTTCGATCCGGATGCAGACCTGGGTGCCGCCCATGACATCCAGGTAATTGTCGTGAGACAAGCTCACGATCACTCGTTCACGGCCGCGCGCCAGAATATCGGCAATTGCATTATCCTTGAGCACAGTTTCATGGATATCGGGTGGCGGCGCCAAGACGGCCAGGCCAATGCTGGACGTAATCGTGCGGATCCTGGCAGCGCGATCGTTCTGCGTGAGTGACGTCGCCGACACAGGTATTGCATCGGCTCGCCCGAGCGCTGCATTAAAAATATGGCGCAACTGCGACAGGCTCTTCTGCGCCATGTCAGGCATATTAACGGATCGAAGCAGATTGCGGGTAGAGCGTCGATAGCGGCGACTGACGCGGAAGAACAAGGAGAACGGCAATTTCCGAACTTTCCGTGCGAGCTTGATCGCCGCGGCATGTTGTTCGCGCCATTGCTCGTATAGTCCGTGTAGCTCGTCCAGCTCTGTTCGTGCCATACCCAAACGCCGAGCGTAGTCGCTATTGACCGACTGAAACTCTGCTCTGCTGTCAGCAAGCTGCTGGGTCAAGGTCTTCGCCTCGGCTGCGCGTGCATCCAGTGCGGCCCTGCTGTCAGCAAGCTGCTGGGTCAAGGTCTTCGCCTCGTCTGCGCGGGCATCCAAAACGGTCCGGATTTCGGCCAGCTCCGCGTTGGCCCGCATCGCGTCAATCGGTGCCAGCGGCATCGGCAACCGACGTGCGGCGCTCTCCCGAGGCAGTCTCTCTCGGCTATATTGGGGCTGTTGCAGCATCAACAGCGCAAGATCGTCAACTGTTTCGATCAGGGGCAGCGCAAGGGCTTCAATCCTATCGCGGTACTTGTCAGCAGCTTCCGAAGGCAGGAACAGCAGGCCGCACTCCGTCCCGTCAAAGAAGATGTCCCGCGCCGATCCGTTGAAATTTGACGGGTTGAAGGCCGGGGAGTGGATCCCGCAACAGAAATAGCCGTGCCCCTGCATGAAGCGCAACAGATCGCTGCCGCCGTGAATCCCCAGCACTTCGCAGAAGACGACTGGCCTGTCCTCTGCCAGGATACGGGTTGCACCCTTCAGCGCCGCCAGTTCCGCACCTTCCAGATCAAGTTTGACAAACTGTACAGATTTGGGCCCTGCATCATCAAGCCGAACCAGAACCACCGGCCCTTCATGCGCCTCGGACTCCAAATGCGTGCCACCAGCATTTCCATCAGGAGCCTCGATCAGCCGCCCATACCCTGCCTGCTCGCCCAGGGCTTCGGACCGGATCTTGATATTGTGAATCGCGGCGGCCGCAACGTTCTTTTCCAGGACCGACCGGTTCGCGGGCGAAGGCTCGAAGCAGATCACTTCCCCGCGCACGCCAACTTTCTGCGAAAACGCCCGCGCATGCGTCCCGAAGCAGGCCCCGCCGTCTATCAGGATATCCCCGTCCGCGATGAACTGGCACAGCATATCCAGTTCGATCTGCGCCCATTCCCCGTATTCACGCAAAGAATTCGCGATAATGTCTGAATTGTCAGGGACATAGAACATCCCATACCGCGTATTGATTGCGGCAAGGGAAGGCTGCGCCTCGGTAGCGTTTCGTGTCGTCATGGAAGATCATCACCCGGTACAAACGTCTTCTGTGCAGACCTAGATCGGCGAGGCGCATCGGTCATCCTCAGCCCCGGTCGAACGCCTCAGTACGAGCACTGCTGCACAAGCGGCATAGCGACGGTCATCATCACGCGTGCCGAGATTCGGTTCCCCGTACAATTTCACCTTGCGCTAGTCAATCCGCCGATCTCTCGACGTTCACCACGAATTCCCGATTCGTTGCCAGATCGTGATGGATGCAGCGAGGCCGCCGGTGCAGAGGACGCGCCCGGACGTGAAGGGCCGCGGGTGGCTTCTTGCCCCTCGTGGTCCCTGCGGGCGAAGCGCATCGTCGGTCCCTGCGGCCCCCTCGCAGCTATCGCACACGACCACCGCCGGGGCCGGTCACGCCCTCAGGCATCGCGCGCGTCCGTTTTTCACCTGGCAACAAAAACAGCGCCCGGCACAGGTTGTTCACCGGGCGCGCCTTTTTCTTGCCGCAATTTGTTAAGCATTCGCCTAGAATGCCAAGATCGCACGACCCTCACCGCTGGAGAGCGCCCTTATGTCCGTCCCGACCTTTGGTTCCGAGTTTCTCGTCAATTCAATCACCGATTTCAACCAGAAGCAGTCTTCCGTTGCTGCGCTCGACAACGGCTTCTTCGTAGTTACTTACACGGATGACAGCGCCGCCGGCAGCGACGCGGATAACACCGGAATATACGGTCAGATCTTCAATGCGGCAGGGGCGCCCGTTGGTGCCACTTTCCTGATCAACGCGACGACGACCAACGATCAGTCCGATTCCAGCGTGATTGCCCTCAGTGGAGGACGGTTCGCAGTGGTCTGGGTCGACGGTAGCCAGCTGCCAGGCGCCGACGGCTATGACATCCGCGCGCGGGTTTTCAACGCGGACGGCAGTGTGGCGGTCGCCGAAATGGTGGTGAACTCCACGGCGACGAATCTACAGATTGCCCCCGCCATCGCCGAACTGACGGACGGCAGCTTCGTGATCAGCTGGACGGACAGCAGCCAGACCGGCAGCGACACCAGCGGCCAGGCCGTGCGCGCCCAGCATTTCACATCCGGGGGCGTCGCGACCGGCAGCGAGCTAACCGTCAATAGCACAACCGCCTCTGACCAGGCCGAAAGTTCGGTCACCGCACTCAGTGGCGGCCGGTTCCTCGTCGTCTGGACAGACAACAGTCAAACAGCCGGTGATACGGATAGCGGCGCGATCCGCGGGCAGGTCTTCAATTCCGACGGAAGCCCATCGGGCGCCGAGCTTCTGATTAACACGACCACGCTCGGCAACCAGTTCAATCCTTCTGTAGTTGCGCTGGGCGGCGGCTTTGTCGTGACCTGGACCGATGGCAGCGGCACGGGTACCGATACCAGCGGCTCCTCGATCCGTGGACGGGTCTACGATGATTCAGGCAATCCGACGGGAACGGACTTTGTCGTGAACACAACGACAAATTCAGGCCAGGACGAGAGCACCACCGCTGCGCTGCCGGATGGCGGGTTCGTGGTCTGCTGGCTGGACAACAGTTCCGCAACGAATGGAAGCGATATCCGGGCACAAGTCTTCGACGCGGACGGCACGCCGTCGGGCGCGGAGTTCCTGGTCAACACGACCACGACGGGCGACCAGTCCGCCCCGTCCATATCCGTCCTTGCCGATGGCAGGTTCATCGTCACTTGGACCGACGGAAGCACGACCGGCGCCGACACCAGCGGCCTTGCTATCCGCGCCCAGATCTTCGATCCCCGCACGGCTGCGGTCGCGGTTGCGGGCACCGCAATTGCCGATCACTACATTGGCACCGCCTTTGCGGACCAGCTGATGGGCAGTGACGGCAACGATCGGCTGATAGGCAACGACGGTAACGACTTTCTCAATGGCGGCAATGACAACGACAGCATTTTCGGAGGCAACGGAAACGACACGGTTTATGGCGGCGAGGGTTCGGACCTTCTTTATGGCAACAGCGGCAATGACACGCTGAGCGGCGACCTCGGCGCCGATACGATGGTCGGCGGCGATGGCAACGACAGCTACACCGTCGACAACACCGGCGACATCGTGATCGAGACCAATGCCGATGCCGCCACCGGCGGCATCGATATCGTGAACAGCTGGCGTGGAAACTACACGCTTGGCGCCAATATCGAGAATGGCCGCATTCTGGCGGCCGGGACCGCCTTCCTGACCGGCAACGGCCTTGCCAACACGCTGGTTGCGGGTGCGGGCGACAACATCCTCAACGGCGCCGCCGGCACCGACACGGTATCCTACTGGGCAGCGACAGGCGCGGTGACGGTGAACCTCGGCGTGACCGGCGCGCAGGCCACCGGCGGCTCCGGCCTCGACTGGCTGATCAGCATCGAGAACCTGACGGGATCGACCTTCAACGATCGGCTCAGCGGCAATGCGGCAGCCAACCGGCTCGACGGCGGTGCGGGCGATGACACGCTCATTGGCGGCGCAGGGAATGACACGCTGTTCGGTGGCGCGGGAGCCGATACCATGGCTGGCGGCGATGGCAACGACAGCTACACCGTCGACAACACCGGCGACATCGTGATCGAGGGCAATGCCGATGCCGCCACCGGCGGCATCGATATCGTGAACAGCTGGCGTGGAAACTACACGCTTGGCGCCAATATCGAGAATGGCCGCATTCTGGCGGCCGGGACCGCCTTCCTGACCGGCAACGGCCTTGCCAACACGCTGGTTGCGGGTGCGGGCGACAACATCCTCAACGGCGCCGCCGGCACCGACACGGTATCCTACTGGGCAGCGACAGGCGCGGTGACGGTGAACCTCGGCGTGACCGGCGCGCAGGCCACCGGCGGCTCCGGCCTCGACTGGCTGATCAGCATCGAGAACCTGACGGGATCGAACTTCAACGATTGGCTCAGCGGCAATGCGGCAGCCAACCGGCTCATCGGTGGTGCCGGAGATGACACGCTCATCGGCGGCGCCGGGAATGATGCCCTGATGGGCGGTCTCGGCAGCGATGCCTTTGTCTTTGATACTGCGATAGGCTCCGGAAATGTGGATACGATCACCGACTTCTCGGTTGTTGACGACACAATCTGGCTCGACAATGCAGTAATGGGGGGTCTGGGGTCTGCCGGTTCGATGGCTGCGGGACTGTTTGAGGCGAACACCGCGGGGGTCGCCGCAACTGCGGGCACACGGATCGTCTACGATATCGATGACGGTCGCCTCTTTTATGATGCCGATGGCAACGGCGCGGGCGCAGCTGTACAGATCGCGAAACTCGGCGCGTTCCTCGCACTCGACGCCAACGACTTTCTCATCATCTGACACATCGCAGGTCAAGCCGCGTAAGCAGCGCGCGCGTCCCCGCTGCTTACGCGGTGAACCCACGTTCGATGCGCACAAAATTCTCGACGCGGCTCGGGCCTTCCCGGCCGAGCGGGCGCTTGTGCAGCGCGCGGCTTGACGGGTGGACGCCGTCGGCATCGCCGGTCTTCTCGATGCGGTAGAAATGCTTCAGGCGCCCGCCGTCGCTTTGGGCGCGGTGATCGGCCAGGTGGCGGCTCATTCTCTCCTCCCGGGTGGCGAATGGTCGTGGGGTCAGCTTGCGCCCGAATCGCGCCTGCCACAAGATATTCTACCCTGGATGGTAACAGGGGCATGAAACCGCCGATCAGGATGGCAGGCCTTGCGATTCGCGCCTGTCTGCAGAACCGCTCCGTGCCTGTGCGTGCACGCCTACTTTCCGTTCCCGGTGCAACAGACTAGCTCTTGGCAGACAGGAGGGGTCCCATGAGCCAGACAATCGAACTCGCGCTTGATACGTTCGGCGACGTGACGCAAGGTCCGGACGGCAATCGCCTGCCGCAGGATCAGGTGATCCGCAATGTGGTCGAAGAGGCGGTGCTCGCCGATCAGGTCGGGGTCGATTACATCGGCCTTGGCGAACATCACCGCGACGATTTCGCGATTTCCGCGCCCGAGGTGATCCTTGGCGCCATCGCCGCCCGCACCTCGCGCATCCGCATGGGCACAGCGGTCACCGTCCTGTCTTCGGATGATCCGATCCGGGTGTTCCAGCGGTTCTCCACTCTGAATGCCCTGTCAGGCGGCCGGGCCGAAGTGATCCTCGGCCGTGGATCGTTCACCGAAAGCTTCCCGCTGTTCGGCTTCGACCTTCAGGATTACGAACTTCTCTTCGAGGAAAAGCTCGATCTTTTTGCCCGGCTGATCCGCGCACCCGCTGTCAGCTGGGAGGGCCGGACCCGACCCGCGTTGAAGAACCAGAAGATCTTTCCGCCGCTTGGGCCCAAACCTCTGAAGACCTGGATCGGCGTGGGCGGCAGCCCCGATTCCGTGATCCGCGCCGTGCGCCACGATCTGCCGATGATGCTGGCGATCATCGGCGGCAATCCGGCGCGGTTCCGCCCCTTCGTAGACCTCTACCATCAGGCCTACGGCCAGATCGGCAAGGCGCCGCAGCCTTTGGGCGTCCATTCGCCGGGCCATGTGGCCGAAAGCGATGAGCGCGCGCGCGAAGAGCTGTGGCCCGGCTACAAGGCGCTGCACGACCGGATCGGCCGCGAACGCGGCTGGCCACCGACGACGCGCGAGAATTTCGAACGCGAGGCTGATCACGGCTCGCTTTACGTCGGCACGCCCGAGACGGTCGCGAAGAAGATCGTGCAGACGGTGAAGGCGCTGGGCCTCGCGCGGTTCGAGATGAAATATTCCTCGGGCACGCTCGGGCACGAGAAGTTGCTGCGCTCGATCGAGCTTTACGGCACCCGCGTGGCGCCCTTGGTGCGGGACATGCTGGCTTGATGCATTTCCCGCCCTGACATGGCGTTGGCGCCATGCAATGCTGACACGCGCCGCCAGAATGTTTGAGGGGGGTCGTCGATGACAGACAGGTTCGAGCCCGACGGCGCCTCTGCAACGATGATGGCGGTGGTGACTGAGGCTCAGGGTGGCTTTGAACAGCTGCGGTATCGCAAGGTACGGCGCCCCCTGCCAAAGGACGGCGAGGTTCTGGTCCATGTCCTCGCCGCGGGTGTGAACAACACCGACATCAATACAAGGGTCGGCTGGTACGCGAGCACCGTCACGGCTTCGACCGGGGAAAGCCTCGAGCCAGCAGGCGACGGCCCCCCCGAGGCAGGCGGCTGGCAGGGCGCGACACCGTTTCCGATGATCCAAGGCACCGATTGCGCGGGACGCATCGCCGGGCTTGGTGCCGGGGTCGATCCGGGGCTGCTGGGCCGCCGGGTGCTGGTCAGACCCTGCATGAGGGTCAATGGTTTCCATGATCCGGCGACGCGCTGGCTGGCGGCGGACTTCGACGGCGCCTTCGCGCAGTTCGTGGCCGTTCCGGCTAGCGAGGCCTTCGTCGTGGACTGCGACTGGACCGATGCCGAGCTTGCGAGCCTTCCCTGTGCCTACGGCACAAGCGAGAACATGCTGCATCGCGCGCGTGTCGGCGCGGGCGAGGTGGTTCTGGTCACGGGCGCCTCGGGTGGTGTCGGCTCTGCCACGGTTCAGCTTGCGCGCCGGCGCGGGGCGAAGGTGATCGCCATCGCATCCCGGAGCAAACATGACGACCTGCGATCGATCGGCGCGGAGCGATTGCTCGACCGCGCCGACGATCCGGCAGAGGTGCTTGGCGCAGAAAGCGTCGATGTCGTCATCGACAATGTCGCAGGGCAGGGCTTTCCGACGTTGCTCAAGGCATTGCGGCGCGGTGGTCGATATGTCTCGTCCGGTGCGATTGCAGGCCCAATCGTATCGCTCGACATGCGCGATCTGTATCTGAAGGACCTGACGCTGATCGGCACGACGGCCTGGGATGAGCCCGTCTTTCCGAACCTGATTGGTTATATCGAACGCCGTGAGATCAGGCCGCTTGTGGCGGCGACCTACCCGCTTGCCGACATCGCAAAGGCGCAGAAGGACTTCCTGGAAAAGCGCCATGTCGGCAAGCTGGTTCTGATCCCGCCACCTGCCGGTCAGGCCTGACCCCAGTCCGCCGCCTGCATTTCCCTCAGGCGGCTCGCTGTGCGTTCGAACTCAAACGACCCCGCGCCCTCTACGTAAAGCCGCTCCGGCTCGTCGGCGGCCGAACAGATCAGCCGAACCTTGCCCTCGTAAAGCGCGTCTATCAGCGTAACAAAACGTTTGGCCTCGTTATAGTTCTCGGCCGACAGATGAGGAATTTCTTCGACGATCAGAACCCGCACCGCTTTGGCGATCGCCAGATAGTCTGCGGGGCCGAGAGGGCGGCTGCAAAGTTCCCAGAAGGAGGCGCGCGCCACCCCGGACCGGTGATCGGGCAGGCTGACGGGACGGTTGTTTACGGTGAGTGTCAGCGGCCCATCGCCCCCGCCGCCGGTCAGTTCGCGCCATATGCCATCGATCTCGGCCCGTGCTAGCGCATTTGCCGGTGTGAAATAGGTCCGCGCGCCTTCAAGGCGATGCTGGCGATAATCCGTCTCGCTCTCGATCTCGCGCACCTCCATCCGCGCCTTCAGCAGGTCGATGAACGGCAGGAACAGCGGCCGGTTCAGCCCGTCCTTGTAAAGGTCGTCCGGCACCCGGTTTGACGTGGTCACCACGCAGGTGCCGCGCTCGAACAGCATCTGGAAGAGCCGCCCCACGATCATCGCATCGGCAATGTCGGTGATCTGCATTTCGTCGAACGACAGAAGCCGCAGCTTCGACGAGATATCAACCGCCACGGGCCGGATCGCATCATCGACGCCGGTCTTGCGGGCGGCGTGTAGGGCGGCCTGCACCTCCTGCATGAAGGCATGGAAATGCACGCGCCGCTTGGCCTCGATCGCGGTCGCTTCGTGGAAAAGATCCATCAGCATCGACTTGCCGCGCCCGACACCGCCCCAGAGGTACAGCCCCTTCGGCGCCACCGGCGGCTTGCCGAAGAGACCGCCGAGGAAGCCCTTCTTCTTCTGCCCGTCCTCCTCCAGCGCTGCACGGATGCGCTCGAATTCGGGCAGAAGCGCGCGCTGGGCAGCGTCGGGGCGGATCGTGCCCTCAGCCACCTTGCGGTCGTAGATCTCTGTCAGGCTTTCGCGCGCGTCCGTCATGGATCGCTGATAGCAACCCGCGCCCCGCCTGTCACGCGGCCGGGCGTCGCCCGCTGGATCAGAACGGCAGCTCGAATTTTGGCGGCAAGCCGAGGCCTTCGGCCCGTCATATCGGGGGCGCTAACGGACCAGCACAGGCCCTCGTCCTCCTCGTCGTACTCCCGTGAGCCCTCGAGTTCGCCGCACTGGCATGGAACTGGCGACAGGGCGATATGGCCAACCGGGGCGGTCGGCGCAAGGTTCGCGACATGCTCGAACATCACCTTGGCGCGTTCGGGCTTTCCGGTCTCATCCAAGGTGCTGACGCTGATAGCCGGGAATGGATGGGCCTGGAAAAGCCATGTTTTCTCACATGCTTGGGATTGGTTTCGTTATTGCTTCTTCTGCCAGTCGAGAACCGGCCCGATATTTTCTTCCGGGATCCACGGATCGTCGGATTCCTGCTGTTCGGTCATGTAGAAGTTTCGGATGCGCTCGGCTTTCATCACCTTGGCTGCTTCGTTCGACATGATTAGGTTCGGGGCGGATAGGTTGTCGGTGATCCAAAAATGACGCCCAGCCATCTCAGGTCGGCTGAAAGTCAGCATATTGGGTCTAACATCGCAATGAAGGCCCGGCTTTCCGTTGAATCTCCTGACCCACTTCACCTTCTCCTGCTTCATATACTTCACCAGGATTGCGTCAAATTTCTCACATGCATTGAAGATGAACCAGCCGCCCTCGATCGGTTCTCCGTTCTTGCGCCGTAGCTTCAGCGGAAAGAACTGATGCTTGTTGGGTTCAAGGCGCTCGACAATCGCTTTGAACCGGGTGCTTACACCATTGAGACCAGGCAAAGGGAAAACGTCGGTCATTGCGCTTTTGTTCTCTTGAGAAGCGGATGTGGGCATCCGCGCGGGATCGATCCAAACACCTCCACTGAAGCCAAAGAACGGCATGGTTTTCGGCCGCTCATCAAACTCAAATTGCGGCTGAGTTTGGGAGTAGAGAAGCG
This sequence comes from Frigidibacter sp. SD6-1, assembly GCF_030143255.1. Classification (GTDB taxonomy): domain Bacteria; phylum Pseudomonadota; class Alphaproteobacteria; order Rhodobacterales; family Rhodobacteraceae; genus TMP-24. Next base: position 36,094 of record NZ_JARJNR010000005.1, read on the forward strand.
AACATACATAGGGCATGGGTCTTTCCTTTGTGGTTCGGGCCGGAGCAGTCCAGGCCATGGATAAGGCGTATTCGCGCGCCGTGCCTGATCTCTATGCAGAGTGCGGCCAGCCCTGTCCACGGCACCGATCCGGCGTCCTTCAGGCAGTGCGGGTACCGCCCATCTTCTCCAGCATCTCACCCTCCACCAGCCCGCCGATCTGCGGATGCATGCGCAGTTGGAATTCCTTCACCACCTGCCGGAAATTGGCGATGACCCGGCCGGTCGTGGCGCGGTCCGGCGCGATGACATCGAGGAGCCAGTTGACCTGCCCTGGCTGCCAATCCTCGGGCTTCAGCCGCACCGGGACGGCGGAGGGCGATGGGTTTGCGACGCAGGGAAGCGGTGGGTCAACGCGCACGCGCCGCGCTGGCCCCGTTCGTCCATCCATCGCGAGATTGCGGCGAGGAGATGGTAGGGTGCGTGATTTCACGCACCGATGATCGTTGGCGTGGGGTGAGGTGCGTGCGAGCACGCACCCTACGCTTGCTGTAGGTGGCATGTCTTGGGTCCGACCCGCGACTATCGTGCAGTTGATCGCCGATGCCCGCTTCGCCAAGCGCATCCATCAGCCCAGGAACGGATTTGAACGCCTCGAGCGTCGTGGCGTTCCGAAACAGGGCATGCAAATTGCCCCGCATGTTGGGGTCAAATCCCGCATCGGACATCAGCTTTGGGTAAAGCTGCACAATCCTTTCGATGACAGCATGATGAACGTCGAACCCGAAAAGCTTTGCAGCGCTGTAGGATTCGGTGAATTCGGCGGAATCGACGGCATCATCGGTCATTTTCAGTCCACTAACTTGCAGCGTTTCAGTTTGAAGGCTTTGGTCAGCCCTGCCTTTTCCAAGGCATCATGCAGGCGCTGGCTGACGAAAAACATTGGTCGGATGCTCGGATCGGTCCAGAGGTCCGGCCCGGTCAGGGCATTGCGGTTCAGCGCGAGGTAATCGTCTTGCTCGCCAATTGGCTTCCGGTAGGAGCCGAGAAGGAACGTCAGAGGACCGCTTTTCTCGGGAACCAGAGCTTGCTTCCGTTCACTTAGCCCCAGGATATAGAAGGGTTCCGGATAGGCTTCGGGATCTTTCTCGGAGATCAGTTTTATCGGATAAAGCCCGGCGGAACCCAGGTCGAACTGGCGGAGAAACTGCGCCATCTTGCCGGTGACACAAAGATATTCATTAACATGGAAAAGCGGGGGGAATTTCTTGAATTCGGGCCATTCCTTGTCTAATACCGCGTACTGCGGCAGATTGGCGGGATCGATCGGTCGGCCGGCGATATGATCTTGCGTCACAACGCGCCCGATGGGATCACCCACGTTTGACCTTCTGAATGGCACGACCAGATCCGAGTTCAGCAGTGCATAGCTTGCCCATACTGTGTCTGTCATCGTCACGCTCCTTTGTGCTGGGACGCGCCCATCTTCTCCAGAAGCTCCGGCTCCACAAGCCCGCCGATCTGCGGATGCATCCTGAGGTCGCCCCCCTTCACCACCTGCCGGAAATTGGCGATCACCCGGCCGGTCGTGGCGCGGTCCGGCGCGATGACATCGAAGAGCCAGTTGATCGTGCCCGACTGCCAATCCTCGGGCTTCAGCCGCAGCGGGAAGGTCCCCGCCTTGATCTGGTCGCGGATCTTGGCGTCCACCTCCTCGCTGACCGAGGCCCGAGACGCGCAAAGCCCGCGATGTCGGTCAGCATGCCCGGCTCTTCCTTCGCGGGCCGGGTTCATCAGCGCCATCAGCAGCTGGCCGAAGCTTTACCTTTCAGAACGGCAGCTTGAAGTCAGGCGGCAGGCCGAGGCCCTCGGTCAGGCGCTTCATTTCCGCCTGGGCCCGCTCGCCCGCCTTCCTCTGGGCGTCCTTGATCGCGGCAAGGATCAGGTCCTCGACCACTTCCTTCTGGGTCGGATCGAAGATCGTGGGATTGATGTCGAGCGCCTTCAGTTCGCCCTTGGCCGAACAGGTCGCCGTCACCAGCCCCGCGCCCGCTTCGCCCACGACCATGATCCGGTCGAAGCTTTCCTGCAGTTCGCCGATCTTGCCCTGCATCTCCTGCGCGGCTTTCATCATCTTGGCCATGTCGCCAAGGCCACCGAGGCCCAGTCCCTTAAGCATGTTCTCTCCTACTCCTCGAACGGGTCCCATTCGTCCTCGACCTCGGGCAGCGCGGTCAGCGCAGCTTCGGTCCGCGTTTCCTCGGGCGTGCGGATCGCGGTGATCTTCGCGCCCGGGAAGGCGGCGAACACCGCCTGGACGACGGGGTTCTGCAAGGCTTCTTCCTCGGCGGCGAGATAGGCGGCGTTGCGCGTCTCTGCAATGGTGGGCTGGCCACCTTCGGCGACGACAGACACGCCCCAGCGCGTGCCGGTCCAGCTTTGCAGGCGTTGGGCGAGGGTCGCGGCGAGGTCGCGCGGCGCGTCGCGGGTGGGTTCGAACTCGATCCGCCCCGGCGCGTAATGGACGAGGCGCAGATGAGTTTCGACCTCCATCAGAAGCTTCACGTCGCGGTTGGCGCGGATCAGTTCGACCACGGCGGCGAAGGTCGCGTATCGCGCGAGTGCCATCTCCGGCGCGACAGCGAGCGCGGTGGCCGCACCCGAGGCGGTCGGCGCGGCAGTCGTCACCGCGCGCGGCGCGGCATGGGTCACCGTGCCGCCCGGTGCGGGGCCGCGCCCCGTGGGGGCGGGGGCTGCGGGGCCGGGGCCTTCTGACAGGCGGCGCATCAGTTGCTCGGGATCGGGCAGGTCGGCGACATGGGTCAGCCGGATCACCGCCATCTCGGCAGCCATCATCGCGTTCGGGGCCTGCGCCACCTCCTCGATCGCTTTCAGAAGCATCTGCCACATGCGCGTCAGCACCCGCATAGGCAGGGCGCCCGCCATGGCCAGACCGCGCGCCTTCTCGTCGGGCGGCACGGTCGGGTCGTCGGCGGCCTGGGGCGTGATCTTGATCACCGAAATCCAGTGGGTGACTTCGGCCAGATCGCGCAGGACGGCCATCGGATCGGCGCCATCGGCATATTGCGCCGAAAGCTCGGCGAGCGCCCCCGCCGCCTCGCCCTTCAGGATCATGTCGAAAAGGTCGAGCACGCGGCCCCGGTCGGCAAGGCCAAGCATCGCGCGGACCTGATCCGCCGTCGTTTCGCCCGCGCCATGGCTGATCGCCTGATCGAGAAGCGATGTTGCATCGCGCGCCGAGCCTTCGGCGGCGCGGGTAATGAGCGCGAGCGCCTCGTCGCTGATCGAGGCACCTTCGGCCCCGGCGATCTTCTGCAGAAGCGCGATCATCACCTCCGGCTCGATCCGGCGCAGGTCGAAGCGCTGGCAGCGGGAAAGGACGGTAACGGGAACCTTGCGGATCTCGGTCGTGGCGAAGATGAACTTCACATGGGCGGGCGGCTCTTCCAACGTCTTCAGCAGTGCATTGAAGGCATTCGTCGACAGCATGTGGACTTCGTCGATGATGTAGACCTTGTAGCGCGCCGAGGCCGCCCGGTAGTGCACGCTGTCGATGATCTCGCGAATGTCGCCCACACCGGTGCGCGAGGCCGCGTCCATTTCCATCACATCGACATGGCGGCCTTCCATGATCGCGCGGCAGTGCTCGCACTGGCCGCAGGGGTCGGTCGTCGGGCCGCCGGTGCCGTCCGGCCCGACGCAGTTCAGCCCCTTGGCGATGATCCGTGCCGTGGTGGTCTTTCCCGTCCCCCGGATGCCGGTCATGATGAAGGCCTGGGCGATCCGGTCGGCGGCGAAGGCATTCTTCAGCGTGCGGACCATCGCTTCCTGCCCGACGAGATCGGCGAAGGTCTCGGGCCGGTATTTGCGGGCGAGAACCTGATAGCGGGTCCCGGTGTCGTCGGTCATGCGTGCCTCGGAGGGTAGGGTCCGGCGCAGTCTAGAGAAGTGCTTGGGTGGCGTAAACCGGGCAGGCCGCTCTTCGCCGCTCACAGGGCTCATCGTTTTCACGCAGCGAAGAGGGCTGTCAGGCCCGATGAGCGGCCCGATGAGTGACCTGCCCGGGCGCGTGGGGCGGTTGGGCCAGATCGTCGAGGATCGGGCAGTCGGGGCGATCATCGCCCGCACAGCGGTGCGCCAGATCGGCAAGCGTCGCGCGCATCGCGCGAAGCCGAGCGCGCGCCCGGCCGAGGAAGGCACGCTTGTGCAGGTCGTCGTCTCGGTAGCTGCGATAGCCGTTCACGGCGCGCAGGGCTTCACCGGCCCGATCTCCTCGGAGAAGCGGATGGTCTTTGCCGGTAGGAACGACCGTTCCGCGACGTCGCCGATGTTCATCGCATGTCTTCCGACCCTTCGTCCATCGCAGGCGCGATGCGGCGCAGGCGCAGCGCGTTCGTTAGGACGAAGACCGAACTGAGCGCCATCGCCCCGGCCGCAAGGACCGGGGACAGAAGCAGGCCGAAGGCCGGATAGAGAGCCCCCGCCGCGACCGGGATCAGCGCGACATTGTAGCCGAAGGCCCAGAAGAGATTTTCACGGATATTGGCCATCGTGCGGCGCGAGACCTCGAAAGCGTTGACCACGCCCCGAAGGTCGCCCGACATCAAGACCACATCGGCGCTTTCGATGGCGACGTCGGTGCCGGTACCGATGGCGATGCCGACATCGGCATGGGCGAGCGCGGGGGCGTCGTTGATACCGTCGCCGACGAAGGCGATGCGACCTGCAGCCCTGAGCGCGTCCAGCGCCTCGACCTTGCCGCCCGGCAGCACGTCGGCGACCACCCGGTCGATGCCGACCTCGGCTGCAATCGCCTCGGCCGTCTCACGCTTGTCGCCGGTGATCATCGCCACTTGCAGGCCTCGCGCCCTCAGCGCGGCGATGGCGGCGCGGCTTGCCGGCTTGACCGGGTCGGCGACACCGATGACGGCTGCGATCCGCCCGCCGATGGCCGCGAAGAGCGCGGTGCGGCCGCGCCGGGCAAGGTCGGCCTGCGCTGAGGCGAGCCGACCGAGGGCGATCCCTTCGCGGACCATCAGCCGCTCGGCGCCCACAAGCACGCTCTGGCCCGCAACCATGGCCCGCACGCCATAGCCGGTGAAGGAAGCGAAGGCCTGCACTTCGAGCCTGGGCGTGTCCTCTGCCGCCGCCCCGCGCACGATGGCCAAGGCGATCGGGTGTTCGGACCGCGCCTCGACCGCCGCGACACGCGCCAGAACGTCGGCCCTGTCGAACCCGTCGGCAAGGATCACGTCGGTCAGTTCGGGTCGCCCGCGCGTCACAGTGCCGGTCTTGTCGAGGGCGATCGTCCCGACCCCGCTCAGCGCCTGCAGCGCGTCGCCTTTGCGGAACAGGACCCCCAGTTCCGCCGCGCGGCCGGTGCCGACCATGATCGAGGTCGGCGTGGCAAGGCCCATCGCGCACGGGCAGGCAATGATCAGGACCGAGACGCCCGCGACGAGCGCATAGGTTAGCGCCGGTTCGGGCCCGAGGAGCAGCCAGACAAGCACGGTCAGTGCCGCCAGCGACATCACCGCGGGCACGAACCACAAAGTGATCCGGTCGACGAGTCCCTGGATCGGCAGTTTCGCGCCCTGCGCCTCCTCGACCATGCGGATGATCTGCGCGAGCGTCGTGTCGGCGCCGACCCGTGTGGCGCGGAAGGTCAGGCTGCCCGCGCCATTCACCGTGCCGCCGGTGACGGCCGCACCCGGCGCCTTCACGACCGGCAGGGGTTCGCCGGTGATCATGCTTTCATCGACATGGCTTTCGCCTTCGGTCACCTCGCCATCGACCGCGATCCGCTCGCCGGGGCGGACGAGCACCAGATCGCCCGCTTTCAGCGCCTCGATCTCGACCTCGCGCGGCTGGCCGCCCGCAAACACGGTCGCCGTCTTGACCTGAAGCCCCAGAAGCTTGCGGATCGCCGCGCCGGTGCGGCCCTTGGCCCGCGCCTCCAGCCAGCGGCCGACGAGGATGAGGACGACGATCACTGCGGCCGCTTCATAATAGACGGCGCGCACGCCTTCGGGCAGCAGGGGGGCGGCGAAGGTCGCCACCAGCGAATAGAGATAGGCGGCACCCGTCCCGACCGCGACGAGGCTGTTCATGTCCGGAGCGCCCGTGAGAAGCGCGGGAATGCCCTTGAGGTAGAATTGCCGCCCCGGACCGGCCAGCACGGCGGTGGTCAGCGCGAACTGGACAAGCCAGCTCGCCTCGCGCCCGATGGTCGCCATGACCAGATGATGGAAGGCCGGGATCATATGGCCGCCCATCTCCATCACGAAGACCGGTACAGCCAGCATCGCGGCGATCAGCACCTTGAACCTCAGCCTGCGCGCCTCTTCCTCCTTGCGGGTCGCCCTGTCTTCGGCCGCATCAGCCTTCGCGAGATGCGCGGCATAACCCGCGCCCTCTGCGGCACGGATCAGGTCGGCGGGCTCGATCACGCGTTCCAGAAAGGTCACCTGTGCCGTTTCTGCCGCGAGGTTCACATGCGCCTCCGTCACGCCGGGGACGGCGGCAAGCGCCCGCTCCACCCGGCCGACGCAGGAGGCGCAGGTCATGCCTTCTACCGCCAGCGTCACCGTGGCCTTCCGCGCCGGATATCCCAGCGTCTCGAGCTTCGCGGCCGCGGTCGACAGGCTTGCCGGGCCATCTGCCCGGAACCGCGCCACCTCTGCTGCAAGATTGACCGACACGTCGGAGATGCCATCGACCGATTTGAGGCCGCGATCGACCCGCGCGACGCAGGAGGCGCAACTCATGCCTTCGACAGAAAGAGAGACAGGTCTGGTCAAATCGGCCTCCGATGGGCATCCGATTGGATGAATGAGGGTTCCCGTAGCGGGAAGGTCAAGTGTCCAGGCTGATCAATCTGCCGCTATGGCCTGTCCCGGCGGCGAAGATGGTGGCGGATGGGGTGGGATTCGAACCCACGGAACCTTTCGGTTCGCCGGTTTTCAAGACCGGTGCCTTAAACCGCTCGGCCACCCATCCGTCGATGCCGCGATGACCGCAGATATCGCGGATCAGGCAGGCGGAGGCAGACCTAGCCGCTTGACGCGCCGATCACAAGCCGCTCTGTGAGAGCATGCCGTCCTGCCATACGTCCCCGATGGCTGCGAAAAGCTGCCGGTCGCGTTTCGGTGAAGTCCCGATGGCTTTTCTTGCCTGGCGTGCTGCGATACAGTCACGCGCGAAGGCGCGGAAACAGGCGCGGGCAGATCGGGCAAAGGCAGGCGGGCAGCCCCAGTTGGGTGCGGACCGGCCATATGGGTCGCATGGGCAGGATGCGCGAAGGGGACAGGATGAGCGAACCGCAATTCAGTCGGCTTGGGCCGACCGTTCTATTGGTGCTGGCGATCGCCGGCTGTCAGTTCAAGGGCGGCAGCAAACCGACCGAGCCGGTGGTGGGCGATCTTGCGGGCGAGGATGGCGCGGTTGCGACCGAGGTACCGGGCAATGCCGCCGCCGGAACTGCCGCCGCTGGCGGCCAGCGCGATGTCGAGGCGCCCGAGATCTTCTCGAAGACCGACAAGGCACTTTGGGACGGGCGTCCCTCGCTTGGCGGTATCTGGGTCGCGCATGGCGATGTGAAGGACCCCGAGCGCGTGGTGATCCGCAATCCCGCGACCGGCAAGTCGGTGACCGGCGCGCTGTTCCGCCGCGAAGTGTCGAACCCTGGGCCGAGCCTGCAGCTGTCGTCGGACGCGGCCGAGGCGCTGGGCATTCTCGCCGGGCAGCCGACGACCCTGCAGGTTGTCGCGCTGAAGCGGGTCGAGGTCGCGCCGCCCCCGCCCCCGGCGGAGCCCGCGGCAAAGGTCGCTGGCACCAAGGCGCCGCCGAAGCCCGATGCGGCCCCAACCGCTCCGGCCGTGGCCCCTGCGGCGATCGACCAGAAAAAGCTCGACCCCGTGGCCAAGACAGCGGCAGAGGCGATTGACAAGGCGGTGAAGAAGGGGGCTGCCGCACCTGCCGCAGCGCCTGCTCCTGCACCTGCCGCAGCGCCTGCGACCGCTGCGCCCGGCACCGGCGCGCCTCTCTCGGCGATCCCGGCGCAGCCTTCCGGGGCGCTGTCGAAACCCTATCTGCAGATAGGCATCTTCAGCACCGAGGAGAATGCCAAGAAAGCTGCGGCCCAGATGCAGAAGGCGGGACTTGGCGCTGTGGTGAAGCCCGAGAAGAGCCAGGACAAGACGCTGTGGCGGGTGCTGATCGGGCCCGCTGCGACCCAGGCCGAACGCGACGCGATGGTCGCCAAGGTCAAGTCGCTTGGCTATCCCGACGCCTATGCCGTGTCGAAGTAAGGAAGGACAGATCATGCGCGGGACCACTCCATTCGGCTGGCTGATCGGGGCGGTCCTGCTTGTTGTCAGCGCAATTCCTGCGCTGGCATTCGAGACCCGTGCCCGCGCCGCCTGGATCTATGACCTGACGACCGGGACGGTTCTGCTGGAAAAGAACGCTCATACGCCGCTGCCGCCCGCCTCGATGTCGAAGCTGATGACGGTGAACATGCTGTTCGAGGCTTTGAAGGACGGGCGCGTGACGCTGGATGAGCGTTTCGCGGTCTCCTCGCACGCCAAGTCGATGGAAGGCTCGACCATGTTCCTGAACGAAAGGGACAAGCCGACGGTCGAGGAACTGATCCAGGGTATCGTGGTCCTGTCGGGCAACGATGCCTGCGTCGTGGTCGCCGAAGGCCTTGCCGGGACAGAGGCCGATTTTGCTGCCAAGATGAATGAACGCGCCAAGGCGCTCGGCCTGAACGACAGCCATTTCGTCAATGCCTCCGGCTGGCCCGATCCGAACCATCTGATGAGCATGAATGACCTCGGTCACCTTGCCGTGCGGCTGATCACCGAGTTTCCGGACTATTACCATTATTTCGCGCTGACCGAATTTCCCTATGACGGGCGGTCCCCCGACAACCGCTTCAACCGCAATCCGCTTCTGAAGATGGGGATCGGCGCCGACGGCCTGAAGACCGGCCACACGTCCGAGGCGGGCTATGGCCTCGTCGGATCCGCGGTGAAGGACGGGCGGCGGGTGGTATTCGTCATCTCGGGCCTTGCAAGCGAGAAGGAACGCGCAGAGGAGGCCCAGCGCGTCGTCGACTGGGCCTTTCGGGAATTCAAGCAAAAGACCATAGCGAAACAGGGCCAGAAGATCACTGATGCGCCGGTCTGGGTCGGTTCTGCCAAGACCGTGGGCCTTGTGGTCGAAAAGGATCTGACCCTGCTTCTGCCCTCGCTCGCCCAAGGCAATCTCAAGGGCGAGCTGCGTTATTCCGGGCCGATCCGGGCGCCCGTTGCGGCGGGAACGAAGCTTGCCGATCTGGTGATCGATATTCCCGGCCACAATCCGGTCACTGTGCCGCTGGTCGCGGAAAGCGACGTGGGCGCGGGCGGCTTCATGACCCGGCTCTCGACCGCGTTCGACATCATGGCCGGGCGGCTGATCGCGCAGATCGGCAGCTGATCCTCGCATGTTCATCACCTTCGAAGGGATCGACGGATCGGGCAAGAGCACGCAGGCGCGGCTTCTGGCCGAGACATTGCGCGGCGCGGGTCACGAGGTCGTCCTGACCCGCGAACCGGGCGGCAGCCCCGGCGCCGAGGAAATCCGCCGTCTGGTCCTTGAAGGCGATCCGGACCGCTGGTCGGCGGAGACCGAGATCCTTCTCTTCACCGCTGCCCGCCGCGACCATCTGGAACGCACGATTCAACCCGCTCTGGCGGCGGGAAAGGTCGTGATTTCCGACCGGTTCGCCGACAGCACGCGCATGTATCAGGGCCTGTCGCGCGGCGACCTGAGGCCCACTGTCGACCGGCTGCACCAGATGATGATCGGCCGCGAACCTGACCTGACCTTTCTGATCGACATTGATCCGGAGGTGGGCCTCTCCCGCGCCAAGGGGCGGAACGGCCATGAGGAGAGGTTCGAGGATATGGGCCTCGACATGCAGCGACGGATGCGGGCGGGCTTTCTGGCGCTCGCCGCCGAGTTCCGCCTGCGTTTCCATGTGATCGACGGCGCCCGCGCGCCCGACATTGTCGCAGTCGACATCGCGGCGATGGCGCTTTCGGCGCTCGCCAGGCCGGACCATGACTGAGGTCACGCTTCCCGAACCCGACCGGGTCGAAGGCGCACCGCACCCGCGCGAGACCGACCATCTATACGGCCAGGGCGCGGCGGAAGCGGCCTTTCTCGAAGCCTACGGGACCGGCCGCCTGCATCACGGCTGGCTACTGACCGGGCCGCGCGGTGTCGGCAAGGCGACGCTGGCCTGGCGGATCGCGCGGTTCCTTCTGGCCACGCCGCCAGATCAGGGCGGCGGCCTCTTCGGCGATCCCGCACCCGCTCCCGCGACCCTGGACATTCCTGCCGACCACCCAGTCGCGCGGCGGATGCGGGCGGGGGCGGAACCCGGCCTCTTCGTCCTCAGGCGCGGGCCAAACGACAAGGGCGACCGGCTGTCGGCTGAGATACGGGTAGATGAGGTCCGGAAGCTGAAGAGCTTCCTCCATCTCTCCTCTGCCGACGGCGGGCGCAGGGTGGTGATCGTCGATGCGGCGGACGAATTGAACGTGGCTGCCGCCAACGCGCTTTTGAAACTGCTTGAGGAGCCGCCGGAGGGGGCGACGCTCCTCCTTGTCGCCCACCAGCCCTCGCGGCTTCTGCCGACGATCCGCTCGCGTTGCCGCGAACTCAGGCTTGCGCCGCTCGCGCCCGAAGACCTCGCAGAGGCACTTGCGGCAGCGGGGGCGGAGGGGGATGCGGTGCGGCTTTCCGTCCTGTCGGCCGGTTCGGCGGGCGAGGCGGTCCGCCTCGTCAATCAGGGCGGGCTCGAAGCCTATGAGGAGATCGTCTCGCTTTTCGCGAGCCTGCCGCGCCTTGATCGCCCCGCAGCCCTGAAGCTTGCGGAAAGTGCCGCGCAGCGCGGCGGGGCGGACACGCGGCTCGATCTTCTCCTCGCGCTCATGGACCTCTTCCTTGCGCGTCTCGCCCGCGCGGGTGTTACCGGGCTCGCAGGCCCGGAAGCGGCAGCGGGCGAAGCCGCGCTGCTCGCGCGTCTCTCGCCCCACGCCGCCGCCGCCCGCGCCTGGGCCGATCTGCACCAGACGCTCGGCGCCCGCGCCCGCCACGGGCGCGCCGTCAACCTTGACCCTGCCGCCCTTCTCCTCGATATGTTCCTGCGGATAGACCAGACCGCAGGCGCGCTTGCCCTGAGGTGAGCGCAGATGACCAGCCAAGAAACTCCCCCCCTGATCACCGACAGCCATTGTCACCTGGATTTCCCCGATTTCGAGGGCGAAACGGCTGCAATCATCGCCCGCGCGCAAGCGGCAGGCGTGCACCGGATGGTGACGATCTGCACCCGGCAGCGCGGCCTTGATGCGGTCCGCGTCATCGCCGAGGCGCATGATCCGGTCTTCTTCGCCTTCGGCATCCATCCGATGAGCGTCGTTGAGGAACCGCCGATTACGGTAGAGGAATTGCTTGCCGTCGCCGCCCATCCCAAATGCGTGGGCATCGGCGAGACCGGCCTTGATTATCACTACACGGCCGACAGCGCCGCCCGGCAGCAGGCCAGCCTACGTATCCATATCGAGGCAGCGCGGCAGACCGGCCTGCCCTTGATCATCCATGCCCGCGCGGCCGACGAGGATATGGCGCGCATCCTGACCGAGGAATACCGTCAGGGCGCCTATGCTTGCGTCATGCATTGCTTTTCCTCGGGCGCGAGGTTGGCGAAGGCCGCGCTCGACCTCGGCTTCTATCTTTCCATGTCCGGCATCGCCGCCTTCCCGAAAAGTCAGGAGCTGCGCGACATATTCGCTGCCGCGCCGGTTGACCGTGTGCTTCTGGAAACCGACGCGCCCTACCTCGCCCCGCCGCCCCATCGCGGCAAAAGGAACGAACCGGCCTACACCGCCCATACGGCGAAAGTCGGGGCCGGTCTCTACGGCCTGTCGATCGAGGATTTCGCGGCTAGGACCGAGGCGAACTTCGAACGGCTCTTCACCAAGGCCGCGGCGCGGCGGGCGGCCTGAGATGGCGCGGCTCCGCTTCACCATCCTCGGCTGCGGATCGTCGGGCGGCGTGCCGCGCATCGGCGGGCTTTGGGGCGATTGCGACCCGGCAAACCCGAAGAACCGCCGGACCCGCTGTTCGCTGCTGGTCGAACGGATCACCGACGAAGGCCGCACGTCCGTCCTGATCGACACATCGCCCGACATGCGGGCGCAGCTTCTGGATGCGAACGTCTCGACGCTCGATGCGGTCGTCTATACCCACAGCCATGCCGATCATGTCCACGGCCTAGATGATATTCGCCAGCTCGTGATCCTCAGCCGCCGTCACATGCCGGTCTGGGCCGATCCGCCGACGCAGGAGGCACTCTTCAACCGCTTCGGCTATGCCTTCGTGCAACCCGAAGGTTCCTCCTATCCGCCGATCTGCGACATGCACACGATCAAGGGCCCGTTCGAGATCGCGGGCGCAGGCGGCGCGATCCGGCTTACACCCTTCCATGTCGAGCACGGCGATATCGAAGCGCTGGGTTTCCGGATCGGCGATCTGGCCTATCTGCCCGATGTCTCCGCCATTCCCGACGCGGCGCTGCCGCATCTGGAGGGGCTGAAGGTCTGGATCCTCGACGCGCTGCGCCGCAAGCCGCATCCGACGCATTTCCATTTCGAGAGGGCGCTCGACTGGATCGCGCGGATGAAGCCCAAGCGCGCAGTGCTGACCAACATGCACAACGATCTGGATCACGCGGCGGTCGAGGCCGAGACACCCGCCCATGTCGACGCCGCCCATGACGGCATGGTGATCGAGCTGGAGGCCTGATGCAGGCGCTGTTCGAGGTCATCCTGCCGGTCTTTCTGGTGATGGGGGCTGGCTATCTGGCCACGCGGCTGGGGCTTTTCGAGGATCGCGCCGTCGATGCGCTCATGCGGTTCGCCCAGAATTTCGCGGTGCCTTGCGTGCTCTTCAAGGGCGTGGCGCAACTCGACCTCTCAAGCGCCTATGACGCCGGGCTGATGATCTCTTTCTACGCGGGCGCTTTCACCAGCTTCACGCTTGGCGCGCTCGGCGCGCGTGCGCTTTTCGGGCGGCCGGGGCCGGATGCGGTGGCGATCGGTTTCGCCGGCCTCTTCTCCAATTCGCTGCTTCTGGGCCTGCCGATCACCGAACGCGCCTATGGAACGGCGGCATTGTCCGGCAACTACGCGATCATCTCGATCCATGCGCCGATGCTTTATGCTTTCGGGATCACGATGATGGAACTGACGCGCGCCCATGGCATTGGCCTGCCGGTCGGCCAGATCGCGCGGCAGATCTTCCGGGGGATCGTGACCAATCCTTTGGTCATCGGCATCGCGCTTGGCTTCGCGGTGAACGTCTCTGGCGATCCCTTGCCGGAACCGGTCTGGGCGGGGGTCGACATGCTGGCACGCGCGGGGCTTCCGGCGGCACTCTTTGGCTTGGGCGGGGTGATGGTGCGCTACCGGCCCGAGGGCGATCTCAGGCTGGTCGCGATGATCGCGAGCTGTTCCTTGCTCCTGCATCCGGGGCTGGCCTGGTTTCTGGGAACACGGGTCTATGGGCTCGATACGGCGGCGCTGCGGTCGGTCGTGGTGACGGCCTCGATGGCGCCGGGGATCAATGCCTATCTCTTCGCCAACATGTATGGCGTGGCCAAGCGGGTGGCAGCGACGGCGGTTCTGCTGTCCACCGCGCTGTCGATCCTGACGGTCTGGTTCTGGCTGCATGTCCTGCCCTGAGGCAGGATGTTTAAGGGCGCCCGTTGCCGCGCGGGTTTTTCCGGGATAGCGAAAGGCTGATCGGAGGTGCGCATGTCGATCCTTGAAGCAAGCAGTCTATCACGCGCCCCGATGGCGGGGCTTGCGGCGGTCGGCATTTTCTGGGGCGGCTTTGCCGCCTATGTGCCCGAGATCAAGGCGCAGGTCGGCGCAAGCGATGCGGCCTTCGGCGCGGCGCTGCTCGCGCCTGCCGCGGGCGGTATCCTTGCCATGTATTTCGCCCCCGCCCTTGTCGGCCGCTTTGGCCGCAGCCTTCTGCCCGCCGCCGCGATTCTCCTGGCTCTGGCCTACTTCTTTCCGCTTCTCGCCATGACCGTCCCCGCGCTTGGAGCCGCGCTCTTCTTCATGGGGGTCGCGGTCTCGCTCGTCGATATGAGCGCCAACATGCGGATATCGGACCTTGAGGAACAGAGCGGGCGGCATCTGATGAATGTCAATCACGCGGCCTTTTCCTTTGCCTTTGCGGCGGCGGCGCTGGCGGCAAGCCTGACGCGGCGAGAGGCGATGCCCGCAGCCGTCGCCTTCCCGATCTTTGCTGCCGCGATCCTCGCATTGGGCTGGGTGATGCGCGACAGGCGCGACTGGACGGTTTCGGTGTCCGAAGCCGATCAGGCGATGCATAGCGGCCTCGCACGGCCCGTGGCGCTTGCCGCCGCCGTGCTCTTCATCACCTTTGTCGCCGAGAATGCCTGTGACAGCTGGTCGGCGCTGCATATCGAGCGGACCCTGGGCGGCGCGTCGGGCAACGGCGGGTTCGGACCGATGATGCTGGGCCTGACCATGGGGATCGGGCGGCTTTCGGGGCAGGTCGCGGCGCAGAAGTTGGGCGAGGCCGGTCTGATCTTTGCCTCGACGCTGGTCGGTATCGTGGGCGCAACGCTTCTGGCACTCGCGCCCTCCGTCGCGCTGGCGCTCGCGGGCGTTGCACTTCTGGGTCTGGGCGTCGCGGTCGCGGTGCCCTCGGTCAATTCGCTTCTGGGCAAGCGCGTGCGCGCCGCCGACCGCGGCTGGGCGATCTCGCGCGCCTGGATGATCGGGTTTACGGGCTTCTTCGTCGGCCCGACACTCATGGGACAAGTGTCGGAACTCGCGGGCCTGCGCGCGGCGTTCCTTTTGATAGCGCTCCTTCTGGTCTTGGCCCTGCCCGCCGTCACGCTTCTGGGGCGAAGCCCCGTGCTCGCCCGCGCTCAGGCGTAACGATCTTCGAATCCTTTCGGGACCAGAAGGTTGTGACGACCAAGGCCCGCAGGTGATTTTTCGCCACAGAGCGCCATGGTGATGTCGAACTCCTTTTGCAGGATTTCGAGCGCCCTGGTGACGCCTGCTTCGCCCATCGCGCCGAGGCCGTAGATATAGGACCGGCCGATGAAACAGGCACGCGCGCCCATCGCGACGGCCTTCAGCACGTCCTGACCCGAACGCACACCGCTGTCGAGATAGATCTCTGTCCGGTCGCCCACCGCTTTCACGATCTCGGGCAACATGCGGATCGAGGAAAGCGCGCCGTCGAGCTGCCGCCCGCCATGGTTCGACACAAGGATCGCATCGGCGCCGAAATCCGCCGCGCGGCGGGCATCGTCGGGGTCGAGGATGCCCTTGAGGATCATCTTGCCGCCCCACATGTCGCGGATCTTGGCGATCTTGCCCCAGTCGAGCTGCGGGTCGAACTGTTCGTTCGTCCAGCTCATCAGCGAGCGGAGATCACCCACGCCTTTCGCATGGCCGACGATATTGCGGAACGTATGACGCCGCGTCATCGCCATGCCCGCCACCCAGCGGGGTTTGGTCGCGAGGTTGATCAGGTTCTTGAGCGTCAGGCGCGGCGGCGCTGTCAGGTCGTTCTTCAGGTCCTTGTGGCGCTGGCCGAGGATCTGCAGGTCGAGCGTGAGGACGAGCGCCGAACAGCCCGCGCGCCTGGCGCGTTCTATGGCGGCGGCGACGAACTCCTCGTCCTTCATCACATAGAGCTGGAACCAGAAGGGCGCTTTCGTATGGGCGGCAATATCCTCGATCGAGCAGATCGACATGGTCGAGAGCGTGAAGGGAACGCCAAACTTTTCAGCGGCGCGGGCCGCCTTGATCTCGCCATCCGCGCATTGCATCCCCGCCATGCCGACAGGCGCGAGTGCCAGCGGCATAGCGACCTTCTGCCCAAGCATCGTGGTTTCGCTCGTGCGGCCCAGCATGTCGACCGCGACTTTCTGCTTCAGCCGAATGTCGGCGAAGTCGGAGGTGTTTTCGCGGAAGGTCTGTTCGGTATAGCTGCCGCTCTCGCAGTAATCGAAGAACATCTTTGGCGCGCGGCGGCGGTGCAGCGTCTTCAGGTCGTCAATGCAGGTGATCACGGGCATGGGCGGCTCCGGAAAATTGGTAATTTTCGATTACCAATTTTAGCGATTTCGCGCAATGGCCTTTGGGTACGTCGGCATGCTCCCGAGCGGCCGTGATCCGGCGGAGCGCCCGTTCCGGGCGCAAGCCTGTCTCTCGCGGCTTTCGCGGGGCGCGAAAGCCACTCGGGCGGGTGATTGTGAAGGCGCTGCGACCGCTCTGCCCGGTTCAGGCGGAATGCGCGCCGTCGGCGAGGCCCTTCACGAAGGCGAGGATTTCCGGCACAGGGCGCTTTTCCTCGACCATCTTGACGATGGCCGAGCCGACCACGGCGCCGTCGGCGACGGAGGCGATCGCGCGTGCGGTTTCCGGCGTGCGGATGCCGAAGCCGACGATCACGGGCAGGTCGGTCGCGGCCTTGATGCGCGCGACCTCTGGCGCGACGTCGCCGGCCTGGGCGGCGGCCGCGCCGGTGATGCCGGTGATCGAGACATAATAGACGAAGCCCGAGGTGTTCTGCAGCACCTTGGGCAGGCGTTTGTCGTCGGTTGTGGGCGTCGCGAGACGGATGAAGTTCAGCCCGGCCTTCTGGGCGGGGATGCAAAGCTCCTCATCTTCCTCGGGCGGCAGGTCGACCACGATCAGCCCATCGACCCCGGCGGCCTTGGCATCCTTCAGAAAGGTTTCGACGCCGCGCGAATATATCGGATTATAGTAACCCATCATCACGATCGGCGTCTTGTCGTCGCCCTTGCGGAAGGCGGCGACCATGTCGAGCGTCTTCTGCAGCGTCTGGCCACCCTCGAGCGCGCGCTGGCCCGCAAGCTGGATCGTCGGTCCGTCCGCCATCGGGTCGGTGAAGGGCATGCCAAGCTCGATCACGTCGACCCCGGCCGCGGGCAGCCCCTTCATCAAGTCCAGCGATGTCGCAAGATCAGGATCGCCCGCCATGATATAGGCCACGAAAGCCTTGCGCCCTTCGGCCCCGAGGGCGGCGAACTTGGCTTCGATCCGGGTCATGCGGCAACTCCAACTGGCTTTCCGGGGTAGTGCAGAAAAGCTGGCGGAAAATCAATGGGGCTGGTTCCCCGGGGGCTGTCGCTGATGCCAAGCGGTGTTGCCGCACTGAGACGATTGGGTTAGCATCACAATAGATTGGAACCCGGCAGAGGAGGATGTCATGCAGGCCATTGTCATTCACCGCGCCGGGGCGCGGACCTGAGGCGTTCGCCTTGCCATTGCCCCGATGACCCGTCAGGCAGCCGCGCGCAACGTGCGGGGCCGTTTCAGCATCTTTCAGGGGCATCCCATGACGTCATCTACGACTCTGGCCGATCTTGGCTGGACCAACCAGCTGCTCGGCCAGCTCTCAATCACGGAGCTTGAGACCCGCCTTCCTGCGCGGGTGGCCGAAGTGCACCGCGACAGGCTTGTCGCATTTTCCACGAAGGGGCCGCTGGCGCTGACCTTGCCGCCCTCGTTGTCTTCGGGCGCAGTAGCGGTCGGTGACTGGCTGATCTGTGACGAAGGCCGCCGGGTGGTCGACCGCCTGCTCGACCGCACCACTTGTCTCGCCCGGCGCGCGGCAGGCGAGACCGCGCGCGAGCAGCTTATCGCCGCGAATGTCGACACGGCTTTCCTGACCACCTCCTGCAACGCGGACTTCAACGTCGCCCGGATCGAACGTTACCTTGCGCTGATCCTCGGCGGCGGGATCGAGCCGGTGATCCTGCTGACAAAGGCCGATCTTGACGATCCTGCGCCTTACCTGGACAGGCTCCGCCCTGTCACGAGGGATGTGCCCGCACTGGCCGTCGATGCCTTTTCGCCGGACCTGATCGAAAGGCTGGCACCGTGGTGCGGCCGGGGTCGTACCCTGTGCTTTCTGGGGTCGTCCGGTGTCGGCAAGTCGACGCTAGCCACAGCACTGACCGGCCGCACGCTCACAACCGCGGCCATTCGCGAGGACGACGCCAAGGGTCGCCATACGACGACCGCGCGTTCGCTGATGCCCGCTGCGGGCGGTTGCTGGCTGATCGACACGCCTGGCATGCGCGAACTTCGGCTTCAGGGCGTGGCCGAGGGGATCGACGCGACATTCGCCGACCTGAGCGAAATTGCCCGAGAATGCCGGTTCTCGGATTGCCGGCACGAGAGCGAACCAGGCTGCGCGATCCGTGCGGCGATCGACGCGGGCGAGATTGACCGCGCGCGCCTGCATCGATGGCAGAAGCTGCAGCGGGAAGACAACTGGAACAGCGCATCGGTGGCCGAGCTTCGCGCCCGGTCCCGGAGCTTCGGGCGGATGACACGTGACGTGATGAAGCACAAGCGCAACCGATGGGAGGAAAGCTGACGATAGCCGCAAGGATAACGCCGAAACGGCTTCCATCTTCGCGCATGCTGGAATAGATCGCTCCAGTCTTTCTACAGGAGCGCGCGATGGGTTTCAGGATGGGTATCGTCGGTCTGCCGAATGTCGGCAAGTCCACCCTTTTCAACGCCCTGACGCGCACGGCGGCGGCACAGGCGGCGAACTTTCCCTTCTGCACGATCGAACCCAATGTGGGCGAAGTGGCCGTGCCGGACCCGCGGCTCGACAAGCTGGCGGCGATTGCCGGATCAAAGCAGATCATCCCGACCCGCATCACCTTCGTTGATATCGCGGGGCTGGTGCGCGGCGCCTCGAAGGGCGAGGGGCTCGGCAACCAGTTCCTTGCGAACATCCGCGAGGTCGATGCGATTGCCCATGTGTTGCGTTGCTTCGAGGATGGCGACATCACCCATGTCGAAGGCCGGATCGACCCGGTCGCGGATGCCGAGACGATCGAGACCGAGCTGATGATCGCTGACATGGAGAGTATCGAGCGTCGGCTGGCGGGCATTGCCCGCAAGATCAAGGGCGGCGACAAGGAAGCGGTGGCGCAGGAGCGGCTGATGAAGGCGGCCCTTGCCGCGCTGGAAAACGGCCAGCCCGCGCGGACCGTGACGGTCAGCGAGGACGACCGGAAGCCCTGGGCGATGCTGCAGCTCCTGACCTCAAAGCCCGTTCTCTTCGTCTGCAATGTCGAGGAAGCCTCTGCCGCGACCGGTAACAGCCAGTCCGCGCGGGTGGCCGAGATGGCGGCGCGGCAGGGTGCGGGCCATGTGGTGATCTCGGCCAGGATCGAGGAAGAACTGGCGCAGATGCCCGCCGAGGATGCGGCGATGTTCCTTGAGGAGATGGGCCTCAACGAGGCGGGCCTCGACCGGCTGATCCGTGCGGGCTACGACCTTCTGGGGCTGCAGACCTATTTCACCGTGGGGCCGAAGGAAGCCCGTGCCTGGACGATCGAGAAGGGCACGCTGGCACCGCAGGCGGCGGGCGTGATCCACGGCGATTTCGAGCGTGGCTTCATCCGTGCCGAGACGATCGCCTATGACGACTATGTCGCCGGAAACGGCGAGGCCGGCGCGCGCGAGGCGGGCAAGTTCCGGGTCGAGGGCAAGGGCTACGAGGTGAAGGACGGCGACGTCTTGCATTTTCTCTTCAACGCCTGACCGCCGGGGGCGGAAAAATCTTCGGCAAGATTTTTCCGCTTGTCGCGCGTCGGGCCGAAAAATCTTCGCGAAGATTTTTCGGCCGTACCGTCACGCCTCTTCCATCGCTTTCCGGAATTCGGCGAGCGGGCCGGGGAAATGGCAGGCGACCTGATGGTCGCCCGGGTTCAGGCGCGGCGCGTCAGCGGCGCAGCGCGCCTCGGCCCGCGGGCAGCGGGTGCGGAAGACGCAGCCCGATGGCGGGCGCAGCGGCGAGGGCAGATCGCCTTCGAGCGGGATCATGCGCTTGGCCCGTTCCGCCGCCGGATCGGGGATCGGAACGGCGGAGAGGAGCGCCTGAGTATAGGGATGCTGCGGGGCGCTGTAGAGATCGCCGCTGGTCGCTACCTCCATCGTGCGGCCGAGATAGAGCACCATCACCCGGTCGGAGATATGTTTCACCACGCTCAGATCATGGGCGATGAAGATCATCGCAAGGCCAAGCTCGCGCTGCAGCTTCATCAGAAGGTTGATGACCTGGGCCTGGATCGAGACATCGAGGGCCGAGACCGGCTCGTCGCAGATCAGAAGCTTCGGCTCGACGATCAGCGCGCGGGCGATGCCGATCCGCTGGCACTGGCCGCCGGAAAACTCGTGTGGATAGCGGTTGATCTGATTGGGCAGGAGCCCGACCTTGTCCATCATCGCCTTCACCCGCAACTTCACCTCGTCCTTCGAGAGGCCCGGGTGGTGGGTGGTCAGAGGTTCGGCGATGATCTGCCCGACCGTCATGCGCGGATTGAGGCTCGCCAGCGGGTCCTGGAAGACCATCTGGATGTCGGAGCGGTATTTCAGCATCTCGCGCGATGAGAGCGAGAGGAGGTCCACGCCATCCTCCCACACCGCCCGGCCGGTGGCGGGCACCATCTGGATGATCGCCCGGGCGAGTGTCGACTTTCCGCAACCGCTTTCGCCCACGATGCCAAGCGTCTCGCCCGGCATCAGTTCGAAACTCACGCCACCCACCGCGTGCAGTTGGAGCGGCTTGGTCCAAGGCATGTCGCCTTCACGGCTGATCTGGAACGTAACGCGCAGGTCCTCGACCTTCAGGAGCGGTATCGTCATGCCAGTTCCTCCACAGGGCGGTTGCAGGCCCGGAAGCGGCCGGGGGCAAATTCGGTCAGGGGATCGAGCGCGACCGTGCAGCGGTCGATCTCGAACTCGCAGCGCGGCGCGAAGGGGCAACCCTTCGGCGCGCGCATCATGTTGGGCGGCGTGCCGGGGATCGAGGCCAGCTCCTCGCCCTCCTGATCGACGCGCGGAAGCGCGTGCAGAAGGCCGCGCGTATAGGGGTGGGAGGGCGCGGCAAAGACCGGATCGACCGGGCTTTTCTCCATCACCTGGCCGCCGTACATCACCATCACCTCGTCGCAGAAACCCGCCACCACGCCGAGGTCATGGGTGATGAGGATCGTGGCCATGCCGAAATCATGGCGCAGGTCGCCCAGAAGCTGCATGATCTGCGCCTGCACGGTCACGTCGAGCGCGGTCGTCGGCTCGTCGGCGATGAGAAGGTCGGGCTTGCACAGAAGCGCCATGGCGATCATCACCCGCTGCCGCATGCCGCCGGAAAACTCGTGCGGGTAAAGCCGGAAGCGGCCCGCCGCATCGGGGATCTTCACCGCGTCCAGCATGCGGACACATTCCTTCGCCGCCTGATCCTTGCTCATCCCCTTGTGATGAAGAAGAACCTCCATCATCTGGTCCGAGACCCGCATGTAGGAATTGAGCGAGGTCATGGGATCTTGAAAGATCATGCCGATCTTGTTGGCGCGGACCCGGTTGATCACTGAGGGCGGGGCATTCAGGATCTCCTGCCCGTCGAAGCTGACCGATCCGGTCGCACGGCCGTTCTTGGCCAACAGCCCCATCACGGCAAAGGCGAGCTGGCTCTTGCCCGATCCGCTTTCGCCAACGATGCCAAGTGCGCCGCCGCGTTCGAGCGACAAGGTGATGCCGTTCACGGCATTCACGACGCCGTCATTGGTGCGGAACTGGACGCGCAGGTCCTTGATGTCGAGTAGAGCCATGTCAGCGGTCCTTGGGATCGAGCGCGTCGCGCAGACCGTCGCCGACGAAGAAGAAGGCGAACTGGGTGAGGACAAAAAAGGCAAGGGGCGCATTCAAGGACCAGAGGTAACCATAGCGCATCGTACCCGCACCTTCTGCAATCAAGGCGCCAAGGCTAGTCACCGGCGGGGCAGGCCCAAGTCCTAGAAAGCTAATGAAACTTTCGGTCAGGATCATGTCTGGCACGAGCAACGTGGCATAGACAGCAACAATACCCAAAAGATTGGGGACGATATGGCGCAGGATGATCTTCCATGCCGGCACGCCCGCCGCCTGTGCGGCCTGGATGAATTCCTTGTTCTTGAGCGACAGGGTCTGGCCCCGCACAATCCGTGCCATGGAGAGCCACGACAGAAGCCCGATGCCGACAAAGAGCATGAACAGCGACCGACCGAACATCACCAGCAACAGGATCAGAACGAACATATAGGGTATTGCGAGGAGGATATCGACGATCCGCATCATGATCTGGTCGGTGCGGCCGCCGACATATCCAGCGGTGGCGCCGTACAAGGTTCCAACGATGACTGCGATAGCCGAGCCAACGATACCGACAAAGAGCGAAATGCGCGTTCCGAATGCCGTGCGGACGAACACGTCAAACCCGTCATTGTCGACGCCGAAATAGTGACCGCTCTCCCATGACGGCGCACCAAGTTCTGCCGCATGGCCCATGATCATGAAGTCGGCGGTGTCGTACGCATAAGGTGAAACGTGAGCAGCAGCCAATGCATAGAGCGTAATTACGATCAGCAGGATCAAGCCCCCAACCGCCGCCTTGTTCCGTATGAATCTGCTGCGAGCATCCGCCCAAAGCGAACGGCCTTTGACTTCATCTGCGGCCAGCCGTTCGGCCAGTGCGCTCATGTCGATTGAACTCAAAACCATGGCTCAGTACCTGATCTTGGGGTCGATCCAGGCGTAGAGGATATCGACCAGAAGGTTGAAGATGATGGTGAGGACACCGACGAGGAGCGTGATGCCCATCATGACCGCGTAGTCGCGGTTCAAGGCACTGTCGACGAAGGCCTTGCCGATGCCGCCGGTCGAGAAAAAGCTATCGACGACGACAGACCCGGTGATCATGGCCACGAAGGCCGGCCCGAGGTAGGAAATCACCGGGATCAGCGACGGTTTCAGCGCGTGGCGCAGGATGACCTTGTGTTCCGGCAGGCCCTTGGCGCGGGCGGTGCGGACATGGTTCGAGGTCAGGACCTCCAGCATCGAGGAGCGGGTGATCCGCGCGATCGAGGCCATGTAGCTGGTGGCAAGCGCGATCACCGGCAAGATGACGTGGCTGATCTCGCCACCCTCCCAGCCGCCGGCGGGCAGCCAGCCAAGCCAGAGCGCGAAGACAAGGACGAGGACCGGCGCCATCACGAAGTTCGGCAGCACCTGCGCGCCGATCGACAGGCCGACGGCAAAATAGTCGATCAGGCTGTTCTGGCGGACGGCGGCAACGACGCCAAGCGTCACGCCCGTGACAACGGCGACCACGAAGGCGATCGAGCCGTAGTAGAGCGTGACGGGGAAGCCCTGGGCGATGATCTCGTTCACATCGCGGTCCTTGTAGACGAAGGACGGGCCGAAATCGAAATGGGCAATGATGCCCCAGACATAGGAAACCATCTGCCGCCAGAGCGGCTGGTCAAGGCCGTATTTGGCGTTGAGGTTTGCCAGCACTTCCGGGGGCAGCTTCTTTTCATAGGTGAAGGGCCCGCCCGGGGCGGCGTGCATCAGAAGGAAGGACAGGACCATCAGGACGAGAAGCGTCGGGATGGCCACCACCAGACGTTTGATGATGTAGGAAAACATGAAAGACCCCCATGCGCGCGGGAAATGGCCGAAAGCGGCCCCCGAAATTCGGGGGCCGCCTCGGTCAGAAGATCAGATGATCACTGGGCGACGCGGTAGAGGTCTTTGGCGTACCAGGTCTGCTGCACGTTGTTCTGCGGCAGGCCCTTCAGGTCCGACTTGATCATGTCGACCTTGGCATAGTGGTAGATCGGGATGATCGCCATATCCTTGGCCAGGATTTCCTCGGCCTTCGTGTAATCCGGGCCGGGATCGGCCGCGGTCTTCGCGTTCTTCAGGAGCGCGTCATACTCGGCGTTGGCATATTTCGCGTCATTGTTGCCCGAATAGCTGGCCCAGAGGTCGAGGAAGGTCGAGGCCTCGTTATAGTCCGCGCACCAGGCGTAGCGGGCCATCTCGAAGTCGCCGGCATTCATCTTGTCGGTATGGACCTTCCATTCGAAGTTCTGCGGGGTCATCTCGACACCCAGCTTCTGCTTCCACATCTGCTGGACGGCGACCGCGATCTTCTGGTGGGCTTCCGAGGTGTTGTAGTTCAGCGTGATCTTCAGCGGGTTTTCCGGGCCGAAGCCGGCTTCCGCCAACAGCGCCTTTGCTTTTTCGTCGCGCTCGGCCTGGGTCCACTTCGAATAGTCGATTTCGGGCATGGTGAAGCCGTTCATCGCCCAGTGGGTCCAGCTGTAGGCGGACTTCTGGCCGCCCTGCAGGATGTTGTTCACCACGATATCGCGGTCCAGCGCATAGGACAGCGCCTCGCGCACGCGCACATCCTTCAGCGCCTCGTTGCCCTTAC
This sequence comes from Frigidibacter sp. SD6-1, assembly GCF_030143255.1. Lineage (GTDB taxonomy): Bacteria > Pseudomonadota > Alphaproteobacteria > Rhodobacterales > Rhodobacteraceae > TMP-24. The sequence goes on from NZ_JARJNR010000005.1 coordinate 60,514, forward strand.
CTTCGGCGAGGTTGAAGATATAGGTGTAGGAACAGGAATAGGGGGTCGAGGTGGCCTCGTCCGGGAACTCTTCCTTCAGACGGGGATACTGACCTGCCGGAACGATGGTGCGGTCAAGCTCGCCCGCCTCATAGCGGGTCAGCGCCGCGTTCTCGTCGTTGATGGTCAGGCCGGTGACCGGCGACATGACAGTTTTCGCGGCATCCCAGTAGCTGTCGCTCTTCTCCATCACGATCTTTTCGCCGACGATATGGTCCTTCAGCGTGTAGGCACCGTTGCCGACATAGTTGCCGGGCTTGGTCCAGTCGGCGCCGAACTGTTCGACCACCTTCTGGTTGACCGGGAAGACCGACGTATGCGTCAGCATCTTGGGGAAGTAGGGCAGCGGCGCGAGGATCTTCACTTCCAGCGTGTGATCGTCGATCGCGGTGACGCCCAGTTCCTCGGGCTTCTTCTCGCCGGCGGTGATTTCGGCGCCATTCACCACCTGCATCAGTTCCATATACCAGGCATATTCCGACGCGGTCGCCGGATCGGCCAGGCGGCGCCAGGCATAGACGAAGTCACCCGCCGTCACCGGATCGCCGTTCGACCATTTCGCTTCGGGGCGCAGGTGGAACGTATAGGTGGTCTTGTCTTCCGACAAATCATGGCTCAGTGCGACGCCCGGCACCAGGTTGCCGTCGCCGTCTTCGTTATAGAGGCCCTCCATCAGCGAGCGGACCGCGTCGCTGTCCTCGACCGACGAGACGATCTGGGGGTCAAGCGACTTGATCGCGTCGAGCATCCAGTAATTGTAGGCTTGGTTCTCGGCCAGCGCGGTGCCCTCGGGCACGTTCGCGGCAACCGCCGGGATGGCAAGCGTGGCGCTGAGAATGGTGGAAAGTAGCAGCCTCTGTTTCATAGGGGCCTCCCTTGTTATCTGGTGGGTCGCGTGCCTGTCCCGCACTGCGAAAGTGCGAGGAGAGTAGTCGCCTCACGCGGTGTGACAAGCATATTTCGGTGCAGTCTGCCGCAAACCTTGCGTCAATATGACGGAGAGATCGGTCATATTGCGCCCGAGGTCGGATGTCCTGTTTGCGACGGTTCAGGGTGACCTAACGTCCACTCGCGGTTGATTCCCTGAAAACAATCCATTCCCGCATCGGGCGCAATCGGCCCGATCTCCGCCATTTTTGGGCCATTTCCGGCCGGTAGGACAGGTTCAGGGGCGCAGAAGGGCGGATTGAAATGAAAATTCTGGCTATGCTTTTGGCGCCATTCTCGCGCCGCAAGTCCGAAGAGGCTGACACATTTGAACTGCGCCTCCAGTCGCTTGAAAAGGCCGAACAGCGCCGCCGCCGTACGGCGAAGGCGCAGCCTGACCTCTTCCGCCGCGCCCGTATGGCCGCCTGACAAGATACTGCTGCCTGAGCGTCAGAAGTTGATCGTGACGCCGGGCAGCTCCAGTGCCTTCATCAGGTCGCGCACTTCCTGACGCGCCGCGACGTTCGAGATGTTCAGGCTCTCGACCCCCACATCGCGCAGATCGAGAAGCGTCAGGCCGCGCGGGAACAGCTCGCGGAAGATCACCCGTTCCGAAAATCCCGGTGCCACGCGGAATCCGATGCGCTTGGACAGTTGTTCCAGCGCCTCGCCCACCTTCTTCTTGTTGTGCATCTGTTGCGCGCCCAGACGGTTGCGCAGCACGATCCAGTCGATCGGCTTCAGCCCCGCCCGCGCGCGCAATTGCCGCGCCGACCAGACCATCTCCGAATAGATCGAGGGTCCGGTGACGCGGCTCGTATCCGGATCGACCCGTGCCAGAAGGTCAAAGTCGATGAAACTGTCGTTTAACGGCGTGATCAGCGTGTCGGCCAGCGAATGGGCAACCTGGCTCAGCCGCGTGTGGCTGCCGGGGCAGTCGATCACGATGAAATCGCAATCCCGCTCCAGCCCCGCCACCGCTCCGGACAGCCGCCGGTCGAAGGCATTCTCGCCCGGGGCGAGCGCCGCCTGATCCACCTCCGGCAGATCGCGGTAATCGGGCGTCGGCAGGCTCAGGCCTTCCTTGCGCAGATAGGCCAGCCGGTTCTCGACATAGCGCCCGAAACTGCGCTGGCGCAGGTCGAGGTCAAGCGCGCCGACCCGGTGGCCCATGCGGCAAAGCGCGGTCGCCACATGCATGCATGTGGTCGATTTCCCCGACCCGCCCTTTTCGTTTCCCACGACGATGATATGCGCCATGTTCGCCCTTCGCTTGTATCGGCCCCCTCAAGCCAACGCCCGCTCTCTAGGGCCAGACAGCCGCAAAGGAAAGGGTTTTGGCGCCTTTCCCGTAAGGAAATGGGTCTGGTTCGCGCGTTCAGGGGGCGATCAGGGCCTTGATCAGCGCCTGCGCCTCGGGGCCGTCCCAGACCGCGTCACCCATCAGGCGCGCAATTTCCCGGCCTTCGCGATCGACGATCAGGCTGACCGGCAGGCCGAGAACGCCCGAGGCGCGCGAGAAAGTCATGTCCGGATCGCGCAGGATCGGCAGGCGGGTGATGCCTTCCTCGGCAAAAAGCTTTTCGATGGCAGGCAACGGGTTGCGGCCGGTGGCGATGGTGACGACGGCGAACTCCGCGCCGCCAAGCGCTGCATCAAGCCGGTCGAGCGAGGCAAGCTCCGCCCGGCAGGGCGCGCACCAGGTCGCCCAGAAATTCACGAGGATGATCTTGCCGCGGTATTCCTCAAGGCTGCGCGGCGCGTCGGTTTCGTCGATCAGCGCGGCCTCGGGCAAGGGCAGCGGCGCCTCCACCGGAACCAGCCGCGCCATGCCGCCGGTCGCGAAGGGCTGAAGCGCCTCGGCGGGACGGTCCAGCGCCAGTTCCGCGCGGGCTCCGTTTGCACCGAGCGCGAGGGCCGTGTAGAGGACGAACCGGACGAGAAACCGCATGATACCTCCGAAAGGGCCGGCCATGACCGACCAGAAAACCTCGAACGCCGCGAATGCGATGTGGGGCGGGCGTTTCGCCGCCGGGCCGGACGCGATCATGGAGGCGATCAATGCCTCGATCTCGTTCGACCGGCGGCTTTACGCACAGGACATCGCCGGCAGCCGCGCCCATGCCGCGATGCTCGCGGCGCAGGGTATAATCACTGATAAGGACGCCGAGGCGATCGGGGAAGGGCTGCTCACGGTCTTGTCAGAGATCGAGGCGGGAAAGTTCGAATTCAGGACCGCGCTCGAGGACATTCACATGAATGTCGAGGCGCGGCTGAAAGAGGTGATCGGCGAACCGGCCGGGCGGCTGCACACGGCGCGGTCGCGCAATGATCAGGTGGCGACCGATTTCCGCCTCTGGGTGCGCGATCAGTGCGATCAGGCGGACGAGGCGCTCGGCGCGCTCTTGCGGGCGCTTCTCGCGCAGGCAGAGGCAGGCGCCGACTGGGTCATGCCGGGCTTCACCCATCTGCAGACCGCACAGCCGGTAACCTGGGGCCATCACATGATGGCCTATGTCGAGATGTTCGGCCGTGATCGCGGCCGCTTCCGCGATGCGCGGGCGCGGATGAACGAATGCCCGCTGGGTGCGGCGGCGCTGGCGGGCACCGGCTTCCCGATCGACCGGCACATGACGGCCAGGGCGCTCGGCTTCGACCGGCCGATGGCCAATTCGCTCGACGCCGTCTCCGACCGCGACTTTGCGCTGGAATTCCTGTCGGCGGCGTCGATCTGCGCCGTGCATCTGTCGCGCTTCGCCGAAGAGCTGGTGATCTGGTCCTCGGCCCAATTCCGGTTCGTCACGCTGTCCGACCGCTTCTCGACCGGCTCGTCGATCATGCCGCAGAAGAAGAACCCCGATGCAGCCGAACTGATCCGGGCGAAGATCGGGCGCATCCTCGGCTCCACCATTGCGCTCTTCACCGTGATGAAGGGCCTGCCGCTTGCCTATTCGAAGGACATGCAGGAGGACAAGGAACAGGTCTTCGACGCAGCCGACACGCTGATGCTGGCGCTGGCCGCGATGACCGGGATGGTGGGCGACATGGCCGCCAACCGCGACAATCTGGAGCGTGCCGCCGCGTCGGGTTTTTCGACCGCGACCGACCTCGCCGACTGGCTCGTCCGCGAGGCGGGCCTGCCGTTCCGCGAGGCGCATCATGTCACGGGGTCGCTCGTGGCACTGGCTGAAAAGAAAGGTTGCGACCTGCCTGACCTGAGCCTTGCCGAGATGAATTCCGTCCATGGGGGCATCACGCAGGAAATCTATTCGGTGCTCGGCGTCCATAATTCCGTGGCCTCTCGCCAAAGCTACGGCGGCACCGCGCCTTCGCAGGTCCGCGCCCAGATTGCCCGCTGGAAGGATCAGATCGGATGATCTGTTTCAGGTTGAGCGCGCTTCTGCCGATCGCCTGTCTGGCGGCTCTCGCCGCCTGTTCGCAGCCGCGCGCCCATGCCAATGTCCGCCTCACGCCGGACGGGGTGAAGGTCGCCCCGTCGGTCAGGACCAACCTTCTGGGCGTCGGAGTGACGATCTCGCAATGACCAAGAAAATAGCTTCCAGCCTCCTCATCCTCGGCCTTCTCGCCGCCTGCGGCGCGGACGGGCGACCGACGCCCCCCGCGCAAAAGCCGGGCGTCACCATCACCGGCACCGCCAAGGCCGGGATCGTCGGCGGGTCCTGACCGGTCAGCCCTTCACCAAAGGCACGACCCGCGGCGCCTCGGGTGCCGCGATCTCCTCGAAATCGAAATTGTCGAGCCTGCGGGCACGCTTTCCGGCCTTGTCGGCGGAAATCTTGATTTCCTCGATATCCTTCGCCGCCTGACCGAAATGCCGGTCGAGGTTCTGGACCCGGTCGCCCAGCCGTTCGACGTCCGTGTGCAGCAGCGCCAGCTCCTTGCGGATCGCGCCCGCCTGTTCGCGCATCCGCGCATCCTTCAGGATCGCCCGCATCGTGTTCAGCGTCGCCATGCAGGTGGTGGGCGAAACGATCCAGACTTTTGCCGCGAACCCTTCGCGCACCAGTTCGGGGAAATTGGCGTGAAGCTCCGCATAGACCGCCTCTGACGGCAGGAACATCAGCGCGCCGTCGGCGGTTTCGCCCTCGATCAGATAGCGCTCGGCGATGGCCTTGATATGGTTGCGCACCGCGATCCGCATCATGCGTTGCGCCTCGATCAGTTCGGCATTGTTGCCTGCCCGCCGCAGCGCCTCGTAGGCCTCGAGCGGGAACTTCGAATCGATGACGATCGGCCCCGGCGGATTGGGCAGATGGATCAGGCAGTCGGCGCGGCGGCCGTTCGAGAGTGTCGCCTGGAAGGAGTAGGCATCCGACGGCAGCGCCTTGGTGACGATATCGTTCAGCTGGATTTCCCCGAAGGCGCCGCGCGTCTGCTTGTTCGACAATATATCCTGCAGCGACAGCACGTTGCCCGACAGTTTCTCGATATTGGCCTGGGCCTTGTCGATGGTTTCCAGCCGCTGCTGCAACTCACCCAAGGATCGAGCTGTCCGGGTGGCGGTGCCATGTAAGGTTTCGGTCATGCCTCGCGACACATCCGCCAGCCGCGCCTCCATCAATTGCAGTAGCTTCGCCTGCGCGGCGGCCGAGGCCTCGGAGACATGGGTGAGGCCCCCTGCAAGCTGATGCTGGCCGTCGGACAGCGCCTGCACCCTCTGCCCAAGCGTGCCCATGTGATGAAGCAGCGGCTCGGAGAGGCGAGAGGCGCGGGCGGCGGAGCGGAGCGTGAGGAAAAGGAGGGTGAAAAGCGCGAGGAGGAGCGCCGCTCCGACGAGCGCCGCGATCACTTTCGGATCGTCGAAAGAATAGGTCTGGCCGAAGATGGTGATCATGTCCGCCCGAAAAGCCGTTCGATATCGGAAAGCTTCAGTTCCACATAGGTCGGCCGCCCGTGATTGCACTGGCCGGAAAGCGGTGTCGCCTCCATCTCGCGCAGAAGGGCGTTCATCTCCGCCGGCCCCATCTGGCGGCCGGAGCGGATTGAACCATGGCAGGCCATGCGGCTGAGGATCGCGTCGATGCGGGCGCCGAGCGTCCGGCTTTCGCCCGCGTCTGACAGTTCGTCGAGGATGTCGCGCAGCAGAGCCTCGGCCCCGACCGGCCCGAGAATGGCCGGTGTGGCGCGCACCGCAACGGCGTTGCCGCCGAACGGCTCGACGACAAGCCCGAGGCTTTCGAGCGCTGGCGCCTCCTCCATCAGAAGGGCGGCGTCACCCGTCGACAGTTCGACGATCTCGGGGATCAGCAACGCCTGTGCCGCCACGCCGCGCTCGGCCTTCTGGGCCTTCAGCCGCTCGTAGACCAGCCGCTCATGCGCGGCATGCTGATCGACGATCACGATGCCCACCTCGGTCTGGGCGATGATGTAATTCTCGTGTACCTGCGCCCGCGCGGCGCCCAGGGGGCGCGACAGCGGCGCCTCATCGTCCGCCTTCGGCGGCTCTTCGGCCGGTTCGAACCGGGCGGAGGTTTCGGCGAAGCCGGGGGCGAGGGGCGCCTGAAAGGCGAGACTGCGGTCGAGCGTCGCAGCCTTCGGGCGCTCGCTTTGCCAAAGGCGCGGTGCCATGGGTTCCGGCCGCATGACGCCGAGCGTCAGGCCCGCAACCGTCGAGGAGGCGCGGTGCCCGCCTTCGGCCAGCGCATGGCGCAGCGCCGAGACGATCAGCCCGCGCGCGATTCCCGGCTCGCGGAACCGGACCTCGGCCTTCGCCGGATGGACATTCACATCGACGCGCGTCGGATCGAGCGTCAGGAACAGGCAGGCGGCAGGATGGCGGTCGCGGGCGAGAACGTCCTGATAGGCGGCGCGGAGCGCGCCGATCAGCAGCTTGTCCCGCACCGGGCGGCCGTTCACAAAGAGATATTGCTCGACGGCCGCGCCGCGCGAATAGGTCGGAAGCGCCGCATAGCCGGTCAGGTGGATGCCTTCGCGCTCGGCCTCGATCCGCAGCGCATTCTCGGCGAAATCGGCACCGATGAGTGCGCGGAGCCGTAGGCGCAGCGCATCGAAGAGGTCGCCCTGCTCGGCATCGGCGCGGAAGATGAGCCTGCCCTCGCCACTGCCGGAAATATCCCGCAAAGTGAAGGCCACCGCCGGTTCGGCCATGGCGAGGCGCCGGACGACATCGCCGATCGCCTGCGCCTCTGCCCGGTCGCTGCGCAGGAACTTCAGCCGCGCGGGCGTTGCGAAGAAAAGGTCGCGCAGTTCGACCACCGTGCCGCGCGCCAGCGCCGCCGGCCGCACCGGCATCTCGCGGCCGCCATTGACCGCGATTTCCGCCGCCTCGTGCCCCGCCGCGCGTGAGGTCACCTTAAGCCGCCCGACCGCGCCGAGCGACGGCAATGCCTCGCCCCGGAAGCCGAACGTGTGGATGTTCAGAAGGTCCGACCCGTCGATCTTCGATGTCGCGTGCCGCGCGAGCGCAAGCGGCAGGTCCGCCGCCGTCATCCCGCAGCCGTCGTCCGTCACCCGGATCAGGGTCTTGCCGCCATCGGCATAGGCCACGTCCACACGGCCAGCGCCCGCGTCGAGCGCATTCTCAACCAGTTCCTTCACGGCAGAGGCCGGGCGTTCCACCACCTCGCCCGCCGCGATCCGGTTGACCGCAGCTTCGTCAAGCTGGCGGATCACCGGCCGATCTGACGACCGGGAATCGTGCATGTTGGGGTCATGGGCATTCATGCCCCAAGCTTTAGCATGGGCCGGGAGATTCGGCCACGGTTCGTTCCGTCGCCCCGCCGGGGCTCAGTTGGTGCTCTCCAGCCCGACAGGGTGGCCGACAATGGTGAAAGTCAGCTGATCGGGCTTCATCCGTTCCCGCGCCACGCGGTTCACATCGTCAAGCGTCACCGCCTCGATCTTTTCGTTACGGTGCGCGGGATAGTCGATCGGGAATCCGTCCATCTGCATGCCCACGAGAATGCGCGCGATATTGTCATTGCCATCGAAGCGCAGGGGGTAGGAACCGGTCATGTAGGTCTTCGCCGCCTCCAGTTCCGCCTCGGTGATACCGTTCATGGCCACATCGGCCCAGACCTCGCGGATCACCTTCACCGCCTCAGCCGCCTTCTCGTTCGACGAGGCGAGCGAGCCCTGCCAGCTGTCGGCAAGGTCCATGTTCACCAGATCGGTCGAAACGCCATAGGTCAGCCCGCGCTTTTCGCGCACCTCGGTCATCAGCCGCGCGGTGAACCCGCCACCGCCGAGAATCTGGTTCAGCACATAGGCGGGGTAATAGTCCGGATGCGTCCAAGGCACGCCGGGCTGGCCGAACAGGATCACCGATTGCGGCGTGTCGAACGGCACGACCGTAACGCCGCCTGGGAAAGCCGGTGTGACAGGGCCGGGCAGCGGCGCGCCCGTCGCGGGAAGATCGCCGAGAAGTCCGTCGAGAAGCGCGCCGAGTTCTGCCGCCGTGATGTCACCGACGGCCGAGACATAGAGCCGGTCACGCGCCATGGTCGCGGCCTTCGCCGCCAGAAGGTCTTCGCGGGTCAGGGCGGCGGCGCTTTCGGCGGTGCCGAGGTCGGACGAACCATAGGGATGGTCGCCGTACAGCGCCGCATCCATCCTGTCGCGCGCGATGTCCTCGGGCGAGGCGGCCCGAGACTGGATGATCGACTGGATCTGGCCCTTCACGCGGTCGATCGCCTCTTGATCGAAACGCGGGTCTATGAGCGCGCTTTTCAAAAGCGCAACCACATCGTCGCGGTTCTCGGTCAGCATCTGCACCGAGACGGTGACAGCGTCGGCATTGGCATCGAACCCGATCCGCGCCGCCAGCTCCTCGCGCCGTTCGGCGAAACCCTTGGAATCGAGCCCGTCCGCCCCTTCCTCCAGAAGCGCGGCCATCAGCATCACCGCCCCGCGCTTGTCCGGCGCGTCCAGCGAGGTGCCACCCCGGAATCGCAGTTCCAGCGCGGTGAAGGGAATGCCATGTTCCTCGACCAGCCAGGCCTTGATCCCGCCGGGTGAGGTGACCTCCGCGATCTTCACCTCCGCCGCAGCGGGCAGGGCGACGGCGCAGAGAAAAGCTGCGAACAGGAAACGGATCATGGCAGCTTCTCCTCGGCGCCGGTACGCATCGCCCAGCCGGTCACCGCATGGCGGCGGTCCAGCACCTTGCGGGCCACAGTGATCACATCCTCGGCCGTGACATTCTGCAGGACGTCGGGCCAGGCCTCGACATCCGCGATGGTCAGGCCGGAGGTCAGCGCCGACCCGTAATCTTCGGCCAGGTCGCCCACATTGTCGCGCCGGTAGATCAGTTCGGCCTTCATCTGGGTCTTCAGCCGGGCAAATTGCGCCGCGTCGACGCCGGTCTGCAACAGGTCCGCCAGCACCTTGTCCATCGCTTCCTCGACGGTGGCAAGGCTCACGCCCGGCGCGGGCACCGCATAGAGGCCGAAGGTCGTATCGTCGAGCGAGGTCGCGTCATAGCCCGCGCCGGTGGCGACCGCGATCTTCTGGTCGAAGGTCAGCGCCCGCGACAGAAGCGAAGTCTGGGCATTGCCGCCAAGAAGAGCGGCGAGGAAAACCAGCGCCGCCGCCTCGTCCTGCGCGCCGGGATCGCGCTCGGGGGCAAGATAGCGGCGGGTGACATAGGGCTGCGCAATATTGGGGTCGCTGAAGCTCAGTCGCCGCTCGGCAAGCTGCGGCGGTTCGGCCGGGCGGGCGCGTTCGGGGATACCGGCGCTGGGCGCGAGGGGGGCATAGTATTTTTCCGCCAGCGCCTTGACCTCTGCCGGATCGACATCGCCCGCAACGATCAGGATCGCGTTGTTCGGCGCGTAATAGAGCCCGTACCAGTCCAGCGCATCCTGCCGCGACAGCGCCGCCATCTCGGCCCGCCAGCCGATGTTCGGCGTGCCGTAGGGATGGTTGAGATACTGAGCCGCATCCATCTGTTCGGAAAAAAGCGCCTCGGGCGAGGAATCGATCCGTTGTGCGCGCTCCTCCAGGATCACTTCCCGCTCGGTCGCCACATCCTCTTCGGTCAGCGTCAGGTTGCGCATCCGGTCGGCTTCCATCCGCATGACCAGTTCCAGCCGGTCGGCGGCAAGGCGCTGGAAATAGGCGGTCTGGTCGGAAGAGGTGAAGGCATTGTCATAGCCGCCCTGCGCCTCGACGATCTGAGAGAACTGGCCATCGGGAACCGCGTCGGTGCCCTTGAACATGAGATGTTCGAGGAAATGCGCGATTCCGGATTTGCCGCGCTTCTCGTCGGCCGATCCGGCCCGGTACCAGACCATGTGGGTGACGACCGGCGCGCGGTGATCCTCGATCACGACCGCCTGCATCCCATTGTCGAGCGTGAAGGTCGTGACCTCGTCGGCGGTGGCGGCGGTTGCAAGGGCGGCGGGCGCGGCCAGAAGGCCTAGGGCCAGGCCGCAGCTCAGTCGCAGCATGAGGGATCCTCCTGAGTTCCTGCCGTCCGTTCTAAGGGCGAAAGCGGCAAGCTCAAGTCAGGAAATCGTGTCGCCTGTGCACGTTGGCGTTATTCCGCGATCTATTCTGCGTTGCCGACCTCGGCGGGCGGGGCGCCCACGGTCTGCACGCCGCGCGACCGCCAGTAGGCGAGTGCGGCATATTGATCGAGAGACATCGGCTCGTAGGCGCGGAAATAGACGGTCACGTTGAAGATCCGTTCCAGTAGCCGCCCGTCATGGCTCTTGCGCCAGTCAAGGTCTTCGGCGGCGAGCGTCTGGCGGATATTGCCGTCACGCCCGAAGCGCGAGGCGTAGGAGATGAGGCCCAGATTGCCCGCGCCGACCTTCTCGCCCGGCGTCACCGCGTCGGGATTGCCGCCGAGGGCCGCGACCGCGTCGGCCTCGGGCGTGGGATCGGTGATGTTGGTACCGCCCGGCGTCGGCTCCGGCAGGCTTGCCAGGTCTTCCGGCAAGGTCAGGGGCTTCGTCGGCAGAATCGCGAATTCGTCGGGGCTACGCGACTTGTTGCGGAAAGTGATCAGGTCGGGCGTCTTGTCGCGGCCGCAGGCCGACAGCAGGGTCGCAGCCATAAGAGCGCCGCAAACGATGCCTTGTTTCACCCGCATGACCTTCTCCGTCTCAGTACGCGCCTGTCTTAGCCTATCCGATCCCGCCCGTCACGGGGTCTTGTCCTGACGGGAAAAAGCAACGAGTCCGATCGCGCCGAGGAAGATCGCGACATCGGCAAGGTTGAAGGAAAACGGATTGTCGAAACCCGGAAACCCCATGTTGAGAAAGTCGACGACCGCACCATAGGCCAGCCGGTCGATCACATTGCCCATCGCCCCGCCGATGAGAAGCCCGCCCGCGACTTGCACCTTCGCATTGGCCGGCTCGCGCCGCACCCAGCGCCAGACCCAGGCCGATATGGCCAGGGCAAGAAGAATCAGCAGCCAGCGGCCAAGGTCGTGCGACTGGGCGAACAGGCCGAAATTGATCCCTTCGTTCCAGGCCATGCGGAAGTTGAGGAAGGGCGGCAGGACCGGGATTTCGAAGCGGCGTTCCAGGTCGAGCAGATGCAGCATCGAGAGTTTCGAGCCCTGATCGACCGCGAGCGCCGCGAAAAGCGAGGTGAGGAGAAGTCGCATCGCTCAGTGCCGGAAATGCCGCATGCCGGTGAAGACCATGGCGAGGCCGCGTTCGTCGGCCGCAGCGATCACATCGGCATCGCGCATCGATCCGCCGGGCTGAATGATCGCGGTCGCGCCTGCCTCGGCGGCGGCGATCAGACCATCGGCGAAGGGGAAGAAGGCGTCCGAGGCGACGACCGCGCCTTGCGTCAGGGGCGCGGGCAGACCCAAAGCCTCGGCCATGTCCTGGGATTTCCGCGCGGCGATGCGGGTCGAATCGATCCGGCTCATCTGGCCTGCGCCCACACCCACGGTCGCGCCGTCCTTCACATAGACAATGGCGTTCGACTTCACATGCTTGGCGACCTTCCAGGCAAACAGAAGGTCCGCCATTTCCTGCGCCGAGGGCGCGCGTTTGGTCACGACTTTCAGCGCCTCTGGCTCCAGCCAGCCATTGTCGCGGTCCTGCACAAGAAAGCCGCCCGCGACCTGCTTGACCATCAGCCCCGCCGCCGCCGGATCGGCGAGCGCGTCGGTGGTCAGAAGGCGCAGGTTCTTCTTGGCCGCGAATACCTCGCGTGCGGCCTCGTCGGCGCCCGGGGCGATCACGACCTCGGTGAAGATCTGGCAGATTTCCTCGGCCGTCGCGCGGTCCAAGGGCCGGTTCAGCGCCACGATGCCGCCGAAGGCCGACGTGCGGTCGCAGTCATAGGCGCGCCGGTAGGCCTCGATCAGCGAAGCACCTTGGGCCACGCCGCAGGGGTTGGCATGTTTGATGATCGCGCAGGCCGCGCCCTTGGCCGGGTCGAATTCGCTGACCAGTTCATAGGCCGCGTCGGTGTCGTTGATATTGTTGTAGGACAGTTCTTTGCCTTGCCACTGTTTCGCGGTGGCAACGCCGGGACGGTTCGACCCGTCTGTGTAGAAAGCCGCGCCCTGATGGGGGTTCTCGCCATAGCGCAGGCTTTGGGCGAGCGTTCCGGCAAAGGCGCGGGCGGGGGGCGTGGCCTCGCCAACCGCACCGGCCATCCAGTTGGACACGGCAGCGTCATAGGTGGCGGTACGGGCAAAGGCCCGCTGTGCGAGCGACTTGCGGAAGGCAAGCCGCGTCTGGCCCTCGTTCGCCTCCAATTCAGCGAGGAGCGGCGCATAATCCTCGACGCTGGTCACAACGGACACGAACGCATGGTTCTTCGCCGCCGCCCGGATCATCGCCGGGCCGCCGATGTCGATATTCTCGACGCAGGTGGCATAATCGGCGCCGCCCGCAACGGTTTCCTGGAACGGGTAAAGGTTCACCACCAGAAGGTCGATCGGCAGGATGCCATGTTCGGCCATCGCATCGGTATGGTCGGGATTGTCGCGCAGGCCCAGAAGCCCGCCATGCACCATCGGATGCAATGTCTTGACCCGGCCGTCCATCATCTCGGGGAAACCGGTCAGATCCGAGACGTCACGGACCGGAAGGCCCGCCTGCCTGAGAAGATGCGCCGACCCGCCGGTCGACAGAAGCTCCACCCCGCGCGCATGAAGCGCCCGTGCAAGATCGACGAGGCCTGCCTTGTCAAAGACCGACAGGAGGGCGCGTTTCAGCGGGGCAAGGTCGGGGGCTTCGGTCGAGGGGGCTTTGATCACGGCTCAGGTCCCAAAGTCAGGCGCAGACGGTCGTCCGGCTCGGTGTCACGGATGGCCGCGGGCGTATCCTGAGCCTTCGCCAAGGTCCAGCCCAACTGGCAGGCATAATCGAGAACCGTGCCGGAAAGGACGATCTGTTTCGTTGCCCGCGGCTTCAGCCGGCCGACTTCCAGATAGACCGAAGGTTCCAGTCTGAGTTCGCCCACCCCGTCATGGCGGAAGATCCAGATCTCGCCCGACTTCAGCGCCATCGACACGGCGGTGCCGCCAAGGTCGAGCGTCGCATCCACATCGGGGTGGATATGGAAGCGCAGGTCGAAATCGATGCCCTGATAGCGGGTGCGTTCCATGACCTGATCGAAGCGCCGCCGGTCCGGCCCGGTCATTGCACCAAGCGTATCCTCTCCCCTCAGCGCGCGCCCGTCGAGTGATAGCTGCAACTCGCGCAGATGCGTCATGCCATGGGTCGGCGCATAGCCATTGTGCCCGGCCAGAACCCGCATGCCGTCCAGCGTCTGTTCGGCCTGCGCCCAGACCTGTTCGGGCACTTCGTCCAGTTCCGCCCGTGCGCCCGGCCCGTCCTTCTCGACCCCAAGGCGCGAGGAGGAGAAGCCTTTCAGACAAAGGGTGGAATGCGACGGGGTCGCCCGCCCGGCGCGGCGCCATTCGGCACCGAAGGTGGCGCCCGATCCGCAACTGACGACCAGAGGGCGGCGCCCGGAGCAAAGTTCGAAGGCAAGGGTCGATGCGTGCGCGTTGGTGGAGCTGCGGCCCTTCGCGGGCGCGGCGCCGTCAAGGATCAGCGTCGTCCGCCCGCCGGTCAGCCGCACGAACCCCATCGCCATGCCATGCGCGGTGTGGGAGGGCACATGGGCCTCGGCCAGCGCCTGATCCAGAAGGCCCGGCGCGCCGCGCCCGCCGCCATGAAACCGCGCGAGCCCGCCATCGGCATGGCGCAAGGCGCGCAGGGTCGGCGCGATCCGGTCCAACGCGGCGCGATGTCCGTCCGGCACCTTGCGGCCCGCCTCGGTCAGGGCGCGCGCCGCCCAGGAGAGAAGCGTGAAGACCTCCAGCAGTTCTTCGGGGTTGCGGGTCGGGATGCCGCCTTCGGCGTCGATCTCGCGCGCGCATTCGCGGGCCAGCGCGTCAGAGGCGGTGGCGACATGGCGTTCCATCCCGGTCAGCGACAGGCCCGCATAGATGAGCCCGGTCAGCGCCTCGAACCGGGGCAGGCCGGGGCTTGCCACCTTCCAGCGGCGGGCAAGAAAGATCGTCTGCTGGCCGAGGCTGCGGAAATAGGCGCGGGTTTCAAGCTTTTCCCGGCCATTCAACAGAAGGATCGCATGGTTGATCCAGCGGATGAGCCGCCGCCCGGTGAGGTCCGGCGTCCAGCCGGGGCCGGAGCCGCGCCCGTAACGCGCGATCCAGCCGAAGGTCCAGTCCTGCGCCCGTTGGCGCGCGACCGCATCGCCCACCGCCGCCAGATCGTCGAGCCAGGCGAAGCCGTGCAATTCGTCCTCGAACCGGTGATCGGGGATGGCGATATCCCAGATCGCCTTGTCGCGGCTTTCGATCAGGAAACCGGCGAAGAGGAAGTTGCCCGCCGACAATTGCTTGCCCTTGGCATAGGACCCGATCGAGCGCGGCTCCGGCTGGCTGACGAAGCCGGTCGCCGGGCGGGCAAGCGTCGAGAGCCGCGCCGACAGGCGGTGCATCGCCCTCATATAGCTTCCGGGCCTTGCGCCTTTGGTCACGTCCGTCGCCTGCCGCTCGTTTCGTCTGGTCCGGGGGGACGATTCCGTCCCCCGGTTGCGCCGCACCTTAGTTTGCGCGGCGCCCCCTGTCACCTTCGCAAGGCGCTCCGACAGTCATGACCGGCGGAGCAACGCAAGATAGAACCCGTCGATCCCGCCCCGCTCGGGCCAGTAGTCTGGGCGAAGCCTGAGCCCGCCCTCGGTACTTTCCCACGCTGCCTCGATCCCCGGCAGCCTTGTCGCCGCCCGGTCGATGGTGAGGCCGGGATGGCGGGCAAGGGCGGCGTTGATCTGTTTCTCCCCTTCTTCTGGCAGGAGTGAGCAGGTTGCGAACAGGAGCCGTCCGCCCGGGGCAAGCCAGCCCAGTGCGCGATCAAGAAGGGCGGCCTGCAGGGCGAAGATCTCCTTCAGGCCGGCGCTGTCTTTCACGAAGGGCAGGTCGGGATGGCGCCGGATCGTGCCGGTCGCCGAACAGGGCGCGTCGAGGAGGATCGCATCGAACGGCGCCTCGGGCTGCCATTCCAGCGCATCCGCGACGACCGTCCGGGCCGACAGGCCGCAGCGCGCAAGATTTTCCTCAAGCCGCGCCATCCGCGCGGCTGAAAGATCAAGCGCGGTGACCTCCGCCCCGGTCGCCGCCATCTGCATCGTCTTGCCGCCGGGCGCCGCGCAAAGGTCGAGCACATGTTCCCCCGCTCGCGTGCCAAGCGCCCGCGCCGGCAGGGCGGCGGCCGCATCCTGCACCCACCAGTCGCCTGAGGCGAAACCGGGCAGGTCCGACACCTGCACCGGCCCTGTGATCCTGACCGACCCGGTCGGCAGCGCGACACCGCCGACCCGCGCGGCCAGCGCCGCGGCATCGCCGTCCTTCGGCGTCAGGTCGAGCGGCGCGCCCCTGGCATGCGCCGCCTCCATCGCTTGCGTGGCCGCCTTGCCCCAGGCCGACATCAGCCGTCCGCGCAGCCAGCCGGGCAGTTCCTGCGCGGGCTTCGGTGCCAGGCTCTCCGGTGGCAGCGCCGCGACCTTGCGCAGGACCGCATTCACCAGACCCGTGAAACCCTCGGCTTTCCGCCCCGCTGTCCGGGTCAAGGCGACCGCCTCGTTCACCACCCCATGGGCGGCGGCACCTTCAGCGAGGAGTTCACAGGCGGCCAGCCGCAGGATCGCGCGTACTTCCGCAGGCGGGGGCTTGCGGACGAACGTCTTCAGAATCGCGTCGACCGGCCCGAGGTTGCGCAGCGTCGCCAGCGCCAGCCGCTGGGCCCGGGCCCGGCCCGGCCCGTCAAGGGGATCGAGCGCACCCGAGGCAATCTGATCGCTGAGCGCAAGCCGCCCCTCGGTCACGCCAAGCATCAGCCCGACCGCTGCCGCCCTCGCGCTGCACTCCTCATCCCTCGTGTTCTTGACCACGCGCGACCTTTCCCAGACAGATGCTTCGGCCTATATCAGCCCCGACATCCCCACAAGCCGGGAGAGCGGCGATGAGTGACCGAGACGACCTGCCTCCTGCCGCCGCCCGCGCGCTGGCCGAGGCCGAGGCGCGCCGCAGGGCAACCGTCAAGCCCGCCCCGCCCCCCGAACTCGGCGGCCGCGACGGGCCGGAACCGGTCCGTTTCGGCGACTGGGAAAAGAAGGGGATAGCGGTCGATTTCTGACCGGAATTGGCAAGCGGTCCGCGGGTCGGCACGTATGGCCGCTTCGCCCCGGTTGCGAGGATCGCCCGACCTACGGCAGGGGCCCTATGGCCACTGAGGCTGTCAATCACGACGATGGTGTGCGGACGCAGTTCGGCGACCGGCGCCTTCTCGACAAGCAAGCGGCAGCACTCGCCCTTGACCGGCGCGTCGATGAGCCATGGCACTGTCAGAGGTCATGCTGTCCGCCACCGTCTCGCCTCCTGCAAGCCTCGCTCCGATCTAGCGGGCGCCAAGACCAAGACTTGCGAGCGCCTTGTCGGTCAGCCGGTAATGGCCCGCGATCTCGAACCGGAAGAGAATGTCGTCGATCCGCGTGCCGGCGCCGATATTATGCACGATCATCGGCGTGCCGTCCGGCGCTGGAGAGCGGCTGACAACGCCGATGTGCGGTCGGTTTCCAGGCAGGCGCCAGCTGACGATATCGCCGGGCTGGTAGCTGGCCGGATCGCTGGACAGGGGCAGTGCCGCGCCGACGCGGGTGAAGATCGTCTCGAGGTTGGGCACGCGGCGGTGGTCGATGTTCGGATCGGGCCGGGTAAGACCCCAGAGCGCGGGGTAGGCCGCGAAGGCGCGCTTCATGTCGCGATTGACGGCAAGCTGCAGGTCGAGGCCGAGGCCCTCGCGCAGCGCCCGGATCACCACATCGCTGCAGACGCCGGTTTCCGCAGGCACATCGCCGCCCGGAAAGGCGATGGCGACATAGGCCGGATCGTAGCCCAAGGTCACACCGATCTGCCGTTCGGCGGCAGCAAGGATCGCCCCGGCGATCGGTGAGGGCACCGGCAGGTCGGTCGCGGCGGGCGCGGGCGGGTGCGGCGCGGCGATGCGCGCGATGACCGCTTGGCCCGCGACCTTCGCCCGCCACGGGTCGCGCAGAGCCGCCAAGACAGCCAGCGCGACGGCGAGCAGGATCAGTACCCGTCCGGTCATCCGCCCCGCTCCGTTCCCGGAAGACTGCCCAGAAGGCGCACCGACAGTTCCTTTTCCAGTTTCCGGCGGATCGCGCGCGGAAAATCGCTTTGCGCTGGCGAGGCCACGACGAAGGCGCCGGGGCCGCTGATCACCTCGCGTTCGTAATAGTCGAATATCCCGCGCTCATGGTCGCCGATGGCGAGGCCGTTCACGGTGATGCCGTCGAAGTCGACCGTCGCATAGGTGCGCGCCGGGGAGGGGCCGTCATTGTTCTGGCCGTCGCCGGAAATATCGAGCGTCCGGGTCGCGCAAGGTTCCGCTTCCGCCAGCACACCGCGCCCGAAGGTCAGCGCGCGGCCAAGCGCGGTCGCCTGACGTTCCGGCCCGCGTTCATGCGCCAGTAGGGTCGCGACGATCCGGTCAAGGTCGTCTGGCCCCATGACCCGCGTCCAGGGCACGATCACCCGCTGGTCCTTCTGGCCGCTCCATTCATAAAGCGCGAAGGTGACATGGTCGGGCGGGGCGAGGAAGGCATCGCGGATCTCGGGCGCCTGAAGTGCGGCGATCAGGCCGTCGCGCTGGATTTCGTAGTCGCGCGCATCGACCGAGCGCGACACGTCAAAGCCCAAGGCCAGTGCCAGCCGGCACTCCGCCGCCGCCGGACCGGCCAGAAGTAGGGCTACCAGTGCCCCGTATTGCCCATGCTTGCCCAGGGTTCCGCCGGCGCCTTGGCCGCCCCCTTCTGCAGAAGCTCCACCGAGACATTGTCGGGCGAGCGGACGAAGGCCATGCGCCCGTCGCGGGGCGGCCGGTTGATCGTGACGCCACTGGCCATCAGATGGGCGCAGGTCGCGTAGATATCGTCGACCTCATAGGCAAGATGGCCGAAATGGCGGCCGTCGGATGGCAGGCCGTCGTCGCCGTCCCAGTTGAAGGTCAGCTCGACCGGGCACTCCGCCTGCCCCGGCGGCGCCATGAAGACCAGCGTGAAGCGCCCGCCCTCGTTCTCATACCGCCGCGTCTCCTCCAGCCCGAGAAGCCGGTAAAAGGCCATCGAGCGGTCCAGGTCCAGAACCCGCACCATCGTATGCAGATAGCGTATCGCCATGCCACTCCTCCGCTGATCTGCCGCCAGCCTAACCCAGCGCCCGGAAATTCCCAATCCCATCGTCGACCACGACAGATTGCGGACTACCCCCGCCCGCTTGCGCAGATATAGTGGTCAGCGATTCGAAACGCAGGAGGCCCCGATGACTCTCACCCCAGACCAGATGGCCGAGATCGCCGAGGCCCGCGCCCAGACCCGCCCGACCCTGCGGGCCACGTCCGAGGGGATGGAGAAACACCTCTACGTCCCGCACGAGGTGCTGGATCACGGGCTGGTCCGCGTCATCGACTATATGGGCGATGATGCCGCCATCACCCAGGCCGCCCGCGTCAGCTATGGCCGCGGCACCAAGGCGGTGCAGAATGACGAGGGGCTGATCCGCTACCTGATGCGCCACTGGCACTCGACCCCGTTCGAGATGTGCGAAGTGAAGTTCCACGTCAAACTCCCCGTCTTCGTCGCCCGCCAGTGGATCCGCCACCGCACCGCGAACGTGAACGAATATTCCGCGCGCTATTCGATCCTCGACCGCGAATTCTACATCCCCGCGCCGGAAAACCTTGCCGCGCAATCGACGGTCAACAACCAGGGCCGGGGCGAGATGCTGGAGGGCGAGGAGGCGGCGCGCGTCCTCGACATCCTGCGCGAGGATGCGATGCGGTCCTACGACCATTACGAGGCGATGCTGAGCCAGGACGGCCAGAAGGGCCTCGCGCGCGAACTGGCCCGGATGAACCTGCCCGCCAACGTCTATACCCAATGGTACTGGAAGGTCGACCTGCACAACCTCTTCCACTTCCTCAGGCTCCGCGCCGACGCCCACGCCCAGTACGAAATCCGCGTCTATGCCGAGGTGATGTGCCGGATCGTCAGGGACTGGGTGCCCTTGGCCTATGGCGCGTTCGAGGATTATCGGCTGGGCGGTGCGACGCTGTCGGGCAAGGCGATCGAGGTGTTGAAACGTCGCCTTAAGGGTGAGAAGGTGACGCAAGAGGCCTCCGGCATGAGCAAGGGCGAGTGGCGGGAGTTTGTGGAGATTTGGGGGTGATGAGTGAATGAACCCGTGGAGCGATGCGCCCGTAAGCGCCCGAGCGATTTGACATGCAGGAACGCTCCCTTCCAAATGGAGCCTAGTGGAGACATATGATGCGAAAATTCTCGACGCATTGCGCGACGATTATTTTGGCTCTGGCATTTCTCCCTGCAAAGTTAAGCGCGGAGGACGCTGCCCTTGCTAGGTTAATCCACGACTTCAATGGCGGCAACGAGTTGAAAACTTACCCGTTGAAAGCTTCCGAAAAGCCCGGTGAAGCTGAAATTTTGGCACAGAAAGTTTATGGCTCACTCTTGTCTGATATAAAAACTCCTGCGACTGTCTTTTTCTGTGTTTGGCGCGAGGTGCCGCGCACTATTGAAGAGTTAAAGGTCGATAGTGTTGCGCCAGAAGAGATATTCGTTTCTTGTAGATTTGGTCCGAGAAACGTTCAGAATCCTGGAAAGCTTGGTGAATTGGGAACCTTGATCTACTCAGATGATTCGGCTGTTCTACAGGCCATTTGGAAATTTGAGGAAGGAGAGTTTAGATTGACTCGCTTTGATGTCGAAATTGAAAGTGGTTCGAAGCACTATCCCGCTCGAAGTATTCGACCAGAACTTTCTCAAATTACAGTATTTGAGAATGAGATGCGTTTCCCGTCTAACAACAGCGACTCTTTTGAGTTTAATATTAGCGCAGAACTTCCGTATAGAAATAGCTTTGACAATCCCAAGGAAGATACAATTGTGTCGATTACTCTGTCTGGGGTGGCCGAGCCAACGCCAAAATGGCTCAATTACTAGCAAGCAGTAGGCCGGGGTTCACCCCGGCATCACCGCGACCCATCGCACACCGCCTGTCCGCATCGTCCGACGCGCCCTTGCCGCATATGTTCGGATTGGCGGGGTGAACCCCGCCCTACGGGATCACGCGGCCTCCTCCCTCGTGCCGGGGTGAACCCCGGCCTACAACGACAAATCCGCGCCGCCGCCACGGCCCTTGACCCCGGGCACGCACCGACATCCGCGCCATTCTCTCGTCTTTTCAGGAGGATCAGTGGTGAGCCCGACAGGATTCGAACCTGTGACCCACTGATTAAAAGTCAGTTGCTCTACCAACTGAGCTACGGGCCCAACACGGGCGCTTCTTTAGGGAGGGGGCGGGGGGTGGTCAAGGGCAAAAGCAGGAGCACTGGCAGAATCTTCCGCCCGCGCGTATATCGCGGGGCATGAAGGATAATGCTGCGCCAGAGGCCCTGCGCTTCGTCAAGATGCACGGGGCGGGGAATGACTTCGTGATCATCGATTCACGGGGGCGGGCGCCTGTGACCACGGCGGCGCTGGCGCGCGCGCTTGGCGACCGCAACCGGGGCGTGGGCTTCGACCAGCTGGCCGAGATCCGGGCGGGCGAGGGCGCGGATTTCACGCTGGATTTCTGGAATGCCGATGGCAGCCGCGCCGAGGCCTGCGGCAATGCCTCGCGCTGCGTGGCCGACCGGATGATGGCCGAAAGCGGCAAGGCCGAGACCAGCTTTCACACCGCGCGCGGGCTGCTCGCCGCCCGGCGGCGGGCGGACGGCATGGTCGAGGTGAACATGGGCACGCCGCAACTGGGCTGGGAAGATATCCCGCTGGCCCGCGCTGTCGATCCGCTGCACCTGCCCTTGCCGGGCCTGCCGGTCGCGGTCGGCATGGGCAATCCGCATTGCGTGTTCTTCGTGCCGGATGCGGCTGCCACCGACCCGGCGAAGGACGGTCCGCGCTATGAGAAAGACGCGCTCTACCCGCAGGGCACGAATGTCGAGTTCGCCACGCTGACCGGCCCCGACCGGCTGCGCATGCGGGTCTGGGAACGCGGGGCGGGCGTGACGCTTGCATGTGGCTCGGGCGCCTGCGCGACGGCGGTTGCCGCGCATCTGAAGGGGATGACGGGCCGCAAGGTCACGCTCGACCTCGACGGCGGGGTCCTGGAGATCGACTGGCGCGAAGATGGCGTCTGGATGGCGGGGCCGACGGCGCTGGTGTTCGAAGGGGTCCTGTCTGCTGATTTCGTGAAGCGCGCGGGATGAGCGCGCCGCCGGTCTTTTCGACGCTCGGCTGCAGGCTGAATGCCTACGAGACCGAAGCGATGAAGGAACTTGCGGCGGCGGCGGGCGTCGAGGGCGCGGTCGTGGTGAACACCTGCGCGGTGACGGCCGAGGCGGTGAGGAAAGCCAAGCAGGAAATCCGCCGTCTGGCGCGGGACAATCCCGGTGCGCCGGTGATCGTGACGGGGTGCGCGGCGCAGACGGAACCCGAGACCTTCGCGGCGATGCCCGAGGTCACGCGGGTGATCGGCAACCATGAAAAGATGCAGGCTGAAACCTGGGTCGGTCTTGGGGCCGGGCTAAAGGCGCCCGACCTGATCGGTGTGACCGAGAAAGTGATGGTCGACGATATCATGTCGGTCAGGGAAACCGCCGGTCACCTGATCGACGGGTTCGGGAGGCACCGGGCCTATGTGCAGGTCCAGAACGGCTGCGACCATCGCTGCACCTTCTGCATCATCCCCTACGGGCGGGGCAATTCCCGCTCGGTCCCGGCGGGGGTCGTCGTCGAACAGATCAGGCGGCTTGTGGACAAGGGGTTCCTTGAGGTGGTGCTGACCGGCGTCGATCTGACCAGCTGGGGCGCCGATCTGCCGGGGGCGCCGCGCCTCGGCGATCTGGTGATGCGCATCCTGCGGCTGGTGCCGGACCTTCCCCGCCTGCGCATCTCGTCAATCGACTCCATCGAGGCTGACGACAACCTGATGCTGGCGATCGCGACCGAGCCGCGCCTGATGCCGCACCTGCATCTGTCGCTGCAGGCGGGCGACGACATGATCCTGAAACGGATGAAGCGCCGCCATCTGCGCGACGATGCGATCCGGTTTTGCGAGGAGGCCCGGCGGCTCCGCCCCGACATCATCTTCGGCGCCGACATCATCGCGGGCTTTCCGACCGAGACCGAGGCGATGTTCGAGAACTCGCTGAAGCTTGTTGGAGACTGTGACCTGACCTTCCTGCATGTCTTCCCCTTCAGTCCGCGTAAGGGCACGCCTGCCGCGCGGATGCCGCAGGTCAGGGGGCCGGAGATTCGCGACCGCGCCGCGCGGCTCAGGGCGGCGGGCGAGGTAGCGCTGGCCCGCCATCTGGCGGCCGAAGTCGGGCGGATGCACCGCGTCCTGATGGAAGGCGCGCGCATCGGCCGCACCGAGCAGTTCACCGAGGTCAGCTTCGGAAGCGATCAGCCCGAAGGCCGGATCGTTGAAGTGCGCGTCACCGGTCATGACGATGCGCGGCTGACCGCCTGACCGGCCGGAAACCTGACGATTGTCACCGGGACAATTCAACGGGTGACAGGGCGCAGGCGATACCGCAGACCTTCGCTTGACGGAGGTCTCCATGCATCCCAATCCGATCTATCGCGGCACACCCGAAACCGAGGCGCTGGCCTTTGCCGCTGAACGCGGCTTTGGCACATTGATGTTGAACGGGGCAGATGGCCCGCTGGCCGCGCATATTCCTTTCGTCCTGTCGGAGGACGGACAGTCGGCCGAACTGCATCTGGTGCGCTCGAACCCGGTCGCCAGGGTGCTTGCCGCGCCGGGGCCGGCGCTGCTCGCGGTAATGGGACCGGACAGCTATGTCTCGTCCGATTGGTACGGGCTGCAGGATCAGGTGCCGACCTGGAATTACATCGGCGTGCATCTGCGTGGAACGCTGGAACTGCTGCCGCTGGAGGCGCTGCGCGGCCATCTCGACCGGCTGTCGGCGCATTTCGAGCGGCTGCTCTTGCCGAAGAAGCCCTGGACGACGGACAAGATGCCGGACGAGGTACTTGACCGGCTGATGCGGATGATCGTGCCCTGCCGCCTGACGATTGCCGATGTGCAAAGCACCTGGAAGCTTGGCCAGAACAAGCCTGCCGAGGCGCGCCATCGTGCGGCCGACCAGATGGCGGCGGCGGGCATCGGGCAGGAGGCGGCGGCGCTGGCCAAGCTGATGCGAGACGTGCAAAGCTGAGGCGCGTTGAGAGGAGATGAGGATGCAGCTTTACCATTCACCAACCACACCCTTCGGCCGCAAGGTCATGCTGCTGCTCCTCGAAACCGGACAGGCGGGCGACGTCACGGTTGTGCCTGCGGCGGGCACGCCTGTCGCGCCGGGGTCACTGCCGGTGGACCGCAATCCCCTGGGCAAGATCCCCGCGCTGATCCTCGACGACGGCAGCGCGATCTATGACAGCCGGGTGATCTGCCGCTATCTCGACGATCGCGCGGGTGGCAGGCTTTATCCCAAGGCGCCGCTTCTGTGGCGGACGCTGACCTTGGAGGCTACAGCGGACGGGATCCTCGATGCGGCGATCCTCATGGTCTACGAGGCGCGCATCCGGCCGGAGGAAAAGCGCTTTGCCGACTGGGTGGAGGCGCAATGGGCCAAGGTCGCGCGCGCGCTCGACGCGGTGGAATCGGGCTGGATCGACCATCTGAACGGCCCTCTCGACATGGGGCAGCTGGCGCTTGCCGCGGCGCTCTCCTACCTCGACTTCCGCCATGGGGAACGTGACTGGCGCGCGGGGCGCCCGCAGCTCGCGGCCTGGGAGCGGCAGATCGCCACGCGGCCGAGCCTGAAAGAGACGGTTCCGCAGGGCTGAGCGCTACCCGGCGAGCGGTTCCTGCGGGGGTGGCGCAGGCACGACACGCTTGGCCAAAGAAGGCCCGCCCGTGCCAGATTGTCCGCTGGACGGGCCGGGATTTGGCCGCTAATAACCGCCCCTGAAGGCTGCGGGAAACCGTGGCCAATCGTCGTATGGTCGCGCAAGCGGCCAAGGAAGGGAGAATATCCGTGTCTCACGCAGAAGACCACGCAGGCACCCGGAGGGATTTCCTCTATTATGCCACCGCCGGAACCGGGGTTGTCGCGGCGGGCGCCGCCACCTGGACGCTCGTCGACCAGATGAACCCCTCGGCGGATGTCCGGGCGCTTGCCTCGATCTTCGTCGACATCAGCGGCGTCCAGCCGGGCACCCAGCTGACGGTCAAATGGCGCGGCAAGCCGGTCTTCATCCGCCGCCGCACGCAGGAAGAGATCGACGCGGCCCGCGCCGTGGCGCTGACCGACCTGATCGACACGGCCTCCGAGAATGAAAACCTTTCGGCCGAGGCTGACGCGTCCGACGCCAACCGTTCGCTTGACGAGAATGGCGAGTGGCTGGTGATGATGGGTGTCTGCACCCATCTCGGCTGCGTGCCGCTGGGCGATGGCGCGGGCGAGTTCGGCGGCTGGTTCTGCCCCTGCCACGGCTCGCACTACGACACTGCCGGCCGCATCCGCAAAGGCCCCGCGCCCCGCAACCTGCCGGTTCCGGTGGCGAAATTCGAAAACGAAACCACGATCAAGCTGGGCTGAGGGGCAGAAAGATGGCTGGTATTCCGCACGACCATTACGAACCGAAGTCCGGTTTCGAGAAGTGGCTTCATTCCCGCCTGCCGGTGGTGAGCCTCGTCTATGACACGCTGATGATCCCGACGCCGAAGAACCTGAACTGGTGGTGGATCTGGGGCATCGTCCTGGCCTTCTGCCTTGTCCTGCAGATCGTCACGGGCATCGTTCTTGTCATGCACTACACGCCGCATG
The DNA here is from genome assembly GCF_030143255.1 of Frigidibacter sp. SD6-1. GTDB lineage: Bacteria > Pseudomonadota > Alphaproteobacteria > Rhodobacterales > Rhodobacteraceae > TMP-24. The sequence goes on from NZ_JARJNR010000005.1 coordinate 85,863, forward strand.
TCGACATGGCCTTCGCCTCGGTCGAACATATCATGCGCGATGTGAACGGCGGCTGGCTGCTGCGCTATCTGCATGCGAACGGCGCGTCGCTCTTCTTCTTCGCGGTCTATATCCATATCTTCCGTGGCCTCTTTTACGGCAGCTACAAGGCGCCGCGCGAAGTGACCTGGATCGTCGGCATGCTGATCTATCTGGCGATGATGGCCACGGCCTTCATGGGATACGTGCTGCCCTGGGGCCAGATGTCCTTCTGGGGTGCCACGGTGATCACCGGCCTCTTCGGTGCCATCCCCGGCATCGGCCCGACCATCCAGGAATGGCTGCTGGGCGGACCCGCGGTCGATAATGCCACGCTGAACCGCTTCTTCTCGCTCCACTATCTTCTGCCCTTCGTGATCGCGGCGCTGGTCGCCGTCCACATCTGGGCCTTCCACACCACGGGCAACAACAACCCGACCGGCGTGGAAGTCCGCCGCGGCTCGAAAGCCGAAGCCGAGAAGGACACGCTGCCCTTCTGGCCCTATTTCGTGATCAAGGACCTCTTCGCGCTGGCCGTCATTCTGGTGGTCTTCTTCGCGGTGGTGGGTTTCATGCCCAACTACCTCGGCCACCCCGACAACTATATCGAGGCGAACCCGCTGGCGACGCCTGCGCATATCGTGCCGGAATGGTACTTCCTGCCCTTCTACGCGATCCTGCGTGCCTTCACCTCGGATGTCTGGATCGTCATGCTGACGAACTGGGTGACCTTCGGCATCGTCGACGCCAAGTTCTTCGGCGTGCTCGCGATGTTCGGCGCGATCGCGGTGATGGCGCTGGTGCCGTGGCTTGACACGTCGTCGGTGCGCTCGGGCCAGTACCGGCCGATGTTCAAATGGTGGTACCGCCTTCTCCTCATCGACTTCGTCGTCCTGATGTGGTGCGGCGCCATGCCGGCAGAGCCGCCCTATTCGACGATCTCGCTGATCGCGTCGGCCTACTGGTTTGCCTATTTCCTCGTGATCCTGCCGATCCTCGGCGTGATCGAGAAGCCGCTGGCGCAGCCCGCGACGATCGAGGATGATTTCAACGCCCACTACGGCGCCAAGACCCACGCGGCCGAGTGACGGAAAGGACTGATTGAGATGCTGAAGAAACTCGCAATCACCGCCGTTTCCGCCCTCACGCTTCTGGCCGGTCAGGCCATGGCGGCGGGTGGCGAAGGTGGCCATATCGAAGATCACGCCTTCTCGTTCGAAGGGCCGTTCGGCACTTTCGACGAACACCAGCTGCAGCGCGGCCTGCAGGTCTATACCGAGGTCTGCTCGGCCTGCCATGGCCTGCGCTATGTGCCGATCCGCTCGCTTTCCGACGAGGGCGGGCCGCATCTGCCGGAAGATCAGGTCCGCGCCTATGCCAAACAGTTCACCGTCGTCGACAAGGAGACGGGTGAAGAGCGTGAAGGCAAGGAAACCGACAACTTCCCGCACAATACCGGGGCGGGCGCGCCGGACCTCAGCCTGATGGCCAAGGCTCGTCCGGGATTCCATGGGCCCTATGGCCTGGGGATCAACCAGTTCATGCGCGGGATCGGCGGGCCGGAATATATCCATTCGCTGATAACCGGCTATCATGAAGCGCCCGCATGCGCTCCGGCGGATTTCCCGGGTAACTACAATGCGGTTTTTGCCAATGGTGGTTACCCCGATTCCTGCAAGGAGTATGAGGAGACAGTGGTCGAGAAAGTGAATGCGGATGGCTCGGTGACGAAAGTGACCGAAAAGAAAGAGGTTGGACGCTTGGCGCCCGGCAGCTGGATCGCCATGCCCGCGCCCTTGAGCGAAGGTCAGGTGACCTATGCCGACGGTACAGAAGCGACGGTCGAGCAGATGTCCGAGGATGTGACCGCCTTCCTGATGTGGGCGGCCGAGCCGAAGATGATGGAGCGCAAGCAGGCGGGCTTCCTCGCCGTCCTGTTCCTCGGCCTTCTCTCGGTGCTGCTCTACCTCACCAACAAGCGGCTCTGGGCGCCTCACAAGGGCAAGAAGATCGCCTGAGAAAGGGCGGGGGCTCTGCCCCCGCACCCCCGAGGTATTTGAGCCAAGATGAAAGGGCGTCCGGTTAGGGCGCCCTTTTCACGTTCCGAGATAGGAGGCGAGGGCGGCGGGCGGCGCGGCGAAAAGGGTTGCCGTGTCTTCGGGCGGATTGGTGCGGCCCTCGGCGACGAGGATGGTCTGCCCGGCGATCCGGCGCGCGTCGGCTGGGTCGTGGCTGACCATCAGGACGGTCGTTCCGGTCTCGCCCGCGATCTCGGCCACGAGGTCGAGCATCTCGGCCTTCAGCGCCGGGCCCAAGGCGGCGAAGGGCTCGTCGAGGAGGAGGAGCGGCCGGGCGCGCAGGAGCGCGCGGGCGAGTGCGGCGCGGCTTTGCTGGCCGCCCGACAAAGTGCCGGGCTTGCGGTCGCCGAGACCTGAAAGTCCGACACGGTCGAGCGCCTGTGCGACTTTGGTCCTTTCGCCGCCGGAAAGCCGCAGGTCTGCGCGGAGGCCCAGCCCGAGATTGTCGGCGATGGTGAGATGGGGAAAGAGATTCTGGTCCTGAAAGAGGATCGAGACGGGCCGCGCACCGGGGGCAAGCGGCGCGAGGTCCTGGCCCTCCCACAGGATGCGGCCCGAGGCGGGCGGGAAGAACCCGGCGATTGCCGAGAGGAGCGTCGATTTTCCGGCGCCGGAGGGGCCGATGATGGCAGTGATGCCGCCCGGGGAGAGGGAGAAATCGGCTTCCAGGCGAAAGCCCTCCTGCGCGAGTGCGAGTTGCTCAAAGGTCAGCATCACGGTCCCCCAGACGGTCGAAGAGGCGGAAGAGCCCGAAGGCGATGAGCACCAGCAGGATCGCCGCACCCGCCGCCTGATCGGTGCGGTAGGCGCCCGCAAGCGCATAGACCTGCATCGGGAGCGTCGCCTGCCCGGGATCGGCGAAAAGCGCCACGACGCCGAGATCGCCCGCCGAGAGGGCCGCCGCCAGACCGCTTGCGAAAGCGAGCGGCCGGCGCAGGCGCGGCAGGGCAACGAGCCGGATCCAGTCGAGCCCCGTGACGCCGAGGCTCGCCGACAGCCGGTCATAATCGGTGCGGAGCGCCGCAAGGCCCGGCAGAATGACCCGCAGGCAGAAGGGCATGGCCATCACCGCATTGACGAGCGTCACCACCGGCAGGGCAAGCGCGATTGGATCGGTGAACGTTCGCAGGATGAGGAACAGGCCAGTGCCGATGACAAGCGGCGAGGCGGTCATCGCCAGCATCACCACCGCATCCAACAGCCGCGCGGGGCGGGCGGACAGACTGGTGATCAGGAGCCCGGTCGCAAGCGCGAGCGACACCGCAATGAGGGCTGCGGCAAGAGCGATGATCACGGTCCGGCCAGCAGCTATCCAGACACTGCCCGGCAGCTCGGCGATCCATGGCAGACCCGAGGCCAAGACCGCGATCATCGGTGTGGCGATGAAGAGGCCGGTTGCCGCCAGAAGCGTCACATCGAAAATCTGCAGGCGGCGCCCGGTCCGGTCCCAGCGGTCCGCAACCCGGCCAAGTCCGGCGCCGAAGGCGGCGGGCCGCGCGACCGCGAGGCTCAGACCCGCCGCCGCGAGCGAGAGCGCCATCTGCAGGCTGGCAAGCGCCGCCGCATGGCCAAGGTCGAACTCCAGCCGGAAAGCCTGATAGATCGCGAGTTCCAGTGTCGTGGCGCGCGGGCCGCCGCCCATCACGAGGATCACGGTGAAGCTTGTCAGGCAGACGAGGAAGATCGCGAGTGTCACACCCGGCAGGACGGCGCGCAGCATCGGCCGTTCGACATGGCGCCAGACCTCGCGCGGGCCGAAATCAAGCGCGGTGGCAAGGCGGAAGCGCTCGGCGGGCACCGAAGCCCAGCCGTTCAGGAGGAGCCTGACCGCGAAGGGCAGGTTGAGGAAGACATGGGCAAGGAGGATGCCGTCGAGCCCGTAGAGGCTGACCTTCGGCAGACCGAGCAGGGCGAGGCCCGCATTCAGCCAGCCTGCGCGCCCGAAGATCGTCAGAAGCCCCATCACGGCGACGATGACCGGCAGGATGAAGGGCGCGCCAAGTGCCACGATGACCAGATGGCGCCCGGGGAAGCGCCGCCGTGCGAGCGCGCGGGCGACCGGCACGGCGAGGCCTGCGGAGAGAAGGGCCGAGAGGACCGCCTGCATCACCGTGAAGCGCGCCGCCGCCCAATCGGCCGTGGTTACACCCGACAAGGCCCCGGCGCGCGCAAGGACGGCGCCGAAGGCACCGAGGACCAGAGCCATGACGAGGCCGAGCGCGAAAGCGCCCGGCCAGCGCGGCACTATTTCGAAAGCGCCGCGCGCCATTCCTCGGTCGCCGCCTCCCGCATCTTTGCCGCCTCGTCGGCGGGAAGAAGAAGGGCCTTTTCAGGCGTCACCAGCCCGGCGAATTCGGCCGGCAGGCCGCCCTCGAGCGCCACGGCCGGATACATCCAGTTGGTTTCCGGGATGATGCTCTGGAAGGCCGGGCTCGTCATGAAGCGCAGGAAATCGTCGGCGAGCGCGGGCTGATCTGTGCCTGCGACCTTGGCCGCCACCTCGATCTGCAGATAGTGCCCCTCGTCAAACGCCGCCGCTGCCTTTGTATCGTCTTTTTCGGCGAAGATATGGTAGGCGGGCGAGGTGGTGTAGGACAGGACCATGTCGGCCTCGCCCGACAGGAAGAGGCCGTAAGCCTCGGACCAGCCCGGGGTGACGGTGACGATATTGTCGGCGAGCGCAGCCCAGATCTCGCCCGCGTGGTCGCCGTAAGCCGCCTTGACCCACATCAGGAGGCCGAGCCCGGGCGACGAGGAACGCGGGTCCTGGATCGCGATTTTCAGGTCGGAGGCGGCGAGCGCCTCGAAAGTCGCGGGCGGTGTGGTGAGTTTGGTCTTGTCGTAGACGAAGGCGAAATAGCCCCAGTCGAACGGCACGAAGACCGGATTATCCCAGGCGACCGGCAGGTCGAGCACGGTGCCGGTCAGGCCGTGGGCCGCGAAGAGCCCGCTCGCCTCGGCCTGGGCGGTCAGGTTGGTGTCAAGGCCGAGGACGACATCGGCCCTGGTGTCCTTGCCTTCCAGAAGCACGCGCGACAGAAGCGCGCCAGCGTCGCCCGGCGCCACATATTGCAGGTCGCAGCCGCATTCGGCCTCGAACGCCTTTTCGACCGCCGGGCCGGGCCCCCATTCAGAGGCGAAACTGTCATAGGTATAGACGGTGAGCACGGGTTTCGCCTCTGCCGCAGCATGCTGGGCGAAAAGATATCCCGCGATCATCAGGGCTGCGATTCCGGTAACTTTCATCTCACATCCTCCAATGGTCAGGCGGGCGGAGATGGGGGGCGACCAGAGCGATCCTACCTTCCCTCCGCCGGTCTTAACCGGTTCAGGTTCAACGGGTCCGCTTCACGCATCTCAGCCCCGCCTGTCCGGCGGGGCACCCCGAGGTAAGGCGCACCATAGCGACTGGCCGCGCGATCGCAACCGGAATATGCGGCGGCCGCGTTTGCGGGTTGACCACAGGTCGGTCCGTGCGCCAGTATTTGATCAAATGAGTGAGGTGCATATGTCGTTCCACGTCCAGATCGCCACGGCGGCGGATGCGCAGCTGGTCGGCGATCTTGTCGCGCGGCTGATCGAGGAGCTTTCAGCCGGAGAGCCCGTCGACCGGAAGGCAATGACGGCGACCGCGCTGTCGTTACTGGCCGCAAATTCCGTCATTGGGCTTGTCGCGATGGAGGGTGGCGCGGCGCTGGGGCTCCTGATGCTGAACGAATGCGCGGCGATCTACGCGGGCGGGCGGTTCGGAGAGATCACCGAGCTTTATGTCACGCCCGATCACCGGTCGTCCGGCATTGCGGCGCGCCTGGTGGCGGCGGCGGCCGATCTGGGGCGCGACCGGGGCTGGAAGCGGATCGAGGTCGGCGCGCCGGATGAGCGTGAATGGGCACGCACCAAGGCTTTTTACGAACGCGAGGGCTTTACCGAGGTCGGGCCGAGGCTGAAGCGCATGCTCTAGCCCTCGCGCGAGGAGTGACGAAGTCATCGACGAGCCGCTCGACAAGCAAGGGCTCCTCGGGCGCCTACGGCTTCTCGTCGTACGGGCCTTTCGCTGCTTGAGTGAGGGGCCATGCTCCTTTATGCCGCTTCCCAGGGACAGGAGAAGCTCATGAGCCTCAACACCTTCGGTCATCTCTTCCGCGTCACCACCTGGGGCGAAAGCCACGGGCCCGCGCTTGGCGCGACGGTGGACGGCTGCCCGCCGGGGATGGAGATCGCCGAGCCGATGATCCAGCACTGGCTCGACCGCCGCAAGCCGGGACAGAACAAGTACACGACCCAGCGGCGCGAGCCAGATGAGGTGAAAATCCTTTCAGGCGTCTATGAAGGCCGCACCACCGGCACGCCGATCCAGCTGATGATCGAGAACACCGACCAGCGGTCGAAGGATTACGGCGAGATCGCCCGAAGCTTCCGCCCCGGCCATGCCGACATCACCTACTGGCAGAAATACGGCATCCGCGACCCGCGCGGCGGCGGCCGGTCCTCGGCGCGCGAAACCGCGGCGCGGGTGGCGGCGGGCGGCGTGGCGCGCGAGGCGCTGAAGCGCCTCGCGCCAGGGATCGAGGTGCAGGGCTACATGGTGCAGATGGGGCGCCTGAAGGCCGACCGCGACCGGTTCGATTTGGCCGAGGTCGAACAGAACCCGTTCTGGTGCCCCGATGCCAGCGCCGCGGCGATCTGGGCCGCGCATCTTGATGAGCTGCGCAAGGATGGCAATTCGGTCGGCGCTGTCATCGAAGTGGTGGCGCGCAACGTGCCGCCCGGCCTCGGCGCGCCGATCTACGGCAAGCTCGATGCAGACCTTGCGTCCGCGATGATGTCGATCAATGCGGTGAAGGGGGTCGAGATCGGCGCAGGCATGGCGGCGGCTGAACTGACCGGCGTCGAGAATGCCGACGAGATACGGATGGGGGCAGAGGGCCATGCCTTCCAGTCGAACCATGCGGGCGGCATCCTTGGCGGTATCTCGACCGGGCAGGATGTGGTCTGCCGCTTCGCCGTCAAGCCCACCTCCTCGATCCTTACGCCGCGCCGGACGGTGACGCGCGGCGGCGAGGAAACCGACCTGATCACCAAGGGCCGCCACGACCCCTGCGTCGGCATCCGTGCCGTGCCGGTGGGCGAGGCGATGATGGCCTGCGTGATCCTCGACCATATCCTTCTCGACCGCGCACAGACCGGCGGCGAACGCGGCAGGATCGGCTAGAAGCACCGGCAATTGCGCCCGCACGGGCATGGACCCCGGCTGTGACCTGCGCTATCAGCGCCGGGGTCTTGAGAGGGAGAATTTCATGTCCGGCCACGGCACCGCCATTCCGATGACCGCCCGCAAGTCCGGGCCGCTCAAGGGCCGGGCGGAAGTGCCGGGCGACAAGTCGATTTCGCACCGCTCGCTCATCCTCGGCGCGATGGCGGTGGGCGAGACGAACATCACAGGACTGCTGGAAGGGCAGGATGTGCTGGATACCGCTGCGGCCATGCGCGCCTTCGGGGCCGAGGTCACGCAGCATGGCCCCGGCGACTGGTCGGTCTGGGGCGTGGGCGTCGGCGGCTTCCGAGAACCCGAACAGGTGATCGACTGCGGCAATTCCGGCACGGGCGTCAGGCTGATCATGGGTTGCATGGCGACCTCGCCGATCACGGCGACCTTCACGGGCGACGCATCGCTCAGGAAGCGCCCGATGGGGCGCGTCACCGATCCTTTGGCGCTGTTCGGGGCGCGGGCCTACGGGCGGCAGGGCGGGCGGCTGCCGATGACGATCATCGGCGCGAAGGACCCGATGCCGGTGACCTACACCGTGCCGATGCCGTCGGCGCAGGTGAAATCGGCGGTGCTGCTTGCGGGTCTGAATGCCCCCGGCCAGACCGTGGTAATCGAAAAGGAACCGACGCGCGATCATTCCGAACGGATGCTGCGCGGCTTCGGCGCCGACCTGACGGTCGAGGACGGGCCCGAGGGCAGGATCATCACCCTGACGGGCCAGCCGGAACTGAAGCCCCAGACCGTCGCCGTGCCGCGCGATCCATCGTCGGCGGCCTTCCCGGTCTGCGCGGCGCTGATTGTCGAGGGCTCCGACATCCTCGTTCCCGGCGTCAGCCAGAACCCCACGCGCAACGGGCTTTACACCACGCTTGTCGAAATGGGCGCGGACATCGAGTTCCAGAACCCGCGCGAGGAGGGCGGCGAGCCGGTCGCCGACCTGCGCGTCCGGTTCTCTGCGCTGAAGGGCATCGAGGTGCCTGAAGAGCGCGCGGCGAGCATGATCGACGAATATCCCGTCCTGTCGGTCGTCGCGGCCTGCGCCGAGGGCACGACGGTGATGCGCGGCGTCAAGGAACTGCGCGTCAAGGAAAGCGACCGGATCGACGCGATGGCGCGCGGGCTTGAGGCCTGCGGCGTGAGGATCGAGGAGGACGAGGATACGCTGATCGTCCACGGGATGGGGCCGGGCGGCGTGCCGGGTGGCGCGACCGCAAAGACCCACATCGACCACCGGATCGCCATGTCCTTCCTGGTGCTGGGGCTCGCCTCGCAAAGGCCGGTCTCCGTCGATGACGGCTCGCCCATCGCGACCTCCTTCCCGGTTTTCGAAGGGCTGATGGCGGGGCTCGGCGCCCGGATCGAGCGGGCGAACAAGTGACGGGGCAGCGGGCCGCCTTCTGGCTTCTGGCCGGGGCGACGCTCGCGGTCTATCTGACGATGCTTCTCTGGTCGCTGCCGCGCCTTGACATGGGGGCGGCGGGGCGTGCCTTCGACCTGAGGCCGTTCGGATACACATCCGATGAGGCGCACGCCTATCTTGCCGCGCTCGGCGAGGCGGGGCGCGCCTTCTACCGCGGTGTGCAACAGCGCCTCGACCTTGTCTTCCCCGCGCTTCTGTCGCTGACGCTGGTTTTCGCGTTCCGCACGCTGGCCCCGACCCGTGCAGCGCGTTGGTTCGCCGCGCTCGCCCTTTTGGCGGCGACTTGCGACTATCTGGAAAATCACGCTGTCCGGGCGATGCTTGTCGGGCCGCCCGAGGCCGTGACCGATACGATGGTCGCCTGGGCAAGCGGCTGGACGATGATCAAATCGGCCTTCGGGGCAATGGCGCTGACGGCCGCTCTTGTCCTGACGGTCACGCGCCTCAGCGGACGGATCGGAGGGCGGGCATGATCTTCACCGTGGCCATCGACGGCCCGGCGGCGGCGGGCAAGGGCACGATCGGGCGGGCCATCGCGCGGGAGTTCGGCTTTGCCCATCTCGATACCGGGCTCCTTTATCGCGCGGTCGGCGTGAAGGGCGGCGATCCCGTTGTGGCCGCGCGGTCGCTGAGCGAGGCGGATCTGGCGCGCGGCGACCTCAGGACGCTGGCTGCCGGTCAGGCGGCGAGCCGCGTGGCGGTCCTGCCCGAGGTCCGCGCGGCGCTTGTCGCCTATCAGCGCACCTTCGCGCGGCGCGAGGGCGGCGCGGTCGTGGACGGGCGCGACATCGGCACGGTGATCTGCCCCGAGGCGGAGGTGAAGCTTTTCGTCACCGCCAGCGCCGAAGTTCGCGCCCATCGCCGCTGGCTGGAGGTCGGAGGCGACGAGGCCAAGGTGCTGGCCGAAGTGCGCGAGCGCGACGAGCGCGACCGGAACCGCGCGGCCTCGCCCATGGTGGCGGCCATCGACGCCGTGACATTCGACACATCCGACATGACCATCGCAGACGCGGTCGAGCGGGCCTGCGCCCTCGTCCGGGGCCGCATGGAAGACATGTGAGCGCTAACCCGGCGCCCATGAGAATCGGTCAGGCGCCCGCCCCGGCGGCGCAGCGCCAAGCAAGGGCGAAATGTTTTCCCCGGAGACCGCAGGGAAGCAAATTTCGGCGACCCTTCGCCTGAATCTCCTTGTTTTCCGGGGTGCGCGCATTGGCGGTTCTATGGTCGCCACCTTGGTGACCCGATCTCGCCACAATCCTGTGCTTTCAAATCGTTAACTGTCTGCCTGATCGGGTGGTGACCGGCGCCGAATACGCAACAGTTGGCGAGACTGCTCGCAAGAGGCCCAGGCGCGGAACCCGCGCCGCGGGTCAGGCAGCGGGCGGTGCGCGGACGGCGCCGGTTCCGATCGGGTGCGATGTTGGGTCGATCGCCGGGGCCTTGGCCCGTGCGGCGTCGGGTAGGAAGAAGGGGCATACGCTCAGATGGTGAAGAACGCACGTTTTCTGTCTGCGGGGAATGCGGCTGTCGCGGGCCAGATGGGGGCCCTCTCCGATCTCTCGAAAAAGCTTGGCGAACTGGCCGAGGTCAGCGACCGGCGCACCGCGTCACGTGTGACCTCGCTGCAGGCGCGACTTGATGAATTTGCAGCGAAGGTCACCTTCGTCGGCCAGGTGAAGGCGGGGAAATCCGCGCTGACCAACGTCCTGTCGGGCCAGCCGGGCCTTCTGCCTTCGGACGTCAACCCCTGGACCTCGGTCGTCACCACGCTGATGATCAACAACCGAAATCCGTCCGACCCCAATGGCGAAGCGGATGTGAAGGCGCGCTTCACCTTCTTCGACCAGGACGAATGGGACAAGCTGGTGGTCGGCGGCGGGCGGCTGGGCGAGCTGGCCGAACGCGCCGGGTCGACCGACGAAATGGCCACGATCCAGAAACAGGTCGAGGCGATGCGCGCGGCGACCGAAAAGCGCCTCGGCAAGCACTTCCAGTTCCTGCTCGGGCAGAGCCATTCCTACGGTTATGTCGATACCGAACTGGTGGAGCGTTATGTCTGCCTGGGCGATGCGCCCGAGATTCAGGATGCGAACGCCAAGACCGGCCGCTTTGCCGACGTGACCAAATCGGCCGAAATCTACCTCGACGTGCCGGCTTACGGGATGCCGCTTCAGCTGTGCGACACGCCCGGCGTGAACGACACGTTCCTGATGCGCGAACAGATCACCATCCGCGCTCTGCGCGGATCGGAGCTGTGCGTCGTCGTCCTCTCGGCCCATCAGGCGCTGACGACCTCGGACATGGCGCTGCTGCGCATCATCTCGAACCTCGACAAGCGGCAGATCATCATTTTCGTCAACCGGATCGACGAATTGCAGAACCCGGCCGAGCAGGTGCCGGAGATCCGCGAGGGCATCGTCCGCACGCTGACACAGGCCCGGATCGACGGCGATGTCGCCCTGGTCTTCGGCAGCGCGAAATGGGGCGAGGCGGCATTGACCGGAACGGTCGAGGACCTGCCCGAGGACAGCCTCAAGGCACTGGAAAGCTTCGTCGAGGCGAACGATGATCTGATCCGCGACACCGATGACGAGACAACCTGGAACGCATCTGGCCTGCCCGCGCTTCTGCAGGCCATCGGCGAGCGGGTGAGCGAGGGCAGCGCCCAGCGCCTGCACCAGAAGATCAGCCGCAGCGTCCGCAACCTGACGCATGAGGCCCGCGCGACGCTGGTCGCGAGCCGCACGCGGGCTGCGGAACCGAGCGCCGTGCCGACTTTCGAGGGCTCCGACCCCAAGGCGGCGATCGACGATATCGCCCAGCGTTTCGGGCAGGAGATCGACAGGCTGATCAAGGACCTGTCCGACGATCTGCACGACCGTCTCGACAAGGCGCAGGCGGGCTTCATCAAGCGCGCGACGGATTCGCTGATCCAGCATCTGCAGGAAAACGGCGAGCAGGGTACCTGGAGCTACGATCCGGCGGGCCTGCGCGTTCTGCAGCGGGCGGCCTACACGAATTTTGCCCGCTCGGTCCGGTCGAAGGTGACCAAGGTCTTCGACGAGGCCGCGAAGAATACCGAAGCCGTCTATCAGGCGGTGATCGGCGAGGGGCTCGACGATTTCCAGATCGCGGCGCCGCTGCCGCCCGATGTGCCGCCGCCGGTCGGCCTTGGCCGGACCATCGCGCTTGACCTGCATTCCAACTGGTGGCGCAGCTGGTGGAAGAAGCGCCGCGGCATCGAAAGCTTTGCCAGCGATTACGTGCATCTGATCAAGGCGGAAGCCCAGTCGATGACCGAAGAACTGGAATCGGGTCAGGCCCAGCAGGTGCTGGAAAAGATCCGCATGACCTACACCTCCTTCGCCAGCGAGCAGCAGGAAAACATCATGCGGCTGATGCAGGGCGAGAGCCCGGCCGCGACTTCGCCGCAGGCTGTGGCGACAACACCGGACGACCGGTTGAACCGCCTGGGCGAGATCCTGCGCGATCTCGGCGCAGAGGCGGCGTGAAGAAGAGGCAGACATGAACGAGACAACTCTCATCCGTCCGACAGAAGAGGCGCGACCGGCGCCGACACGTCTGCCGGGACCGCCGCGCCTTGGCCTGATGGGAGAGTTCAGCGCAGGCAAGACGACGCTCATCAATTTCCTTCTGGGCGACGAGGTCCTGCCGACGCGTGTCACCGCCACGCAGATGCCGCCTGTCTGGCTGAGCTACGGGCCCCGCGCGGCACATTATGTCACCACCGACGGCGAGCGCCGGGACATCGCGTTCGACGAAATCGGCGCGGTCGAGGTCGAGGGCGTGCGCTATGTCAAGATCACCTGCGAGGCCGAGATCCTGCATGATTTCGACTTGATCGACACGCCCGGCATTTCCGACCCGAACATCCCGGACGCCTACCGTCAGGCGGTCGTCGATTTTGTCGACGGAGTTATCTGGTGCACCCATGCGCCGCAGGCCTGGCGCGAGAGCGAACGGTCTGCCTGGGTGGCGATGCCGGATCGGCTGTTCGCGTCCAGCATCCTGCTGGCCACGCGATCCGACAAGCTTGCCGACAAGGACCGGGCCCGGGTCGAGGCGCGGCTGCGCCACGAGGCGGGCGGCCTGTTCGGCGAGATCATCATGTTCTCGACCCTGGACGCGATCCGTGCCTGCGAGATGGAAGGCGGAGAGGCCCTGTTCGCCGCCAGCGGCGCCGAGCGGCTGGTTGCCGCGCTGCATGAGGTCGCAAACGGCATTGCTGGCTCTCCAGCTTCCGCGCCCGAGCCTGAACCGGCTTCGGCCGTGATAGTGCCCCTGCCGCCCGCATCGGTCCGCCCCGCTCGCGTCAGCCGTGCCACAGGCGGCGAACGTCAGCGGCTGAGCCCCGAGGCGGCCGGTGCGATGGAGCACGAGATGCGCGGCCCGTCGGTGGAGCCCACGCCGATCCGCCGCGCACCGGAACCTGCCGCAGTCGCGCCCGAGCCCGATGCGGCGGAAAGTGCGGCGCCTGAGGTGTCGACCGACGATGCCGGGATCGAAGCTACGGCTGCGCCCGAGAGGGATACCGATGACGCGAGCACCGACATCGCGGAAGCCAGCGGCGCGGAGGAGGCATACGACGAACACTTCTCGGCTGATCCCGATATCGCGGCACAGGTAGAGGCAGAGGAGCGTGCGCTCGCCGAGGCGATCGAGCTGGACATGCCTGCGGAGGTCGAGGAGATCGTGCCCGCGCCCGAGCCCACGCCGGAAACCGTTGCCGATGAGGTGGAGGAAGGCGAGGACGTTCTCGACCTCAGCGCCTTCCGGATCGAGGACGAGGCCGCCCTGCCTGCGGCCGAGGAGGCCGACGCGGCCAGCGACGTCGATGTGGGGGCTTTCTCGGCACTTCTGGCCGATATCGGCCGGTCGGTCGAGGCGCATGAGGCGTCTGTCGCGCCGCAGCCGGTCGTGGCGCCGCTAAGCGCGCGCGCGATCTGGGAAGAGATCGCGGGCCGCGACGATGTGGTCACCACGACCGACCTGATCATCGCGATCGGCGATCTGCTGGAGCGGCTGGAACGCGAGGGCCGGATTGCCGCGCCGCAAGGCGCGATGGATTTCGGCCGCGGCGAGGGGTAAGGTCGGGACCGGCGCCGCCCGCAACGGGCGACCGCGCGGACCCATTCAGTCGCCGGGGGGCAGATGTCACTGAAACAAGCGCTCGACCAGGGCCTCGCGGCCGTGCCCGGCTGCCGGACCATCTGCTATGTCGACATGGCCTCGGGCCTTGTGCTCGGCTCCGCCAGCCAGACCCGCGTGCGTCAGGAACAGTTCGACCGGCTGGCGAGTGCCGCGAATGCGCTCTTGCAGCTCCCGGTCCTGACGCAGCTCCGTGCCCGCCTCGGCGGTGCGGGGGGTGCGGACGGCGGCGGGCTTGATCAGCTTGCGATCGCGCGGCCAGACGAGCTGATCGTGCTGGCGCGCTCCCCGGCTTACCCCGAGCATGCTTTGTGCTATGTCTGCGGCAGCGACGCGGACCCGGCCGAGGTTGACCGCGGGGTCGCGGAACACAAGAATAAGCTCGCCGACCTGATCTGAGAGCGGGCAAGGCGAGAAGCGGGGCGACGTGGCACTTCCGGACGACATCATGACCCTTCTGGCGCGGATCGAACCGATCGCCACTGACGGGGCGCAGCGCAGCCTGCCTGATACAGGTCGCGTGGCCCGGCTGCATGTTCTGGTCGAGATGATCGCTGACACGGTGTTGCCCCGGAATCTGGTCTTCTCGGCCGCGCAGGACATGAGCTGCACCCTCACCGTCGCCAGCGGCAGGCTGATGCGCATGTCGGTCACCACGCCGGACGGCCATCAGGTGCTGAGCGCCGCGGCAGGATCGACGCGCGACGACCAGCTCGCGGTCCTGTGCGAGGCGCTTGCCGGCCTGGCCGAGGTCGAGGGGCCGCTCGGGCTTGACCGTCATCCGTTGGCCGAAGAGGTCGCGGCAGACGATGTCGGCCATGGCGCGGGAGAGATCCGCGAGTTGATGGAGACGGTCAACTGGTTTGCCGACGAGACCGAGCCGCGCCACCCGGCCTATCAGGGGGCTGGGGCGGCCTTTTTTGCCGAAGCGCATCCGTTCACGCTGGCGCAGACCCTGATGTCGCCGGATGGCACCCGCATTGATGCGACGGGCGCCGAGGAATATCAGCTTTCGCCGGAGGAAGGCGAGGCGCTGGCGTCAGCCCTTGCCGCACTGCCCGACGATGTGCGCACGCTGCTCGGACCTCGGGCGGCAATCGCGCTGCCGGGCGTGGCGCTAGGGGGTCGCGGCCTTGTTATCGCGACCAGTCCCGACGATCTGGCGGTGAATGTCAGCGAGGGCGAAGACCTTCACGAGCTTGTCCGCCGCTGGTTGTCGGCCGAAAAAGCCAGGGGGGCGGGAAAATGAGCGCCTTTCCCTCGGCAGAGGCCGAACTTCGCGAGGTCAACCGTTTCCTTGAGATGTTCGCGGCGCTTGATCCAGCACCAAGCGCTCTGTTCGACCAGGCGCTCGACCATGCGCATGCCTACAAGACCCGGCTGGAAACGCCGGTCCGGATCGCCTTCACCGGCAAGAGCCTTGCGGGCAAGTCGAGCCTGATCAACCTCTTGATCGGCGAAAAGGTCCTGCCGACCGGCAAGGCCTCGGTCGGGCCGGTGACGGTGATGGTGCGCCATTCCTTGACCGAACGGACGATCGCCAGCTGGTGGGATCGGCCGAGCGTCGAGCTGCCCGGGCGCGCGCTCGCCGAGGCGGCGAAACTTGGCCCCGATATCATCACGCTCGATATCACCTGCGAGCCACTCGAAGGTCTGTCGCTGATCGATATCGTCAGTTTCGACGATGCCGAGACAAGCAAGCGCGCGGTCTTCTCGCTGATGCGGCTCGCGGATGTGATGCTCTGGTGCAGCCGGGCCGACAATCCGATGATCAAGGCCGACAGCGACAGCTGGCGGATGATCCCCGGACGGCTGATCCGCAACAGCATGCTGATCCTGACCCATGCCGAGGATGTCGACGAGGCGGGCATCGCCGCAGCGAAGGACAAGCTGACACCCGAGCGGCTGAGGAGCTTCCGTGACGTGATTCCGGTTTCGACCAAGGTGGCGATGCTGGCGCTTTCCGATCCGGGGCCCAGTTTCGAGGAACTCTGGTCGGTCAGCGGTGCCCAGCAGCTGGTGGAATCGGTCATCGCAGCGGCAGTCGAGCTGCGCGAGGCCGAGATCGAGAAGATCCGGCGTGGTCTTGCACAGTTCATCCAGCCGGCGCAGGCCGAGCTTGACACGCTGGCTCCGACCTCTGCCGCTGCCCCGGCGCCTGCCGACGACCCGGTCGCGGCGCCTGCGCAAGTACCGGTAGCGCCGGCGCCGACGCCGACCGGCGCTGTCACGCGGCCCGCGGATGCGCAGCTTCTCGACAAGCTGCGGCACGATTGGTTTGCACGAGCCAAATCGCTTCTGGATCGGGCGCGCGAGGGTGACTATGCCGATCCTGCGGACTTCGTGATGGCCGCGCAGGAAGAGGTGGACGGTTTCCGTGACCGGCTGTCCGAGGCCGAGGGCCATATGGCCGAATCGGATGAGCTGATCGCGGAATTCGAGAAGGCGAATGACATACTGATCCTTCTGCAGTTCGAAAGCGCCGACAGCGCGGCGCTTGATGCCGCGCGGATCGTCGTTCAGCTGAGCGAGGGCGTCGATCGCCTGCGCCCCGCTGGGCAGCGCGCCGCCTGACAACATAACTGTCTGGAAAAGCTCGCCTTTCGACGTCGCAACCTTAGGTGCGGGGCATCCGGCCCATTTCTATCTTACGCATGTACGATTTTTACCGCCTGTCAATCGTCATCAGGCGATTCATCCCGTCCGGGAAACAAAGACCCCGAAATGCCCCGATTCTTGCGGAACCTTTATAATTCCTCCTCCCTGCCCCATTTTCGCCGCCATCCATAACGATTCCCTTTCCTTGTAATTGGTTCGTACGTGTGGACGATGGTGGTGGGTAGTCGCTCGTGGTGCGCGCAGTGATGCGCTGAACCGGTCCCCTCATCTTCCGTTGCTCGGACGAGACCGCTCCTGCGGGAAGGGGAAGTAGATGGGACAGCAAAAGGTTGTGGAGCCGATGGCCGATGACGTGATGACCGTCATGGACGAGCTTCAGCCCGGGACGAAGCTCCTGAAAGGCCAGTACACGATTTCGCGCTTCCTCAATAACGGGGGCTTCGGGATCACCTATCTGGCGAAAGACAGCCTCAACCGCGATGTCGTGATCAAGGAATGCTTCCCGAACGCCTTCTGCCGCCGGTCGAAGACGGTCGTCGCCGCCCGCTCGCGCGCCCATCAGGCCGAACTGCGTTCGGTCGTGCAGCTTTTCGTCCGCGAGGCGCACAGCCTGGCGAAGATGGTCCATCCCAATATCGTCGCCGTCCATCAGGTCTTCGAGGACAATGGCACCGCCTATATGGCAATCGACTATATCGAGGGCCGCGACCTCCTGGAGGTGATCGAGGACAAGAGCACCACGCTCTCGCCCGCCGAGATCGTGAACATCACCGAAAAGATGCTGTCGGCGGTGGGTTTCATCCACGACAGCGACATGCTGCACCGCGATATCTCGCCCGACAATATCCTGATCAACAAGAAGGGCGAGCCGATCCTGATCGACTTCGGCGCCGCGCGCGAGCAGGCCTCGCGCAAGAGCCGGGCACTGACCGCGCTGCGCGTGGTCAAGGATGGCTATTCGCCGCAGGAATTCTACATCGCCGGGTCCGAGCAGGGGCCGTGGAGCGACCTTTATGCGCTGGGAGCCACGCTTTATCATGCGATCTCCGGCGAGGCGCCGATCAATGGCCAGGCCCGTCTGGCCGCATTGGCCGAAAACCGGCCCGACCCCTATCGGCCGCTCGCCGGCCGCGTCGCGGGCTATCCGGCGGGCTTCCTCGAAGCGATCGACCGGGTGATGAACACGATCCCGAAGAACCGGCTGCAGTCCGCGCAGGACTGGCTGGCGATGTTCAAGGACGGCGTGATGCCGGTTCCGGTCAATGACGATGCGCTGCAGGAGGCGGTCGCTCACATGATCGCGGAAACCGCGCAGATCGCCGAGGAACCGGTCGCCGAGGCGGCGCCCGCCGCGCCGGTCCCGAGCGTGAAGCCGAAGGTGGAGTTCTCTCCGCTGCCGGAAGTGGATGCGCCGGTGGCCGCCAGGGGCGGCCGCAAGCTGGGCGTGCCGGTGATCGGGGCGGTTGCCGCCGTCGTGGTGGTCGCGGGTCTCGCCATCACCTTCTCGGGCGGGTCGTCGGACACTGCAACGACCGAACCCGCCGCTGCTGCGGCGCCGACCGAAACGGCTGCGGCGCCTGCCGCAGCGACGGCCGAAGCCGCCCCGGCCGCGACGACCGGCACCGAAACGGCGCAAGCGGCACCCGCCGACGCGGCGCCCGCCGCACCCGAAGCGACCGAGACCCCGGCCGAAGAACCGGCAGCCGCCGCACCCGAGGCCGCGCCGGAAACCGCCCCTCAGACCGAGACGGCAGAGGCCGCTGCAACGGTCGCCGAAACGCCTGCCGAAACGCCGGCCGCGCCCGTCACCGGGCCGGTCGCGGAAAGCCAGATCGCTTTCGCGGCCTGGGACGTTCGCATGCCCTTCTCCGAGAACATGCGCACGGTCGACGGCAAGCGCGTGGCGGTCGTCTCGCGGATCGACCCGGCGGCAGACCTCAATGTCGTGGGAAGCTGGCTGAAGCCCGGCGTCACCCTCTACGGGATCAATGACGCTGCCTTCGAGAACGGCGTCACGACCGCTGGCATGGTGCTGAACAACCTTCATGTCGATCCCGACGGCTATTCGCGCGTCGGCGTCACCTACAAGACAGCCTCGGGCGAAGAGCAGAGCGGCCTTCTCGCGGTGCCGACCGTGCGGATCGTCAGCCTCGCGAACGGGATGAATGTCTCTGCGGCCTTTGCCGACGGCAAATGGCAGACGACCGTCCAGACGGTTCCCGCGGGCGGCCTTGGGTCTGTGAAGCCGGGAGACATTCTCTTCCGCGACAAGACCACGGGCATCGCCCTCGACGGGCCGGAAACGATCGAGGCGGTCATGGCCGAACTGGTCAAGCAGAAGATCGCGGTGACGGAGTTTTCGGTGGTTCGCGACAGCGGAGTGGAAACCGCCGAGGTTCCGCTGGCGCTCGAGGCCGCTCAGTAATCGCACGGTAGCCCGCTTGTCGGGCGGGCGACCGGCACTTTTCACGAAAATGAACGACGGCCCCGCGCCGCGCGTAAAAAGAGGGTGATGACATGGCCAAACCAGACAGCTCAGCATCATACTGGTTCGACAAGGATGATGATCCGGCCGCAACGGCCGCGGAGCCCGCCCGCAGACGGTCGCTCTCGCCGCTCAACCTGTTTGCCCGCAAGCTCCGGGCCCGCGAAGAGCAGCACGGCATCGAAGAGGTCGAAGCGCCGCTCGATGCGCCGCTCGATGCGCCGGCAGAGGTCGAGGGGCCAGCTCCTGAAACGGCTGCCCTCGCGGCGACCGCCGAGGCTGCGCCGGTCGCCGATGCCGTGGCTGCGGTGGAAGCGCGCGTGACGCCGTCCGACGACCTGATCCCCGAGGCGATGACCGCAGCCGCGATCCTCGCCGCCGTGCGTGCACCAGAGCCTGAAGCCGCGCCTGCGCCGACCATTGCCGAGGCGCCCGCCGAGGTGCAGCCCGTCGTCGCGGCTCCTTCGCAGCCGGAAACGATGCGCGTTCAGGAGGCCGCACAGGAGCCTGCCGCCGAGATTGCTGCCGAGATTGCCACAGATATTGCTACCGAGACCGCCCCGGAACCCGCGCCGGCCCGCCGGTCAAGCCGCGTGAAGACAACCTTCCTTGGCTTTGAGCATTCCGATGGCCGCGTCGTTGACGTCTTTGCCCGCGACGATGCCGCCACCCCCGCAGCCGCAGCGCCGCAGATCGACCGGGTCATGTATCCGGTGGGCTGGCTCGCGATCGTCGAAGGTCCCGGCCGCGGCAATTCGATCGCGCTGCAGGCCGGCGTCTCGCAGATCGGTCGCGGCGACGACCAGGCCATCCAGCTGAACTACGGCGACATGGCGATCTCGCGTTCCAATCACGCCGCGATTGCCTTCGACCACGAGGACCGCCGCTTCTACCTTGGCCATGGCGGCAAGACCAATATCGTGCGGCTGAACGGCAAGCCCGTCCTGTCGACCGAGGCGCTGGAAAGCGGCGACAAGATCCGTATCGGCGAGACGACCCTGAGGTTCGTGGCGCTCTGCGGCCCCGATTTCCACTGGACGACCTGAGGCGGGGCCCTTGCAGATGATGTATGACGTTGCAGCCGCCGCCAGCAAAGGTCGGCGTGACTATCAGGAAGATGCCGTCGCGATCGATTTTCCCGAACGCGAGGGCCGGGGTTTCATCGTCCTGGCCGACGGCATGGGCGGCCATCAGGCGGGCGATATCGCCAGCCGCCTGGTCGTCTCGGAAATCGCCGAATTCCTCAAGGACAAGCTTTATGAGGAGGAGGTGAACGAGGGCGGCATTCCCGAGATCCTCAAGGAAGCAACGCTCGCCGCCAACGCGTCGATCGCATCCTATGTGAAGCGCAATCGCAATGTCGCGGGGATGGGCACAACGCTCGTGGTCCCGGTTCTTGCGAACGGCCATCTTTACTGGGTGTCGGTCGGCGACTCGCCGCTTTACGTCTTCGACGGCGAGGAGCTGCGCCAGGTGAACGAGGATCACTCGCTCGGGCCGCAGATCGACCTGATGGTCAAGTCGGGCATGCTCGACCCCGAAAAGGGCCGCAATCACCCCGACCGCAACTGCCTGACGTCGGTCCTGATGGGTTCGGCGATCGCCAAGATCGACTGCAACAAGCCGCCGCTCGCGCTGCGCAAGGGCCATATCGTGATCGTGTCGAGCGACGGCCTGCAGTTCCTGACCGACGAGGAAATTCACAAGATCGTCCGTGAACATCAGAACGCCCGCAGCAGCGACCTCGTGGATGCGCTGATGACGGCGGTCGAAAAGCTCGACGATCCCGATCAGGACAATGTGTCGTTCGCGGTAATCAAAGTCACCTGATGGCAGCCGCCCAGGACCCCACCAGCAAGAACGCCGAAATGACCGCTTTGAGCCCCAATGCTGCCCTGTACGGGTGTGACGAGCAGGTCTCGGATCAGGAGAAGAAGACGATGAGACTCATCACCCGCGCTGCCCCCGCCGCCTGTCTGGCGATGCTTCTGGGATCGGGCGCAGCACTGGCGCAACAGGCCTGCGAGACCTATGAGGTCAAGCGTGGCGACAACCTGCGCAACATTGCGCGCGCCGCCTATGGCGACCCGGACCTCTATCGCAAGATCTATGATGCCAACGTCGATGTGATCGGCGCCAAGGCAGACCTGATCGAGGTTGGCGCGAAGCTGAAGCTGCCCTGCGCCGACGGCGCCGAGGCTGCCGCAGCGGAACCCGCCACGACCGAGGAAGCCGTGGCTGAGGCGGTCGATGCGCCTGCCACCGAAACCGCTCCCGAGCCGGAAGCCGTAGCCGAGGCGGCCCCCGCCGCGCCGGAAAGCGAACCGACCGCGCCTGCGCCGCAACCTTCGGTCAAGCCGCTCGCTCTTGTGACCGGCAACGACTATGCGCCCTTCACCGACGAGACGCTGCCGGGTGGCGGCATGTTCACCCAGCTTGTCGAAATGGCGATGTTCCGTGCCGACCCCGGCCGGGCCTATACGCTGACCTTCGTCAATGACTGGCAGGCCCACCTCGACGCGCTGTTGCCGAGCCATGCCTACGACCTGACCTTCCCCTGGTCTCGCCCGAACTGCGAGGCCCCGGAAACCCTGTCGGCGGGCGATCTGGGCCGCTGCCAGAATTTCGAATTCTCGCAGCCTTTCTATGAGGTCGTCGACGGCTTCTTCTCCCGTGCCGACAGCGAGATTGCGGCCGCCACCACCTATGCCGAATATATGGGCAAGCGCATCTGCCGCCCCGAAGGCTACTCGACCGGCGTGCTCGACGGTGCGGGCCTGACGATGGACGTCGTCCAGGTCGTCCGCCCGGTGAAGGTCGCGGACTGCTTCGGCATGCTGATGAAGGGCGAGGTCGATCTCGTGGCGCTCGACACGACCGTCGCGGCCGATGAAATCGCCGAACTCGGCCTGACTGACCAGGTCAGCGAAAATCCGCAGCTCTCCTCGGTGAAGACGCTGCATGTGATCGCCCATAAATCGAACCCCGAAGCGGTCGCGGCGCTCGGCCTGCTCAACCAGGGCATCCTTGAGATGTACGAATCCGGCGAGTGGTACGACGTCGTCTCCACCGCGCTGAAGAACGAACAGAAACTTGGCCAGAACTGAGAGCGATGGCCCGCACTCTTGAAATATGTACTCCGAACAGCCCCCGCGTAACCAGTTCGCTCTGCCCAGAGCACCTCGTAGCTGACCCAACCTTTTTCCAGGACTGTCCTGGACCAAGACTGCAAAGGACCATGACAATGACCAAACTGTCTGCAGCCTCCAAACGCCTCCTGGCAACGGCCGTCGTCACGATCGCCTTGCCGATCGGGGCATATGCACAGGAAGCCTGCTCCAAATACACGGTGAAGGCGGGCGACAGCCTCGGCTCCATCGCGCTTGCCGCCTACGGCAGCTTTGACTACCAGATCATCTTCAACGCCAACCGCGAAGCCCTTGCCGGCAACCCCAACAACCTGACCGAGGGTCTCGAACTGGCGCTTCCCTGCGAGGACGGCCGTCTGTCGGCAGACCAGGACCTCGCCGCCAGCCTGCAGGAAAAAGAGCAGGCAGCCACGGCGACGAAGAAGAAATCAAACGGCTACCAGCCGCCGCTGAAGTTCGTGACCGGCAATGGCTGGGCGCCCTTCACCTCGAAGGATCTCGATGGCGGCGGCATCCTGACCCGTATCGCCACCACCGCGCTGCAGCGCGGCGGCAACGACCGCGACTACAAGGTGGCCTGGGTCGACGACTGGCAATCGCACCTGGACGTGCTGCTGCCGAGCGGCGCCTTCGACATTTCGATCGCATGGGAACAGCCGGACTGCTCCAAGCTCGACATCCTGTCGGAAGAAAGCGTGAAGCGCTGCACCGACTTCGACTTCTCGCTGCCGATCTATGAAGTGGCGCAGAGCTTCTTCGCTCTCAATGAAAACAAATATGCCAATGTGCAGAGCTACGCCGAGTATGAAGGCGCCAAGATCTGCCGCCCGGCGGCCTGGGGTTCGGCCGATCTCGAGGTTCAGGGCCTGGTGGTTCCCTTCGTCGAGATGGTCCGCCCGAAAGATCCGATGGATTGTGCCAAGATGCTCCTGGACGGCGAGGTCGATGTCTATACGCTCGAGCTTGAAACCGCGACGGCGAACTTCGAGGAACTGGGCGCGACCGACAAGGTCACCCTCAACCCCTACAACGCACATTTCACGTCCTACCAGCTCGTCACCTCGAAGACCAACCCGCGTGGTCGCGTCTATCTGTCGATGCTGAACAAGGGCATCGCCGAGATGCGTGACTCGGGGGAATGGTACGACATCGTTGCCACCGGTCTGGCCGAATACAACAAGCTCGGCCAGTAACGGGCGATGCTGTGAGATGGGAAGGGCGGCACGATGTGCCGCCCTTTTGCATTTGTGCGCGCCTCTTCGGCAATTCCGTTTCGAGTCAGGGGTGAGTCGCGAGGATTGCACCGAGGGCTCGACGAGGCTGCGGTCACTAAAGGACCGCGGCAATCTCCTCGACGAACCGGATTAGGCGCGGCAGGCAGACCCTTTGCAGATCGTAGCGCTCGATTGCGGTCGCGCGCGCAGCCGCGCGCAGCGGGTCGTCAAGCGAAGGATGGGCGAGCGCCTGCGTCAACGCCGCCGACCAGCCCTCCACATCGAAGAAATCGACCAGTCGGCCGTTCACTCCATCCCGGATGACCTCCTCGACCGGCCCGGTGCGGGAGCCGATGACCAGGGCACCCGCGCTCATCGCCTCGATCATCGACCAGGACAGGACGAACGGATAGGTCAGATAGGCATGAACCCGTGTCACCTGCATCAATGACAGAAAGGCCGGGCGGGCGATCTTTCCCGTGAAATGCACACGCGTGAGGTCGAGCCGGTCCTTCACCTCGTCAAGGAAGATCTGCTTCCAGGTGCCGCTTTGCGGGGCGCGACCATAGCTTTGCCCCTCGCCGCCGACGATCACCACCTGCGCGTTCGGCCGCGCCGCCATCACCGCAGGCAGCGCCCGCATGAAGATATGATAGCCCCGGTAGGGTTCGAGATTGCGGTTGAGGAAGGTCAGAACCTCGTCCCCGGCGCGGAGCACGGGCTTGCCTTCGCCCAGCGACAGTTCCGCCGCCGGATCGGGCCGCACCTCGTCTGTATCCACGCCATCATGGATCACCGTGATCTTCTCGCGCAGAAGGGGCGGAAAGCTCGACGCCTGCCATGCGGTCGGCGACTGCGCCGCATCGGCGTCGATCATGCTTTGCAGGATATGCGCCGCCCGCGCTGTCGTCGCCATCCGTGCCTTCAGGTCGGTCTGCTGGAACTCCGGGTCGAAATCGCTATCCAGCCCACGCGAGCGATAGACGAGTTCGGCATAATTGATGATCTTGGCCTCGGGCCAGATCTCGCGCAGGAACAGCATCTCGCCCCAGCCGTTATGGCCGAAGATCACGTCCGGCACGAACCCGGTCCGTTCGCGCAGTTGAGCGCAGGCGCCGCCCACCATCTCGCCGCAGGCCACCATGTCGGCAAAGGTCGCGCCGATGCCCTTGAGGCGGTTCTTCACCGGGCTCTTGTAGTAGAGCGTGCGGACCTGGGTCGGGTTTGTCTTGTGGGCGACATCGGCGAGTGCCAGCACCTCATGCCCGCGCGCCGCCAAGGCCGGCGCCAGATGCCTGAACTGACCGGGGAAGTTCTGGTGGACGAAGAGGATCCTCATTCCGCGGCTTTCCGGTCGGCGAAGGCGGCGGCGAGCAGGGTCTGCGTATAGGGATGTTGCGGCGCGCCGAATATTTCCGCGCCCGTGCCGCTTTCCACGATATCGCCCCGGTGCATGACCGCGATCCGGTGCGAAAGTGCCCTGACGACGCGCAGGTCATGGCTGATGAACAGATAGGCAAGCCCGTGCCGCTTCTGCAGGTCGCGCAGAAGCTCAACGATCTGCACCTGCACGGTCATGTCGAGCGCACTGGTAGGTTCGTCCAGAACCACCACCTTCGGTCTCAGGATCATTGCGCGGGCGATGGCGATCCGCTGGCGCTGGCCGCCGGAAAATTCATGCGGATAGCGACCCATCATCGCCGGGTCGAGCCCGACCTCCTCCATGATTTCGGCCACCATCTCGCGCCGGTCGCGGCCGGGGTCCACGCCATGCACGCCAAGGCCCTCGGCGATGATCTCTTCGGCCGTCATGCGGGGCGAGAGGCTGCCGTAGGGGTCCTGAAAGACGATCTGCATGTCGCGCCTGAGGCGCCTGAGGTCCCGCGCCCGCCACTGGCTGATATCCTGACCCATGTAGATCACCGGCCCGTCCGCCTGGATCAGCCGCATGATGCCGAGCGCGAGGGTGGTCTTGCCCGAACCGCTTTCGCCGACGATGCCCAAGGTTTCACCTGCGCGCACGCTGACCGAGGCGGAGTTGACCGCCTTCACATGGCCGACGACACGCTTGAGAAGGCCCTGCTCGATCGGGAACCATATGCGCAGATTTTCCGTGCGGATCACCACGGGCGCGTCGGCCGCGACAGGATCGGGCGTGCCGTGGGGTTCTGCGGCCAGCAGCTTCTGCGTATAGGGATGCTGCGGATTGCCGAAAATCTCGGCCACCGGCCCCTGTTCGACGATCTCGCCGAACTGCATCACCGCCACCCGGTCGGCGATGCGCCGCACGATGCCGAGGTCGTGGCTGATGAAGATCATCGACAGGCCTTCGCGTGCCTTGAGGTCCGCGAGCAGGTCGAGAATCTGCGCCTGGATCGTCACGTCGAGCGCGGTGGTGGGTTCATCCGCGATCAGAAGGTCCGGCCCGTTCGCCAGCGCCATGGCGATCATCACGCGCTGGCGCTGGCCGCCTGACAGCTGGTGGGGATAGGCGCCGAGCCGACTGGCCGGATCGGCGATGCCGACCTTTTCAAGAAGCTCCACGATCCGCGCCCGCGCGCCCGTTCCGGTGACGCCCTGATGCAGCGCGAGGCTCTCGCCCAGCTGCTTTTCGATCGTGTGGAGTGGATTGAGCGAGGTCATCGGCTCCTGGAAGATGAAGCTGATGTCATTGCCCCGGACCCTACGCAGCGCGGCCTCTGGCGCGCCGATCAGCTCCGTGCCCTGCCAGACGGCGCTGCCACTGATCTCGGCATGCCCGCCGGTCAGCCCCACGACCGACAGCGCGCTGACCGACTTGCCCGAGCCGCTCTCGCCGACGATGGCCAGCGTCTCGCCCTTCGCGACCTCGAAGCTCACGCCCTTCACGGCGGGGATGACCCGGCCATCCTGACGGAAACTGACATGCAGCCCCTCGACCTTCAGAAGTGCCGTCATCGGAAGGTCTTTCTGGGATCGAAGGCATCACGCACGCCTTCGAAGATGAAGACGAGAAGCGACAGCATGATCGCGAAGGTAAAGAAGGCGGCGAAGCCCAGATGCGGCGCCTGCAGGTTCTGCTTGGCCTGCTGGGTCAGTTCGCCCAGCGACGGCAGGTTCGAGGGCAGGCCGAAGCCCAGAAGATCAAGCGCCGCAAGGCTTCCGATGGCGCCGGTGACCATGAAGGGCAGGAAAGTCAGCGTCGCCACCATCGCATTCGGCAGCACATGGCGGAACATGATCACCCGGTCGGGCACGCCAAGCGCCCGGGCGGCGCGGACATATTCGAAGTTCCGCGCGCGCAGGAATTCCGCGCGGACCACGCCGACAAGACCGGTCCAGCCGAAAAGGATCGAAAGCCCGACCAGAAGCCAGAAGGAACGTCCGAGGATCGCGAAGAGGATGATGATGACATAAAGCGTGGGTGTCCCGCTCCATATCTCGATGATGCGCTGGAAGATCAGGTCGGTCCTGCCGCCGAAATAGCCCTGAACGGCGCCTGCCGCGATGCCGAGCACGGCGCCCCCGGTGGTCACGATCAGCGCATAGAAGACCGACAGACGGAAGCCGTAGATGATGCGCGCCAGCACGTCGCGGGCGGTGTCGTCGGTGCCAAGCCAGTGAATGCTGTCGGGCGGCGATGGCGCGCGGCCGACATTGTCGACGGTGGTGTAGCTGAAGGGTATCGGCGGCCAGAGGATGTAACCCTTCTCGACCGCCTGACCCGCGACATCGCCATCGGCGGCATCGGCGATGACGCCTTCGGGATCGTCCCAGCACTCCTGCAGCCCGCCGGACAGGATCAGGCACTGGACCTCCTCATCCTTGTAGACGGCTTCGGTCCTGAAATCGCCGCCGAAGGCGGTTTCGGGATAGAAGCGGTAGACCGGCAGGAACCAGTCGCCCTTGTAGCGCACGAGGATCGGCTTTTCGTTCGCGATCACCTCGGCAAAGAGCGACAGGCCGAAGAGGACAAGGAATATCCAGAACGACCAGAGCGCCCGGCGGTTGGCCTTGAAATTGCGCAGGCGGCGCTGGTTGAGAGGGGAAAGACGGATCATCCGGCGCGGCTTTCGAAATCGATGCGCGGATCGACCACCACATACATGAGGTCACTGATGATGCCCACCACGAGGCCGAGAAGCCCGAAGGCGTAGAGCGTGCCGAAAACCACCGGATAGTCGCGCTGCACCGCCGCCTCGAATCCCATGCGGCCGAGCCCGTCGAGCGAGAAAAGCACCTCGATCAGAAGCCCCCCGCCGAAGAGGACCGAGATGATCAGCGCCGGAAAGCCCGCGATCACCAGAAGCATGGCGTTGCGGAAGACATGGCCGTATAGCACGCGACCCTCGCTCAGGCCCTTCGCCCGCGCGGTCATCACATATTGCTTGTTGATCTCGTCGAGGAAGCTGTTCTTGGTCAGAAGCGTCAGCGTGGCGAAGCCAGAGATGGTCATGGCGATGGTGGGCAGGGTGATGTGCCAGAAATAATCGCCGATCTTCGCCAGAAGGCTCAGCTCCTCCCAATTGTCGGAGGTGAGGCCCCTGAGCGGGAAGATCTTCCAGTAGCTGCCACCCGCAAAAAGGACGATCAGCATCACCGCGAACAGGAAGCCCGGAATCGCATAGCCGACGATGATCGCGCCCGAGGTCCAGGTGTCGAACGGCGTGCCATCCTTTACCGCCTTCCTTATCCCCAGCGGGATCGAGACCAGATAGGCCAGAAGCGTCGACCAGAGGCCGAGCGAGATCGAAACAGGCATTTTCTCCAGCACCAGGTCGATGACCGAGATCGAGCGGAAATAGCTCTCGCCGAAATCGAAGCGCAGATAGCTGCCCATCATGTCGAAGAAGCGGACATAGGCGGGCTTGTCGAACCCGTACTGCTTTTCCAGCTTGGCAATGAACTCGGGCGGCAGGCCGCGCGCGCCCGCGTACTTCTCGTCGCCGATCGATTCCTCGATCCCCGCGTCGGCGCCGCCGGTGATCGATTTCAGCACGTCGCCCTGACCTTCGAGCTTTGCGATCATTTGTTCGATCGGGCCGCCGGGCACGAATTGGGTCAGAGTGAAATTCACCAGCATGATCCCGATCAGCGTCGGAATCGTCAGTAGTAGCCTGCGAAGGATATAGGCGCCCAATTCCGATACTTTCCGGTTGTCAGTAAGCGCCAGCAGCCTTCAGCCGCTGAGCCGCATCGGCATCGTACCACCAGAAGTCCAGTTCTCCGACCAGAAGGGGGGGCAGATTGTCCGGGTGACGATAGAAATCGTAATAGGCGACCCAGGTATCCGAATTGTACCAGAGAGGAATATCAAAGCCCAGGCTCCTCAGCACCCGGTCGAGCGCATGGACCGAGGTCTTCAGATCAGTCTGCGTCTGGGCAGCCACAACATGAGGGATCAGCCGGTCGATGGCCGGATTGCGCAGCCGCATCAGATTGCGGGAACTGTTGTCTGCGGTCTTCGTCGCGAACCACTGTTCAAGGCCTGTCGATGGTTCGAACGTCATCGAGAAAGCATGGCTTGTCATATCGAAGTCGCCCGATCGCCGACGCTCTACATATTGCGCTGTGTCGATACGCTCCAGCTTGCCCTTGATCCCGATCAGAGAGAGGTTCTCGATGAAAGGGTTGATGAACTTGTCGAAAATCGGGTTGTACTGGATGATCGTCAGCGATAGCTCCTCACCCTTTTCGTTGCGCCTTATTCCGTCATCGCCGGTTTTCCAGCCCGCATCGTCGAGAAGCTGAGCGGCCGCGCGGATCGTCTGGCGTGAAGGGCGGTTCTGATCGGGATCGTTGGCAAAGGGAAGCACTGCGTCATCGGACAGGATAGATGCATCCAGCAGCCCGTCATCGACCAAGGGTTTCAGCAACGCGATTTCACCCTCCGACGGGGTGCCGGACGCTGAGAGGTCCGTTGCCTGCCAGAAGGATACAGGTCGCTCATATAGCCCGTATTGCAGCGCCTTCCGTGACCACTCATAGTTGAACATCATGGCGATGGCGTTACGAACGCGTTTGTCTTGCCATCTCTCGCGGTCGAGATTGAACACCCAGGAAAGCCGTGAGCCGACGTTCCCGTCCGGAATGGTTTCCCTCTTGACCCAGCCCTTCTCGATGGCCGGGAAATCGTAGCCCGTCGCCCACTCCTTCGATGAGCTTTCATTGCGAAACGTGTAGTCGCCCGACTTGAAGCCTTCAAAGGCAGCGCTGCTGTCGCCAAAATATTCAACCCTTATCGTATCGAAGTTGTTGCGACCCTTGTTGAATGGAATGTCGTTGCCCCAGTAGTCGGGGTTGCGCTTGTAGACCACCTGGCTGTTGATCTTGAAACTGTCCAGAACATAAGGCCCGGTGGCAAGGAACGGTCTTTGGGTGCTTTTGTCCAGCCGCGCCCCTGTTTCTTCGAACCACTTTTTGGAGAAAGCGGGAATGCCACCAGCGAAGGTTATTCGGTCGCGCATTGGGGCCTTGTCCGTGAAATGGAAGGTGATGCGGTGTGGGCCGTCGATTTCGACCCGTTCCAACCAGCCTTGCCGAGCGACGCGGAATTCCGAGATGCCTTGCTCAAGGAAAAGATTGAAGCTGAATGCGATGTCCTCTGCCGTCACCGGCGATCCGTCCGAGAATTTAACGTCATCGCGCAGGTTGAATGTCACGAAGGAGATATCTTCGGGATATTCGAGCGTTGTGCAAAGAAAACAATAGGCCCCGTATGGATCGTCTGCTGTCGAGGTCAGGATCGACTCGCCGCCTATTGTGTTCAGAGCGGCCGCCACCCCTTCCATCGCATACTGGTTGAAACTGTCAAAGTTGCCCTGCGCCCAGATGGAGATTTCACCGCCCTTTGGCGCATCCGGATTGACATAGTCCAGGTGGTCGAAATCGGCGGCATATTTCAATTCGCCGAAACTGGAATAGCCGTGCGAGGTGATGACGGTTGTCTGGGCATGCGACATGGCGGGAAGCGTGACGGCGATGGCCGTGACCAGGGCAAGGCAAAAGCCGCGCTGCCGTGCCCGCACGGTCCCGGCGCTGTCTGTGACGGCCTGCAACTTCATGGCACCCCCTCGGCGCGTTTCCGACCGCGCCCGCTTTCCTGGTACGGACCCTAGAACGCCATTGGTGCGGGCTTCAAGTTGCGAATTCGTGAGGCAATAATAAGGGCCGCTCTGACAGGCGGCCCCGGATCCGCTCCCGATCTTTTGGCGCTCAGCCGCCAAGGCCCTTGAGATAGGCGATGAGGTTGGCGCGGTCCTCGATTTTCGGCAGACCGGCGAAGGCCATCTTGGTACCCGGCGCATAGCCCTTGGGGCTCGTGAGGAATTCGTTCAGACGCTCCGGCTCCCAGTTGCCGCCAAGGCCCTTGAGCGCGTCAGAGAAGCTGAAGCCTTCGACGCTGGCCACTGCACGGTCGACGACGCCGTCGAGGTGCGGGCCGGTCCCGTTGGTGCCGTCGACCTTGTGGCAGGCCTTGCACTTGCCGAAGACCTTCTCGCCCGCCGCTGCATCGGCTGCCGCGAAGACGGTCGCGAAGTCGGGCCCGGCCTCTGCCGCCTCGGCCTCGCCGCCTTCGGCGCCGGTGTCGATCGAATAGGCCTGCGCCACTTCCTCGCCGCCATGACCTTCCACGCCGGTGTGATAGAGCGACTCTGCCGCCCATTTGCCCAGAAGGAAGATCAGGAAGGCACCGCAGAGCGCGCCGCCGGCCTTCGTTACTGTCATCGTGTCGAACATGTCGCGCCTCGGGTCTTGGCTGGTTTGCGGGCTATCTATCCGCTTCCCCCGCCGGGGATCAAGGTATAGTTAGCGCGGCGAATTGCCCTTTTTCGGGGTCAGTGCAAGTGGGGAACGCCATGAAGGGTCGCATCGCCTTCCAGGGAGAGCCGGGAGCCTATTCGCATCAGGCCTGCCGCCAGGCGCGGCCGGAGATGGAGGCGCTGCCCTGCGCGACCTTCGAGGACGCGATCGAGGCCTGCCGCCGGGGCGATGCCGACCTTGCGATGCTGCCGGTCGAGAACTCGACCTACGGGCGGGTGGCCGACATCCATCACCTGCTGCCCGAAAGCGGCCTTCACATCGTCGACGAGGCGTTCGTGCGCGTCCATATCAACCTTCTGGCGGTTCCCGGGACGCGGCTGGAAGAGGTCGAGGGCGCGATGAGCCACACGGTTCTTCTCGGCCAGTGCCGGGGTTTCCTGAAGCAAAATGGCATCCGTCCCGTCACCGGCGCCGACACGGCAGGCTCCGCCCGCCATGTGGCGGAACTGGCCGATCGGAAGCTTGCAGCCCTCGCCTCCGAACTCGCGGGCGAGATCTACGGGCTTGAGGTTCTGGCCCGTCATATCGAGGACAAGTCGAACAACACGACCCGCTTTCTGGTGATGGCTCGCGAGCCGGATCTGAAGCGGCGCGGCGACGATGGCATGATGACCTCGTTCGTCTTCCGCGTCAGGAACATTCCGGCCGCGCTTTACAAGGCGATGGGCGGGTTTGCCACGAACGGCGTGAACATGACCAAGCTGGAAAGCTACATGGTCGACGGCGTCTTCTCTGCCACCCAGTTCTATGCCGACATCGAAGGCCACCCCGATGATGCCAACGTCCAGCGTGCGCTGGAGGAACTGGCCTATTTCACCTCCTACATGAAGCTTCTGGGCGTCTACCCCGCCGACCCGATGCGACACGGCGCCTGACGGCCCGGCACGTCCGCAGCGTCTGGCCGACGCCCCTGCCGCCTTTTCCGTCGTGCGCCTGCCGGGCGGCCGCCGCGAGGGGGCTGTGCCCTCCCACATGAAATCGACCGGACATGATTTAAATCAAGGCGCGCCGCGGCGCTGCGGCGCATTGGTGTGGCCGGGAATGCTGCGGGGCGTGGTGCCGTCGCAGCGGGATCCGAGCGAATCGAGCGGCGCATGCGTCCCTTGGGAACGAAATTCAGCCCGACGGCCGGACCGGTTGGTTACGGGCGCCGCTGCCTGGGCCAGTGCCTGATCCTTCTGCTCGTGCTCACCCTCACGCTTGCGGGTCTGCCGCATGCCGGGTCCGCCGCCGATGCGACCGCGTTCGAACTTTGCGCCGATGGTGGCAGCAGAACCGTCTGGCTCGATGCCAGCGGCGCGCCAGCGCAGCCGATGCAGGATTGCCAGAAATGCCCGAAATGCCTGTTCGCGGGGCAGGGTGCGATCCTGGCCGCGCCGGTCCTGATCGCGCGCCGCGATGCCAGACGGCGGCCTGGCTGGCGTCTGGCAAGCTGGACTGCACCGGCCATGTCTGCGCGCCGCGCGAGGGCACGCGGACCTCCATCCCCACCATCTGATCTGTCTGCCTCGGGCTTTGCCACGGGTCGTGCGGGCTTTGCGCCCCCTTCCCCCTCCGGGCGGCTTTCCAAGGGCGCCCCGAGATGACTTACCTCCGCTTCCTTCTTTCGCATGTCATCCTTTGGCTCGCAGCCCTGCCTGCTGTGGCGGAGCCGGTGCTTGCCAAATTTCTTCCCGAAGTCGCTGCGGGCGACCTGGTCGCCGGTGCCGACGGGTTTGGCGCGATCCGCGACGATCTGGCCGTTGTGCCGCTGCTCAAGGGCGGCGAGCCCATCGGCTGGGCCTTCATCACCTCTGACTTCGTCGGCACGACCGGCTATTCCGGCAAGCCCATTCACACGATGGTGGCCATCGACAAGGATGCGAAGGTCATCGGCGTCCAACTCGTCAAACATTCCGAGCCGATCGTGCTGATCGGCATTCCGGATGCCAAGGTGAAGGCGCTTGCGGCAGCCTACATCGGCCTCGATCTGGTGGCCGAGGCGCAGTCCGGCGGCACGTCGCATGACGTCGACATCATCTCGGGCGCCACCGTTACGGTGATGGTGATCGACGATTCCATCGTGCGATCCGGCCTGAAGGTGGCACGCGCGCTGGGCCTTGGCGGGCTTGCGCCCGAGGCGAAGGCGGCAGGCCCTCGCTTCGAGATCAATCCCGAGGCCGGTGCCGCCGGGGACTGGACGGCGCTGGAAGGCGACGGCACGATCCGGCGCCTGTCCTTGGACGTGGGTCAGGTGAACGCGGCCTTCGCAGGGCTTGAGGACAAGCGCGCAGCCGAACGCGCGCTGACGGAGGCGCCCGAGACGACCTTCATCGAGATGCAGACCGCCCTCGTTTCAGTCCCGGCGATCGGCAGGGCCGTCCTGGGCGAGGCGGAATATGCCAATCTGACAGGCTGGCTGCAGCCCGGCGAACAGGCGATCGCGGTGGTCGGGCGCGGGCTCTACAGTTTCAAGGGTTCGGGCTATGTCCGGGGCGGCATCTTCGACCGGATCGTTCTGATACAGGGCGATGTGTCGGTCCGTTTTCGCGACAAGATGCACCGCAGGCTTGTGGCCGTCGCCACCCCCGGGGCGCCCGCCTTCGCCGAGGCGGACCTCTTCAGGGTCCCCGCCGATGTGGGCTTCGATCCGGTCGAACCCTTCCGCCTCCAGCTTCTGGTGCAGCGCGAGGTCGGGCCGATTGAGAAACTCTTCACCACCTTCGACCTCTCCTATCAGCTGCCGCAATCCTATCTGCGTCCCGTCGCCGCCACCCAAGCGCCCGAGCCGGATACGGCCACGCTCGCCGCCGCGCAGGATGAAGGCACCGCGCAGGCACTGCTCTGGAAGCGCATCTGGAACGGCTCCCAGTTCGAGATTGCCGTTCTTCTGGCCATGCTTTTCGTGCTGACGGCCGTCTTCTTCTTCCAGAAATGGACGACGCGGAACGAACGCGCCTTCTTCTGGTTCCGGATCGGCTATCTGACTTTCACTCTGGTCTTCCTCGGCTGGTATGCCAATGCGCAGCTATCGGTCGTGAACCTGATGGCTCTCTTCGGAGCCCTTGTCAGCGGCTTCAGCTGGCAGGCCTTCCTCCTCGACCCGCTGACCTTCATCCTGTGGTTCGCGGTCGCTGCCGCGCTTCTCTTCTGGGGGCGCGGGGCCTATTGCGGCTGGCTCTGCCCGTTCGGCGCGCTGCAGGAGTTGACGAACCGGATCGCCAAGGCGCTGCACATCCCGCAATGGACACTGCCCTGGGGCCTGCACGAACGGCTCTGGCCGATCAAATACATGACCTTCCTTGGCCTGTTCGGCGTGTCGCTGATGTCGATCGAACAGGCCGAACATCTGGCCGAGGTCGAGCCGTTCAAGACCGCGATCATCCTCAAATTCATCCGCGCCTGGCCGTTCGTTGCCTACGCGGCGGCGCTGCTGGTCGCGGGTCTTTTCGTCGAACGCTTCTATTGCCGCTATCTCTGCCCGCTGGGCGCGGCGCTCGCCATTCCCGCACGGCTGCGCATGTTCGACTGGCTGAAGCGGTACCGCGAATGCGGCAATCCCTGCCAGACCTGCGCCAACCAATGCATGGTCCAGGCCATCCATCCGACGGGCGAGATCAACCCCAACGAATGCCTGAACTGCCTGCATTGCCAGGTTCTCTACCAATCGAAAACGACCTGCCCGGTCGTGATCAAGAAACTGAAACGGCGCGAGGCGGTGGGTTCGGCCACGCCGCGCGACCTTTCCGGGCACCCCAACCACCCCAAGACGCAACCAGCCGAATGAAAGGACAGATCATGTCTGACGAACTGAGAAACGGCATTTCCAGACGCGGGCTTCTTGGCGCGACCGCCGGAACCGCCGCCCTTGCAGGCGCATTCGCCGGGCGCGCGACGCTGACCGGCGGCGCGGTGGGCGCCGCAGCTCTCGCCACCTCCGCCACCGCGGCCGGCGCGACCGAGGCGGCCGCCGTCGCCCCCGGCCAGCTTGACGAATATTACGGCTTCTGGTCCTCGGGCCAAACGGGCGAGATGCGCATTCTCGGCATCCCCTCGATGCGCGAACTGATGCGGGTGCCGGTGTTCAACCGCTGCTCGGCCACGGGCTGGGGCCAGACCAATGAATCGATCGCGATCCACCAGCGGACGATGACCGACAAGACGAAGGCCTTCCTCGCGGCCAACGGCAAGAAGATCCATGACAATGGCGATCTTCACCACGTCCACATGTCCTTCACCGAAGGCAAGTACGATGGCCGTCACCTGTACATGAACGACAAGGCCAACACCCGTGTGGCCCGCGTGCGCTGCGACGTGATGAAATGCGACGCGATCCTGGAAATCCCGAACGCCAAGGGCATCCATGGCCTGCGTCCGCAGAAATGGCCGCGCACCAACTACGTCTTCGCGAACGGTGAAGACGAGGCGCCGCTGGTCAATGACGGCTCGACCATGAAGGACGTCAGCACCTATGTGAACGTCTTCACGGCGGTCGACGCCGACAAGTGGGATGTCGCCTGGCAGGTGCTGGTGTCCGGCAACCTCGACAATACCGATGCCGACTATGAGGGCAAATGGGCCTTCTCAACCTCCTACAACTCCGAGATGGGCATGAACCTTGCCGACATGACGGCCAGCGAGATGGACCATGTCGTGGTCTTCAACATCGCCGAGATCGAGAAGGCGATCGCGGCCGGCGCCTACACCGAGCAGAACGGGGTCAAGGTTCTGGACGGCCGCAAGGAAGCGAACAGCCAGTTCACCCGCTATATCCCGATCGCCAACAACCCGCATGGCTGCAACATGGCGCCGGACAAGAAGCACCTGTGCATCGGTGGCAAGCTGTCGCCCACCGTCACGGTGATCGACGTCACGCTGCTGGATGCCGTCTTCGACGGCGCCGATCCGCGCTCCTGCGTGGTGGCGGAACCGGAACTGGGCCTTGGCCCGCTGCACAATGCGTTCGACGGGCAGGGCAACGTCTATACCTCGCTCTTCCTCGACAGCCAGGTGGTGAAGTGGAACATCGACAAGGCGATCGCCGCCTACAAGGGCGAGGCGGTCGATCCGATCCTCGACAAGGTCGATGTCCAGTACCAGCCCGGTCACCTCAAGACCTCGATGGGCGAGACGCTGGAGGCCGACGGCAAGTGGCTCGTCTGCCTGTGCAAGTTCTCGAAGGACCGGTTCCTGAACGTCGGACCGCTGAAGCCGGAGAACGATCAGCTGATCGACATTTCCGGCGACAAGATGGTGGTCGTCCACGATGGCCCGAATTTCGCCGAGCCGCATGATGCGATCGCCGTCCACGCCTCGAAGATGACCGGCATCAAGTCGGTCTGGGACCGGCAGGACCCGATGTGGGCCGAGACGCGCAAGCAGGCCGAGGCCGACGGGGTGAACCTGGACGATTATCAGGATCAGGTCATCCGCGACGGCAACAAGGTGCGGGTCTACATGTCGAGCCAAGCACCGCAGTTCGCTATCGAGGAATTCACCGTCAAGGAAGGCGACGAGGTAACGGTGATCGTCACCAACCTCGACGATATCGACGACCTGACCCACGGCTTCACCATGGGCAACCATGGCGTGGCGATGGAAATCGGGCCGCAGGCGACCAGTTCGGTCACGTTTGTGGCCGGTCAGCCGGGGGTCTACTGGTACTATTGCCAGTGGTTCTGCCATGCGCTGCACATGGAGATGCGCGGCCGGATGTTCGTGGAACCGAAGGCGGCATGATGCCATGATCCTTCTTCGCCCGGCCCTGATCCTCGCCCTTCTTCTCGCCTCCGTGGCGGGGGCCGAAGAACTGCGGGTCGCGCCGGGCGAAGCAACGCTTGCCACTGCCATCGCCGGGGCCGATCCCGGCGATGTGCTCATGCTCACCGCCGGGCATTATTCCGGCCCCGTCACGCTGGACCGGGCGCTGACCCTGACCGGCCCGCAAGAGGCGGTGATCGACGGCAAGGGTCTGGGCACGGTCGTCACCGTGACTGCCGACGATGTGGTGGTCCGCGGGCTGACGGTGACCGGCTCCGGCACCCGCAATTCCGACCTCGATGCCGGGATCAAGATCGTGAAGGGTGCCGACGGCGCATTGATCGAGGGCGTCCGGCTCGAAAACAACATGCACGGGATCGACGTGCACGGATCACGCGGCAGCGTGGTGCGCGGCAATGTGATCGTGGGGCTGCAAGACCCCCGCATGAACGAACGCGGCAACGGCATCTATGTCTGGAACGCGCCCGGCACGATCGTCGAGGGAAACGATATCCGCTTCGGTCGCGACGGCATATTCGCCAACACCTCGCGCGAAAACGTCTTCCGCCACAACCTGTTCCGCGACCTGCGCTTTGCGGTCCACTACATGTACACGCACGACAGCGAGGTCAGCGGCAACATCTCGGTCGGCAATCATCTGGGCTTCGCTATCATGTTTTCGAACAAGGTGGTGGTGAAGGACAACCTCTCGCTCGGTGACCGGGAACACGGGCTGATGCTGAATTATGCCAACAGCGCCGACGTCAGCGGCAACCTCGTGCGCGGCGGGGCGAAAAAATGCCTCTTCATCTACAATGCCCACAAGAACCTGATCTACCGCAACCGGTTCGAAGGCTGCGGCATCGGCATCCATTTCACCGCCGGATCGGAACGCAATGTTCTGACCGAGAACAGTTTCATCGCCAACCGCAACCAGGTGAAATATGTCGGCACCCGCCAGATCGAATGGAGCTTCGAGGGCCGGGGTAATTTCTGGTCCGACAACCCGGCATTCGATCTGAACGGCGATGGGATCGCCGACGGGGTTTATCGGCCGAACGACCTGATGGACCATATCCTCTGGTCGCAACCGGCGGCGGCGCTGCTCACCGGTTCGCCCGCCGTCCAGCTGGTGCGCTGGAGCCAGAAGAGTTTCCCCGCGATCCTGCCCGGCGGCGTGCAGGACAGCTTTCCCCTGATGGCGCCGCGAACCATCCCCGTCCCGCCCGCGACCCTCGCCATGGAGGCAGGGGCCGCAGGACGCTGGGCGCAAGGACAATATGATGACATCGACCCTGAAAATCTCGGCACTCACTAAGTGCTTCGCCAGTCTCAAGGCGCTTGATGCCGTGTCACTTGCGGTGGAACCGGGCATGCGCGTCGCGCTCCTCGGCCATAATGGTGCAGGCAAGTCGACGCTGATGAAGATCGTCCTCGGCCTTCTGCCGTTCGACAGCGGCAGCGTCGAGGTCTGCGGCGCCGCGCCCGGATCGGCGGCGGCGCGGGCGGGCGTGGCCTATCTGCCGGAAAACGCCGCCTTCCATCCCGCGCTGACCGGCGAAGAGCAGATCGGCCATTACCTCGCACTGCGCGGCGAAAGCCCGAAGGGCGCGCGCGCGCTTCTGGAACGGGTCGGCCTGCACGAGGCCGCGGGGCGCCGGATCGGGTCCTACTCCAAAGGCATGCGCCAGCGCGTCGGCCTCGCGCAGGCGCTGATCGGCAAGCCGAGGCTATTGGTTCTGGACGAGCCGACCTCGGGCCTCGACCCGGTCTCGCGCCGCGATTTCTATGAGTTGCTCGACGGCCTCGCGGCCGAGGGCGCGGCAATCCTCCTCTCCTCCCACGCATTGACCGAGGTCGAGGCGCGGACCGACCGGCTCTTGATCCTGTCGAAGGGCCGCATGGTCGCCTCGGGCACGCTTTCGGACCTCAGGCGCGAGGCGGCCTTGCCGGTCACCATCCGCATGACAGCGCGCAACGGCTATGCGGCTGACATTGCAAAGGCTCTGCCCGGCACCATCCGCTTCGGCGCGGACTTGCAGCTGTCCTGCAGTCAGGAGGACAAGCTCGGCACGCTTGCCCGCGTGACAGGCCTCGGCGACCGGCTGGCCGATATCGAGGTCACGCCGCCGAGCCTTGAGGATATCTACAGCCATTTCAGCCGGAGGGACGGGCAATGAGGCGCATCCTCGCCACCGCGCGCACCGAATTCCGCATTGCCTTCCGCAACCGTTGGGTGGCGATCGCCATCGGGCTGATGGCGCTTTTCGCGCTTGTCCTCACCGCTGCCGGATCGGCGCCGACCGGGGTCTTGGGCGCGGACCGGCTGTCGGTCACGGTGGCGTCGCTGACCTCGCTCGCCGTCTATCTCGTGCCGCTCCTGGCGCTTCTGATGGCCTTCGACGCGATCGCGGGCGAAGCGGAGCGCGGCACGCTGCCGCTTCTTCTCACCTATCCAGGCAGCCGGGTCGAGATCCTGATCGGCAAGCTTCTTGCCCATCTGATCGTCCTCGCACTCGCCCTCGTCGCGGGCTACGGGCTGGCGGCTGCCGCCGCCTTCCTCGCCGATCCGGGGGCGGCCTCCGGCCTGCCCGCGCTGTTCCGGCTCGGCTGGACCTCGCTTCTCCTTGGCGCCACCTTCCTCGGTGCGGGCTATGCGCTTTCCGCGCTCGCCCGGCGCCCTTCGGGCGCGGCGGGCCTTGCGATGGGCCTCTGGCTCGGCGCCGTCGTTCTCTATGATCTGGCGCTGCTCGCCGCGGTGGTCGCCGATGGCGGCGGCTGGTTCACGACCGATCTCTTCCCGCTCGCGCTTCTGGCCAACCCGGCCGATGCCTTCCGCCTTTTCAACCTCGCCGCTTCCGAGGCGACGGCGGCGGCGACCGGCGTTGGCGGTGCAGCCGCGGCGATGCCGCTCTGGCAGTCCGCGCTTTCGGTCCTTCTCTGGCCGCTCGCGGCGCTCGCGCTTTCCAGTGCCGCGTTCAGGAAGGTGACCCCATGAAACGCCTCTTTCTGATCGCACTCCTTGCTCTTTCCGCCTGCCGCGAGGAGGCACAGGACGTGACCCCGG
The DNA here is from genome assembly GCF_030143255.1 of Frigidibacter sp. SD6-1. Lineage (GTDB taxonomy): Bacteria > Pseudomonadota > Alphaproteobacteria > Rhodobacterales > Rhodobacteraceae > TMP-24. The sequence goes on from NZ_JARJNR010000005.1 coordinate 125,893, forward strand.
TTGCCTTAACCGAAGAGGCTGTCGGCCACTATTGCCAGATGAGCCTTCTGGAACATGAAGGGCCGAAAGCGCAGGTCCATCTCGAGGGCCTGCCGGGGATGCCGCTCTTCTTCAGCCAGGTGCGGGATGCCGTGGCCTATGCGCGCCTGCCCGAACAGGACGGAGTCATCCTCGCGATCTATGTCAGTGACATGGGCGCCCCCGGCGCCACATGGGCCGCGCCGGGGGCGGACAACTGGATCGGCGCCGACAGCGCCTATTATGTGACGGGCTCCACTGCCGAAGGCGGCATGGGCGCGCCGGAGCTTGTCCCCTTCGCCGATGAAGCGAAGGCCGCGGCTTTCGCGGCCGAGCGCGGAGGCGCCGTGATGCGTCTGGCCGATGTGCCCGACAGCGCTGTCCTCGCACCCGTCGAGGGCGCCGCGACATCCGCCGCCGAAGAAGGCGATGCCGATTATCAGGCACGCCTCAAGGCCCTGTCCGAAACCGTCGGAGACTAAGATGCAGACCCGCCGCCGCTTCCTCGCCATCTCTGCCGCAGCGCCCTTCGCCCTCGCGGGACCGACCCGCGCCGCGCCGCCGCCGACCTGGACCGGCGTCGCGCTCGGCGCGCGGGCGAGCCTTCGCATCGACCATCCCGACGCCGCCCGCATCGCCGAAGAGGTCACGGCCGAAATCGCGCGGCTGGAGGGCATCTTCAGCCTCTACCGGCCCGAAAGCGCGCTCATGCGCCTGAACCGCACCGGCCGGATCGACGCGCCGCCGCCCGAGCTTCTGGAGTGCCTCACGCTCGCCGGCGCTGTTCATCGCGCCAGCGGCGGGCTGTTCGACCCGACGGTGCAGCCGCTCTGGGCACTCTGGGCCGAACGCACCGTCGCAGGCACAAGACCCGGCCGCGCCGAACTGATGGCGGCGCGCGCGTGCGGCGGATGGGCGGATGTCCGCCTCGACCGCAGCGCCGTGACGCTCGCTCCCGCCATGGCGCTGACCCTGAATGGTATCGCGCAGGGCTATGTCGCCGACCGTATCGCCCGGCTTCTGGAGGCCGGGGGGCTGACGAATATCCTGATCGACACCGGCGAGTTGCGCGCACTCGGCGGCCAGCCGGACGGGTCGGACTGGTCGGCCATGCTGGCGGAGGGCGGCCTTGTGCCGCTCAGGCAGCGGGCCCTCGCGACGTCGGCACCCCTTGGCACGACCTTCGATGCGGACGGAAGGTCGGGCCATATCCTCGATCCCGCGACCGGCGAAACCGCGCCGCCTGTCTGGAGGGCGGTCAGCATCTCGGCGCCGTCCGCCGCGCTGGCGGACGCCCTTTCCACTGCCGCCTGTTTGACCAGGATCAAGGCAGAGATCGACGCGATCCTTTCTGTCTTCCCCGAAGCGCGCTGCGAAGCCGCCGTCCGATCGTAAACCTGTCTGAATACGGGAGAGCCCCATGCTCAAGATGACCGCAACCCTTGCTGTCAGCCTTCTCGTCGCCTCGCCGGTCCTCGCCGGCGACCCGGTGGCGGGCGAGGCGGATTTCAAGAAATGCAAGGCCTGTCATTCGATCATCGCCGCCGACGGCACCGTGATCGTCAAGGGCGGCAAGACCGGCCCGGACCTCTGGGGGCTTGATGGCAAGACTGTCGGCAGCGCGCCCGATTTCAAGTATGGCGATTCGATCCTGGCCGTCGGTGCGGCGGGCGTCACCTGGAACGAGGCCGAGATCGCGGCCTATGTGACGGATCCGACCGCCTGGCTGAAGGACAAGCTCGGCGATGACGGCGCCAAATCGAAGATGACCTTCAAGCTTGCGAAAGGCGCCGAGGATATCGCCGCCTATCTCGTGACCCTGAAGTGAGCCTGGCGCCCCGCGCCCCCCAGCGGGCGGCGTGGGGCACGGCCCGGGCCCCGTCGTCAGACCCGTTCGCCGGTCAGGGAATTCGGTGCGCTGGCGGTGATCCTGACGCGCGCGATCTCTCCGACCTGCGCGGCCGGGTCCATGACATGGACGGCATGCAGATAGTCGGACTTGCCGCCCATCTGCCCTGCGAGCCGTCCCGGTTTTTCGTAAAGGACCGACACCTCGCGCCCGACCATCGCGGCCTGCGCGGCGCGCTGCTGGTCGAGGATCAGGGCCTGCAGCTCCTGCAGCCTCGCATCGGCAACGTCCGCCGCGACCGGCTCGCGCTCGGCGGCGGGTGTGCCGGGGCGGGCGGAATATTTGAAGGAATAGGCCATGCCGTAGTTCACCGCCCGGATCAGATCCATGGTCGCGGCGAAATCCGCGTCCGTCTCGCCCGGGAAGCCCACGATGAAATCGCCCGACATCATCATGTCGGGCCGCGCGGCGCGGATCTTTCCGATCAGCCGCAGATAGGCCTCGGCCGTATGCTTGCGGTTCATCGCCTTCAGGATGCGGTCCGACCCGGACTGCACGGGCAGGTGCAGGTAGGGCATCAGCTTCGGCTCCTCGCCATGGGCCGCGATCAGGTCGTCGCCCATGTCGTTCGGGTGCGAGGTGGTGTAGCGGATGCGTTCAAGCCCGTCGATCTTCGCCAATGCCCGGACGAGGCGTGCGAGCGTCCAGCCATCGTCGCCGTGATAGCCGTTGACGTTCTGGCCCAGAAGCGTGATTTCCCGCACGCCTTTCTCGACCAGCTTCTGCGCCTCGGTCAGGATGCGCTCCGACGGGCGGCTCACCTCGGCGCCGCGTGTGTAGGGCACCACGCAGAAGGCGCAGAACTTGTCGCAGCCTTCCTGCACGGTCAGGAAGGCGGTGGGCCGGGCCCTTGCCATCGGTCGGTCGGGCAGATGGTCGAACTTGTCTTCGGCCGGAAACTCTGTGTCGACAGTCTTTTCGCCCCGCGCCGCCGCCTTCGCCATGGCAGGCAGCCGGTGATAGCTTTGCGGGCCGACCACCAGATCGACCAGCGGCATCCGGCGCAGGATTTCCTCGCCCTCGGCCTGGGCGACGCAGCCCGCTACCCCGATTTTCAGCCCGGGCTTGTCGGCCTTCAGCGGGCGAAGCCGCCCAAGGTCGGAATAAAGCTTTTCGGAGGCTTTCTCGCGGATATGGCAGGTGTTCAGCAACACCATGTCCGCCTCTTCCTGCACCTCGGTCGTCACATAGCCGTCCGCGCCCAGAGCCTCGGCCATGCGCTCGCTGTCATAGACATTCATCTGACAGCCATAGGTCTTGATATAAAGCTTCTTCGGCTCGGGCATCGTCGGGGCCTTTCCGCGGGACCGGGCGCTTCTACCCCAAAGCGGGCGGCCCCCGCAATGGCGGGGCTTGATTTGGCCCGCCCGATCGGGAAGGTGAGAGGCGGAGGCGGAATGAACTTCAGCGGGCTAGAGGATTTCCTGACGCGGGGACGGGCGGTGCTGGCCAAGGGGCCGGTGGCGCTGATCTTTGCCGAGGACGGGGTCGAGCTGACCTCGACCGTCGCCCATCATCTGCAGATCGGGTTCCGCAGCCTCGTGGTGCTGAAGCCGCAGGCGGTGGACTGGGTGCCGGAGGCGGAGGTCGCGCCGCGCATATCGACGCTAGCTTTCGATCCGTTCCCGCGCGATGCGGTGCCGGATGCCCTGACCCGGATCATCGCGGCGACGCCCGAGGCGACCTGGCTCTACTGGGGCTATAACGCCGAATATCTGTTCTTCCCCTTCTGCGAGACGCGGACAGTGGGCGAGATGCTCGCCTTTCATGCCGAGGAACGGCGCCGCGCGATGATCGCCTATGTGATCGACCTCTATGCGCCGGATCTGCAGGCCCATCCCGACGGGGTGACACTGGACAATGCCCATTTCGACCGGTCGGGCTATTACGCCGCCGCCCGCTATCGCGACGGCCAGCCACTGGAACGGCAGATGGAGGTCTTCGGCGGCATCCGCTGGCGGTTCGAGGAGCATATCCCCTGGAAGAGCCGCCGGCTGGACCGCGTGGCGCTGATCCGGCCGGAGAAGGGGCTTCAGATGCGGCCCGATTTCACCCTGTCAGAGGAGGAGCGCAACACGATCTCCTGCCCCTGGCACCATAACCTGACCGCCGCCGTCGCCTCTTTCCGCACCGCAAAGGCGCTCCGCGCCAACCCCGGGTCGAAATGGGCGATCGGCAATTTCTGCTGGCGCGGGTCGGAGCGGTTCGACTGGTCGTCGAAACAGCTTCTCGATCTGGGCATGATGGAACCCGGCCAGTGGTTCTGACGCCGACCGTGCCGGAGCGGCTCATCCGCCATGACAGGCGTCTTCGCCGCGAAGAGGGCTGAAAGGCCCGATGAGCGGCCTGCCGGGGGGCCTCGCGCGCCGGAACGGGCGCCTGCGACCCTACCGCCGCCTGAGGCGGATCACCACATCGACGCGCGCCACATCGGTGTCGCGGGGGGCCGCCGGCAGGCGGGCGATTTCCAGCTCTTCCTTCGGCGCGTCGGTCAGTTCGGCGGTTTCTTCCCAGTAGAAATGCGGATGATCGTCCAGCCGCGTATCGAAATAGGAGCGCGAGCCATCGACCGTGATCTCGCTCATCAGCCCGGCCTCGCAGAAGGCGCGCAGCGTATTGTAGACGGTGGCGAGCGATACGGTCTCGCCCGCGTCGCGGGCGGCACCGAAGAGCCATTCGGCCGTGACATGCCGGTCCTTGCCGTCGCCCACGAGAAGCGTCGCGAGCGCCACGCGCTGGCGCGTCGGCCTCAGGCCCGCGCCGTCCAGCCAGCGTGTGCCGCGCTCTTCGGCGGCATTCTGCGAAGGGGGTATATCGATCATGCCACCCTTATACGGCAGCTTCGGACGCAAATTCAATCGGGACACGGTCTTTTGCCTTGACGTCAGGCGGTTGCGCTTGCCCTGTCTCCGGGCGGAATGTTACAGGGCCTGTAACGAAACGCGATCAAAGGCAGGGCGAATGACGGCTTATCCTTCGAGCTTCTCCAAGGAAGACCTCCTGAAATGCGCGCGGGGCGAGCTGTTCGGCCCCGGCAATGCGCAGCTGCCCGCGCCGCCGATGCTGATGATGGACCGGATCACCGATATCTCGGACGACCGGGGCGAACATGGCAAGGGCCATGTGGTGGCCGAATTCGACATCACGCCGGACCTGTGGTTCTTCGACTGCCACTTCCCGGGCAATCCGATCATGCCGGGCTGCCTTGGGCTTGACGGGCTTTGGCAGCTGACCGGCTTCAACCTCGGCTGGCGCGGCTGGCAGGGGCGCGGCTACGCGCTGGGCGTGGGCGAAGTAAAGCTCACCGGCATGGTGCGGCCCGACCGCAAGATGCTGACCTACAGGGTCGACTTCACCAAGGCCATCCAGACCCGTCGCCTGACGATGGGTGTCGCCAATGGCATTGTCGAAGCCGACGGCGAGGTTATCTATCAGGTCACCGACATGAAGGTCGCCCTCTCGGCGACCTGACCGAATTCGAAGGAGTAGGCCCATGCGCCGCGTCGTCATCACCGGTATGGGGATCATCTCGCCCATCGGCAACAATGTGACCGAGGTCGAAGCGTCCCTGCGCGCCGGAAAGTCCGGCATCGTCTTTTCGCCAGAGTATGCCGAGCATGGTTTCCGCAGTCAGGTCCACGGCAAGCCGCAGATCGTGCTTGAGGATCATATCGACAAGCGCAACCTGCGCTTCATGGGGCCGGGGGCGGCCTACAATTTCCTCGCCATGGAACAGGCCATCGCCGACTCCGGGCTTGAGGAAACGGATGTCTCGAACGAGCGCACCGGCCTGATCATGGGCTCGGGCGGGCCGTCGACCTCGAACTTCTTCGTGGCCTTCGACACGGTCATCAACAAGGGCGCGCCGAAGAAGATGGGCCCCTTCATGGTGACGCGCTGCATGTCGTCGACCAACTCGGCCTGCCTTGCCACGCCCTTCAAGATCAAGGGCGTGAACTATTCGATCACCTCGGCCTGCTCGACCAGCGCCCATTGCATCGGCAATGGCGTCGAGCTGATCCAGATGGGCAAGCAGGACGTGGTCTTCGCCGGCGGCGGCGAGGAGCTCGACTGGACGCTCTCGTGCCTCTTCGACGCGATGGGCGCGATGTCGTCCAAGTACAATGACGCGCCGACGACCGCCTCGCGGACCTATGACGCGACCCGCGACGGGTTCGTCATTGCGGGCGGCGGCGGGGTCGTGGTGCTGGAGGAACTTTCCCACGCGCTGGCGCGCGGGGCGAAGATCTACGGCGAAGTCACCGGCTATGGCGCCACCTCGGACGGCTATGACATGGTGGCACCTTCGGGCGAGGGCGGCGAACGGTCGATGCGGCTGGCGGTCTCGACCCTGCCTGAGGGTCGCAAGATCGATTACATCAACAGCCACGGCACCTCGACGCCGGTGGGCGATGTGACCGAGATGGAGGCGATCCGCCGCGTCTTCGGCAAGGGCTCGACCCCGCCCGTCGCTTCAACCAAGTCGCTGACCGGCCATTCGCTGGGCGCGACGGGCGTGCACGAGGCGATCTATTCGCTGATCATGATGAACAAGGACTTCATCGCCGCTTCGGCTAACGTGACGACGCTCGACCCGGCCCTTGACCCGGCGGAAATTGTCACCACTCTCCGGGAAGGTGTAAAGCTGGATTCGGTTCTCTCGAATTCTTTCGGGTTCGGCGGCACCAATGCTACGCTCGTGATGAGCAAGTACCTGGGGTGAGGGGCAGATGCCGGATTTGATGCGGGGCAAGCGCGGGCTCGTGATGGGCGTCGCGAACGAGCGGTCGATCGCCTGGGGGATCGCGAAGGCCCTCGCCGACGAAGGGGCGGAACTGGCCTTTTCCTATCAGGGCGAGGCGTTCGGCAAGCGGGTCGAGCCCCTGGCCGCCTCGGTCGGGTCGGATTTCCTGGTCGATGTCGACGTGACGAACGATGAAAGCCTTGAGGCCTGTTTCGCCGGGCTGAAGGCGCGCTGGGGGACGATGGATTTCCTCGTCCATGCCATCGCCTATTCCGACAAGAACGAACTGACCGGCCGCTTCATCAACACCAGCCGGGCGAATTTCAAACAGTCGCTCGACATTTCCTGCTTTTCCTTCATCGACGTCGCGCGCCGCGCGTCCGAGATGATGCCGGAAGGCGGGTCGCTGATCACGTTGACCTATGGCGGGTCGAACCGGGTAACGCCCAACTACAATGTGATGGGCGTCGCGAAGGCCGCGCTGGAAAGTTCGGTGCGCTATCTGGCGAATGACCTTGGCCCGCAAGGCGTCCGCGTCAATGCCATCTCGCCCGGCCCGATGAAGACGCTCGCCGGGGCGGCAATCGGCGGCGCCCGCGCCACCTTCCGCCATACCGAGGCGAACGCCCCCCTGCGCGCCAACGCGACGCTCGAGGCGATCGGCGGCACGGCGGTCTATCTTTTGTCGGACCATGGTGCCTGCACGACCGGCGAAATCATCCGGGTCGACGGCGGCTTCCATGTCCTCGGCATGCCGCAGCAGGAGCATATGGGCGGATGACCGACGGCCGCGAAGGGAAGCAGATATGCCCGTCGCGACCGTGATCTTCGATGCCTATGGCACGCTCTTCGATGTGGCGGGTGCGGCGCGCCGGGCGGCGGCGGAGCCGGGGGGCGCGCGGCTGGGTGCGGTCTGGCCGAAGCTTGCCGAGGACTGGCGGCGGAAGCAGCTGGAATATAGCTGGCTTCGCGCCATCATGGGGCAGCATGCCGATTTCGCGCAGGTGACCGCCGACGGACTCGACTGGGCGCTGGAGGCGGCGGGAATCGGGGACAGAACGCTACGGGCGCGGCTTCTGGCGCTTTACGACGAACTGCCCGCCTATCCGGAAGTACCCGCGGTGCTTCAGGCGCTGAAGGCGATGGGCTTGCCGCGCGCGATCCTGTCGAACGGCACGCCCGCGATGCTTGCCGCCGCGACCCGTTCGGCCGGAATCGAGGGATTGCTCGATGCCTGCCTGTCGGTCGAAAGCGTCGGCATCTTCAAGCCCGACGCGCGGGTCTATGCGCTGGTGACCGCCCGCTTCGCCTGCGCGCCCGGCGAGGTCCTTTTCATCTCCTCCAACGGCTGGGACGTCGCGGGCGCCGCCGCCTTCGGTTTCCGCGCCGTCTGGGTGAACCGTTCGGGCCTGCCGTTCGACCGCCTGCCCGCCAACCCGCGCCATATCCTGCCCGACCTCACGGGCCTACCGGCACTCGCGGGCGCAGGCTGATCGAACCGCCACAGGTCATGGCGATGCCGCCATCCGGTCTTTCCAACGCCCGACTTTGCGCTATGCAGGTCTCGTGCAACTTGCAACCACGGAAGACCGATGCTGGCGCTCCTGATCTCGCTATCGCTCTGTGCCGGAACCGGCCTGATCCTGCAGGGCGGCCTCAAGGGCCACAGGGGCCTGCAGATCGTCGGCCTCGACCCCGAGGCGATGGGCATGGGGCTGCTGGCCATCCTTGCAGCGGGGTATTTCTGGGGGCCGATGGTCGGCGCCGCCCTGATCCTTGCGGTGATGATCCACGAGTTTGGCCATGTCGCCGCCTACCGGATCTGCGGCCATGCCGACGCGCGGTTCCGCCTCGTGCCGCTGATGGGCGGCCTTGCGATTTCGAACAGCCTGCCCGCGAGCCAGGAAAAGCAGTTCTTCATCTCGCTCATGGGCCCGGCCATCGGCCTTGCGCCCATGGTCCTGTCGCTCAGCCTGTTCGAGCTGGCCTATGACCGCGCGCCTCAGGCGGCCGGGTTCCTGTGGACCTTCGGCCAGGTGACGGCGGTCCTGAACTTCTTCAACCTCCTGCCGCTCTGGCCGCTCGACGGATCGAAATGCCTGCGCGCCATCCTTGCGAGCTTCTGGCCCGAGGCGGTCCGCCCCGCGACGCTATTGATGTCGGGCATCGCCTTTGCGGTGGCGGTCTACATGCAGTCTCTCCTACTCATTTTCTTCTGCCTGATGACGGCGCGCTCGCTCGCGCAGGCCGATGTGCTCCTGCGTGTCCAGCGCCCGATGCCGAAGGGCCGCGCGCTTCTCTGCCTTGCCTGCTACCTTGCCGCGCTCGCGGCCTTCTTCATGGGCTCGGGTAGCTACGTCAGGGCGCTTGTGGGATGAGCGGCCAGGACACGACCGCCACCGGACGAGGGGCCAAGGCGCAGGACCTGTGGCGCGGGCTTTCGCTGACGGCCTACCTGAGCCTCGTCCTGTGGTGGTTCTGGGGGCAGGTGATCAATCACGACAGCTCGTGGTTTCTTCACGCGACGGCCGACTGGCTGTCTGGCGCGCGGCTCTATCAAGACATCCTCGAGGTCAACCCTCCGCTGATCTTTCTTCATCATGTGCCGGCGATACTCCTGTCCCATGCTCTCGGGATCACGCCGACCCAGGCGTTCTATTCCGAGATGCTCGTGCTGATCGGCGTCAGCCTTTGGTGGAGCACGCGGATCATCGCGCGCACCCATTCAAACCGGGCGGCATGGATATTCCTTGCGGGCGGCGCACTTCTTCTTGTCTTTCCGTTCGGCAGACATATCGGCCAGCGCGAACATTTTCTTGCGATCTGCCTGTGGCCCTACCTTGCTGCCCATCTTGCCCGCCCGGATGCAGACAGTGGGGCAAAGGGAGCCCTGACCGCAGCCTTCGCCGCAGCGGGCCTGCTGCTGAAGCCCCATTTTCTGCTGATCCCGCTTGGTGTCACGCTTGGCAGGATGCTGGCGGACAAGCGCTGGTCATCGGCGATGACAGCAGGCAATCTGGTTATCGCTGCGGCATGCATCGGCTATATTCTCCTCGCGCGGCTTCTCGCGCCCGCCTACTTTGGGACGATCATCCCGCTCGCGATCGAGACCTATGGCGCCTATCAGCTTGCGCCTCTGCGGTTTCTTTTGAACGTGATGCCTTGGCTTCTGCTGCCGGTTTTCGCGGTCCTGCTCGCGGCACGCTCGACCGGACTGCCGCGCGGCAGTTCCAGCGTCCTGCTTGCGGCCTCCGGGGCGCTTTGCGTCTATGTCGCGCAGGGCAACGGCTTTGACTATCACGCGATCCCGCTCTTTGCGTGTCTGGGCCTCTTCTATTGCTGGCTGGCCGCAATGTCGGCTGATCGGCGGCTCGTCATGCTGGCGCTGGCGGCATTCGTCCTGCACGCACAGTTCACCTTCCAGACAAGGCCCTACCGCTATGCGATGAAGGAGGTCCTCGCGGGCTATCTGGCCGGGTCGCAACCGGCTCGCTCGATCGTGGTGGTGTCCGCGGATATCTTTCCCTACTTCCCGCTCATCGACCTGTTCGGAACCCGTTGGCTGGGCAGCTTCCCGGTGCAATGGCCCGTGGCGGGTCCCGTGCTGGAACTTGCGCAGCGCGATTGTACCACCGATGCGGATCGCTGCGCGCGCCTTCGGGGTCACATTTCCTATGCGGTCGAACGAACGGCACGGGACATCGTAGGGAAGAGGCCCGATCTCGTCATATTCGACACGAACTCGCAATTCTTCTGGCCCCTCAACCCGGAAGGCGCGTTCGACCTGGAAGCGCTCTATTTCGCCAACCCCGACCTTGCTGCGGCGATGGCGGACTATCGCCTCGTAGGCCAGGAAGAAAACCATCGCTTCTGGCGGCGCGTCTCTGCCGCGCCATGATCGCGCCCTTCGGCCGATCTTGTAGCCGGTACATCTTCGCCCTTGTCCTCGGTCAGGCCCGCCGCCAGTCTGCCCGGGCAAGGAGGCAGCATGGCACTCGATTTCTTCACCGCCGCCGACGGGGCGCGACTGGCTTACCGGGACGAGGGGCAGGGCCTTCCGGTCATCGCGCTGGCCGGGCTGACGCGGGCGCATACGGATTTCGATTTCCTCGCGCCGCATGTGGCTGACCTGCGGCTGATCCGGCCCGACTATCGCGGGCGGGGGGCATCGGAATGGACCGGCGCCGCGACCTACACGGTCCCGCAGGAGGCGCAGGATGTGCTGGCGCTGATGGATCATCTCGCGCTCGACCGGGCGGCGATCCTCGGCACCTCGCGCGGCGGGTTGATCGGCATGGCGCTGGCGGCCACGGCGAAGGACAGGCTCCTCGGTCTTTGCCTGAACGACGTCGGCCCGGTGATCGAACGGACGGGGCTGGAGAAGATATTCGATTATGTCGGCCGCAACCCCGCCGCCAAGTCAATCGACCAACTGGTCGAACGCTTTCCCCGCACCATGGCGGGCTTTGCCAACGTGCCGGACGCGCGCTGGCGCGCCTTTGCCGAACGGCTTTACGTGGAAGGTCCACGCGGGCTGGAAATCCGCTACGACCCGGCGCTGCGTACGTCGTTCCTTGCCGCCTTCGAAGGGCCGTCGGCCGACCTCTGGCCGCTCTTCGATGCGTGCGCGGGCCTGCCCCTGGCGCTGATCCGGGGCGCGAATTCCGATCTTCTCTCGCCCGAAACCGCCACCGAGATGCGCCGCCGCCGCCCCGACATGATCTTTGCCGACGTGCCCGACCGGGCGCATGTGCCCTTCCTTGACGAGCCGGAGGCGCTGGCAGCCATCCGGTCCTGGCTGGAGATGATGCAATGAATATCGAGATGATCCGCGGGGCAGAGGCGCGCATCGGTGGGCGGCTGAGGCAGACGCCGTTCCTCTCTTCGCCCTTCCTCGACCGGATCGCCGGGCGGCGGGTGCTGGTGAAGCCCGAATGCCTGCAGCACACCGGATCGTTCAAATATCGCGGCGCCTCAGCCGCTTTGTCGGCCCTGTCGCCCGAGGCACGGGCGCGCGGGGTCGTGGCCTTTTCCTCGGGCAACCATGCCCAGGGCGTGGCGCTGGCAGGCGCCGAGCACGGCGCGCCGGTGGTGATCCTGATGCCGTCGGATGCGCCTGCGGTGAAGATCGCCAACACGCGCGCGTTGGGCGCCGAGGTGATCCTATATGACCGCCAGACCGAGGACCGCGACGCGCTGAGCGCGCGTATCTCCGGGGAGAGGGGCCTGACACTCGTCCGCCCCTATGATGATCCGCAAGTTATCGCCGGGCAAGGCACCGTGGGGCTCGAGATTGCCGCCGAGGCGCGCGCGCTCGGGATCGAGCGGGCCGAGGTCTTCGTGCCCTGCGGCGGCGGCGGGCTGACCTCGGGCATCGCGCTGGCACTGGAGGCCGACGCGCCCGGTCTGACCGCGCGCCCCTGCGAGCCCGAGACCCACGACGACATGCGCCGCTCGCTTCTGGCGGGTGCGATCCGCGCCAACGAGAACCCGCGGCCGAGCCTCTGCGACGCCATCGTCACGCCCGCGCCGGGGAACATCACCTTTCCGCTGGTCTCTGCCCGCGCGGGCGCGGGCCTTGCGGTCAGCGACGAAGAGGCGCTGAAGGCGGTGGGCGAAGCCTGGCAGCGGCTTCGCATTGTTGCCGAGCCGGGCGGCGCGGTGGCGCTCGCCGCCGCGCTTTACCGGACGGCCGAGACCGATGCCGATACGATCATCGCCGTCGTCTCGGGCGGCAATGTCGACGCTGTCATCTTCCGCCGCGCGCTCGACCTCGTGGAGACGACATGAGCGAGCCGCATCTTCATTGGCAGGAGGGGGGAGACCCGAAGGGCGCGCCGGTCGTCTTCGCCCATGCACTCGGCCTTGATCTGAGGCTTTGGGACAAGGTGCTGCCGCTCCTGCCGCCGGGCCTGCGGCTCATCCGCCTCGACCTGCGCGGGCACGGCCAGTCCGACGTGCCGCCTGCACCCTATGCGATGGGCGCGCTGATCCGGGACGTCGAGGCGCTTCTGGACAGGCTGGCGGTGCGCGACTGTGCGTTCGTGGGCCTTTCGGTCGGCGGGCTGATCGCGCAGGGGCTGGCGGTGAAGCGGCTCGATATGGTGCGCGCGCTCGTCCTGTCGAACACCGCCGCGAAGATCGGCACCCGCGCGATCTGGGAAGGCAGGATCGACGCCGTGCGCTCGGGCGGTATCGCGGCGATTGCCGACGCGACGCTGGAACGCTGGTTCCCCAAGCCCTTGCGCGACGGACCTGAGGGGCGTCTCTGGCGCGAACGGCTGCTCTCGACCCCGGTCGAGGGCTACATCGGCGTGGCGGCGGCGATCGGGGGCACGGATTTCATCACGCCCACCTCGGGCCTGCGGCTGCCCGCGCTCGTCCTCGCGGGCGACCGCGACGGGTCGACCCCGCCTGACCTCGTGCGTGAGCTTGCCGGTCTGATCCCCGACTCGGACTTCCGCATCCTGCGCGGGGCGGGGCACTTGCCGCCCGTTGACAAGCCGGAGGCATTTGCGGCGGCACTGGGCGATTTCCTTATCCGGACCGGTCATCCCGGGAGCTGATCCTCCTCGTGCGCTGACGCTTCTCGTCGGATGCGGCGAGGAGCGCACGGCGTGCGACGACGAGCATCTGGCCCGTTTGCGTCAATTTGCGTCGCAAACGTAGGGGAAGCTGCGGCAGGCTGACAGCAGGGTCGGGTCAGAAGCGAGGGGACGCCGATGAAACTCAAGGATCTGGAAATCTTCGTCGTGGCGCCACCCGCGCCGGGCTGGGGCGGGCGCTACTGGATCTTCACCAAGCTCACCACCGACAACGGGATCACGGGCTATGGCGAATGCTATGCCTCGACCGTCGGGCCAGAGGCGATGCGCGCGGTGATCGAGGATGTGTTCGCCCGCCATATGCAGGGCACCAATCCCGAAGAGATCGAACTGATGTACCGCCGCGCCTATTCCTCGGGCTTCACCCAGCGGCCCGATCCCACGGTGATGGGCGCCTTCTCCGGCCTCGAAATCGCCTGCTGGGACATCATCGGCAAGGCGCGGAACCGGCCTGTCCACGCGCTCCTCGGCGGCAAGCTGAACGAGCGGCTCAGGTCCTACACCTACCTCTACCCCGAGCCCGGCAAGGAAAGTGGCGAGTTCTGGGTGAATGCCGACATGACCGCCGAGGCGGCGGCGCGGTTCGCGGGCATGGGCTTTACCGCGGTGAAGTTCGATCCGGCCGGTCCCTATACGATCCGCGGCGGCCATGACCCGAGCCAGTCCGACATCAGCCGCTCGGCGCTCTTCTGCAAGCGTATCCGCGAGGCGGTGGGCGACCGGGCCGACCTGCTTTTCGGCACGCACGGCCAGTTCAATGTCGCGGGCGCCGTTCGTCTGGCCCAGGCGATCGAGCCCTACGGGCCGCTCTGGTACGAGGAACCGATCCCGCCAGACAATCTTCTCGACTTCGCCGAAGTGCAGAAGGCGGTGCGCATTCCGGTCGCGACCGGCGAGCGCTTCACCACCAAGGCCGAATTCGCGACGGTCCTGCGCACCGGTGGCGCGCGCATCCTGCAACCAGCCCTCGGGCGCGCGGGCGGCATCTGGGAGTGCAAGAAGATCGCTGCCATAGCGGAGGTCTTCACTGCGCAGATGGCGCCGCACCTGTACGCAGGCCCGGTCGAGTGGGCGGCGAACGTCCAGCTCGGCGCCTCGATCCCCAACCTCCTGATGGTCGAGACGATCGAGACCGGCGGGGCGTTCCATCTGAAACTCATCAGGAATTCGATCCGCTGGGAAGAGGGCTATGTGATCGTCCCCGACGCCCCGGGCCTCGGCATCGACTTTGACGAGGACCTCGCCCGCGCCCATCCCTACGAGGGCACAGGCCTGCATCTGCAGATGCAGGAAGCGCCCTGCGATTACGCGCGCCCGAACTGGTTCGAGGGCGGTGCGCCCTCCACAACCCGGCCCAAGGTTTGAGGCGCCGGATTTCGGCACGAAATCCGGCCGGAACCCGTTGCGGGTTCCGGTCCGAAATCTTCGCAAGATTTCGGCTTCTCCCGGGTCACAGGCCGAAGGCTTCCGCGAGCGCAGCGAGCCGCCCGGCCTCCAGCCGGTCGAACGCCTCGGGCGGCTGCTGGTCGTTCAAGAGCGGCAGGAACGGATCCCTGACCTCGGTCCGCTCGCCTGAAAGCGCCTCGATGGTCGCAATTCCGCAGAAGGGCACGACCGCCTCGGCATAGCCGCCCTCATGCACCATAACCAACCGCCCGCCGCACAGCGCCTCCGCCGCCTGCCGCAACCGTTCCGTCATTGCCCGGAAGGTCTCGCTCGTCGCCAGCATCCGCGCGAGCGGATCGCAGCCGTTCGCGTCGAACCCGCAGGCGACGATGATCAGATCGGGCCGGAACCTCTCAAGCGCGGGCAGTACGATCCGGTCCATCGCGGCGAGGTAGGAGACGTGCCCCCCGCCCGGCATCAGCGGAATGTTGATGTTGAAGCCGTGGCCCTTGCCCTCGCCCCGTTCCCCGGCGAAGCCCGTGTCGGTCGGATAGCATTTCTCCTGATGGAGCGAGATGGTCAGCACATCATCGCGCCCGGAATAGATCGCCTGCGTGCCATTGCCGTGATGAACGTCCCAATCCACCACCGCCACCCGGCCAAGCCCATGGTGCGCCTTTGCCGCCTCGATCGCGATGGCGATATTGGCCAGAAGGCAGAAGCCCATCGGTCGGTCGGGCAGGCAATGGTGCCCCGGCGGACGGGAGAGCGCATAGGCGTTGGCGAGCCTGCCCGTCACCACCTGATCGACGGCGGCAAGCGCGAGGCCCGCCGACTGGCAGGCGATCTCGAAACTGCCGCGCCCGAAAGGCGCATCTTCGCCCAGATCGCCGCCCCGCTTTCGGCTCGCGGCACGGAACGCCTCGAGATATGCGGCGGGATGAATGCGGCGCAGGTCTTCCTCGGTCGCGGGCGGCGCCGATTGCTTTACGAGCCGGGCGGTCAGGCCGGAGACATCCATCAGCGCCTTCAGCCGCCGCTTGCTTTCGGGCGATTCCGCATGGCCCGCGGCGGCGGGCGGCTGGACCCAGCCGCCCACGGGAACGAAAAGCGCATGTTCCCCGGTTGTGTGCCAGAAACAAAGCTCGTCCCAGAAAAACCCCGTCCCCGCCATCGTGCGCCCCTCTCCGAACCGGCCCCGCGCCGAGAGAAGCACGCGGGACCGCCCGGGCGCAAGCGGCTCAGGCCGCCAAAAGCGCCGCATCGGCGGCCAGCGTGCGCTGGCGGGCCGGACGCGCCATAGAGCGCGCCACCCAGTCGCGGATCAGATCGTTGTCGGGCGTCGCGTCCGGCAGCCAGGCATAGGGCGAATGGACCAGAAGGTCGGCCGCGCTGTAGCTGTCGCCTAGGAGCCATGGCCCCTCTTCCAGCGCCGCGCGGAGCCTGGCCTTCACCTCTGCCGAACCGCGGAAGGTGCTGGTCAGGTATGGATGCGAGAGCCCCGCCATTTCGTGGATCAAGACCGGCTCCAGCACGCCCTGATACCAGGTAAGCCACATGGCGAACCGGCCCCAGTCCGCCGTGCCCACCCGGGGCGCGAGCCCGCTGTCGGGAAAGAGCGTGGTCAGATGCAGGATGATCGCGGCGCGTTCGGTGATCACTTGCCCGTCATGGACAAGCGCGGGCACCTTGGCCTCGGGATGGGGATTGGCCGGATCGGGCGCGCCCGACCCGTCATGGCGGGGAACGGTGACGATGCGCAGATCGACGCGGTCGGCGATGTCCATCTCGTCGAGCAGCGTGACGATCGTGGACGAGCGGGAGTTCGGCGCATGAAAGAGGGTGAGCATGATCGGTCCTTTCCGGTTTGTTGCGCCTGCTTTATGCTCCGGTCATCCTGTCAGAACCTGTCAGCATCCCATGGCCCGCGCCGACCGTCTTCTTCGTCTTCTCACCGCTTTCCGGGTGCTGCCGCAACCGGTCACGGCCGCAAGGCTCGCGGCGGAAACCGGCGTGTCGGAACGCACGCTCTACCGCGATATCGAGGCGCTGCGCGCGGGCGGCGCGCTGATCGACGGGGCGCCGGGCCTTGGCTATGTGCTGACCGAGGACCCTGCGCTGCCGCCGCAGATGTTCACGCGGATCGAGGTGGAGGCGCTGGCGCTCGGCCTCGCCGAGGTCAGGCAGATGGGCGATCCCGCGCTTGCCCGAGGAGCTAAGGCGGCGATGGCCAAGATCACCGCGACACTGCCCGAACGGGTGCAGCGCCAGGCAATTCATGCCGTAAGCCATTCCGTGCGTTTCGATCCGCGTCCGCCCGCGCCCGCCCATGTCGGGCTGATCCGGGAAGCAAGCTGGGAGGAACGCGCGATCGACATCCGCTACCGGGATCTCGCGGGCAGGGAAAGCGAGCGGCGCATCTGGCCGCTCTCCATCGTCTGGTTCGAGCGCGCGCTGATGTGTCTTGCCTTCTGTACGCTGCGGCAGGATTTCCGGCGGTTCCATATCGCCCGGATGAGCGAGGTCCGGCTCACCGATGACTCATTCCGGCCGCGCCGGGTGGCGCTGTTGCGCGACTATGTGGCGATGGTGCGCGGATAAGGTTTCGTCCGGGCTGCGCCCGGCCGACCCGCCGGGGGGCGCTGCCCCCCGGACCCCCCGGAGTATTTCCAGACAGAAAGTGAGGGACTTGGGGTCTCGACTTCTTGCCCTGACATGCTGTCGCCCCGCCGTCACACGGCCGGGCTGTGCCCCGCGCGCGACAGATCGTACCTGTCGAACGCCCGCGCGATCATCCGGGTCAGCGGCCGCGCGCGGTCGGGGATGTGAAACCCGGTGCGGTCGACCTCGACCATGTCGCCGAAGGGGCGGGCGGCATCGCCGAAGAGGCGCCCGAGCCCCGCGTCGTTCAGGCCGAAGCGGTCGCGCATCTCGCCCGCGTCGATATGGAAATCGCACATCAGCGCCTCGATCATCCTGGCGCGCATGAGGTCTTCCTCGCTGAACCGGTGCCCGCGCGTGACCGAGAGACGGCCGTCGCGAATGGCCTTCACATGGTCCGAGGTGGCCGGGGCGTTCTGGGCGTAGCCTTGAGGGAAACGCGAGATGGCCGAGGCGCCGACGCCGATCAGAACCGGGGCGAGATCGTCGGTATAGCCCTGGAAGTTCCGCCGGAGCCTGCCTGCAAGCGCGGCGCGCGCAAGGCCGTCGGCGGGCCGGGCGAAATGGTCGATGCCGACCTCGTCATAGCCGTCGGCGACGAAGAGCTTGCGGGCGGTTTCGAAGAGCTGCAGGCGCTCTTCGGGGGTGGGAAGGGCGTCGGACGGGATCATCTGCTGGCGGCGCGCCATCCAGGGCACATGGGCATAGCCGTAAAGCGCCACGCGGTCGGGGTTGAGCGCGAGAAGCTTTTCAACCGAGG
Source organism: Frigidibacter sp. SD6-1 (assembly GCF_030143255.1). Lineage (GTDB taxonomy): Bacteria > Pseudomonadota > Alphaproteobacteria > Rhodobacterales > Rhodobacteraceae > TMP-24. The sequence goes on from NZ_JARJNR010000005.1 coordinate 143,976, forward strand.
CTGCGATCTTTGCCTCGGTCTGGTGCGGCAGGCCGTAAAGGATGTCGGCGTTCAGCGAGCCGATGCCGCGGGCGCGCAGCATCTCGACGGCGGCCTTCGTCACCTCGTAGCTCTGGTCCCGCCCGATGGCGCGCTGGATATCCGGATCGAAATCCTGCACGCCGATCGAAGCGCGGTTCATCCCCGCGCCGGCAAGTGCGTCAAGCCGTGCCTCATCCACCTCGTTGGGGTCGATCTCGACCGAGAACTCCGCATCCTCGGCCATCGGAAAGGCGTCGAAGATCGCGCCCGCCAGCATCTCGATGGCTTGCGGCGGCAAGAGGGTCGGCGTGCCGCCGCCCCAGTGGAGGCGCGACAGCGTGACGCCGGGCGCCACCAGGCGGCGGATCATCGCAAGTTCCGCGCGCAGCACCTCGGCATAGGCCAGAACCGGGTCGGCGCTTCTGGTGCCCTGCGTCCGGCAGGCGCAGAACCAGCACAGCCTGCGGCAAAAGGGTACATGCAGATAGAGCGATATCCGGCTTCCCGCCGGGATCGCCCTGAGCCAGCCCTCCATGTCCTGGCCGCCGACGGTCGATGAAAAATGCGGGGCGGTCGGATAGCTCGTATAACGCGGCACGCGCGCGTCGAAGAGACCCAGCCGGGCGAGTTGCGATTCCTGTTCCATGGCCCTAGTTTGGGGGCGCGCAGACACAGGCTCCTTGATGCAAATCAATTCCCCGACCCAGGCCCCCGACCTCTCGAAGGGCGTCCGCGACTGCGGCGCCTGCCAGATCCGGCACCGGGCGGTCTGCGCGCGTTGCGAGCCCGACGAGCTCGCCCGTCTTGACGAGATCAAGTACTACCGCACCTACGAGGCGGGCCAGACCGTGGTCTGGGCGGGCGACCGGATGGATTTCGTGGCCTCCGTCGTCACCGGCGTCGCGACGCTGACCCAGACGATGGAGGACGGGCGGACGCAGATGGTGGGGCTGCTGCTGCCCTCTGATTTCGTCGGCCGGCCGGGCCGCGACATCGCGCCCTACAATGTCATCGCCACCACCGACCTGATGATGTGCTGTTTCCGCAAGAAGCAGTTCGAGGCGCTTCTGGGCTCCACCCCCCATGTCAGCCAGCGCCTGCTGGAAATGACGCTCGACGAGCTGGATGCGGCGCGGGAATGGATGCTGCTTCTTGGCCGCAAGACCGCGCGGGAAAAGATCGCCTCGCTTCTGGCGATCATCGCCCGCCGCGACGCCTCGCTGAACCTGCGCCCGAGCCGGGGCCGGATGGTGTTCGATCTGGCGCTGACGCGCGAGGCGATGGCCGATTACCTCGGCCTGACGCTCGAAACCGTCAGCCGCCAGATGTCGCAGCTGAAGCGTGATGCGGTGATCGAGCTGGAAGGCAAGCGCCGCATCATCGTGCCCGATTTCGACCGGCTGATCGACGAGGCGGGCGATGACAGCGATGGCGGGTTCCTGGCGTGATGCGAAAGCAGGTGCACCTGCGTTCAACGCGTCCGCTGCGCCATCGTGGGTGGCGCTGCAGGCGGCGGGCTGAGACATCCCCCCTTCATTGAGCTTTGCTTACCATATGCGAGGGATCTTGATGCAAGAGGCTTGGCCTTCGAGGCCCCGGCGGCAATGACTTGCCGTCAGCCCATCCTTCCGCGAGGCGCCATCGGGCGAGCCCCTTGTTCAAGGGCCAAAAGGTGACCCGCCCGTGTTCTGACTGCCATTTGCATGTCCTGTCCGTCGCGCCGCCGCGCGACTTCTCGCAATCGGTCAGGGTCAGTGACAGGAAGCGTCGCGATCGCCGGGTCAGAAAGGCGGCGCGTGGCCCCGGGCCGTACGCGCTGCCGCCTCTTCAATATTGTCGCGCGCCGTTTCAACAGCCAACACGGAACTGCACTGTCGGGCGGACACAGACGTGTGGCAGCAAGGCGTCCCGTTGAGAAGCGTCACGCCCGGACGAGCCGTTCATATTCGGTCGCGACGCGTTTCACGATCTCGCCGACCTCGAAATTATAGTCGCCGATCTGGCCGACAGGCGTCACTTCGGCCGCCGTTCCGGTCAGCCAGCACTGTTCGAACCCTTCCAGTTCCTCGGGCATGATATGGCGTTCATGCACCTTGATCTGCATGTCCTTCAGCATCTGGATAACGGTCTGGCGGGTCAGGCCGTTCAGGAAGCAGTCGGCCTTGGGCGTATGGACCTCGCCATCCTTGACGAAGAAGATGTTCGCGCCCGTCGCCTCGGCCACATAGCCGCGATAGTCGAACATCATCGCGTCCGAACAGCCCTTGGCCTCGGCCGCGTGCTTGGACATGGTGCAGATCATGTAAAGGCCCGCAGCCTTCGCTTCCGAGGGGATCGTTGCGGGGTCCGGACGGCGCCATTTGGCGATGTCCAGTTTCGCGCCCTTCATCTTGGCGTCGCCGTAGTAATTGCCCCATTCCCAGGCCGCGACCGCCATCCGCACCGGATTGCGCTTGGCCGCCACGCCCATATCCTCGCCCGCGCCACGCCAGGCCACCGCGCGCACATAGGCATCGGTCCAGCCGTTGGCCTTCAGGACCGCCTCTTTCGCCGCCTCGATCTGATCGACCGAATAAGGGATCGTCATGTCCAGCAGTTCACCCGAGCGGATCAGGCGCGCCGAATGTTCGCGGCTCTTGAAGATCTTGCCATTGTAGCAGCGCTCGCCCTCGAAGACCGAGGAGGCATAGTGCATCGCATGGGTCAGGATATGGACCTTCGCGTCGCGCCACTCGACCAGTTTCCCGTCCATCCAGATTTTGCCGTCACGATCTTCATAGGAACCGGCCATCATGCCCTCCGCCCGATTTTCCGAATGTTGCGCGTTTTAGGTCCGGATCGGACATAATATTGCGCACTTTGCGACTCTCGCTAGCGATTCATTCTTGGAAAGTCAACATGACTGACATAATATCCCCGAACCGTTCGGGATGAAACAATTGGGGCAGACATGTCGGAACCGGGCGCCGGCGCCAAACAGGGCGGGGAAAACCTGCTCTTCCTTACTGACGAGCAGCTCAGGAAAGGGATCGAGGCGATGTTTTTCGCCTATCGCGCCTTCACGGCCGATCCCGACCGGATTCTGGAAGGCATGGCCTATGGCCGCGCACATCACCGTGCCGTGCATTTCATCAACCGCCAGCCGGGGCTGACGGTAAACACGCTTCTCACAGTCCTCGGCGTGACCAAACAGTCGTTGAACCGGGTCTTGCGCACGCTGATCGAGGACGGGCTGGTGGAAACCCGCGTCGGCCGCAAGGACAAGCGCGAGCGTCATCTCTACCTCACCGAAAAGGGCGCGGGCCTGGAACGCGAACTGAGCGAGGCGCAGCGCGCACGGATGCGCGCGGCCTATCGCGCCGCGGGGCCTTCCGCGGTGGCGGGCTTCCGGGATGTGCTGGAGGCGATGATGGACCCTGACCTGCGCCGCTATTACAGCACGATGAAGGACGGCAGCGCATGACGGTGGGAACCGAGGTTCATCTTCTGATCGTCGATGATGACGAGCGTATCCGGGGGCTTTTGCAGAAGTTCCTGATAAAGAACGGCTTTCTGGTGACAGCGGCCCGTGACGCCGCGCATGCACGGCGCCTGATGGCCGGGCTGGAGTTCGACCTGATCGTGCTCGATGTGATGATGCCGGGCGAGGACGGGATCAGCCTGACCCGCGACCTTCGGGCGAAACTTTCAACGCCGGTGCTGCTGCTGACCGCCAAGGGCGAGACATCGGACCGGATCGCGGGACTGGAAGCCGGGGCGGATGACTATCTGGCCAAACCTTTCGAGCCGAAGGAGCTGCTGCTCAGGATCAACGCCATCCTGCGCCGCAGCCCGGCGCCAGTTCAGGTCAAGGTGCCGAAAGTGCTGAATTTCGGGCCGGTGCGCTATGACGCCGACCGGGGCGAGATGTGGCGGGGTGAAGAGCTGGTGCGGCTGACCGCGACCGAGGCGCAGCTGATGCGCATCCTTGCCGCCCGCCCCGGCGAGGCGGTCAGCCGCACCGAACTGGTCGACGATCTGGGGCGCGGCGGCGGGCTGGCGCAGGAACGCGCGATCGACGTGCAGATCACAAGGCTGAGGCGCAAGTTCGAGGCCGATCCCAAGATGCCGCGCTATCTGCAGACGGTGCGGGGTGCGGGCTATATGCTGGCGCCGGAATAGGGCTCCTCGATGCCTTCGGCACTCGTCGTGCGGATCAGCGAAGAGGGACGGCACGGACCGATGAGCGGCCGGGATTGGATATTTGGGCCAGAATGAAGCGATGACGATCTTCCTGACCCACAATGCCGGTCTCGTCCATGAAACGCCGTCCGGCCACCCTGAACAGGTGGCGCGGCTTCAGGCGATCTATGGCGCGCTCCGGGCCGAGGAATTCGCCGGTCTCGACCGCCGCGCGGCGCCCCTGGCCGACGAGGCCGAGGTGCTGCGCTGTCACGACAGGGGCCATCTCGACCGGCTGCGCGGCGCGCGGCCCGCGAAGGGCTGGGCGGCGCTCGACGGCGATACGTTCATGGCGCCCGGTTCCTTCGAGGCGGCGCTGCGGGCCGTCGGCGGCATGGAGGCCGCCGTCGACGCAGTGCTGGCGGGCGAGGCGCCGAATGCCTTCCTTGCCATGCGCCCGCCCGGCCATCATGCCGAACCCGGCCGGGCGATGGGTTTCTGCCTCTTCTCGACCGTCGCCATCGGCGCGAAATATGCGCTGGAGGCGAAGGGCCTGTCCCGCATCGCAGTCCTCGATTTCGACGTCCATCACGGCAATGGCACGCAGGATTGTCTGTGGGACGAGGCGCGCGCGATGTTCGTCTCCTCGCAGCAGATGCCGCTATATCCCGGCACGGGTTACGCGAGCGAGACGGGCGCGCATGGCCAGATCGTCAACCTGCCGCTCTCCCCCGGCTCTGCCGGGCGCGAGATGCGCGCCGCCTGGGAAGGCGCGCTTGCGAAGCTTGCAGGGTTCAAGCCGGACCTGATCCTCGTCAGCGCCGGTTTCGACGCCCATCGCGATGACCCGCTCGCGGGCCTGAACTGGACCGAGGCCGACTTCGCCTGGCTCACCCATGCGATCTGCGACCTGGCCGACGATTGCTGCGGCGGGCGGGTGGTATCCTCGCTTGAGGGCGGCTATGATCTTGACGCGCTCGCCTCTTCGGTCGCGGCGCATGTCCGGGTACTGATGGAGCGGGGCCGATGAGCGATATCGCGGCGATGACATTCGAAGCGGCGATGGCTGAACTTGAGGACGTGGTCCGCAAGCTGGAATCCGGCAATGTCGAACTGGAAAAGTCGATAGCGCTTTACGAGCGCGGCGCGGCGCTGAAGGCCCATTGCGAGGCCAAGCTCAAGGCAGCCGAGGAGCGGGTCGAGAAGATCACGCTGAATGCTGACGGCATACCGACAGGGACCGTTCCCGCAGAAGGGCTCTAGGTGTTTTCCGACCGGCTGGCACAGGTACAAAGGCTGACCCAGACCGCGCTTGACGATGCGCTGGCCTTTCACCCGGACGTGCCCGTCGTTCACGCGATGCGCTACGCCCTGCAGGGCGGCAAGAGGCTCAGGGCCTTTCTGGTTCTGGAAAGCGCGAGGTTGCACGGTATCTACGACCCGGATGCTATGCCCGCCGCTGCCGCGGTCGAGGCGCTGCACGCCTATTCGCTGGTCCATGACGATCTTCCCAGCATGGACGATGACGATCTTCGGCGCGGCCAGCCGACCGTCCATGTGAAATGGGACGAGGCGACGGCGATCCTCGCGGGCGACGCGCTGCAGACGCTGGCGTTCGAACTCTGCTGCGACCCGATCCTCGGCGCACGGCGCATCGAGCTTGTGGCGGCCCTTGCCAGGGCCTCCGGCGCAGGGGGCATGGTTCTGGGCCAGGCGCTCGACATCGCGGCCGAAACGGCGGGCGCGCCCCTGACGCTCGACGAAATCACACGGCTGCAGGCCGGCAAGACCGGGGCGCTCATCACCTTCGCGGCAACGGCGGGCGCCATCCTCGCGGGCGCCGACACCCGGCCGCTGGAACGCTACGCCCGTGCCCTCGGCCTCGCCTTCCAGATCGCCGACGACATCCTCGACGTGGCGGGCGATCCGGCGAAGGCCGGAAAGAAGCTGCGCAAGGACGCGGGCGCGGGCAAGGCGACCTTCGTTTCGCTCCTCGGTATTGACGGCGCCCGCGCCAAGGCGCGCGATCTTGTCGCACAGGCGGAAGCGGCTCTCCTTGCGTATGGCGCGCGTGCGGATCTGTTGCGCGCGGCCGCCCGCTTCTCGATCGAACGGCAGGCCTGATCAGCAGGCCCCCCTCGGCAATCCGGCTGTCAAAGGTCGGACAGGTTTGACCGCATCGACTCTATCAGCGCCTCGACAGGCATCGGGTCGATCGCGACCGAACCGTTGGATGCAGGATCGGGAAGGCCAAGAATGACATCATCAAAGGCAAGCACCATCTTTATCGCCGCCTGTTTGACCATCGCGTCTTCGCTCAGAACCAGCATGTCCAGCTGGTCGCGCGCAATCATCAGAAGACCCCAGCATTCCTGATACGAGACGATATCGGTCGATCCCGAAGGGTCGAGCATCTCCGCGCCCGCGCTCGTGGTCGCGATAACCGCCGAAAGCAGGTCCTGATCCGAAGGTTGCAGTGCTTGCTTGGCCTTCTCGACTTCGCCCAGCGCCGCAAGATACGCGGCATTCACTTCTTCGCGCGTCTTGGCATTTTCCAGAGCGATCAGTGCCGGTTCCAGATCAGGTGCGCCTGCTGCAGCCAGTCCGTCCTTGATGACGGGAAAGTTGTCGCGGCGCGGATGGGCGAAATGCGACCCTTCCGCACTAACCATACCCTCTTGAAGGAAAAGCTGCCCAAGCAGAAGGTCGCGCTCGATACCCATCAAGCCGGCAATCAGATTCGCAACCTGTTCGTTTGTCACGACAAGCTGGTGAAGATTCACTTGTTGTAGGTCGCGCGGCGCCTGAACCGTAGGCGTTGCGGCGTCGGTCATGGTGGCGACAGTGAGGCCCGCAGCCAAGCACGCCGCACGGGCACCGAACTTGCTGAGGAATGCAACCTGTCTGATGAGATATTCTTGCATGGACTGCTCCTTATGATTAACCGACTCGACTGGCACACTCCAAGGAACAGCCACCTCACAGTACGCACAACGATCGCAAATCTGCCGAAGATTTTGACCAAATTATGCCTGGATGCAGGCTGAACGGTGCGCTGCGGAGCGTTAGCTGAAGCGAGCCGTGCGCACCGGCCCCGACTGCCTTCGCTTCGGAAACAGTCGTCCCGGTTGTTCCCGGTGCCGTTTGAGGCTAAATGCGGGGCAATCAGGAAAGCCTAGCAGTGACCGACCACCCCCAGACACCTATCCTTGACCGCGTGCGCACGCCAGCCGACCTCAAGGGGCTGAGCGACCGCGACCTGGCAACGCTCGCTGACGAACTGCGCGCCGAGACGATCAGCGCCGTGTCGGTCACGGGCGGCCATCTGGGCGCGGGGCTCGGCGTCGTCGAGCTGACGGTCGCAATCCATGCGGTCTTCGACACGCCGCGCGACAAACTGATCTGGGACGTCGGCCACCAGTGCTATCCCCACAAGATTCTCACCGGGCGGCGTGACCGGATCCGCACGCTGCGCATGAAGGGCGGGCTGTCGGGCTTCACCAAACGGTCGGAAAGCCCCTACGACCCGTTCGGCGCGGCGCATAGCTCGACCTCGATCAGCGCCGCCTTGGGTTTTGCCGCCGCGCGCGACCTCGGCGGCGATCCGGGCGATGCCATCGCGGTGATCGGCGACGGCGCGATGAGCGCGGGCATGGCCTATGAGGCGATGAACAACGCGGGCCATCTGAAGAAACGGCTTTTCGTCATCCTCAACGACAATGAAATGTCGATTGCGCCGCCCGTGGGCGCGATGTCGGCCTACCTCACGCGGCTTTACACAGAAGGCCCGTTCCAGGAGCTGAAGGCCGCCGCCAAGGGCGCGGTCAGCCTATTGCCGCCGCCCTTCCAGGAAGGCGCGCGGCGCGCGAAGGAAATGCTGAAGGGCATGGCGATCGGCGGCACTCTGTTCGAGGAATTGGGCTTTTCCTATGTCGGCCCTATCGACGGGCACGACATGGAACAACTTCTGTCGGTCCTGCGCACGGTAAAGGCGCGGGCGACGGGGCCGATGCTGATCCATGTGCTGACCAAGAAGGGCAAGGGCTACGCCCCCGCCGAACGGGCCGCCGACAGGGGGCATGCGACGGCCAAGTTCGACGTGATGACGGGCGAGCAGAAGAAGGCGCCGTCCAACGCGCCGTCCTATACCAAGGTCTTTGCCCAAAGCCTGATCAAAGAGGCCGAGCGAGACGACAAGATCGTTGCGATCACGGCGGCGATGCCGGACGGCACCGGGCTGAACCTCTTTGCCGAACGTTTTCCCCGCCGCTGCTTCGACGTGGGCATCGCCGAACAGCATGCCGTGACCTTCGCGGCGGGCCTTGCGGCGGGCGGCATGAAACCCTTCTGCGCGCTCTATTCCACCTTCCTGCAGCGCGGCTACGACCAGGTCGTCCATGACGTGGCGATCCAGCGTCTGCCGGTGCGTTTCCCGATCGACCGGGCAGGATTGGTCGGTGCCGACGGCGCGACCCATGCGGGCGCCTTCGACGTGGCCTTCCTTGCCAATCTTCCCGGTTTCGTGGTGATGGCGGCGGCGGACGAGGCCGAACTTGTCCACATGGTCGCCACGGCGGCTGCCATCGACGACCGCCCCTCGGCCTTCCGCTTCCCGCGCGGCGACGGCACCGGGGTGGAGATGCCGGAGCGTGGCCAGCCCCTTGAAATCGGCAAGGGCCGGATCGTCGCCGAAGGGGGACGGGTCGCTATCCTCTCGTTCGGAACCCGGCTTGCCGAAGTGCTGAAGGCCCGCGAAAATCTCGCGGCGAAGGGCCTCGCGCCGACGGTGGCCGACGCCCGCTTCGCCAAGCCGCTCGACCGCGAGCTGATCCTGTCGCTTGCCCGCCATCACCAGGCGCTGATCACCGTCGAGGAAGGCGCCATCGGCGGCTTCGGCAGCCATGTGGCGCAGCTTCTGGCCGACGAGGGCATCTTCGACCGGGGTTTCAAATTCCGTTCGATGGTCCTGCCCGATACGTTCATCGACCAGATGAGCCCCGAAGACATGTACGCGGTCGCGGGCATGAACGCGCCCGAGATCGAGGCGAAGGTGCTGGAAACGCTCGGCATCGCCCAGATCGGCGAACGCCGCGCCTGAGGGCTCCATCCGGCAGCTTTGTGCAGCGCTGCAACAGTTGTGGGTTACCGGCAGCGGCAGATTGAAGCCGCGCCAAAAACGCATAGGTGATTCCCTGGGGGCTTCAACCTGGGGAGATACAGATGGCAAACCAATTCGGCCCGGCATTGATCGTGACCTTCTTCGGCCTTTTGGCCATCGGTCTGATCCTCGCCATCCTTTTCCGCCGCGTTGTCAGCACGAACACGGTGCATATCGTGCAGCGCGGCCATGCGACCACGCCTTACGGCACCGGCCTTTCGGCCGGGAACGTCTATTACGCCTGGCCCAGCTGGATTCCGCGCTTCGGGGTGACGGTCATCCAGCTGCCCGTCTCCAACTTCGACCTGTCGCTGCATGATTACGAGGCCTATGACACTGACCGCGTGCCGTTCGTCGTGCATGTCACCTCGTTCTTCCGCATCGCCGATACGGCGCTTGCCGCACAGCGGGTGGCGAGCATCGAGGAGCTGAAGGAACAGCTCATGCAGATCGTGCAGGGCGCTGTCCGCAAGGTGCTCGCGGGCGACAAGATCGACACGATCATGCTGGAACGGTCGAAATTCGGCCTGGCCTTCACCAGCGAGGTGGTCGAGCAACTCAAGCAATGGGGTGTCGAACCGGTCAAGTCGATGGAACTCATGGATATCCGCGACGGCGACGGCAGCAAGGTCATCTTCAACATCATGGCCAAGAAGACCTCGCATATCGAGATGGAAAGCCGCCGCGAGGTGGCCGAGAACAAGCGCGCCGCCGAAACCGCCGAGATCGAGGCGCAGCGCGAGATCGACATGCGCAAGCAGGAGGCCGAGCGCGCGGTGGGCGAGAAGACCGCCGAGAAGGACAAGGCGGTCGGCATCGCCAACGAGGTCGCGCGTCAGGAAGTGCTGACCCAGGAACGGGAGACGCGCGAACGTCACATGGCCGTCGCCCGCGTCGACGAGGTGCGCCGCGCCGAGATCGAGCGCGACAAGCAGCTCGTCGCCGCCGAACAGGACCGCCAGACCACCGTCATCATCGCCGAAGGCCAGCTTGCCGCCCAGCAGCGCGAGGCCGAGGGTATCAAGGCGATCGGCGAGGCCAAAGCTGCCGCCGAACGCGCGATGCAGCTTGCACCGGTCGAGGCGCAGATCGTTCTGGCCAAGGAGATCGGCGAGAATGCAGGTTATCAGCAGTACTTGATGACCATCGAAGGTATCAAAGGCTATGTCGTCGTGGGCGGCGAGCAGGCGAGGGCTTTGCAAGCGGCCGAGGTCAAGGTGATCGCCAACACCGGCCGCGCGGGCGAGGGGATGGGCACCGTGATGGACCTCTTCTCCTCGAAGGGCGGCACGAACCTTGCCGCGGCGGTCGAGGCCTTTTCGCAAAGCCCGCTCGGCGGCGCGGTGATGGAGAAGCTTCTGGCCGCTAAGGCTGGCCCTGCCCTGCCCGAAAGCACCGCGGCGGAAGCCGCTGGTCCGCCTGCAGCCCCCGCGAGCGCCTGAGACAGGGGAATGGCGGGACGGGGTGGCACGCCGGTCACCCTGCCCCGATTTCCGCCCGAAGGACCGCGCCGCCCCTTGCGCGGTCGCCCGCAATTTCAGATGCTTGCAGGCAAAAGGAATATCCCGATGCCCGACCGCCGCACCCTGATCCTGTCCGGCACCGCGCTCGCGGCGGCCCATCTGGCCACGCCAGCGCTTGGCCAGGTGCTGGCCGCGCCGAAACTGAAGCCGCTCGATGCCGCGACCCTCGGCAGCGCCGAGGCGCCGTTGCCGGGTGTGACGATCGCGCCCGACCTCTGGCCGGTTCTTGTGCGGGTGAAACCCGATTTCGCGCCCGGGTCGATCATCGTGCTGTCGTCGAAATATTTCCTCTACTACGTCACCAAGAAGGGCCATGCGATCCGCTATGGCGTCGCGGTCGGCAAGGCGGAACTGCAGTTCCGCGGCGCGGCCGATGTGGGCGCCAAGACCGAATGGCCAAGCTGGAAGCCGACGCCCGAGATGGTCGAGCGCAATCCCAAGGCTTACGCGAAATATGCCGAAAAGGGCATGCCCGGCGGCCCGGGCAACCCGCTGGGCGCGCGGGCGATATACCTCTACCAGAACGGCCATGACACCGCCGTGCGCATCCATGGCACGGTCGAGCCGAATTCGATCGGCAAGTCGGTCTCGAACGGCTGCATCCGCATGCTGAACGAACATGTGACCGATCTTTATGCCCGGGTGGAGCTGGGCGCCCCGGTCATGGTCTTCTGATGCAGGGTCGCGCGCTCAGGCTTCTGATCTGTCGACCGCTCTCGCCTGCGGGCGACGAGGCGGCGGCCAGTGCCGAGATCGAGCGGGCGCTGGCGGTCGGCCGCGCGGCCGAGGCCGACATGGCGGTGCTGCCGGAACTGATGCTGCCGGGCTACGGTGTCGAGGAAATGGCGACCCATGCCCAGGCGCCGGACGGGCCATGGATCGCCGACCTCTGCCAGCGGGCGAAACAGGCGGGTTGCGGTCTGATCCTCGGCTATGCCGAACGCGACGGCACGCAGCTCTTCAACAGCGCCGTGGCAATATCGGCGGCGGGCAAGGTCATCGGCCATCACCGCAAGGTGCAGCTGTTCGGCGCGCGCGAGGCGCGGCTTTTCGCCGAGGGCGACGGCCTGTCGAGCTTCGATCTGGGTAACCTGCATGTCGGACTGCTGATCTGCTATGACGTCGAATTTGCCCACCACGTCCGGGCGCTCGCGCTGCGCGGCGTCGATCTGGTGATCGCGCCGAGTGCGAACTACGACCCCCAGGTCACCGACCGGCTTCTGCCCGCGCAGGCGATCACCAATGGCGTGATGATCGCCTATGTGAATTTTGCGGGCACCGAGGGCGCGCAGTTCTATTGCGGCGAAAGCGCCGTGGTCGATCAGCGCGGCGCCTTCCTGGCGCGCGCGGGCGCGGCGCCGGGGATGCTGATCGTCGATCTGCCGGTGCCGGAACTGCCGACCGCTGTCGCCACCCATCTGACCGACCACCGCGACCTTTGACCTCATGGCATTGCGCCTCACCTCGCTGGCCCAGCTTCAAGCGGAAGGGTTCGACACGGTGATCGACGTGCGCGCCCCTGCCGAATATGCCGAGGATCATCTGCCCGGCGCCATCAGCCTGCCGGTTCTGGATGATGAGGAGCGCGCCCGCGTCGGGACGATCTACAAGCAGGAAAGCCCGTTCCGCGCCCGCAAGATCGGCGCGGCGCTGGTCGCGCGCAACGCCGCCCGGCATCTGGAAGGACCGCTCGCCGACAAGCCCGGCGGCTGGCGCCCGCTCGTCTATTGCTGGCGGGGTGGGCAGCGGTCCAACTCCTTCGCCTCGATCCTGTCGCAGATCGGCTGGCGGGTCGAGGTGCTGGAAGGCGGCTACAAGGCCTGGCGCTCGCTGGTGCTGGCCGAACTGAACGACCGGCCCTTTCCGGCGCCGCTGTGGGTCCTCGACGGCAATACCGGCACCGCGAAGACCGAGGTGCTGGCCCGGCTCTCCGGCCTCGGGATCCAGACCATCGACCTTGAGCGGCTCGCCAACCATCGCGGCTCGCTCTTCGGTCATCGGACAGGCGGCCAGCCCGGCCAGAAGGCCTTCGACAACCGCCTGGCAATGGCGATCGCCGGGATCGACCCCACGCGGCCGGTGGTGGTCGAGGCGGAAAGTTCTCGCATCGGCGATCTGAACCTGCCGAAGCAACTGTGGAAAGCCATGTCTGCCGCCCCCCGCATCCGCATCGCCGCCCCGCTGGAGGCGCGCGCCGCCTATCTGACGCGCGCCTATGCCGACCTGACGGCCGACCCCGGACGGCTCTGCCGCGTGGTCGAAAGCCTGCGCCCCGTCCAGCCCGCCGAGCGGATCGAGGCCTGGCTGAAACTGGCAAAGACCGGGGACTTTCGCGAACTGGCGGCGGGTCTCATGCGCGACCACTACGACCGCAGGTACGAGAAGCATCGGGCGCGTTTTCGCGGCGGCGAGGACCGCGAGCTGGCGACCGATAGGCTGGACGAGGAGGCGATCGGCAAGATGGCAGGACAGATCGCTGACCGCTTGGCTGCCGTGGGCTGACCTTCCCGTTGCCGGTCACATGGCTGCAGGCGCTTGAACGTGTCACCAGGCCAGCCTGTCTGCAGGACCAGTTCGCATTCCTCTGACGGCACAATGAGGATGGAGCCCCCCTTCCCGGATCGCCTCGCCTTCGCTAGGGTGCCGGCATGAGCTGGAACATCCCGAATATCCTGACCGTGCTTCGCCTGTTCGCCGCCCCGGGCGTGGCGGTGATGTTTCTCTATTTTCACCGACCCTGGGCCGACTGGTTCGCGCTGACGCTTTTTGTCGGCGCGGCGATCACCGACTATTTCGACGGCTATCTCGCGCGGCTCTGGCGGCAGGAATCGAAGTTCGGCGCCATGCTCGACCCGATCGCCGACAAGGCGATGGTGGTGATCGCCATCATGATCCTGACCGGCTACAACGGCATGAACCCCTGGCTGATCCTGCCAGCAACCGTGATCCTTTTCCGCGAGGTCTTCGTTTCGGGGCTGAGGGAATATCTCGGCGCGGCGGCGGGGACGCTGAAGGTCACCAGGCTCGCCAAATGGAAGACGACGACCCAGATGGTGGCGATCGCGGTCCTCTTCCTCGGGACGGGGCTCGAATATCTGAACGGCGTGGCGATGAAGGGCATGACGCCCGAGCAATATGCCGATGCCGTGACGGCGGGCTTGGCCGATCCGGTCCGGGCCTGCGGGCGGCGCGACTGCGCCTCTCTCGCCAATGATGCCGGGATCGTGCTGCTGTGGCTTGCGGCGGTCCTTACATTCGTGACCGGATGGGATTATTTCAGGAAGGCGATGCCGCTCCTGAAAGACGAAAGATGATCGACCTTCTCTATTTCGCCTGGGTCCGCGAACGGATCGGCCTGCCGCGCGAGCGGGTGGAAACCACCGCTGCAACCGTGATGGATCTGATCGAGGAACTGAAGGCGCGCGAGGATCGCTATCAGGCGGCGTTCGCCGACCTGCGGGCCCTGCGGGTGGCGGTGGATCAGGAGCTTGCCGATTTCTCCGCGCCGCTGTCGGGCGTGCGGGAGGTGGCCTTCTTCCCGCCGATGACCGGGGGCTGAGACGATGGTCGGCGACATCCGCGTTCAGGCCGAGCCGTTCGATTATGGCGCCGAATGCGCGGCCTTCGCAGCGCGCGCCCGGGGGGCGGGCGCCGTTGTCACCTTCCTTGGGCTGGTGCGCGACGATGGCGGGCGGCTCGCGCGGATGGAGATCGAACATTACCCCGGCATGACCGAACGCGCGCTGGAAAAGATCGCGGAGGAGGCCGCCGGGCGCTGGCCGCTGTCGGCCTGCCTCGTCTTGCACCGCCACGGCAGCCTGAGCCCCGGTGAGCCGATCATGATGGTCGCGACCGCCTCGCGCCACCGGCAGGCTGCCTTCGCGGCGGCGGACTTTCTCATGGATTACCTGAAGTCCCGCGCGCCCTTCTGGAAAAAGGAATTTGGCGCGGACGGGGCGGCCTGGGTGGCCGCAAGGGACGAGGACGAGGCGGCGCTGACCCGCTGGTAGGGCGCGGCCTCCTCGAAGCGCTTCGCGCACCCGTCGGATCGCACCCCGGCGAGGAGCGCGCGAAATGCGCGACGCCCCCCGGCGCGGCAAGAGCTATGGTTCATCCGTGCGGACCAGGCCCCATTGGCCGCCCCCGCGGAAGAACGCCGACCGCGCCCTGGGCCGGGCGGCAAGAAAATCCGTCACCGCCACCTTCACCGATTTCCGCCCGTCTTTGGCGAGATCGGAAAAGCCCAGATCATCGCCGGTCACGAGCCCGCCGGCGGCCGGGACCTCGGCCCGGCTGTTCACCAGCAGTCCCGTCCCGAAGGTCGGCATCCAGCGGTCCGGCCGGAACAGCCAGGGATCGACGAGGAGAAGCCGCGATGGGCGGACGGTTTCGAGGATCCGGGCGCTGAAGTCACTCTGCCAGACGCCGATATCGGCCCCGACCGATCCGACGGGCAACCGCGCGAGCAGTGCCGCGCGGGCACGGGCGCGGCGCGGTGCAACCTCGCCACTCATCGCAAGATGTGCGGACCGAAGGTCAGGAGACCGACGATCACCGCATGGGCCGCAGTGATCAGGACCGCGCCTGCCGCGATATCCTTGGCCTTCCGCACCGCGTCCGAATATTCGGGGCGAACCACATCGCAGAGAAACTCGAACCCGGTGTTCATGACTTCCGCGAACCAGACCAATGCAATTGCGGTGACGATCCATAGCCAATCTTGGCGCCCGAGCCCTGCGGCGAAACCGGCAGCCACCACGACCGCAGCCACCGTCAGGTGAACCCAGGCATTGTGCTGCGTCCTGAGAACGAAGGCCAGGCCCTGCAGTGCGAAGCCCACACTTCGCAGGCGGTTCCGCAGAAAGCCGATCACGTGAGGCGCTCTGCGCGCCAGACGACAGCCTGCGCCGCGCGGGCCGTGCGCCCGCTCAGCCATCCGAGTGGCGCGGCGATCAGGGCGGCAAGGGCGATACAGCAGATCACGCGCTTTCCTCCAGCGTCAGGGTGGTTGGTCCCCCGATCTCTAGCTGCAGGCGGAAGGTTCCATCAAGCTCTGCCTGAGCCTCCCCTGCGGCGCTGCCGGTCCAGCGCAGCCGGGCGCCCGGGCGGAAGCCGGAGAACGGGAGGTCAAGCCGCGTCGATGCCGGATGCGGGGCCAGTGACAGATGCAGGCGACCCCGCTCGACCCGCGCCCCCGTGACAATGGCCCGACCCGGCGCCGCAAGATCAAGGCGCGGCCCGGAAGACTGACCCTCGCCGGTGAACAGGGCCCGGTAGCCGCCACCCGGGTTCAGACGTGCCATCAACTCGCAGAAATGCGCGAAGACAGAGGCGCGCGGCCGGTGCCAGCCCGCACCCTCTGCCGCCGGACAGTCCGCCTCCAGCAGATCGAGCGCCAGATCGCGCGCCTCGCGATCGCCCATTTCGGCCGCCGCTGCGGCAAAGGCGGCAAGGCTTGCCGCGCGCGACAGCCGGTAGTCGCCGGTATCGACCTTCCAGAAACGGCGGATATCCAGCGCACCACCCCGCAGGGCCCGCGCCCGGACCCGCGCCCAGAGATCGGCTGCCAGGTCGGGGAAGAGGACGTTCCAGAAGAGAACCGGATAGGCCTCGACCACCGCGCCGCCCAGACGGGGCGCGGGCAGACCGGTGAGAGAGGAGCGGAAGGGCAGCAAGAGCCCGTCCGCCTGTCGGAAATTCGCCTCGAGCGACGCGCGGAACCGCTCCGCCCGTGCCGTCCAGCGTGCCAGGTCATGCGCGCGCAGGGCCGAGGCGCCAATGGCATTGCAAAGCGGGTAGACCCAGTTCGGCTCGCAGGCCATCAACCCGAGCGGCGCCCTGTCCCACCCCCGCTCCAGCGCCGCGATCAGCGCGGGCTGGTCGTACTGCCAGCTGCGGCCGGACGGGTGATGGAGCGCGAGCGCGCCCGGGGCAGAATATCGCCCGTCGCCGGTGGTCTGTTCGTAAAGCGCGATCTGCGCGGCCAGAAAACCCGTATACATGATATTGTCACGCGCCACCGGGTCGGGATCGGCAGACAGGTTTCCCCAAAGGTTCTCAAGGCGCCAGTAGGCCCAGATGCGGTGGTCGAGCTGTTTTTCGATCAGGTTGCGCTGTGCCTGCGCGACAAAGCCGCCAAGGCCCGGCAGCCGTGCCGACAGCAGCGCGAGCGCGTAGGAGCCTTGCGCGATCTGGTAGCGGGTGGCGGCGGTCTGGAACTGATCGACGAACTGGAAACCGTCGAACCGGCCCACGGGCTGAAGCGCGCGGTCGGTCAGGAAAGACAGGCGGCGCCAGAGATCGGCATCGACAGGCGAGGGGGCCGGGGGCGCAGGCGCGGCGAAGGGGGGCGGCGCCGGAACCGGGCGTGGGCGGGCCAGATGAGCTGCCGCCATTGCCGCTGGCCAGGCCAGGAACGGCAGCGCGCAAAGCCACAGCGGCGGCGCATGGGCAAGCGCCGGGGCGGCCGCCGCGGCCGCGAGGGCGCTTGCCAGCCAGACAAGCGGCGGCGCCAGCACGTTGCCCGCCCCGAACCAGAAGATTACCGCCACCAGAAACAGCAGATGCGACAGGAGAGCCGCCGCCAGATAGCTCAGCCAGGCGGGCGCGCCGAGGCAGACAAGGCCGCCATCGTCGAAGACGCCCGGCCAGAAGCCGGCGCCCGGCAGCGCCAGCCCCAGCGCGAAAGCCTTCGTGGCCGGGGTCGCGCCCAGGGTGAGGGCCAGCGCCGCGATGGCAAGCACAAGGCATAGCGTCAGGCAGCTCAGGCCAAGGCGCCGGCCGCCCTCGGCACCTGTCGGTCGGGCGGACCCGATCATCCGCGCGCGTTCATCCGCTCGATATAGGCGCGCAGTTCCTCTGACTCCGCCCGGGCGTCACGCAGGCCGTCCATGGCCGCGCGCAGCTCCGCTTCGGTCTGAGACAGTTGCCCGGTCAGGTCGCGCTCGCGCTGCTGGAAGTAGGTGATCGCCTCGTCGCGCGCCTCTTCGGCGTCGTGAAGGCTGCGCGCCATGGAATCGAGGTCGCTGATTTCGGCCTGGGTCACCCGCGTCAGGCGATGGACAAGCCATGAGGCGAACCAGCCAAGCCCGAAGGCAATGAAGAGAACGATGCTCATCGCGATGATGAATTCGGTGCGTCCCATGGTTCTCAGGGCTCCTGCTTGCCGATCGTGTCGGGCCGTTTCTTCGGGCGGATGGTCTTGTCATCGGGCGATTGCACGACAATCGGCGTCTCTTCCCCGGCCGCGCCCTCTTCCGCGACAAGTTCGTCAAGCGCGGGGGTCAGAAGGCGGAACTCGATCCGCCGGTTCTTCTCGCGGTTTTCCTCGGTGTCATTGGCCATCACCGGCTGGGTTTCCCCGTAGCCCTTGGGCGACAGATTGCCGGTCAGGATGCGCCGCGCCTGAAGCGCCACGATCACCGCCCGCGCCCGTTGCTCGGACAGCGCCATGTTCATTTCCTCGCGCCCCTGGCTGTCGGTATGGCCGCCGATCTCGATCGGATAATCGGCGCAATCCTTCATCGCCTCGGCGATCCGGTCTAGGATCGGCTTGGCATCGGCTACGATGGTCGCTGATCCCGGCTCGAACACGATCTGCTTTTCGGCCAGGATCGCATTCACCCGGTCCACGCATTCCTGATCGGTCGGCAGGCCTGCGGTCGGGTCGAGGCTTTCGTCATAGCGCACGGCGATCCGGTAGCGCCCCGTTGCCCCGAGTTTCGACGACAGGAGGCGCGAGACCCTCCCCGAGGCGTCCTTGTCGCCGGTGCGCCCCTCGATGGCGATATCGCCCTCATGGACCACGACCTTGCCGTCATGAAGTTCGGCCAGAGCCTGAAGCGAGACGAGCACCCGCTGCGGCCAGCCCGGCGGAAGGTCGGCGTCGATGCGCGCGGCGCCATGGACATTGGCCGCGCCGAACCGGCTGCGGGCATAGCTTTCCACCGCATCGCGCGACAACTCATCACGCAACCGCCCTTCCAGCGCCACCTTGCCCTTGTCGTCGAGGGTTGCGGAAAACTCCACCCCAAACTCGCCCGCGACAGGCGCCGCCGTCTGTGCGGCGGTCAGGGTGAACACCCGGGGGAGGTTCGATTCGAGATCGCCCGTCACCGAATCGAACGTGGCCTGCGGCACGTCCGGCCCGGCATGAAGCGCGACGCTCGTATCCGAAAAGGTGATGGAGCCCGAACCCAGTGTCTTCACGGCCCGGATACCCTGCATCACCGCATCGTCCCAGTCGGGCGTCGGCATGCCAAGGCCGATGGTGCAGCTTTCCGTCCGCTTCGCCCCCGCATCCAGCGCGGTCTGCAGGATGCGGCGACGCGACCTGTCATTATCGGCCGAGCAGGCATCGAAGCGCGCCTGCCCGTCCTCGATCAGGAAGCGAAGGGTGAAGGGCGCGATCACCGGGCGCGGTGCGGAGATTGAGAGCGCAAGCGCAAGACCGGACGGCGCCGCCTTGCGCAAACGGCTTTCGATCTGGCGTTTCTCGTCGGCGCTGTCACCGATGGCGGTGACCGCGACCTTGCCCGGCGTCACCGAAATCTTCGACCGTGGGAGCGATTTCAAGGCATCGAGCGCGAAGCGCAGAGCGATGTCCCAGCCTTCGGGCACCGGATGATCGGCGGTCTCCAGCATGTCGGTGACCTCGCCCTCGCCCGCCAGCGCGCCGAGATCGGCGACCAGCCCGTCACGCGCCAGCGTCGAGGGCGCGAGGCCGATCAGCGAGATGCCGTCATCGTTCCTGAGAATCTCGATGTTGAATTCGGGTGCGGCCAGTTCCGCCTGCGCAGCCACGGTCATCGAATCGACCAGCCGCGTCGAATCGACGGTTTCGCCCGCGACCGAAAGCGCGCGGAACCTGAGCGCCTCGGTCGGAGCGGTGCCCGACAGGATCAGCTGCAGCCCGTCAGTGTCGATTTGTACCCAGGAAAGACCTGCGTCATGCACCGCTCGCCGGACGCCAAGCCGCGAAAACCGCTCGACAGCGTCGACCGTCCAGATCGAGAGGAGGAAACACAGAAGGGCAGCCCCCGCGAAGACGGTCGGGCCGATCGCCTCGGCGGGAAATGTCTTGGGAAGGCGGATCTTCACGCGGCGCACCTGCATCACTCTCGCCCATCTCCTTAGGGGCGCGCGCGGCCCGGATCAATCAAAGGAAGGCGGCGACGGCAAGAAACAGCGCAGCGATGAGCCCCGCGTCCCGGTTGGTACGGAAGGTTCGCATGCAGTTTCCCGCGTCGGCGATGTCGAGCCGGTTCATCTGCCACAGAAGATGCCAGCCCATCGCCCAGGGCGCTACGAGTGCGAGCGCGAGCTTCAGGGGCTTTTCCTGCGGCAAGAGCGTCAGGAGGATCGAGGCGCTCATGAGGAGCACGGTGAGCACAAGGAACAGCGCGAGCCAGCGCCCGGTCGCGGCGCCGAAAAGCCGCGCGGTGGATTTCACGCCGATCAGCACGTCATCCTCTATGTCCTGATGGGCGTAGATCGTGTCGTAGAAAAGCGTCCAGGCGATCCCGGCGGCATAGAGCAGAATGGCGGGCGCACCGGGCAAGCCCGCATGGGCGGCAAAGGCGACGATCACGCCCCAGTTGAAGGCGAGGCCGAGGAAGAGCTGCGGCCACCAGGTGAAGCGCTTGGCATAGGGGTAGATGGCGACAAGGCCGAGCGAGGAGAGGGCGAGAAGGATGGTCGCCCAATTGTAGGTCAGGACGACCAGCCCCGCGAAGCCCATCTGCGCGGCCATCCAGACGAGTGCCTGCCCGACGCTCACCTGCCCCGAGGGGATCGGGCGGGACCGGGTACGCGCGACCGCGGCGTCGAACTGCCGGTCGGTGATGTCGTTCCAGGTGCAGCCCGCACCGCGCATCAGCCAGGCCCCCGCCGCACAGCCGCCCGCGATCCATAAGTCCCAAAGCCGCCAGCCGTCGCCAAGCGCGGCAAGCGCCACCCCCCACCAGCAGGGCAGGAGCAGAAGCCATGTCCCGATCGGCCGGTCGGCGCGCGAAAGCCTCAGATAGGGGCGCGAGACTTCGGGCGCCCAGCGGTCGACCCAGTTGCCGCGCACCGCGTCGGCGACGGTTCCCTGAGGCGGCGCGCCCTCTGGCAAAGGATCGGTCGGGGACATAAGGTCGGCCTCATGGCAGGTGCGAAGATCAGACTCTGTGTAGACCGTAGCCTCGGGGCGGGGCAATCATTGCCTCTGTCGGAGGCGCAGGCGCATTATCTTTTCGGGGTGATGCGGCTTTCGCCCGGGGCCGAGGTGCTGCTGTTCAACGGGCGTGACGGCGAATGGCTGGCGCGGGTCGCGGCGGCGGGCAAACGCGGCGGGTCGGTCGAATGCGTCGAGCGGACGCGCGCGCAGACCGCGCCGCCCGATGTCTGGCTTCTATTCGCGCCGGTGAAGAAGGCGCGGACGGATTTCATCGTCGAGAAGGCGGTGGAACTCGGCGCCGCGCGACTATTGCCGGTGCAGACCGATTTCACCAATGCCGAGCGGCTGCGCCGCGACAAGGCGGAGGCCCATGTCCGCGAGGCGGCCGAGCAATGCGAGGCGCTGTGGCTGCCCGAGGTCGGCGACCTGCAGCCCCTGTCGAAACTGCTCGCAGGCTGGGACCCGGCGCGCCGCCTGTTCTGGGCCGACGAGGCCACGACCGACGGCGAGGGCGAGAACGATCGACCGGGCCGCTCATCGTCGCCTGCGGCGCTCTTCGCGGCTCTGCCGCCCGGGCCTGCGGCCCTTCTGGTCGGGCCCGAAGGCGGCTTTTCGCCCGCGGAGCGTGCGCGCCTGCGCGCCTTGCCATTCGTGACGCCGGTCGCGCTCGGCCCGCGCATCCTGCGCGCCGAGACGGCAGCACTTGCGCTCCTCACGCTCTGGCAGGCGCATCTGGGCGACTGGCGGGGGGACGGGGCGTGACTGAGGCGCCTGACGTCCGGCTCTATCTCTTCTTTGCGCAGGACGGGCGAAGCGCGGCGATCCTGCGTCGCGCCCGCGACCGGCAGTATGATCTGATCGGCTGGGACCGCGCGACCGACCGGTTCGAGCATGGCCAGACGATCCGCAAATATGTCGTCCCCGAAAGCTGCGCCCTGTCCCCCGATGGTGCGCATTTCCTCTATGCGGTGCGCATTGCCGCTCCGATGGGCGCGGTCGGCGAATATTACACGGCGATCAGCCGCCCGCCCTTCTTCACCGCGCTCGCGCTCTTTCCCCACGCCGGTCCCTGGCCGCTTGGCGGACGGTTCCTGGACAGCGCGACCATTCTTCTGGACGACGATAGCGCGCAGGACCGGATCGGCCGGGCCGACGGCCTGACGCGGGTCATCCGGGGCGCTGTCGCGAAGGGTTGCACCAGCGGCCTGCGACTTGCCTCCGGTGCCCCGGCGCCCCTCTCGAAGGCGGCGCTTGCCGAGGCTGTGGGCAGCGGCACCGACGGGGCGTGGCAGGCATCGCAGCGGGCGCTCTATGATACGCTCGGTGGCACGCTTTACCGGCGGCGCGGGCTTGAACTGGAGTTGATCCGCGATTTCAGAATGATCGAGCCGCAATTCATACGGGCGCCCTATGATTGGCGACCGCTCGACAGTGCAACCGAGGCCGCATGGCATCCGCTGGACGATCGGGCATGAGCTGGCAGGTCGCGGTGCCGGGCGATCGCGAAGCGATCGCCGCCTTCCTTGAAGCCCATATCGACTGGGCGATGTTTCCCCTGTCGAACCTCAGGGCGGGGCAAAGGGGCGAGGCCGGTCGATATCACACGCGCTTCCTGATCCGTCGCGGCGGCGCCCGGGTCACCGGCGCGCTGGGGCTGAGCGCGACGGGCATGCTCTTTCCGGTCATCCCCGGCCTCTCACCGGCGGATGTCTCGGGGCTGCGGCCCCATCTCGCCGGTGAGGCGGTGTCCGGGCTGATCGGCCGCAAGGACTGGGCGCATCCGCTGGCGGCCGCTCTGGGGCTCGACCGTGCGCCCCGGCAGCGGTTCACCGACGAGCCGGGCTTTGCGCTGGCGCTTTCGCAGCTGCGGATGCCCGACAGATCGGGGCTGACACTGGTTCCGCTGCGCGCGGAGGATCGCGCGCGGCTGATCGGCTGGCGGGGCGCCTATCATGTCGAGATACTCGGGCTTGACCCCGCAAAGGCGGATGAGACGGCGGCGGCGGACATCGACGAGTATCTCGCGCGCGGCAGTCACCGGCTGCTTCTGAGCGACGGCGCGCCGGTTGCCATGACCGGTGTGAATGCCGCGCTTGACCGGATCGTCCAGATCGGCGGCGTCTATACGCCGCCCGCGCTCAGGGGCCGGGGCTTCGCCCGTGCCGCCGTTGCGCTGCATCTTGAGGAACTCGGCGGGCGGGGCATCCGCCGCGCTGTGCTGTTCGCCGCAAGCGACGGCGCCGCGCGCGCTTACCGTGCCATCGGTTTCGAGCCGACGGGCGAAATGACGATGCTTCTTCTCGCCGCTCCCGCAAGGATCGCCGCATGAGCCTGATCCGACCCGAACTCGCCGCCCGTCTCGGCCGATGGTCGGAGGCGCTGAGCGCGCTTTTCATTGTCCTCGTTGGGCTCTGGCTCCTGTCCTACGGCGGCTATGTCCTCGCGCCGCTCGGGTTTCTCATTCTCACGCTCGGCGGGCTTTGGGCGTTGGTCGCCATCCGGCGGCTTGCCTTCCTCAGGCCAGTCGCGGCGCCCGGCATGGTCGAGGTGGACGAGGGGCAAGTGGGGTATCTCGGCCCGAATTTCGGCGGCTATCTGGCGCTGGCCGATCTGGCGGAAATCCGGCTGACCAGCTTTCAAGGCGCGCTGCACTGGCGCCTGCGCGCCGCGACAGGCGAGGTCCTGACCATCCCCGTCGAGGCGCAGGGTGCCGAGCGGCTGCATGACGCTTTCGCCACTCTGCCCGGTCTCGACATGGCCGCGCTGTCGGCGGCGCTTGCGCGCGGGGTCGAAACCCTGCCGCTCTGGCGCCGCCCGCAATCGCACCTCTGACGGAAACGGATCACGAAATGTCATATTATCGCACAGACGATCCTCTCCGGATGCTCTTGACTTGGGGCGCGCGGGGCGACACCTCTAGCCGTCCCTGAATTGCCAGAAGGTCGAGGCTGTCATGTCCATTCCCCAGTCCGGCGGCGGCCCGATCGAACGGTTCGAACAGCTGGCCGAGTATATGGCGGCGGGCGAGAAGCCGCACGAGAATTGGCGAATCGGGACCGAGCACGAGAAATTCGGCTACCTCACGGATACGCTGCAACCGGTGCCCTATGACGGCCCGCGCTCGATCCGCGCACTTCTGGAAGGGCTGCGCGACCGGTTCGGCTGGGCGCCGGTCATGGAGCAGGACAAGATCATCGGCCTGACGAAGAATGGCGCTAATGTGAGCCTTGAGCCCGGCGGGCAGTTCGAACTGTCCGGCGCGCCGCTCGCTTCGGTCCATGAGGTCAGGGCAGAGCTTGAGGCGCATCTGGCGGAAGTGAAGGCGGTGGCCGAACCGCTCGGCATCGCCCATTTCGGCGTCGGCGCGGCGCCGATCTGGCGGCATGAGGACATGCCGATGATGCCGAAGGGCCGCTACCGGCTGATGACCGACTACATGGGGCGGGTCGGCACCCATGGCACGCAGATGATGTACCGGACCTGCACGGTGCAGGTGAACCTCGACTTCTCGTCCGAGGCCGACATGGTGAAGAAGCTGCGCGTGGCGCTCGCCTTGCAGCCGGTCGCGACGGCGCTTTTCGCCTCCTCGCCCTTCTTCGAGGGCACGCCGAACGGTCATCGCAGCTGGCGCAGCCGCATCTGGCGCAGCCTCGACGACAGCCGCACCGGCATGCTGCCTTTCGCCTTCGAGGAGGGAATGGGCTATCAGCGCTACGTCGACTGGGTGCTCGATGTGCCGATGTATTTCGTCTATCGCGACGGGCATTACGTGGATGCGCGCGGCCAGTCGTTCCGGGATTTCCTGAAGGGCGAACTGCCCGCCCTGCCCGGCGAAAAGCCCACGCTTTCCGACTGGGCCGATCACATGACCACGGTCTTCCCCGAGGCTCGGGTGAAGAAGTTCATCGAGATGCGCGGTGCGGACGTGGGCGATGCCGCCCATATCGTGGCCTTGCCCGCCTTCTGGGTCGGGCTCATGTATGACCAGACCGCCCTTGATGCCGCCTGGGATCTGGTGAAGGGCCTTGATGCGGAGACGCGCGAAGGCTTGCGCGTTGCCGCCTCCGTCTCGGCACTCGAGGGCGAGGCGGGCGGCGTGAAGCTTTGCGATCTGGCGCGCGCGGCCGTGGGGCTGTCGCATGCCGGTCTCGCCGCGCGCGGGCTCGGCGAAGAGGTACATCTGGCGCCCTTGATGGAAAACCTCAGGACCGGCAAGGTTCAGGCGGATCGCTGGCTCGACCTCTATCGCGGCGACTGGCAGGGCGATCTGACCCGGCTTTACACGGCGGCGGCGCTCTGACCGGAACCGCGGGGCCGCTCGTCGAGCCCTTGCGTGCTCTCCTCGCTGTTGATCACGGCCTGGATCGCGCCAGCGCGGGCATGAAGCCCAGTACAAAGGCGCGCACCTTCGCTTCCGGCATCTCGCAGGGTTTGAGAAGGTCGCCATGCGCGAGGTGGTAGAGGTTGAGGCTGACGAAATCCTGCCCGCCGAGGTCCCGCGCGAAGAGCTTCAGGCTTCGGCCTCCCGAATGGCGGGTCTTCTCAACCCGCCAGCGGCGCCCTTCGTACAGACCTTCGCTGTAGCCGTCGGGAATGCGGTCGAGCGCCGCCCGGAACGGGTCGGTCACTTCCGGCCGATCCGCGGTTCGGTCCCGGCCTTGATCCGTTCGATGTTCGGCAGATGCTTCCAGAAGACCAGCGTTGCCAGCGCGACGGTCAGCCAGATCATTTCGGGATGGCCAAGGAACCCGGCCCATACCGCCGCCAGCGCCGCCGCGACGAGGGCGGAGAGCGAGGAGATGCGGCCGATGATGGCGGTCGCGAGCCAGGTCGCACAGGCGGCAAGACCCACGGGCCAGGCAAGCGCCAGCAGCGTGCCGAGGAAGGTGGCGACCCCCTTGCCGCCCCGGAACCCGAGCCAGACCGGGAAGAGATGGCCAAGGAAGGCCGCCCCGCCCGCGACCTGTGCGGCATCCTCCGCCGCGAGCGCGCGGGCGATCAGCACCGCCGCCGCGCCCTTGCCGCCATCGAGGAGGAGCGTGGCGAGTGCCGCCGCCTTGTTCCCGGTCCTAAGCACGTTCGTTGCGCCGATGTTGCCCGAGCCGATCTTCCTCAGATCGCCAAGGCCGAGCGCCTTCGTCACCAGAACCCCGAAGGGGATCGAACCGAGCAGATAGCCAAGTGCTGCGACCAGGATCAGAAGGCCCGCGCCCGAGGTGACCAAAGGCATGTTATGCTCCCGTCCCGAAAACCTGCTGGCCGCCCACGAATGTGGCCCGAACCTTACCTTCCATCCGCGCCCCGTCAAAGGGCGTGTTCTTGGACTTGGATTTCAGAGTGAAGCGGTCCAGCACGAAGGGCGCGTCCGGGTCGAAGAGCACAAGATCGGCGGGCGCGCCGACCGAAAGCCGCCCCTGCGGCAGGCCGAGGCGCTTCGCGGGATTGAGCGACATCGCGCGGAAAAGTTGCGGCAGCGTCAGCTGCCCCGCGTGATAGAGGCGCAGCGCGGCGGGCAGGAAGGTCTCAAGAGACACCGCACCCGATGCCGCCTCCTCATAGGGCAGGCGCTTGCTCTCCTCGTCCTGCGGCGTGTGCATGGACGAGATGATGTCGATCAGCCCCGAGGCCACCGCCTCGACGATGGCAAGCCGGTCGTCCTCGGACCGCAAGGGCGGCTTGACCTTGAAGAAGGTCCGGTAGTCGCCGACGTCAAATTCATTGAGCGTCAGGTGGTGGATCGAGGTTCCCGCCGTCACATCAAGGCCGTTCTTCCGAGCCCGTTCCAAGGGCGGCAGCGCGCGGGCCACCGTGATCTGGTCGAAGTGATAGCGTACGCCTGTCATCTCGATCAGCGACAGATCGCGGTCGAGGCCCATGCGTTCCGCCATCGGCGAGACGCCGGGCAGGCCGCGAAGCGAGGCGAACTTGCCCGAGGTCGCCGCCGACCCCGCCGAAAGCCCCGGGTCCTGCGGATGGCCGATGATGAGGGCGCCGAGCGATTTCGCATAGGTCATGGCGCGCGAGAGGACCTTGGTGTCGGTCACCACATGGTCGCAGTCGGTGAAGGCCACGGCGCCGGCATCCAGGAGGAAGCCGATCTCGGTCATCTCGCGCCCCTGTCGGCCCTTGGTCAGCGCGGCCATATGGCGGATGCGGACGGGCGAGGCCTCGGCCGCGCGGCGGTTGACGAACTCGAGCGCCTCGGGCGTGTCGATGGCGGGGTTGGTGTCGGGCCGGGTGACAATGGTCGTCACGCCCCCCGCCGCCGCCGCAAGGGCGGCGGAGCGGAAGGACTCCTTGTGCCGCTCGCCCGGCTCGCCGACCTTCACGCCGATGTCGACGATGCCGGGGGCGAGGCATTTCGCCCCGCAGTCGATGATCGTCGCGCCCTTCGGTGCGGGGGCGTTGAGGGCGGCGATGAGGCCGTTCTCGATGGTCAGCGCGCCTTCGGTTTCCGTCAGGCCTTCGGGGTCGATCAGGCGGGCGTTGGTGAGGTGGAGTGTCATTGGGCTAGCTCGGCGTTACTGATTTCGTAAACGCGCCCAACAGTGAGCCGACAAACTCGCCCGCCGTAGATGCAACGTTTGGCGATGCCGCAATCTGCTTTGCGTTTTCCACAAGCGTCAACCCGTTAGGCTGTGTGCGCGCCAAGTGCTGAAACCCTAGCGAGGTCAGCACTAGTGAAAACGTCGGACCTGCCCCATCGCCCATCCAAGGAGATTCAACCAATCGCACAACTCCTTCGGATTCGAGCCAGTTGACCAAGCTGCCGAAGAACTCGATTTGATCCCAGTCAGGATCTTCAAAATATTCGGCCGCGCTGGTTTCAGTCGGCGAAACGCCATTCTCCGCCAGGGTACTGATCAGGCGCGCCAAGAGCCTCTCCGATAGTTCGCGCTTACTCACACCATCACCCCCGCCGCCTTCGCGCCGCGCTCGGCCCTGAGGTTCCGCGCCAGAAGGTCCATGCAGGCCATGCGGACGGCCACCCCCATCTCGACCTGTTCTTGGATGACCGACCGGTTGATGTCGTCGGCGATCTCTCCGTCGATCTCGACCCCCCGGTTCATCGGGCCGGGGTGCATGACGATGGCATCTTCCTTCGCGAACGACAGTTTCTCGGCGTCGAGCCCGAAGCGGTGGTAATATTCCCGCTCCGAAGGGATGAAGCCGCCGTCCATCCGCTCTTTCTGAAGGCGCAGCATCATCACCACGTCGGCATCCTTCAGCCCCTCGCGCATGTCGTCGTAAAGCTCGCAGCCGAACTCGGCGACGCCCGAGGGCATCAGGGTGGGCGGCGCGATCAGGCGAACGCGGTTTTCCATCTTGCCGAGGAGTATCAGGTTCGACCGGGCGACACGGCTGTGGGCGATGTCGCCGCATATGGCCACGGTCAAACGCTGGATGCGGCCCTTGGCGCGGCGGATGGTCAG
Organism: Frigidibacter sp. SD6-1; assembly: GCF_030143255.1. Lineage (GTDB taxonomy): Bacteria > Pseudomonadota > Alphaproteobacteria > Rhodobacterales > Rhodobacteraceae > TMP-24. Next base: position 172,431 of record NZ_JARJNR010000005.1, read on the forward strand.
CGCGTCCAGGAGTGCCTGCGTGGGGTGCTCATGCCGCCCGTCGCCCGCGTTCAGGACCGCGCAATTCACTTTCGACGCGAGAAGGTTCACCGCCCCCGAGGAGGGATGGCGTACCACAAGAAGGTCCGGGTGCATCGCGTTCAGCGTCATCGCTGTGTCGATCAGCGTCTCGCCCTTCTTCACGCTGGAATGGGCGACCGACATGTTCATCACGTCGGCCCCCAGCCGCTTGCCCGCCAGCTCGAAACTGGCCTGCGTGCGGGTCGAGTTCTCGAAGAACATGTTGATCTGGGTGAGACCGGCCAGCGCATCGGCCTGCTTCACCGTTCGGCGGTTCAGGTCGACATATTTTTCCGCCAGATCGAGAACGGTGCGAATCTCCTCCGGCGCTAGATGTTCGATGCCCAAGAGGTGACGCGCGCGGAATGTCATCGGAGGCTCCCGTCCCGTTTCGGCGCTTATGGCAAAAGGTCGGGCGCGGGGCAACCGGGTTCGGCTTTGACCCCGGCGCGGCGCAGGCTTAGGGTGGCGCCATGCAGAGCCCCGCCGCAGAGATGGATTTTCACGCCGCCCGCGCCCTTCTGGAATGGCAGATGGAGATGGGCGCCGACGAGCCTATCGGCGAGGCGCCGGTCAACCGCTATGCGCTGGCGGTTGAGGCGCCGAAGGCGGCGCGAGATGTTCCGCCCGCCTCGGCCGCACCGCCCACGGAGGCACCGGTAAGAAGGGCGGAAGAGGTCGATAGGCTCGCGGCGGCCAGACGGGCGGCGGATGCAAGTGCGGACCTCGCGGCTCTGGCGACCGCGCAGGCGGCCTACGACCACTGTGACCTGAAGAAGGGCGCGCGGAATTTCGTCTTTGCCGACGGCAACCCGGCGGCGCGGGTGATGGTGATCGGCGAGGCGCCGGGGCGGGACGAGGATCTGGAGGGGCGCCCCTTCGTCGGCCGCGCCGGGCAGCTACTGGACCGGATGTTCGCGGCCATAGGATTGTCGCGCACCGCGCCGGACGCGGAGACTGCGCTTTACATCACCAACGTCCTGCCCTGGCGCCCGCCCGGCAACCGCGACCCCGACCCGCAGGAAATCGCGATGATGCTGCCGTTCCTGACCCGGCATGTAGACCTCGCCGATCCCGACCTGATCGTCCTGATGGGCAACACGCCCTGCGCCGCGGCACTTGGCACGCGCGGCATCCTGCGGCTGCGGGGCAAATGGACCGAGGCCTTCGCCCGCCCGGCCCTGCCGATGACCCATCCGGCCTATCTTCTGAGGAACCCCGCGGCCAAGCGCGAGGCCTGGGCGGATCTGCTGGAAGTGAAGGCAAGGCTCGGGGGCTGAGATGAGGATCCTTGCCTTCTCGGACCTGCATCTGGATATCCCGGCCCGCGACGCGATCCTCGCTGCCGCCGACAGCGCCGATCTGGTGATCGGCGCGGGCGATTTTGCCGCGCGCAGACAGGGGCTTCAGCCTTTCATGGCGGCGTTCGGGCCGATCGCTCACAAGGCGCTCTTCGTCCCCGGCAACAATGAAACCGCCGAGGAATTGCGCGGCGCGACGGGCGTTCCGGTCCTGCATGGCGCGGCCGTCGACTTCGGCGGCATCCGGATCGCCGGTCTCGGCGGGGCGGTGCCGCCCTTGCCCCCGTTGCCCTGGGGGTCGTTCGACCTGACGGAAGAGGAAGCGCAAGGCATGCTCGCCCCGATTGCGGCGGCTGACATCCTTGTCAGCCATTCGCCGCCGAAAGGGACATGCGACCGGCATGCGCAGCTCGGTCCCATCGGGTCGGATGCAGTTCTTGCGGCGACGCGACGCATGGCGCCTCGCCTGCTTCTGTGCGGGCATGTCCATGATGACTGGGGCGCAAGGGGAAGGATCGGACCGACCGACGTCATGAACCTTGGCCCGTCCGTCAACCGGATAGTGATTTGAAAGCGCCGCAATGACCCGCATCGACGAAACCAAGGAATTCATCCCGGTCCGCATCGCCGTCCTGACCGTCTCTGACACGCGCGGGTTGGCCGAGGACCGGTCGGGCGATACGCTGGTCGAACGGCTGACGGGGGCGGGCCATGTGCTGGCCCATCGGGCGATCCTGCCCGACGAGCGGGGGGGGATTGCGGCGAAGCTGCGCGAATGGGTGGCCGATCCGGGCGTCGACGTCGTGATCTCGACCGGAGGCACGGGCCTGACGGGCCGCGATGTGACGGTCGAGGCGCACCGCGATGTCTACGAGAAGGAGATCGAGGCGTTCGGCACGGTGTTTACCATGGTCTCGATGCAGAAGATCGGGACGTCGGCGGTCCAGAGCCGCGCGACGGGCGGGGTTGCGGGCGGGACCTACCTTTTCGCATTGCCGGGCAGTCCGGGGGCCTGCCGGGACGCCTGGGACGAGATATTGAGATGGCAGTTCGACTACCGCCACCGGCCCTGCAATTTCGTCGAGATCATGCCGCGGCTGGAAGAACACAAACGCCGGAAGTAGCCGGGGGGTGGCTCGTCGAAGCACTTCGTGCACTCCTCGCTGGGCGACCGACGAGAAACGAAGTGAACGAGGAGGCTCTCTACGGCCTCAGCCCTTGCAGCCGTCGAACTCCACGACATCCCCCCCGCTGAATACGGTGAGGCGTACCGCGGAGCGGCTGAGCGCGAAAGGCTTGGCATTCGCGGGCACCAGGTCGGAGACCTGCACCATGCCGTGCCCGCCGACCCGGGTCTCGACCGGCGCGACCCAGACGGCGCGGTCGTCCAGTTCCACCACCGCGAAACTGTCCTGCGCAGCGGCCGGGAAGGGAATATCCGCTGTCAGCCGCATCCCGTCGCGGATCGGCTCGGCCGAGCAGTGCGCGGCAGGAAGGCCCCGCCCCGAAGCATCGTCGGGCATCCGGGACAGCGCCGCGCGGATCGCCGGATCGGGCGCGGAGGTGCCGGACAGGTCGGCCTTGACCGCAAAGCTGACCGGCACGCAGATCTCGTCGCAGATGCCCAGGTTGACGCTGGCCGAAAGCGTGACCGGCTGGCCGGGCGCCGCCGCGACGATCTCGACGGGAAGGACGAGCTCCCCGGGGTAGACGAGCGTCCGGTATCCGGAGATTTCATGGACCTCTGGGCGCGGCCAGAGCAGGCGGACCGAACTGACATTCTGCGAGCCCGACCAGTCGAACTCCGGCGGGATGCCCGCCTCGCCGGGGCTGCGCCAGTAGGTCTTCCAGCCCGGCGCGAAGGTCAGATGCAGCGCCGCCATCCGCGTGCCGTCTGCGGTCTGCCAGCCGGGCAGGATTTCGGCGCGGATCAGGTCCTGCGGCAGAGTCTGCGCGGCCGACGGGCCGCCCGACAGGATGGCAGCAAGAACGAGGGCAGCGATGTGCAGGGTCCGTGGGGTCATGCGACCTAGATAGGACGAACCGGAGCCAAGGGAAATCACTTCCGCGTCAAGCCCCCGTCATCGGCGCCGGCGCCCGGCTTGCATTCGCGGCGGGCAGGCGCGATCATCGGGGCAAGGAGAGTGGGCATGGACCTGACGGGCAAACTCTTGATCGCGATGCCGGGCATGGGCGATCCGCGCTTCGAACATAGCGTGGTCTTCCTCTGCGTCCACACGCCCGAAGCGGCGATGGGGCTGATCGTCAACAAGCCCGCACCCGACTTGCGCTTCGATGCGCTTCTCAAGCAGCTCGGCATCCCGCGCGGCGACCGGTCCCGCGACATCCGCGTCCATTTCGGCGGGCCGGTCGAACATGCGCGCGGCTTCGTGCTGCATTCGGGCGACTACGAGGGAGAGGGCTCGACTCTGCGGGTGGACGACCGGTTCGGCATGACCGCGACGCTCGATATCCTGCAGGCATTGGCCGAGGGCGCGGGGCCGGAGCGGTCAATGCTGGCGCTCGGCTATGCAGGCTGGGGTCCGGGTCAGCTCGAGGGCGAGATCCGCGACAATGGCTGGCTCACCTGCGATGCCGATGAGGAACTGATCTTCGGACTGCCGGACAAGCGGAAATGGACATCGGCGCTGAAGTCGATCGGCGTCGATCCGTTTTCACTGTCGGCGACCGCAGGAAACGCCTGAACGGCCCGATCGCCCTGACCGTCAGCGCGGCGCGGCGGCGCGGCGGAGGCGATCGTTGATCGCGCGGCCGAGGCCCTTTTCAGGGATGGGCGCGACCGCGATCCGGCCGTCGGGTCCGGCGCGGCGGTCAGCCGCGCGCAGGTAGTGGAAGAGGTTCGCCGCCGCCTCGACCAGATCACCGGTCGGTGACAGGTTTAGCCCGCTGGCCCCGGAAAGCGGCCCGAAGCCGATCCATACATCGCCCGGATCGGGGGCGGTCACGCCAAGCGCGACCGCGGCCGCAGGCGCATAATGGCTGGAAAGCTGGCCCGGCGCGTTCGGGCGGGCGGGCGCGGGATCGGGCGCGGCGAGCGGAACACCGAGACAATCCTCGATCGCCTCGGCCGGAATGCCCCCGGGGCGCAGGAGCGTGGGGCGCGGTGAAAGGCCGACGATGGTCGATTCCACTCCGACCATACAGGCGCCGCCGTCGATCACCGCCGCGATCCGTTCGCCCAGACCGTCCATCACATGATCAGCCCGGGTCGGGCTGATCCGCCCCGACGGGTTGGCCGAGGGCGCCGCGACCGGGCCGCCGAAAGCATGAAGCAATGCCACCGCAACCGGATGGGCGGGCATGCGGATCGCCACGCTCGGCAGGCCGGCGGAGACAAGCGGAGACAGGCCGCTGTCGTCCCGCATCGGCAGGACGAGCGTCAGCGCGCCGGGCCAGAAGGCCGCGGCGAGCCGCAGCGCCTGATCGGAAAAGACCGCCAGCCGCGCGGCAGCACTCATATCCGGGACATGGACGATGAGCGGGTTGAAGGCGGGTCGCCCCTTGGCCGCGAAGATCGACGCCACCGCCCGGTCGTCGCGCGCGTCGCCGCCCAGGCCATAGACTGTCTCGGTCGGGAAGGCGACGAGGCGCCCCTCAGCCAGATGGCGGGCGGCGCGGCCGAGGCCTTCGGCGCTGGGGGAAAGAAGCTCGGTCAAGAGTATCCGTGACGCTGCGTTGCGGGTTGCGGGCGCCTGACCCAGCGGCAATGATGGGTGAAACCGGCGCCATTTCGTGATGCTGCGCCCTGATTTACGCGCTATGCCGCCGGTTGCCAAGGCGAGGGGAAAAGATGTCCTACAGATCCGCGGTGAACGAGGTCACCTTCATCCTCGACCATATCGTACCGCTGGCCGAGATCAGCGCGACCGAGCGGTTTGCGGACGCGACCCCGGAAACCGCGCAGGCGGTCCTGACCGAAGCGGCGCGGATGTGCGACGAGGTGATCGCGCCCCTGAACCGAGCTGGTGACCTTACGCCCGCGCGTCTGGAAAACGGCATCGTCCGCTCCTCGCCCGGTTTTGCCGAGGCGCTCGGGCAATGGGGGGCAGGCGGCTGGATCGGCCTCTCTGCCGGGCCGGAGCATGGCGGCATGGGCCTACCGCAGCTTCTCAACATGGCGGTGCAGGACATGATGTCGGGCGCCTGCCTCGCGCTGCAGCTCAACCCGCTCCTGACCCAGGGCCAGATCGAGGCGCTGGAGGCGCACGCGAGCGAGGAGTTGAAGGCGCTCTACCTGCCGAAACTCATCTCGGGCGAATGGTCGGGCACGATGAACCTGACCGAACCGCAGGCGGGCTCAGACGTCGGCGCCCTGCGCACCAAGGCCGAACCTCTCGGCGACGGCACTTACGCGATCACCGGGCAGAAGATATTCATCACCTGGGGCGACAGCGACGCCTTCGCGAACGTCAGCCACGCGGTGCTTGCCCGCTTGCCCGACGGGGCAAGCGGCACGAAGGGTATCTCGCTGTTCCTCGTGCCGAAATACCTGCCGGACGAAAACGGCAAACCGGGCAAGCCCAACAGCCTTAAGGTCGTGAGCCTTGAACACAAGCTTGGCATCCATGGCTCGCCCACCTGCGTGATGGCCTATGAGGGCGCGACAGGCTGGATGATCGGCGAGCCGCACAAGGGCATGGCGGCGATGTTCACCATGATGAACAACGCCCGTCTTGCGGTGGGCGTGCAGGGCGTGGGTATGGCCGAGGCCGCCTTCCAGAAAGCGCTCGCCTATGCGCGCGAGCGCCAGCAGATGGGGCCGATCATCGACCATGCCGACGTGCGGCGCATGCTGGCCACGATGAAGGCCGAGATCTTCGCAGCCCGCGCCATCGCGCTGGCCTGTGCGGGCGCGCTGGACATGGCCAAGGCCATCGGCGCGGCCGACTGGGCGGCGCGCGGCGCGCTCCTGACCCCGATCGCCAAGGGCTTCGGCACCGACGTGGGCTGCCGGGTCGCCGACATGGGCGTGCAGATCCACGGCGGCATGGGCTTCATCGAGGAAACCGGCGCGGCGCAATATCTGCGCGACGTGCGGATCACGCCGATCTACGAAGGCACCAATGGCATCCAGGCGATGGACCTCGTGGGCCGCAAGATGATGGATCAGGGCGAGGCGGCCTTTCGTCTGCTCGACGAGATCGACGCGGGCGCCGAGGCGGCGCGGGCGGCACTGCCCGCCCTGTCGAAAGAGGTCTGGTCCGCCGCGCAGAACCTGCGCGAGGCGACCGAAACACTGCTTGGCCGGCCGATGCAGGACCGGTTCGCGGGTGCGGTTCCCTATGCCCGCGCCTTCGGCCGGGTGCTTGGCGCACATTACCATCTGAAGGCTGCACGCGTGGCTGGCGCGTCTTCGACGCGCGCGCGGCTCGCAGCCGTCTACATGGCGCGGCTTCTGCCCGATCATGCAGCCGCACTGGCTGAGGCACGCGCGGGGGCGGACGGGCTTTACGCCCTGTCGCCCGACGATCTGGAAGCGTGATGGACCAGCCCGCGCCAGCGTCGGGCCTGAGCCAGCCTTTCGCCGCGCCGCCCGCGCCCGGCGGCGCCATCGAGATCGCTCCGGGCATCCTGTGGCTGCGCCTGCCGCTGCCGATGGCGCTTGACCATGTGAATGTCTACGCGCTGGACGATGGCGATGGCTGGACGCTGATCGACACGGGGCTGCGAAGCCGCAAGACGAAGGCGATCTGGGAAGAGATCATCGCCGGTCCCCTGGGCGGGCGCCCGGTCCGCCGGGTCGTGGTGACGCACCACCACCCCGACCATATCGGCCTTGCGGGCTGGTTTCAGGCGCGGGGCGCCGAACTGGTCACCACCCGCACTGCCTGGCTCTTCGCCCGCATGCTGACATTGGACGAACAGGCGCTGCCGCTGCCCGAGACGCTCGCCTTCTGGCGGGCGGCGGGGATGGACGGCGCGCTTCTTGCCCGCCGCGCGGGCGAACGTCCCTTCAACTTCGCCGATGTGGTGGAGCCGATGCCCTTGGGCTTCACAAGGATCGCGGAAGGCGACCGCATCACGATGGGCGGGCGCGACTGGCAGGTCCGCATCGGCAACGGCCATGCGCCCGAGCAGGCGACCTTCTGGTCCGAGGACGGCGAGATCGTCATCGGCGGCGACCAGCTTCTGCCCGGCATCTCGCCCAACCTCGGCGTCTATGCGACCGAACCTTTGGCCGATCCGGTCGCCGACTGGCTGGACAGCTGCCGCGCCTTCCTGCCCCATGCGACCGAGCGCCAGTTGGTGCTGCCGGGCCACAAGCTGCCGTTCCGGGGCCTGCCCTTTCGCCTGCGCCAGATGATCGAGAACCATGAAGGCGCGCTTGCCCGGCTTCTTTCCCATCTCGACCGGCCGCGCACGGCGGTCGAGTGTTTCGCCCCCCTCTACAAGCGCGAGATCGGCGAGGGCGAATATGGGCTGGCGCTGGTCGAGGCGGTTGCGCATCTCAATCATCTGTGGAAGTCAGGACAGGTGACGAGAGCGCGCGATGAGGGAGGCGTCGACCGATGGCAGGCCGCAAGGAACCCCGAGATCTGAGGCCGCGCGACATGGCCGAGACGATCATGACCTCGGCAGAGGCGATGGAGGCCGCCGCCCTGCCGCGCGCCCGTGTGGCACCTGCCTGCGACGACCTGCCGCCCACGGCCGAGATGTTGCCCCTGCCCGCCGGGATCGCGGGCGAACCGGTGGACGAGAAAAGCCCTGCCCAATGGGCCTATGAACGGCTGATCCTGTACATCAAGAATTTCGAGGAACGGCTGGACGACGCGCACGAGGTGGCGATGGGCTTTGCGGGCAGCGAAACGGGCGTGATGCGGATCGAGGGGATCGGTTATTTCGCCCCCGATATCGTCACTTTCTATGGCCGCGACGAAGAGGAAAACCGCACCCAGCTGATCCAGCACGTAACCCAGCTGAACGTGATGCTGCGCGCCATGACCAGGGCGCCAGAGATCGAGGAACCACGCCGGATCGGCTTCCGCCTCGCCGCAGAACTGGCACCGAAGAAGAAGGCCGGAAAGACCAAGACCGCCAAAGGTTCGTGAACGGCGGCGACAGGCCCGTGACAGGGCAGACGGAATAGGCTAAATCCACCGCGACCAACCGGAAGGGACAAGGATCATGGCAGAGCACAAGCCCGGCAGCATGAACATCAAGGCGCAGGAACAGACCTTCGCGGGGTTCGTGACCTTCACAAAATGGGCAACGGTGGTGATCATCGGCGTCCTGATCTTCATGGCGCTCGTGAACGCCTGAACAGCCGGTTTGGTGTGATCTGATGCGTCGGTTGCTGCTTGTCCTGATTCTGCCGCTGTTCCTTGCCAATTGCGCGGAACCCGTCTGGGCGCCCGACGAAGCCGTGGCGCGGGCGCGCTATGTCTCGTCAGAGCCGCCGTCAATCTCGCTCATCACCGTGGTCCGCACGCTCGGTGGCGAAGGCGCGCATTCCGGCCTTCTGATCAACGGCAGCCAGCGGGTGGTCTTCGATCCGGCCGGTACCTGGACCAATCCGGCCGCGCCCGAGCGCAACGACCTGCACTACGGCATCACGCCGCGGATGGAGCAATATTACATCGATTACCACGCGCGCGAGACCTACTATGTGGTCAAGCAGACGGTGCTGGTCAGCCCCGAGGTCGCCGAACTGGCGATCCGCCGGGCCGAGGGCAATGGCGCGGTCGGCAAGGCCCTGTGCGGCACGTCGATCAGCGCGATCCTGCGCGATCTTCCGGGCTTTGAATCGGTAAATCGCAGTTACTTCCCGGGCAAGATCATGAAGAGCTTCGCCGAACTGCCTGGCGTGGTGACACTGAAATACACCGACGACAGCCCGGACGACAACAAACCGCTTCTGGTCGAACAACTGGTCGCGACCCCGTAAATTGCGTCCGTCGGCGCGGAAGGGCGGCAGGCATGCGCATCTTCGGCCTTATTCTTGCGGGCGGCGCAGGGCGGCGGATGGGCGGCGTTGACAAGGCACTGTTGCCGTTCGGGCCGGGAACGCTGCTCTCCAATGCGGTTACGCGCTTCGAACCGCAGGTCGAGTCGCTGGCCATTTCCGCCAACGGCGATCCCTCGCGCTTCGATGGGTTTCGACTTCCGGTCCTGGCCGATGCCGACCGCGGCGGGGCGGGGCCGATGGCGGGTCTGTTGGCGGGGCTGATCTGGGCCAAGGCCGCAGGTGCCAGCCATCTGGCGACGATGGCGGTCGATACGCCGTTCATCCCCGGCGATCTGGTGGCGCTGCTGATGCTCGCAGGCGACGGCGGGCCTGCCATCGCCGAAAGCGCGGGCCGTGCCCATCCGACAGTCGGCCTTTGGCCCGTATCGCTGAATATGTCGCTCGAAGCGGCGCTTGGCAGTGCTGAACGGCGGCTCGGGTTTTGGGCCGAAAGTGTCGGCGCCGTACGCGCCACCTTCGCCGCGACCGAGCCCGATCCATTCATGAACGCGAATACTGTCGAGGAACTGGCCGCCGCCGCCCGTTACCTTGGGTAGGGTCAGTCGAACGTGCCGGTCACCCGGCCGAGCAGCATGAAGGCACGCGCGGTCCGCGTGTCAGACAGCGCCACAAGCTCCTGATCCGAGGCATTCTTCTCGAACTCGGCAATCGTCTTGTCGAATTGCCTGAGGAAATGGTGCGCGGTATCGCGGAAGACCGTGTCCTGCCGCATCCGTCCTGCGGTGAGCGCAAGGCTGGAGCGGTCGCGCACCCCGCCCAGCGCGGCGATGGTCTTGCCGCGTTCACCTTGGGCGAAGCGCCGCCAGAGATCGGGCTTGGCGCGGTCGGCCTTGATATCGTCCATATAGATACCGTCCTGGCCGAGAAGGGTCAGGATATCCTGCGCGGCGCGGATCAGCTTGGCGAGGTTGCGATCCTCGAGCGCGCGGCGCAGCGCGAGGATCCCGTCGCGGTCGTCCTGGCTTTCAGGGAAATTCAGCGCGCGGACGAAATCCTGCACCGAAACCGGCGCGGGGTTCTCCTCGCCCGGCGTGCCGAGTGCGAGAGCTGGCTGTTCCTCATCGGGGCGGGCCGGGCGGGCGGGCACCAGCGCCGCCTTGCGGTCGGCTGACGGTTCTGTCGCCTCGGCGTCGCGCCGCGAGGTGAAGGTGGCGAGCGCGGTCTCTGCCATGCGCGCGGCCTGCGCGATCTCTTCCAGGCGCTTCTCGACCGAGGGACGCGGCGCCATCGACTGCTGGACGAGCGTGGTGCGCAGGATGTCGAGTGTCGCCTGCAGCCTTTGGGTTTCGGTCCTGAGCGTGCTGGTCGCCCGCGCGGTTGCAGCAGCCATCCAGATCAGCGCGACAGGCAGAACGATGGCCAAGAGCACCATCAGCGTGCTGAAGCGCCCCGCCGCATCCGTACCGCCCGAGAAGAGAAAGAACAGCCCCACGAGCGCGAGCCACACGAGCGTCACCGCCCCCGCTATCAGGTCGGTGGGCGCGAAGCGGCGCGCCGCCGGAGGCGGCTCAAAGCGCCCGAGGTCCAGCGCCTGCGGGCCGGTGCGATCCTGCGGCTGATCGGACATCGATGCCTCCTTGAGCGATCAGATATACTGGATGCTCAGGATTTCGTAGCTCTTTTCACCGCCGGGCGTGCGGACTTCCGCCGTGTCGCCCACATCCTTGCCGATCAGCGACCGGGCGAGGGGCGAGCGGATATTCAGAAGCCCGCGTTCGATATCGGCCTCGGCCTCACCCACGATCTGATAGGTCTTTTCCTCGTCGCTGTCCTCGTCGACGACAGTCACCGTCGCCCCGAACTTGATCGAGCCCGAGAGCTTCGAGGGGTCGATGACCTCGGCCAGCGACAGAAGCGCCTCAAGCTCCTTGATCCGGCCCTCGACAAAGCTCTGACGCTCGCGCGCGGCGTGATATTCGGCGTTCTCCGAAAGGTCGCCATGTTCGCGCGCCTCGGCGATGGCGCGGATCACAGCGGGGCGCTCCACCGATTTCAGGGCCCTCAATTCATCGTCAAGCGCGCCAAACCCGGCCCGCGTCATCGGGATTTTTTCCATATCGTCCGTCGGTAGGATCAATCTTGCCAGTCAGACAGTTGTTAACCCGCGTTGCACATCGAAAGTCAATAGCCGGGTCCGGGCGTCGGCGGCTGGGCGAACATGCCGTCTGCATGCGGCAGATATTGTCGCGAATCCGTCACGTCGCAGCAAGAAAGTTGCGCGCGCAGGAATTGCCAGCGCCCCATGGCTGGGCTACAGGGGCTGGTGATAGACAATCGGCCTTTGGCCGGGACCGCATGAGGACAGAACCGTGACAGAGATCGTGCGCGAAGCGATGGAATATGATGTCGTGATCGTCGGGGGCGGCCCGGCGGGCCTGTCGGCGGCGATCCGGCTGAAGCAGCTCGATCCCGACCGGTCGGTGGTTCTTCTTGAAAAGGGCTCCGAGGTTGGCGCGCATATCCTCTCGGGCGCGGTTCTGGACGTGTCCGGTCTCGACGCGCTTCTGCCCGACTGGCGCACGATGGGCGCGCCGATCAAGACCGAGGTGCATGAGGACAATTTCTACATCCTCGGGCCTGCGGGCCAGATGCGCATTCCGAACTGGCCGATGCCGCCCCTGATGTCGAACCATGGCAAGTATATCGTTTCGATGGCGAATGTCTGCCGCTGGATGGCGACGGTGGCCGAGGGGCTGGGCGTCGAGATCTTCCCCGGCATGGCGGCATCCGAACTGGTCTATGGCGCGGATGGCGAGGTGAAGGGCGTCGTCGCGGGCGAGTTCGGCAAGAACCCCGACGGCACGCCCGGCCCGAGCTACGAGCCGGGGCTGGAATTGCATGGTAAATATGTCTTCCTGTCCGAAGGCGTGCGCGGCTCGCTCGCCAAGGAAGTGATGGCGAAATACGACCTGTCGAAGGGCCATTGCCCGCAGAAATTCGGCCTCGGCATGAAGGAAATCTGGGAGATCGACCCCGCCAAGCACAAGGAAGGCACAGTCACCCATACGATGGGCTGGCCGCTCGGCAAGAATGCGGGCGGCGGGTCGTTCATCTATCATCTGGAAAACAACCAGGTCTATGTGGGCTTCGTCGTCCATCTGAACTACGAAAACCCCCACCTCTATCCTTACATGGAATTCCAGCGCTTCAAGCACCATCCGATGGTGGCGGAGCTTCTGAAGGGCGGCAAGCGCGTGGCCTATGGCGCGCGGGCGATCAGCGAGGGCGGCTGGCAGTCGATCCCGAAGATGGTCGCGCCGGGTGTGGCGCTTCTGGGCTGCTCGGCCGGCCTCGTGAACGTGCCGCGCATCAAGGGCAACCATAATGCGATGCTGTCGGGCAAGGCGGCGGCCGAGGCCGCGCATGCGGCGATCTCGGCGGGGCGGCAAAGCGACGAACTGGCCGATTACGAGGCCGAGGTCCGTACCGGCGCCATCGGCAAGGACCTGAAGCGCGTGCGCAACGTGAAACCGATGTGGTCGCGCTGGGGCATGATCGCCTCGCTGGCGTTCGGCGGGCTCGACATGTGGACGAACAACCTCTTCGGCCTGTCGCTCTTCGGTACGCTGCGCCATGGCAAGTCCGACGCCAAGGCCACCGGCAAGGCCAAGGATTTTCCGAAGATCGACTATCCCAAGCCCGATGGCATTCTGTCGTTCGACCGGTTGACCAACGTCGCCTTCGCCGCGACCAACCATTCCGAAAGCCAGCCCTGCCATCTGAAGCTCAAGGACCCGTCGGTTCCGGTCTCGGTCAACCTGCCCGAGTATGACGAACCGGCACAGCGCTACTGCCCGGCAGGTGTCTATGAGGTGCTGGAAGGCGAGGGCGGCCCGCGGTTCCAGATCAATTTCCAGAACTGCGTCCATTGCAAGACCTGCGACATCAAGGACCCGAGCCAGAATATCGTCTGGACGACCCCGCAGGGCGGCGACGGGCCGAACTATCCCAACATGTGACCCGAGCCGGGCGCGCAGTTTCCCGCGCGCCCGACCCTGCCGTCTGTCCGGATCGCGAAAAGGTGCGGGATACCCGCATTGCCTTGGCCGCCGTGGCGCACTAGGTTTCCTTGGCCTGAATGAGGGAGTGAGCCTTGCGTCTTCTGCGTTCCGTTTCGCTGATCGCCCTGCTTCTCGGCGGCGCCACTGTCGCTCTGGCCGACGGGGGTGCGGGCCCCTACCTCGCCGGCCGGGTGGCGAGCATCCACGCCGATTACAAGGCGGCGGCGGCCTATTTCACCCAGGCGCTGGTCAGCGACCCGACGAATGCGGAACTGCAGGAAAACGCTCTCCTTGCCCAGCTCGGGATCGGGGCGTTCGACAAGGGGCAGCCGATGGCAGAGGCGCTTGATGGTGCCGGTGTCAAAAGCCCGATCGCCGACATGGCGATCCTGGCGACCAAGGTGCGCGCAGGCGACTATCCGGGCGTGATCGCGGCACTGGACGCGGGCAAAAGCTCCGGCCCGCTCGCCGACGGGTTCCTGCGCGCCTGGTCGATCCTCGGCAATGGCCAGATGTCGGATGCGCTGGCTGCGTTCGACGCGCTGGTGAAGCAGCCGCAGATCGCATCGCTCGCGCTTTACAACAAGGCGCTGGCGCTTGCCTCCGTCGGCGATTTTGAAGGCGCGGACAGGATCCTGTCGGGCGAAGAGGCCGGGCCGATCAATGCCACCCGCCGTTCGGTCGTCGCGCATGCGCAGGTCCTGAGCCAGCTGGAGCGCAACAAGGATGCGCTGGAACTGATCGACAAGATTTTCGGGGCAGAGACAGCCGATCCGATGATCGCCCCCCTGCGCGCCGAACTCTCGGCGGGCAAATCGGTGCCCTTCGATCTGATCCGCTCGCCGATGGACGGGATTGCAGAGGTCTATTTTGCCATCGCCTCCGCACTCGCCAACGATCTGCGGCCGGGCGACGTGTCATCCGAGATCGACGTCCTGCTCTTCGCGCGCACCGCGCTTCATCTGCGGCCCGATCTGAGCGAGGCGGCGCTCGTCGCCGCCGACATGCTCGAACGGCAGGAACAGCACGAACTGGCCATCGATGTCTATCAGGCGATCGACCCGGCAAGCCCCGATCATCTGGCGGCGGAACTCGGCCGGTCGGAGGCGCTGCTGGCCGAAGGCAAGACCGATGCGGCCGTCGAGGTCCTTCAACAGCTGTCACGTGCGGCGCCGGACCGGATCGCGATCTGGGCCTCGCTGGGCGATGTGCTGCGCCGCAACGAGCGTTTCAGCGAAGCCGCCGAGGCTTATGATCGCGCCTTGGCGCTGGTCGAGGGCGATGCGAAGGACTTCTGGGGCCTCTATTACGCGCGCGGCATCTGCCATGAACGGCTGGATCAGTGGCAGGCGGCAGAGGCGGATTTCCGCAAGGCGCTCGACCTCAGCCCCGATCAGCCGTCTGTCCTCAACTATCTCGGCTATTCGCTTCTGGAAAAGAAGGTGAAGTTCGACGAGGCGCTTGCCATGATCGAGAAGGCCGCGAAGGCGCGGCCCGACGATGGCGCGATCAGCGACAGTCTGGGCTGGGCCTTCTACCGGCTTGGCCGCTATCCGGAAGCGGAAGCCGAGATGGAGCGCGCGATCGAGCTCATGCCGGTCGATCCGGTGGTGAACGATCATCTGGGCGACGTCTATTGGGCGGTCGGGCGCAAGCGCGAGGCGGAATTCCAGTGGAAGCGCGCGCTGTCCTTCAAGCCCGACAGCGAGGAAGAGGCGAACCGCATCCGCCGCAAGCTGGAAGTCGGGCTGGATCTGGTTCTGAAGGAAGAAGGATCAGAGCCGCTTGCCGTCACCAAGAATGGCAACTGAGGCCTTTGCCCCCGCCAAGATCAACCTGACGCTTCACGTCACCGGACGGCGGGCGGACGGCTATCACCTGCTGGACAGCCTGGTCGTGTTCGCGGATGTCGGCGATCTTGTCCGCGCCGGGCCGGCGGAGGATCTCACGCTGGAGATTGCCGGGCCGATGGCGGCCGGGCTGACGGCGGGACCGGACAATCTGGTGATGAAGGCCGCGCGGATGATGGGTGTGAGTGGCGCGGCCCTGCGGCTGGAAAAGCATCTGCCGGTTGCCTCCGGCATCGGCGGGGGCTCGTCGGACGCGGCGGCGACACTGCGCGCCATGGCCCGGCTGACCGGCAAGCCGCTGCCGGATGCGGCGGCGATCCTGGCGCTTGGCGCCGATGTGCCGGTCTGCCTCGACCCGCGCCCGCAGCGCATGAGGGGGGTGGGCGAGCGGCTTGAACCGGTCGATGGCCTGCCGCCGTTCTGGATGGTTCTCGTCAATCCCGGCACCGGCGTTCCCACCCCCGCAGTGTTCCGCGATCTTGACCGCCGCGACGGGCCACCGATGGCCGATCCTCTGCCCGCGCTTCGGACATTCGACACTCTCGCGGCCTTTCTGGCCGATCAGCGTAACGATCTGGAGGCGCCCGCGCGCCGGATCGCGCCGGTGATCGGCGAGGTCCTTCAGGCGCTGTCCGCCCAGCCCGGTTGCCGCCTGGCGCGGATGTCCGGCTCGGGGGCAACCTGCTTCGGCCTTTTCGCCGCGCCGCAGGAGGCCGCCACCGCCCGGGCGCGGATAGCGGCGACCCGGCCCGACTGGTGGGCAAGCGACACCGGGCTCCTGCTTTGGGCCTAAGGCCCGGGCGAGGCAAGATTTTTCGAAAAATCTTGCCAAAATCCTTCGAAGGATTTTGGCCGCAGCCGGGGCAATCCGTCCGGCGAAATGTCGCTTTCCTTCAGCATTCTGCCGCATACCGTCGCATACCCCTTGCCTCGTCCCCCGTTTGTCGGCTATCCAGCGCCCGTCAGGATCGGGAGAATCCGGTCAGGTGTTTACGCCTGTGCCGGTGCCGAAGGAGCAACCGCCCCGGTAAACTCTCAGGCGCAAGGACCGTCCTGGCAGCGGAACTCTGGAGAGACCCCGGACCTGATCCGGGGCGCCGAAGGGATAACGATCTCAGGCGGAAGGACAGAGGGGGCATCGGAGCGGACAGGACAAGCCTGTCCGGAAACGGTGCCGGGGTACTATCGACCGGCGTGACAAGGGGAGGGCGGCAATGGCCGACCTGAAGCGTACGGTCTTTTACGATCTGCATGTGGAACTGGGCGCCAAGATCGTGCCCTTCGCGGGCTATGAGATGCCCGTGCAATATCCGATGGGCGTCCTGAAGGAGCATCTTCACACGCGCTCCGACGCGGGGCTGTTCGACGTCAGCCACATGGGGCAGGTGATCCTGAAGCCGAAGTCGGGCGGCTATGAGGCGGCCGCGCTGGCCTTCGAACGGCTGATGCCGGTCGATGTGCTTGGCCTGCCGCAAGGACGGCAGCGCTATGGCCTCTTCACCAATGACGCGGGCGGCATCCTTGACGACCTGATGTTCGCCAACCGGGGCGATCATCTGTTCGTCGTGGTGAACGCCGCCTGCAAGGATCAGGACATCGCCCATATGCGGGCGCATCTGTCGGATGCCTGCGAGGTGATCGCCATCACCGACCGCGCGCTGCTGGCGCTGCAGGGGCCGAAGGCCGAGGCGGCGCTGGAGGCTCTGGTGCCCGGTGTCGCGGCGATGAAGTTCATGGATGTGGCGATCCTGCCCTGGTCGGGGGTCGATCTCTGGATTTCCCGCTCGGGCTATACCGGAGAGGACGGATACGAGATTTCCGTACCCGAATCGCAAGCGGTGGCCTTCGCCCGCGCCCTGCTGGCAGAGCCGGGTGTCGCGCCCATCGGTCTTGGCGCGCGCGATTCGCTGAGGCTCGAGGCGGGCATGTGCCTTTACGGCCATGACATCGACACAACGACCACTCCCGTCGAGGGCAACCTGACCTGGGCGATCCAGAAGGCCCGCAAGGCAGGCGGCGCACGCGAGGGCGGCTTCCCCGGCGCCGCGCGCATTCTGCGCGAACTGGCCGAAGGCCCCTCCCGCCGCCGCGTCGGGCTGCGCCCCGAAGGCCGGGCACCGATGCGCGAGGGTACGGTGGTCTATGCCGGCCCCGAGGGCGGCGAGCCGATCGGCGCCATCACTTCGGGCGGCTTCGGCCCCTCGATCGAAGGGCCGATGGCCATGGCCTATCTGCCGGCGAACCTCAAGGATGGCGACACGGTCTATGCGGATGTGCGCGGCAAGCGCCTGGCCGCCACACTTGCGCCGATGCCCTTCCATCCGACATCCTACAAACGCTGATCCAACAGGAGCTACCCATGACCATGAAGTATACCGAAGACCACGAATGGCTGCGCGTCGATGGCGACGTCGTTGTTGTAGGCATCACCGAACATGCCGCCGAACAGCTGGGCGATGTGGTCTTCGTCGAACTGCCCGAGGTCGAGACGATGGTCGCCAAGGGCGACGATTGCGCGGTGATCGAAAGCGTCAAGGCCGCCTCCGACATCCTCGCGCCGCTCGATGGCGAGATCGTCGCGGTGAATGAAAAGCTTGTCGACAGCCCCGGCCTCGTGAACGAGGACCCGCTGGGCGCCGCCTGGTTCTTCAAGATGAAGATCGACGATCTGTCGGTCCTTGACCAGTACATGGACGAAGACGCCTACAAAGACCTGATCGGCTGACGGGCGCGGGCCGCGCCCCCCGATCCGGCGTCCGGAGTGGACCGGCAATTGGCCCTGCCGACCCTCCGGGCGTCCTACCCCCTCAGGAGCTCAAGATGACCTACAAGCCCACCGATTACCTGCCCTACGATTTCGCCAACCGCCGCCATATCGGCCCGTCGCCCGCCGAAATGGCCGAGATGTTCAAGGTCCTCGGCGTGAAGGATCTGGACGAGTTGATCGACCAGACGATCCCGAAATCGCTGCGGCAGGAAAAGCCCCTGGACTTCGGCAAGCCCAAGTCGGAACGCGAGCTTCTGTGGTTCATGCGGCAGGTGGCCAAGAAGAACAAGGTCTTCACCTCGATGATCGGGCAGGGCTTCTACGGCACGGTCTGCCCCCCGGCGATCCAGCGAAATATCCTGGAAAATCCCGCATGGTACACGGCCTACACGCCCTATCAGCCGGAAATCAGCCAGGGCCGTCTGGAAGCGCTCCTGAACTACCAGACCATGGTCTGCGACCTGACCGGGCTGGAGATCGCCAACGCCTCGCTGCTTGACGAGGCGACGGCAGCGGCCGAAGCGATGACGATGGCGCACCGGGTCGCCAAGTCGAAGTCGAACCTCTTCTTCATCGACCAGGAATGCCATCCGCAGAATATCGAGGTGATGCGCGTCCGGGCCGAACCGCTTGGCATAGAGATCATGGTGGGCGACCCGGTCGATCTGGATGCCTCGAAGGTTTTCGGCGCGATCTTCCAGTATCCGGGCACCCACGGCTATCTGATGGATTTCGCCAAGCCGATTGCTGCCCTTCACGAACAGGGCGCCATCGGTATCGTCATCGCTGACATCATGGCGCTGACGATCCTGAAGGAACCGGGCGCGATGGGCGCCGACATCGCCGTGGGCTCGACCCAGCGCTTCGGCGTGCCGATGGGCTATGGCGGGCCGTCGGCCGCCTACATGGCCTGCAAGGACAAGCACAAGCGCGACATGCCGGGCCGGATCGTCGGCGTCTCGATCGACGCGCAGGGCGGCAAGGCTTACCGGCTGTCCCTTCAGACCCGCGAACAGCATATCCGCCGCGAAAAGGCCACGTCGAACGTCTGCACCGCGCAGGCGCTTCTGGCCAACATGGCGTCG
This sequence comes from Frigidibacter sp. SD6-1, assembly GCF_030143255.1. GTDB lineage: Bacteria > Pseudomonadota > Alphaproteobacteria > Rhodobacterales > Rhodobacteraceae > TMP-24. The sequence continues at coordinate 191,482 of NZ_JARJNR010000005.1, forward strand.
TTCTACGCGGTCTATCATGGCCCCGAGGGGCTGAAGGCCATCGGCCAGCGCATCCACCGCAAGGCGGTGCGCGTGGTGAAGGGGCTGGAGGAAGCGGGCTACAAGGTCGCGCCGAAGCATTTCTTCGATACGTTCACGGTCGAGGTCGGCGCCATGCAGGGCATCATCCTCAAGGCCGCCCGCAAGGAGCGGATCAACCTCCGCAAGGTCGGGACGACCAAGGTCGGCATCTCGCTTGACGAAACCACCCGCACCGAGACGGTCGAGCGGCTGTGGCGCGCTTTCGGGATCGAAAAGAAGGATGACCGCGTCACGCCCGGCTACCGCATCCCCGATCCGCTTCTGCGCGAGAGCGAGTACCTGACCCACCCGGTCTTCCACATGAATCGGGCAGAAACCGAGATGATGCGCTACATGCGCCGCCTCGCCGACCGCGACCTGGCGCTGGACCGGGCGATGATCCCCTTGGGCTCCTGCACGATGAAGCTGAATGCGGCGGCCGAGATGATGCCGATCACCTGGCCGGAATTCTGCAACCTCCATCCCTTCGCGCCCGCCGATCAGGCAGAAGGCTACGCGGAACTCTTCAGGGACCTGTCGGCGAAGCTGTGCACCATCACCGGCTATGACGCGATGAGCCTGCAACCCAATTCGGGCGCGCAGGGCGAATATGCGGGCCTTCTGACCATTCAGGCCTATCACAAGGCGCGGGGCGAGGCGCACCGCAAGGTCTGTCTTATCCCCACCTCGGCCCATGGCACCAACCCGGCCTCGGCGCAGATGGCGGGGATGAAGGTCGTGGTGGTGAAGGCGCGCGAAAACGGCGATATCGACGTCGAGGATTTCCGCGCCAAGGCCGAAGCGGCCGGCGGCGATCTGGCGGCCTGCATGATCACCTATCCCTCGACGCACGGCGTCTTCGAGGAGACGGTGCGCGAGGTCTGCAAGATCACCCATGACCATGGCGGACAGGTCTATATCGACGGCGCCAACATGAACGCGATGGTAGGTCTGGTGCGGCCGGGCGATCTGGGCGGCGACGTGAGCCACCTGAACCTTCACAAGACCTTCTGCATTCCCCATGGCGGCGGTGGCCCGGGCATGGGGCCGATCGGGGTGAAGGCGCATCTGGCACCGCACTTGCCCGGGCATCCGGTGACCGGCGGTCAGGAAGGGCCGGTCTCGGCGGCGCCCTGGGGCTCGGCCTCGATCCTGCCGATCAGCTGGGCCTATATCCTGATGATGGGCGGGCAGGGGCTGACGCAGGCGACGAAAGTGGCGATTTTGAATGCCAACTACATCGCCAAGCGGCTGGAGGGTGCCTATCCGATCCTCTTCAAGGGCCAATTGGGCCGGGTTGCGCATGAATGCATCCTCGACACCCGCGCCTTTGCCGAGACCTGCGGCATCACCGTCGACGATATCGCCAAGCGGCTGATCGACAACGGCTTCCACGCGCCGACCATGAGCTGGCCGGTCGCCGGAACGCTGATGGTCGAGCCGACGGAATCGGAGACGAAGGCAGAGCTTGACCGGTTCGTCACCGCGATGCTCGCGATCCGCGCCGAGATCGACGCGGTGGAAAAGGGCGAGATCGACCGCGAGAACAACCCGTTGAAGCACGCGCCCCATACGGTGAACGCGCTGATCGGCGACTGGGACCGGCCCTACTCGCGCGAGCAGGGCTGCTTCCCGCCCGGCGCCTTCCGCGTCGACAAATACTGGCCGCCCGTCGGCCGGGTCGACAATGTCTATGGCGACCGCAACCTGATCTGCATCTGCCCGCCGGTCGAAAGCTACGCCGAAGCGGCGGAGTGAGCGGCGTCTGACAGGGCCTGCCCCGTACATCGGGGCGGGCCTCTACCCAACGCGGGGCTCGTCGAGCCCTCCGGGCACTCCTCGCGGGGGCAATCCGACGAGTGCACGAAGTGCTCGAGGAGGTTTTGTCCGATGGTCAAATGCGCCCGGGCGCAGAAGGGGCGACATCTTGGCCGAAAGCGGGTTTCAATCCTCAGTTTCCTCTGATCCGCGGGCCGGGACCTTCCTTGATGGTCTCTGGGCATCGCTGCCCATTGCCCTTGGCTATGTGCCGATCGCCTTTGCCTTCGGCGTCGCCGCGCGCGGTGTCGGTCTGACGCTGGCCGAGGCGGTCGCGCTCTCGGTCATCCTCTATTCCGGCGGCGCGCAATTCGTGGCGCTGGCGCTGATCGCCAGCGGGGCGCCTTTCCTCGTCTCGGCCTTCACGCTGATCGCCATGGGGCTGAGGCATCTGCTCTACGGCCCGGCGCTCATGCGCCGCGCCGGTCCCGCTGCCTCCCGGCGCCATGCCTGGGCCTGGGCCTGGGGCCTGACGGACGAGGTGTTCGGCACCGCGCTTGGCGCGCTGGCGCGCGGGCGGCGCTTTTCCGAGCCCTTCATGTTCGGTCTCGGTCTTGGCGCCTATCTCGCCTGGGGCGCGGGCACGGCGATGGGTGCCTATGCGGGCAGCGGCGCGCTCGCCGCCTGGCCCGCTGTCGAGGCGGGCCTCGGCTTCATGTTGCCCGCGCTTTTCCTCGCCCTCCTCCTTTCGGTGCTGTCTCGTGCGCAGCTTCCGGTCCTGGCCGTGGCGGCAGTGGCGACCGTAGCCGTGACGCTCGCCTGGTCGGGCACGGCAGGACTGCTCGCCGGCATGATCGCGGGCGCCGTGGCGGGGGTGCTGAACCGCAAGGGAGTGAGAGATGCGCCTTGAAGTCCTTGCCCTCGCCCTGATCGTCGGCGCCTGCAACTGGGCCTTCCGTTACGTTCCGACCCGCGCCAACCTGCATGAACTGCCGTCCGGCAGCCCGGTGACCCGCTTCCTTGCCGCCACCGGTCCCGCGGCCATCGGCACGCTCTTCGTGGCCTCCGCCCTGCCATTGGTCAACGACCGCTCCGGCCCCGCCACCCTGACCCTCGGCACAGGTGTCGGTGCGGTGCTTCTGATCTATGCCGCCACACGTTCGGTTGCCGTCGCGACGCTCGCCGGCGCCCTTGCCTATGGCGGCGCCTTCTGGCTTGTCGCCGCCTGAACCCGATTTGATCTCTGACAAGGTGCGCGCTCCTGTGGCATGATCTCCTCAGCCCACAGGAACGAAAGGGCGCGATCATGCTGGAGATAACCCCCGCGACCGTCATCCAGGTCGTCTTTCTTGCGCGCGAGGGCGCGCCCGCCGAGGCGGAACTGCGCGACTTCATCGCCGGGCTGAACGAGGACGAGAAGGCGCAACTGACCGCCCTCGCTTGGGTCGGACGCGGCGCCTTCGAGCCCGAGGAGTTCGACGAGGCGGTGGCCACCGCGATGGCGGAGGCCACGACTCCCACAGAGGATTACCTGATGGGCATGCCGCATCTTGCCGAAAATCTCGAAGCGGGGCTCGATGCCCTCGGCGTGGATGTGGCGGCGGAGGAGGAAGACCTGCTCTGACCTTGCAAGTCGGGCACCGGATGCCGATATATTCCATGCACGGAATATGAGAATGCCATGACCGACGCGCCCGCTCCATCGCTGAAACTGACCTGCACAACCTGCGGCCAGATGAACCGCCTGCCCGCCGACCGCCTGTCGCGCGGCCCGAAATGCGCGATCTGCGGCTCGGCGCTGACCGGCCCCATGGTTGCCGATCTTGACGCGACGACCCACGACAAGGCCGTCCGGGGCGACGACCTGCCGCTGATCGTCGACTATTGGGCGCCCTGGTGCGGCCCCTGCCGGATGATGGCGCCGGAATTTTCCAAGGCCGCCGCCGCGGCCGGTCCTTCGGTCCGCTTCGCCAAGATCAACACCGAGGATCACGCCGCCGTTTCGCAGCGGCTGGCAATTCGTGGCATCCCGCTGCTCATCCTGTGGAAGGGCGGGCGCGAGGTCGCCCGCCTTGCCGGTGCGCGCCCGGCCGCCGATATTCTCACCTTCGTCCGCAATCACGTCCCGACCGAGTGAACCGGCCTTGGATTTGCGGTCCGGCGACTGGCCGAAGCCTTGACATTGCCAGCCCTCTCGGCCAAATAGCCGTTCACGGACGGGGCAGTAGCTCAGTTGGGAGAGCGTATCGTTCGCAATGATAAGGTCAGGGGTTCGATCCCCCTCTGCTCCACCAGTCTATTACCGCAATCTAATGAAATTTCTATAAAATTTCTGCGTCTCGTGGGTTTGTCCCACCAATTGTCCCGACGTCTGACTTAATGTCAGCTCATCGGTGACGCTTAAACTCCAAGATGGCTAGGGAGCCGCCATCGAGCAGATTTCTGAATTCTAGCTTTGGTCCGACGCTTGGGGCCAGCTTCGACTCTCTCAGTCTGGCATTCTCGTGCACGTTCATTCGATCCCTCGAAAGAGCGTTGGTGCTTGGTAACTTCAACGACTTCAGAAGGATTGAAGGGACAAGCTGTTGAAAGCTTACAGCTACCCGTAGCCGCCGCCGCCCGGTGTGTGCATGACGAAGATGTCACCCGGCGAAAGCAGTGCCTCGTCATTGCCGCCGAGCGGCACGGCACGGCCATCCGTCCGCTCGATCCGGTTTTCCCCGCACTTCCCGGGCTGGCCGCCCGCCGCACCGTGCGGCGGAACCTCGCGGTGCGAGGACAGGACGGTCACCGTCATCTCTTCGAGAAAGCGCAGGCGGCGGGTGATGCCGTCGCCGCCCCGCCAGCGACCCGCGCCGCCCGAGCCGCGGCGGACCGAGAATTCCTCGACCCGGACCGGGAAGCGGGTTTCCAGGACCTCGGGGTCGGTCATGCGGGTGTTGGTCATGTGGCTATGAACGGCGCTGGCGCCGTCGAAGCCCGGACCGGCGCCGGTGCCGCCGCAGATCGTCTCGTAATTCTGCAGCCGCGCATTGCCATAGACGAAATTGTTCATCGTCCCCTGACTGCCCGCGATCACGCCGAGCGCGCCGTAAAGCGTGTCGGCGATGGCCTGGCTGACCTCGGTATTGCCCGAGATGACGGCGGCGGGATAGGCGGGGTTGATCATCGAGCCTTCGGGCGCGCGGATCTCGATCGGTTTCAGGCAGCCTTCGTTCATCGGGATGTCGGCGCCGACGAGCGTGCGGAAGACGTAAAGCACCACGGCGCGGCAGATCGAGAAGGGAGCGTTGTAGTTGAACCGGTCCTGCGCCGAGGTGCCGGTGAAGTCGATCAGCGCGCTGCGGCTGGCTTTGTCGACAGAGATTTGCACCTTGATCTGCGCCCCGCTGTCCAGCGGATAGGTAAAGGCGCAATCCTTCAGCACATCGAGGACGCGCCGCACGCTTTCTTCGGCATTGTCCTGAACATGGCCCATGTAGGCCTGCACGACCGGAAGGCCGAACTGGCGGGTGATGCGCGTGAGTTCGGCCGCGCCGGTGGCATTCGCCGCGATCTGGGCGGCGAGGTCGGCCATGTTTTCGTCGATGTTCCGGCAGGGATAGCGGCCCGAGGCGAGAAGCGCGCGGGTCTCTGCCTCGCGCAGCCTGCCCTGATCAACCAGCAGGAAATTGTCGATCAGAACGCCCTCCTCGTCGATATGACGTGAATCGGGCGGGGAGGAGCCGGGGGTCTTGCCGCCGATGTCGGCATGGTGGCCACGTGATGCGGTCAGGAAGATGATGTCCTTGCCGCCCGCATCGAAAACCGGGGTGATGACGGTCACGTCCGGCAAGTGGGTGCCGCCGTTATAGGGGTTGTTCATCATGAAGACATCGCCCGGGCGGATCTTCCCCGCGTTTTCCCGCAGGACGGTGCGCACGCTATCTGACATGGAGCCCAGATGCACCGGCACGTGCGGGGCATTCGCCACAAGGTCGCCCGCGGCATCGAAGATCGCGCAGGAAAAATCGTAGCGCTCCTTGATGTTGACCGAATAGGCGGTGTTGGCGAGCGTCGCGCCCATCTGGTCGGCGATCGACATGAAGAGGTTGTTGAAGACCTCGAGCATCACCGGATCGACCGACGTGCCGATCGCCTCTTTCCGATCAAGCGGAACGGTTCGGCGCAGGACCAGACCCCCGCAGGGCAGACCCTCGGCCTGCCAGCCGGGTTCGACCACGTTGGTGCCCGTGGGCTCCACGATGATCGCCGGGCCATCGACCCTGTCGCCCGTACCGAGGGAGCCGCGCCGGACGAGAGGCACGTCCTGCCATTTGCCCTGGGTGAACATCCGTGCCGACAGCGTGGGCGCCTGCTCGGCGGGCGCTATCGCAAGCGCGGCACCTTCGCCAGTCGAACCCAGGGCCTCTGCGGTCAGAAGGTCTATGATCAGGCGGTCGTAATCGGGGATGAAGCCGAACCGTTGCTGGTGGGCACGGTCGAAGCCCGCGCGCATTTCGGCCTCCGGCCCGAAGGGAACCGGCAGGGTCTGGTGCGACCCGGGGGTGCGGATATGCGCGGTCTCGATCACCGTGACGCGGTCTTCCGCAATCCCCTGCGACAAGACCTCGGACCGTGCCTCGCGCCCGATCCGGTCGAGCATCTCCCGGGCCCGCGCACCTTCGGTGAGTGGTGCGGCGAACTGATGTTCGCGGATGGTCCGGACGTCGGCCAGGCCCATGCCGAAGGCAGACAGGACGCCCGCGAGAGGATGGATATAGATGCTTTCCATGCCCAGAACGTCGGCCACCTGGCAGGCATGCTGCCCGCCCGCGCCGCCGAAGCAGTTCATCGTGTATCGGGTCACGTCATAGCCGCGCTGCACGGAAATCTTCTTGATCGCATTGGCCATATTCTCGACCGCGATGCGCAGGAAACCCTCTGCCAGCGCCTCCACTGCCATTGGCGCTTCGCCTGTCTCTGCCGCGATCCCGGCGGCAAGCTGGCGGAACTTTTCGCGCGCGGCCTCCGTATCCAGCGGCTGATCGCCGCCCGGGCCAAAGACCGCGGGGAATTGGTCGGGCTGCAGCTTGCCCAGCACCACGTTGCAATCGGTCACGGTCAGTGGCCCGCCCCGGCGATAGCTGGCCGGGCCGGGATTCGCGCCTGCACTTTCGGGGCCGACCTGCATCCGCCCCTGCCGGTAGGACAGGATCGACCCGCCACCGGCGGCGACCGTGTGGATGGACATCATCGGCGCGCGCATCCGCACACCGGCCACCTCGGTCTCGAACGACCGTTCGTAGGTTCCCGCATAATGACAGACATCGGTCGAGGTGCCGCCCATGTCGAAGCCGATGAGCCTGTCAAACCCGGCCTCTTCGGCGGTCCGCACCATGCCGACAACCCCACCCGCCGGGCCTGACAGGATAGCGTCCTTGCCCTGAAACAGGGCCGCATCCGTCAGCCCGCCGTTCGACTGCATGAACATGAGTTTGCCGCCGACCGCACCCGCGCCAAGCGCATCGCGCACCTGTTCGACATAGCGCCGCAGGATCGGCGAGAGATAGGCATCGACCACCGTCGTGTCGCCGCGCGACACGAGCTTGATCAGCGGGCTCACCTCATGGCTGAGCGAGACCTGCGAAAAGCCGATTTCGCGCGCGACAGCGCCGATTGCCCGTTCGTGATCGGGGAAGCGGTAAGCATGCATCAGTGCCACGGCGACAGAGCGGAAGCCCCTGCCGCGCGCGAAGGCCAGCGCCTCGCGCGCGGCATCGACATTCAGCGGCGTGACGATACTGCCATCGGCGGCAAGCCGTTCCTCGACCTCGATCACCTCTTCATAAAGCTGCTCGGGCAGAACGATCTGCAGATCGAAAAGCCTCGGCCGGTTCTGATAACCGATTCGCAGAAGGTCGCGCAGGCCTTTCGTGATCAGAAGAACCGTGCGGTCGCCCTTGCGCTCCAGAAGCGCATTGGTGGCGACCGTGGTGCCCATCTTGACCGCGTCGATGGTGCCTGCGGGGATCGGATCGCCCGGCGCGAGGCCAAGAAGGTCGCGAACGCCCTGAACCGCCGCATCCCTGTAACGCTCGGGATTTTCGGACAGAAGCTTGTGCGATTTGAGTGCGCCATCCGGCCTGCGCGCCACGATGTCGGTGAAAGTGCCGCCCCGATCCACCCAGAATTGCCATCCGGACTTCAGCATATTTCCCCCGCCCGCCCTTCATCGAAACGCCGCAGGGCGGGACCGTACCCTCCCCAACTCCAAGGTGCAACGCGTCGGGACATGCGACTGCGCGGTTTCGGCTTGCGTCGCGGGGCCTATCCTCATTAGCTAAACGCTAATGACAGAGAGGGCGGCAGACATGGCATCCAACGATCCGAAACGGACCCTGACGCTCCGCGACGTGTCCGAAGCGTCGGGCGTTTCGGAAATGACGGTCAGCCGTGTCCTCAGGAATCGTGGCGACGTCAGCGAGGCGACGCGCGAGCGTGTGCTCGAGGCCGCTCGCCAGCTCGGCTATGTGCCGAACAAGATCGCGGGCGCGCTCGCCTCGCAGCGGGTGAACCTCGTGGCGGTCATCGTGCCGTCCTTGTCGAACCTCGTCTTTCCCGAGGTTCTGGGCGGCATATCGGAGGTTCTCGAAGACACGGGCCTGCAGCCGGTCTTCGGCGTCACCAATTATTCCGGCGAGAAGGAAGAGGCGGTCCTGTACGAGATGCTGTCCTGGCGGCCGTCGGGGGTGATCGTCGCGGGGCTGGAACATTCGCCCGCCGCCCGCGCCATGCTGGAAAATTCGGGGATCCCGATCGTCGAGATCATGGATGTGGACGGCGAGGCGATCGACAGCGTCGTGGGGATTTCCCACAAGCGCGCGGGGCTAGAGATGGCGCGCGCCATAGTGACGGCGGGCTACAAGCGCATCGGCTTTCTCGGCACCAAGATGCCGCATGACCACAGGGCGCGGAAGCGGCTTGAAGGGTTCGAGGCAGGGTTGGCCGAAGCGGGGATCGAGCTTGCGGACCGCGAATTCTATTCCGGCGGCTCGGCGCTTCTGAAAGGGCGCGAGATGACGGAGGCGATGCTGAAGCGCACGTCGGACCTCGATTTCCTCTATTACTCCAACGATATGATCGGGGCTGGCGGCCTCTTGTGGTGCTTGGAAAAGGGTCTCGACGTGCCGGGCAAGATCGGGCTCGCCGGTTTCAACGGCGTCGACCTTCTGGACGGTCTGCCGCGCCGTCTTGCCACGATGGATGCCTGCCGCCGCGAGATCGGCCGTCAGGCGGCGCAGATCATCGCGGGTCACGGCCATTCCGAAACGATCGGCGGCGAGCGGGTGGAACTGACCCCGGTCCTGCAGCCCGGCGATACGATCCGTCAGGTCTGACGCCTCAGGATATAGATATCCATGATCCAGCCATGACGCGCCCGCGCCTCGGCGCGGGTGGCGACGATCCTGTCGGCCACATCGGACAGCGGGCCGGACAGCGTGATCTCCTCCGCCATCCCCACATAGGCGCCCCACCAGATCGTCACGCCAGTCGGATCGACAGACCGGAAGGAACAGTCCCCGTCCAGCATGATCGCCAGCGTATCCGCACCCCGGGGCCAGCCCTGCTCGCGCAGCCGCCTGCCGGTGGTGACGGTGAAGGGAGCGCCGATCTCGTTGATCGGCATGGCATGCGCTGCGGTCAGCGCCTGAAGCGAGGTGATGCCTGGAATGACCTTGATCGTCAGTGGAAGGCTGCGCCCGACGCGCTCGGCGATACGCAGCGTGCTGTCGTAAAGCGACGGATCGCCCCACACGAGCAGCGCAACCCGGCCCGATGAGCCGATTTCGCCAAGAATAGTATCTTTCCAGACGAGAGCGATGGCATCGTGCCAGTCGTCCACCCGCGCCCGGTAGCTTTGTGTGGCCTCGTTCCGCACCGGCAGGTCGAACTCGGCGATCCGTGTCGCGGGGTTGGTGACGACATCCGCGACGATTGCCCGGCGCAGTTCGGCCAGATCGGCCTTGGTCTCGCCCTTGCGCGGGATCAGGATCAGATCCGCGCTGTTCAGCGCCTTGATCGCCTGAAGGGTCAGATGGTCGGGGTTGCCGGTGCCGATACCGATGAGAATGAAGTCGAGCATGGGGTCCCCGCCAAAGAAAACGCGGCCCGCAATCGGGGCCGCGTCAGAGGTTCACGCCGCGACGTTCAGGCGGCCTGGTGCAGACGACGCTCGAACAGACGGCCGCCGGTGAGGTCCCGCAGCGACTTCGCAGCTGCAAGGACCGCCAGGTCGGCCAGAGGCTCGATCAGGATGACCATCATGTAGGCAGCGCCAAAGCTCGTCACCGCAGCGATATTGGCCGCGCCGAAGCCCTGGCCATAGAAGGCCCAGAAGCCGACCCAGGCCACGACGCCGCCCTGATAGGCGGTCGACAGTGCGAGGGCCTGCGAATAGCGCAGGTCGACATAGGCCGTATCCGGCGCGATGATCCGCTTGGCAAGCATTTGCAGCGCAAAGAGCGGCACGAGGATCGTGGTGACGTTCATGCCGTATTGCGGCAGATCGAACGGGGCGAAGAACAGCCCCTGGACAAGAAGACCCAAGGCGAGGCCGAGCGCCGCCGGCGCGGCCCCGAACATCAGGAAGAGTGTCGATCCGAGGATGAAGTGAACCTCCGAAACACCGACCGGGAAGTGCGGCAGGACCTGGAAGAAGGCGAAGACCAGTGCGGTGGCTATGGCCGTGCGCCCGATGACCGACGGCACGCCCACGGCGCGCATGGCCTTGTAGGCTTCACGGAAAGTCAGGCCACCCGCGGCGGCGGCGGTGGCGTAGCTCAGCACGATCTTCGCGCCGTCGACGATACCCGGTTCGATATGCATTTGATCCTCCTTCATGCCGTCACACCCGACGGCTGTCGCGTTTCACTCCCGCACGGCCGGTCTCCTGACTCGCGGGTCGAAGCGATGCTTTCCGCCTTCCCGGGGCGTCTGCCCCAGTGGCTTCGTGGAAAGCCGCTCGCCGCTTACAGTCGCGGGGGCGGTTGGGGCTCCGGGTGCCGCCTTTGGTCCACCCTTCCCCATTCCCGTTTCAGCCCCGGACGCTTCGCGCCTTGGGGCACCGTACGAGAACCATCTGCGCCCGGAAGGCCCACAGGGTCAAGGCTGAAAGCGTCGGCAAGACGGCACAAAACGACCCTCATCCCGCTTCCGTTCACAAATATCCCCGGGGGAGCGCGAGGGGGCTGGAGGCCCCCTCGCACGGGTCGGCCCGCCGCAGGCGGGTCGACAATTATCCCGGTATCCGCGCGATCGCCTTCAGCCTGAGCCCGCCCAGCACCCGCGCGTCCGGAAAAGTGCCGTCGGCCGAAGCCAGACAGAGCCGCGCGAAGGCTTCGATCTCGGCCAGGTCCGCCTCGGTGATCTCGCCGAACAGATAGGCCACCTTGCCCGGCGCCCGGAAGGCAAGCGTCGAGGGCCGCGCGCAACCCGACATGCAATCGACCTCCCGCACCGCAACGCCCAGCGGCTCAAGCCGTTCGCGCACCCGCTCCGCCAGCCCCGCCCGCCCGGCCGGGCAGGAGGCGCAGATGGTCGCCGCCGTGCTCATGGCTCGGCGAGCGGCCCGATCAGGATCAGCGCGGGCCCGTCGGCCGCCTCCTCGGCAATCAGCCGCTCCATCGAGGCAAGCGTACCGCGCACCAGTTTTTGGGCCGGGGTAGAGACGCTTTCGGCCAGAAGCGCCGGCGTCCCGGGCGACAGGCCCGCCGCCGTCAGCCGTCGGCAAAGTTCCCCGAAGGTGCGCTTGCCCATGAAGATCACCGTGGTCGCCGTCGCATCGGCCAGGGCCGCTATGTTCAAATCCTCCGGCAGGGCGCCCGTCACATCATGCCCCGTCACGAACTGCACCCGCCGCGCCGTCAGCCGACGCGTCAGCGGAATGCCCGCCGCCGCCGCCGCCGCCATGGCCGACGTGACGCCCGGGATGATCTCATAGCCGATGCCCGCTTCCCGGCAAGCGATGATCTCTTCCTCGAGCCGCCCGAACAGACCCGAATCCCCCGACTTCAGCCGCACCACCCGCGCGCCCGACCGGGCGTAATCGACCAGCAGTCGGCTCACATGATCCTGCTTGGGCGAAGGCCGCCCCGCCCGCTTGCCTACACCCACCAGATCGGCGCCGTCACGCGCATGGGTCAGAATCGGACCCGAGGAGAGGTCATCAAACAGGATCGCGTCGGCCTTCTGCAGCCGGTCGACGGCCTTCAGCGTCAGAAGCTCGGGATCGCCCGGACCGGAAGAGACGAAACTGACAAAGCCGCTCATGTCGCCTCCGCGATCAGGTGAAAGAAGGTGCCGGTGGCCAGCCCCCGGCGCGATCCGGTCTCGGCGACCGGCTCCCCGGTCGCGTCCAAGACGGTGGCGAGCGTCCTATCCGGTTGCTCGAGGATTGTCGAATAGTGGAATTCGTGGCCCCTGAGGCGCGCGCCCGCCGGATAACCCGGCACAGGCGCCTGCAGCGTCGCCATCCGGTAACCCAGATGCATCCGCCGCTTCTCGTAAGAGGTGACAAGCCCCAGAAGCCCCGCCATCCGGTGGCGCAGGCCGTCCTTGTCGACGATGGCCTCGCCCATCGCCATATAGCCCCCGCATTCGCCATGCACGGGCCGGGTCTCGGCGAAGGCCCGCAGCCCGTCCCGGAAATGCTCCGCCGCCGCCAGCCGCCCGCCATGCAGTTCCGGATAGCCGCCGGGCAACCAGCAGCAATCAGCCGTACCATCCGGCGCTTCGTCGGCCAGCGGCGAAAAAGGCAGGACCTCCGCCCCCGCCCGGCGCCAGCCGTCGAGCAGATGCGGATAGACGAATGAAAAGGCCGCGTCCCGCGCCAGCGCGATCCGCTGGCCGGGCGGCGCGACCGCCAGCGGCGGCCCGGAAAGCCCCGTCGGCGCCGCTGCGGCAATCAGCGCATCCAGATCGACATGTTCGGCCACGAACGCGCCCGCTTCGCTGATGATCCGGTCAAGCTCCGGCGTCTCCTCGGCCTGCACGAGGCCGAGATGCCGCTCGGGCATCTCGATCGAGGCCCGGCGCGGCAGGGCGCCGAGAACCGTGATCCCCGCCGCCGCCATGCCGCCCCGCACCAGAGCCTCATGCCGGGGCGAGGCCACACGGTTCAGCACCACCCCTGCCAGCCGCACCCCCTCGCGCATCATGGCAAACCCCCGCGCCACCGCTGCCGCCGACTGCGCCTGACCCGAGACATCAAGGACCAGAACCACCGGCCAGCCGGTCAGCGCCGCAATATCCGCGCTCGCCCCGGTTCCGGCCTCGCCCGCGCCCGCCACCCCGTCGAAAAGCCCCATCGACCCTTCGGCGAGGATCAGTCCGGCGCCCGCGGCCTCGCCGATCAGCCCCGCAATGCGCGCCCGACCCATCGCCCAGCTTTCAAGGTTCCACGAGGCCCGCCCCGAGGCCGCGCGATGAAAGGCCGGGTCGATGTAGTCGGGCCCGTTCTTGAACGGCTGCACCACCATGCCCCGCGCCCGAAGCGCCGCCAGCAGACCCAGCATCAGCGTCGTCTTTCCCGTCCCCGAGGCGGGCGCCGAAATGATCAGACCGGGCGGCATCATCACCTATTCCCCACTTTCTGTCCGGAAATACTCCAGGGGGTCCGGGGGACAGCGTCCCCCGGCGGGTCGGCCCGCCGCAGGCGGGACGAAATGAAGACGCCTCTCACGAGACCTCCGGAAAGCGCGGATCGGTGCCCACGGGCCGATAGCGGCGGTCGTAATCGCCTGCGTAGAGCCTGCTTTCGTCGAAAGCCTCCGCCCCGATCGAATGGCCGACGAAAATCAGCGCCGTCCGCTCCATCTCGGCCCCGATCGCGGTCCGCAATGTGCCAAGCGTCGCGCGCACGATGCGCTGATCGGGCCAGGTCGCGCGCCAGATCACCGCGACCGGGCAATCGGCGCCGTAATGCGGCGTCAGTTCGGCCACCACCTCCTCCAGCACATGGATCGACAGATGGATCGCCAGCACCGCACCGGTGCGGGCGAAAGCCTCCAGGCGCTCTCCCTCCGGCATCGCCGTCGCCCGGCCCGAGGTCCGGGTCAGCACCACCGACTGTGCAACGCCGGGCAGCGTCAGCTCTGCCCCGAGCGCCGCCGCGGCGGCGGCGAAGGACGGCACGCCCGGCGTCACATCATAGGGAATGCCAAGCGCGCGCAACCGCCGAAGCTGCTCGCCCATCGCCGACCAGACCGACAGATCACCCGAATGCAGCCGCGCAACATCCTTGCCCTCGGCATGCGCGGCGGCAATCTCCGCGATGATCTCGTCCAAGGACAGGGGCGCGGTATTGACGATCCTCGCACCCGCCGGGCAGTGCGACAGGATCGCCTCCGGCACCAGCGAGCCCGCATAAAGGCAGACGGGCGAGGCCGCGATCAGGTCGCGGCCCCGGAGCGTGATCAGATCCGCCGCGCCCGGTCCCGCGCCGATGAAATGCACCGTCATGCCTCGTCCCTTTCCGCAATCGCCGCCGTCGCCAGCCCGTCGCCCGACACCACGCGCGGCCCCAGAAGCCGCGCGCCCGGCCCGCAGGCGGCGAGCGCCGCCGCCTCGGCGACCGATCCTGTTCCGAATCGTTCGGCGACCTTCGCCGAACGGGTCAGCGTCGCCTGCGCCGCCAGATCCGCACGCCCGACCGCCACGAGAGGCAACCCGAGCGTTTCGGCCAGGTTCCGGGCAACCGGCGCTTCGGCTTTTCCCTCCGCAGTCGCCAGCAGCGCCGCACCGCCGCCCGCTCGCGCCAGCGCATCCTGCAGCGAGGCGACCGTCGCCGCCCCGCGAAAACCGAAGCCCGCGACCCTCATCTCTCGACGCTCCATTGCACGACCGGTCGAGCAGGGACCCAGCCGCGCAGCCGCCCCAGCGGCGCCGCCGCGGCTAGCTCGATCCGCAGCAATTCGCCGCCAAACCGGGCCTGCGCCGCGATCAGCACCGCCTCGGAGTCCAGCGTCACCGCATTGGCGACGATCCGCGCCGCCTGTGGGATCGCGCCCAAAACAGTCTCTATTCCCGCCAGATCAACGCCGCCACCGATGAAAACCGCATCCGGCGCGGGCAACGTGCCCAGCCTCTCGAGCCATTCACCCGTCGTGACCTTAAGCCGGTGCTCTATCCCGAAAGCTGACGCATTCCGCCCGATGATCGCGGCCCGGTCGTCGCGTGCCTCGACCGCATGGGCAGTGGCTGCCGGCGCCGCCAGACACCATTCGACCGAGATCGATCCCGATCCCGCCCCGAGATCCCAAAGAACCTCGCCCGCGCGCGGCGCCAGCGCCGAAAGCGCCAGCGCCCGCACCGGACGCTTGGTCATCACCCCGTCGGTTTCGAAGAGATCGTCCGGCAGACCGGATGATCGCGGCAGGCCGCGCGCGCCCTTCACCTCGATTGCGAGCGCAACCGGATGGGCCACGTCGCTCAGCGCATAATCCCGGGCCGTCGTCCGCCTGACCCGCTCGCGCGGGCCGCCGAGCGCTTCCAGCACGGTCAGGCTTGACGGACCGAACCCGCCGTCGGTCAGGCTGACCGCCATGTCGGACACCGCCGCGCCGTCTCTCATCAGGCAGATCAGCCGCTGGCCGCGCGACAGGACCTGTCGGACCCGCTCGAGCGGCGCCGCATGAAGGCCGAAGCACAAGCTTTCCTCGATCCGCCAGCCCAGCCGTGCGGCGGCATGGGAAAAGGTCGATGGCGCCGGATGGCAGGTCCA
The DNA here is from genome assembly GCF_030143255.1 of Frigidibacter sp. SD6-1. GTDB lineage: Bacteria > Pseudomonadota > Alphaproteobacteria > Rhodobacterales > Rhodobacteraceae > TMP-24. Next base: position 207,062 of record NZ_JARJNR010000005.1, read on the forward strand.
TTCGCCGGGCGAAAGCGCCTGCGCGAGGCTGCCGCCCGCCCCGAACCAGAACGGGTCGCCCGAGGCCAGCACCACCACCTTCCGGCCCTTTTCAGCCAGAACAGAGTCTATATTGAACGGCACCGGCCAGTCGCGGCCGCGCGCCCGAGCGCCGACCAGTGCAAGGTGACGCGGCCCGCCGAAGATCACATCGGCCGAGGCAAGCGCGGCACGGCTTGCCTCGGACAGGCCCGCCGGTCCATCTTCGCCCAACCCGATGATCGTCAGCCAGGGATCAGACATGACGCGCCTCCTCATCCTCGGCGGCACCACGGAAGCCAGCGCCCTCGCCCGCGCCGTGGCGGCGACAGAGATTGCGGCGATCTTTTCCTACGCCGGGCGCACCGAATGCCCCGTCACCCAGCCCCTGCCGACCCGGGTCGGCGGCTTCGGCGGCGTCGATGGCCTTGCCGCCTACCTGCGCGACGAACGGGTCACCCATGTCATCGACGCCACTCACCCGTTCGCCGCGCAAATGAGCCGGAACGCCGTCGAAGCCTGCGCCGGCACCGGCGTCCAGCTGTGCGCGCTCGAAAGGCCAGCCTGGATGGCGGGCCCCGGCGACGATTGGTACCATGTCCCCGACATCACGGGCGCCGTCACCGCCCTGCCAGACGATCCGGCCCGGGTCTTTTTGGCCATCGGCAAGCAGACCCTGGCGCCGTTCGCCGCGAAGCCCCAGCACCACTACCTCTTGCGTCTCGTCGATCCGCCCGATGGCGCGCTGCCGCTTCCTGATGCCCATGCCGTGATTGCCCGTGGCCCTTTCAGCGAAGCGGGCGACCGCGCTCTCATGCGCGATCACCGCATCAGCCATGTCGTCGCGAAGAACGCGGGCGGCGCGGGGGCCGCGGCCAAGTTGCAGGCGGCGCGCGCGCTCGGCCTGCCGGTGATCCTGATCGACCGGCCGACGGTGCCGCCCCGGCCCGTGCGCGCAACGGTGGCCGAGGTGATGGGCTGGATTGCCGATCATCCCGCCCGCCTCGGGGAATAGACCCAGCGTCCAACACGTCTTGTATCTTCGTTTCCGACGATGACCATCGTCCGCATGTCGGCCATATCTGCCGTCGCCTCGTCCAGCCGAACGGTCCTGAGCGCCTCTTCCGCCGTCGTCACCGCGCGGGCGAACGAGACCAGCACATGGCCCGGCAGCTCCGCGCGCAGGATGTCCAGCACCCGTTCGAACCGCCCGGGTCGCGAGGCGGCGCGCGGGTTGTAGAAGGCCATGGCAAAGCCGCCCTGCGCGGCAAGGCGCAGGCGTTTCTCGATCAGGTCCCAGGGCTTGAGGTTGTCCGACAGGTTGATCGCGCAGAAATCATGGCCCAAGGGCGCGCCCAGCCGCGCCGCGGCAGCCAGCATGGCGGTGATGCCCGGCAGGATTTCGATGTCGAACGCATCCGGGTCGGACCGCGCCTCCAGCGCTTCGAAAAGCGCCGCCGCCATGGCGAAGACGCCGGGATCGCCGGACGAAACGACGACAACCCTCCGCCCCTCGGCGGCCATATCCAGCGCATGGTTCGCGCGGTCGATCTCGACCCGGTTGTCCGACGGATGCAGCCTCAGCCCCGGCCGTTCCGCCACTCGTGCGACATAGGGAATGTAGCCCACCACATCGGTCGCGTCAGCCAGAGCTGACCGCACCTGGTCGGTGACCATCGCCTCATCCCCGGGACCAAGCCCCGCGACCTTCACCCATCCGCTCATGGCCGACGCCCCTGTCCATGCACGACGACGATCGAGAAATAGGGGACCTTCTCCGGCACCTGCGCCAGCCGATGCACCTTCTGGTCGGGCATCGTGCCGCGTTCGACCAGCCAGGCATCCGCCAGCCGCCCCGCCGCCGTCAGGGCCCGTTTCAGCTTGTCGAGGTTGCGGCCGATCTTCATCACCACCAGCGCGTCGGTTTCCCGCGCCCGCGCGGTCAGGTCGGCCTCGCTCATCGTCGCGGTGACAACCGTCAGCACGTCGTCGCCCCAGGTGATCGGCTCGCCCGTCGCCGTCCAGCAGCCCGACATGCCGGTGATGCCGGGCACGATCTCGACGGCGCAGCGTTCGCGCAGGCGGGTGTAAAGGTGCATGAAGCTGCCATAGAAGAACGGGTCGCCCTCGCACAGCACCAAAACAGTCTCTGTTCCGGCCAGATCGCACAGTTTCTCCGCCCAGAGGTCGTAGAACCCGGCCATGACGCGGTTGTATTCGGGGTCGGAGAAATGGATCTCGGTCGTGACCGGATAATCCATCGCATATTCTGTCGCATCCGCACGCAACATCCCCTCGACGATGCGTCGCGCCTGGCCCTCGTAGCCCTTCTTGCGGAAATAGGCGACGTGCGCCGCCCCCCGCACCAAACGGTCAGAGCGCACGCTCATCAGCTCCGGATCGCCCGGGCCGAGGCCCACACAGATGATGCGCCCGCCGCTCATTCCTTGCGACTCGCAAGCGCGTTGACCGCGGCAACGGTGATGGCGGACCCGCCGAGGCGGCCCTTCACGATGACCGACGGGGCGGGCAGGTCCTGCATCAGCGCATCCTTCGATTCGGCGGCACCGACGAAGCCCACAGGGCAACCGATGATGGCGGCGGGGCGCGGGCAGGCGGGGTCTTCCAGCATGTTCAGCAGGTGGAAAAGCGCGGTCGGCGCATTGCCGATGGCGACAACGGCGCCTTCCAGATGCGGGCGCCACAATTCCAGCGCGGCGGCGGAGCGGGTGTTCTTCATTTCGGCCGCAAGGGCAGGCACCTGCGGGTCGTGCAAGGTGCAGATGACCTTATTATCCCTCGGCAGGCGGCTGCGGGTGACGCCTTCGCTGACCATGCGCGCGTCGCACAGGATCGGTGCGCCCGCCTCCAGCGCGGCGCGCGCGGTGTTCGCCATGCCGGGAGAGAAGCGGACATGCGCTTCCAGTCCGACCATCCCGGCGGCATGGATCATGCGGACGACGACAACCTCTTCTTCGGGCGTGAAGCGGGCAAGGTCGGCCTCGGCGCGGATGGTCGCGAAGCTTTCAAGGTAGATGGCGGCGCCGTCGGTCTGGTATCTGTGGGGCATCTGTCTACTCGGAGAGGATGTCAGGGGTCAGCGCCTCGGGGACGAGGCCGGTCAGGGCGGGCGGATCGGCGGCAATGCCGCTCCGGATCAGGTCGAAGGTGCCGCCGGGTCTGCCGACAAGCGTCAGCGCGGCAGGGCCGGGATGGGCGCAACCCTTGGCACAGCCCGAAACATGGAGCCGCCGGCCCGGGGCAAGCGAGGAGCCAAGCGCCCGCGCCACCGGGCGCGTTGCGACGAGCGCCTGCGGACAGGCGGGCGCGCCGGTGCAGGCGACCACCTTCAGGCGCGGGTCGTCCGGCGCGGTGATCAGGCCGGAAATACCGGGCGCGCGGGCTGCCCCTTCGATCAGGAACATGCGCCAGGGCGTGGCGCGCAAAGGGCCCGAATCGGCGAGGATAGACAAGGTTTCGGCCGTCAGCTGGCCAAATTCGAAGCCGACGAGAATGCCTTGGGCCAGAGGCCCCGGCACGGGGGCCGGGGCGGGTGTTCCGACGGCCTCGGCAAGCGTGAATTCCGGGGGAAGCCCCGCTCCACGCGCAAGATGCGCGGCCATCCGGCCCCGGCCGCCGGGCGCGCCGCCGCTTGCCAGGAACCACTCTGCCAGACGCAGGGCGATCGCGGCGGCCGTTTCCTCTGTCGCCGCCGCACCCCGGCTTGCGCCATCGGCCCGGACGACCAGACCGCCCATGGCGCCCTGCTCGATCCGGATATCCGCAGAGATGTCGCGCAAGACCGGCAGCGGGCCGCAATCGACGGCATAGCCGAACTTGGCCGGCGTCCGGGGGGCATCACCCGCCGCAAGCGCCTCGGTCAGGGCCCGGGCGAGGTCGGTGGCGCCGTCGCCATCGCGCCAGAGAGGGGTCACGACGATATTGCGCCGCGCCTCGGCCTCGGTCGACGGGTCGATGAGGCCAAGGGCGCGCAGCCCCTCGATGAGCGCGCCATGCGCCGCCTCCGCCACCCCGCGCAACTGCACGTTGGCGCGCGAAGAGAGGTCGATCAGGCCGTTGCCATGGCGTGCTGAAAGATCGGCGATGCCCTTCGCCTGCACCGGCGTCAGGCGCCCGCCGCGCGGACGGATGCGGACGACGAGCCCGTCACCCGACATCATCGGGCGAAGTGCGCCCGGGCACCATCCTTTGATTTCAGGCGACATAGACACGGTTTTCATGCCCGTGCCTCCATCGAGGCCGCAATCGAATTGCGGCGCGTGATCCAGAGGCCCGCGTCACGCAGCGCGGCGAAACGGTCGCGCATGGCCTGAAGGGCCATGGGATTTTCGCGTTCCATGAACGCCACCAGATCGTCACGGCCGAGCGTCGCATCGTGGTAGAGGTCGAACAGATGCGGCGGGACGGCGCGGGCGAGATGCGCGAAGGCAGCGAGGTGATCGAGCGTCGCGGCAATCTCGGCGGCACCCCGGAAGCCATGTGCCATCATGCCGCTCGCCCAGCGCGGATCGGCGGCGCGTGACCGGACGACGCGCGCGACCTCTTCGGGCAGCGTCCGGGCGCGGGGCCGGTCGGGTTGCGTGGCGTCAAGGTGATAAAGTGCCTTCTGCGCCCCGCCCAATCGGGCGACGGCGGCGGCAAACCCGCCCTCATGCGCAGCATAGTCCGAAGCCAGGAGAAGATCGCTTTCGGCCAGGTCCTGGACATGAACGAATCCGTCCGCGCCTTTAACGCGCGCTTCCAGCGCTTCGCGAACGCGTTGCGCGTCGCCGGTCCCCACCGACCATTCGGAGCCGGCAAGCCAGGCTTCTCCGGCGCGGGCCTGCCCGCCATCGGAATAATCCTCGATCGCCTCGCCCATTGACAGGCCGTAAAGGCCGGGCTTCGGGCCGAAGACGCGCGGGCTTGCCGCGAGATAGGGGTTGTCTTCAGCCGTTTCCTCTCGCTGGCCGAGCGCGGCGGCAGCGGCCTCGAACAACTGGGCGAGACCCGGAAAAACGTCTCTGAACAGGCCCGAAACCCGCAAGGTCACGTCGATGCGGGGGCGGCCGAGCAGGGCGAGTGGCACGATCTCGAAGCCCGAAACCCGCTCTGACCCCGCGTCCCATTTCGGGGCAAGGCCTGCCAGATGCAGCGCCATCGCAAACTCCTCGCCCGCCGTGCGCATGGTCGCGGACCCCCAGAGGTCGATGACCAGCGACCGCGGCCAGTCGCCATGGTCCTGCAGATGCTTGCGCAGAAGTTCCTCGGCCAGCTTCACGCCCTGGGCATGGGCGGCGCGCGACGGCACGGCGCGCGGATCGGTGGTGTAGAGGTTCCGTCCTGTCGGCAGCACGTCCGACCGGCCACGCGCGGGCGAACCGGACGGCCCGGCCGACACGCGTCGTCCGCCGAGCGCGGCCCGAAGTCCTGCCCGTTCTTCCGCGCCGCATTGGCCGGTGCCGAAGACATGCAGGCCCTCGCCGAACTGGCTTTCCTTGACGTCGCAGACGAACCGGTCGATGCGGGTGATTGCCTCGGCCGCCGAGGCATCTCCGGGTATCCCCAGGTCATCCTCGACGCCCGAGGCCCGGGCCTCGTCGCGCACCGCGGCGATCAGCCGGTCGCGCCGGGCGGGGTCGAGGCCGTCGGCAGTCGAATATTCGTCCAGAAGCCGTTCGAGGCGGATGAGATTTTCCGGCACAGCGCTCGCGACCATCGGCGGGGGCAGGTGCCCGATGGTGACGGCACCGATCCGCCGCTTGGCCTGCGCCGCCTCGCCCGGGTCATTGACGATGAACGGATAGATCACCGGCAGGTCGCCGGTCAGCGCATCGGGCCAGCAATCGGCCGACAGGGCGACCGACTTGCCGGGCAGCCATTCCAGCGTGCCGTGCGCACCGATGTGGATCAGCGCATGCAGGCCCTGGGCGCGGAGCCAGAGGTAGAAGGCGACGTAGGAATGGCGCGGCGTGCGGGAAAGGTCGTGGTAGTCGTCACCCCGTGTCGCCACCTCTCCGCGTTCGGGTTGCAAAGCGATGAGCGCCGTGCCGCGCCTCAGCGCGGCAAAGCGAAGAGCGTCCCCCTCGACCAGAGGGTCATCCTCTGGCGCGCCCCAGGCGTCGTGAAGCGCCTGCCGCAGCGAGGCAGGAAGCGCGGAAAGAGAGTCTGCATAAGCCGAAAGCGGCCAGTCCAGCCGCTCGGTCAGGAGGTGCTGACCAAGGTCGGCGCCGGTCGGGGTCACATGACCCCGCGCGGTGGACTCCCCGAGAATCGCCTCGGCTGACGCGAGCGCATCGAGGCCGACGGCATGGGCCAGTTGGTGCGCCTTGCCGGGATAGGTGGAGAGCACGAGTGCCAGCTTGCGGTCGGCGGGCGACGTGGTCGCCAGCCTGTGCCAGCCCGCCACCCGGCCCGCGACCGCCGCCACACGGTCGGGATCGGCGCGGTGAGCGAAGCGGGAATATTCAAGATCGGGATCGCGGGCGCCCGGGCTCTTGAAGCTGACGATGCCCGCGAAGATGCGGCCATCGACCTCGGGCAGCACCACATGCATGGCGAGGTCTGCGGGCGACAGGCCACGGTCGGAACTTGACCAGTCTTTCCGGCGCGCCGTCGAGAGCGCCACCTGAAAGACCGGGCAGCCGGTGGCGTCCAGGGGCGAGGGTTCGCCGTTCGCGCCCCTGGCCGAGAAGGCGGTGGCATTGACGATGGCCGCCGGCTTCAGGCGGGCCAGTTCGGCGGCAGTCCAGGCCGAGGCGGCAGCATCCTTGAGGCTCGTGGCAAAAAGCCCGATCGCGGCGAAACCGCGCTCCTCCAGCGCCGCGATCAGCGCGTCGACCGGATCGGTGTCGGCTGCTGTGAGGTAGGAGCGGTAGAAGGTGACGATGGCGAGCGGGCGAGGAGGCCCCGGATCAGGTCCGGGGCGGGTAGCCGCGTCGGGCGTCGCGACGACGCCCTTGCCGGGCCGGTAGAAGCCGAAGTCGGGCACGGTCTTTTCGCCGATCACCGGCCCGGCGTAGAGACCCGCCGCCAGCGAAAGCTGCTGCAACGCTGCCTGCGCCGCCACCGCCCCACCCTGATCGCAGAGATGCTGCAGGCGGCGGAGCGTGGAAACCGGCAGGGTCGAGAGTTGGTCGAGACGCTGATCCTCGCGCCCGTCGGCGGGCAGGACCGCAAGCGCGATCCCCTTGCGACGGGCGAGGTCCTGCACCTGCGCGAGGCCGTAGGGCCAATAGCTTTCCCCGCCTATGAGCCGGATCAGGATGCCCTTCGCGCCGGACAGGGTCTGTTCGGCATAGGTATCGACGGACAGAGGATGTTTCAGGGCAACTAGGTTTGCGAGTCTGACCGTAGGATGGGCAATATTGCCCATCCTACGGGCGCGATGCCAGCCCGCCGCGAAAGCGCCAAGGTCACTGTCGGAAAAGGACAGGACCACCAGATCGGCCGGGGATTGCCCCAGATCGACCGGGGTTTCCGTTTCCTCCAGCCCGTGGCTTTCGCGGAAGACGACATGCATGGGTCAGACCGCCGCAGCAGGGGCCGGACGTGCCCCCCCACCCCATCCCTCCCCCACGAGGGGGGAGGGAGGTGCCTTGCGATTGATCTGCGCGCCCTGTCTCACCGGTTCAGGCCCCCAGCACGGCACGAATGGCGTCCATATCCACATCGTCATGTTCGCCGATGACAACAAGCTTCGAGGCGCGGGTTTCCGTCCCCCAAGGCCGGTCATATTGCGCCCGCACGCGTTCGCCCACAGCCTGCACCAGCATCCGCATCGGCTTGCCCGCGACGGCGACATAGCCCTTCACCCGCAGGATGTTCTGCTCGCGCGCCAGGCGCACGATGGCCGCCTTCAGCGCTTCGGGGTCGGTCACCTCGGGCAGGTCGATGACGACAGTGTCGAAATCGTCATGTTCGTGATCGTCGTGCCCGTCATGATGCGAGGGGCGCGCGGCAAGGTCATCCTCGGCCGCGGCATTGAGCCCGAGAATCAGGCGCGGGTCGATCCGGCCTTCTTCCATCGCGACAATCGGCAGTTTGCGCGGCGCTTCCGCCTCGATCACCGCGCGGGCGGCTTGGAGGCCCGCCTCGCCGGCGAGATCGGCCTTCGACAGAAGCACGATGTCGGCACAGGAAATCTGGTCCTCGAACACCTCGGACAGCGGGGTTTCATGGTCCATGCTGTCGTCGGCTTCGCGCTGGGCCTGCACGGCCTCCTCGTCCGGTGCGAAGCGGCCCGCCGCCACCGCCTCGGCATCGGCAAGCGCGACGACGCCGTCGACCGTGATCTTCGAGCGGATCGCGGGCCAGTCGAACGCCTTCAGAAGCGGTTTCGGCAGGGCAAGGCCCGAGGTTTCGATCAGGATATGGTCGGGGCGCTGCGGCAGCGCCATCAGCGCCTCGATCGTCGGGATGAAATCGTCGGCCACCGTGCAGCAGATGCAGCCGTTGGCAAGTTCCACGATATTCTCGGCCGGGCAATTCTCGTCCGCGCAGGATTTCAGGATATCGCCATCGACGCCCACGGTGCCGAATTCATTGACCAGAACGGCAAGACGCTTGCCTTGCGGGTTCTGCATCAGATGGCGGATGAGCGTTGTCTTGCCCGCGCCGAGAAAGCCGGTGATCACGGTGACGGGGATTTTCTGCAGATCGGTCATTCGGCGGGCTCCAAGGGGGGAATGCGGGCAAGCGACTGCTTGCGGAAAATGACGGGCCGTTCGCGCCATGGCACAACCCCGTCGGGGGCGTTGGCATAGGCGGCGGCGCCAGTCAGGATGTCGGCCACATGCAGGTCGGGGTCCATATGGCCATAGACATAGGCCCAGCGGCCGGGGGCAGAGAGCGCGATGCTGCACCCATTGTCGCAGGCCGACAGGCATTCGACGCCGCGGATCACCACGCCTTGGGGCGCGCCAGTGGCCTCGAGTGCCGCATAGAGCGCGGCCCCCGGGCGTAGCTCGCCTTCAGACGCCGATCCCCGGCGACAGGTCAGACAAACGGAGAGCGTGACGGTCACGCGGGCCTTCCTCTCGTTTCGGCGGGGGAATGACCCTGCGAGGGCGGTATACGCCCGAGCCGGTCGCGGAACACCCCGTCCGCCCTTCTTCTCTCGTCCTGCTGGCAGGTCTCCCGGCTTGCGGAGCGGGGCCTGTCACCCCCTGGTTCCCGCCTTCCCGGGCTTATGCCCAGTGGCCTTGGAACCTCTCCGGTCACGGTCGCGGGGGCGGCTGCGCTTCGGGATCGCGCGCCTGACGGTCGCATTCCCTGTCGCATTCCCTCTTCGCCTGTCATAGGACAGGAACCAGCAATGCCCACCCTGTGGGCCAAGCCCGCAAAGCTGTCAAGCACGGGAAGGGACCATGACCGACGCGAAAACGACGGATACGATCCACGAGGCCCAGCGCCATGCCGTGAAGATGGCCAAGAAGAAGGCCGCGCGCGACAAGATCATGGCGACGAAGGAAGGCGAGAAGGGCCTGATCATCGTCCATACCGGGGCGGGCAAGGGCAAGTCCTCTTCGGCTTTCGGCATGATTCTGCGCTGCATCGCGCACGAGATGCCTTGCGCCGTCGTCCAGTTCATCAAGGGCGCCTGGTCCACCGGCGAGCGCACGCTGATTGAAGCCAACTTTGGCCACCTCTGCCAGTTCCACGCGATGGGCGAGGGTTTCACCTGGGAAACCCAGGACAAGGAGCGCGACATCGCCGCCGCGCGGAAGGGCTGGGAAAAGGCCAAGGACCTGATCCGGGACGAACGGAACCGGATGGTACTTCTCGACGAGATCAACATCGCGCTGCGCTATGACTACCTGCCGGTGGGTGAGGTGGTCGCGTTCCTGACGACCGAGAAGCCACCGATGACCCACGTCGTCCTGACTGGCCGCAACGCCAAGGAAGAGCTGATCGCCATCGCCGATCTGGTCACCGAGATGACGCTGGTGAAACATCCGTTCCGCTCGGGGATCAAGGGCCAGAAGGGCGTGGAGTTCTGATGCAGAGGCCGGGGGGCCAGCCCCCCGGACCCCCCGGGATATTTTAACCACAATGAAAGGAATTCGTGGTGAATCATCTCTTACGGTACAGGCTGGGAAGCCGATGACCGTCCACGGTGAAGACACCCCGTCTGTCCGGTTCATACCGCACGAGGCGGGGTGTTCCTTTTCCTGCTCTTCTTCATCGTGGCGCAAATATCCCGCAGGGGGTGCGGGGGACGCGAAGTCCCCCGCTTGTGCGGGAAGGGCGCGGCTCTGACATGCCGGTTCTGTCTTTCGATCTGGTCGTGTGGGATTTCGACGGCGTGCTGAACCGCAATAGTCGGCAGGGTCGATTTGTCTGGCAGGAGAGGCTGCGCGCCGATCTCGGGCTCGATCCGGAGGGGTTCAACCGCTTCGTTTTCGGCTCGGAACGCATAGGCGGCGTCGTCCGTGGTGAGAGCGACCTCCGCGAGGTCGTGGCAGGATGGCTGGCCGGACAGGCCGTTGCGGTCGATGTCGACGACTTTCTTGATTACTGGTTTGCGCATGATGCGCTGCCCGATCCGGACATCGGCCCACTCCTCGATCTTTGCCCCGGCCGCAAGGTCATCGGCACCAACAACGAGGCGCGGCGCGCGTCATATATCGAGGATGTCATGGGCTTTGGAGCCCGCGTTGAGAGGGTCTTTGCATCGGGGCGGATGGGCGTGGCAAAGCCCGATGCGGGATTCTTCGCAGAAATCGAGGATTGGGCGGGCGTTCGGCCCGCCAGAATTCTTCTCATCGATGACAGCGCGTCCAACATCGCTGCGGCGCATCGGTTGGGCTGGCAGGCCTTTCACTTTACCGACGGAACCCGGCATCGGTTGTCCACTGTTCTGGGGATCGGCTGATGGCGCGGGCCTTGATGATCCAGGGCTGCGGCTCGAATGTCGGCAAGTCGATGCTGGTTGCGGGCCTTTGCCGGGCGGCGCGGCGGCGCGGCCTTTCGGTCGCGCCCTTCAAGCCGCAGAACATGTCGAACAACGCCGCCGTCACGGTGGACGGCGGCGAGATTGGCCGGGCACAGGCGCTGCAGGCGCTTGCTTGCGGGCTGGAGCCGCATACGGACATGAACCCGGTGCTTCTGAAGCCCGAGACCGACGTGGGTGCGCAAGTCGTGGTGCAGGGGCGGCGGCTGACGACCGTCAAGGCGCGGGACTATGCCATCCTGAAGCCGCAGCTGATGGGCGCGGTTCTTGAAAGCTTCAACCGGCTGAGGGCCGCCCATGATCTGGTCATCGTCGAAGGCGCGGGCAGCCCGGCCGAGGTGAACCTGCGCGCGGGCGATATCGCCAACATGGGTTTCGCCCGGGCGGCCGATGTGCCGGTCATCCTGACCGGCGACATAGACCGTGGCGGCGTGATCGCCCAGATCGTCGGTACCCAGTCGGTGCTGGATCCGGAAGATGCCGCGTTGGTCGCGGGCTTCCTCATCAACAAGTTCCGGGGCGATCCGCGCCTGTTCGACGATGGCTACCGGCTGATCGAGGACCGTACCGGCTGGCGCGGCTTCGGCGTCCTGCCCTGGTTCGGCGAGGCGGGGAAGCTGCCCGCCGAGGACGCGCTGGACCTGTCCGGCAGCCGAGGCAGCGGTCTGCATATTGCCTGCCTCGCGCTGTCGCGCATTGCCAATTTCGACGATCTCGATCCGCTGAAGCTGGAACCGGGTGTACGTCTGACCATGGTGCGGGCGGGTGCGGTACTGCCCGCCGACGTGGACCTGCTGATCATCCCGGGTTCGAAGTCGACGCGCGGCGATCTGGCCTTCCTGCGGGCGCAGGGCTGGGACGTGGACATCGCCGCCCATGTCCGGCGCGGTGGCCATGTGCTGGGCATCTGTGGCGGATATCAGATGCTCGGCCGCCTGATCCGCGACCCGGAGGGCATCGAGGGCGCGGCGGGCGATAGCGAAGGCCTCGGGCTGCTCGATGTCGAAACCGTGATGACCCCCGACAAGCGCCTGACCCGCACAAGCGCCCTTCACGCCGCAACGGGCGCGGCAATGGAAGGCTACGAGATCCATATCGGCCGCACCGAGGGGCCCGATCGCGCCCGGCCCTTTGCCCGTGTGGCGGTCCAGCCCGAAGGCGCGGTCTCGGCCGATGGGCGGATCATGGGTTCCTACCTTCATGGCATGTTCACGGGCGACGCCTTCCGCGCGGCCTTTCTCGAAAGGCTCGGCGCGCCCTCATCGCTCGGCTATGGGGCCGAAGTCGAGGCGGTTCTGGACAGGCTGGCCGACCATGTCGAGGCGCATCTCGACCTGGCGGGCCTTCTTGCGCTGGCGCGCTGAAGCCGTGCTCACCTTCTGTCCCGAAATACGCGGCATTATGTATCAATCGCACCAGCCCGAGGGATGAGCGATGATTAGGACGTCGCTGCTATGTCGCGGAGTTGCCCTCGTCATCTGCGCCCATCTGCTTGAAGCGCAGTTGTTCGGCGGAACCCATGCTAAGCCTAATTCTAGTTTCTCTTCTTTTCCCCCAAACGTCCTTGTATGTGATCAGTCCGGAAAACCAGATTGCGTGGGTCCCCTTTTCGATGCCGTCGATGAGCTCTTGGCTCATCACGATCTGGCTCGCGTAGGGCCAGTGGTATTCGTGGCTAGCTCCAAGCTCTCCGCCGTTCGTGAGGCCGTCATCCATCACGGAAAGGCTTTCATTCAGCGGTTTTGGTCCGAACGCAATCGTTTGCCTCATGCTAACGCCGTATGCCGGAGTTTGACCGCTATTCTTGACAGACAAGGTGAGCGTCAACTTGTCGCCAGGGCGCTCCCATTCACACTTCATGGCCTTAACCCCGATGTAAGCCCTTACCTGCTTCATACCAATGTCGCGGGTAACTTCGACCGCAGCGACGGCGGCGCGGTTGGCCTGCCAGGTCAGCCAAAGCGTGATCAACAGCAAGACCGTACCGATGCCGACGAGGCCTGTGGAGTAGAACGCGTAGTCCCGCATATCTTGCGTGGCGACGTTCATCTCCTGTGCAGCCGTGTTCATTCCTTGCTGGGCGGCAAGGTCCGCTATCTCCCTTTGGCGGGCTTCTTCTTCGCCGCGTTGGCGGGCATCGGCGGCGGCATGATCCTCGATAATTTCAACAGGGAAAGGAAGTGGAAGCGCTTGGGATGGGCGTTGCTCCTGCTCGGCTTGCCCCTCTGGTTTTGTTGCTTTTTCTTCGGCTTGCCCTAACGAGGCAATCAGTCCAAGTGCAACAGCGATGATCCAAGAGCGGAGAGGCATTGCAACAAAAACGCCGCCGTGAACTTCCCTCGGGATAGCTTATTGCGGACGTTCACTTCCTTTTCTTCGATTCCCATTGCGGCGAGCTTCTCCACAAGTTGAGCGTATGTCACGCCCTTTCGCTTTAGCTCCGCCTTCAACAGGTTAGCGGCCTTGGTTTCCCACTCCGTCTGGTCGGGCATGTATCACCTGTATAGCAAAAAGTAACGCTTGTGATACATATGCCCTTGCAAGCAGTACGTCAACGCACTATATCCGATACATACGTAACGGATATGATGACAATGGCCCAACATTTCCTTCTCTCAGCCGCCGCCCGGACGCTCAGCCTTCGCAAGATTTACCGCGATGGCGAGGAAGCGGCCTATGAGACATTCTGCAAGATGCGTTGGGCCGAAACCGATGGCGAGGCCGTTTGCCCCGATTGCGGTTGCACCGAAACCTACAAGATCGCCACGCGCCGCAAGTTCAAATGCAAGGCTTGCCTGCGTCAATTCTCAGTCACGTCTGGCACGATCTTCGCCAGCCGCAAGATGGCCTTTGTCGATCTTCTCGCGGCGATCTGCATCACCGTGAATGCCACCAAGGGTCTGTCCATGTTGCAGCTGAGCCGCGATCTGGATTGCCAGTACAAGACGGCTTTCGTGCTGGCCCACAAGCTGCGCGAGGCGATGGCGCTTGAAGTGCAGACCGGCGAAGTACTGGACGGGCATGTTGAGATTGATGGCGCCTATTTTGGTGGTCACATTCGCCCAGAGAACCTGAAAGAGGATCGCGTTGACCGTCGCCTGAAAGAGCACCAGACGGGCAAGCGCCGCGTCGTCATCGTGATGCGCGAGCGTCTTGGCCGCACGCTTCCCAAGGTCGCCATGGCGGAAGCCGAAGGCGTGGCGCTGGTCCATGAGAACGTGGGCCGTATGGCCACCCTGTCAGCCGATGAAGCCTCGCATTGGGATATGCTGCACGATGGCTGGCCAGTTGATCGCATCAATCACTCGCTGGCCTACAGCGACCACGGCAAGCACACCAACTGGGCGGAAAGCTATTTCTCCCGCCTGCGCCGCATGGTGCAGGGCCAGCATCACCATGTCAGCCCGAAGTACCTGCACCAGTACGCGAACCAAGCCGCGTGGCTGGAAGATAACCGCCGTACCGACAACGGATCGCTGGCCTATGGGCTGGTGGTGAACGCGATGCAGTCGCCGGTCAGCCGTGCGTGGAAGGGCTACTGGCAGCGGGCGGCGTGATAAGCACAACGGCTTGTATGGGGGGAATCGGGAACACCTAGACTCTGCGGCGTAACATATGATATTGCAAAAAATTGGAGCGGTCAGGGTTGCACCCCTGCCGCTCCGATTTAGCAACCCCGGTCGTCGATGGACCGAAGCAATGTGATCACCCTTGCCTTTTGGCATAGGCTGCCCGCAGGGTCAAGTCCATCGGCGACCTTCCAACCAAGGAAACGCCAACATGGCAAACTTCATCGTTACCTATGACCTCAACGGGCCAAATCCGTCTCACAAGAAAATGGATGAGACCATTTCTCGCGTGGCGGCAAAGTATGGCCGGGTGTTAGAAACAGTATGGTGGCTTGACTACGCAGGCACCGCTGCGGGTCTTCGTGATCATCTGAAATCCATTCTTGGGCCAGAGGATCTTCTATTGGTGATCGAGTGTAAGAGTGCGGCATGGACCAAGCTCCTTGTGTCTGATCAAGCATTCAAAGACGCCTTCAATAAGGCGGCGTAAAGCCCTCGGCCTGGCCCTTCATTGGGCCAGCCACCCTTTCCTATCCCTCCGCACCATCCCCGCCGCTTCAAGCCTGCGCAACGCCATATAGGCGCGCTGCACCGCCTGCCTGCGGCTGATGCCTGGAACAGCCTCCATTACCCTTTGTGCCGCCTCTGCCGTGGTTTTGGGGCCATCAGCCAACGCAGCCAACATCAGCCTTTTGCACTTGCCCCGGCAAAGCGGGCGGTCATACAGCATTCGCGGCAACCGGACCCCACGCATGGCCAGTATCTGCCGTGCCAGCTCCGCTTGTGGGCCACCCGCCCGGTGAAGCGCCAGTAGCGCGTTATCTATCGTCCTGTCCTGCATGGGGGTTTAGTACAGGATTCCAGCGCGTTATGCTTGGTGCGGTTGATACATAATGCCGGAAATACGCCCGCCGGAGGCGCCCGAAGGTTCCGCGCGCAGGCGCGGGGTCTGAGAGACAGGCCTGGCGCCGCAAGGCGCCGCAATCGGATCAGCGGCTCAAGGCAAAAGCCAGCGCGCCGATCATGTCGGTGCGGCTGACGATGCCGGCCAGGCGGTCGCCCTCGACCACGGGCACCGCCTGCTGGCCGCCATCGGCGAGAAGCGCCAGAAGCGGCGCGAGCGGCATGGCCGGACCGGCGGCGCGCAGGTCGGTCCGCATCATCTCGCGCGCCGTGGCCTCGCCGCCGTGCGGCGCGAGGAGACCCTGCTGCGACAGAAGGCCCAGATAGCGCCCGCTCTCGTCGGTGACCGGCAGGGTCTTGAAACCATGGCCGAGGAAGAGCCGCGTGAGGTCGGCAAGGCCGGTGTCCGGCCGGATGCTGATCACGTCGCGCGACATAACATCGGCGGCGGTCAGACCACCGACATGGCGCGCGGTCGCCTCTGCCTCGGCCGCGCCGATAAGGCGGGCGAGGTCCTCGGGCCCGATGTTGGCGGCAAGCCGCAGATCGGCGAGAATCCGCCCCAGATCCTCGGCCGAAAGGCCCAAGCGGCGGTCGGGGGCGCGGTCGCGGGTCTGGTGCGTGCCGGCCTCCGCCGGTTGGCGGAACGGGTATTTCCGGCCCGTGGCCCGGTTGTAGAGGGCGCCGACGAGCACGAGGCAGGCGGTTGCGGCCGCGACCGGATAGAGGGCGAGGCCGAGCCCGTGGGCCGGATCAGGGTTCAGCGCCAGAAGCAGAGCCACGGCACCGCCGGGCGGATGCATGGCGCGCGCCGCCATCATCAGCAGGACCGCCGCCGCGACCGACAGGGCGACCGCCGCGGCCGGATCGAGCCCGAGGGGGGCGATTGCCAGCGCCGCGAGGGCCGACAGGCCATTGCCGACGACCGCCGACCAGGGTTGGGCCAGCGGGCTGTTCGGGACGGCGAAGATCAGGAAGGCCGAAGCGCCGAGCGGCGCGAAAAGCACGCCTGCGGGCGACCCGATCCGTCCGGCAAGCAGCAGCGTCAAAAGACCGGTGAGCAGAAGGCCAAGGCCCGCGCCGATGGCGGCCCGCACCATCTCGGAGCTCTTGGGGCGCGCAAGCGCAGGGCCAAGAGCGCGGCCAAGCGCACGGAGGGAGCGCAGGTATGACCCTTTGCCGCTCATCGCCTTGCCAGCATCGCAAGCCGGATCAGCGCCCGCTCCATAAGCGCCATCTGGGGGGCGCGCGAGCTGGAGCGCAGCGTGAGGTCGGTCTCGACGAGGATCGCCAGCGCCTGTTCCAGCCGGTGCATGCCCCAGCCCTGCGCCTGTTTCAGCATCCGGTCGCGGCGCGGTCCGAAGACCGGCGGGCGCACGCGGGCGATCCCCGCGCCCGCGCCGCCCGGGTCTGAAGCGGCACTGTGCAGGGTGCGGAAATGGCGCATGGCGCCGATGCAGAGGGTGACGGGACCGACCCCCTGGCCTTCAAGGCGGCGCAGGAGCTTGCCGACGGCGCTCGCATTGCCCTCGGCGGTCGCATGCAGCACATCGTCCACCTCGGCCTCGATCGTTGCGGGCGCCATCGCCGCGACATCAGCGGGGGAAAGCTCGGACGGGTCGCCATGTTTGTAGAGCGCGATCTTCTCGATCGTCTGGCGGAAGTCGCCGGGGTCGAGATCTCGGGACAGGGAGAGAAGATCGGCCATCGCCTCGCGTCCGATATCGCGCAGCCCGGCCTTGGCCAGAAGCGCCTCGATCTCCTCCCGGCTTGGCGGATCGTCATAGATCGCCACGGCATAGGCGTTGGCGTGATCCTCGAACAGCTTCTTCAGGGCCGATGCCTTGGTGAGCGCTCCCGCCGTCACGATCAGCGTCGCGTCGCCCGTCTGCCATTCCGCCAGCGCATTCTTGAGAATCAGGGCAATCCCGTCGCCTGCCTCCTCGACGAAAGCCACGCGCGGGCCGGGGAAGAAGCCCTGCGCCTTCAGCGCGTCCTGCACCAGGGCTGGGTCCTTGCGCAGGTCGGAGGCCGGGATCCGGGTCAGGCGCATTTCCGCCTCGCCCTCCGGCCCCACAAGCGCCGCGATCACCTCTTGCCGCTTCAGCGCGACGCGCATCGGATCGGCGCCGTGAATCAGCAGGCCCGCGCGGTCGGGTTCGGGCCGGGCGAAATAGCGCGAGGCGGCGGCCCCGGCGAGCTTCATGTGCCCGCCCAGGCGGCCGATGTGGCGATGAGGTCGGTGACGATCTGGTCGGCAAGGATCCGCATCAGCCGTTCATGCGCGTCCTGTTCGGACGCTGCGGTGGAGATGACGGTGCCCGAGGCCGAATAGGAGGTGAAATTCTTCACTTTCCCCTTGGTTGCGGTGCGGCCCGTCGCCACCTCGGTCAGCCGGTAGGTGACGATGCCGACGACATTGTAGCGGGTGATGGCGTTCGAGGAGGTGATGCCCAGCCCGACCCGGCTGACACTGATCGAATAGCCCAGTTGCCAGCGCGGGTTGCGCGAGCGGCCGAGCCGTTCCTGCAGGCGCCCGACCAGATCGAAACTGTCGCGGTCGGAGGGGTCGGCGATGCCGATCTGGCCGGTCATGCCGCGCGCCGGACCCGCGGGCCCATAGGCGGGCGTGAAGCCGCAGGCCGCGAGCGGCAGGGCGGCCATCAGGCCCAGAAAGATGCGGCGATCAGATGACGACATTGACGATGCGGCCCGGAACAACGATCAGCTTCTTCACCGGCTGACCGGCAAGGAACCGGATCACAGCTTCATCCGCCAGCGCGATCTTTTCAACCTCTGCCGGCGGCATATCTTTCGGCACGCTGATTTCCGCCCGCCGCTTGCCATTGATCTGGATCGGCAGGGTGACGGTATCGTCCTCGAGCATCGCCGGATCGGCCTTGGGCCAGGGCGCATTCGCCACAAGCCCCGCGCCGCCTTGGTGCGCCCAGATATCCTCGGCCAGATGCGGCGTCATCGGCGCCATGAGTTGCGCGAGCACCATGACCGCCCGCCGCTGCGCGGCTTTCGAGGCATCCGAGCGCTGGATCGCGTTCGCGAGTTCGTAAAGCTTCGCAATCGCCTTGTTGAAGGCAAAGCCCTCGATCCCCTTTGTCACGTCGGCGATGGCGCGGTGGGTGGCGCGCATCAGGTCTTCGTCGCCGGTGCCGGGCTTGTCCGCAGGCAAGCTGGCGATCCGGTCGCAGAGCGTCCAGACCCGGTTCAGGTGCTTGAAGGCCGCGTCCGCCCCGGCGGCGGTCCATTCCACGTCGCGCTCGGGCGGGCTGTCGGACATCACGAACCAGCGCGCGGTATCGGCGCCATACTGGGCGATGATGTTCATCGGATCGACGACATTCTTCTTCGACTTCGACATCTTGGCCGAAGGGACGACTTCCACCAGAAGTCCTTCATCGCTGAGGGCGCGCATCCAGGCGTCAACGTCGTCAACCAGGTCAAGGGGCGGGGGCACGTTGCCGCGCACGACGATCCGCCGGTCGGCAACGTTGAAGATGGTGACATCCTCGGGCAGGTGATAGACCGGGCGGCCCTGCGCATCGCGCGTCATGTAGATCTCGTGCGTCACCATCCCTTGGGTGAAGAGCGCGTTGAAGGGTTCGATCGCCTTCGCAGGCAGATGGCCGGTCTTCATCATCGCCCGAGCGAAGAAGCGGGAATAGAGCAGGTGCAGGATCGCATGTTCGATCCCGCCGATATATTGATCGACGTTCATCCAGTAATCGGCATCCGCCATCACGGTCGGCGTCTTGGCATGCGGCGCGGTGAAGCGGGCGAAATACCAGGACGAATCGACGAACGTATCCATCGTGTCCGTCTCGCGCTTCGCGGGCGCCCCGCAGTTCGGGCAGGCGCAATCGCGCCAGGTGGGGTGACGGTCGAGCGGATTGCCCGGTTTGTCGAACTTCACATCATAGGGCAGCTCGACCGGCAGGTTTTCCTTCTTCTCCGGCACGATGCCGCAGGCGTCGCAATGGACGACCGGAATCGGGCAGCCCCAGTAGCGCTGGCGTGAAATGCCCCAGTCGCGCAGCCGGTATTTGGTGACGCCCGCGCCATAACCGTTCGCCTCGGCATGGGCGATGGCGGCGGCGATGGCCTCGTCCCCGGTCTGCAGATCGGCCCCGGCGAAACCGCGCACATAATGGACGCGCTCGGATTTCATCGGCACATAGGCTTCCGTGAGGCGCGTATCCTCGGCGCCGTCGGCGATATAGACCGATTCGATCGGCAGGGCGTATTTGGTCGCGAATTCGAAGTCGCGCTGGTCATGCGCCGGGCAGCCGAAGATGGCGCCGGTGCCGTAATCCATCAGGATGAAATTGGCGATCCAGACCGGCAGTTCCCATGACGGATCAAGCGGGTGTTTCACCTTGATGCCTGTGTCGAAACCGATCTTCTCGGCGGTCTCGATCTCTTCGGCGCTCGTGCCGCCCTTGCGGCATTCGGCGACGAAGGCCGCGACCTTCGGGTCGCTTTCCAAGGCCTTCGCCAGCGGATGGTCGGGCGAGATTGCGGCAAAGGACGCGCCCATCAAAGTATCGGGGCGGGTCGTGTAAACCTCAAGTTTTTCAAAGCCTTCCGGCGCGCCGACCGTGTCGAAAGCAAACTGCAAACCGCGCGACTTGCCGATCCAGTTGGCCTGCATCAGCCGCACCTTCTCGGGCCAGTTGGCCAGCCCGTCGAGCGCCTCCAGGAGCTCCTCGGAATAGTCCGAGATGCGGAAGAACCATTGCGTCAGTTCCCGCCGCTCGACCGCCGCGCCGGAACGCCAGCCCTTGCCGTCGATCACCTGTTCATTGGCCAGAACCGTCATATCGACCGGGTCCCAGTTCACGACTGCCGCCTTGCGGTAGACGAGGCCCGCCTCAAGGAAATCGATGAACATGGATTGCTGCTGGCCGTAATAGTCCGGGTCGCAGGTGGCGAACTCGCGGCTCCAGTCGATGGAGAGGCCCAAGGGCTTCATCTGCGCCCGCATGTCGGCGATGTTGCCGTAGGTCCAGTCCTTCGGATGGCCGCCGCGTTCCATCGCGGCGTTTTCGGCGGGCATGCCGAACGCGTCCCAGCCCATCGGATGCAGGACACTGAACCCCTGCGCGGCTTTGGTGCGCGCCACCACATCGCCCATCGTATAGTTGCGCACATGGCCCATGTGGATGCGCCCCGAGGGGTAGGGAAACATCTCCAGCACATAGTACTTGGGCTTCGCCGGATCGCGCAGGGCCCGGAAGGTTCCGGCCTCGTCCCAGGCCTTCTGCCACTTCGGTTCGATGTTTGCGGGATCGTAGCGCGACATGTCAGGCCTCAAGACTGGATCGCGCCGGTTATACAGGCCAAAAGGCCGAGGTCCAGTGCCTCGGCCCCGTCACTCCTGCCGAAAGTCCGGCGCGTCTACAGCTTTCCGTCGCGGATGCGCAGCTGGCGCGCGCGCGTCAGAATCGCATCCTCGACCGCCCGGACGGTCGCCGCATCGACCGGCCCGCCGCCGCGGTTCACCAAGGCGATCTTCAGCGAGCGGGCGTCAAGGGCGGGGTCCTGCACATAGATCGTCGCGCGATAGGCCCGCCCGCCGCCGGGCGGTGTGCCGTAACCGGTCACGATCACGCCAGAGAACGGATCGACCGATTCGATGGGCAGGAAGTTCAGAACCTCGAGCGAGGCCTGCCAGAGGTACTTGTTCACCTTGACGGTGGTGTTCGGATCATCCTGGCCCGAGAACAGGTCCCAGATCGTGCGGCGCTTCTTCACGCCGTTGATCTTGTCGAGATTCGCCCGCTGTTCCAGCGCCACGGCGCGCTTTTCAGCGGTGTCGGCGGTCGGAGCCTTGTTGCGGCGTCCGAACAACCCGCTGTCGCCGCTGCCGATCCCGCCGCAGGAAGCGGTTGCAGCAACAAGCGTGCAGAGAATCGCCGCGCGCGTGAGAGACCCTGCCGTTTTCCGCATGCCCGCCCGCTCCTTCACTGCCCGCATCATGAGACCCGCTTGCCCGTCCATTTCGTCCTGAAGGCTGTCTAGCCGACGCCCCCGCGCCGGACAAGGCTTTTCCCGGCCGGGTCCCGCCGGGCAGGACTGTGGCAAGTCTGCACCATCGCCCCCGTTCTTCCCGGCCGTCCGCCCCTTTCGATTGCATTGACCGGGGCGAGAGGGGAAATAGAAGCCCATACCCAATTCGGATTCCCCTGAGTTGGGCCTACCTTTGACACAACGAGGGAAAACGAAATGAAAAAGATCCTTCTTGCGACCACCGCTCTCGTCGGCTTCGCCGGCGCTGCGGCCGCTGAAGTCAGCCTCTCGGGCTACGCCGAAATCGGTATCGCCGGCGGTTCGGGCGATATCGATCCGCTAACTCCCGGCATTCAGGAGTTCGACACCCAGTTCTGGAATGACATCGACGTCACCGTCACGCTCTCGGGCGAGTCGGACTCGGGCCTGTCGTTCGGCGCGACCATCGATCTGGACGAACTGAACGGCGACTCGATCGACGCTACGGGTGGCGGCAACGCCGGCCCCAAAGAAAATGACTCGTCCGTCTGGGTTTCGGGCTCGTTCGGCAAGGTCACCCTGGGTGACACCGACGGCGCGCTCGACTGGGCGGTCTCGGAAATCTACACCGGAACGGCGATCGCTGACGACCACTCGACCCATGCTGGCGCTTACTGGAACACCGGCCTTGACGGTCTCTACGACGGTCAGGTCATGCGCTACGAATATTCGTTCGGTGACTTCGGTGTTGCCGTCTCGGCAGAGCTCGACGACACCGGTACTGGCGATCCGGTTCTCGGCCTCGGTCTGAAATGGTCGGGCGATATGAACGGCACCGAAGTGTCGGCCGGTATCGGTTATCAGGCGGCAAGCATCGGTGCGTTCGATGTTGATGCGACCGCTATATCGCTCGGCGCAAAAATGGCGAATGGCTTCTCGGCTAACCTCGGCTGGGCCAGCTATGACCTCACGGGCGCTGGCGATATCGACTGGTGGGGCCTCGGGCTCGCTTACACCACGGGCGCTCTGACGGTTGGTGCGAACTACGGTTCCTACGACCTCGGCGCGACCGATGTTGACGGCTGGGGCCTCGTGGTCAACTACGATCTCGGCGGTGGCGCAGTTGCGATGTTCGGCTACGGTGATGGCGATTTCAATTCGTCGAACGGTCATGGCGACAAGACCTGGTCGGCTGGTCTCGGCCTGTCGTTCTGATCCTCGGGTCGGATGGACTTCTGGAAGAGCGGGCTTCGGCCCGCTCTTTCTTTTTCGCGACCTCATTTTCGGGCCGTGAACTCGACAATAGCAGGGGGGCTAGATAAGGTCCGCGCGACTTTATCAATCGGACCTTGATGATGCCGCCTCTGACCAACGACCAGCTCAAGAGCTTCTATGCCGCAGCTCTGAAGGATATCGCGGCAAAGCGGTTTGACGAGGCGCTGAAGCGGCTGGAAGCGATCGTCGAGACCAACCCGAACCTGGCCGAGGCGCATTTTCAGGTCGGCCGCGTTGCGATCGAATCCAACCGACCGAAACTCGGCCTGAAGCCCCTGCGGTCCGCCGCCCGGCTGAAGCCAGCCGAAAGCGCGATCTGGCTCAGCTGGGCCGAGGCGCTGGCATTAGGCGGCGCGGCCGAGGATGAGGCCGAATTCCTCACGGCGATCAAGGGCGCGATGCTTCGTCCCGAGCTGAAGATCGAGCTTCAGGACCGCTTCGCCACCAAACGCGCCAAATCGCACCGCTCCGGAATCGGGCAGAAGGCCCGTGACACGGCACGGCTTCTCGACTTGATGGGCAAGGGCGACTTCGAGAAGGCCGAAGCACTGGCGTCTGCCCTTCTCAGGCAGGACCCGACACTGGCGGTGGCTGCGAATGTTCTCGGTGGCACGAAGGCCATGCGTGGCCGTCTCGCGGAGGCCGCCCCGCACTTTCGGCATGCGATCAAGATCGACCCCGGCTATGCCGAAGCGCACGACAATCTCGGCCGGGTTCTGATGGAGCTGCATCGCCCCGCCGAGGCAATTCCGCATCTGCGGCAGGCGGTGATCGTCGCACCCTACATGGTTTCGGCCATCATCAATCACGCCGCCTGCCTCGCACTCCTCGGGCAGGCGCCAGCGGGCATACCGCCGCTGGAACGGGCGGTCGCGGCCAATCCCAAATCGCCGACCTGCTGGCTTGCGCTCGGCAATGCACACACACGCGCGCGCAATTATGCGAAGGCAGAAACGGCGCTTGAGAAGGCGGTGGAGCTCAGCGACGGCAAGATGGCAGAGGCGCTCGGCATGCTCGCCCAGGCGCAGGCCCGCCTTGGCAAGGACGAATCTGCACTGGAAAACTACGAACGGGCGCTTGTGATCGACCCCAACTCGCCCATCGCGACGGGCGGCAAGGCGATGGCACTTCAGACGCTCGGCCGTTTCGAAGAAGCGCGCCCGCTCTTCTTGCGTGCCTTCGAGATCGATCCGACCAACGGGGAGAACTACCGCTCCTATATCGCCGCCCACAAGACCAAGGCGGGCGATCCGGTGATCGATCGTATGATCAATATCTATAATCAGAAAGGCCTCAGCGACTTCGACCGGATGAACCTTGGCTTCGCCATCGCCAAGGCGTTGGAAGATACGAAGGACGATGGCCGCGTATTCGGTTACCTTGACGCCGCGAACGCGTTGATGCGCAAGATATTTGCCTATGACCCTCAGAGCCAGTTGCGCGAGCGCGAGGCACTTAGGGCGGCCTATGCCGGCTCAGACTGGCGCGGCCGTATTGTCGCGGACACCACAAACTACGCTCCGATCTTCGTCACCGGCATGCCGCGATCGGGTACGACGCTTGTTGAACAGATCATCTCCAGCCACTCGCGCGTTCGAGGGGCTGGAGAAGTCGGGAAGATCACGGGCCTCGCGCAGAAACTTCTGACTCGTGGAACCGGCCTGCGGGCCGTCCGGACCCTGACCGACGCAGAGCTTGCCGGTTTTGGCGATGAATATGCCGCCTATATGCGCGAGCGGTTTGGCGACGATCTCCTTGCCTCCGACAAGTCGATCCAGACCTATCTCTATCTTGGCCTGGTAAAGCTTGCGTTGCCAAACGCCCGCATCGTCGTGGTGCGCCGTGACCCGCGCGACAATCTCCTGTCGATGTACAAGAACAAATTCCCCGACGGCGCCCATCTTTACGCATACGATCAGCACGATCTTGTCGTGCTCTACGAGACCTTCGTTCAGATCGTCGACTATTGGCGCGAGGTGATGCCAGGCGGTTTCTACGAAGTCGATTACGACAAGCTCGTCGCCGATCCCGAACCCGAAACCCGCAAGCTGATCGCGGCCTGCGGGCTGGAATGGGAAGATGCCTGCCTGCGGCCCGAGGACAACGATCGCAAGGTCGAGACGCTAAGCCTCTATCAGGTGAGGCAACCGATCACCAAAAGCTCGGTCAAGGGGTGGAAACGGTTCGAGAAGGATCTCAAGCCCATGCTCGACGAACTGAAGGCGCGCGGCCTTGTCTCTGACTGATATCCTTGCCCGGGTGCGGGCGGCCGAGGCGGCAGCGGGGCGGGCGGCGGGTTCGGTCCGGCTGATCGCCGTGTCGAAGGTCCAGCCGGCGGAGCGCGTCGAGGCGGTGCTGGGCGAGGGGCACAGGCTTTTCGGCGAGAATTACGTGCAGGAGGCGGGAGCCAAGTGGCCCGGCTGGCGGGCGCGGTTTCCCGGCGTCGAGGTCCATATGATCGGGCCCTTGCAGACCAACAAGGCCAAGCTTGCGGTCGAGCTCTTTGAGGCGATCCATACGCTCGACCGGCCGTCGCTTGCGGAAAAACTCGCGCGGCTCGCCGAGGCGCGGGGCGCCTCGCCGGACCTGTTCGTGCAGGTGAACACGGGCGAGGAGCCGCAGAAGGCGGGCGTCCTGCCGGGCGATGCGGACGGATATGTCCGCGACTGCCGGGCGATGGGGCTGCCACTTTCGGGCCTGATGTGCATTCCGCCGGAAGGCGAGGCGCCGACGCCGCACTTCCGGCTTCTGCGGTCGATCGCAGAGGCGAACGGCCTTTCGGGGCTTTCCATGGGCATGTCGGGTGACTTCGAGGCGGCAATCGCCGAAGGCGCCACCCATGTGCGCGTCGGATCGGCGATCTTCGGCGCCCGCGCCTACGGCTAGCCGCTCATCGGGCCTTGCAGCCCTCTTCGCTGCGAAGACGCCTGTCAGGGCGGATGAGCAGCCGGGTGCCCGGCGCGGCGCGGCCCGCGATCCAGATCAGATGGTCGCGGCGGAAAGCGAGGCAACCGGCGGTCGGATGGCACATCCGCCGCCATTGATGCAGGAAGATCGCCGATCCGCGATAGGGTACCGCCTCGGGCCAGTTCCAGTCGGTGATCATCACCAGGTCATAGAGCGGATCGGCGCGGCGCAGGCGTTCATTGGTCTGGCCGAAGGGTTTGGTCACCAGCTGATTATAGTCGGGATGGTCGGGCGCATCGCACCAGCGGTCCTGCAGGCCGATCGGCGCCGCCCAGGGCGGGATTTCTTGTGGTGACATTCGGTCGGGCCGGTAGAGCGTGGCGACGATCCTGAGGCTGCCCGACGGGGTGCAAAGGTCGCCCTCCCGCTTCTTATCCGTGATGCCCCTGCGACCCCAGGTGACCGGGAAGCGGCGACCGTGAAAGAGAAGGCCGGTCGGTGTCAGCACCATGTCGGCGGGGCTCACAAGAGGTGCCCCGACTTCTTCGCCTTGGTCGCAAGGTAGGCGGCGTTCTGGCGCGTTCGGCCCACCTTCAGCGCCACGCGCTCGGTCACGGCGATGCCAGTGCGTTCCATCATCGTGATCTTCGCCGGATTGTTGGTCAGAAGCCGGACCGCGGCAAAACCCATCCGCCTTAGAATCTCGGCCCCGATGCGGAAATCGCGTTCGTCATCCTCAAAGCCCAGCCGGTGGTTGGCCTCGACCGTATCGAACCCCTGATCCTGCAGCGAATAGGCGCGCATCTTGTTGGCAAGGCCGATGCCCCGGCCTTCCTGATTGAGATAGAGGAGCACGCCCGCGCCTTCTTCCGCCATCTGCGCCAGCGCGGCCGCAAGCTGCGCGCCGCAATCGCATTTCAGACTGCCGAGCACATCGCCGGTGAAACAGGCTGAATGGAGCCGCGCCAGAACCGGCCTGTTGCGGTCGGGGCTGCCGATCTCGATGGCATAATGATCCTCGCCGCCTGCCGCGGGCCGGAAGACATGGACGCGGCCCGCCTCGGCTGCGGCCAGCGGCACGCGGGCGGCTGCGACCGGATGGAAGGGCGAGGCGGCGGCCAGAAGCGCAGGCAGTTCGGCCAGGTCGAGATGCGTCAGCCCGGCCTCGGCCCCGGTCAGCGTCACGGCGATGGCGGCGGGCAGAAGATGCGCCGATTTGATCAGCGACAGTGCGGCGCGCATGGGCGCAGCATCACCGGCGCGCTCTGCCCGGAACGGGCCTTTCATCGGCCGCGACAGATCGTGCGACGGATCGGCAAGGTCGCGGATCCAGCCGATATCGGCGTCCGCGGGCAGCGCGATCCTGACCAGATCGCCGTCATAGGCAGCGATCTTCAACACCTCGGCCCGGCGCGCGGTCAGCCCGACGACGGGTGGCCCGAGCGCGCGAAGGGCCGCCAGCCGCCCAGGCTCAAGCGTTTCGGCGGCCGCGACCACCAGCGCCGCCCCGGCCGAGACGATCGCCACCGGCACCCCCATGCGCAGATCGGCGCGGGCGCGGTTCAGCCGTTCGACGGGAGAGGGGCCGAGCGTCATCGGTATTCCAGGGCGCGTGGTTTGCAACAATCGACCCGCCCTAGATAGTCCGCGCTGCAGGAAATTGAAACATAGCGCGGCTTTTCGACACGACCGCGTGAGACTTATGTCGCATCCCTTGTCGATCAGGGTCCAAGCCGCCAAGTCTCGATCAACGATATAGGCGGAGGGCAGCATGGCGACCCTGAAGAAAATCCTGCTTGTCGACGATGACGAGGACCTGCGCGAGGCACTGGCCGAACAGCTCGTCTCGACCGACGACTTCGATGTGTTCGAGGCGGGCAATGGCGCGGAAGCGGTCGAGAAGACCAAGGGTGCCGCCTATGACCTGATCGTGCTTGACGTGGGCCTGCCCGATACCGACGGGCGCGAGCTGTGCCGCAAGCTTCGGAAGCTGGGCGTCAAATGCCCGATTCTCATGCTGACCGGGCATGATACGGATGCTGACACAATCCTCGGGCTCGACGCGGGCGCGAACGATTATGTGACGAAGCCCTTCAAGTTCCCGGTTCTGCTGGCGCGCATCCGCGCGCAGCTGAGGACGCATGAACAGTCGGAAGACGCGGTCTTCGGCCTTGGGCCCTATACGTTCAAGCCGGCGATGAAGATGCTAATTGACGTGAAAGACAAGAAAATCCGCCTGACCGAGAAGGAAACCAGCATCCTGAAGTTCCTTTATCGCGCGGGCGAAACGGTCGTGGCGCGCGATGTGCTGCTGCACGAGGTCTGGGGCTATAATGCCGGGGTGACTACCCACACTTTGGAAACACACATTTACCGATTGAGACAAAAAATAGAACCAGATCCGTCAAACGCCCGCCTTCTTGTTACCGAATCCGGCGGCTATAGACTTAACCCATGAGTTCCCCTGGCCGCATCGGGGTCATGATGCGGCATCCTCCCTGTTGGACTGGCCCGGGCTCACGCCCGGGTCTTTTTTTGGCGGAAGGCGCGGGTGGGCGGCCCGGCGAAGGCCCCTGTCATGGCCGGGCCACGAACCTTAAGGCCGCTTGGCGAAGCGCAGGTAGGGCAGCTTGATATCAAGCTTGCCGAACCGTTCTTCCGCCTCCGCGGTCGGCACGGAAAGCGCCACGATCACATCCTGGCCGGGAACCCAGTTCGCGGGCGTGGCGAAGGGCACGCCATCGGTCGCGCGCACCGCGTCAAGCGCGCGCAGGATTTCCGCGAAGTTCCGGCCGATCGACATGGGGTAGGTCATGGTCAGGCGCACCTTCTTGTCCGGCCCGATGATATAGACGGTGCGGACGGTGGCCGAATGGGCGGGTGTGCGCCCTTCGGTCGGCAGGTAATAGTCGGCGGGCAGCATGTCATAGGCCTTGGCAACGGCCAGCGACGTATCGTCGATGATCGGGAAGTTCGCGGGCGCACCGGCGAAGGCCTCGATGTCGCGTTTCCATTTGGCGTGGTCTTCGACGGAATCGACAGACACGCCCATCACCTTGGTGCCGCGCTTCTCGAACTCGGCCGCAAGCTGCGCCACGGCGCCGAATTCGGTGGTGCAGACCGGCGTGAAGTCGCGCGGGTGGGAAAAGAGGATGGCGTAGCCGTCACCGATCCAGTCATGGAAGCGGATCGTGCCGTCGGTCGATTCGGCGGTGAAGTCTGGGGCGATGTCATTGATGCGCAGGCCCATGGGACTCTCCTTGTCTGGTGTTGTCGTTCATGGGCCATGACATAGGTCTTTTGGAACAGAATATCACCTGCCCATGGCTAGGTTCCCGCAAAAGAGGACGAGGTTCCGCAGGAGGCGCAGCTGGGCTGACGGGCATCCCGGTTTCATGCACGGGCAAGGGGCAAGTCGATCTGTTTGAAGTCTGCCCGGCGCCATGCTAACATTTGATCAAATTATTATGCGGCATGTTCGCCGCGCCCCGGACTCGCAGGAAGGAACGACAGGATGATCGAGAAACGCGACTTCTACATCAACGGTGCCTGGGTGAAGCCCGCCGAGGCGCGCGACTGGCAGGTCATCGACCCCTCGACCGAGGAGCCCTGTGCCGTCATATCGCTTGGGTCGGTGGCCGACGCCGACCGCGCGGTGGCGGCCGCAAAGGCGGCCTTCCCGGCCTGGGCCGCGACGCCGCCCGCCGAACGGCGCGAAATCGTCGCCCGCATCCTCGACCAATACGAGACGCGGAAGGAAGAATTCGCCCAGGCGATTTCGATGGAGATGGGGGCGCCCATCGACTTCGCGCGCGAACAGCAGGCGCCCTGCCTGCCCTGGCATACGAACAATTTCCTGCGCGCGTTCGACAAGATCGACTGGATCAAGCCCCTGGGCGCTCACGCTCCCGGCGCCATGATCGCGCTGGAGCCGATCGGGGTCGCGGTTCTCATCACACCCTGGAACTGGCCGGTGAACCAGATCGCGCTGAAGGCGATACCGGCGATGCTGGCGGGCTGCACCTGCGTTCTGAAACCGTCCGAGGAAAGCCCGCTGAACGCGATGCTCTTCGCCGAGTTCTGCCATGATGCAGGCGTGCCGCCGGGGGTCTTCAACCTGGTGAACGGCGACGGCATGGGCGTGGGCAGCCGCCTCTCGGAACATCCCGATGTCGAGATGATTTCCTTCACCGGCTCGACGCGGGCGGGCAAGGCGATTTCGAAGGCCGCGTCGGAGACGCTGAAGCGCGTGACGCTGGAACTGGGCGGCAAGGGCGCGAACCTTCTCTTCGCAGATGCCGATGAGGGCGCGGTCGAGCGGTCTGTGCGGCGGATGATGGACAACACCGGCCAGTCCTGTAATGCGCCCTCGCGGCTTTTGGTCGAGCGGTCGGTCTATGAGGATACGGTCGCGAAGGCCGCCGCGATTGCCGAGGGGATCAAGGTCGGTCCGGCAAGTGCCGAGGGCGATCATGTCGGCCCGGTCGTCAACAAGCGCCAGTGGGAGCAGATCCAGGGCTACATCCAGAAGGGCATCGACGAAGGCGCGCGGCTGGTCGCGGGCGGCCCGGGCCTGCCGGACGGGTTCAACCGGGGCTTCTATGTGAAGCCCACGATCTTTGCCGATGTGACGCCGGGCATGACCATCGAACGCGAGGAAATCTTCGGGCCCGTCCTGTCGATCATCCCGTTCGAGAGCGAGGAAGAAGCCGTGCGCATCGCCAATGACACGCCTTACGGCCTGACGAATTACGTCCAGACCGGCGACAGCGCGCGGGCGAACCGGCTGGCCCGGGTGCTGAAGTCGGGGATGGTCGAGATGAACGGCAAGCCGCGCGGCGCAGGCGCGCCGTTCGGCGGGGTGAAGGCCTCGGGGCGCGCGCGCGAAGGCGGGCATTGGGGACTTGAGGAGTTCCTGGAAGTGAAGGCGATTTCCGGCTGGACGGCCGATCTGGCGGCCGAATGAGATGACTGACCAGCCCGGATCGCGAGGGGCATCGAGCCCCTTGCGATCCGGTCCGGCTGTGCCGGACGGCGCCCGGCCCTCGGGCGAAGTGTCAAAGCGACATTTTCGAGCCGGTTCATGTCGCCTCCGCGTCTTGTCTGCCCCGACAGGGCTCCTAGCATGTGTGAGGCATGACAGGAGGGTCCGATGAGCGAGGCGGCAAGAGCACGGCATGGCGGCCGCGAGGCGCGGCGCAGGGAACGTTCGAGCCACGACCATTCTCACCTGCACCGTCCCTACATCACCCGCAATATCCCGACCTACGACATTCTGGGCGAGGAAAGCCTGCAGGCGATCGAACGCGCCGCCGACCGTATCCTGGCCGAGGTCGGTATCGATTTCCGCGACGATCCAGAGGCTCTGGCGCTGTGGAAAAATGCGGGCGCGAAGATCGACGATCTGCGCGTCCGGTTCGAGCAGGGCATGCTGCGCGAAATCCTGAAATCGGCGCCGCCTATCTTTACCCAGCATGCGCGCAACCCGGCCAATTCCGTGCAGGTCGGCGGCAAGGGCGTGGTCTTCGCGCCGGCCTATGGCTCGCCCTTCGTGATGGACATGGACCGGGGGCGGCGGTTCGGCACGCTGCAGGATTTCCAGAACTTCATCAAGCTTGCGCAATCCTCGCCCTGGTTCCACCATTCCGGCGGCACCATCTGCGAACCGACCGACGTGCCGGTCAACAAGCGCCATCTGGACATGGTCTATTCCCACATCCGTTATTCGGACCGGGCGTTCATGGGCTCGGTAACCGCCGAAGAGCGGAGCGAGGATTCGATCGAGATGTGCCGCATCCTCTTTGGCGCGGATTTCGTCGACCGCAATTGCGTGATCCTCGGCAATGTGAACGTGAACTCGCCGCTCGTCTGGGACGGGACGATGACGAAATCGCTGCGCGCCTATGCCCGTGCCAACCAGGCAGCGGTCATCGTGCCCTTTATTCTCGGTGGCGCCATGGGTCCGGTGACGAACGCCGGTGCCATCGCCCAGGCCGTCGCCGAAACCATGGTCGGCTGCGCCCTGACCCAGCTGGAACGCAAGGGCGCGCCTGTGATCTTCGGGAACTTCCTGTCCTCGACGCAATTGAAGACCGGCTCGCCCACTTTCGGCACGCCGGAACCGGCGATCGGCTCGATGGTCATCGGCCAGATCGCGCGGCGCCTGAACCTGCCCTTGCGCTGTTCGGGCAACTTCTCCACCTCGAAGCT
This sequence comes from Frigidibacter sp. SD6-1, assembly GCF_030143255.1. Classification (GTDB taxonomy): domain Bacteria; phylum Pseudomonadota; class Alphaproteobacteria; order Rhodobacterales; family Rhodobacteraceae; genus TMP-24. The sequence continues at coordinate 238,901 of NZ_JARJNR010000005.1, forward strand.
GCCTGACGCGCAGGCGATGACCGAAGGCACGATGTCGATGCTGGCCGCCGTGCATTGCGGGGCGAACTTCATCCTGCATTCGGCCGGCTTCCTCGACGGCCTTCTGTCGATGTCCTACGAAAAATTTATTCTGGACGCCGACCTCTGCGGCGCGCTGCACACTTATCTCGATGGCGTGAAGATCGACGAAAACCAGCTGGCGGAAGGCGCCTTTGCCGAGGTTGGCCCCGGCAACCATTTCTTCGGTTCCGCCCATACGCTGGCCAACTACGAAACCGCCTATTGGGACAGCGAGACGGCCGACAATTCGCCATTTGAGCAATGGGAGGCAGCCGGTTCGCTCGATGCTGCGACGCGCGCCAACAAGCTCTGGAAAGAACGGCTGCGCGAATATGAGGCGCCGCCCCTGGACGAGGCCACAGACGAGGCGTTGAAGGATTTCATCGCTCGCCGGAAGGACGGAATGGCGGACGCCTGGTACTGACATGGATCACCCGCGCCTCCTCTCGCCGATCACGCTGCGCGGGCAGACCCTCAAGAACCGCATCGTCTTCGGCGCCCATACGGCGAACATGTCCGACATGGGTCAGCCGGGGCCGCGCGCCGCGGGCTACCTATTGGAACGCGCGCTCGGGGGCGCGGCGATGATCGTGGCCGAACCGGTGCCCGCCCACCGCACCGGCGTGCTGACCCGCGGCAACTACCTGCACGAGACGGACGCGATCATCCCCGCCTTCCGCAAGCTCACCGAACCGGTGAAGGAGGCGGGCGCCGTCATCCTGCAGCAGATCTACCATGTCGGCGCGCATGGCGATTCCGACCTCAGCTTTCAGCCGCACTGGTCGCCCTCGGGCGGGCCCTCCTATCACGACAGCGACGGCAGCCACCGGATGACTGGCGCCGAGATCGAGGACCTGCTCGACGCGCACGCCGCCGCCGCCCGGCGGGCCAAGGCGGGCGGCTTTCAGGGGGTCGAGCTCTGGGCGGCCTATCATTCGCTGATCGACCAGTTCTGGACCCCCTGGTCGAACGACCGCACCGACCAATGGGGCGGGTCCTTGCAAAACCGCACCCGCTTCTCGCGCCTTCTGATCGAGCGTATCCGGCGCGACTGCGGCGAGGATTTCATCGTCGGCCTCGCCGTCAGCCATTCGACCGCCTATCCGGTGATACTTTCCCCCGACGACCTGTGCGAGGTGGTCGCGCTGCACGATGCCACCGGCCATGTCGATTATGTGACAGTGGGCTATGGGTCCTACCTCGATTTCGAGGGGATCATCCCGGCCTTCACCGAGGGCGAGAAACTCACGACGCCCTTCACCCGGCAACTGAAAGGGGCGCTCGTCCACGCGAAGGTCACGTCCGAAGCGGGCATCCGCACGCCCGAGAATGCCGAGACGATCATCGCGAGCGGCGAGGCCGACATGGTCTCGATCGTGCGGGGCCAGATCGCCGACCCGCATCTGGCAAGGAAGACGATGGAGGGCCGGGCCGACGACATAAGGGGCTGCATCTCCTGCAATCAGATGTGCTGGGGCCGCCGGTCGCGCGACTACTGGATTTCCTGCCTGATAAATCCGTCGGCGGGGCGCGAATGGGAATGGGGCGGCGACCGGTTTACCCCGGCCGCAGAACCGCGCGATGTCCTGGTCGTGGGCGCCGGCCCGGCCGGGCTCGAGGCCGCGCGCGCGGCCGCCGAACGCGGTCATCGGGTCGAACTACATGAAGCCGCCCCGCAGATCGGCGGCCAGTTCCGGCTGGCCGGATTGCAGCCGCGGCGGGCGCAGATCCTCGACCTGATGGGCTGGTACGAACGCCAGTTCGCCCGGCTGGACGTCACGCTGAAGCTGAACAGTTTTCTCGACGCCGACGAGATCGCCGCCCACCCTGCTGAGAGCGTGATCCTCGCCACCGGCTCGCTGCCCGACCCGAGCGGTTTCCAGCGCTGGCTGCCGCATCTTGCCCGCCTGCCGGGGATCGACCTTGGCCATGTCTGGTCGCCCGAAGAGGTGATGCGCCGCGAGGCGCGGCTCGGGCAGACGGTCATTCTTTACGACGAAGGCTCAAACTGGCGCGGCGTCGGCACGGCCTGGGCGATGGCCGAACAGGGCAGGCAGGTCGTGATCGTCACGCCCGAACCCTTCGTCGGACGCGAAGTGGCCCGAACCTCGGCCGACGGCGCCGCCCGCCGCAAGCTCGCCCGCCTCGGCGCGCGCTTCCTGACCGAGAGTTGCATCGCCGCCTGGCACGGCAACGGCGCCACCGTACGCAGCCTGCTGACCGGCGAGGAACAGGTGATCGAAGCCTCCGATCTGGTGATGTCCACGACGAACCGGTCTTTCGACCCGTTCCCCGAAAGCTTCCCCGGCAAGGACACCCGCCGCATCGGCGACTGCGCCGCCCCGCGCCTGGCCGCCTATGCCTTCCACGATGGCCGCAAGGCAGCGCTCTCTCTCTGACCCTCTTTCGTTTCCAAATATCCCGGGGGAGTCCCGGACAGGGTCCGGGACGGGGGCAGAGCCCCCTCCGACGACCCCCCGGATGCGCTGCCGCGTCTCGACCTTGTGCCGGCCCTGAGCGGCGATATCAGAGGTTGAACACCCGGCTCGGGTGAACCTCGCCGCCGCGATATTGGCCGACGGCGATGGGGCGGCCCTGATGGCTGACCCAGACCTCCTCGCCGAACTCGGCGCCGGTGATGACCTGCCCTGGGTTGCCGTTCTTCAGCCGGACAGCACCTTCGGCGGTGGCCCGCACCTCGGTCAGGCCGTCAAGCCCGATCTCCAGCGGCAGAAGCCGCGCGTCCAGCGCCTCGGTCCGGGCCAGCCGGTCCATCTCCTCAAGGCTGATCCCATCCTTGGCCTCGAACGGGCCGGACCATTCACGGCGAAGCCACAGAACATGGCCAAGGCAACCCAAAGCTTGCCCAAGGTCGCGCGCAACCGAGCGGACATAGCCGCCCTTGCCGCAGACCATCTCCAGAAGAACCGTGTCGGCGTCTGGCCGCCCGACAAACTCCAGCCTCTCGACCCAGAGCGGGCGTGCCGCCAGATCAAGCCGTTCCCCTTCGCGGGCCAGATCATAGGCCCGCTCGCCCTCGACCTTCACGGCGGAAAACTGCGGCGGCACCTGCATGATCTCGCCCCGGAAGGCGGCGAGCGCGGCTTCGATCTCAGTCTCCTCGGGTCGTTTGTCCGACGTGGCGATGACCTCGCCTTCGGCGTCGTCGGTGGTCGTCGCCGCCCCGAGGCGCACGGCGAACCGGTAGCATTTCAGCGCGTCGGTGACATAGGGCACTGTCTTGGTCGCCTCGCCCAGAGCCACGGCCAAGACGCCGGTCGCCGCCGGGTCGAGCGTGCCCGCATGTCCCGCCTTCCTGGCATCCAACGCCCAGCGCACCTTGCCCACAACGGCGGTCGAGGTCACACCCGCCGGCTTGTCGACGATCAGCCAGCCCGAAATGTCGCGTCCCGTCTTGCGTCCCATGAGAAATCCGTCTGTAGGCCAGGTCAGTTCGAGGGCACGACAAGGCCGACCATCGGCCCCATCGGCAGGCCGAAATCGTCCCGCCCCAGTTCGGGGGCATAAAGGCGCGAAATGGTGCCATCGAAGAAGAGCGCGTTGGGCAGGTTCAGCCCGTCGCGGAAAAGCCGTGCGAAACGGTGGAAGTTCACCCGCTGGTCCGAGATCACGAAAAAGGCCCGCCGCCCGTCGCTGCTGACACCGACGCCATTGCGGATGTTCACCGAGGGCGACGCGGGCAGGAATTTCGGGTGGATCGCACCGGACAGGACCAGCATCGGCCCCGACTGGCTGGCAAAAAGGCATTCGGGTCGCGCGGCGTCGAAGGCAAGCGTCTCGATGACCGCAAACCCCTCGGCCGTCACGCAGAACACGCCGTTCGGATGCAGACCGAAATTGCCGGGCCCGGGCTTGCGCTGCAGGGGCGCCTGTTCCTGCCCCTGCTCGACATAGTAGCCGACCGGGCGGCGGTCGTCGTGATACATGCCCGCGTTCATGGCGAAGGCAAGCCGCTTTCCTTCCGACGCAAGCTGCGCCTGCACCGCGCCGAACGTGCCCAGGGGCCGCCCGTCCGGGCCATTCAGGAACAGTCGCAGATCCTCGCCCGCCGCGGCCTCGCAGACGGAATAGCGCGCCTCGTCGAATTCCATGTCCCGGCATTCGCCGCCGAAAGCGGGAAGGGCGAACAGACCGAAGCCAAGAAGTGCCGCGAGCCTAGTCCAGCTCTTCATCTTCCGGTCCATCCGTCCGGGCGATGTCGCGTTGCACGCGTTCGTCGGAAAAGAGCCTGCGCGTCTCGTCAAGACGGTCGAAGGTCTCGTCGATCATGAAACGCAGTTCGGGCGCGAATTTTAGCGTCATCTCGCGCGACACAAGGCGGCGCAGTTCCGCCCGGTTGCGGTTGAGCGCGACAAGCGCCGCATCCGCATCGCGCCCGCCAAGCGGCAGTACAAAGGCCGTCGCGATCTTGAGGTCGGGCGAGGTGCGCACTTCGCCCACCGTGATCGAAAAGCGGTTCAGGTCAGGGTCGTGCACATCGCCGCGCGCCAGAACCTGCGAAAGCGTGTGGCGGATCAGTTCGCCCACGCGCAGCTGACGTTGCGAGGGGCCGGAGCCCGAGGAGAAGCGCTTTTGTGCCATGCGCCTCCCTGTAGGCCAATCGCCCGGCAGCCGCAACGGGCCTTTGCCAAGGATGGCGCGACCGGCTAAGGAATGCCCAAGCCTGCAAGGAGAGCCACCCATGTCCGTCACGCCCCCGCTTCCCGGCATCGTGGTCACCGGCGTGTCGGGCCGCATGGGCCAGATGCTGGTCAGCGAAATCGCGCGCTCCGGCAAGGCGCGGCTGGTCGGAGCGGTGGAGCGCGAAGGTCACGGCTGGGTGGGCATGGACCTTGGTCAGGCGATGGGCGGGGCCGCACTCGGTGTTGCCGTCACCGACGACCCGCTGCAGGCCTTCGCGAACGCGCAGGCGGTGATCGACTTTACCGCACCCGCCGCGACCGTGGAATTCGCGGCTCTCGCCGCGCAGGCACGCGCCGTTCATGTCATCGGCACGACGGGCCTGGAAGAGGAGCATCTGAAGAAGATCGCCGCCGCCGCCCGTCACGCCGTGATCGTGCGGGCAGGCAACATGAGCCTCGGCGTGAACCTTCTCACGCGGTTGACGCGGAAGGTGGCCGAGGCACTTGATGCCGACTGGGACATCGAGGTGGTCGAAGCCCATCACCGGATGAAGGTCGACGCGCCTTCGGGCACCGCGCTGATGCTGGCCGAGGCCGCAGCGGCGGGGCGCGGCATCTCGCTGGCGGATCACCGCCAGAGCGGGCGCGACGGGATCACCGGCGCGCGCAAGCGTGGCGACATCGGCCTTTCGGCGATCCGGGGCGGCGATGTCGTGGGCGAACATGATGTGATTTTCGCGGCTGACGGCGAGCGGATCGTGCTGCGCCATATCGCCACCGACCGCGCGATCTTTGCGCGGGGCGCGCTGAAAGCGGCACTCTGGGGCCAGGACCGCAAGCCCGGGCAGTACGACATGATGGATGTGCTGGGCCTCTGATCCGGCGACCCGCGCAAACGAGACGAGGCCGCCCCGGCGGGCCCCCTCCTCGATCCCTTCGTGCTCTCGTCGGGGGGGGGTGAGCCCAGCGGGGAGTGCACGCAGGGCAGGACGAGCGGCCTGCCTGGCCCGTCCCTCAGCGGGCGTACCAGCTGAGCGAGACGCGCTGGCGGGTGAAGAAATCGCCCATCATGCCGATAACGATCAGCGCGAGCGACGCGATCAGCGCATATTCGGCCGAGGAATTGCGCGGCATGTAGTTGATGAAGACCGCCCCGCGCATCTGGTCGATGACATGGAACAGCGGGTTCCAGCTGAACAGGTACAGAGTGCCAAAGCTCAGGCTGTTGCCGACCACCATCTTGCCCGAGGCGAAGATGTTCACGCGCTGGACCACAAGCATCATGGTGGGGGCAAGCTTCGGCGCCCAGGGTTTCAGTGCGCGGAGGACCAGGCCGGTGCCGATACCGAACAGCCAGGCAAGAAGCAGCATGGTGAAGGCATAGACCGGATCGTTGATTTGGACCGGCTTGAAGGCGCAATGGTATCCGAACAGAATCACGGCCGCCGTCGCAATCTGCAGATAGAGCGAGCTCAAAGCGGCGGCAGCGAGCGCGATTGCAGGATTCATCGGCGCATGCAGCATCATCGGCGATGTCGCGCCTTCGGAGCCGAAAACCGAGCCGGTGGTCTTCTTGTAGGTCACATAGGACAGCACGCCGGTCATCAGAAACACGACGAAATCCCCGCGCATCGCGTTTGAGCCATAACCCATCAGCGTCATGCTCAGGTAAAGGGCGAGAACCATGACGATCGTCTGAATGAAGTTGGAGCCAAGCTCGAACAGCGCGTTCGAACCGCCGCCGCGCAGCGAGCGCACCGTGCAGTGATAAATCAGGTCGAATGTTTCGAGCGTTGCCTCGAAAGAGCTTCGCGCCTTTCGTCCCTGGCTGAACATCGTCTTCCGCCCTGCCTGTCGGCCCGCCCCGCGGGCTTTGGCCGATACTGATACCAAATTCTTGCCGTTTCCTTTGCGCCGCATCATAAGGACCGAAGGCGCACCAATCAATCTGGCCGGAAAAAGGGGCGATATTGTGGATTTCGAGCGGCTTGCCTTCGTCATGAGACGCCTCGCGCTGGAAGCGGGCGAGCGGATCATGGAAATTTACGAGGCGCCGGATTTCGAGGTGCGGGCAAAGTCCGATGCGAGCCCGGTCACGGCGGCGGACGAAGCTGCGGATGCGTTGATTTCCGAAGGGCTGGCCGAGGCCTTCCCCGCGATAGCGCTCGTGACCGAGGAGCAGGCGGCGAGCCATGGACAATCGGTCTCGACCTTCCTCATCGTCGATCCCTTGGACGGCACCAAGGAGTTCGTCCAGCGACGCGGCGACTTCACCGTCAATATCGCCTATGTCGAGGAAGGCATTCCCCTGCGCGGCGTGGTCTATGCTCCGGCCAAGGGGCGGCTCTTCTACACGCTGGCCGACGGACGGTCGGTCGAGGAGATCGGCCCGTTCGACAAGGATCACCCGGGCGAGACGAAGCCGATCGGCGTCTCGACCCCCGACAATCGCGGGCTGATGGTCGTGGCGTCGAAATCGCACCGCGACCAGGCCACGGACGACTACATCGCCCAATATGCGGTGACCGACATGACAAGCGCGGGATCGTCGCTGAAATTCTGCCTCGTCGCGACCGGCGAGGCAGACCTCTACCCCCGCCTCGGCAGGACGATGGAATGGGACACGGCGGCAGGAGACGCCGTCTTGCGCGGCGCGGGCGGCGAGATGGTGCGATTCGACGACCATTCTGCCTTCACCTACGGCAAGCCCGGTTTCGAAAACCCCTTCTTCATCGCCTATGCCCCGGGCGTTCTTCTGGTGAAATAGTGTCTGTTCTCATTGTCATCCCCGCCCGCTATGCCTCGACCCGCTATCCCGGCAAGCCGCTGGTCGAACTGAAGGGCGCAGGCGGCGAAGCCCGCAGCCTCGTCCGCCGCAGCTGGGAAGCGGCGATGGCGGTCAAGGGCGTGGACCGGGTCGTGGTCGCGACCGACGACGAACGCATCCGTACCCACGCGCAAGCGTTCGGCGCCGAGGTTGTCATGACGTCGGAGGCCTGTCGAAACGGCACCGAACGCTGCGCCGAGGCGCAGGCGGTCCTTGGCTGGAAGTACGATATCGTGGTGAACCTGCAGGGCGATGCGCCGCTGACGCCGGCCTGGTTCGTCGAGGAGCTGGTGGCGGGCCTCAAGGCCGACCGCGGTGCTGACGTGGCGACGCCAGTCCTGCGCTGCGACGGGCGCGCGCTGAACGGCTTTCTGGAAGACCGCCGCAACGGCCGCGTCGGCGGAACGACAGCCGTATTCACCCGTGACCGCCACGCACTCTACTTCTCGAAAGAGGTCGTGCCTTTCACCGCGCGCAGCTACGCCGACGACGAAAATACACCGGTCTTCCACCATGTCGGCGTCTATGCCTACCGGCCCGGGGCACTCCGGGACTACGCGGGGTGGGACATGGGGCCACTCGAAAACCTCGAAGGGCTGGAACAGCTCAGGTTCCTGGAACGCGGCCGCCAGATCCTCTGTGTCGAGGTCCAGGCGAAGGGCCGACAGTTCTGGGAACTGAACAATCCCTCGGATGTCCCGAAGATCGAGGCGATGATGGCGGAGATGGGCATGGCATGACGGGCCGTGCGACCGTCAGCCTGATCATCGTCTCGCGCCACAGGCCCGACTGCCTGCACCGCTGCCTGACGGCAGTTTCGCTGCTCGATCATCCGGCGTTTGAGGTTCTGGTCGTTGCCGATCCGGTCAGCCTTGCGGTCGCGGCAGCGTTCCCCGTCAGGGCGATAGCCTTTGACGAGCCGAACATCTCTGCCGCGCGCAACGCCGGGATCGCAGCCGCAGCGGGCGAGGTGGTGGCCTTCCTCGACGACGACGCAGTGCCCGAGCCCTTGTGGCTGCATCACCTGACCGCACCTTTTGAAAACCCTCAGGTCGATGCGGCTGGCGGCTTCGTTCTGGGCTGGAACGGACTGTCGTTCGAATGGGCAGGCGGCACGGTCGACCGACTGCTTCGCACTGCGCCACTCGAGGTTCCGGCCGACGCGGTCAGCCTGCATCGGTCGTCGACAGATGCGGCCATCGAGATCAAGGGCGTGAACTGCGCCTACCGGCGGCGGACCATCGCCGCGCTGGGTGGATTTGACCCAGCGCTTGCCTATTATCTCGACGAGACCGAACTGAACCTGCGGCTGGCGGCACAGGGCGCGCTTGTCGCCGTGGTGCCGGAGGCGCGGGTGCAGCATCGCAAAGCAGAGGGGCCGCGCAGGCGCGCCGATCGGACGGTGACCTCGCTCGTCGACATTGGCGCCAGCAGTGCCGTCACGCTGCGCCGCCACGGCGCCACCGGTGAAGAGATCGCCCGAGCGCGTGCCGAGATGATCGTGCGCGAGCGGGGGAGAGCGGCAGCCTACCGGCGTGCGGGCCAGCTGTCGGCGGCAGCGGCCGAGGCGCTTCTGGCGACGGCGGAGGCAGGTTTCGACGCAGGCCTGACGCGCGATCTGCCGCCCCTTCCAGCCCTGCCCCCGCCGGACACGGGCGGATTCCGCCCCTACCCGCAGCCGGACCGCCCGCGAGTGATTCTCTCCGGCCGCTCGTGGCAGGCACGTCGATTGCGGCAAGAGGCACGGGACCTGGCTGCCGCTCGAGCCATCGTCCAGCTCTATCTTTTCTCGCCCACCGCGCTCTTTCACCAACGTCGATTCTCGGACGGCTACTGGCAACAGACCGGCGGCCTTTTCGGAAAATCCGTCAGAACTGACCGTTTTTTCCGCTTCTGGCGCTTCGCTTCCAGGCTTTTGCGCGAGGAAAGCCGGTTTCGGTCGGGTTTCCGGAAAACCTGACTCCCCGGTTTCCGGATTTTCAACTAACCTAGCGTTACCGGGGTGATCTTCCGCAAATTTCCCCCTTCGGCGGCGACAATTTGCCGTAGGATTGTCCAAGTCTTGTCCGAGGGTTATGGCGGAACTAGAAGGAACGCCGCGCCTGTCGGGGCGCAGTATATCAGGGTGCAGAATGAATCGCAGGGTTACGAAGGCGATATTCCCGGTGGCGGGGCTTGGAACACGGTTCCTGCCGGCCACCAAATCGATCCCGAAAGAGATCATGACGCTCGTCGATCGGCCGTTGATCCAGTATGCGATCGACGAGGCGCGCGCGGCGGGGATCGAGGAGTTCATCTTTGTCACCTCGCGCGGCAAGGGTGCGCTTGAGGATTACTTCGACCATGCGCACGAACTTGAGGCGAACCTCGAGCGCGCGGGCAAGAAAGACCTTCTCGACATCCTGAAATCGACCAACATGGATTCGGGCGCCATCGCCTATGTCCGCCAGCACAAGGCGCTTGGCCTTGGCCATGCCGTCTGGTGCGCGAGCCGCCTGATCGGCGACGAGCCGTTCGCGGTCCTTTTGCCAGACGACGTGATTGCCGCCGAAAAGCCCTGCCTGCAGCAGATGGTCGAGGCCTATCAGGAAACCGGCGGCAACATGGTTGCCGCGATGGAGGTTCCGGCCGAGAAAGCCTCGTCCTACGGCGTGCTCGACATCCGCGAGGATATGGGCGCGCTCGTATCGGTCAAGGGCATGGTCGAAAAGCCGAAGGCGGCGGAAGCGCCGTCGAACCTTGCGGTGATCGGCCGCTACATCCTGTCGCCGGGCGTTCTGCGCAACCTCGAAGCCAAGCAGCAGGGCGCGGGCGGAGAGATCCAGCTGACCGACGCGATCGCCCGCGAAATCGCCACGTCGAACAATGTCTATGGCTACCGCTTCCGTGGCCAGCGCTTCGACTGCGGATCGAAGGCAGGCTTCCTGCAGGCGACGGTTGCCTTCGGGCTTGCGCGGGCCGAGCTTCGTGACGAGTTCCAGCAATTCCTTCTCGAAATGACAGCCATGCGGAAGGCTGCCGAATAAGCAGGGCTCGATGCCACGACCAATTCTGGTGACCGGTGGGGCCGGCTATGTCGGCTCTCACGCTTGCAAGGCGCTTGCGCGTGCGGGTTATCTGCCGGTGACGTTCGACAGCCTGGTCACCGGCTGGCGCGACGCTGTGAAGTTCGGCCCGTTCGAGGAAGGCGATCTTGCCGACCGCGCGCGGCTCGACGAGGTTTTCGCCAAATGGCGACCCGAAGCAGTGATGCATTTCGCCGCCCTGTCGCTGGTCGGCGACGCGATGCGCGACCCGGGGCGGTACTGGCGCGCCAATGTCCTTTCCTCGCTCAATCTCATCGAGGCGGCGGTGGCGGCTGACTGCCGCCAGTTCATCTTCTCGTCGACCTGCGCTGTCTACGGCGATCAGGACGGCGTTGTCCTGAACGAGGACACAGCGGCCCAGCCGATCAACGCCTACGGCAAGTCGAAATATGCCATCGAGCAGATGCTGGGCGATTTCGCCGCCTCCCACGGCCTGAGGCCGGTGATCTTTCGCTATTTCAACGTGGCGGGCGCCGATCCGGATGGCGAGGTCGGAGAGTTCCACCGGCCCGAAACCCATCTTATTCCCCTGATGCTCGACGCGGTGGACGGGCAGCGCCCGGCGCTCACCGTCTTTGGCACCGATTATCCGACGGTGGACGGCACCTGCATCCGCGACTATGTGCATGTGATGGATCTGGTGGATGCACATGTCGGGGGCCTGAGGTGGCTGGAGAGCGGCGGAGCACCGCGCATCTTCTGCCTGGGCAGCGGCAAGGGCTTTTCGGTGCGCGAGGTGATCGATCAGGCCGGGACGGTGACGAACCGCGCCGTGCCCGTCACCTATGGCGACCGCCGGGCGGGCGATGCGGTGAGTCTTGTCTGCGGATCGGAACGGGCGATGCGCGACCTGCGCTGGACGCCCGCGCGCTCGACCATGAAAGAGATGATCGCCGATGCCTGGCGCTGGCATCAGTCGGGCCACTATGACCGATAGGCCACCGCTTCGCATTCTCGACATCACGCGCCTCGTGGCGCGCGCTGACGGCGGGCCGCTGACCGGCATCGACCGGGTGGAGCGCGCCTATCTGAAGGGGCTGATCGCTGCGCACGCGCCCTTCTACCTGGCGAGCCGTGCCGCCCTTGGGTGGCTGCTGATCGACGGGGCGGACGCGCGCAAGGTTCTCGGCTGGATCGACAATGTGGCGAGCCTGCCCACGCCCGGCCTCGCCGGGCGCATCCTGTCCGGCCCGCGCCGGACCCCCGCGCTTGAAGCCGCGCTGCGCGAGATCGCCGTCGCGCGCCTCAGGCCGGGCGCGCTGCCAGGCTGGCTCAAGCGCCGCGCCGAGGGCAAAGGCAGTTGGATATCGGTCGGCCACATGAACCTCGCCGACCGGACCCTGCGCAACGCCCGCAAGGCCGGGCTGCAGACGGCCGTGATGCTGCATGACGCGATACCTCTCGACCATCCCAACTGGTCTGCGACCGGCGCGACCGAACGGTTTGCTGCAGCTCTGGAAGGTGCTGCCAGCCAGGCCGACGTCATCTTCTGCCCCTCGCAGTCGGCGGCAAGGCGCCTTGCGCTGCATATGCAGCCCGAAGGCAAGGTGCTGGTCGCGCCATTGGGCGTCGAATGCGCCGAGGCCGATGCCGCGCTGATCCCGGCGAGCTTCCGGCCCGAACATGCAAGCTTCGTCTGCCTCGGCACGATCGAGCCGCGCAAGAACATCGGCCTGCTTCTCAATGTCTGGACGCAGCTTCAGGCGCATCTGCCCGCGGCCTCCGTCCCGCACCTCCATCTGGTCGGCCGCCGGGGCTGGGGCAGCGATGCGCTGCTCGGTCATCTCGCGCGGTCCTCGCTCCACGGTCGCTACATCTTCCAGCACACGGGCCTGCCCGACGCAGCGGTCGCGGCCATGCTGGTGAAATCCCGCGCGCTTCTGGCGCCCAGCCGGGCCGAAGGTTTCGGTTTTCCACCGGCCGAGGCGGCCGCCATGGGGGTTCCAGTGATCGCGACCGACCTGTCGGTGACGCAGGAAGTGATCGGCCATTATGCCACCTACCTGCCGCCCGACGATCCGCAGGCCTGGGTCGAGGCGATCCTGCCGCTGTCTGCCCCCGGCAACAGACGCGCACCTTTGGCGCTGCCCGACTGGACAGAGCATTTCAACCTGGTCTTTAATCACATCTGATAGCCGTTGCGCTGAACGAACGACGGGCCGGGGAAATCGAGTGAGGGTCTGGGAGAGATACCGTCTGCGTCTGACCCGCAAGCGCCTGCGCTTTCGCGCATTCCGCAAGCGGCGTGAACTGACGCCGGTGAAGGACCGGACCCGCCAGATCGGCAGGCAGGCGATCCTGCTTTTCTCGACGGTGCGCAACGAACGGCCGCGCCTGCCTTTTTTCCTCACCTATTACCGGACGCTCGGCATCAATCACTTTCTGTTCGTCGACAACGGATCGGACGACGGGACGGCGGACTATCTGGCCGCCCAGCCCGATGTCTCGCTCTGGACCACGCGCCGCAGCTATCAGAAGGCGCGGTTCGGCGTCGACTGGATGAACCACCTTCTGCGTCGGCACGGCACCGGACACTGGACGCTGACCGTCGATGTCGACGAATTCTTCACCTATCCCTATTGCGATACCCGCCCCATCCGCGCCCTGACCGACTGGCTGGATTCCTACGGCGTCCGCTCGTTCCCCGCGATGCTTCTCGACATGTATCCCAAAGGGCCGGTCGGCGCGCGGACCTATGCCGAGGGCCAGAACCCGTTCGAGATTGCCGATCATTTCGATAGCGGCAATTACATGATCTCGCGCAATCCGCTTTATGGAAACCTCTGGATCCAGGGCGGGCCCAGGGCGCGCACCTATTTCGCCGGCGCGCCAGAAAACGCCCCTGCGCTGAACAAGATCCCGCTGGTCAAGTGGCACCGGACTTACACCTATGTGAATTCCACCCACATGCTTCTGCCGCGCAGCCTGAACCAGACCTTCGATACCGAAGGCGGCGAGATGACGTCCGGTTGCCTGATGCATGCGAAATTTCTGTCGCTCTTCCCGGTGAAGGTTCAGGAAGAGGCGGCGCGTCGAGAGCATTTCGGCCAAAGCCGCGAATACCGGGCCTATGCGGCCGATGACGCAGCATCCGTCGATTTCTGGTGCCCCTTCAGCGAGAAGTTCATCAACTGGCGGCAACTGGAAATCCTTGGCCTCATCTCGAAGGGCAGCTGGGCATGAGCGTCGGCGTCATCATGCTCTGCCACACCGCCCTGGGCCGCGCCGCCGAAGTGGCGCGATTCTGGGCGGAAGGCGGCTCTCCCGTGGTCGTCCATGTCGATGCCCGCGTGTCGGAAAAGGCGGTCGGCGAATTCCGGGCCACGCTCTCGGACCTGCCGCAGATCAGCTTTTCGCGGCGCTTTCCCTGCGAATGGGGCACCTTCGGCCTTGTCGCCGCAACCCTTGAAGCCGCGACGGACATGCTGGCCCGCCATGGGAACGTCAGCCATGTCTACCTCGCCTCGGGCTCGTGCCTGCCGCTGCGGCCACACCGGGAACTGACCGACTATCTGCAGGCGCACCCGAGGACCGATTTCATCGAAAGCGTCACCACCGAGGACGTGCCCTGGATCGTCGACGGGCTGGCGCAGGAACGGTTCACCTTGCGCTTTCCTTTCGCCTGGCGCACGCAACGGCGGCTTTTCGACGGCTATGTCCGCCTTCAAAGGCGGCTGGGCGTCAAGCGGCGCATCCCCGCGGGGATCGAGCCGCATATGGGCTCGCAATGGTGGTGCCTCACGCGCCGCACGCTTTCCTCGATCCTCGAAGACCCGCGCCGGGCGGAATATGACCGCTATTTTCGCCGGGTCTGGATACCCGACGAAAGCTATTTCCAGACACTGGCGCGGCTTTATTCGACCAGGCTCGAAAGCCGGTCGCTGACCCTGTCGAAGTTCGACGTCACCGGCAAGCCGCACACATTCTATGACGACCATCTGCAACTTTTGCGGCGGTCGGACTGTTTCGTTGCCCGCAAGATCTGGCCCCAGGCCGAAATCCTCTATCGCACCTTCCTCGCCCCGCAGGCCGAAGGCCAGCCCCGCACCGAACCGCAACCCGGCAAGATCGACCGCCTTTTTGCCCGCGCGGTCGAGCGCCGCCGCCACGGGCGCCCGGGGCTTTACATGCAAAGCCGCTTTCCGGCGCGCGACCGCGAAAACGGCAAGACCTGCGCGCCCTATTCGGTCTTTCAGGGCTTTTCCGACCTCTTCGAGGATTTCCCGAGCTGGCTGACCAAATCGTCGGGCAGCCGGGCGCACGGCCATCTGTTTGCCCCGACGGGCGTCGAGTTTGCCGGCGGCGATCCGGTCTTCGAAGGGGCCCTGCCGTCGGTCGCGGCGCTAAGAGATTACAATCCGCGCGCGTTCCTCACCAACCTTCTGTGGAACACGCGCGGCGAGCGGCAATCCTTCCAGACCAGCCCGCGCGATCTGCAGGCGCTGAACGAATTCATCGCAACCGATGCGAATGCGCAGGTTTCGGTCATTTCCGGCGCCTGGGCGATCCCGCTCTATCTGTCCGACGCGGCCTTTGCCTCGGTCCGGGCCGAGGCCGCGCGGCTTCAGCAGATCGAGACCCTGCATCTGGCACTTCTGCGTTCGGCCGAGGTGAAGGCGCGGGTGCGGATATGGACACTCGCCGATTTCCTCGAAAGTCCGATGGAACATCTTCAGGCCATCGTCGACGAGATCGCGCCACGCGCGCCGCGCTCGATCAGCGAAGTGCCGCGTATGGTCGATCTGTCGGGCTTTCCCCAGTTCCTGCAGAACCTCAAGAACCAGGGCATGCAGCCGACGCTCGTCGGCGATTTCCCGATGGTTCTGGGCGACGCGCCGCGCGGTCCGGCACGCGGGCGGCCCTATCTGGTGCGCTAGGGCATGGCACGCTTCACCAGCTTCGTGATCCTCGCCGCCATGCGGACCGGATCGAATTTTCTGGAAGAAAGCCTGAATGCCGTGCCTGGTCTTGCGTCGCATGGCGAGGCCTTCAATCCGGTTTTCATCGGTTTTCCCAAGCGCGAGGAACTTTTCGGCATCTCAATGGCAGCACGCGATGCCAATCCCGGGGCGCTGATCGATCTGATCCGCCGCGCGCCGGGTCTGAACGGGTTCCGGCTTTTCCCTGATCACGATCCGCGCGCGCTCGACCTCGTGCTGGCCGATCCTTCCTGCGCCAAGATCATTCTCAGCCGGAATCCGGCGGAAAGCTATGTCAGCCTCGGAATCGCGCGGGCAACGGGGCAGTGGAAGCTCGGCAATGTGCGCCGCCGGAAAGAGGCGCGCATCAGATTCGATGAGGCGGCTTTCCACGCCTATCTCGACGAACTGGGGACATTCCAGTCAACGGTCAGACAAGCGCTGCAGACCAGCGGACAGACCGCCTTTCACCTGACCTACGGCGATCTCGGCGACGAGGAGGTGATCCGCGGCCTTTGCCGGTTTCTTGGCGTCGATGGCGAGGCGGCGAAGCCTGCGCGCAGCATCGTGCCGCAAAACCCCGGGCCGCTGACCGACAAGGTGACCAACCCGCGTGAGATGACCTCAGCGCTTGCGCGTCTCGATCCTTTCGGCCTGTCGCAGGCGCCAAGCTTCGAAGTCACCCGTGGCCCGCAGGTCCCGACCTTCATCGCTGCCAAGGCACCGCTGCTGTTCCTGCCGATTCCCGGCGGCCCGTCGACCACGGTCGATCGCTGGCTTTCGGCCTTCGGGCCCACAGAAACCGGATTCACCCAGAAGACGCTCAAGGACTGGATGCGCAGCCATCCGGAACTCCGCCGCTTCACCGCCCTTCGCCACCCTCTCTTGCGGGCCTTCGCGGCGTTCGAAAATTTCCTCGGGCCCGGGTTTGACAGCGCGACACGGCAGCAGATTTCGCGGAATTACAAGATCGCGGTGGCGCCCACATCGGAGGCCTTCGCCGGCTTCCTCGGCTTTCTGAGGGCCAACCTCAACGGTCAGACCCCGCACAGGACGGCGCCGGGCTGGGCCAGCCAGAGCGCGATGATCAATGGTTTCCAGCAGCTCTACGCGCCCGATCTCGTCGCGCGCGAGGACCGGATCGAAGCTGCGCTCGGCTATCTCTGCGCGGACCTCGGGCTTTCTACGCCAAGGTTCGAGGCCGAGGATGACCTGGCGAAGCGGCTGAGCGCGCTCGGCCGGAAAGACGAGCTGAACGCAGCCGCCCGTCAGGCCTATGCGCGCGATTATCTGGCTTTCGGCTTCGGCGACTGGGCGTAGGCCGCCTCAGGCCGCCTGTATCGACCGCAGATCGGTCAGAACCGCATGCAGGGCTGCAGGATCGCTGTTCTGGCGCAGCTTGATGCGCGTCTGCTCCTCGCGCAGCGTGCGCGAGACGGTCGCGAGCGCCTTCAGATGTTCGACGCCCGCATCCTTCGGCGCGAAGAGCGCGAAGATCAGATCGACCGGCACGCGATCGACCGAATCGAAATCGACAGGCCGTTCGAGGCGGATGAAGACCCCGGCCATCTTCTCAAGCCCGTCGAGGCGCGCATGCGGCAGCGCGACGCCGTTGCCGACCCCGGTCGGACCAAGCGTCTCCCGCTCCTGCAAGGCGTCGAAGGTTGCGTCGCCGTCCAGCCCGTAGACGGCCTGGGCGATGTCGCCCAGGTCCTGGAAGAGCCGCTTCTTGCTTGCGGTGCCGGCCATGACCCGCACCGCATTCGCGCTCAGGAAGCTCGATAGGTCCATTCCACCTGTCCTCGTCGGGCCGCCCGTCAATTGCGACCGGCCGGATCGATCCAGCCAACATTGCGATCCTCGCGACGGTAGACGACATTGACCCTACCGTGCTTTTCATTGCGGAAGACGAGAAACGGCGCGCCCACCAGTTCCATCTGCATCACCGCCTCGCCGACCGAAAGCGAAGGGATCTTCGTCTCCGTCTCGGCGATGATGATCGGTTGCAGCGATGCGCCGTCTGCTTCTTCCGCCTCGTCTTCAGCGGCGAGCACATACATGGGCGCCTCGTCGAATTCAACCGGTGCCCTGCGGTCACGGTGATGATCGCGCAGACGGCGCTTGTAGCGGCGCACCTGCTTGTCGAGCCGCTCTCGCGCGGCCTCGAACGCCTCGTAGACTTCGTGCGCCTGGCCGCGCGAAGCGACATGGAGGCCGGTCGACAGATGTACCGTCACCTCGCACAGGTAAGTACTCGCGTCCCGCGCGAAAACGATCGTCGCATCGGTCGGCCGCTGGGCATATTTCTCGAGCGTCTCAGTAAGCTCGGACTTCACATGGGTCTGCAGGGCCTCGCCCACATCCATCTGCCTGCCGCTGATCTGATAACGCATCATTGCCTCCTGTGCGTGAAAAGGGTGCCTTCTCGGTCCACCTCTTGCCGGGTGTCCGGAAAGTCTGGTCTTGGGGAAATTCGGGCCTTGCACCGGGGCGATCCGATCGGCTCGGGACGGGGCCGGATGGGTCGCGCAAACGGGGGCGGTGGGATTGGGCATTTGTGATATTTGGCGCCAGTTCTGCCGCTTCTGTCAACGGCTTCCTTTTCGACATAGGCGCGGAATGCGGCACCGCAAGGGCGAGGGGCGCGACCGCAGGGCCGAAAAATCTTCGCGAAGATTTTTCGGCGGCAACCGGCCGACAGGGATCAGGAGATGCGGAAATTCTGGCCGAGGTAGACGCGTCGGACATTCTCGTCGCGCACCACCTCGTCGGCAGTGCCGCTCATCAGCACCACGCCGTCATGCAGGATATAGGCGCGGTCCACGATCTCCAGCGTCTCGCGGACATTGTGATCGGTGATCAGCACGCCGATCCCGCGTTCCTTCAGGTCATGCACCAATGTGCGGATATCGCCGACCGAGATCGGATCGACCCCGGCGAACGGTTCGTCCAAGAGCAGATATTTCGGGTCCGCCGCCAGGCAGCGCGCGATCTCGACCCGCCGCCGCTCACCGCCCGACAGGGCCATCGCGGGCGCACGGCGCAGATGTTCGACCGAAAAGTCCGAGAGCAGCTCCTCCAGCCGCTCACGCCGCTTGTGCGGGTCGCTCTCGGCGATCTCCAGCACCGCGAGGATATTGTCCTCGACCGACAGACCGCGGAAGATCGACACTTCCTGCGGCAGATAGCCGATGCCGAGGCGCGCGCGGCGGTACATCGGCAGGCCGGTCACCTCCTGCCCGTCGATCATCACCTGGCCCGCGTCGGGCGTGATCAGCCCGGCGATATTGTAAAAGCAGGTGGTCTTGCCCGATCCGTTCGGGCCGAGAAGCGCCACCACCTCGCCGCGCGCCAGATCCAGCGACACATCGCGGATCACCGGGCGCCGCCGGTAACTTTTCCGCAGGTGCCGGACTTTCAGCCCCTGGCCGCCTTCGGCAAGGGTAAGCGTCGGGGGCGCCATGTCAGTTCCCCGCCGGCTGCAGGATGGTCTTCACCCGCCCCTGCATGCGGCCGGTGCCCGCGTCGATATCGACGATCAGCTTCTGCCCGGTCATCACATCGCCATTCTGGGTCAGGACGACATTGCCGGTCAACTCGAGTTCCCGCGTGGCGAGGAAATAGATGCCATGCTCGGCCTTCGCCGCCTCGACCGGCGTCGACAGAAGCACATTGCCATCGGCGATCAGCCGGTCGATCTTCGTCCGGTCGCCTTCGACATATTCCACGGTCAAGAGGTCGGACGACAGGCGCAGGTCGCCCTGAACCGCCTGAACATTCCCTTTGAAGACCGCCTGGTTGTCCTTCTGGCTGACCTCGAGCAGGTCGGCGGTGATCTCGACCGGCTTGCCCGCCTCGCCCTTGAGCCCGGAGAAGGCCACTGGCGCGCCGCCTTGCGTCTCTGCCAAGCTTGCGCCCGCCGCCGGAATGACCGCCAGCGCGCAGAGTGCAGCGAAAAGCATGTGTCGCATCGTGACCCTTCAGTTCTCAGGCCTGTATATCAGGCGGACCGCGCCTTTGAAAACCAGCAGTTGCTCACCCGCAGGACCGGAAATCCTGACTTTCTCTGACGAAATCGTGCCCAGGGGCGCCTTGCCGCGCACATCGCCCTCGGCAACGATGTCAGTTCTGTCGAGCGGCCCCTCCATCGTCCTTGCGCGAAGGTCGTAGCCATTATCGGTCAGGACCGTCACTTCGCCCTCCAGATGCAGCCGCTGGGCGATCTGATCCATGGTCGCGGTGCGGGCGCTGACAGTGACTTTCCCGCCATCCTCAAGGTCATAGACCGCGAGGACATTCTCGGCCGTTGCGGGGTCTTCCGGGGTCGGTCCCGGCCGTGCGCTGTCGGCCACCACGCGGATCGCGGTGCCGTCTTCGGTCACCGTCGAATAGGCGGGCGCGGTCAGGCGCGGGTCATTGGCCAGCGCGTTGATATCAACCTCGGCATAGGGCAGCGCCCCCTCGAAATCGATCCGGCGGGCAAAGAGAAAAAGCGTCGACAGGATGATCAGCGCCACGATCGGCAGCGCGATCTTCAGCCAGAAGATCACGCGCGAATAGCCCGATAGCGCCGCCGCCATGGCTCAGACCACCCCGGCGCGGAAGCAATCGTGAATGTTGAGGATGCCCTCGGGCGCACCCGAGGTGCCCAACACGAAAAGGCAGGTGATCTTGCGCTCCTTCATCAGCGCCAGCGCCTGTTCGGCCAGCGCCCCGGCCGCGATCGTCTGCGGGGCGCGCGTCATGATCTCGCCCGCGCTGTGACCCAGAAGCCCGTCCATATGCCGTCTGAGGTCGCCATCGGTGACGATCCCGATCAGGCGCCCGGCGGCGCCCACGACACCGGCCACGCCAAAACCCTTGCGCGTCATTTCCAGAAGCACGTCCGCCATCGGCAGGTCTTCGGCAACGATCGGCATCGCTGCGCCGACATGCATCAGGTCGCCGACCTTCAACAGCTTCGCGCCAAGCTTGCCGCCCGGATGGAAGGTGCGGAAATGATCGGGCGTGAAGCGTCGGTGCTCCATCAGCGCGACTGCGAGCGCATCGCCAAGCGCCAGCGTCATCGTGGTCGAGGTGGTGGGCACGATGCCGGTGCCGCAAGCCTCTTCCGCCTGCGGCAGAAGGATCGCCACATCGGCCTGGGTCAGCAGGGTCGAACCGTCGCGGCTTGCCACGCCGATCAGCGGAATGCCGAAGCGCCGGGTATGGGCGATGATATCGGAAAGCTCCGGCGTCTCGCCCGAGTTCGACAGAACCAGCGCCACATCGCCCTCGGTCACCATGCCCAGATCGCCGTGGCTTGCCTCGGCCGGATGGACATACTGGGCGGGCGTGCCGGTCGAGGCGAGCGTCGCGGCGATCTTGCGTCCGACATGGCCCGACTTGCCCATGCCCGACACGATGACCCGGCCCTTTGCGGCAAGGATCAGATCGACCGCCGCCGCGAAAGAGGGGCCGAGTGTGGTGCCAAGCGCCGCGAGGCCCCGCGCCTCAAGCTCGATCACGCGGCGGGCGGTCGCGAGGAATGTCTCTTGGTCGGTCATGTCAGTGCCTGAA
Source organism: Frigidibacter sp. SD6-1 (assembly GCF_030143255.1). Classification (GTDB taxonomy): domain Bacteria; phylum Pseudomonadota; class Alphaproteobacteria; order Rhodobacterales; family Rhodobacteraceae; genus TMP-24. Next base: position 259,995 of record NZ_JARJNR010000005.1, read on the forward strand.
AATGTCCGTCTCGTCGCCCCAGCCCAGGAGGTCAAGCTCGGCCCGCCGCGGCAGGAAATCGAAGCAGGCCTGCGCCAGCCCGGTCCGCCCCTCGCGTTCCAGAAGCTTGTCCAACTCTGCCTTCAGCCGGTGCAGATAGAGGACGTCCGAGGCCGCATAGTCGCGCTGCGCCTCGCTGAGCGTTTCCGCGCCCCAGTCCGACGTCTGCTGCTGCTTGGAAATGTCGATGCCCAGCAGCTCCTGCAACAGGTTCTTCAGCCCGTGCCGGTCGGTGAAGGTCCGCACCATCTTGGCCGCGATCTTGGTGCAATAGACCGGCTGCGTCGTGACCCCGAAGGCCGCCTTGAGGGCGGCAATGTCGAACCGGCCGAAATGGAAGAGCTTCAGCACTTTGCGGTTCTTCAGAAGCTTTTCGAGATTCGGCGCCCGGCGCTGTCCCGGTGCGATCTGCACCAGATAGGCCTTGCCGTCCCCAGAGGACAGCTGGACCAGGCACAACCGGTCGCGTCGCGGGTCAAGCCCCATCGTCTCGGTATCGATCGCGACCACGGGGCCGAGGTCAAGGCCATCGGGCAGGTCGTTGTGGAACAGTTCAGTGGTCATGAGATTCTCATTCGTCAATAACAGCGTGCTGCCGAGCGCATGGTACAAGCGACCCATCCCCGCCGACCAGTCCTCTGCCGAGCCACCCCTGCCGGTTTCGGGCAGCCCCAGCGAGACGGGCAAACCATCGGCAGGCATGCTGTTGCTCGTAGCGAGCGCATGGCTGTTTGGCAACTCCGCGAAGGTCGGTTTGGCCGTTGGCCGCCAGCGACGGCAGCTTTTCTGTGCCAAGCCCCGGCTGCGCCTTCGACTGTCCGCCCCGCTGATCCACCAGGCCAGCTGCGCAGAATGAGCCTTGCGCACCGTGCCACGCCGTAGTAGGGCCGGGGCCGAGAAGCGTGCCGGTGTAGCTCAGCTGGTAGAGCACGTCATTCGTAATGATGGGGTCGGGGGTTCGAGTCCCTTCACCGGCACCACGCTTCCAAGGCCTGATCCCGCGATTGTCGAAGCTTGCACGGGGCGCCGTCAGCCCGTCACCCTAGCTTTGGTGTCGCCGCGCCATCATCCAGATGAAGAAGACCCCGCCCACAAGGCCGGTGACCACTCCGATCGGCATGTCCTCGGGCGCCACTGCTACGCGGGCAAGAGCATCCGCCCAGATCAGGAATAGCGCCCCCGCCAGCGCCGACGCGGGCATGACCCGGGCGTTGTCGCCGCCGACCACCAGCCGGACAAGGTGTGGCATCATCAGTCCGACAAAGCCGATCAGCCCGGAAAAGGCGACCATGACCCCGGTTATCAGCGCCGCCGCGACAAAGACGGTCAGGCGAAAGCGGCTGACCTCGATCCCCAGGCTTGCGGCCGTCTCGTCGCCAAGGCTCATGGCATTCAGTCGGCCCGCCTGCGCCCAAAGCCACAATCCGCAAGGGACTAGCACGGCCAGGGGCCAGATCAGTTGGCTCCATTGCGCAAGGCCAAGCCCACCGAGCATCCAGAAAACGACGGTATGGGTGGCCCGCGGGTCGCCAAGGAAGATCAGGATGTTGGCACCTGCCATGATGATGAAGCTGACCGCGACGCCTGCCAGCACCAGCCGGTCGGCGCTGCCGGCCCCTGCCAGCCTAGCGACGCCAAGGACAAGCAGTGTAGCCAGCAATGCGCCGCCGAAAGCCATCAGCGGCACGGTCAGCAGGCCAAGAAACATCCCGGTATGCAGCAGAGCGGCAATAGCCCCGAAGGCCCCGCCAGACGAGATGCCCAGAAGATGCGGGTCGGCGAGCGGATTGCGTGTGACCGCTTGCAGCGCCGCCCCCACGAACCCCAGCCCTGCCCCCACGAGCCCGGCCAGGATCACGCGGGGAAAGCGGATTTCCCAGACGATGGTCTCGTGCCCCGCGCTCCAGTCCGACATGACAAGGCCGGGGGCAAGTCTCTCCAGTGCGACGCCCCAGACCGTGTCCGGCGGGATGGCAACCGCTCCGACCGACACTGCCAGGACGATGGACAGCACCAGAACCGCCGCCACGCCAAGGGTAATGCCAGTGCCTGTCCCGATCCGCCGGGCAAATGTCGGGGCGACAGCCTCGGTCATCGGTCAGTTGCCCCAGAAGCCAGCGACCAGCTTTTCCACCGCCTTGATGTTGCGGGGACCGGGCGTCGCCTCGACATATTCCAGCACGACGAAACGGTCATTCTTGACCGCGTCGATGTCGGATAATGCGGGGTTCGCCTTCATGAAGGCGATCTTCTGCTCGGCCGTTACCTCACCATAGTTCACGATCACCACCACCTCGGGGTTGCGCTCGACCACCGGCTCCCAGCCGATCTCGGCCCAGCTTTTCTCCAGGTCGGCCATGATGTTGACCCCGCCCGCCGCTTCGATCATCGCGGTCGGCATCGCATAGGCGCCAGCGGTGAAAGGGGCCTTCTCGCCACTGTCGTAGACAAAGACCCTGAGGGGCGCGCTGCGGTCGACAGTCGCCGTTACCTCGGCCAGCCGGGCCTGCCAGCCGTTGACCAGTTCCTCGGCCTTCGCCTCGACCCCGAAGATTTTCCCAAGGTTCAGGATGTCGTTGTACATGTCATCCATGCTGGATCTGGCCTTGGGGCCGATATGGATGCAGCTTTCCGTCAGCTCGTAGACGGCAATATCGAAGGCGGCGAGGGTTTCGGGCGTCACCTCGCCACCTACCTTCATGCCGTAGTTCCACCCGGCAAAGAAGAAGTCGGGCTCGGCCGCCGCCAGAACCTCCTTGGTCGGATACCTGGCCGACAGTTCGGGCAGTTCCACGACATCCGCGCGCATTTCCTCGTCCAGAGTCTTCCAGCCCGAAATGCCGGTGTAGCCGACCATCCGCTCGCGCAGGCCGAGGACCAGCATCATCTCGGTCAGGTTCACATCGTTGGAAATCGCGCGGGTGGGCGCGGCGTCGAAGGTCACGTCGCGGTCGCAGCTTTGCACGGTGACGGGAAAGGCAAAGGCAGCGGTTGCAGAGAGAAGCAGGGCGGCAAGTGAAAGACGGATCATGTCTTGGTCCTTGTTTGGTCAGAGATGGAAGGAAAAGCGCGGGGCCTCACCCGTCCGGTCGATGCGCGCGCGGACGTTGAAGGCTTGGGCGAGGGTCGCCTCGGTCAGGGTGGTATTGGGCGGGCCGTCGGCGAGGATGCGACCCTCGCGCAGGATCAGAACACGGTCGGCAAATTCTGCGGCCAGCGTCAGGTCATGCAGCGTGGCGATGACTGTCAGGCCCAGACCCTTGAGGAGGGCCAGCAACTCCAGCTGGTGGCGGATATCGAGGTGGTTGGTCGGCTCATCCAGCACGATGACACGCGGCTCCTGTGCCAGGGCACGCGCCACCATCACCCGCTGACGTTCGCCCCCCGACAGCGTGCCGAAGGCGCGCTCGGTCATCGCGCCAAGATCCATCCGGCGCATTGCCGCGGCAATGATCGCGGCATCTTCGCCGCCGGCGGTCGAGAGACCCGCCCCCCAGCCCCGCCGGTGCGGCAAGCGGCCAAGTGCCACGATCTGCCTCGCCGTCAGGGCAAAGTCGGTCGGTTGTTCCTGCAAGACGGCCGCCAGATGGCGCGCAGCCTCGGCCGCGCGCATCAGCCAGATATCCTTGCCCATCAGGCGCACCGTGCCGCGACGGGGGGGCTGATGGCGGTAAATCAGTCGCAGAAGCGAGGATTTGCCCGCGCCATTGGCCCCGCAGATCGCCATGATCTGGCCCTGCGGCACGACAAAACTGATTTCCGACAGAATATCCTCGCGCCCCCGGGGCCCCCAGGACGCGCCGTCAACCTCGACGACGTTCATCGAATGGCACCGTCGCGGGTGACGATGACTGCCGCCGGGATGCGGGCAAGGGTGTTGTCGCACAGCTGCGGCGGGCAGTCGCGGCCCGACATCCAGCCATCATGCTTCGCTGCGTAAAGGCGCGAGAATTCGACCAGATCATCCATCGGCCGGGCCGGGTCGATAGCGCCGAAAAGCCATGTCGCCTTGGCCGTCGCGCGCCAGCCCACAACGCACGGCGCGCCATGCTCCGTCACGCAGCCTGCCAGACAGGCCGTGCCTGTCACTTCGAAATCCTCAGCCAGACCCGCCGCCGCAATCGCCGCACGCAGGCGTTTCGCCAGGGCAAAGCCCGGCCCGCAACTGCTGCCCTCGTGCTTGCAGGCCTTGCACACCAGGATCTGGTGCGGCGCAGACTGCGCCACAGAATAGAACGGCGTCGTCGTTCCCCTTGCAGCGCGGCGCCGCTTCAAACTGTCCATCGCATGCTCCTTCCGGGACACCCCGCCCGGGTCAGTTTCCGCTTGCGATGGCAGGTCTCCTGACTCGCGGGTCTTTGCGCACCCCGCCTTCCCGGCCCTTTCGGGCCAGTGGCATCGGGGGTTGCTCGCCGCCTACAGTTGCGGGGGCAGTCACGGCTTGGGCGGCTGATGCCTACACCCGACCCGTATTCCCTTTTCACCCGGCCGCGCGTGGTTTGGCCGGGAACCATCACGGTCAAGCTGCCTCCCTCTGGCGCCGCGGTCAAGCCATGAACCGACCGGGCGGCACAGGGGAACGACATTGCATGCCCTCGCGATTCGGTTTGCAGTCGTTTGCTGTGACATGACATTCGCGGCCACATCCCCCCTGCCGCCGCTGTTGCCAAATCTCCTGCGGGACCTTTGGGGGCAGAATGCTCTTTCATGCCACGACCTGACCCCTTCAATCCGAATAAACGGTCAGACCGTGACCGGCAGACTGGGGATGACCCCATTTGCGGTCGAGCTTCAGCGGTAAAATATCGTGAATCCGGTCGTGCGGTGGCGAACTTGTGTAGGCTGGTCGAAAGGCGGCACTTCAAGGCGGGAGGGGCGACGATGGGCTATGCTTGGGACGAGATAGGCGCGGGCGAGACAGAGAGTGAGGCAGCACTCGACAAGATCAATCCCTATGAGGACTGGGAGAAGGTGACCAGGCCGGATGGCGGTCCGGATTCACTGACTCCAGACCAACAGCGGTGGCAACCGGTCTATGTGATGCTCCAGAGCCGTCCTTTGTCCTATCAGGATAGCGCGACTGCTTTGCTGGCGGCTGTACATCCAGGCACTGTTGCCATCGGCCAGGACACGCAAGAGATGCTGGAGCAGGTCAAGAACCACCCGGCCAAAGCGAACAACCCGGTTCCGGAGCATCTGTTGCGGTTCTTCCTCTTCCGGCCCGAAGGCGAAGCCTACTCTGACATCGCAGACGGCCAGCCGTTGCCCTACGAGGTGATCGAGGTCGGCCCGGCGATCCCTGGCGCCTTCGTGGACCAAACCGCGACTGTCCCTCTTCGCGACCGGGTCGTTTCGAAAGGCCGGCGCGCGGCCGGAACCGAAGTGGTGACCGCAGTGATCGACGATATAATGGGCATCGCCAACGAGCGCTTCCGCGCCAGCCCGACAGAAAGCCGCTTTCGCTATTTCTGGGCGCAAAGCCTGCCGAGCATGACGACCCGCAGCGGCCCTACGGGACCCTACGTCTATCCGGTCATCGGGACGGAGTGGGAAAAGAAGACTATCGATGCGTTCCTGGCAGGGTCGGCAAGCGAGGAGGACTTCTACCGCATACTGTTTCCCGGCGGTTTGCAGATGCTGTTTCCCGTGGAAAGGGGCGGTGCAGCAAGCAATATCTACGACCCGGAGTACCGCCGTCCGATTGGATTCGCCGCGACCCACGGCACGCATGTCGCTGACCTGGCCGCCGGCTGTCCGATGGGCAGCCAGACAGGGCGGCCCATCGTCGGCGTTCAGCTGCCGCAGCTGGCCACGTTCGAAACCTGGGGGGCGCGGCTCGATCTGTTCATCCTGATGGCGGTCCATCGCATCCTGCATCTGGCAGACAATTGGGATCAGGGCGGTACCACCGTCTTCGCTCCCGTCGTCATAAACGTCAGCTACGGAACGTTGGCCGGGCCGAAGGACGGCAGCGGCTTTCTGGAGGCGGAGATCGCCCGGCTGGTGCGCTTGCGCAACCGTCGGGGCTATCCAACCGCCGTGGTTTTGCCCACGGGCAACGGCTACAGGGCGCAGACACATGCCGAGATGCGTCTTGCAAGAGGGCAGCAGCGCTCTGTCACGCTGCGTGTACAGCCCGAGGACCAGTCGGTGAGTTTTCTGGAGTTGTGGATAGACGGTCTTCGCGATGCCCGCCTGACCTTCGCGCCGCCTGTCGGTCCGGACCAGCGAATTTCCCTGTCCCCGAATGTTCCCGCTGTCTGGGACTGGAAGCGGAACGGTACCACGGTGGGGCGGCTCTATGTTCAGCCGCGTGGTGCGCGCACCCGGGTGATCGTCGCGCTTTGCCCGACGCTTAACCACGCCGACCCCGCACACACCGCGCTGCCCGGCGCCTACCGGATAACGATTGCGAACCGAGGCGCGGCGCACCTGATCGCTCTCTTCGACGTGCAGCGAGACGATACGCCCTCGTCTTTTCCGATCTTCGGCCGCCAGGCCTATCTCGACCATGAAACGGTCGACGGACTTGACCCCGAGACCTTTCGCTATGATCTGCCGCGCGCCGGAAGCCCGATCCAGCGACGGGGCACACTGTCGGCCCTGACCACCGCGAACGACCCTAACGTGATCATCGTCGGCGGGGCGTTCGATCGTGATGGGCTGCCCCGCGATGAGCTGCGCGCCGCGCTCTATGCCGGATCCGGGCCGACTGCAGGCCGGTCTGCTCCCGATCTTGCAGCAGTCAGCGAAGAAACCCGCAGCCATCCAGGCATACTTGCGGCCGGAACCTTTTCGGGATCAGCAGCGATCTTTGCCGGTACAAGCACCGCCGCCCCGCAGGTGACCCGGGCCATTGTCGACCAGTGGAGCCTCTTGCCAGGCGTGACACAGGTGGACCTCAACGCGCTGGTGGCACGGCCGGTACGGCCCCCGCTCCGGCCGCAGCTTGGCCGGGGCATTCTGGCCTTCCCGCCGGATCGGACCCGTCAGGCACGCCGCTTGCCAGACTGATCGCGCGCGCCGCTACTTCGGCCATTCGCCGTCGGCCATTCGCCAGAACTCCGCGAGGATCGCGCTGGTCGGGTCCTTTGGCGAAGCGGGCGAGGCCGGAACCCGACGATCCGGGGGCAAGCCGTCGCCCAGCCAGTCGAGGTCGAAATCTTCCGCGCAGTTGAACTGCGGGGCTGCGTGGTTGTTCAGGTTCGGGACGACGAGCACCGCCCTTCTTTTCCGCGCGCCGGTCGCAAGGCCGAAAAGATGTTCGCCCAAGCAGCAACCGAGAACCGCACCGGCGGCGGAATCAACCGGGAAATGCACGCCTGCGACCGTCCGGTTGGCGGCGATCCGGCTGGCCAGCCGGAAGGGCTGATCCCGATCGCTGATCCCTTTGCGCGGGCCCTCGCCGGTCATCAAACGGTGCATGACCGTTGCCACGGCGAACGCTTCGGTCGCGTGGCCGCTGGGATAGCTTGAATGATCCGGCGTTTGGACGATCGGCTGCAGTTGCGGCGCGAAGTCGATCGGGCGCGGAGAGCGGCAGATGTGCTTTACCTTCATCTCGATATGAATGCAGAAGCGCACCGTCGCCTCAAGCAGTTCAAGCGTGCGCAACCGTCGCTGGTCGTCGATCAGCCCAAGCGCCCCGTAGAACGACAAGATGTCATCCTGTTGCAGATGAATCTCGGGCAGGCGGTCGTCGCGCAGGTCAGCGTAGGACCGCAGCCATTTCAGCTGCGCCTCGAACATGGCGACATTCGGTTTGGCAATACTGCACAGCAGCCCCGACCCGCTGCGCCGTTTTACTTCTGCGGTTCCGCCCCCGCCCGCAACCTCGATCGATCCGAACAGTTCGTGATCGAGCATGAGGCCGCGGGTCGAATACCGCAGGTAGAGTATCTCGTGATCGTGGGCTGGGCTGTCCCCGCCGAGATAGAGATTGACCGCGTTCTTGCGGTCGCCATCCCAGAACCCGGCGATGCCGTCGTGGGTTACAGTCAGGGCGGCATTCAGAAGCGACGAGCTTTCGCCGCCGGCATGGTCGAACAGGTCGCCTTCTCCGGATCGACCGGACCGGCCCGATCTGCCGGACCGTCCCGACCTTCCCGAACGGCCCGAACGGCCGGATCTGCCAAATTCACTCATCGTGCCCTCCCCAAGCGGTTCTATGTCCGATGCTCCGGTTTTGGCGGATCACGTCAACTCGCCAGTCTGCTGTCAGGTGGATTTTACGCAAAAATGACGCTAGGGTAGGTCATTGACCGGAAGAAGCGCCGGACAATGAACGGTCTGTGGTGGGGTTCAGGCTTGGGTGGCTAATTGGACGGTTTGGCTGATCCCAAAGGGGAGGAGAAGCTCAGGCTACATCTGTTTGGAGTATTTCGGCTCGAAACAGCGGCCGGGCAGGACCTAACTCCGAAAGGCGCCAAGACCTGCGGGATGCTGGCGCTGCTTGCCTGTGACGCGCTCAGGCCGAAGGCGCGGACCTGGCTGCAGGACAAACTGTGGAGCAACCGGGACCGCGATCAGGGAGCGGCGAGCCTTCGCCAGGTGCTCAGCCAGCTGCGACGCGACCTTGGCCCGAATGCAGATATCTTGCAGATTGGGCGCACCCGGGTCGCTCTCGATCCGGTCAGGATCGACGTGATCGCGGATCCGGGGAACGGTCGCCGCGAGTTCCTGGAAGGCATGGATGTTCGTGACCCGGAATTCGAAAGCTGGCTCAGCAGCGAACGCAGCGCCTTCGCCCGGCCCACGCCAGAGCCGGGAGGGGCAGTAGGCAGCGCGGCGGGCCGGGCGGCGGACGGGGCGCTGGCCGCGCCCGGATTTGCGGCACCGGACCGCACGCGCGTCGTTCATTTGCTGGCCCACACCAGTCGCGACGGGCCGGAGCGGCTGTTCGAGACCCTGTTCATTGACTGTCTGGAACGCAGCCTGTCGGAAACACTTGTGGCCGAGATCTATCGCCATCCACCGCTGGTCGATCAGCCCGCGCAGATCGTGGTTGCGGTGCAAGCCTACATGGCAGGCCCCGGCGAAATAGGCCTCAGGCTCGCGGTCGAGGAAGGGGCGACGCGACGCGCTGTCTGGTCGGGGCGGCGGATAGTGCGCATGAACGGCGCGCCGCCGGTCGATCATCTCGACATCCTGTCTTTCGTGACCGAAACGACAGAGGCGGTGGCGGATGCGCTGGTCCTTCGGGTGCGTCGACAGTGCGAGACCGCGGACGCAGCCGTGCTGGGCCGTATCGCCGTGCGCAAGATCTTCTCGATGAGGCCGGCCGAGGTGGCGCAGGCGGATGTGCTTCTTGCGCAAGCCTACGCGCTCGATCCGCGCGCCGTCTTCCTGGCATGGCGTGTACAGTTGCGCGTCATTCAACGCATGGAACGGCATATTCCCGAGGACGATATCGAACACGATGGTCTTGTGCGATTGATCAGCGAAGCGCTTGATCTTGAGCCAACCAATTCCCTTGTCCTGTCTGCGGCCGCCAATTCCATGGTGCTGGTCGAAGATGACTTGCCCGCCGGTGTCGACCTGGCGCGGCGCAGCCTGGCGCTGAACACCGCCAACCCCTTCGCCTGGGATTGCCTGAGCATCGCTCTCTTGATGGACGGCAAGGCGGAAGAGGCGCATCGCCTCCAGATGCGGGCCTGTACGCTTGCGGCGCGGTCGCCCATCCGCCACTTCTGGGACATGGGGGCCTGTCTGACATCGGTGGTGACCGGGCGCCATGATGCGGCATTGCGCTTGGCACAGGCCGCGTCGGTCATGGTGCCGGATTTCCGGCCGCCCCTGCGCTATATGGCCGCGCTACACGCCGCGCGGGGCGAAGCCGACCGGGCCGCGACGGCGCTAGAGCGGCTCGGCCGGGCCGAGGCCGACTTTTCTCTGGACCGCATGCTCGAGGATCGTTCCTACCCCGTCGCCGCCCTGCGCCGAAGCGGGCTTCTGTCCAATCACCGCCTGCGCGACCTTCTCTGACCTCGGGAATCAATTATTTCGCCGCCAGAGCGCGGAATTACCTGCGGATTCACGATCGATTCACATCCCGCTCACGGCACCCGGCGCAGCCTTCCTGATGACCGGCATTGCGCGTTGCACCGCATTTGCCGGTCGCATCGCAACCGCCCGCTTGGGCATCAGGGGGAAACGTCATGAAACAGCAAATCAGCAGCGCCAGTGCGCTGGCAGTCCTGGCCGCACTGTCGGCCTGCGGCGGGTCAGGAACCCCGTCGATCGTTCAGCCATCCACCACCCGTCTTTTCGCGGCCGACAGCGGCACGGCTGGAAAGGCGCTTCAGGATAGCAAGACGCTGACCGCCCAGACCGGAAGCACCTCGACCTACGAGATCGACTGGAACAATCACACCACCACGCTGAAAAGCGGCACGTTCGAGGTCTTCAAGAATGCGAGCGGCGAACTCAGCATGGTCGTGGACGGCAAGACCTATGATTTCGCGCCGGGCGACCGGTTCGTCGACCCGAGCGACGGGCTGGTCTACGAATATGATATTCAGGATCCGGCAAACCAGGTCTGGCTCTATCTCGGAAGCAGTACCGGTACGCTCGATGAGGCGCTCGATCCGAACCAGAGCGGCTATGCGCAGGTATGGAGCTATTATGTTGACGTAGACCAGAACGGTATTGCGCAGCAGGGTTATGCGGTGGTCGGCACGGAAACCCAAGCCGCCGACCTGGCGCTTCTGCCGTCGGCGACCTATTCGGGCCGGGCGCGCATGAACCTGGTGCCGGACACGGGCTACACGGGCGGTTCAACGAGCCGCACACGCGTCCGTTCCGACATGGATCTCGCCGCCGATTTCGGCGCCGGGACCATTGCCGGAAACCTGACCAACATCTCGGTCGAACCGCCGGGCGGAGCCGAGACCGCCGTGGCGGGCTCCATCTCGATGGATCAGACGACGCTCGCCGGGAACGGCTTTTCAGGATCCCTGACCCCGGACGCGGCCTTCATCGCTGGACAGGGGGCGGGCTTCTCGGCCAACGGCACCTACGCCGGCATCTTCTACGGTCCGGCAGCCGATCAGGTCGCCGGAACCTTGTCCATGACCGGCACCGACGCCAGCGGCAACTGGAACGGTTCCGGTTACTTCATCGGAACCCAGAACTAAGACCGGACATTTCGGCCGGACGGTTCCAGGTTCCGGCGCGGGCGCAACCCAAGCTGCGCCCGCGCTCACACAGGCGGGCCCTGCCCGGATCACGGCTTGGGACGGAAGGCGCCGGCAGGTCACGCATGGCCCGGAAATCGCGGCCCGCCCATCGCCGGTACAGCTTGGGAGATGCCATCATGTTCCGCAAATCGCTTTTGGCGGCTGTTGTCGCGCTTGGGCTTTTCTCAGGCCCTGTGGCCGCGCAAAGCCATCTCGACCTTCTTCGGGCCGGCAACTATCCGGCCGCCCGCGAGGCGCTGGCCCGGCTGGTCGGTGGCCGACCCGATGCCGATCTTCATCAGGCCTTTCTGGAAGCGCTGATCCTGATCCGCGAGGGCAAGGACGACCGCGCCGCCGGGGCGCTGAGAGCGATCCTCGACCGCGAACCGAGGTTCGAGCCGGCGCGGCGCGAACTTGCCATGCTTCTGGCCCGGACAGGCCAGGTACAGGGTGCGCTCTATCATGCAGAGACGTTGCTGGGCACGACGAACGACTCCGGCCTGCGCGCGGCGCTGGAAGGTTTCATCGCCAGCCAGTCTGCGGGCAAGCCGCGCGGCATCACGACGCGTTTCAGCCTCTTGCCCTCGACCAATGCCAACGGCGGCACCGACGCCGAGACGATCGTCATCGGCGGCCTGCCCTTCACGCCCGATCCTGCCTCCCGCGCAACTCCCGCGCTGGGGCTGAGTTTCGGGATCACCGGTTGGAACCGCTGGTCCCTGTCCGAGACCTGGAACGCCACCCTGTCCGGCAGCGTCGATGTGCGCCGCTACGATCACGATGCGGTGGCCGACGAGACGGTCGTGGCGGTCCGGCTCGACTTCGGTACGGCGGGGTCGCGGCACCGGCTGACATTCGGGCCGGTCGCCGACCGGATGTGGAAGAACGACCGACCCTACCGCACCCGCCTCGGGGCTGGCGTCAGCTATCAGTACCGGTGGAGACCCGATCTGGTGGTCGGCGCCAGCGCGACCCGGTGGCGCCAGGCCCACGATGACCTTGGCTATCTGGACGGTAACTTGCTGAGCGGTGCCCTGTCCGCCACCTGGATCGCGGACGCCGACCTGACATTCTCGGTCGCGCTGCCGTTCGAGGTTGAACAGACCGGCAGCCCGCATCTCGATCATCAGAGCCTCGGCCTTCGCCTTGGCCTCGACAAGACCTGGAATGGCGGCCTCAGCACCGGCCTTAACTTGGGCTATAGCGAGGACCGCTATGACGGCCCCTATCCAGCCTTCGGCTTCCCGCGCAAGGACAAGGTGACGACGGTGGGCCTCACCCTGCGCAGTGCCAAAGTGCAAATCGGCCGATTCGTTCCAGAACTGTCGCTCACCTACGAGCGCGCGCGTTCGAACATCCCTTTCCACGATCACGGGAAGATCGATGTCGGCCTGTCGCTGACCCAGCGGTTCTGATCAGGCGGGCGACACAGTCCGACCAGGTCAGCGGTGAATTGAAAGGCGGTGCATCCCTGCAAATGCAGGGAGCGGCGTCGGTGTAAGGCATCGATATGTGATGTTGCCCACAACATCAGGCGACCGTGGGTCTTTTGCCGTCGCGCGGCGCCCAAGCTGCCGGGAAGAACGACGAGAGCTTCAGCCCGTCGAGAATCGGCCGATGACTGGCGCATCTGGCCACAGGCGGCGAAGTCAAGGACCTGTTCGCCTCCCGCGCCCTCCAGAACCTTCGGGAGCGTTCCCTGCTGGGCCTCGGCACCCGGCGGGACGGCAATCCTGTCTCGGCGGCGTTGGCAGACAGGCAGGTCGCACGGTGCAGCGGCCAGCAAGCAGGGCAGCGCCCTTGTGCCGAAGTCCCTCGGCCGCAAGGCGGACAAAACAGCTGTTGGTTGAGGCCGTTTCACCGAATGCCTTACGCTAGGTAAGGCGTCTTTTCACATGAACGGCGCATGAGCTTGCGGTCAAGGATTCCCTCGGCGATCAGCTGCCGATCGTCGGCCAATCTTCGCCGAGCACTCACGTCTTTCGTTCAATGCGTTGATTTTATAAGATTTATTTTGTCTGTGATTTGCGTCTCGCTGCGTAGACAGGTCCGCAAAAATAAAACATCATCGCTTCCATCAACAGTAACTTGCCGACATACGCCGTGCGACGCGATGGTCCTGCGTCCTGCGCGCGTGTGCAATCAAAACAACTCTAGGTAGTAGAACAGGGAGCCTTCAGACATGCCGTCCCAACTTCAAGTCAGTGACCAGTGGTGGATCAACGACCAGACGCCCGACAACCCGTTTGGCAAGAGCGACGATTACGAAGCCTTCCTCGATTACCTCGGCGCGCTGAACCGCGACCTGACGCCGGCACTCGCCTCGCAGCCGCTCGTCATCAATGTGTCGGAACTGGCCGACCATCCGGAATATCTGGCGGCGGCGGTGGGTGCGCTTCAGATGTGGGCGTCCGTGACGCCGCTGCAGTTCCAGATCGTCGATGACCGGCCCTATGACGCGAACACCGACTGGATGGAGGTGGTTAGCCCCGAAGTGGGCGAAGAGGACGACGGCAGCGCCTATTCCTCGGATCGCTATGTCAGCGTCGGCCAGCGCTTCCACGATACCGAGCCGAACAAGACCGATATCGGCGGCTATGTCTTCAATACCTTCCTGCACGAGTTCGGCCATGAGTTCGGTCTCAACCACCCCGGGCTTTACAATTACAGCGGTCCGGGCGGGGTGCAGATCAACTATCTGAACAATGCGACCTGGATCTATGACCGGCAGCAATACAGCCTGATGTCCTATTTCGACGGGATCGATGTGGGCGAACCCACCCGCTGGACGGCCTCGACGCCGATGACGGCCGATATAGAGTCGGTGATCCGCAGCTATTTCTCGACCGTCGATACGAATGGCGTCCGGACCTATCAGGACATTCAGCTGAATACCGGCGACAATGTCTATGGCTTCAACAGCAGCCAGTATGGCTATCTGCTGACCACGACGGGCATGCAGCACAACGTCGGCTTCGTGATCCACGATACCGGCGGCAATGATACGATCGACTTTTCGGGTTCGACCGCGGGCACGATCCTCGACCTGCGCGCTGGCCATTTTTCCAGCGTGAACGGGCACAGCAACAATGTCTCGATCTTCGCCGGGCATAATGCGGACCAGACCGAATATTACATCGAGAGCGGGATCGGCAGCGCCTATGACGACGTGATCATCGGCAATGACGGGAACAATGTGATCGACGGCCGCGGCGGCGCCGACAGCATGGCAGGCGGTGCCGGAGACGATGTCTATTTCGTCGATTCCCTTGACGATATCGTTCGCGAGGACGCGGGCGGCGGCAATGACACGATCTATGTGATGGTGGATGGGCTGGATATCGGCGACGTCGCCAATGTCGAGAATATCATCTACGTCGGTGGCACCCCGACCCCGCCGCCGGGCGGCGGCGGTACGCCTCCCGGCGGTTCGGTCAGCCCGCCCGGCAACATCGTGCGCGGCGACGGCGGGTCCGAGACCATCGACGGCGGCGCGGGCGGACAGACGATCTTCGGCCTGGGCGGTGATGACCTGATCATCGGTGGCCGCGATACGCTTGCCAGCCGCGACATCAACAACACAATCGCTATCGAAGACCTCGACGACCAGACCGAAACCGACGATGGCAGCGATGCACTTTACGGCGGGCGCGGCAATGACACGATCATGGGCGGCGCGGGCGACGACACGCTTGACGGCGGCGCGGGCGACGATGTGCTGATGGGCCAGGCCGGTGCCGACGTCTTCCGCGGTGGCGACGGGATCGACACGGTCGACTTCAGCCATGAAAGCCCGTTCCAGCTGATCGTCAACCTCGCGCTGAATTTCGCGCAGGGCGGCACGGCCTCCGGCGACACGTTCTACAGCATCGAGAACCTGATCGGCTCGGACGACCGGATCGACCGTTTCATCGGCACCGACGCGGCCAACCATTTCTGGGGCCAGGGCGGCGGTGACTATTTCAACGGCGGCGGCGGCGACGACATTCTGGATGGCGGCCGCGACGGCGACATCCTCTATGGCGAGGCGGGCAACGACACGCTGATCGGCGGCAGCGGCCAGGACTATATGGATGGCGGCGAAGGTATCGACACGGTCGACTATTCCGGCAGTTCCGCGGGCGTCACGGTCGATCTGGCGAACGGCACGGCCAGCGGCGGCGATGCCGACGGGCCGGTGCAGATCGTCGGGCGCGGAACGGCCATCCGGCACGACATGATCGTCAATGTCGAGAATGTGGTGGGTTCGCTTCACGACGACCGCCTCATCGGCAATGATCTGGCCAACAACCTTGCCGGCGGCGCGGGAGACGATACGCTGACCGGCGGCGGCGGGCGCGACACGCTGAACGGCGGTCAGGGCAGCGACACGGCGGATTATTCCGACGCGACCAGCGGTGTCCGGCTCAACCTCAACGGCGACGGGTCCGGCGGCGATCGCTATATCTCGATCGAGAATCTTGCCGGGTCCGGCTTTGACGATGACATCAGGGGCGACAGAAGCGCCAATGTGCTGACCGGTCAGGGCGGGGACGATACGATCCGCGGCGGCGCGGGCGACGACACGCTCCTGGGCGATTTCGCCTATCAGGGCGACATCCCTCCCAGCATCGGCATGGGCTCCGGCTATGCAACGCTCGATGGCAGCGCCACCAACAATTCGATCGCGACCGCTTTCGATATCACCAACAACTTCACGCTGGCCGACGATCCCGACATCTTCGATGCCACAACGACCCCGCACACCACGGTCAATGCCACGGGGAACGGGCAGGGCGGCTACTACCGCATCGACCTGGCTGCCGGGTCGATCATCACGATCGACATCGACGGCATCGCCGACCCGAACGTGCATGACAGCTGGGTCCGGCTTCTCGACAGCAACGGCAATATCGTGGCCGAGAATGA
The DNA here is from genome assembly GCF_030143255.1 of Frigidibacter sp. SD6-1. Lineage (GTDB taxonomy): Bacteria > Pseudomonadota > Alphaproteobacteria > Rhodobacterales > Rhodobacteraceae > TMP-24. The sequence continues at coordinate 276,119 of NZ_JARJNR010000005.1, forward strand.
CGACGGCGGCGGCGACCCCGGCTCTACCTCGGGCCGGGATTCGAGCACCGTCTTCGTCGTGCAGCAGACCGGCACCTATTACATCGTGGAAGGCAGCTGGTCGCCGACCGCACCGGGCAGCGGCTGGGCCGAGGAGGTTCCGGCAGGTTCGACCTACGAATTGAACGTGTCGGTCGATATGCCGTCCGGGCCTACACAGCCCGGTGTTTCGGGCGATGATCGCCTGATCGGCGGCGCGGGCAGCGATCTGCTGGATGGCGGCCTCGGCAACGACATACTGACCGGCGGCATCGGCGAGGATTCCTTCCGCTTCTCGACCGCGCTTGGCGATGACAATGTCGACCGGATCACCGACTTCAACGTGGCCGACGATCTGATCCTGCTTGATCACCTGATCTTCGACCAGGTGGGCGGCGTCGGCGTTCTTGCGATGAACGCCTTCCACAGCAGTGCCACGGGTCTCAGCCATGACGCGGACGACCGCATCATCTACAACACCAGCAACGGCCTGTTGTGCTATGATGCGGACGGGACCGGGGCAGGCGAGGCGATCGCCTTCGCGCGGCTCGGCGCGCACCTGAACCTGGCCGCCAGCGACTTCGTGATCGTGTAGAATAGAATGCCGGGGCGCGCCCCGCGCCCCGGCAACCAGTGAGCGACAGAGGTTCGCGCGCGCCACGGCATTGGCCCGCGAGGCGCGCGACCAGGATGGAAAGCACGATGAAACGTTCAAACCGAAGACCCGGACTGTTGCGCGCGGTCGGCCTTGCCGCCGCCATCATCGCCGGTCCGGCAGCCGGGCAACCGTCTGACCTGCGGGGCACGATCCTGTTCGAAGACGGGAAAGCCATCCCCGAAGGTTATATCGAGATCGCGCTCGACGATCCGGCGACCCGCGCCCTCGCGGGCCAGCACCCGGCAAGCGTGCGGATCAGGAGCGACGGCAAGACAAGGGAGATACCCTTTGCGATCCACCTGCCCGACACTCTGACCGTGACGCCCTCGCTGCGGGTCGTGGTGCGCCTTGAGCGGACAGATGGCTGGCTGCTTGCGCGCGGTACAGCCCCGGTCGTGGCCGACGCTGCGACCGACATCACGCTGAACGTGGCCATGTACTGAGGGCGCCGGAACACGGCCACGACCAGTGGACCGAAACGGCCCGGCCAGCTTATCGCCGCCGATATGGGCACCGGTCGCCGCCCGCGGGCGCAGCATAGGCACATGGACAGCGCGCGGATGGCTCAGTTGGCGACGCACGGCGTGCGGTAGACGCGAACGAGCGGATAGGTAGCACAGGCCCCGACCGCTCCGGCCCAGGCGCCACCCGGGCCACCCAGGCCACCCAGGCCACGGTGAACGGGGCCCCCCACTTTGTCGACGGTCTGCTGATGACCGGTCCCGGACAGCAGAACCGCGGTCGGATTGCCGACGCAGCCGGCTTCACCGACCACCTCAGCGCGGTTCCCCTCCTGCCTGCGGTGCCGGTCGTTCCGGGCATCTATTTCCTCCTGTCGCAGCACTATTTTTTCTTCGGGTCCGCCGCCTGCCGGACATAGCTGGAAGGGCTGATCGGCGGCAGGATCAAGGAAAGTCTTGTCGCCGCGAGCTGGCCCGACATCCTGCGCAGCGCGGTCATCAAGGCGACCCGGGTCATGCACCCGAGCCAGGTCTTGCGGACATTCGCGGCCTGCCCGCTGCAGCCCGGATTGGCGGTGGCCCTTCGCCAAATCGGACCGGTCTGACGGATTCCTTCTTCTGCCTGCGCGCGCATACCGCGCCACACTCGCCCGGGAACATCGCCGCGCCCCGGGCGGTTATGAACCTGATACATAAAGGAGTGAACGATGCTTGAACTGTCGGGCCTCGGCGGCCTCATTCTTCTGGTTCTCGATATCTGGGCGCTTGTTTCGATCGTCAGCTCGTCGGCCTCGACCGGCAGCAAGCTATTGTGGGCGCTTCTCGTCGTCGTGTTGCCGTTGGTCGGGTTTCTCATCTGGCTGGTGGCGGGGCCGAGTTCTTCGCGGTCCCGTCAGAGGTGACTGTCTTGCCAGGACGGCAGGAAATGATCGCCGCTGCCAAGCGGGTGTGGGACCGCATGGATGACCTGAACCTCGCGCTGATTGCAGCCGGGGTCGGATTCTTCAGTGTGCTGGCGCTTTTCCCGGCCCTTGGCCTTTCGGTCCTGCTGTGGAGTTTCTTCGCCGACCCGGCATCCATCCGTGCGCTTTTGGACAGTGCGCAGGGGTTCATGCCGAACCAGGTGCATGCGATCTTCGCGCAGCAGGTCAACAGCCTGATCACCGCCAGTTCCGGCAGCGTGTTCGGCTGGGCAACGCTGTTGACCGTCGGTTTCGCCGCGTGGTCGGTGCTGTCGGGCATCTCTTCGCTGACGCGCGGCATCAACACCGCCTACGGCGTCGAGCACAGGAACAAGACGACCCGGCGCATTCTTTCGTCCGCCGGTCTTGCGTTCGCCCTGTGCGGCCCGATCCTCGCGGCGATCGCGGTGACTGTCGTTGCACCGCTGGTGCTGGCCCACATTGACCTCGGTCCGGCAACGGAAACGGCGATTGCCCTCCTTCGCTGGGGCGTGGCGCTGTGTGTCATCACATTCGCGTTCGCGCTGATCTACCGGTTCGCGCCCAACCGTCGCGGACGGCGTCCGGGCTGGCTGACGCCGGGTGCCCTCATCGGCGGTGTGGTCTGGCTGGTGATGTCGGTGGGGTTTTCCGTCTATCTCGGCAGTTTCGGCAACTACAACAAGGTCTACGGATCGTTGGGTGCCGCCGTCGTCCTGTTCATGTGGTTCTACCTTTCGGCTTACGTCGTGCTGATTGGCGCCGCGTTCAACGCCCAGCTTGAACGGGTGCGTTCCGGCGCATCGCCGACGGAAACGCAGGATGCGCGGGAACCATCGGCGGACCTGTCGGTTTCATCCACTCTCTCACAGGACGCGCGAGCCCCGAGGGGCGCAGTCTCGGCGCGCCCGGCGACACCAAGGAGACATGATGATGACAGCGAATGATCCCAAGACAGGTCCGGCCGACACCGGCGCGGCGGATGACAGCCTGAAGGGCAAGACCGCCGAGACGATAGCGACGACGATGCACGCAGTGCGCGAGCAGGCCGCGAAGACTGCGGCAGGTGCTGGCGAGGCGGCCAAAGATGCCGCGATGGCGAGGGCATCGACGGCGAAGCAAGCGCTGTCCGACAAGGGCGAGGAAACGGCCGAACGGCTTCACGACAGCGCCGAGCGGCAAGGCGGCAACATCAGCGCCCGCATGCTCGACATCCTGGCCGACGGGGTAAGCGAAGCGTCAAGCGATCTGCGCGGCATGAGCCTGAATGCGCTCCTTTCCAAGACCGAGGCATTCGCGCGCCAGAATCCCGGTGCCTTCGTTGCGGGCGCCGCGATCGCGGGCTTCGCGATGGCCCGCTTCGCGCGCGCAAGCCAGCCGGATTCGGGCCCTTCCGCCGCGGGCGCATCGCGCGCCGGCAAGACAGGGGCAGGCGGGCCTGCCGGATCTGCCAGGATGCGGGCGATGGACGAAGGTCCGTTCGGGGCGGGCCAGTCGAGTGTCGTCGGCGAAGGACGTGCGGCGACCGACCGCCCCGGTCAATCAGGTCCGGCGGTTCTGGTCGGCGGACATCCGCGGCCGGACGAGGTCGGTCGTGATATTGGGGGACGCCGTGAACCCTGATCGTGGTCCTGATGCAAAATCGGTAGGGACGCTTCTGGGCGATGCCGTCCACTATCTTGGCCGGCTGGTCAGGGGCGAACTGGCGCTGGCGAAGGCGGAGGTCCGGGAGAGCATCCGGACCGCCATCACCGGCCTCATCCTTGTGGTTGCCGCGGTGGTGATCGCGCTGTCCGCACTCAATGTCCTGTCGGCCGCGCTCGTCAGCGCACTGGTGGCACAGGGGCTGGCGCCGGTGTGGGCGGCGGTGGCGGTGGCGGTGCTGCTTTGCGTCATTGCGATGATTTTCGGCTGGCTGGGCGTGAATGCCCTGAAGCCTGCCAGCCTCATGCCTAGGGAAACTGCCGAAAACGTCCGTCGGGACGTGAAGGCGATAAAGGAGAGCCTTGACCATGACCCAACACAGTGACCTGAACGCCCGCGAGACGGAACTGGAAGAGGACCGCGAGTCGCTGGCCTCGACCCTGGATCAATTGCACGAGAGGATGTCGGTGGATCACATGGCGCGCGAGGCGCTGGGCATGCTGCGCGACAATGCAGGCTATTATTCCCGGTCCCTGGACCGGGCGATCCGTGCCAATCCCATGGCGCTGGCCATGACGGGCGTCGGCCTGGCCTGGCTGATCTTCGGCGGCAAGTCCGACGATTACCGCGAGGACAGTGATTTCGCCCGGTTCGCCCGGCTTGATCGTGATGGCGACGGTCTCCCGGCAGGCAGCGGTGCGCGGGGATATGGCGGCGATGCCATGTCGGACACCAACAGCTGGTCGGACCAGATCGGCAGGCTGCGGCAGCGGGCGACCGGCATGCTGGGCAGCCTTGAGCGCGGCAGCAAGGACTATGTCGCCCAAAGCGCCCGGGTTCTGTCGGACTTCACCGCCGACATGACGGCCGCATTCCGCCATGGTCTGGACGACCTGTCCGAGGCCGCCGGTGAACGGGTGATGCAGGCGCGCCAGGCGGCTTACGCCGCAAGCCTGCGGGTCGAGCGCGGCGCCCGGGCCGGCGGGCGCCAGGCCGGCCAGATGATGAGCGATCATCCCCTGGTCGCGGGCGCTGTCGCCCTGGCGATGGGGGCGGCGCTGGGGGCGGCCTTGCCGCGCACCCGCATCGAGGACCGGAATTTCGGCGCCGAAAGCGACCGGCTGATGGCCGCCGCTGCCGACATGCTGCGCGAAGAGCGGGCGCGGATGATGCGTGTGGCCGAGGGCGTGGTGGATGAGGTCAAGAGCGCTGCCAAGGATGCCGCAGACGCCGTTGCCGAGGGCGTAGAGGAGCTGGGAACCAACATCGAGGATCGTGCGGAGCGCGAAAAGAAGGCCGCAAGAATGACCGAGGGCGCGCAGGAGGCGCAGAAGTCGCGGGCGAAGACCTGAACCTCCCGGCGACGTGCGTGCGCATCGCGAACCGCCGGCCCCGGTCCTGCCAGACCGGGGCTTTTCCATGTCGCCCGCCGACCGGCGATGGAACCCAACGCCGTCCCGGATGTTGTGACCGTGATCTCCACTTCAATCATAAGGATCTGTCATGACCGACAAACTGTTTCTTGCTCTCGCCGCTATCATGGTCTTCGGCCTCTCGGCCTGCGAAACCTTCGAAGGTGCAGGGCGCGATATCGAAAACGCGGGTGAAGCCGTAACCGATGCCGCGCAGGACGCGCAATATTGACACGACCGGCGCCGGTTTCCCCCGGAGGCACAAGCTGTTTTCGCTTACGGTCTCCGGAAACCGGCTCTCCGACAAACTGTTTTCAAGAGAAGAGGCAAGGCCATGGGAACCTGCGCCACATGCGGGAACGCATATGACAAGAGTTTCGACATTACGATGGGCGGAACGACCCTGACATTCGACAGTTTCGAATGCGCGATACACAGGCTGGCACCGTCCTGCAGCCATTGCGGCTGCCGGATCATCGGCCACGGGCTGGAGGCAGACGGCGCCATCTTCTGTTGCGACCATTGCGCCCAAAAGGCCGGGGTCGAGGGGCTGAGGGACCGGATCTGAACCTGAGGGAACCGGAACTTGCGGACGGCGTTGAGGGCGGCATCCGCAAGGGCGATTCCACATGAACGATCTGTCCCCCCCGCGCATACCCGGCCTGCGCTATTATCCCGACAGCCGCCCCGGGATCGCCCGGCGCCGATGCGGCAAGGGTTTTGTCTATGTCGCCGCAGATGGCACACGGATCGCCGAACCGGCCGAACGCGCCCGGCTTGCCGCCATCGCTGTGCCACCGGCATATGAAAATGTCTGGATCACACCCCATGCGAATGGCCATCTGCAGGCCACAGGTCGCGATGCGCGCGGTCGAAAGCAATATATCTATCACGACGGCTGGGCCGAACATCGCGCTCTGGCGAAATACGACCAGCTTGCAGACTTCGGCCGCTGCCTGCCCCGTCTGCGCTCTTACGTCGCGCGCAGCCTGCGGGCGGGGACCGGATCGGTTGATCTGGCCGTCGGCGCGGTTCTGGCGCTGATCGACCGGGCCTCGATCCGGGTTGGAAACTCCACCTACATGCGCGAAAACCGAAGCTTCGGAGCGACAACGCTGCTTGGTCGGCATGTCCGCTTCGGCGAGGACCGGGTGAGAGTGTCCTTTCGCGGAAAGGGCGGCAAACTGATCAGGCGCACGCTGGCAGGGCGCGCGCTGCAGGCCGCGATGAGCCGCATCCACGACCTGCCCGGCGCGGTCTTCGCAACCTGGATCGGCGAGGACGGGGAACCCCATGCCGTGACTTCGGAACGGGTCAATGCCGTCATTGCCGAGATCTGCGGAGAGGCCCATACGGCCAAGACCTTCCGTACATGGAACGGCACACACGCCGCCTTTTGCCTGGCGATGCAGCCGGGCCCGGTGAGCATCCGCGACATGGCCACCTGCGCGGCAGAACGGCTGGGCAACACGCCGGCGGTTGCGCGGTCTAGCTATATCCATCCCGCCGTCATTGCGCTTGCGGGCACCGACTTAGACGTCCGCCAGGCCCGCATGGCCGCCCTTGCCACACCTGCGAACGCCGGCCTTCGCGCAGGCGAAGCCGAACTGATCGGCTTTCTGGACGGATGAAGGGGCTGCCCCGGGCCATGGAACTCGCGCAGCCATCGCTGCGTTGACATGATCGAGCGGCCGACGGACAGGAACATGACGCAGAGCGATCCGGAACGACATGCCGAAGAAAACAAGCACGAGGATTCGCTCACCGATCACGAGATGCAGGCGATCGAGGAGCGGACGCCGATCCGGGCGGTGGCAATCTTTGAATCGATCCGGCGGGAAGGCCGGATGGAATTGCATCGACCGGCCACCGCGCTTGCCACCTCGGCTTTTGTTGCGGGCCTGACGCTTGGGCTGTCTGTCCTGTCGGAAGGTCATCTGCGCGCCCATCTGCCCGAGGCAGACTGGCGCCCCGTGGTGGAAAGCGCGGGCTACAGCGTCGGCTTTCTGTTCGTCATCCTCGGGCAGATGCAGCTTTTCACCGAAAACACCATCAAGGCGCTTTGCCCGATCCTCGACGACAAGTCGCCGGCGATGGTGGCGCGTCTGATCCGGCTCTGGTCCCTGGTGCTGGGCGCGAACCTGTGCGGGGCGGCAACGTTTGGCGCGGTGCTGTGGATCTCGAAGGATCTGCAGCCCGAGGTCTGGCAGGCGATGCGCGCCATTTCGCTGCATGCAACCGGCTTCGGCTGGGGCGAGACGCTGCTGCGCGGGATCGGCGCGGGATGGCTGGTGGCCACGCTCGTCTGGATCATGCCGAACGCGGGCGACAACCGGTCATTCGTCATCATCCTTGTCACCTATCTGATCGCCCTGGCTGATTTTGCCCATGTCGTCGCGGGAATGACCGAGGCGTCGCTTCTGGTGCTGGCCGGCGATCTGGGCGTGGCGGCGGCGATCGGCGGCTTCCTCGTACCGGCGCTGATCGGCAACCTGCTGGGGGGGTCGGTCTTCTTCACCACGCTCGCCTGGGTCCAGATACGCACCGAACTGGCCGGTGAGGAAACGCGCATTGCCCGGCAATTCCGCCACCGGTGACGTGCCTCTGCCGGGAACCGCAGGGCAGGTGAGCGGTTGTCGTTCGGTCGCGGCGGTGCGACCAGCCATCGAGGAAGTGATGCGCGACATGACCCATTCCGGCACGGCAGCGGACCTCTGCGGCATCTGCGTGATCCTGAACGGCAAGTCGGGCCGGCAGGACAGAAGAGAGCATGAGGCGCTGATGCGCGCCTTTCGCGAAAGCGGGCTGGATGTCGCCGTCAAGCGTCCGTCTTCCGGCGACCGGATCGCGGCCGCCGCTGCCGAGGCGGTGGCCGAGGGCTACGGCATCGTCGTTGCCGCCGGCGGCGACGGCACGCAATCGGCTGTCGCGGGCGCGCTTGCCGGTACCGATGTTGCGATGGGTATCGTGCCGATGGGCACGTTCAATTTCTTCGCCCGCGAACATGGCATCGACACCGATGCCGCCGCAGCCGTGGCGACCATCCGGCAGGGCCGCATCAAGCGCGTGAGCGTGGGCGACATCAACGGTCAGATCTTTCTCAACAATGCCAGTTTCGGCCTATATCCCGCGATCCTGCGCGCACGGGAGGATATCTACCGGCGCTGGGGCCGCAGTCGGCTGGCCGCCTACTGGTCGGTCCTGAGCGTGCTGATGCACATGCGCCGGCCGATGGTGGTGGATATCCAGGCCGACGGCATCCGCAGACGCTATGAAACCCCGCTGGCCTTCGTCGGAAACAGCGCCTACCAGTTGCGGATCCATGACCTCGCCGGGGCCGAGGCAGTCGGGGCCGACCGGTTTGCCCTGCTTCTGGCGCGGGCGCGCACGCCCTGGGCTCTTCTGGCATCCGCGCTGCGGCTGGCCCGGCGCAGCGCCCGGCAAGGCGTGGACTTCGACCTGGTCTGCGCCGACGAGATCGTGATCGCGACGCGAACGCGGACACGGCTGGTGGCGCGGGATGGCGAAAAGGCGCGGATGCGGGGGCCGTTCCGGCTGACCGTCCGGTCGCGCGCGCTTAAGATCATCGTGCCGACGGACGCTCCGGACGCGCCGTGACTTGCATCGTCCACCTGTCCGACCTGCACTTCGGCTGCATCCAGCCCTCCCTGACCGAACCGCTGATCGAGGCGGTGAACGCCGCCGGCGCGCATGCCGTGGCGGTGTCGGGCGACCTGACGCAGCGCGCCCGCACCAGCCAGTTCCGTGCCGCACGGGCCTTTCTCGACCGGATCGAGGCGCCGGTGGTGGTGGTGCCGGGCAACCATGATGTGCCGCTCTTCAACCCGTTCCTGCGCCTGGCCCGCCCCTTTGCGCGCTATCGACGGTGGATAGACGACAGGCTTGAATCCGTGCATGACCTGCCTGGCGCGGTGCTTGTGGGCCTGAACACTGTCGATCCCTGGAGGCATCAGCGCGGCCGCATCGGCGAGGGCGGGCTTGCGCTGGCCTGCGCGGCTTTCGCGGGCGGCCCCTCCGACCGGTGGAAGATCGTGGTGGCCCATCATCCGTTCGACCAAGCGCCAGGGTCGCGCAAGAAGCTGATGCGGGGTGCCGGCGCGGCTGCTGCCCGTCTTGCCGACTGCGGCGCCCATCTCGTCCTGTCCGGCCATCTTCACAGCTGGCGGGCCGAGCCGTTCGTCGAGACGCGCGGCCAGCGGCGCATGGTGCAGGTCCATGCCGGCACCGGCCTGTCCCGGCGCCTGCGCAACGAGCCGAACGATTTCTGCGTGATGAGGCTTGATGCGGACCGGCTGACGATCGACCGCATGGCCGCCCCGCCGGGCGCGACCCGATTTGACCGGATCGAGCGGTTCGCCTTCCGTCATACCTCCATGGGATGGCTGCCCGGCGGCGCAACCTGACCGCGCCTGCGGCCGAGGGTCGGGGACCGCCGGACCACCATGGAAAAGGCCCGCCTTGCGGCGGGCCCTTCGGTAGCCTGTCGGACCGCGTTAGCCGCGGTAGTCGGGCAACGCCTCCATCTGGTTCTTGGTCATCGAGATGTAGACCCGGATGTCCCCGCCGTCGCCGGAGCGAAGGATGTCGATGTCCGACAGGTTCAGCTGGACCGGCTTTTCGCCGATGCCAAGGAAACCGCCGACATCGACGATGACGGAATCGACGCGGCCGCTGTCATTGAGGACAAGTTCCGACACTTCGCCGATCCATTCGTCGTTCGCATCATAGGCGGCGGCGCCGGTCAAGCGTTCGGCAGTCAGGTCGACCTCGTCGGCCGTCGTATAGCCCTCGCGGACGACCGGCACCCGGGCACCGCTCACGTCGCCGGTCGCATCCGCATCGGCAGCACCCTCGGTGGTGGCCACATCGGCGTCGGCGCTATTGGCGGTGCCGGTCGCCATGTCCGGCTGATCGGTATCCGAGCCGGTGCTGGTGCCGGACTGTGCCTGATCCATGCGATGATAGGCAGGCGCCTGTTCCAGAGACTCGCGTGTCGTGTTCAGCACGAGGAAATAGTCGCTGTCGTTGTCGGTCGTCGAATCGTCGGTGACGAAGCGCAGGGCATTCATGTCGACCGCGACCTGGTTTTCGCCCATCCCCAGAAAGCCGCCGATGTCGACAAGGACAGACTGAACCTCGCCATCGCGGCTGAGGATGATGTCATTCACTTCGCCGATATCGTCCCAGCCGTCCTGAATACCCGCGTAGCCTGCGGCATCGGCGCCCTCACCGCGATAGATGCGCATGCCGATCAGGTTCGAGGCATGAATTTCCTGCGGATCAGCCTGGGTCCGGAACATGTTGTCAGCCGTCTGCGCGAAGGCCGGGGCGCCGATCGCCGCAAGGACCGCGGTCGTCATCATAAACTTCTTCATCGTGTCAGCTCCTTCGGGTTGGTGATCTGCAGCATAAACGCCCGGGGCCCGCGAAAGTTCCGCCCAGGGCCGCCTTGCTGCCGGTGCCCGCCCTATTGGCGGGAGATCATCGACTTCTCGATCCGGCCGAGGGTCCGCACGATGAAGAGAGCCAATGCGGTGACCACGATGCCGTGCAGCCACAAGCCCAGCCCGATGGCCACACCGATAGAGGCCGCCAGCCACAGGCTGGCCCCCGTGGTCAGGCCACGCACCTCTCCCTTGGTGAAAACGATCAAGCCTGCGGCCAGGAAGGCCACGCCGCCTGTCACCGCCTCGACCAGCCGGATCGGGTCCATCCGCACATGGTCGTCAACGTCCCAGGACAGCATTTCAAGGGTCGTAACACTGTAGCAGACCGCGGCCAGCCCGACGAGCATATGGGTGCGCAGCCCCGCCGGTCGATCCATCGTCTCCCGTTCAAGGCCGATGAGGCCGGTCAGGACAAGGCCGCCCAGAAGACGCACCAGTAGCACCGGCCAGGGCAGGTTCATCCCCAGCGAAAGCTCCTGCCGGAGCACCTCGGCTATCCAGGACATATCGATGATCATTCCTCCGAAGCGCCTGCGCGGGTCGTCGAATAACGAACGCCCTGCAGGGAAAGTTCCGCCGCCAACCCGTCGGCGGCGCACCCTCTCTCACCTTTTCCCTGGGTGAGACTGACCCGCCACGGGCGGTCGCGATGCCGCCTCGTCGTCGATCAGATCGAAGATTTCCCAAGACCTGACGATCTGGCACGGCGCCTGATAGTCCATCCTCAGACATCGCAGGAACAGATGGCCTTCCCTGCAAGGCGGGCGCGGCCTCAAAGGTGCAAGGCACCCTATTCAGTAATTGCCAGGGGGATCGCTGGCGGGAAAGGATTCGTCGGATTCTTCATCGACCTTGTCCCAGCTCTTGGGCGGGGTCTCCATCGCGCCGGGTCCTGCGGGCCGCACATGTCCCGGGTCCTTCACCTGATCGTCCTTCTTGTCAGCGTCGTCCTTCCGGGGCGCCTTGTCCTTCCGGGGCGCCTTGTCAGTGCCGGTCATGTTCTGTCCTCCATGAATGTCAGGCTGACACAACTGCCAGGTCCGGCTGACGTTCCGCTCTCGCGCCGGAAAATGCGCGGCCGCATGGTCGGCTGGCGTCAAACCGGACCCTGCCGCATCGGGCCTTCCTGCAAGACGCCAAGCTGGTTCATCACGACCAGCACGCCCGGAACACCACCCGCGCGGGCATCGGCGAGCAGTCTCAGAAACTCCTTCGATACCGCGCCGGTGAGCATGACGCAGCCCTGCCGAACCGCGACGGTCACATTCTGCCCCGCAAGACGGCCGTCCCCGTCGATCGCCTGCCGCACCCGCCCGGTCAGAGCGCTGTCCGTGGGCTGGACCAGCGGCGGGTTGACCGGGGCGGCGGCCATGGGGTTGCGCGGGGTTTCGATTGGCTTCTTCATCCGGTTTTCCTTTCTCTGTCCCGTCGGGCGACCGCAACGCGCGTTGACCGATGGAACGATCTGCCCCGTTGCCGGTTGAACGTCGTGGCGCGGCTCAGTGCGGTGTCCTGCGGATTTCTTCATGCAAGGAAACCGGGCAGCGCGCGGATTGTTCCGCTTTGCCCGCAGGCATGTGGCCAGCCACCGGTCAGGAGAAGACAGATGAGCCTTTACGAAACATCTCCCGCCGTCCTTGAAGGACGCATGCATGCGCACAGGCAGGTTCTGGCAGCGCTCGTGGCGGCGGTGACGGACCCGCGGCCGGAAACGCTGGCAGGCCTGCGGGCGCTCGTCAGCCGGGATGCGGTTGCGGCTTCTCAGTCCGAGGACCCGGGTGCGGTACCGGACAGGGCTTTCGCCATCCAGTCCTCGGTTGCCGAGGAACTGCGTCTTCTCGCGGACGAGGTCGCCCGGATCGTCGCCCAGCCAGCATGTTAGGCGGTCAGGATGGCGCGGCAGCCCCGGGTGGGAAGGCCACGTTTTCGTGATCTGACGAACGAATTGCCGGGCGGGCTGTTGAAAGCGGCGAACAGGCAGGGACGGCCCACGAGGCTGTTCTTCTGTTCGAGGTGAAACACAAGAAAGGCAAATGCATGCGACTGACAACGATTTTCTCGGCCGTTCTGGTGACTGTTCCGCTTCTGGCCAATGCCCAGCCGATTGTCTTCAACGATATCGACCTCGACAAGGACGGCTATCTCAGCTGGTCCGAACTGACGGCGGAATATCCAAACTTCCAGGAGGCTGATCTGGTCATGATCGACCTGGATGGAAATCAGAAGGTCGACAATGGCGAGTTTCTCTCGGCCCTGGAAAACGACCGGATCGATGCGCTGCGCGGCGTGATGAACGATTCTGCCGAAGGTGATGACGGCTGACGCGGACGTAGTCCGTTACCAGAAATGACCGGGGCGCGGCGTTGGTCGCGCCCCTATCTGTTGAGAGCCCCGCGCACTGCTTTTGCCCCTTTGCTGCTAGGTCCGCCTGCTCTCGCTGCGGGCAAGGGCGAGGATGTCGGCGGACGCGCACGAACAGCGGGCGTCCGCCCTGGATTTTCCGCCCTGGATTTACGGACAGGCCGCAACGTAACGTCTGCCATACTGATCGCTGTAGATGCAGTCGCCGGGCGTTTTCGCCTGTCCGATCAGACTGCCTGCAACCGCCCCCGCGACACCGCCCAGCAGTGCGCCTTCCACGCGGTCGTCGTCATTGACCGCCGCACCCAGCGCCGCGCCCGCGGCGGCACCCGTGAAAGCCGAATTGTTGGTGCTGGACTGGCAGGCCGCGGTCATCGCGACGACCGGAAGTACCAAAAGCATCTTGTTCATCGTCAACTCCATGTAGCGTGAGCCAGACAAACAACCCATCATGCGCATTGGTTCCGCCCCGGCTGGTCTCAGTCGGCAAGGGAACTATCCGCGCTGTCGCAGGTTGGTTTGCAGAACGACCCCGGCAAACGGGGTTCCCGCAGGCAGCCGAGGACCGGGACCCATGGACGATCGCAACGGCCCGTTGCCGCATACCAGCGCGTTTGGCGTGGGGCTGGCGCTTCTGGCAACCACCGCTGGCGCACTGGCGCTGTGGAACCTGCAGGGGCTTGCACTGGTGGTGTTCGCCGCAATCCTGATCGCGGTGCCGCTTGCGGCGGCGGCGGGCCTTGTGCGGCGCGTGCTGCCCGTCGGCCAGACGATCGCCGTCATCCTGACCATTGTCGTCTTCCTGGTACTGTTCCTGGGCACGATTGCCGCGATCGGCGCCCGGACAATCTCGGAGATCGCCGCGCTGTCCGCCGAAATTCCGGCGGCGATCGACCGGCTGGACAGCTGGATCGACCTCGGCAGCATCGAAACCTGGATCGCGGCGCGGGTGCAAAGCTCGGACGGCGCCTCGTCGGTCCTGAGCGGGCTTTCCGGGATGACAAGCATCGTGCTCGGCGCTGCCTCGGGCGTTCTTCTCGCGCTGGCGGGCGGGTTGTTCATCGCCGTCGATCCCGCCTGCTACCGCGATGGCTTTCTGCGCCTTCTGCCGCAGCGGTTCCGGTCGAAGGGCGGGCAGGTGCTGGACGCGACGGGCGCTGCGCTCAGGGCATGGCTTCTGGGGCAGGTGGTGTCGATGTTTGTCGTGGGAACGCTGACGGGCATCGGCTTGTGGCTTCTCGGAGTGCCGACGGCGATCGGCCTTGGCGTGGTCGCCGGGTTTTTCGAGTTCGTGCCCTATGTCGGCCCGATCGCCAGCGCCGTTCCCGCAGTGCTCGTGGCCCTTGCGGAGAGTCCGACGACGGCGCTTTGGGTTGTCTTGCTGTACGTCGGCATCCAGCAGGTCGAAGGGGCGTTTCTGATCCCGCTGATCCAGCGCGAGGCCGTGAATCTGCCACCGGCGGTCACGGTCTTCTCTGTCGTTGCCTTCGGCATTCTCTTCGGCTTCCCCGGCGTGGTGCTGGCGGCACCGCTTACCGTCGTCGCCATGGTGATCCTGCGGCAGCTGTGGATCCCCTTCATCGATGCAGGACGCCAACGTGCCTGGTCGCGCGCAAGCCTTGCCGGGGAAGTGTGAGATGCGTTCGCCCGGCACGAGGACATGGTGCGGCCCGCGGCTTCTTCGGCTGGCGCCGCTTCCTGTCCTGTGCGGCTGCGAGGGACGCCACTCCTGGCTGGCCGGCGCCGGGGCGGAAGCGCGCGCCATCGAGAGCTTGTTCTGGCCGTTCCTCATCGGCAGCGCGATTGTCTGGACCGCCGTCATGGCATTTGCCGTTTTCGCCTATCGTTCGGCGGCCTCCGACAAGGGCGAGAGGGTCGGGCGTGCTGTCATTCTCTGGGGCGGTGCCGTGGTGCCGACCATCGTGGTCGCCATGCTGCTTCTGACCGGTCTCCTGACCTTGCGGGCGCTTTCCGCAAGGTCGCCCGCGCTGACGGTGCAAGTCGACGGCGAGCAATGGTGGTGGCGGGTTGCCTACCGTGTCCCCGGGCAGGCCGAGGTTGTCACGGCGAACGAAATCCGCCTGCCGCGCGGCGAAACGGCCGAGCTGCTGCTGACCTCTGACGATGTGATCCATTCGCTCTGGGCGCCGGCGCTGGGCGGAAAGATGGACATGGTGCCGGGCAGGACCAACCGGCTGACCCTGACGCCGCTGACCATCGGCAGCTGGGGCGGGCTTTGTGCCGAATATTGTGGCGCTGCCCATGCGCAGATGCGGTTCGAGGTGGTTGTGACGGAACCCGAAGCCTTCCGCGACTGGCTGGCCGACGAGGCGATGCCCGCAGCGCCAGAGGCGCTGTCGGAAGGCGGGGGACTGGACGCCTTTCTCGATGCCGGATGCGGGGCCTGTCATACGATCCGCGGCACCGAGGCGGACGGACCCGTCGGTCCGGACCTCACGCATGTCGGCGGTCGCGGCCGGATCGGCGCGGGCCTGGTCCCGCTGACCGCGGCGAATTTGTCGCGCTGGATCAGCCATACGGATGACGTGAAGCCCGGCGTCAGGATGCCCGCCTATCCGGACCTCGCACCCGAGGCGCTGGACCGGCTGGTCGCCTTCCTCATGGCGCTGAAATGACCGGCCTGCCAGACATCGGCCCCGCGCCCCCCGACGACGCCGCCCGCGACCGGGCGGAGCGCGACGATCTGCTGGCTGCGTGGGAAACGCCATCGGGCTTCCGGCGTCTCTCGGCGGTCAACAATTCGCTGATCGGCAGATGGTATCTTGGGACCGCCTTCGGCTTCTTCCTGTTCGCGGGTGTGCTCGCCCTGATGATCCGCACCCAGCTGGCGGTACCCGACAACAGCTTCCTGTCGATGGAACTTTACAACCAGGTCTTCACCCTGCACGGCACCGCGATGATGTTCCTGTTCGCGATCCCGATCTTCGAGGCGGTCGCGATCCTCATCCTGCCCGAGATGCTGGGCGCCCGCGACCTGCCCTTCCCGCGCCTTTCGGCCTTCGGGTTCTGGTGTTTCGTCATCGGCGGCACCTTCGTCTGCGGCTCGATCTTCTTCGGTGCGGCGCCGAACGGCGGCTGGTTCATGTATGCGCCGCTGTCCTCGGATACTGACCAGACCGGGATCGGAACCGACATCTGGCTTCTGGGGCTGAGCTTCATCGAGGTCGCCTCGATCGCAGCAGCCATCGAACTGATCGTCGGCGTTCTCAAATGCCGCCCGCCGGGAATGCGGATCAACCTGATGCCGCTTTACTGCTGGTATGTGCTCGTGGTGGCGGGGATGATCCTGTTCGCCTTCCCGCCCCTGATCGCGGGCGATCTGCTTCTTGAGATGGAGCGCGCCTTCGACTGGGCCTTCTTCGATGCCGACCGGGGGGGCGACCCTCTGCTGTGGCAGCACCTGTTCTGGATCTTCGGCCATCCGGAGGTCTATATCATCTTCCTGCCCTCCATCGCGCTGATCGCCACGATGCTGCCCGCGCTGGCCAGGACGCGGATCGTCGGGCATTCCTGGATCGTGCTGTCGGCCATCGGGGTGGCGTTCCTGTCGTTTGGCCTCTGGGTCCACCATATGTTCACCACCGGGCTGCCGAACATCTCGCTCGGCTTCTTCTCGGCCGCGTCCGAGGCGGTGGCGATCCCGACCGGCATCCAGATCTTCTGCCTGCTGGCGACGGTGCTGGTCGGGCGTGCCACCGCCTCGGTGCCGCTTCTTTTCGCGGGGGGCGCGCTTGCGATCTTCGTCTTCGGCGGGCTGACCGGGGTGATGGTGGCGGTGGTGCCCTTCGACTTTCAGGCCCATGACAGCCATTTCGTCGTGGCGCACCTGCATTACACGCTGATCGGGGGCATGCTGTTCCCGATCTTTGCCGCCGTCTACTACTGGCATCCGTTTGTGACCGGCCGGATGCTGTCGCCCCGCCTTGGCCGCTGGGCCTTCTGGCTGATCTTCGCGGGCTTCAACATCACCTTCCTGCCCATGCACTGGACCGGTGTTCTTGGCATGCCACGACGTGTCTGGACCTATGCCGAGGAGATGGGCTGGGGCGCGCTGAACATGACCTCGACCATTGGCGCCTATATCCTCGCGACCGGCGTGGCGATCATGGTCTTCGACGTGGTGCGGCCGCGACGGTTCAAGGCCCCTGCAGGTGTCGATCCATGGAAGGCGCCGACGCTGGAATGGCTGCGCGAAGGGCCTGGCCACCCCTGGGGCATCCGCTCGGTACCCGTCATCACGACGCGCTATCCGCTCTGGCAGCAACCGGGGCTGTTCGAGGAGGTGACGCGCGGCAAGTGGTTCCTGGCGGACGCGTCCGGCGGGCACCGCGAGATGATCGTGACCGATATCCTCGATGCGCGGCCGATGTTCGTGCAACGCGTGCCGGGACCGGGCTGGGTCACGATCCTGTCCGCGGCGTTCCTGGGCGCGGTCTTCATCCTCGCCACCTGGCACCTGTGGACGGCCGCCGTGCTGTGCGGCGGCGGCTTTCTGGCGACGGTGCTCTGGTGGCTGTGGACCGGAACGGGCGGCGTGCCACCCACGCCCGAACGCGATTGCGGTCGCGGCCTGATCCTGCCGCTCTATGCCAGCGGCAACGGATCGGTCGGCTGGTGGGCCATGTTCATCACGATGATCGGCGACACGACGGCCTTTGCCGGGCTGGTCTTCGCCTATGCGTTCTTCTGGACGGTGCATCCCGCCTTTCCGCCCCCCGGGTCCGAACCTCCCGGCCTGCCGACGGCGGCTTTGGCTGCGTTGAGCCTGAGCGTGGCCTGGCTGCTGATGACCGTGGCGCAGGGGGCAAACCGCGCCGGACGCGGGAGTCTTTCCCGCTGGGCGCTGGCGATCGTGCCGCTGGCCGCAGCCGCAGGGGTCGCTTCGCTGGTCCTTGCCGCCGGGGCGGTGGGGCTCGATCCGACACGCCACGCCTACGATGCGACGGTCTGGGTGCTGATCCTTTGGATCGGTGTGCATGTGGCCGTGGGCGTCATCATGGACCTTTACTGCCTCGCGCGGCTGATGGCCGGTCGGATGGACGCAAGCCACGATGCCGAACTGCGCAACAGTGTGCTCTACTGGAACTTCCTTCTGGTGCAGGCGCTGGTCACGATCGCGGTGATCGGTCTTTTCCCGCTGGTGTCAGGAGGCATCCGATGACCTATCCTCGCATCATTGACGACGGCTCGGTCTGGATCGTGATCATGCCGCCGGTGATCTGGGCGGGACATTTCCTGGCCGCCTACTGGATCGCAGCGGTCTGGTGCGCGCGCGGGATGGGCGTTCTGGCGCCGGCGGCCTGGGCGATCCTCGCCCTGACGCTGATCGCGCTGGCGGCAATCGGCTGGATCGCCCGCATCGCGACCGTTCGCTACGAAGGTCTCTTGCGGCACGAGGCGTCGATCGCCGATGACAGGGAACGGTCGCGCGAGCGGTTCCTCGGCCACGTGGCGCTGCTTCTTTGTGCGCTTAATGCGGTGGCGGTGATCTTCACGGCCGCCCCGAGCCTGGTGTTCGGCCAATGCTGACCCCCGCGCGTATCCTGGCGATCGTCCTGCTGGCCGCGGTCTGGCTGTCGCCGCTGCCCGAATATGCCAGGGGCTCCATCATCGTGCATATGACGCTGCACCTGACGGTGATCGCAATTGTCCCAGCACTTCTGGCGCCGCGTCTGCCGCAGCGGCCCGGGCCCTTCGCGCTGGTGGTCGTTCTTCTGGCCGAGATGGCCGTTGTCTGGGGCTGGCATGCGCCCGCCGCCCATCTATGGGCGCGGCTCAGCGGAATGGGTCTGGCGCTGGAGCAGGCAAGCTTCCTTGGCGCCGGACTGATGGTCTGGGCGGCGGCGCAGTCGGCCGGGCAGTTCGGCGGCGCACTCGTCCTCTTCGGCACCGTCATGCACATGACGCTCTTGGGCGCGCTGATCGGTCTTGCGCCGCACCCGGTCTATGGCGCGCTTTGCGCAGGCTGGTTCGGCCTGACGGCGCTTGAGGAACAGCAGGTCGCGGGCGCGTTCATGGCGGTGGCGGGCGGCGCGATCTATCTGGTGGCGGCGCTGGTGCGGCTGGCGCCCGCCCTGGCAGAGCCGGAGGCATCGCGATGAGGATCGGCTGGCCCCATGTCGCACTTGGCCTTGCCGGGCTTGCCGTGGTTGCGGCCGGGTTCTGGTGGTTCGCACCCTACAACGTCGCTGCCTCGCAGCGTCACCTGCCCCCGGTCAGGGCCTTCCTGCATTCCTACATGGACAATGCCGTCGGCCGACGGGCGGCGGCGCTCGACCCTCCCGACTGGTTCAGGGCCGACGACCCCGCGCTGATCCGCCTTGGCGCGGCGCATTTCGCGACCGGCTGCGCCACCTGTCACGGCGCGCCGGGCCTGCCCCGCAATGCCATCGTCACCGCCATGCTGCCCGAACCGACGCTCATCGAAGAGACAGAGCATACCACGCGCGAATTCTACTGGCTGGCCCGGCACGGGCTGAAATATACCGGCATGCCGGCCTGGGCGGGGCAGGGCCGCGACGACGAGCCCTGGGCGGTGGCGGCATTCCTGTCGCGCTATTCCGCGCTCGACCCCGACAGCTATCGCGAGCTTGCCCATGAAGGCGGTAGCGCTGCGCCAGTCGGCGCTGCAGTCGCCTTCGGCGGCATGAGGGAATCTTCCAGATCGACCATCGACAATTGCGCCCGCTGCCACGGCGCCGACGGCATGGGCCGCGACGGAACCGCGCCGAAGCTGGCCGGGCAGAGCGAGGGCTACCTTCTTGCCGCGCTCGACGCCTATGCCGCGGACCGTCGGCAGAGCGGGTTCATGGAACCGGTCGCGATTGCCCTGACCCCGCAGGAGCGGGCCGACCTGGCCCGGCGGTATTCCGCAATGGCGGCCGACCTGGGCACCGGCCAGCCTGGCAGGATCGCGGGCGATGTCCTGCGTGGCCGTCTGCTGGCAACGCACGGCGACGAACATGACGAGCTTCCTTCCTGCATGTCCTGCCACGGCGCCGGGAAGGAACCGCCCGGGCTGGCCAGCGTGCCCCGCATCGCCGGGCAGGACGCGCGTTGGCTTGTCACATGGCTCCGGCTGTGGCGCGACGGGCCGATCCCTGACGGCCCGGCTGCCCGGCGGATGGCGGCGGCGGCGCGGAACCTGAGCGACCGCGACATCGCCGATCTGGCCGCCTTCTACAGCGCGGGCGCGAAAACGGAACAAGCCGGGGAACAAACTGCCCCCTGACATGTTGGGGAAAAAACCACCGACCGCAAAGGAGGCACTCGTGCCCGATATCAGCAATGCCCGCGTACTGGTCCTGGCGACCCATGGTTTCGAACAGTCGGAACTGGAATATCCCGTGAAGCACCTGCGCGAGAAGGGGGCCGAAGTCTGCGTCGCAAGTCCCGATGGTCAGGACATCTGCGGCTGGAGCGACGGCGACTGGGGCGAGAGGGTGGCCGTCGACGCGAAGATCGGCGATCTGCAAGAGGGCGATTTCGACGCCTTGGTCTTGCCCGGCGGCCAGATGAACCCCGATATCCTGCGCACCAAGCCCGAGGCGGTGCGCATGGTGAAGGCATTCTACGACGCCGGAAAGCCCATCGCCGCGATCTGCCATGGCCCCTGGCTTCTGGTCGAAGCCGACGTGCTGAGGGGGCGCAGCGCGACCTCCTACGCCTCGATCGCGACCGACGTGAAAAATGCCGGCGCGGACTGGAAGGACGAGGAGGTCGTGGTCGATCAGGCGATCATCACCAGCCGCTCGCCCAAGGACCTGCCGGCCTTCGTTGCCAAGATCGTGGAAGAGATCGAGGAAGGCGCGCACAATAGAAGCGCGGCCTGAGGCGGACGGCATGGAAAACCGCAGGAATTCGCAAGGTTCGGCCCGCGACGATGACAATCGCGACACGACCAGTCTGCCGGTTGCCGGTGGGACTGTCTCTGGCCAGGGACGGGCGGGCGGCAGGCTGGCCCGGGATGTGGGCACGCGCGACGAACTGAAGCGCGCCACCGAACGGCCCGCCGGAAAGACCCGCGTCCGCAAGGCCGACGAGGAGGACACTGGCGCATGACCCGGATCGGCGCGAAAGCCTGGGTGCTGATCGCCGATGGCGAAAAGGCCCTGTTTCTGGAAAATGTCGGCGATGCGCGCGATCTGCATCTACAGGTGGTCCGCAAGGAAACGCAGTC
Source organism: Frigidibacter sp. SD6-1 (assembly GCF_030143255.1). Classification (GTDB taxonomy): domain Bacteria; phylum Pseudomonadota; class Alphaproteobacteria; order Rhodobacterales; family Rhodobacteraceae; genus TMP-24. The sequence goes on from NZ_JARJNR010000005.1 coordinate 297,282, forward strand.
AAACCCGCCCTCGGCCGAACAGGGCACCGACCGTCCCGGCCGGATGAGCGATGGACCATCCGGCCATCGCTCGGCCCTTGATGACACTGACTGGCATGAGTTGGGCAAGCATCGCTTTGCAAAGGATCTGGCCAGGGATCTTTACCGATATGCCCTCGATGGCCGGTTCAGCGAGATCGTGATCGTTGCGGCGCCGGCTGTCCTGGGCGACCTGCGCAAGGAGCTGCATGAAGAGGTTCTGTCGCGGATCGTTGCCGAAATTCCGAAAACCCTGACCGGCCACCCCGTCCAAGACATCGAAAAGCTGCTGACCACCGAAACCGGATGACCGTCCGGCAGCCGACCGCGCGTCCGCCCGCATCCGGGAACAAACCGGGCGGCAGCTGCGTTCACTCATCACATAAACGAAAGGAGATACCGATGAATTGGGATCAGATCGAAGGCAACTGGAAACAGTTCAAGGGCAAGGTCCAGGCCAAATGGGGCGACCTGACCGATGACGATCTTGACCGGGTGAACGGCAACAAGCAGCAGCTTGCCGGCCTCGTGCAGGAGAAATACGGCAAAAGCCGCGAGGAGGCCGAGCGCGAGGTCGAAAGCTGGTCGCGCGGGCTCTGAGGACTGACGGATGAACACGATGGAAAAGCTGCGCGCCGATGCGCGCGGCACCCTCTTCGACAAGCTCGAAGAGCAAAGGGTCGGCATGCTGGGTCTCGTCGGTTCCGACCAGCACATGCAGCCGATGACCCATTACACCGATGCCGCGTCCGCGGAAGTGTGGTTCATCACCTCGTCCGACACCGATCTGGTGCGGGCGGTGGGGCTGGGCGTGCGTGCCCATCACTGCGTGATGACGCCCGACGGGGAGTTTTACGCCTGTCTGTCCGGAACGCTTGAACAAAGCGAGGATTCCCAAAAGCTCGACGAGCTTTGGTCACCGGTCGTTTCGGCCTGGTTCGAAGAGGGGCGCGACGATCCCAAGGTGACGCTTCTGCGGTTCGCGCCGCAGGAGGCGGCGGTCTGGGCCAGCACCGACAGCGCCATGGTCTTCGGGCTGGAAGTCGCCCGTGCCAACCTCCAGTCCGATCACAAGCCCGATCTGGGCGAACATATGATCATCCGCTTCGATGGCGGGTGACAGGGCGGTTGCCGGGACAGGCTGGCATGAGTGTCTGGGCGCTGGCGAATGATGGGCGCGCAAACAGCCGGTGCCATGGCGATGCCATGGCGCCGTGTCCATCAGCCGATGGACAGCCCATGGACACGGCGGCCTCCGACAGGCGTGCCGTCGAACGCACTTCCTGCAGCGACAGGCATCTCTTGGCAGACGGCTTGACCGGATCGGCGAGGCGCGACGAGAGCGGCAGTGTGACCGGCGAAGAGCCCTGCGGTGCGGCCCTTGCTGGAACTGCGCTTGCGGCAGATCGTTCGCCGGGGAACACTTGACCTGACATGGCCGGACGGATCGCTCTGCCGCTACGGAGCCGGCTTGCCGCATGTGGCGGTCGAACTGACTGACCCGCGCCTGCCGCGTCGGCTGGTGCTCGACCCCGATCTTGCGCTCGGCGAAGCGTATATGGACCGTTCCCTGATCATCCGCGAGGATGACCTCTACGGTCTGTTCGACCTTTTGCTGGGCAATCCGCCGCATCACCGCGCGCCTCGCCGGTCGCGGCCGGATCTGTTCCTCCACCAGGCTCTTCGACGGTTTGCGCAGTACAGTCCGTCAGCGCGCGCCCGCGCCAATGCCGCGCATCACTATGATTTGTCGGACGCGCTATATGAACGGTTCCTCGATGCCGACCGGCAATATTCCTGCGCCTATTTCCGCGCGCCCGATGATACGCTGGAAGAAGCGCAGGCACAGAAGAAAACGCATATCGCAACAAAGCTTCTGCTGCGGCCGGGACAGCGCGTTCTTGATATCGGCTGCGGATGGGGCGGGCTGGCACTTTCCCTTGCCCGTGACCACGGCGTCTCCGTAATGGGTATAACCCTGTCGGAAGAGCAGCTTGCCTATGCGACCGCCCGTGCCCGCGAAACGGGCCTCGCAGACCGCGTGACCTTCAGGCTTGCCGATTACCGCGACATCGCCGGAACCTTCGACCGGATCGTGTCCGTTGGCATGTTCGAACATGTCGGCATACCGCATTACCGCAGCTTCTTTGCCACGCTCACCCGTCTTCTGGCGGACGATGGCGTGGCGCTGGTCCATACGATCGGCCGGACAGAGCCTCCGGCAAGCAAAGGGCGTTGGCTGCGCAAATACATCTTCCCCGGCGGGTATGCGCCCGCATTGTCGGAAATCGCCGCCGCCTTCGAAAAGGAACGACTGTGGCCCACCGACATAGAGGTCTGGCGGTTTCATTACGCCGAAACCCTGCGCCACAGGCGGTCGCGGTTCGAGGCGCGCGAGGCCGAGACCCGCGCGATCTATGACGGCCGATTCTGCCGCATGTGGCGGTATTACCTGACGGCCAGCGAACTGGCGTTCCGCGCGGGAAGGCAGGCGGTGTTCCAGGTGCAGCTCGCCCGCAAGCGGGATGCCGTGCCGCTGACGCGGGATTATCTCTACCCCGGACGCCCACATGTCTCGCGGCGCGCGGCGGCGGAATGAACCGCCGTCGGGCGGGCAGGGGCCGGACGCCGGTTGGCGACGCGCTCAGCCCTGACCAAGGAACTGGCCGCCGATCAGCCAGGCGCCAACGCCATAGGGAACGAGGGCCATCAGGAACAGCAGGCCATCGCAGGTCAAGAGAGACAGCGAAAGGCAGGCGACGCCGATGGCGACGGTCGACGCTGAAAAGGGGATGACTTCCAGAAACGGCATGGCCAGCCCCGAGATCAGGCACAGGATCCGGGGAAGCCAGATCATCGGCCGATGAAACAGGACCGTCAGCCGGTGACGGGTGTGCCGGTCGATCCAGTCAATCACGGGGCGCGACTTTTCGAGCGCCTCCCGCAGGGATTTCCCTCTGACCGACCGGCGCTTGATGAAGCCCGGCAGGCGCACCTCCTGCGCGCTCATCAGCATCTGGGCCGCGACGAGGGCAATGATCACGCCGCATATGGCCGAGACGCCCGGTATGCCCGAAAGCGGCGTCGCGGCCAGGAGAGCGGGCACGAGGATCAGCGGCAGAAGCGAACGGTGGCCCACCGCGTCGATCACATCGGCGACCGACACGCGATCCCGCTCGGCCGCCTGCGCGATCCGGTCGGCAATCTGTCCCAGCTTCTGATGGTCCTCGGTTGGCATGGCTGTTCCTCTCCCCGGACGAACGGCGGGCAGGGCGCAATGTTCCCTCCGGCGGCCGGAACATTGTCGACCATTCGCTGTTGGGCCGAAATTCACCCCAGCAAGGAGCAGCCGACATGACCGATACAGCCGAGCAACGCCAGCGCCAGGTGCAGCGCGATGTGGCGAAGGACAGCGCGGATGCTGTCGGCGACGGCGACGGCGACGGGGCGATCCAGGCAGGGGCCCGCCATTATCCCGCGCCGCCCTTCCCAGAGCAGCATCAGAAGAAGCCGGGATCGGAGGCCGACCTCGACCCCGCGCCGATGTGGCAGGCGCCGTATTACAAGGGGTCCGGCAAGCTTCAGGGCAAGGTGGCGCTCGTGACGGGGGGCGATTCCGGCATTGGCCGCGCGGTTGCGGTGCTGTTCGCGCGGGAAGGCGCGGATGTGGCCTTCTCGCATCTTGGCGAGGAAGAGGAGGATGCCCGCGTCACGCAAGAGGCGGTCGAGGCCGAGGGGCGCCAATGTCTGGTGCTGACCGGCGACGTGGCCGACCGGGACACCTGCCGCCAGCATGCCGAGGCGGTGGTGCAGATGTTCGGCCAGATCGATATTCTGGTGAACAATGCGGCTTTTCAGGTCCATCGCACCGATTTCGCCGAGCTTTCGCCCGAACATTTCGAACTGACGCTGAAGACCAACCTCTTTGGCTATTTCTATATGGCGCAGGCGGTGCTGCCGCATATGCCGCGCGGCGGGGCGATCGTGAATACCGGGTCGGTGACTGGACTTCAGGGGTCGAAGGAACTGGTCGACTATTCCATGACCAAGGGCGGCATCCATGCCTTCACCCGCTCGCTGTCGGGCAATCTTCTCGGCCGGGGCATTCGCGTGAACGCGGTCGCTCCCGGGCCGGTCTGGACGCCCCTGAACCCGTCAGACCGCTCGGCCGGAGAGGTGGCGCATTTCGGTGCCAAATCGAAGATGAAGCGCCCCGCACAGCCCGAGGAACTGGCGCCAGCCTATGTGTTCCTCGCCTCGTCGCACTGCTCAAGCTACATCACCGGGGAAATCCTGCCGGTGATCGGCGGATACTGAGGGCCGGAAGACTGAAGGTCACATTGCGGAAATCAGAAGACAGGCGACCGCATGATGCTCAGACAGATGGCTGGCAAGCAAAAAAGACGGTGCGCCCGCCCATCCCCTGCAGCGGGCCCAGCAGACCGAGGGGAGCCCCGAAGGCTATCGGTCAGGCGTCGACCCTTCGATCACCATGCTCGGCTCTGTCCGCAAGGTGATCGACAGTATCCGCAGCAAGACGGCGCTGCGGCAGGACCCGCTGGAACAGCTGCAATACTCCGGCGGCGTGCGGATACTTCGCTTCAGCAGGTTGGCGGGAGAGGACCGCGACTACACCGTCACCCCCTATGGCGACAGATCCGTGGACCAGCGGCTTAAGGAAAACCGCGACACCATCATCGGAAGCCGCAACCAGCTTCGCGTCAGCCCCATTGCGATGCGCGCCCTGGATCGGGAAGGCTTTAGCCTGGATCAGGTCATCACCCGGGAAACCGGGGGAACCGCGCTGCTGGCCATCGTCGTCGATGAACGGGACGGGGCCAGTAGCCAGGCGGAACAACAGGCGGATCGTGCCGTTGCCTTGCCTTCATCCGGGGCGCTTGCCGGTGTCAGACCGGCATAGTCCGCCGCCGCAGGGCCGGGCCCGCCCGCGCCGGCGATCCTTCGGCGCACGCCAGTCGGCGCAGCCAGTCGTGGACCGCGTCGACCGAGGCGAGCGCATGGCGGGCCTCTGTCGGCCCCTCTGGGCGGACCCGGACAGAGAGACCGCCATTCCGGTTGACCCAGTCAAAGCCGCTTTCGTCCGACGTGTCGTCTCCCAGAAAGACCGGCATCCGGCCGCGAAACGGCGGGCGGGTCATGAACCAGGCGATGGCGGCGCTTTTCGTCGCCGCTTCCGGCAGCAGCTCGACCCCGGCATGGCCCGCGATCAGCCTGTAGCCCTGTGGCAGGCTCTTCAAAGCCGCGCGGGCCAGGGCGGTGACCTCGCTCAGCGTCTCAGGCGCGGCGCGCGTGTGGATCGCCAGGACCGCGCCCTTGTGTTCGAAAAACACCCCTGCCAGCGTTGCGCAATCCCGTTCCAGCGCCTGAAAGACGGGCGCCACGCGCAGCGCTTCCTCGCTTTGGGTCTCCAGCTCGCGGCCCAGCATCCGCTCGACCCCGAAAACCCCTGCGGCCGGCAGGCCGAGGTCGCCGAAGAGCCGTGTCACCATCTTCAGGTCGCGGCCGGTCACAAAGGCAACCGCTCCGCCCAGAGAGCGCTTCAGCCCGGTCAGAAGGTCGGGCAGGTCATCATGCACACGCACCGCGTCGGGATGCGCGGCATGTTCGACGAGCGTCCCGTCGATGTCGAGGAAAAGCGCGGAATTTCCCGGATCAGGAACTGGCGGTTTCAGCATCGTTTCCCTTCTCGTCATCGGGCAAACCAACCTTGCCGGACCTGGGGCCGTGCACGGGCCGCTCGGCCGTCGTGTCTGTCCGTCTGAGAAGGCGGCTGCGCCCCCGATAGTGCGCCGCATCGCTCAGAAGCCGTCCGGCCCAGCGGAAGATGTTCTTGCTGCGGACCGTGTCGCGCATCCGGCGCATCCGTTCCGCCTGTTCGCCAGGAGACATCTGCAACGCGCCGTTCAGCGTCTCGGCCATGGCCGAGACATCGAACGGGTTGACCGACAGGGCCTCGGGCAGTTCCTGGATCGCCCCGGCGAAACGCGACAGGATCAGCACGCCGTCGTCGTTCCCGCGCGCTGCCACGAATTCCTTGGCCACCAGGTTCATCCCGTCATGCAGGCTGGGCACCGCGCATATGTCTGTATCGCCATAGCAGTCGCGCAGCGCCACCCGGTGCACATGGCGATCGACGAATTCCAGCGGCAGATAGTCCCTTGTGCCGAAACGGTCGTTGATCCTGCGCGCCAGACGTCGGCATTCCTCCTGCAGGGCGCGATAGGGCGCGACTTCGCTGCGGCTCGGAGCGGCCACGTAGTAGAGGTGAACCTTTCCCTGCCAATCGGGATATCGCTGCAGCAGCAGCTCGTAGGCCGACAGGAATTCGGGAATGCCCTTTGTATAGTCAAGCCGACCGACCCCGACGACAAGCTTTGCGCCCGGCCGCATGTTGAAACGGTCGCGAATGGACGGGGATGCGGGCGCGGCAGGCGTGTCGCTGTCGCCCCAGTCGATGGAAATCGGATAGGTGCGCAGGCGCGACAGCGTGCCGCCATAACGAACCGACCAGTCCTCGCGGTTGATGCGGCTTTCCAGCGTGCGCTCGACACATTCGGTAAAATTCATCCGGAATAGCGGCACCTGAAACCCGACGATATCAGACCCCAGAAGACCGTCGACGATCGCCGCCGCATAAGGACAGATGCCGAACACCTCGGCATTGGGCCAGGGAATGTGCCAGAAGCTGAGGATCGTGGCCTTGGGAAGGCGGGCGCGAATCATGCGCGGCAGGAGTGCGAAATGATAATCCTGTACGATCACGATCGGAGTTTCGCTCCGTGCCTCCTGCCGCACCGCTTCGGCAAAGCGCTCGTTGACCGCGCGATAGTGGTTCCAGTCCGTTTCGCGGAACATGGGCCGGACGAAGGCGGTATGGCACAGCGGCCACAGGCCTTCGTTGGCAAAGCCGCTGTAATAGCCGCGTTCTTCCTCGGGGCTGAGCCAGACGCGCCGCAGAGTATATTCCGGCTTCCAGGGGGGCACGGCGATGCGGTCGTCCGCATCGACGGTCTGACGGTCGGCCGAGCCGCTGCCATGGGCGATCCAGGTGCCGCCGCAGCTGCGCGCGACCGGTTCCAGCGCCGAGACCAGCCCGCCTACGGGCACATCGCAGACGGCCGCGCCTTCGGTCGCCGTGTGGACATAGGGCTCGCGGTTTGAAACGAGGATCACGTCAGTCCCGGCCAGTTCCTCGGCAATGACCTTTCGCAGGCGCTCCACTGTCCAGAGGTTGGGATCGCTGGCGACCCCGCCCGCCGTCTTTCCCCATGTCGTCCCGGGTGCCCGCGGAAGCTGCGGCGCACCGAGGTCTGTGGTCGCCCGCGCCAGAAGATGGCCCAGACCTGACGGCAGGCTCGCGGGAAGGTTCGCCCGCATCTTGCGAAGTTCCGTCAGGATCCGGTGCACAGACGGCCAGGAGACGCGACTTTCGGAGCTGTCATCCTGAACTGTCATCTGAATATCATTCCCTGATGCCCGGCCTTGAGATGCCGGGCATCTTTCCGGCGGGTGAAGGCCCTCTGCCCAGCCAACAGTTCGGCGCGGATTTTGTTCCCCTCGTGCTGGCACTTCATTCGATGTGATGCACAAGCATCCGCGGCGCAGGTCGGCCATCGTGACGGATCGTGCAGGTGACCCGGTCTTCCTTCCTGATAAAACTGAGGCTCGCTTTGGCGCCGCCGATCGCGACCTGTCGCAGGTCCAGCTGGTCGAGGCCCGCCGGCAGCAGCGGGTCGATCACCCGGACCTCGCGCGCGTAGGCGTCGATTTGCAGGCCAAGCGCGGTCTGCAGCAGCAGGAACACCGACCCCGCGGCCCAGGCCTGCGGCTGACAGGCCACAGGGTAGGCCACCGGCCCCTCGCCGGGCCGCCGGGCGAAGCCGCAAAAGAGTTCCGGCAGGCTCTTGCCGAAATGGAACGAGGCCTCGAACAGCCGGCCCAGCGCGCGGGCGGCGGTTTCGGACTGCGCATAGCGGACGATTCCGGCGGTGCAGATCGCCGTGTCGTGCGGCCAGACCGACCCGTTGTGATAGGACATCGGATTGTAGCGCGCCTCGGTGGTCGCGACGGTGCGCAATCCCCAGCCGGTCAGGAAATCGGGCTCAAGCAGGGCCCGGGCGACGAGGCGCCCCCTGTCTGGCGCGGGCAGGCCCGAATAGAGCAGTTGCCCCGCGTTGGTCGTGCGCACAGCGCATTGCCGCGACCGGCCATCCAGCGCCAGGGCATAGAACTGCCGGTCGGGCATCCAGAACAGATCCTCGACGCTTTTCTGCAATCGGCCCGCGCTGTCTTGAAGCTGCGTCGCATAAAGCGTCTCGCCGCGCCGCCTTGCCATTTCGGCCATGCCGTTCAGCGCAAGATAGGCATAGCCCTGCACCTCGACCAGGCTGATCGGCCCTTCGGCCAGCGTGCCATCGGCGTGAAAGACCGCATCGGCACTGTCCTTCCATCCCTGATTGCGCAGACCGGTCGGGCAGGCGCGGTCATAAGTGACAAGGCGGTTCGGGTCGCCTGCGCGCCGCGCCTCGATCCATGCAACGGCCTTGCAGAGTGCGGGCCAGAGCCGGTCGATGAAGGCATCGTCGGCGGTGCGGCGGGCATATTCGGCCGCCAGATGCACGAAGAGCGGGGTGGTGTCGACGCCGCCGTAATAGCGCCCGAACGGCACTTCGTTGAGACGCGCCACCTCTCCGCCCCGGATCTCGTGAAGGATCTTGCCGGGTTCGGCATCCGCGAACGGGTCGGTCACGGTCGCCTGGGTGGACGCGAGAAACCCCAAGACCCCCCGCGCAAGACCGGGGTCGAGCCAGAGCAGCGACAGCGCGGTCAGGATGCCGTCGCGACCAAAGGCGGTGGAAAACCAGGGGATGCCGGCAAAGGGATAGGGCCCGGTTTCGAGTTCCGAGGACAGAAGCGCGATATCGGCGCGGGTACGGCCGACCCAGTCGTTGAAGAGCGGCCCCGAGGAATGGATCTGGGCCCCGCGCTGCCGCTTCCTCTTCATCGCCCGATGGGCCGCCGCCTGCATCTTGCGGTGCCGGGCGCGGCCGGGCGTGCCGCGGGTCGCGCCGGCCTCGATGTAAAGCACCCGGCGCGCGGAACGCGGAAGATGGATCGGTATGGTGATCTCGTCTGCGCGCGCGCTTGATGTCATTGGATGGGACAGGCTCAGCCACAGGCTCCGCCTTTCCTTGTCGAGGCCCTCGTACTGAAAGCCGACATGGCGGCTGTCCGTCTCGGCAGGCATCATCCGACCCCGCCGTGACCGAACCATGCCGCGGACCTCGAAGATGTCGCGGAAATCGGCCGCCAGCCGGAAGGACAGTACGGGCCGGATGTGTGACAGGCTGTAGTTCGTCAGCGCAATGCGCTCGAACAGACGGCTGTCCCAGAGGAACCGGGTGCGGTTGACATGAATGCTGCCCTGCGGCAGCCGGGTTCCGTCGTCAAGCGTGGCGGCCGCGTTCGTCAGGTTTGCCTCGAACAGTACCGCGTCCCCCGATATGGCCGAGCCGAGAAGGACGGGTCTGCGCCCGCCCAAGCCGAACACCAGTCGCGAGAGCAACCGCGTGTCGCTGCTGAAGAAGCCGTCGCCAAAGCCCGCTATGTCGCCATTGCTGCCGCAGACAAGAAAGCTGCCGCCGCTCATCAGCGCAATGCGGTTCAAGTGCGCGTTCGGCACATTCTCGTGCTGGTCGGCCATTGCCGCCAGGGGATCGACCGTGCTTTCGTCAAATGCGACGGGTTCGGCAGTCATGCGGTCACGCGGGGCCGTCAGACGGGGGCGCCGACGACATCCGCCGCCTTGCCGAGTTTTTCGTATACCCTGAGATAGTCGTCGATCATGCGCGCCGCGTCGAACCGCCGCTCGAACGATCTGCGGACCTGCCTTCGGTCCAGCGACAAGGCGCGCGGCACGGCGGCGACCGCCGCGCCAAGGCTGGAGACCGCAAAGCCCGATACCCCCTCGTCGATGATCTCGGCCATGGCGCCGTTGCGCCAGGCGATCACCGGTGTTCCATGCGCCATCGCTTCTATCACCACCAGCCCGAACGGCTCGGGCCAGTCGATGGGAAAAAGCAGCGCCGACGCCTGACCCAGGAAGCGTTCCTTTCCCTCCTCGCCGATTTCGCCGACATATTCGACCGAGTCGCCGTCGATCTCTGGCGCGATCGTCTCGCGAAACCAGGCGCTGTCTTCGGCGTCGATCTTCGCGGCCAGCTTAAGTTTCATCCCGACCGCGCGCGCGATCGCGATGGCACGATCCGCGCGCTTGTCGCGGGAAAAGCGGCCGATGAAGGCAAGGTAGCCGCCCTCGCCGCCCTGATGTTCGGCCAGGCGGTACAGATCGGGCGGCAGGCCGTGCGGGATGTTCGCAACCCAGTTCGCCTGCGCCAGCGGCTGCCGCTGGCTGAACGAGATGGAGGACATGGGCATCTGCGGCCAGCATGCGAGCGCGGCCGGAAGGTCGGCATAGTCAAGCCTGCCGTGCGGGGTGGTCAGCGTCCGTGCCGCGAACCCTTCGAAGAAAGGGAAGTGCTGGAAATGCGACAGATGGCAGTGGATCAGGTCGAATTCCGCCTGCCGTCTGCGCACCTCGTGCAGCATCGCCAGATGCGCGGCGATCGGCGAGACACGGCCCGTGTCGGCCCGCAGCCCGCAAGAGCGGCTGGCCGCAAGGTGCGCGCGGGTGCGGGAACCGTCGGCCGCGAACAGGGTGACATCGTGCCCCTTTTGGACAAGGCCATCACAGAGCGAGGCGATGATGCGCTCGGTGCCGCCATAGGCAGGCGGCGGCACGGTTTCATAAAGAGGTGCCACTTGTGCAATACGCATGCTTCTTCCATTTCCTGTCCGCCAACGCGCCAGGAAGGAAACGGTTCCGCCTCGCGCGCCATCCCGTATGCGCAGGCGCCGGTCGGACATTCCCCGCCTCGCCGGGCTATTGCGCGGCAATGGCCGCAGGAAGCAGAAGATCGTCGCGCCGCCACAATCCGGCGGCCAGAAGCCCTTCGTGCGTTCCGCAATCAAAGCGCTGTCCGCTGAAGCGCAAGCCCTCCAGCCCGTGCGCGGGGACCAGCGCGGAGATGGCGTCGGTCAACTGGATCTCACCCTGATGGCCGGGCGCGGTCCGCGCCAACTGGTCGAAGATGTCCGGCGGAAGGATATAACGCCCGACGGCGGCAAACAGCGAAGGCGCTGTGCCCGCGGCGGGCTTTTCGACGATCCCGCGGGCGGTCAGGACCGCGCCATCCTGCGCCAAGACATCGAACGCGCCATACTTGCCGATCTCGGCGGGCGCGACCTTCATTGCCGCCACCATCATCCCGGCGCGATCAGGGTCGTAGGCCTGGGCCATTTCCGCCATGCAGGAGGTCGGCAGCACCAGATCGTCGGGCAGGATCACCGCCACCGGCCCCTCGGCAACATCACGGGCCGCGCACAGAACAGCGTGCCCCAGGCCGCGCGCTTCATCCTGGTAGGCAAAGCGGGTCTCGACCCCCTCGGCAGCACCGGTCTGCTGCAGGCAATTGGCCAGCGCGTGCTTCTTCTGCCGGCGCAGCTTTCGAAGTAGCGCCGGATCGTGATCGAAATACTGCTCTAGCGCCTTCTTCGATTCATGCGTCACGACCACAAGGCGTTCGATGCCGGGGATGGACGCGGCTTCCTGAAGCGCGAACTGCAGCAAGGGCGTGTCGTAAACCGGCAACAGCTCTTTCGGCACGGTCTTGGTAGCCGGCAGAAGCCGGGTGCCAAGGCCCGCCACCGGCAGGATGGCAGTACGTATGGTGGCCGAACCCATTCTTGGTTTTCCTCGCGTTTCCGTTTCATCCGTTCCCCGGCGTCGCTGGTCGCCGCCCGCCTGTCGTCTCCTGTCCGGCGGTCAGTTGGACTGGTCGTTGCCGTCGCTGCGCTGTTCGTCGACCACGTCCGAAACCGGGCGCTCAGGGGACTGCCCGCAGACGGTCATCACCTTTTCGACGGGGATCTCAAAATAGCCGCTCATCCGGCCGATCTGCGCGGTCTGGCCGGTTCCGGCGCTGTCGTCCTGACCCGCCGCGGTGCCTTCGCCGGTCTGTGCCGTGGCCTCCGAGGAACCGGCCTCCGTTCCGTCTGTCGAGGTCTCGGCCTGCGACGCGCCTGCCGCATCCGACCCGGCGGCGCTCTGGTCGGACAATCCGTCCTGCACCTTCTGGGTCAGGTCCATCGTATCCTGTTGGCCGCGATGATAGCCGGCCACGAAGTAAAGCGTACCAGGCACGACGGCCGTATCCATCCGCGTCAGTTCGGCGCAGGTGATCTTGTCGGCGGTCGAACCGGCATCCGAAGCGCCGCTGCCCGTCATGTCGTTCTGGGCAAGGGCAGGCACGCCAACCGCGATCGCGGTCGAAAGAACGGCAGAAAATGAAATGTTCGAGCCTATGGTCCTGTTGGTCATGATCGATCTCCTTGTCAGATGGCCTTGTCAGGTGGCCTTGTCAGGTGGCCTTGCAACATCCGCCCGCAGTATTTGTTCCCTCTCGATCACCTCTGGCCGCTGCGGCCTCCGCCTGATCCTGCGGAAGCGTTCCTATGCGGTGATCGCGGCGGCTGGAACAATTCCGCGCGCCGTCCGTTCCCTCAGGACGGGTCATCGGAGGAAGGGAAAGCCATGCGACCGACAGATCTTTCGCGGCGGGATTTCCTGCAGGCCGCTGCGGCCGCCGGGGTGGTGGCGGCAGTCGCGCCGCTCGGCATGGCGCGGGCCGCGGTCCAGGGTGGGCGGTTCGTGCCCCCGTCGGGGTGGTATGACGGCCAGCGCGCCCGGTTCCGTGCCGACGGGATGGGAAAGGTCACGGGGGAGAAGACCTTCTCCATCGACATCCGCGCCCGTGACATGCCCGGCTGGCCCGACAGTCAATCCCACGCCTTCCTGTTGCGCGCGGCGCGGACGGACCGGGTATTCGAGGGCATCACGCTCGATCCGCTTGAGCCCGGACTGCGCCCCGATGTCCTGATCACCGCCGAAGAGCTTGCCCGCGACGGCGTGGCGATGGTCGAACCCGACTTCTATGGCGCCCTGCTGCTGCGGGCCGGAACCGCGCCGGTCTACCTCGGCCAGCCGCTCGCCCTTCTGGTCTATCACGATTATGCCCGGTTCCGGCTGGCCAAGCGCCGCATGAAATTCAACGAGGATGGGGTCCGCTACGGCGCGCCGGTCCAAGAACCCGACCGCGCCCCCTATGGCGGGGCGCGCTTCGTCCGGATCGGCGGCGGCACCCCCGTTGCACGCGACGTTTTCTCACCGCTGAAGGACACGGTGCTCTTCGCCAATTTCGACAAGAAGCGCAGCATCTGGCCCGTCCCCGACGAAGCGGGCGATGCCGGCCAGCGGGCCATGGCTCATGCCGAGGCTCTGCGCGCCGAACTGGAAACGCCGCCCGAGGGCTGGCAGGTCTTCCGGCAACGCTACAGCAGCCAGTACATCGATCCCGCCGCGATGGAGATGGATAACGGCAATGCCTGGTACGACGAGGCGGGAGAGAGGCTGCATGTCGTGACCGGCACCCAGTCTCCCTATACCAACGCCAACCACATCCTGCAGATGGTGTCCGACAGCCACTTTGGCCTGCGCGAGCTGAAGTTCCACGCAGGCTACACCGTGGGCTACGGGCAGAAGGAACATCACGCTTTTCCCTATTACGTCGCCATGGCCGCGCTATACGGACAGGGGCGGCCGGTGCGGCTGGCGCTGGACCGGTGGGAACATTTCCAGACTGCGCTGAAGCGCCATCCCTTCGACATCGAAACCACGATAGCGGTGGACTTTGAGACCGGCCAATTCAGGTCTCTCGCCGCCGATCTGGAAGGCAACGGCGGCGGGGTGCGGAATTTCAGCCCCTCGGTCGGGCAGGTGGCCGCCACGGCGCTGCAGTCGATCTATTATTTCCCGCAAAGCGACCTTGCGGTCAAAGTCGCGGCGACGCGGGCGCCAGCGGCCGGGTCGATGCGCGGCTATGGCACCACGCAATCCATGGCCACGACGGAAATGCTGGTCGACGAGATTGCCGAGGCGCTGCGGGTGGACCCGATCGAGCTGCGCCGCCGCAATGTCTTCCGCAGCGGGATGAAGAACACGCAAGGCGCCATTCCGGCAGGCCATCTGCGCATCGACGAGCTTCTGGAAGCCGCCGGGCGAGACCCGCTATGGACCGAGCGCCGCAGTGCCAAGCTGGCCTATGATGCCGCCCATCCGGGCCATCTTTACGGCGTGGGTTTCGCGGCCGTGCAGAAGGATTACGGCACCGGTGCCGAAGCCGCGCTGTGCCAGATCGAGATTGGCCGTGACGGCAAGGTAACGCTGCGTCATGTCGCCTCGGAAATCGGCTGCGGGTCGACCACCTCGCAGATGCTGGTGCCGCGCGACCACCTGGGCCGCCCCGCCGATGCCGCCGAATTCGCGGTGGTGGACTGGCCCGACCTGCCTCTGACCTCGAACGACGAACCCTATACGATGAGCCAGGAGGATCAGGACGCTGCCAAGGCAGACCCGCACTGGGTGCCGCGCATCACCTCACCGCGCTCGGCCTCGAACTCGGCATACTACTTCTCGCACGCCACGCGCGAAGCGGCGCGCATCCTGTTCGAGGAGGGTCTGTGGCGCGCGGCGGTGTCGATCTGGTCCGAAGGGATCGGCGGCGGGCAGGCGCGGCCGCTGGTCGTCCGGCGCGAGAATGCCGAATGGCGCGATGGCCAACTGGTCGCGGGCGGGCTTGAACCGCTCGACATCGGTCGGCTGGCGCAGCGGGCGCATGACCGAGGGTTCGTGACCGGCGTCACGGTGCACACGTTCAACCGCTGGGCCTGGGCGACGGCCGAGTTCGACCTGCCGGGCGGCAGGCGGCTGGAGGCACCGATTGACGCGCTGTCGCTGCGCTATGGCGACGGCAATGCGCAAAGACAGGCGGCGGACCTGTCAGAGCGGGGATACCGGTTCCTGCCGCGCAGGCGGGTGTCCTACCCGCCGGTGCAGCGCACCAACGCCGCCGTGGTCTACTACGCCCCGGTCGCGACCATGGTGGAACTGGCGGTCAACGCGGGGTCGGGCGAGGTCACGATCCTGTCGCACAAAAGCTGGATGGAGTGCGGGAACATGATCGTGCCGGAACTGGTTTCGGGCCAGTTGCAGGGCGGCATCGCCATGGGCATCGGCCACGCGCTGTACGAAGACATGCCGCTTTACGAGGACGGGCCGGGCAACGGCACCTGGAACTTCAATCGCTACCGCCTGCCGCGTGCCCGCGACGTCGCGGTCTGGACGCAGGAAGGTCAGGTCCTGCCGCCCACCTCGCGCGACGATCCGCCCAAGGGCATCGCCGAGGTGGTGATGATCCCGGTCATCGCCGCCATCGCCAACGCGGTCCATGACGCTACCGGCGCGCGGTTCCGCCACCTGCCGCTTACCGCCGACAGGATCAGGGAGGCCATCACATGACGGTCAATGTCAGCATGACGATCAATGGCGAGGCTGTCGGACCCGTCGAGATCCCCGAAGATCTGATGATGGCGGAATTCCTGCACGAGTACCTGAACCTGACCGGCACCCGCATTTCCTGCGAACAGGGTGTCTGCTATGCCTGTTCGATCATCGTCGACGGGGCGGAGGGCGGCCGGATCATGCCCGCCTGCGTGACCGGCGCGCTTTGGTGTGACGGGCGGTCGGTGCGCACGATCGAAGGCCACGCGACCCGCGACGACGAAGGCCGCATCACCGCCCTGTCGCCGGTGCAAGAGGCATTCCTGACCCACTTTTCCTTCCAGTGCAGCTATTGCACGCCCGGCTTCGTCAATGCCGCCACCGTTCTTGTCGAACGGCTGGGCCGCCAGCCGGTCCCGCGCGCGCGCCTTGAGGATGAGATACTCGAGGCGATGAACGGCAACATCTGCCGCTGTACCGGGTATGTCCGCTATCTGACCGCTGTGCGCGACGTGATCCTTGCGACGCCGGGTCTTGTGACCGGGGACGAGGGGGACGCAGCATGAAACGCGTTCTTCTGGTTCTGGCGGGTCTTTTCGTCGCCGTGATCGTGGGGCTGGTGCTCCTGTGGTTCGCGGTCGCCGGGCCCGGCCCGGTCCCGCCGGCCACCGTCAGCTTCACGAGCCTTGCGCCCGATGAACGCGCCGCCCTGGCGCGCCGGGGCGAATATGTCGCGCGGGCGGCCGATTGCATGGCCTGCCACATGTCGCCCGAAGAAACCGAACTGGCCGGCGGGCTGCCGTTCGAGACGCCGGTGGGCACCTTCTACGGCACCAACATCTCCTCCTCGCGCCGCCACGGAATCGGCGACTGGACCGCCGACGACCTTTACCGTTCGCTAGTCTGGGGCATCGGCGAGGAGGGCGAACACCTTTATCCCTCCATGCCCTATACGGCCTATCACGGCATGACACGGGCGGACGTCGATGCGCTTTGGGTCTATCTGATGCAGACCCGGCCTATCGAAAAGCCCAACATCCCGCACGATCTGGTCTTTCCTTTCAACATCCGCCCGCTCATTGCCTTCTGGAACATGCTTTACCGGCCCGACGACCGGCCCGGCGCGATGGCCCGGGTCGGGGATCGCGGCGAGGGCTGGCACCGGGGCCGCTATCTGGTCGATGTGCTGGGCCATTGCGGCGAATGCCACACGCCGCGCAACCTTGCCTTCGCGACGACCGGGCCGCATTTGTCGGGCGAGGTGCTGGAAGGCGCGCTGGCCCCAGATATCACACCCGACGGATTGTTCGCTCGAGGCTGGAGCCCGCAGGATTTGGCGCAGTTCCTGGCGACCGGCCTGTCGCCGCAGGGCACGCCCTCGTTCCGCATGTATTCGGTGCTGGACCATTCCACCCGTTATCTCGCGCCTGCGGACATAGACGCAATGGTCGCCTATCTGTTCGACGGGCGGACCGATGTCGAGGCGGCCCCTCCGGTCGCCGTCGCCGCCGACCGGGCCGGCGATGGCGAAGGGCATCGGCTGTATCTTGGCCTTTGCGCGGGCTGCCACGGCAGCGACGGGCAGGGGCGGCCTTTCTCGGCCGTGCCGCTGCAGGGCAACACGACGCTGATGTTCGACAATCCCCGCAACCTGATCCGGGTGATCGACGAAGGCATCCCGGCGCGGAGGCTGGGCGGCATGATGAGGATGCAGACCATGCCCGCCTTCGGCGACACGCTGTCGGCCGATCAGATGGCGGCGCTGGTGAACCATCTGCGCGAACGCTGGGGCGGGCGCGGCACCGAGGTCACGGCGGGCGATGTGGCCGACGTGATCGATGACGATGACTGAAGAGGAGAGCCGGCCGTCCGCAGCACACGGACGGCCGGGAGGCACCGTCCAAGACGAACGCGCGCTGCCCGGGGCAGCGCGCGTCATTCCGGTGGGAACAGTGGAAAGTCGTCGACCGATGCGGACGCTGCCCGGCGGTACGCCGCCGGGCAGGGGGGTCATTTCGACCGCTGCTTCGACGCCGAGTTGTCCGAGCTGCTGCCCGACTGCGAGGAACCCGGCGATTGCTTGACCCGCAGGTTGTTCTGCACATGGCTGATACCGGAAACGGACTCTGCGCAATCCTCGGCCCGGCGCTTGTCCTGGCGCGATCCGACGGTGCCCGAAAGGGTTGCCTCGCCCCCGGAAACCGAGACCTCGATCTCGGTCGCGTCCAGGCTGTCATCGTCCTGCAGGCGATCGTTCACATCTTCGGTGATGCGCTCGTCGGACCGGGAATAGTTTTTCGGGCCCTTGCCGCGATGGCCTTGTCCGGCCATCTCGCCGTTGCGCGAACCCGAGGATCCGCCATAGCCCGACGAACCGCCGTCGCCTCCAAGACGCCGATGCCTGCCCTGATCGTCGCCCGACCAGTTGCCGCCACCCAGGCCGCCACCGGTGTTCTGGTCGCCGTAATCCTGCGATCCGTATTGCCGGGACAGACCCTCGCTCATGCGGCCGCCACCCCAACCTTCGGTGCCGCGCCCGCCCGAGCGCCAGTCGCTTTGCCCGCCGCCCTGCCAGTCACCGCTGCGGTCCCGTCGGCCGTAGTCCTGACGACGATAATCCGGCTGACCGCGCCCCGCACGCCGGTCATACTCTCCGCCGTCAGCATAGGTCTGGTCCTGACCGTAGCCGCGGCCACGATCATCGTCCCGGTCATACTCGTGACGCGCCTGCCGCGCAGCGGGATAGTCGCGACCTTCACCCGATGATCCGTAGCCGCGCTGCGCATTGCCATGACCGCGGTTAAGCTCCTCGTCCTGATGCCGGTCGCGCCCGTGGCGTTGGTCGTTTCTTTCATCCATGTCGTAACGTGCCAATTCTTCCTCCAGTTGTAGTGCCGACGCGATGCGAGGGCATCGCGCGTGCAGGGTCCGTGCGTTCGAACACGACGCCCGGAGAACAGGTCGGGACCGGTTTTGTTCCGCACCCGCCCACCCCCTGAAGAAAGCTTCCGCTCTGCTCGGGTCTGCGACGAAACCTGACGCCGGGGAACAAATCTCGGGAAAGGCGGTTGCCACAACGATTCACACGGAGGCAGCAATGAGAGTGACAACCCAACGCAGAGTCGTCGAGGTGACGCCGACGGAATCGGCATATGTCCGTCGCGGCGTTCCAGCAACCGCCCATGTGGCCGGGCATCCGGTGCATGCCGCACTCGTCCCGTTCCCGATCGTTTGCTTCACGCTCGCGCTTCTGACCGACGTCGCCTACTGGCAGAGCGGAACGCTCATGTGGCAGCATTTCTCGGCCTGGCTTCTGTTTGTCGGCATCGTCATGGGCGGCCTGGCCGCCCTTTTCGGCCTTGTCGACATGCTCTCGCGTGATCGCCTTCGGTCCGACAGGAACGCGATCGTGCACGGGGTCGGCAATGTCATCGTGCTCCTGCTCGCGCTGGTCAACAACCTGGTGCATGCGCGTGACGGCTGGACATCGGTGGTGCCTTGGGGGCTGACGCTGTCGGCGCTGACCGTCCTGGGGATGATTGTCACGGTCTGGTTCGGCCGCGACATGGTATTCCGCGAAGGCGTGGGGGTCCGGTACGATGTGTGACAAGCTGCCCGCCGCCCTTGCCGCCGCCCTTGCCGTTGCCCTTGTCGCCGCTCCACTCATGGCACAGAGCATCGACCCAATCGACCAGATAGGACCGGATCCGGTCCTGCCCGAACCGGAATCGCCACTGTTGGTCGGTATGAAGGTTGCCGAAGTCATCGGCTGGCAGGATGACGAGACGCCAGAGGTGCCCGAGGGCCTGACCATCACCGCCTATGCGCGCGGCCTTGTCAATCCGCGCACCGTCTACACCCTGCCGAACGGCGACGTTCTGGTCGTGCAGGCGCGCGGTCCCGGCGGCAAGCCGAAACCGCGCCCGAAGGACTGGATCCGCGACTGGATCATGGCGATCGCCCATGGCGGCGGCGGGGGGCCGCAGCAGGAAAGCAACCTCATCACGCTTCTCAGGGACGGGGACCGCGACGGCACGGTGGACGAGCGCTACGACATCCTGACCGGCCTCAACTCGCCCTTCGGGGTCGCGTGGTACGACGGCACGCTCTATGTCGCGGCCACCGATGCGATCCTCGCCTATCCGTTCCAACTGGGACAGACCGAGGTCACCGCGGAGCCGGTTGAACTGACGCCGCTGCCGGGCGGGCCGATCAACCACCACTGGACCAAGGATCTGGCATTGAGTCCGGATGGCGAACATCTCTTTGTCTCGGTCGGCTCGAACTCGAACGCGGCCGAGCGTGGCATCGAGGCCGAAAAGCAGCGTGCCGCGATCTGGGAAGTCGACCGCGAGACGGGTGCTTACCGCGTCTTTGCAACCGGCCTTCGCAATCCCAATGGCCTGTCCTTTCACCCCGAGACCGGCGTCCTTTGGGCCGTCATCAACGAGCGGGACGAGCTGGGGCCGAACCTTGTGCCGGACTATCTGACATCGGTGCAGGATGGCGCATTCTACGGCTGGCCGTGGAGCTATTATGGCGATCACGTGGACGAGCGGGTCTATCCGCCGCGCCCCGACATGGTGGCGAAGGCGATCAAACCCGATTACGCGCTGTCGAGCCATGTCGCGCCGCTGGGTCTGACCTTTTCCAACGGCTCCGCCATGCCTGACCCCTATGCCAACGGCGCCTTCATCGGCGAGCACGGCAGCTGGAACCGCGACAATTTCAACGGCTATCATGTCGTCTATGTGCCTTTCGAGGGCGGCCAGCCATCTGGCATCGCGCAAGAGGTGGTGACGGGCTTTCTGGCCGGTGACCAGGCGCGCGGGCGTCCGGTGGGCGTCGCGATCGACGGAACCGGCGCGCTGCTGGTCGCCGATGATGCCGGCAACACCGTCTGGCGCGTGTCGGCAGCCGATGGCCGCGTCACCGACGGGCCGGTTGGCACGGATGAACGCGCGCGCGGGCAGCGGTGCGGCCGAACCTGCCGAACCAGGAGCGGCTGAGCCGGACGGCGCAGCAACCGCACCGGAAGATGGCGAAGCTTCCGACGTCGGCGGGCAGACCGAAGAGCCGACAGGCACAACGCAGCCCTGACCGGCCCGTCACGCCCTGTGTTTGCAGTTACGAGTGCGGGAAGGCGGAAGCCTCGTACGCCTTCCCTTTTCCTCTCCCGGGTGCATTCGCCCCCTCTCGCGGCGGGCCTGCCCGGCGGGTCAGTCGCCCACACGCCCCAGCGCGTCGACCACCAGCGCGCGGGCCCGGTTCACCCGGCTCTTTATGGTGCCGACGGCACAGCCGCACAATTCTGCGGCATCTTCGTAGCTTTCCCCCAGCATCACGACCAGGATCAGCACCTCGCGATATTGCTCGGGCAAGGACCGGATCACCGCCATCAGTTCGGTGCCGAACACCGACCACTCCTGGGTGGCCGGGGTCGAGACGGTGAGCGAGGCACAGTCGTTCGGCATCGTGCGCTCGCGTTTGGCGGCGTGGACGCGGTTGAAGAAAGTGTTGCGCATGATCGTGAACAGCCAGGCGCGCAGGTTCGTGCCTTTCTGGAACTTGTCCTCGTTCGCGATGGCTTTCAGAAGCGTGTCCTGCACAAGGTCGTCGGCGTCGGGACCGTTCTTCGTCAGCGACCAGGCATAGGCCCTTAGCGTCGGCAGGAGTTCGATCACGCCGTCAAGCGTATCGGTAGGCTTGTCGGCATGCATGATTGTTTCCACCCTGTCCATGGTGCTCAACGTACGATCTCGCGCAGGGTTCCGCGCAAATGAGGGACAGGTGGGGCGCAGACGATGCCGCGCGCTTCTCTGAGCGGTATGACGCTTGTCCCGGAAGCATGAATGTTGACGAACTGTTCACACCCAAGATACGCTGCAATCCGCGATTGCGGGCAGCTTGTCTAACGCGTCCCAGGTTGCGTCCTTGATCGCCTGCAAGGTCGCGACGTGAAGGAGCTGCCATTTTGAAGCGCGCGCAACAGGTCGGAAACAGGTCGCAGCGTTCCGGTGCGCTTGGCGCGGCGCAGCCGCAGGCAGTCTGGAGTGAAGCGCGAACGGGCGCGGGATCGATCCTCGGCGCCCTGACAGATGGCCGCCCTTCGGCGCTTTCCCTTGCTGCAGTCTACGTCGCCTATCTTGTCGCGGCCGCCTTCGGGCAATGGGTGATGGTCATCCCCGATGTCTCCATCACAGTCTGGCCGCCGAACGGCGTCGTCGTTGCGGCCTTGCTTCTTCATCCAAGGAAAAGCTGGCACTGGTGGATCGCCGTCGCGTTTGCGGGGGAGCTGACTGCGAATTTGGTCTGGTTTCACAACCCCACCCTGCATGCAATGGGTTATATGGCCGCCAATGCCGCCGAGGTGCTGTTCGCTGGCCTGATCCTCATCCCGTTCCTGAACCCCCCTTTGCGGCAGTTCGCAACGCTGAGGCAGGTTCTGGCCTTCCTGACCCTCGGCGTCATTCTTGCGCCGGTCGTCGGCGCGACACTCATCAGCGCCATCGACGCGCTGATCGGCAAGAACGCATTCACGGTGGTCTGGCCACTGCTGTGGCTGGGGGATGCGACAGGCATCCTGATCGCGACGCCGCTTGTCATCTGTGCGGCGGAACTCTGGCGGGAGAGAGCACGGCCAAGTGCGGCACGCACGGTCGAAGCTGCGGCCATCGGCTTTCTGCTGGTGGCCCTTACCGCCTGGCATCTGCTCAGCGATCTAGCCAATGGCTTTTTGCTGTTCATTCCGGTTCTGTGGGCGGCGCTCAGGTTCCAGTGGGTGGGCTCCAGCCATGCGGTGCTGACGCTGGCGCTTCTGATCGGCTATTTCGCGCAGGATGTGCCTGTCGCCGTCGCGACGGCCGAACGTTTTGCCCAACGCCATTCGATGCTGCAGGTTCTGGTCCTCGTCGTGGCGTCGACGGGGCTGGTCGCGGCCGCCATGATCAGCGAGCTGCGGGCGGCGGTCACGGGTCTGGCGGAGGCGAATGCGTCGCTCGAAGACCGCGTCGAGGAACGCAAACGTCAGATCGAAGCGGCCGAGAAGCGCTTTCGCGCGACCTTCGAGAATGCCGCGGTCGGCATTGCCATGGTCAGCGCGGACGGGATGCTTGCGCGTGTCAATGCTGCGCTTGCCAAGATGCTGGCCTATGAGCGGACGGAGATGGAGGGCCAGTCGCTCGATCATTTCACGCATCAGAGCGATCTGTCCCGGGGCCATGACGCCATGGACAGGCTGCGCCGCGGCGAGGCCGAAAGCTACGAGGTGGAAAAACGGTATCTGAGCAAGTCCGGCGACATTGTCTGGGCGCGCACATCGGTCAGCAGTGTCCGCAACCCCGACGGCACCATCGCCTACATGATCAAGATCATCCAGGACATCACCGATCGCAAGCATTCCGAAGAGATACGCCAGCTTCTGATGCGGGAGGTCAACCACCGCAGCAAGAACCTGTTGGCGACCATCCAGGCGATCGCGCGGCAAACGGCGTCGAAGATGCCGCGCGACTTCATGGACAATTTCAGCCGGCGCCTTCAGGCGCTTGCCGCCAATCAGGACCTGCTGGTCAAGAGCGGCTGGGAAGATATCGACCTGAAGGAGCTGGTGCGAAGCCAGCTGGCGCATTTTGGAGGGCTTCTCGACAGCCGCATCTTGCTTGAGGGTTCGCCCGTGCTTCTCTCGCCCGCCGCCGCGCAGGCGATCGGCATGGCGATCCATGAGCTGGGCACCAACGCCGCAAAATACGGCGCGCTTTCCAATGAGGCCGGGCGCGTCGAAGTCGGCTGGAGCCTTGACGAAAGCATCTTCCGGATCGCATGGCGCGAGGCCGACGGTCCTGCAGTGACATCCCCTGCGTCCACCGGGTTCGGGACGACGGTCCTGGACATGTTGGTCAAGACCACGCTCAGCGGCGAGGTCCATATCGATTATGCCAGGGAGGGCCTCTCCTGGACGCTGCAATGCCCGCGCACATCCCTAAGGCAGCAGATGCCGCCTGACGCTGTGTGAGGCGCCCGTGCCGCTCGTGCGGCACGGGTCCCGCTTGGCCTTGCGGCTCAGGCCGCCCGGTTGAGGCGGTCTTCGGCGATCTCGGTCAGTTTCCTGTCGGCCGCCTTTTCCTCTTCCAGCGTCTGCTGAAGAAGACGCGCGCACTCCTGGTTGCCCATTTCCTGCGCCCAGGCGATCAGCGTGCCGTAGCGAGACATCTCGTAGTGCTCGACGGCCTGTGCGGCGGCCGCGAGAGCGGCATCAAGGACACGGGCGTCGGACACGTCACCGGCAATGTCGTTGGCTTCCTCGATGATGCCGTCGATGGCCGGGCAATTGACGCCTTTCGCCTCCTGTCCGATCATCCCGAACACCTGTTCCAGCCGCTGCACATGGCCCCGGCTTTCTTCAAGATGGTGCTGGAAGGCCTGTCTGAGCTGCGCGTTGTCGGCCTTTTCGATCATGTCGGGCAGCGCCTTCACGATCTGCTTCTCGGCATAGTAGATGTCGCGCAGCTGATGGAGGAAGAGGTCCTCGAAACTTTTGATGTCGGCCGAGAAAATACCCATGTCAGTCTCCGGTTTTGCATGCGCCGCCGACCCCCGTGGCCTGCGGTCCCGCGGTGAACCCTGCAAGGCGCGAATTGTTCCGCCAATATGGCGGACGTCAGCCGGTCTTCTCGCTGCCCGCCAGTTTCTGCAACGCCCTGAGAAGGGGTAAGGGCAGGTCATCGACCTTGCCGACCGGATAGGCCCGGCGCAGGTTCCCGTCGACCTGGGCCGACGGATCCTGCTGTTCCCATTCATGCGTGTGATTTGCCTGCAATGCATTCCGCCACATTTTCTGCCTCTTCTGTGCCTGAAGCATTCAAACTGGACATTGCGCCGTTTGTTCCGCCAGCCGTTCCCGCAAGGGCCGTCGGGCAAGGCCCTGCGGTTCACGATCGTGTCAACGGGCGCGTACTGTCCTGCCGTGGCATCAGTCTGCCGGAGCTTATTTTTGAAGGCGTGCGATCACGGCCGCGCCCCAGGGGCCGTGGGGCGTTCCGCGCTGCCAGTCCGGGCAGAGGTGCGCCAGGCATCCCGCCCCGCCCGTGCTTCTGGAAGAAGCAGGGTCCCTTGAGCCCGCCGGGGCGGCGGAGCGGCGACAGCGCCCGCCCGATGCGATCTTCCGGTCGCCTGCAAGCGCATAGTGCTGCACGATGGCCAGCCCTGTGCTGCCGGTGCCGGCGAAGACGGGAAAAGCCGGACCGTCCCCGAGCCAGAGGATGGCCGGGCCGCACCGGCGGACCCGCTGATCGGGGACAGGACGAAAGCCGCAGGCACCGCCGTCGAGAGGTCAGTGCTTCAGAGCACGCCGGATCAGACCGGTCGCCTCGGCCTTCTGGGCCTGACGAACCAGAGCCTCCAGAGGTTTTTGCAAGACGGGGTGACGAAAGCGTGGGCTTCATCCGGAAAGGCCGAAATCCGTGTCAGCTCACAAGGAACTTTTTCCGCTCGCATCGGTTTCTGTGCTGTCGGCTTTCCTCCCTCAGCCGGCACACCGGGAATGAGTGCTCCCCGCTCTGCCCCTGAACCGTCGGCCACCTCCTCGCGTGGTCGACGGTTCTACTTTCACCATCCCGGCGCGCCCGATCCGTCGGCAGCAGGTCTGACACACAATGTCTGAACCAGGGCGGACCGGCAGACGCCTGGCGTCGCAGACAACCCGATGAGCAGGACTGACATGGACCTGTCCGAGCTACTGGCCAAGCACGATCATGGCGAAGCGCAGAGATGAAGGCGCTGGAACAGCTGTTCGCCGCCTTGGCACCGTGGGTTCGGAAGCTCCGCATCGCCGGCGTCGGAACCGCGCGCGTTCACCCTTTGCAGGATCATCCCGCCGTCAGATGGCAAGGGTTCGGGCAGGTGCGACCCGATGACATGTCGGGGCAGACGATGCTGGCGGTCGGCTGCACCGCCGGTTTCCATGCGATCGACCTGGCGCGCCGGACGGCGGACAGGGCCTTGGCGATCGACAGCGATCCGCGTTATCTGCGGCAGATGTGCGCCTGCGACGTGGCGCAGCCGGACGAGATGGTCGATCTCTTGATACTCTTGCGGGTTTTCCAACACCTGCGCCACCCGCGTCTGGCGGTGAAACTTCTGTGGGACCATGTGGCGGACGACCGACATCTCGTCCAGTCGATGCACCGCGGTGCGGGCTTTGCGGTTGCGGCACATCCCGAGACGGGCGGATGATGCCCCGCGTCGTCAGCGCCCTGATTGCCGATACGCTCGCAGGCGCGATGCTGGGGGCGGTCTTCCTGGCGGTCGCGGCGTATTTCGACCGGACCGGACTGGCGCAGGCGATCCTGGACCTGCCGCTGCCGCTGTTTCTTCCGGTCATCGCCGGGGCCTTGCTGCCGTTCGCCGCCGGTTTCGCCGCGACCGGCCTTGACTGGCGCAGCGCGCCGGACGAGCGCTGAGCAGGCGCCTGACCAACAGGGCTGGAACTTTCCCGCCTGCCCCCTGTTTCTGTCTGTCACTCGATCAGGAGAAACAGGATGCGCTTTTCAACGATCTTTCCG
This sequence comes from Frigidibacter sp. SD6-1, assembly GCF_030143255.1. Taxonomy (GTDB): domain Bacteria; phylum Pseudomonadota; class Alphaproteobacteria; order Rhodobacterales; family Rhodobacteraceae; genus TMP-24. The sequence continues at coordinate 323,337 of NZ_JARJNR010000005.1, forward strand.
GCATTGCTGATTGCGGCGCCGGCCCTTGCCGCCGAGGGGGATGCGGTGCGGGCAGAACTGTCCGGCGACGGTATCGAAGGCACCGTCACGATGACCGAAACCGCCTCGGGTGCGGTTCTGGTCCGGATTGATGCAAAGGGTGTTCCCGAAGGTATGCACGGCTTTCACGTTCATGAAACGGGCCTTTGCGAAGGCAGTTTCGAAAGTGCGGGCGGCCATATCGCCGCCGGGCTCAATCATGGTGTCGGGGCCGAGGGCGGGCCACATCCCGGTGACCTGCCGAATCTCCATGCCGCCGCCGACGGGATCGTGCGCGCCGAATTCTTCACCCGCGGCTTCAGCCTGGGAACAGAGGGCGCCGAGCGGATCAGGGATGACGACGGCTCGGCGGTGATCCTGCACGCCGACGCCGACGACTATGCCAGCCAGCCCTCCGGCAAGGCAGGGGACCGGATCGCCTGCGGGGTTCTGGAAGCGGGTTCCTGAGCAAGGGCCGGTTCAAAGAAGCGTGGCGGCCAGGGGTTCTGGCCGCCGCCTTTCCTTTGGGTGCCTCCGACTGCCCGCCTCCGACTGCCTGCCTCCGACGCTGCGGGAAGGATGGCGGCTGGGGCTTGTCCGGCAGCGAGGCCGACCAAGACTGATGGACCGGGCGAGCGCGGTTCTTGTCGAAGGCCTCCGCCCGGCGCGGCGCGTCAAGTCGCCTCGCCGCTGTCAGGTTTGCCGCCCCGTCGTGGTCTTGGTCGCGGCAGACGAAAGGTCGCTCATGCCGCGGACGCGCAGGTTGTTCTGGACATGCTGCACGCCGCTGACGCTGTCGGCGCAATCCTCGGCGCGCCGTTTGGCCTGCCGCGATGCCACGAAGCCCTCCAGTGTGACTTCCTGGTCTTTCACCTCGACCGTGATGTCAGAGGCGTCGAGCCAGTCGTCGTCTGTCAGGCGGTCGTTCACATCCTCTTCCAGGCGGCTGTCGGACCGGCGGTAATTCCTGGGTCCGCGCCCCCTGTGATCTTCCCGGCGTCGCTCGCCGGCGGCCTCGTCGCCGAACCAGGACGATATTTCGTCACCTGCGCGTTCGAGAACGCCACGCTCGTTGTCTCTGTCCCGGTCTCCCGACCAGCGGTCCCGGCCATAGCGGTCCCGGCTATAGCGTTCCCGGCCGGGATAGAGCCCACGATCATACCAGCCTGCGCCCAGATAGCCGCCCGGTATGCCGGGGTAGAAGCCTACGGGATAGCCGTAGCCGGGATAGCCATACTGGTCGCGATCCCCACCTTCGGGACCGGCAACCCGATCGCGGCGGTAAGGGTCGTTGCGGGCGGCTTGGTCCTGATCGCGCCAATCACGTCTGTTCATCATGTGCCTCCGATCTTTGGGTGGGCTGAACAGCCGACTGGCGAATTTGTTCCCCGCCCCGGCGCGCCCCGCCCCGCCCCGAGACCTGCTTTGGCACATTTGCGTCGGACGCCGGTTTCCCCACCGCCGGGCGGAGCTGCCGCCAAGCCCGGATCAATCCGGTATCTGGTGGCTGTCGCCTTTGCGGGGGCCGCCACCCCTCGGATCGTCACGACCACCCGAGAGCAGCGTCGTGCAGGGCACCCGCCCGACGGCGCGCCCGAGCCACTCTGGCGCTCCTGCGCGGCGGCCACCGCTTCATCTCGCGTCGGTGCGACAGGTTCGGATCGGCCGCTTTCGTCGCCCGCATCCTTTTGAGCCGCGCCATCTGCCTGCGCGGCCCCAGGGGCATCCGGAAAGCCCGGAAGGCGCCAAGGCCCGGCAACGGCGTTCTGCTGCATCTGTAGCGCAACGACCCCGGCCCCGGCGCACGAGGTCGGAAGATCTAGCCCTTGTCCAGATCGTGCCTGCGCAACAGCTGCTGCAATATCCGCGCCAGTTCCAGAAGCCTTTCGGGCTGTTCCTCTTCAGCGATGTCTCGAAGTCGGCGCTTCAGCTCCACATTCCAATCGTCCGGCCCATCGTCCGTCCTGCTATTCCTGTTCATCGCCGCACGCACCCGCTTGCCCTGTCCCAAAGGCATTAACGGGAGCAGCTCGCACGGATCAACATCTTTCGTCTTGCGATCTGCTGCCGGGCTGCGGGCGAGGGTATTCAGCAACATGTCGCAAGAGCGGGTGTCACAGCAACCAGGCAGAAGCGGCGAGCAGGAAGCAGAACGCGAGGACGAGCCAGAGGATGGGCGGCAGGACGGGCGACAGGACGGGCGCCTGATGGCGGGGCACGCCCGGCTCAGGGGAAGCGGGCGCGCGGCCCACCTCTTCGCTTTCGGCCAGTCGGACCTGCTCGTCCGTCGGGGGCGTGCCCGCGGCCTCGGCGTCGGTCCCAAGCGGCGCCGCCGCCGGATCGGGATAGTCCACCTTGTCGGCGGCATTGCCCGTGTCGATCGCGCGGCGGAGACGCGCCGCGCCGGCGGCATCGGCATGCGTGTCCTCTTCGGGCCGGCGCGGGTTCCGGCCCTGGTTGTCTTCGATCATTGCATCGCTCCTTGGCTTCGAACGGGGCAGGTGAACCGGAGATTTGGGTGATTGTTCCGCATCGATTGCGGACCCGGAACAATGCCGCCGCGTGGTTGTTGGCCGGTCCATGCACACACTCATGCCGTATCTGTTCGATGGCTTCGCCGGTATCCTGAGGACGATCGGTGTCGGGGCGCTGGCCTATCTCCTCCTGATCCTGTTCCTGCGGGTTTCGGGAAAGCGGACCCTGTCGAAGATGAACGCCTTCGATCTGGTGGTCACCGTCGCGCTCGGCTCGACGCTGGCGACTGTGCTTCTGTCCCGCGACGTGGCCCTTGCCGAGGGTGCCGCCGCCTTTGCCACGCTGATTGGCGGTCAGTACATCATCACCTGGCTTTCGGTCCGCAGCCGGTCGGTCCGCAGGCTGGTGAAATCGGAACCCGCGTTGCTGGTCAGTCGCGGTGCCTTCCTTGACGCGGCGATGATGCGGTCGAGGGTGACGCAGGCAGAAATTCACGCCGCCATGCGGGCCGAAGGAATAGCCGCGTTGCAGGATGTGGGCGCGGTGCTTCTGGAAACCGACGGCAGCTTCACCGTCCTGGCGGCGCGAAACACGCCCGAAGGGTTCGCGGGCCGGTTCGCTTCGCGGCGGACAGGCCCGGTCCCGGGCGCGGAGGACGGGGGAACATAGCGGCCGCCGCGCCGGTTCCCCTGCAGGATCAACTTCAGGAGGCTCGAATGGACCTGCAACCCGGGGCGACCTTTCCCGACTACATCCTTCCCGACCATACCAGGACGCCGCGTCGCTTGTCCGACCTTCAGGGCGACCAGCTGATGGTGGTCGTGCTGACGCGCGGCTTCTTCTGCCCCAAGGACCGCCAGCACATGATGGAACTGGTGCGTTTCCATCCGCAACTGGTGGTCGGCTATACCCAGGTCGTGACCATTACGACCGACGACTGGCACACGACGAACAATTACCGGCAGCAGACGTCCGCCCCCTGGCCTTTCCTTCATGACGAGGACCGGATCGTCCAGAAGGACCTTGCCATCAAGGAATATACCGACAGCCAGCACGACGTGATGATCCCGCATACGATCGTGCTTGGCCGGGGCCTTGAAGTGTTCAGGGTCTTCAACGGCTATTATTACTGGGGGCGGCCCTCGATGGCGGAGCTGCACGGCGTTCTGCGCGATCTTGCCCGGCAGACCTACCGCGACTGGGACATCACCGAGGCCGGGCTGCGCCGGAAATGGGAGGCGGGCGACAGGTCGGCCTTCTATCCCTATGGCGAGGGCTCGGTGTCCATGCACGAGCTGATGCTGGAAATGGCCGGGGCCGTCGACCAGTATGCGGGACGCGCGGCCAGGTCCGACTGACGGTTGCCCGGGTCCGGGTGGTCGCAGTCCGTGCGCTTGGTCAGCCGGATCGGCGCGGCGCCCTTTGCTGTTCCCGCGCGCGAGATGAGATCGACGACGAAGATCGGCCCCGACCGAACCAGGCGCCGCCGCGACCCGTCGCGTGCGGGACCTGCTTCCTGTTCTGGCGGCGCATTTCGCGACGATCCCCTGCAGACAGGCGATCCAGTCCGCCATGAGCGGGACCTCCACCAGAAGCTGCAGAACCTTGGAATGGCCGCGACATCCATCCGGCCACAGCCTGTCCGCCACCGTCTGCCGTCCGGGCCCGGCAATTCCTTCGGGAACAATTGCGCCCGTAAATGATTGTGGGCTGAACCAATTGACAGGAGTTCTACTGATGCGGACCATGGATGTTGTCTCTTTGATCCTTGTGATCGTCGGAGGATTGAACTGGCTGCTTGTCGGCCTTTTCGAATTTGATCTCGTCGCTGCGATCTTTGGCGGTCAGCTCGCGGCCCTGTCGCGCATCGTCTACGTGCTGGTCGGCGTGGCCGCGGTCTGGCTGATCTTTGCAGCGCCGCGCCTCGTGCCCGGCCACCGGGCACCGCCTGTCTGACGCCGCCGACCCGCCGCGGTCGGTCCCGAGGACGGTCGCGGCGGGCATTCACCCCTGCGTATGTTCGGGTTTTCCCTTCCGAGGGGTCGAGGCCATCTCCTCAAGCTCTGCTTCGGACATGGAATCGTACATCTCCCGCGAAGCGCCCTGCAGGTCGCCTACCTTCGTCTCGCCTCGTTTGGCCGACAGGGCTGCGCCCGCAGCCTTTTGCTGGGCCTTCGATTTCGCTGGCATGAAAGCTCTCCCTGTTTGATCGGCATGGAACAAGAGCAGAGACCATTTGTTCCCGCCCTGGAAAAAATGGTGCCCAGAGGGGAACAATTTCAACTCGAAGTGGTTCGAGCAGATCACGACACCGTTAAAGATGGAGTCGCTTATGCCGGATGCAGCAATGACGACCGCCCTCCACACGATTTGCAGATGGGTCGATGCGCGCGACGATCAGCCCGCGCGCAGACCCGGCACGGGTGACCAGGGCATTCTCGGAACAGAGTCCAATCCACCCGGCGAAGACCTGGAGCCGACGGTCTGGGCTGAGGTTTCCGCCGTTTTCGACGGTCGGCAGTTCAGAGGTCTTCATCAGCAGGAAACCGAGGCCGACGCCAGAAGCCGACGCGACAAGTGCGTCGACCGCCAGGACCCGGGCGCGAGTTGAGGCCGTCGGCGGGAACGGGGGAAACCCATGGGGTGATGCCGCCAGACTGCGGTAGCCCGGCGCGCGGCAGGGCGTCGTCGCCCTATCGCGCGGCCTTCGGAGGGCTGCCCATTGCAAAGCCATTCGGCCTGCCACGCGACGTCAACCTGCGCGGTGCGAGAGGCCGCAGCTGGCACGGCCGGAAGCTGATCGAAGAGGAGCTTCCCTGCCAGCTGGGCGGGAGAATGACGTTCGAGCCCCTGCCGCGAGGGCTGCGGTGCAGCATGTCCTTTCCGATCTCGACATCTCTTACGGAGCCGTGACCTGATGGATGGACAGATTCTCCGCCACCGCAGGGTTCTTCTGGTCGAGGACGAGTATGTGATTGCCGTGGATCTTTGTGCCGAGCTGACGAGTGAAGGCGCCGAGGTCGTCGGACCGGTCAGCAGTGTGGATGCGGCCCTCAGCATTCTGAAATCCGGCGCGCAAATGGACCTCGCCGTCCTGGACATCAACCTGCGCGGAAAGATGGTCTATCCGGTGGCGGACCTTCTGGCCGGACGATCCATCCCCTTCATCTTCGCCACCGGCTATGACGGGATCGCAATTCCGCGCCGCTTCGGCTCTGTACCGTGCTGCGAAAAGCCTGTCAGCATCGCCAGTCTTCGGAGGGCTGTGGCACGGGCACTGCAGGCATCCTAGGCCGTGCCGGGCCGGTCGGGCTTTTGTCTGACACTGCGTCCCGTTGCGATCGCGCCCTGTCGCCCCGGCAAGAAAAGACTGCCGGAAAACCTGGTTTTCCGGCAGCTAGGAACAAGGGAAGCCCGGGCGAGGGAGGGATCCTGATGTGCCCGGGTTATGGAACAAACATGTATCTTGCCTGAAGGTTCCCTTGCTTGAACAATTTCTCCGACGCTGATCCGCGCCGTTTGCAACCAGTGGCGATGGCCAGGCAGCGCCGTCCAGGTGAAGGATCGTTATCCCTTTGGTCCAGGGCGCCTTTTGCGCGACTTCAAGGCCTTGTAGGCCAGTCGCAGCCCCGCAAGGCCCGCCCCGGCGAAAAGGAGGGAACGGACCGCCGCGCCTGTTTCGGCGGGGGCGGGTGCGCGCGCATCGGCCTCACGGGCGGGCCGGGTGCCCGGGGTCGGTCCCGTGTCTTCGGCGGGCTCTGCCGCCGGGCCGGTCCGGGCCGCCGAGGGTTCCTCCGGCGCTACCTCTCTGGCGCCGAAGTCGCGGGCGCGGCCAAGGCCGTTCCAGCCCGGTTGCGTCCGGGTTCCGGCCGGGCGGACATATCGCCGGGGGCCAAAGGAATCGCGCAGCCAATAGCCGTTCGAGGCCGCGTTGGGACTGGCCTCTTCGGGCATCTCTATGGGCGCATCCGGAGGGGTTTCAGGCGGGCTTTCGACCGGAATCTCGTCAGGCGCGGGGTCGGGAACCTTGCCGGGAATGCCGGGCGGAACCTGGGGCGGGTAATTGTCGGGTTGCTGCATGGCGGGTCTCTCCTCGAATGTCCTGGTCAACCGGGTGCCCGGGGGATTGTTCCCGTTTCCGGCCGCCTGCAGCGGGCTGGGGCCATGGGGCGCGGCAACGCCTTGTCGGTCCGCGCAGATGCCGCCAGCGACTGAGCGACGACCTGATCCATGTTCATGTACTGGTAGCTGGCCGGCCGACCGACGACCCGGACAGCCTCGAGCTCGTCCGCAAGCGCCCGATAGCGGCGGTGAAGCGACTGGTTCTCACTAGGCGTAACCGGACAGAACGGATCGCCTTCGGCGGCGGGATATTGCCAGGTGACGCTTTTCCGCGGATGGTCCATGCGCGTGGCTAAAGGCTGAACGGAAACCATACATTTGGTCATGTGGCAGATGTCGGACCGCACGATCCCGCGATCCTTCCGCATGGTCGAGCGCTTCGGCGTTCACACGTTCCGTCTGGTGAACGAGGCTGGCGACAGCACGTTCGTCAGCGTCCGCTGGAGGCCGCAGCCGGGCCCGACCTTGCGGTGATGGCGCTGCCCTGAGACCGAACGCGCGCAACTCTCCCGCAGCCGCCGTGCTGGTCAGCGCAGTCGCTTGGCGGGGGCCGAGGAAATCATCGAAGCCTTCTAGGGTGCGCCGACGCTGGATGCTGGCCTGGTGTCTGCCGCGCAGGCCGTTGAACATTACGAGATCGCCCGCTACGGCACCTTTAGCGCCTGGGCCGAGGTCCGTGGCCTGGACGAGGTGGCCGAACTTCTGGACCGGACGCCGGAAGAATAAACCGGACGCCGGAAGAATAAGAGGCGACGGACCAAACGCCGAGCGAGCTTGCCGACGGCTCGATCTACGACGCGGCGCTTGACAAGTCGGCGTAGTGGCTATGGGCCGAGCGGCTGCCGGGCAGGGCCGACTGCCCGGCGCCACGGGACCCGCGCCGCGCTGGTGCGGGCCGCCGTTGCCGCGGCCCGGGCGATGACCCAGGCACAATTCCAAACCGCCGACATGATGGCGGGCCGGACGGCGCCGGAGCCTGGGGGCGCACCCGACCTCGTCGATGCGCCGGGGTTGGCCTGCTCGCCGTTCAACCAATGGTGCCAGGATGCAGTTGGAGCCAATGAGAGCGTCATCCCCCGCCACGACCCCCGCCACCGCCTCTCCGCGACAAGAGATGAAGGGATAGGGCCACCGCACTGGCCGGTCTCTCGGGCCGCAGTCGACGACAGCCGGAGATGAGGATCGGCCGCCTAGTCAGGCGAAGCGGTGGGCGAGGTGGCGGGCGGAGCCGAAATCACTCCGCCCGCCCTCCGCCCGCCTCTGGATCAGAACCCGTAGACCAGCGAGAAGGTCAACTTGTTCTGCGTGTCTTCGTTGCGCGAGTCGTTGTATTCGGTGAGATAGCTCACCCGGGTCGAAAGCGCGTCCGAGACCTTGAAGTTCAGCCCCAGGTCGTTGGAGGCCCGGAAGGCCGTGTCCGACGACAGAAGGTCTGCATCGTTGGTCAGATAGACGTTTTCGCCAAGCTGGGCATAGAACCGCGACGAGGCGATGCCGCCCGGTTCGGATTCGTCGCGCCCGTCGCCGTATTTCAGGTAGGACAGGCCGGCACCGGCCTGCAGACGCCATGTCATGTCCGGCCGGTTGATGACGCGGATACCTGGGCCGACGCCGATGAAGGCATCCGTGTCGATCTCGCCCGCAGTGGCCGCCAGCCCGTTGGAGTTCAACCGGCCGATGGCAAAGCCGTAGAAGTTGGTATTCCAGTCGTAGGTCAGGTCGTAGATCGCGAAGATGTCTTCTGCGGTCCTGGTGCTGTTCACTTCGCTGAAGGACAGGATGAAGCCCAAAGACTGCACCAGCGGGCCGCGTACGTCGGTCAGCCGTGCGCCGAACGACAGGTCCTGATCCTCGGTGGGCCCGGCAGAACCGGAATAGCTGAGGGAGAGGCTGCCCGACAGGCCTTCGCGCTGTTCGGAGGGGCCGAAGCGGCGGGCATCATTGCCGCGATTGATGCTGATTTCCGCATCGCGGCGCAGGTCGTCGATTTCCTCGTCGACATCCCTGATGCCCAGAATGGTGGTCTGGGCTGCGGCGGGGAAGGCCGTCAGCAAGGCGAATGCTGCCAGAAAGAAGGTGCGGTTCAACGTCATTTTGTTTTCCTTTCTCGGCGGGTTTCTGTTCGAGGCAGGCCTGAAACAGTGGTCGCCGAAGGTAGTTCCCGCCGAAAGGCCCCTGCGGCAAACCTGTTGCCGATCGGCAACGATCGGCTGTTGCGCCGTCGGCCAGAGGGTCAGCGTGCGGTACGTCTCGACGCTGTCGGCTGTCAGTGTCGACACGTCTGTTCCTTCGGGAAAGAGCGGCAGGGTTTGATCCTGCGTGATGGTCGGTTCATGGGCAGCGAAGACCGAATTGTCCGTCTCCGAAGTGACAACGACCGACCCTGACAGGCGGCAATCGGCACTGTTCGCGGCAAGTTCGCAGGTGCTGGCCAGCGACACCTCGTAGGCCGATGCCGATCTTCGCGCCATCTTCGGCCGTCCGGTCCCCTGTCTGGGTCAAGACCGCCCACTGGAAAAGAAACCCGCGTGCACGCGATCCGTTCCCTGGCGAACACCCGGCGAAGGCGCGCAAACGTGACCCGCTATCGATCCCGGTTCCCGCAGACAAGTCGCGCAACTCTGCTGGCCCGGTGGAACAATCCGCAAGGATCGTCGCTTTCTCCCGCGTGAAAATCGAGACAGGAGAGCCGATATGACACCTCCCGACACCAATCTGGAAACACAGACCCGCCGCCATCGCGGACCGCTGGTGGGCATGCTTGTCGTCGTCGTGTTCGCCGTGGGGATCATCTTCTACTGGCTTGTAGCCGAAGTGGAACAAGCCGAGACGAACGATCAGACCACACCGACGACAGAGCCGCCCGTTGCCACCCCCGGCGAAGGCGCACCGGCGACGGGCGGTGAAACCGGTGCGACCGGGGCGGCACCGGCCACTCGGTGACGGCAGTCCGGGTGGGCCTTGCGGCGCGCGGCTGCAGGGGCGGCCGGTGCGCAGTGCGCGGGTCCCAAACGGGTGGGCCCGCATGCGGGCATGGCGGTCATAGGCACAGGCGGCATTGCGCCGACGGCCGAGGGCAAGACCGGAACATTCCGACAGGCGCCCTGTTGAGAGCTCCGTGCGGCAAAGCGAACCGCCATCTCAGGAGAGTTCCATGAAAAACGACGACAAGAAAGACGACAAACCGAAACAGCCCGGCACCCATCGCGACGAAACCAGGGATCAGGAACGCGGCGGGGCTGGCAAAGGCAGCCAGCACAGCGGCGGCGAGCAGGGTCAAGCCGGCCGTCCGCAGGAAAGCGGCGGCCAGGGATCCGACAGGCACCCCGATCGCTGACGCCGCGCTGGCAGCCGGGACGGTGCAGCAGATAAGCCCGACTGCCCGTCCAGCCGCTGCGGCAATCCCGCCAAACGATCGCTCGGGCCGCAATCCTGCACCCCGACATACCAGGAGACACGAGATGAACATGAAACCTACAGTGCTGGCCACGCCGATCCTTCTGATCGCGATGGCAGCAGCATCCTTTGCCCAGACCGAAACCACCGGGGGTAATGACACTGCCGATGGACAGCAAAACCAGCGCATGTTCGGCCAGAACTGGTCCGACAGCATGGGCGGCGCGCTGTTCAGCGATGACCGGCGCGAAACCCTGCGTGGCGATGACGAACTGACCGGCGCCTGGGACACCATGTCGGAAGAGGATCGCCAGATGCTGCGCGACGATTGCCACATGATGGGGAACAGCGCTGGCACGGACGCCTCGACCGACAGTTCGGCCACCGGCGGCTCGGCGACCAACACCACCGGCAACGACAATGACGTTTCCGATGACGCGACCGGCGCCATGACATCCACGGGCGAAGCGGGCACCGATTCCACATCGGCTTCCACGGCGGGTTCCACGTCGGCTTCCACGTCGGGCGCGGCAGGAATGGCCAGCATTTCGGCCGAGAACATGACGCATCTTTGCAGCGTTCTCGGCCTGAACTGAAACGCGGGTCGATGACAGTCAGGGGCGGGTCGCATGTCGCGGGCCGCCCCTTTCTCATCCTGCGGGCAGAAAGCCGCCGAGCTTCGGATCAGGGCGGGAACATCGGCCGTGATTGCCGGTTCATTCACCGTCCAGACAAGGGGGCCCGCGCACACGGTGCTTGCCCCTGCTTGTCGGCAGCGCCTGCAACTGGAGACGGAAATGAGACACAGATACGAAGACGAAGATGAGAGCATGCGCACCCATCGTGCCGACCGTGCCGGCGAGAGAGACTGGCAGGGCGGCCGCGGTTACGGCGCTGGCCGGGGCGACGATCGGTCCTACGGTCGTGATGGTGGCGGCGAAGGCGGGCGCTATGATGAAGACCGCCGGTCGTGGTTCTTGGGCGATGAAGACGACGGGCGGTGGTCTGGCCGCCGCGACCACGACCGCGGCGAGAGCTGGTGGTCGGGACGTTCCGGCGGCGGCGACTACGGTGACCGCCAGGGCCAGTACGGCACGGGCGCCGCGCGCTGGCAGTCGCCGCAGGGCGGTGGCCGACAGGGCTATGAGGGTCGTGGCGGAGCGGGCCTGTACGAGGGACAGGGCGATTATGGCCAGTCGGAGCGTGGCGGCTATCGGTCACGGGGCGGCTATGAACAGGAAAACCGGCAGGGCTACGGTCAGCAAGGCTATGGCCACCAGGATCGGCAAGGCATGGGCGGGCAGCAGCCCGGTTACGGCCAGTCCGGCTACGGCCAGTCCGGGCAGGGCGGTCAAGGGTCCCGGGCGCAGTCTTTCGATCCCGACTATCACGCCTGGCGCGAACATACGATGCGGCAGCACGACGAGGACTATCGCGCCTTCCAGTCCGACCGTCAGAAGAAGTTCGCCGACGAGTTCGATCAATGGCGCAAGAACCGGACGGACAATGCCTCGTCCGGCCAGTCGGGCCAAGGGTCGACCGCGGGCGGTTCGTCGCATGGTCTGGGAACCGGTTCGGGTCCGTCGTCGCTTTCTGGGAAATCGGATGATGGTTCGAGTGGCAAGAAAAGCTGACTGCCGCTGATCCCGCAGAGGACGTGATCCCCTGCCGGAGTGTGAAACGAGGGGCAGGGCAGGGTGGCAACCGCCATCTGCCCTGCATCTTGCGAAAGGCGGACGGATGCCGTCCGCCAGAAAATGGAGAAGAAGATGAACAGGAATTCCTCAAACTACCGCGAACGCGACGATCAGGGCCGCTTCATGAGCGACGATGACGGGCGTAGCGACTGGCGCCATGGCTCGCGGCATGACGACGATCGCCGCAGGGACAGCGAGGGTCGCTTTATGAGCGACGACGAAGACCGTGGCGGCCGGTCTTACGGCGGAGGTTACCGGTCCTCGTCGCGTTATGACGACGACGCGCGCCGTTCCTACGGTGGAGGGCGGAGCGAGGACCACGGTCAGCGCGGCTGGTTCGGCGATCGCGAAGGCCATTCCGAGGCGTCGCGCCGCGGCTGGGCACAGCGCAGCGATGACGATGATCGCAGGCGCTATTCCTCCCGCCATGACGACGATCGCGGCGGCTATCGGTCTTCGTCGCGCCATGACGATGACGGCCGCTCTTATGGGCAAGGCAGCCGGGACTACGGCCAGGGCGGCTGGTTTGGCGACCGCGAGGGCCATTCCGAAGCGTCGCGCCGCGGTTGGGACAGCCGCCGCGATGACGATGGCCGCGGGCGCTACTCGTCCCGTTATGACGATGATCGGGAACGGTCCTCCGCCGGCGATTATCGTTCCGCCTCGCGCGGCGAACGGGATGCGTATGGCAACGACTACGGCCAGCGCGGCTGGCGCGATCGCTGATCACGGCGCCACAAGAAGCGAAAGGCCCGGCTTCGGCCGGGCCTTTCGCTTCGTGAACGTGTCGCGTCGGCGCCGCGCGCGGCTGTCCTGCCGGATCCGCGGGCGGGCCAAAAAAGTGTCCGCTCAGGGAACCTTTGCGCCACTCGCGCGTTTCAACTGCAGCGACGGAGCGATTTGATATGTCCCTTCCCGGGTCGCTCAGGACGTCGCGGCCGGGCCGGAGTGGCGTTCATCTACAGGGTCCGTGGCCGTCAGGATGATCCCCTCTTCCTGGCGGCCAAACCCGGCTGGGGCACAGGGCCAGAGCGCGCATGCCGCCACAGGCTGGGCTCGTCAGGTAAACAGCTGATGGCCCCGCAGATGGCGGAAAGACGGCAATCCCGATAGAAAGGTTTTGCTTCCCCGCGCCTGATGCCTGACCATGACAGCAAGCGCGTGTGATTTGCAATTCGTTGCCTTTAGGTTGGATAGTCGCACGGGAAGCTACGGCGGTGCGGAGCGATGCAGGAACAGGATAGAAAAGAAAAGAAGCGGTCGCAGGGCGATCTGCGCGCGCAGATCGACGACAATCTGCGTCGTGTCTATCAGGAGGCCCTGCAGGAAGAGCTGCCCGAGCGCCTCACGCAGCTGCTGGAGGAACTGCGCCGCAAGACCGGGCAGTGAAGAGCCGGAAGAAGATGGCAACCGGCGTCCTCGGCCGACCCATGCAGCGGACAGGCGGCGGGTCAGGCCGCCAGCGTTTCCGTCGAGGCAAAGAACATCGCCTGACTGACCGCTGACCGGACCTGTTCCTCCGAAAAGGGCTTGGTGATCAGGAAAGCGGGTTCCGGCCGTTCGCCGGTCAGCAGCCGTTCGGGAAAGGCCGTGATGAAGATCACGGGAATGTCGTCGAACTGCGCAAGGATGTCATTGACGGCATCGATGCCCGACGATCTGTCGGCAAGCTGGATGTCGGCAAGGATAAGGTCGGGCCTGTCCGAAGCGGCAAGGCGCACTGCCTCGGCGCGTGTACGGGCGATTCCGGTGACGAAATGGCCGAGGTCCTGCACGATCGAGGCAATATCCATCGCAATGATCGCCTCGTCCTCGATCACCATGACCTTGCCCGCAATGGCGCTTTCCATCTCGCGGCGGGCAACCTCGATCAACTGCTCCGCCTCCTGGGCAGAGATATCCATGATCCGGCCGATGTCCAGTTGGGTGAAACCTTCGATCGCATGCAGAAGCAGCGCCTCGCGCGTGTTCGGGGTCAGGTCCGCCATATGGTCCTGTGCCCGGGCCGAAAGGCGGCTATCGGGTTCGCCGACCGGTGCTCCGGCGCTGGACCAGACAAGATGAAACGCCCGGAAGAGACTGATCCGCGCGTCATGACCTGCTGTCTCGCCGAAGTTGTCCGCCAGCATCGCCTCGAGCGTGGCGGCGGCATACCTGTCCCCGCTGTCCTGGCTTCCCATGAGCGCACGCGCATAGCGTCGCAGGAACGGAACATTCTCTGCAACCGACCCGACAAAGTCGGGTGTCTCGACCGACGCCATTTTTTTCTCCCCATCGCGATTTTGCTGGGAACCAACACTGCAACTATGCGTTAGGTTCCCGGTGATCGCAAAAAAAATAACCGAGTGCAGGCATATGAAAGAGGGCGACGACGGCAAGTCCAAGCTGCGCGCGCAGATCGATGAGAACCTGAAGCGTGTCTATCAAGAGGCGCTGGAAGAGAGGATTCCGGATCATCTGCGCGACCTGCTGGATCGGTTGCGGCAGAAGGAAGCGGGAAAATGACCGGCCAGACAGATCCGCGTGACGACCTGCCCGACCATCTCTCGGCCCTGCGTGCCTTCGCCATCAGCCTGTGCGGCGACGTATCGATGGCGGACGATCTTGTACAGGATACGATCGTGAAGGCCTGGACGAATATCGAGAAGTTCACGGTCGGGACGAACATGCGCGCATGGTTGTTCACCATCCTGCGCAACACGTTCTATTCGATGAAGCGCAAGCGCAAACGGGAAGTCCCCGATTCTGATGGCCTTCTGGCCGGGCGACTGTGCGAGAAGCCGGCCCATGACGGTCGACTTGCGTTCAACGATTTCCGCCGCGCCTTCAGCCAGCTTTCGCCCGAACATCGCGAAGTGCTGATCCTTGCGGGAGCGTCGGGCTTTTCCTACGAGGACGTCGCCCAGATGACAGGCGTCGCCGTGGGCACGGTAAAGAGCCGCGTGAACCGCGCGCGGGCGCGGCTGAGCGACATTCTGGGTCTGGCAGAGGGCGAAGACCCCGTCTCAGGCGCCGATGCCGCGACAATCGCCGTGATCGGCGCGGCGGGGGTGCGGGCCGCATGAACGAGGGTTCGCGCCCGCGCAAGCTCACACAGCATCTGGGATTTCAGATCGCCTTCCTGCTGGCGATCGTCCTGCTTCCGCTGACGGCGATCTCTGTGGCCCGCTCCGCAGAGCTTGCCAGCGAGGCGCGCGCCCGGTCCGAAGCCGCGCTGGTCGGCGAGACGATGCACGCAGCCGCACGCGAAATGCAGTTCATCCAGGAAGCGCGCGGAACCGTGGCGACGCTTGCCGGGGCCATCCCGGCTTTTGTCGATGACATGGCCGCCTGTTCGCGGATCATGCGCGATGTCGCGGCCGCGACCGATCGCTATTCGCTTGTGGCCTTCATCGACGCCGATGGTCTCATGCAATGCTCTTCAAGCGGCGACCCGCATGATTTCTCCGGCAACCCCCTCTGGCAGCATCTCAACGGCGCGCCGGGCCCCTCGATCGTCGTCAACCGCACGCCCCCTGTCTCGGGTACCTCGGTTCTGGGGATCTCTCACCCTGTCATAGACGCAGACGGCAGGCGGCTTGGCATAGCGAGCGTCTCGCTTCCGCATCTGGCGCTGGCGTCGGATGCACCCGTCGAAGGTCTTTCGCAGTCGCCGCTGCAGATCGTCACCTTCGATGCCGAGGGCACAGTGCTTACGGCATCGGACTGGACCAGCGGTTACGAAGATGTCCTGCCGGCCAAGCGGACGCTGTTCAGCCTGGTCGGAAGCAGGCCCCTGTCCTTCACGGCCCGGTCGGCGGGCGGCGCGGTCCGCGTCTTTTCCGTTGTGCCGCTCGTTCCGGACCAGCTTTACGCCCTGGGAAGCTGGCCCGCCGACCAGACCGAGGCCGACAGCCTGTGGTCGCTGCCTTTCCTGTTTCCGGTCCTGACATGGCTTGCCAGCTTTGTCGTCGCCTGGCTGGCGGCCCAGCACCTGGTAATCCGGCACATCCGCAAGCTGAGGCATTCGCTGATATCCTTTGCGGGCGGAAACCGGTTCGTCGGCGATATTTCCGTGCCGGGAGCGGCCATCGAGATACGCGAGATCGCCGATGCCTATGAAAGCATGACCGAGACGGTCCTGCATGACGAAGCCAAGCTGGAAGACATGGTCCACCAGATGGAGGTGCTTCTGCGCGAGGTACATCATCGCGTGAAGAACAATCTTCAGCTTATCGCCTCGATCATGAACATGCAGATGCGTCGGACGCGGTCAGAGGAGGCGAGGCGCACGCTGAAAGGGTTGCAAGACCGTGTCATGAGCCTTGCCTCGATCCACCGCGAACTCTATCAGACCGCCGGTCTGTCCGACGTCCATTCGGACGAACTTTTGTCGGCCATCGTCCGGCAGATCACCGGCATGACGGCTTATCCCGAACGCGAGCTGGCGGTGCATACGGCGTTTGCTGACATAAGAATGACGCCGGATCAGGCCGTGCCGCTGGCGCTTCTGGTTGCCGAAGCGGTTACGAATGCGGTCAAGTATGCCTCTGCCCCGGCGGGAGAGCGGGCGCAGCTTTGGGTCAGTTTTGCCCGTCAGTCCGAAACGCGGGCGATGGTGCAGGTGCGCAACACGATCGGCACCGAGGGCGCCACGGCCGCCGACGACGAATTCGACACCCGCGAACAAGGCGGCGCGGGACTGGGAACACAGCTCGTCGCGGCCTTTGCGATGCAGCTTGGCGGCACGGCCAACATGACGAAGGGCGGAGGATTTCATGAGCTGACGCTCGAGTTCGACGTTCGCCCGCTGTCTGACGCAGAACAGCGTTTCACGCCCCTGAACGCTGCCGCGATGGAACCCGGGCGCTGATCGGTGCGTTTGCATCCGGGGTGAGAAACGACAGGCCGGTCAGGCATGAAGACAGAATCCAGATGCGGTGCGCGGCCCGATTTCGAAGTGTTGCTCACCGCCGATGAGGCCTACCCCGTGCTGGAGCGAGAGTTCCTGCAGGCGCAATCGGAGATATGGGCCAGCTTCCGGGTGTTCGACCTGACGACGCGCGTCCGTTCGGTCGAAGCAAGACAGGTGGCCGAAACCTGGTTCGATCTGATCATTCATACCCTGTCGCGTGGTGTCGCCCTGAACATCGTAATCTCCGACTTCGATCCGATTGCTCGCCCGGCGCTGCACCGGGGGACCTGGCGGTCGGTCCGGCGGCTGATTGCCGCAGGCGAACTGGCAGGCAAGGGCCACCGCCTGAATGTGGTGGCCGGAATGCATCCCGCGCGGAGCGGCCTCGTGCCACGTGTGCTTCTATGGCCCATGATCCTTTATCGCCAGTTCAAGGCAGCACGCTGGCTGAACCGGCGGCCGAAGGCCGAGCGCCGCACTGCCATCGCAGAGATGCCGGGACTTGCCTCTCGCCTGGTGAGGATGGCCGGCGGCCGCTTCCGTCCGAAGTTCTGGCCGTTGCCCTGCCTCTATCCCGCGACTCATCATCAGAAAATCGCAGTATTCGACCGCAAGCAGCTGTATCTTGGCGGGCTGGACCTGGACGAGCGGCGGTTCGACACGGCGCGCCACGACCGCAGTGCCGACGAGACCTGGCACGACGTTCAGTTGAACCTGACCGGCCACGCCGCGACCGAGGCCCAGTCGCATCTGGAATCCTTTTTGGATGTGACAGCCGGGCGAAAGGAACCGGTGCGGCAAAGGCGGTTGCTCAGAACCCTGTCGCGGCCGCGCGGGAACAACTTCCTGCATCTTGGCCCCGAGCCGTTGCTTCAGGAAATCGCCATGGCTCATGAGCATCTCGCAAAGCGTGCGCAAAAGTTCATCTATCTCGAAAGCCAGTATCTGCGCGACCTGCACTTTGCCCGCCATCTTGCCCGGCAGGCCGAGGCGAGTCCCGGGCTCACGCTGCTGGTCGTCCTTCCCGCCGCGCCCGATGACATCGCGTTCGAGCGACAGGTGGGTCTGGATGCCCGGTTTGGCGAGTATCTGCAGGCGCGGGCCCTGCGCATTCTGGTGAAGTCATACGGGTCACGCCTGTTCGTTGCAGGCATGGCGCAGCGCCGACGTGCGAACGGCGGCAACGAGAAGGGACGCGCCAGCCCAGAGGGCGCACCCCTCATCTACATCCATTCCAAGGTGTCGCTCTTCGATGAAACGGCGGCCATCGTCTCGTCGGCCAACCTGAACGGCCGCAGCCTGCGTTGGGACACCGAGGCGGGCCTCTTGGTGACCGACCGGTCCCGGGTGCTGATGCTGCGCCGCCGTGTCATGGGGCATTGGCTGCCCGAAAAGGCCCATGACCGTTATTTCGATCCCGATACTGCCTTATCGGCCTGGCGGACCCTGGCGCTGGACAATCTGCGCAAGGATCCCGCGCATAGGAGAGGGTTCGTCCTTCCCTACGACATCAACGCGGCAGAAAGGGACGCCAGGAACCTGCCGGTTCTTCCCGAAGAGACGGTCTGATCCGTGCAGTCGCGCCTTTCAGGCGCGGCGCGGCACCGGGCGAGGTCCGGCGACGAACCAGATCAGGAAACCGATCAGCGGCAGGAAGAACACAAGCAAGATCCACAGAACCTTGCGTCCGGTCGATGTGTTCGAACCGGCAATCGACACCAGCGCCCAGATGTCGAGCGCCAGAAGCATCAGGCCCCCGAAACCGGAAAGGGAAAGCATATTGAACTCCATCGGTTGTTCCTTTCGCCCTTGTGATGGAACAACCTGCAGGCGCGCCGACGGTTCCGCCGCGATCGTTGACGGAACCGTTTCACGAGCATGCGCGTTCTCAGTCCACGAACGCAGCAAAGGAGTTAAAGACATGCTTGGTTGGGCTATCACCTTCCTTGTCATCGCCCTGATCGCGGCAGCGCTTGGTTTCGGCGGCATAGCTGGCGCCTCGGCGGGCATTGCGCAGATTCTCTTCGTGATCTTCCTCATCCTCTTCGTGGTGGCGCTTGTCATGCGCGCGGCGCGGGGCCGTCCGCCGCTGTAAGTGTGGGGGCCGGTCTGAACCAACTTCGTAGCAGTGCAACACAGGAACGCAGGGGCAGCCGACGCTGCCCCTTTCTTGTTGAAGGTGCGGCTTTTTCAGGGGCGGGCTCAGGGGCGGGCTCAGGGTCGGTCGGCGTGTCCGCGACCTTCCGCAAGGATTACCCGTCGTGGGTAGGAAGCGCCTCGAGCTCTTCCCGGGACATCGGAACATAGACGCGCAGCCCGCTGCCGCTTGCTTCCCGCAGGATGTCCAGATCGCGGACATCCAGCTGCACCGGCTTTTCGCCGATGCCCAGGAAGCCGCCGACGTCAAGGATCACATGCGTGATCCGCCCGTCTGGGCCGGCGCTCAGCCCTTCCACATCGCCAAGTCGGCGGTCATCCCGATCGTAAGCGCTTGCACCGGCGAGCGCGTCCGCTGTCAGGTCTCCGGGCGCCGCCGGCGCGTAACCGTCGCGCAGGACCGGCTGGCGGGCTGCCGCAGCGGTCCTTCTTTCGACGATGTTTGGAGTGGCCTGCGAGACGGATCGCTCGACGGCCTCCTCGATCACCTCTGCCGCCGCCTCGCCCCCGGTTGCGTCAATGCCGGACGCTGCTCCGGCAGGGGCATAGTCCGGAGCGCCCGTGATGCGGCTGCGCGCGGCATTGATGACCAGACGATAGCGCATATCGCCGCCGGACCCGTCCGGCTCGAATTGAACCGCGCCCATGGCCACAGCTATGCGGCGCGCGCCCGGGGCGGAAAGGCTGCCGATGTCGACAAGCAGGGCTTCGACCGCCCCGTCACGCGAAAGGATCAGATCCCCGACCGTGCCGATCGCTTTTCCCTCTTCTTGCGAGGCGCCGACTGCGTAGATCGGCCTGTCCACAAGCTCGGAAAGGGCGATATCCTCTGGCCCGCCCGCGGTGCGAAAGATTGCGTCCTGCGCCAGGGCTGGCGGGGCGGCAAGCGCGGCGAAAGCGGTCGACAGGATGAGGCGTCTCATGCAGATACACTCCTTCAAGGGCGAGCTAGCCTGCCCCATCCGGTAAACGCCTGCACCGGGCCTACGGTTCCCCGATCACTCACGCCCGGGTCATATCCGAGGTGAGGGCGATCACGGTTTCAAGGTCGGCAGGCAGGTGTCCGCCCTCTTTCAGCGTCTCTCTCAGAAGGCGCGCATGCGTCTCGACCGCCTGTCGCCCGTTGGTCCCGGCGACCCCGTGCAACCGCCTGAGCGCGCGTGCAAGCCCTTCCGCCATCAGCACATTGCCCCCTGCAGCCTGACGCAGCGGATGATAGGCGGTGTCGAGAAGCTGCGGGAAGGAAACCCCCGGCAGGATCACCCGCGGCCGTCCTTCGGGGTCGCGCAGAACCTCCGGCCGCGGGTCGGTGGCGGCCACCTTTGCCAGCGCGCCCGACAGCATGTCGGACACTGCCAGCGCCGTGAACGTGTCATTGACCCCCGGTGACAGGGCGCGGAGCGCGATTTCGACCATCAGGTTCACCGAAAAATGGACCGTGCCGGTATCTGACCGGGCGGGTTCCTGCTGCACGGTTTCGGCCAGCCTCTGGCGCGCCTCTTCAGAAAGAGCGCCCTTCGCGCTGAGGATCACGGTCTCGGGCAGAAGATAGTCGCCCTCGGCGCGGTTCGCCTTCAGGATGGTGTCTCCTTCAACCGCAGCCGCGACCAGAGCCTTGCGGTCGAGACCGGCGAGGTAGCCGGTATCGCTTGCCGCCACCGCAGGCATAAAGGCGGCGTCGGGCGGGATGTCGGCGTCGCCATCGCTGTGGCGGTCCAGCCGCGCCAGCCCGTCGCGCAGGCGCCCTGCGATCTTTGCCAGCTCGTCGTCGATCGACACGGACTGTGCGACCGCGCGGACGAACCAGATCAGCTGCACGACCGAGGCGGCCGCCAAGAGGCCGGCGATGAAGGTCGCGATCCGGGACGGTTCCTTTCCCGAGGTTCCGAGAACGGTGAGGGCGAACAGGAATGTTCCGCCCAGAAGGCCTGCGGTGATCTGGTTTCCGCGTTCGGTGGTGAAACGCTTGAGAAGCCGCGGACCAATGCTGGAGGCGGCCAGGGTGAAGACGACGAGCGTCAGCGAATAGGCGAGGGACAGGGCCGTCATCGCAGCCGTCGCCACGATCGACAGGATCACCCGCGCCTCGACGGGCGGCAACGGCAGCAGCCAGCCGGGTGTGCCCAGCCGGTGTTCGAGATAGACGATGGCCGCAGCGCAGAACGCAATGGCCAGCGCAATCGTGGCCGGCACGGTCAGCAGGGCCGTGAAAGGGGTTCTCCAGCTCATGATGCCTCTTGTCCGCTATCGGGACGAACGCCGGCGAGCCAGCGCGGTTCCGCGCCTGGAAGAAAGGGAGTGGACGACGGCCAGATCCAGAGCCTTGTTGATGAGGATGACGATCGTGATCACCAGCATCGCATGCAGCAACGGCACTTCGGGATAGAACAGGGCGTCGCCGACGGCCGAACCCAGCGCAATGACCAGCAGGAATTCGACGATCGACATCTGCGCGATGCCGCGTCCGCCGATCCAGCGGATCAGCAGCAGCGAATAGGCATAGACAAGACAGGTTCGAAAGACGATCTCGAGGTAGAACAGCGCGGGATCGGTGCCGAGAAACATCCGGACGGGATCGAACGGCTCTATTGCGTTACTCATTTTCGCTAAGCTCTGCAGGCACCGCGCGGCCTCCAGGGAAACGCCTGCATCTGGGTGGAGGTTCCGTCCGCTCGGTGCAGGACCGCGGCATCGCGACCGGCGGCAACCTTTCGTCGCGAACCTCGTGTGAGCGGTCATGTTTCACGAAAGTGCCGTGGGCAGCCCACTTGCCACGGTGCACGACCGAGGAGCAACGCCACGCCGGGGGACTTGCCGGGCGGCCGCGCCGGTGGGAACGGTCTGAATCGCATTGCTCGGGGCAGCTTCACCGGCCCGAACGGCGGCCCGCACTTTATCCCGAACGGTTCCGGCAGTTTGATGGTGGTGACGGGCAGCCGGGCAGGCCGAAGCCTGCCGGCACGTCACGCAGAGGGCTGCTTGGGCTGACAACCGGCCGGGGCCGGAAAATCAATATTCGATTTCCAGCTGCTTGCTGACGATGAGCCCGGCCGCCCCTTGCAGCGTGATGGTCTGTTCGTTCTGGCCCAGGAAGACGGTGATGGGATTGCCCGGCAAGGAGGCCGCCAGACCGCTGATCTCGCGTGTCAGGAACTGCTGCATGATCTCGCCTCCGCGCCGCACGTCGCCGTAGATGATGAAATTGTCCGGCATCAGCAGTGTCTGCAGATTGGCAATGCCGATCGCGATATTGTGGGCATAACGGGACAGCAGCGCACCGGCGGCGGGCATTTGGGCACTCAGATCGACCAGCCTCTCGCTGTCCAGCCGCTCGGCGCCCGGCAGGCCCGCCTCGGCCGCCCGGTCGCGCAGCCAGCCAAGGGTCGCCACCGTCTCCCAGCAGCCGCGCTTGCCGCAGGTGCAGGTGCCGCCATTGAGGTCGACGATCGTGTGACCGAGTTCGCCGCCGGAACCATGTGGGCCCCTGAACGGTTTGCCGTCGAGATACATCGCACAACCCAGAACCTCGTCGGCATATATGACAGCGAAATTGCCCATGCCGCGGCCCGCGCCGAACCACCTTTCGCCCAGAAGGAGGGCACGAGGATGGTGATCGACGATCGTCGGCAGCGCGAAGCGATCCTCCAGAAGGTCCCGCAACCCCAGGCCCGCCATCGCCGGCGCCAGGTTCATCGCCACGATGGAGCCGTCCGCGGGATCGACCATGCCGCCCACTGCGACCCCGATGCCCAGCGCCTGGCGCGGCGCCTGCGCAAGCGCGTGATCCACCCCGGCGACGAGCGCGTCGATATAGGTTTCGCGGTTCCGCTTGCCGGGCGCGATCGGAACCTGGCGGTGGGCCGAAACCCCGCCGGTCAGGGATATCAGCGCGGTCTCGACCTTGTCGGGCATGAGGAAGACCGCGCAGACCGGCGCGGCCGAGGCCGAGAACCACAAGGGGCGGGCAGGCTTTCCGACGCCGCGTTTCTCGTTGGGATCGACCTCGATCAAGAGGCCCGCTTCGATCAACGGCTGGACAATTCCGGTGATTGTCGTCCGCTTGGTGCCCGTCAGCCGGGCCAGCTCCGCGCGGCTGGTGGGCCCCAGATCGAACAGCATCTGCAGAACCCGGCGCTTGTTGGATTCGCCGATCTGCGTGGCCGAAAAGATGGCAAAGCCGCTGTCCTCTGGCCCGTCTGCAACCGGTGTGCTGTTGCGCGCTGTGAGGGACGCATGATCCAAGACTTTGTTTTTACTGGTCATTTCAAGCCGCCTCAGGGTTCTGGCGTGATGCCGGGATCATAGCCTTCGAACAATCCTTTGACAAAATATTTAATTTGTGCGACTCACAAACATATTAAGGGTGGCGATCCAACATCACCCCGCCAACAGGAGGAGCGAAGAATGTACCGACATGGACGGGTTTCCCGGCGCAGCTTTCTGAAAACATCCGCTGCCGCGACGGCGGGGGCGGCACTCGGGCCGCTGGCCACACCGGCGCTCGCGCAGGGCGCCGATTCCATCCGGGTTCTCTGCGTCGAGGACCCGTTCTTCTTCGCGCTGAAGGAGATCATCGGCGATTTCACCGAAGAGACCGGCGTGAAAGTCGAGCTTGAATCGCTTTCTTATGACGCGATGCAGGCGCGGCTGGTGTCCTCCTTCGTCTCGAAGACATCGGATGCGGATGTCGTGACGGTCGACCAGATGTGGTCGGGCCAGTATGTCGACAACGGTTGGATCCAGACGCTTGACGAGATGGCCAAGGGCGATGAGGAATTCAACATCGGCGATTTCATCCCCGAGGTGCTCTATTCGCTCAACACCTGGCGCGGCCATCTCGCCACGGTGCCGATCGCGGCCTATGGGCAGGGTGTGATGTACCGCAAGTCGGTGTTCGATGCCCTGGGGATCGGCGCGCCTTCGGGCAACTGGACATGGGAAGAATACAACGACATCCTCGGCCGCATCCACGGCCAGAATGTCGGCGGCACCGACATGAAGGGCACGGTGATCTGCGGATCGCAGCCGACACCCATCGTGCATATGTTCAGCCAGGTTGCGGCCAGTCACGGCGCGCGCTGGTTCCAGCAATTCCCGCAGGGCGAATGGGATTTCACGCCAGCGGTCAATTCGCCGGAGATGCTGGCGGCGGTGCAGGAATACAAGACCCTCTACGGCCTGTCGCCCGAAGAGGCGATCAACTACCTCTGGTTCGATGCCGGCACCCGCTTCAGCCAGGGCGACATCGGCATGTTCTACTGGTGGACGCCCTATTTCTATCTGATCCGCAACAACGGCTACATGACCGGCGAAAAATCCGTCGTGGCCGATGATTTCGGCGTGACGACCATCCCGACCTATGGCGACAAGCCCCAGACGATCAGCCTCGGCGGCTGGAGCTTCGGCATTCCCTCGACCACCGAAAAGTCCGACGCCGCATGGCAGTTCCTGAAATGGTCCAGCTCGGCCGCGACCCAGAAGAAGATGGGGCTGGTCGACAAGTACGGCTACCAGTTCTCGGACTTCGCGCGCCGGTCGCTTTACAATGACAGCGACCTGACCGAGCATTACCCCTATCTGGGCGAACAGCTGGGCATGCTTGAGGCCGGCAACGGCAAGATCGCGCGGCCACCGGCGCCGGTCTATACGACGCTGGAAGGCATTCTGGGGCTGGAGCTCAACAAGGTCCTGATCGGCAGCAGCACGCCGGAAGAGGCGCTGGCCCAGGCGGACACGCTGTTCACCAATACGCTGAAGGGTAACTTCCTCATCCCCTACAGCTATCCAAGCTTCGACGATACGCTGGAAGCGACCAAGGATCTTATCGCAAGCCTCGGCTGACACGCGTATCCGGCCAGCCCACGCGCGCACTCCCGGCGCGGGGCTGGCCGTCATTCCGACCCCGGTTCATACTCTCGCCGGCAGAGGCCGCGTGAAGGAAGACGCCATGCAAGCTGTCGCCTCTGATCCATCGGTGCCGACCCGCCACCCGCCAAAGCGGGTTCGGTCGTACCTGCCCATTCTTCTGATCGCGCCCTCGGTCATCCTTCTGGTCGCCCTGATCGCCTATCCGCTGATCTTTGCCCTGAAGAACAGCTTCTACTTCTGGAACCTTCAGACGAGTTCGGAACCCGTGATGTTCGTGGGCCTCGCGAACTACAAGATGGTCCTGCAGGGGTCGGAATTCTTTCCATCGCTGTGGAACACGCTCGTCCTGACCGTCAGCGGCACGGCCATCGAATTCGCCCTCGGCCTTGCGATCGCGCTTCTTCTGGCCAACCGGATGCCGGGTATGAGCATCAGCCGCGCCATCCTGATCATGCCGACGACCATCGCGCCGATCGTCGTCGGGTTCCTCTTCCGCTACATGTACGATCCCTCGGGCGGGCTTGTGACCTGGGGGCTTTCGTCGATCGGACTCGACCCGCCTTCGGCCGGCATCCTCGGCAGCGCGAGCACGTCGCTGATCGCCATCCTGGCTGCCGATGTCTGGCAGTGGACACCCTTCTTCGCCATCACACTTTATGCCGGGCTTCTGTCCGTCTCGCCCGACCTGATCGAGGCTGCGCGTCTGGACGGCGCCTCGGCCGCGACGATCCTGTGGCGGATCAAGCTGCCCCTGATCATGAAGACGGCGGTGATCGTGCTGATCCTGCGGTTCATGCAGCTCTTCAACACCTTCGATCTGGTGCTGATCCTGACCCGCGGCGGTCCCGGCACATCGTCGCGGACGCTGGGCTATACGCTTTACCAGCAGGGCCTGATCGACTTCAACATCGGCATCGCCAGCGCCACGACCTGGCTTGTCGTGATCATCGTGAACGCGATCGTCGGCCTTTACGCCTTCTTCGCCTTCCGCAACTGGGAATGGTAGGATGATCGGCCAGAACACGCCCCTCAAGACGCTTGTCATCTACGCCCTGCTGGCGCTGGTGCTGATCTTCTTCATCGGTCCGATCCTGTGGTTCATCCTTCTGGCGATCCGGCCGCCATCGACGGCCTTCACCATGCCGCCGGTCCTCGCGTTCGAGCCGACGCTGGATGCGCTGAGGCACACGCTGATCGAGCCGGGCGCGAATGCCAAGCAGGTCAGGAACAGCCTGATCGTCGCCGGGGGCGCGGTCCTGCTGAACCTGCCTTTCTCGGTCCCCGCCGCCTATGCGCTCAGCCGGTTCCCGATCCGCCGCAAGAAGTTCATCATGCTGTGGTATCTGGGCCTGCTGATGGCGCCGCCTGTGGCCTTCCTCATCCCCTACTTCATCCTGATGACCAATATCGGCCTTGCGGGCACCTATCTGTCGATGGTCCTGGTGATGCAGACGCTGACCATCCCCTTTTCGGTCTGGCTGATGAAAAGCTTCATCGACGAGGTTCCGGTCGAGATCGAGGAAGCGGCGCGGGTGGACGGGGCAAGTTACGGCACGATCCTCATGCGGATCATCCTGCCGCTGGTGCGGCCCGGCCTGATCGTCACCTCGATGTTCGCCTTCGTCTTCGCCTGGAACAACGCGGCCTTCCCGTTGGTGCTGTCCTCGCAGCAGACGGCGACCCTGCCCATCGGCACCCTGGGTTATTTCGCCTCGACCGGCGTGACCTGGAGCTTCATCGCCTCGGCGGCGCTGATCGCGATGCTGCCGCCCATGATCATCTTTCTCGTCTTCGACAAATACGTGGTCCGGGGCCTGACCTTCGGCGCGGTAAAGGGATAAAGGAATGACCAAGGAAACACTGAACGTTGCCGTCATCGGCTCCGGCATCTGGGGGGCGCAGCACGCCCATGTCTTCTCGACCCTGCCCAACACCCGGCTGGTCGCCGTCTGCGACGTGAACCGCGACCGGGCCGAGGCGATGGCGAAGAACCACGACGGCACCCGCGCCTTCACCGACCACCGCGAGATGCTGGCAATGGACGGCATCGACGCTGTGACGATCGCGACGCCCGACTTCACCCACACGCCCCTGATCGTCGATGCGCTGGACGCAGGCAAGCATGTGCTGAGCGAAAAGCCCCTTGCCACCTCGGTCGAAGAGGCCGAGGCGATCCGCAAGGCCGCCGATGCGAGCGACCGCAAGATCATGGTCGATTTCCACAACCGGGTCAGCCCGGCCATCGCGACCGCGCAGGAAGAGGTGGCGAAGGGCACGCTGGGCAAGCTGATCCACGGTTCGGGGCGGCTGTCGAACACCACCTTCGTTCCTCTGGAAATGCTCAGCTGGGCCGGGCGGTCCTCTGCGCTCTGGTTCCTCGGCTCGCATCTGGTGGACGCGCTGCGCTTCATCCTCGACGACGATGTCGTGCGGGTCTTTGCCATGCGGCGCGACGGCTATCTGGCGTCGAAGGGCGTGGATACCGCCGACGTGCATCTGGCGATGCTGGAATTTTCCAGGGGCACGGTGATGACGATCGAGAACAGCTGGGTCCTGTCGCCGGACAATCCGCAGGTCTTCGACCTGGAGATCGGGCTGGTCGGCGAAAAGGGGCAGATCCAGCTCAACCCCTCGCACAACGGCGCCTACCGGCAGATGACCGGGCATGGGCTGAAGTACCGCGACCTGTTCGGGGTGACGCCGGTGGGGGTCGGCCGGGTGGGCGGCTTCGTCTTCGAATCCATCGCGCGCTTCGTCGATGCCGTCCTGACCGACGCGCCGCTGCTGGCCACGGTCGAGGACGGGCTGCGCGTCACGCGCATCCTGTCTGCGATCGAGGACAGCGCTTCAAGCGGCCGGCCGGTCGACATCGCCTATTGAGGGGACCCAGCGAATGGCATCACTGACCATCGACAGCGTCGGCAAGAAATACGGCGAGGTCCGCGCCATCAAGAACGTGTCGCTTACGGTCGAGGACGGAGAGTTCCTTGTGCTTGTGGGTCCTTCTGGCTGCGGCAAATCCACGCTTCTGCGGATGATCGCAGGACTTGAAAGCCTGACAGAGGGGCGCATCTTCCTCGGCGACCGCGATGTCAGCGCGGTCGATCCCAAGGACCGCGACGTGGCGATGGTCTTCCAGAACTACGCGCTTTACCCCCACATGACCGTGTTCGAGAACATGGCCTTCGGCCTGCGCCAGCGGAAGGTGCCCAAGGCCGAGGCGCGGGAAAAGGTGTTGCAGGCGGCGCGCATCCTCGATCTGGAATCGCTGATCGACCGCAAGCCCGGTGCGCTGTCGGGCGGGCAGCGCCAGCGGGTGGCGATGGGCCGCGCCATCGTGCGCAGCCCGGCGATCTACCTGATGGACGAACCCTTGTCGAACCTCGACGCCAAGCTCCGGGTGCAGATGCGCGCGGAACTGAAGCTCTTGCGCCAGCGCCTGGGCGTAACCACGGTCTATGTCACCCATGACCAGGTCGAGGCGATGACGCTGGGCGACCGCGTCGCCGTCCTGTCGCCGCACCGGGCGGACGAGGCGACGAACCTGCAGCAATGCGACAGCCCGCAACAGCTGTATCTTGAGCCGCGCAACATGTTCGTCGCGGGCTTCATCGGTTCGCCCGCGATGAACTTCGTCTATGCCGATATCACGGCGGCAGGTCAGGCCCTTTCGGCACGGATCGTCGGCACCGACACCGACCTGGCGCTGACACCCGAAAACCTGCCCGTCTTCGCGGCCCTTCGCGCCCACGCGGGGCGGCGCGTCATCATGGGCATCCGCCCCGAATATGTCTCGCTCGCCCCGCACGGCGCGGCGATGATGTCGCAGGAGATGAGCGTCGACGTGACGATATCCGAGCTTGTGGGGCCGGATGCCTTCCTGCATTTCGACCTGCCCACACCCGAGGTCGGGCGCGAGCTGCTGACCGTCCTCAACGACGGCGAAAAGACGCTGGGCTCCGGCGCGCGCTTCGTCGCCCGGGTGGCCGCCGAAAGGTTGGCGGCGCCGTCCGGCCGGATGACACTCCATCTCGACATCCGGCGGCTGCATTTCTTCGACGAAGCAACAACGCTGCGGATCGCCTGAACGGCGATCGGCGCGGAGGCGACTATAGCGCCGAAGCGAGCAGAAAAGCCGCGCAGCCCCGGGAGGCCGGTCTCAATATGCGTCAACATTCCGAGCAATAGCTGTGATTGAGCATCCGCACGATGTCTCTAAACTAACAAGCTTGCAGCCAACATATCGATTACACACTCGCACAACTTCGAGAACGAGATTGTCCTCAGTCAGGGTCTCTTGAAAAATTGCGCGCCATGCATTTACCGTTCTGTCAATGAACTTCCTAGAAAAATGATCTATATCGTCGACATGAATATACGATACGATATTACCATCAAGAAAGTTTGAAATGCGAAGCATTTTTATTCCACTCAACGATATCTTGGTCTTGGCACCTGAAGAACTATTGATTACTACCCCTATCGTTTTGTGCTCCAGATCGACGTCCATATGGCAAAGAATTCCGTCATGATATTCAACCCCGGTTAGAATGCCATGACTGTCGGTGATCAGTCGTGACTCCTTGCTCATTTTCCGTATCCTCGGTGCTTCGGCAAAAGTTTCAGTATTGCATCAGTGCGTCGGCGGGACATATGGACCACGTGGCGGAGGGGGGTCTCCCGGGCGCGGGAGCAGCGGCGGCCCGCGGTCAACATGAGTAGGCGACCCGCCGTCGCTCGGTCGAGTCCAGTCATGAACTTGGTCCTGAGAGCCGAAACCTTCTCATCTGGATGTGGCCAATCCCGATCCGTCTTCGGATAGCCGTCAGGCCCGTACTCCCTGGACTGAGTTCCGCACCGAACTGTTGTGCAAGGAGGACCCTGGAACGGAGGCGTGCTTCCGGGCCATCGGTGAAGCCATTGCCGCCACCAGCCCCTCCTGGTCCTCCGCCGCCACCGCCAGCCTTGTTCCAGGCTTTCGTAGCCCAGCGAAGAGCCTTCCAGGGGGAAAAGTTCGAGAAGAGCGAATAGAAAAAGTCTCCGACGGTGTAGCAGTCGTCGGACAGGTAGTCATAGAGCATCCATCCCAAGCCGATGCAAGCTGGCAGCAGTGGGGCGGCCGGACCGAAGCACTCACCCCTCGGGTCAATGAAGCGTCCGGGATTCTGTCCTGCATACCCATAGACACTCGCCCCATCCACCAGCCCCAGCGGGTCGGCCTGGATGTACCGGCCCGTCGTCGGATCGTAGTCCCGCATCCAGTTCTGGTGAAGCCCCGATTCCATCTAGAACCATTGCCCCGGGAAGCGCAGGTCGATCGGCGCGCCGGTGGTCACATGGACGCCGCCGAACGGCAGGTAGCTCGCCCGCCACACCACCGTCCCCGCCATCGTCGTCGCAAAGACCGGCCGGCCGATATGGTCCACCCGCACGAGATAAACCTGCCCGCCCTCGATCACGACGATGGAGAAGTTGCGGGCCAAGCCTCGAGAACGAGTCGACGTCCCGGTGTTGGCTAAGCTCCATTCCGGATAGGATGA
Organism: Frigidibacter sp. SD6-1; assembly: GCF_030143255.1. Classification (GTDB taxonomy): domain Bacteria; phylum Pseudomonadota; class Alphaproteobacteria; order Rhodobacterales; family Rhodobacteraceae; genus TMP-24. Next base: position 353,504 of record NZ_JARJNR010000005.1, read on the forward strand.
CCGTCAGCATCCCTCAGCCCCCCATGGTAACGCCATCGATCGACCGCCTCAATAACGCCCCGCGCATCCGGCGCATCATCAATAGCGCGGGAAAGCTGCTCCGATCTGCGCCCCATGCCGAGTTGACGGATTGAGGCTAAGACTTGCCGTTTATATTCTTCTATGGGGACTCTCCGCGTGCCCACAAGATGCGGCCCAAAGTAGAAGAAATGCTGTTGAATCTTTGATAACATCGCTGGAATTAAAATTGGCTCTAAGATGGCAGAAGAGACAGGTCCGAATCTTGGCCATCCGCATTCGCCGCTATATTCGAAGCAAAACCCTGCCGAGTCAAAAATACGCCCTTCAACAAATTTACCTTTCTTGGGCATCCGACTAAAGGTAATGTAGTTTGACTGCTTGCGCACAATGTCCATGACTGTGTACTTTCGCCTTCGGTTTTCCGCCAGCAGAACCGGATACGCGAGCGCGCCAGGCGCTATGTCAACCTTTCCATTCATGGTCCAACCACTTCCCCTGCTACACCGCCCAGTAAGCCCCCTCCGATCCAACCTGGCGTTCTAAGAATAGTTCTGGTCACGACATCGTACATCTGGTCGGCGGGTACATTTCGGATCCGTCGGTAGTAATCCGTCGCCGCGTGGAAGCCTGGCGTGACGTAATTCCCATTCAAGGCCCTATAAGGGTTTGAGCGCCCATTTAGCCACCTCATGAAATCGCTCCCATTGTTCATGATTCTCGACGGTACGGCATGGGAGAATTCCGTGCCCGCGCGCCTAACCCCAGTCGCCCAGAAGCCGCCACCGGCAAAGATCGCGCCTAACGTCGCGTCCACGGCAAGTTCTTCCCAAGTGTAGCATCCGTCGCCAATTGCCTGGTCAAGCATGTAGCCAGATATCGCTCCGAGACCGGCACCGATCAACATCCCGACGCACCATGGACACTCCCCCCTCGGATCAATCCACCGCCCCGGGTTCTGCCGCGCATATCCATAGACGCTCGCCCCATCCACCAGCCCCAGCGGGTCGGCCTGGATGTACCTCCCCGTCGTCGGATCGTAGTCCCGCATCCAGTTCTGGTGCAAGCCGCTCTCCATCTGGAACCACTGCCCCGGAAACCGCAGGTCGATCGGCGCGCCGGTGGTCACATGGACGCCGCCGAACGGCAGGTAGCTCGCCCGCCACACCACCGTCCCCGCCATCGTCGTCGCAAAGACCGGCCGGCCGATATGGTCCACCCGCACGAGATAAACCTGCCCGCCCTCGATCACAGCCACCGGCAGGTCGCCGAGCCAGACATAGGACCGGATCAGCGCGCCCGTCGCCCCGTCATATTCCGCCAGCCGGTGCCCGGCCGAATCGAAGACCGAATGGATCACCTGCCCAGAGGCGAGCGTGCGCGAGACCTGCCGCCCGAGCGCGTCGTAACGGTAGCTGCCCTGCACGACCCCGCCGAGCGAGACCGCGGAAAGCCGCCCCGCCGCATTGTAGCCATAGCCATAGGCCAGCCCGCCGCGCTGGTCGGTGATGACATTCCCCGCCGCGTCATAGGTAAAGGCCCGCGGCGCCCCGGCCCCGGCGCTGACCGTGGTCAGGCGGTTCGAGGTGGAAGGGTAGGCGTAACTCTCCACCCCCGAAGGCGTCGATTGCTCCACCCGGTTGCCGACCCCGTCATAGAGGAAGCCATAAGCGCCATAAGGGCCGGAGGCCGACGACAGCGCCTCGCGTGGCGTGTAGGCGAAGCTCTCGTTGTTCGAGGGCGCAAGCAGGTCGGCGATGCCCGTCAGATTGTCGCGCGTGTCGTAGGACAGCTCCAGATCGCGCAAGATCGCCGGGCGCTGGGAATCGGTCAGGGCGATCAGACGGTAGCTCTCGTCATAGATACGCTCCTCAATCGAGCCATCGGCGAACTTCATCACGGCAAGCGGCCCGTTGGGCAGATAGGTGATATTGTCGACGAGCGTGGTAAGGGGGCCGGTGCCGCCCGGTTGCCAGGAGACACGGATCACCCGCCCGTCATCGTCGAGCGTGTAATGGATGAAGTCGGACGACGGCGCCGGATAGCGGATGCGCAGCGGATCGCCGTCATAGTTGGCCTGCTCCTGCACGTAATAGCTGCGCCCGGGTGCGAGCGTGAAGTTCCGGCCCGTGATGTAACCGACGCTGGTGCTGACGATGTCGCTCATCGAGAGGTCGACATAACTGTCCTTGATTTTGCTCAGTTTGCCCTGGGCATTGTAGAAGAACCAAAGGTCTTCGGCCGCGCCGCCGGAATAGTCGATCTTCTTGATCCGGCCGCCATTGTCGTAGGTGTAAAGCGCCGTGATGCCGCGCGCGTCGGTGCGCGAGGCGACGAGGCCACGGCTGTCATAGCTCATCGCGATGGTGCCGCGGTCGGGGCTCGTCTCGCCGATCACATCGCCGAAACCGTTGTAGGTGAAGCTCGTCGAGAGGCTGCGGGGATCGGTGTAGAGCGTCATCCGGTCGGCCTCGTCATAGGCCATGCCGGTCTGGTAGCTTTCCTCGTCGGTCTCGGTGATGGCGCGGTTCAGCGCGTCATAGGCGGTCGAGGCGGTGAAGTTCATCGCATCGGTGACCGAGGTCAGGTTGTCCTCGACATCGTGGGTATTGGCCCAGACCTGGCCATTGGCGCCAAGCTGGCGCAGGACCCGGCCGAGCGCGTCGAACTCCGTCTCCGCCCAGAAGGTCGCGGGCGCGGCGCCGTCGGAATATTCCGTGCGCGTCAGGTTGCCCATCAGGTCGTAGCTGTAGGAGGCGGTATCGCCCGACGGGTTCACGGTCTTCGTCAGGCGGCGCGCAGCGTCATAGGTGAAGGTCCAGGTCTTGCCGCGGGTGTTGGTGTAGGTCAGAAGCTGGCCGATCACATCGTAAGTATAGGTGCTGGCAGGGGGTGTCGTGCCCGCATTGCCGTAGCGGGTTGTAAGAATCCGCCCCTCGGCATCATAGGTGAACTGCCATTCGGTCCCGTCCGGCAGGGTGATGCGCGCGGGCTGCCCGGTCGGGCTGAAGGCAGCTGACCTGCCACGGGATTTTTCCTCCATTAGGAACTAGAGTCCGACCCAACGAAGGGACGGA
>NZ_JARJNR010000006.1 GCF_030143255.1 Frigidibacter sp. SD6-1
CCGCGCCCGGACCCGCACCCGGAGCCACCCCCGCTGCCGCGCCCACCCTGCCGCCCGGCCGCGGCGAAGAGGGCAGCCCCGCCGCCACGGGCCGGGCTACGGAGCAGCCCTCAGCCCCCGGCGACGCCACCAGCGACGCCCCCGGACCCACCCCCGGACCCACCCCCGGCCCAACCGCCGGGCCAACCGCCGGACCCACGCTCGCCGACCTCTTCGCCGAGGCCGCCCGCCGCCACCCGGGCCGCATCGCGCTGCGCGACGGCGCGCTGAGCCTGACCTACGCCGAGCTCGACGCCGAGACCAACCGCCTCGCCCACCACCTGATCGCCGAGGCGGCGACCAGAAACCTCGCCCCCCGCACCCTCGGCCCCGACCATATCGTCGCCCTCGCCGCCGACCGCTCCGCCGCGATGATCACCGGCCTCCTCGCCATCCTCAAGACCGGCGCCGCCTACCTGCCCCTCGACCCCGACCATCCCGACGAACGGCTCGCGATGATGATCGAGGACGCCAACCCAACCCTCATCCTCGCCGACGCAAAAACCGCATCCCGCCTCGAACCAATCACAAAAACCCCCATCACCACCCTCACAACCAACACATCCCACCACCCAAACACTCACCCCAAAACCCGAACCACAAACCAGAACCTCGCCTACCTCATCTACACCTCAGGCTCGACAGGAAGACCAAAGGGCACGATGGTCAGTCATCAGTCCGTCGTCCGGCTGTTCTCGGCCACCGATCACTGGTTCGGCTTCGGGCCCGGCGATGTCTGGACGCTTTTCCACTCCTTCGCCTTCGATTTCTCGGTCTGGGAGATTTTCGGCGCGCTCTCGCACGGAGGTACGCTTGTGGTGGTGCCCTGGGCCACCTCGCGCGATCCCGCCGCCTTCGAGCGGCTTTTGGTCGAGGAAGGCGTGACGATCCTCAACCAGACGCCTTCGGCCTTCCAGCAGCTCGTCGCCCACCGGACGGGCCGCGCGGCGCCGAAGCTTGCGCTGCGCCGCGTGATCTTCGGCGGCGAGGCGCTGAACCGGGCGGCGCTTTCGCCCTGGTTCGCGGCCGAGGGCGACACAGGCCCGCAGCTTGTGAACATGTACGGGATCACCGAGACCACCGTCCATGTCACCTATCAGCCGCTGACCGCCAACGAGACCGCGCCGAACGCCATCGGCGGGCCGATCCCCGATCTGGAAATCCGCGTCCTCGACACCGCGCTGGAGCCCCTGCCGCCCGGCATCCCCGGCGAGATCTACGTCGCGGGTCCGGGGCTGGCGCGCGGCTATCTGAACCGGCCCGACCTGACGGCGGAACGGTTCCTGCCCGACCCCTACGGCCCGCCCGGATCGCGTATGTACCGCAGCGGCGACCTTGCCCGTCGCCGCCGGGATGGCGGATATGACTATGTCGGGCGCGCCGATCAGCAGGTGAAGGTGCGCGGCTTCCGGATCGAGCTTGGCGAGGTCGAGGCGGCGCTCGCCGCCATTCCGGGCGTCCGGGCCGCACATGCGGCGGCGCGCGACGGGCGGCTTCTGGCCTGGCATGTCTCGGACCTTGGCGCCGACGATCTGCGGGCGGCGCTTGCCGACCGGCTGCCCGCCTATATGGTGCCGCAGGCCTTCATCGCGGTCGAGGCGCTGCCGCTGACTGTGAACGGCAAGGTCGACCGCACGGCCCTGCCCGACCCGTCCGGCGCCGAACCGGCGGCGGAAATCGTGCCGCCGCGCACGCCGACCGAGGCGGCGCTCGCGCGTATCTGGGCCGAGGTTCTCGACCGGCCGGCGGTTGGCGTGACCGAGAATTTCTTCGCCGCGGGCGGGGATTCGATGCGCGCGGTCACGGTCGCAGCCCGGGCACGCGAGGCGGGCCTTTCGCTGAGCGTCGAGGCGATCTTCCGCCATCAGACCGTTGCGGCGCTGGCGACGCTGGCGGCTGCGGCGCCCGCCGCCACCGCACCGACCCTGTCCAGAGAGGATCGCGCCCGTCTGCCCCAGGGAGCGGAGACCGCCTGGCCAATGACCCGGCTGCAGCTTGGCATGCTCTTCCATGGCGCCGCCGAGGCGGCGTCTGGCCTCTATCACGATGTCTTTTCCTTCCGGCTGCGCCTTGGCTGGAACGAGGCGCATTTCCGGTCCGCGCTGAGGCTTCTCGTCGCGCGCCATCCGGTGCTGCGATCCTCATTCGACCTGCAGCGTTTCGCGCGCCCGATGCAGCTCGTCTGGGCGGACGTACCGCTGCCGGTCGAGGTCGCCGACCTGACGGCGCAGCCACCTGAGGCCCGGCAGGCGCGGATCGAGCGTGATCTGCAGGCCGAGCGTGCGCGCCCCTTCGTGGCCGAAGAGGCGCCGCTTCTGCGCGTGATCGTCCATGTGCTGGATGCTGACGATGTGCAGATCACCCTGAGCTTCCACCACGCGATCCTCGATGGCTGGAGCGTCGCGGCCCTGCAGGCGGAACTTCTCGATCTCTGGGCCCGGATCGGGCGCGGCGAAAACCCCGCGCCGCTGCCCCTGGCCAATGACCCGTCGGTCGCGGCCCATGCCGAAGAGGCCGCACTCGCCTCGGGCGCGGCCCGCGCCTTCTGGGCCGATGCGCTCGAGGGGCATCGGCTGCTTGAACTGCCGCCTGCCCAACCGGCCGCAGCGGGCGCGCCGCGTCACGGCTCGCTGCCCGTCGCGCTTGATGCGGGCCTCGCGGCCGGGCTGGAAGCGCGTGCCAGAGAACTTGGCGTACCGGTCCGGACGCTGCTGCTTGCCGCACATATGAAGATGCTGTCGGTCTGGGGCGGCGCAAGCGATGTCACCACCGGCCTTGTTACCCACACGCGCCCCGAATGCACCGATGGCGAGCGGATGCTGGGGCTCTTCCTCAACAGCCTGCCGCTCAGGCTGACACTCGGCACCGACAGCTGGCGCCTGTTCGCCGCGCGCCTGTTCGAGGCGGAGCTTGGCCTTGCCGCGCACCGTTTCTATCCGCTCGCCCAGATCGTCGAGGACCATGGCCGCGCCATGCTCTTTGATGTGGTCTTCAACTTCATCAACTTCCATGTTCTGGACCGCGCGCTCACCGCAGCCGGGACCGACGCACCCGATCTGGTCGATCATTCCTCTTTCGAGGCCACGAATTTCGCGCTGACGCTGCATGCGGTGCAGCGCGGCAGCACCTTGTCGCTCAACTTCGCCTTCGACCGCGCCCGGATCGACGAGACGACCGTCCGGCGTATGGCCGACACCTGCCTCGCCGCGCTGCGGATGGTCGCCGAGACGCCCGACAGTTCGGTCGCCGACATGCCTGCGCTTTCCGGCACGGATCGCAAGCTGCTCGAAGGCTGGAACGCCACGCAGACCGTCTATGCCGACGCCGACACGACCCTCACAGCGCTGATTGAGCGGGCGGCGGCGGGCCACCCCGACCGGACAGCCCTGCGGTTTGGAGGCGGGGCGATGGATTTCGCCACCCTGAACGCCCGCGCCAACCGGCTGGCGCATGCCCTGCGCGCGCGCGGTGTCGGGCCCGACACGCCCGTCGGCCTGGCGGTCGAGCGGTCGTTCGAGATGATCGTGGCCATCCTCGCCATCCTCAAGGCGGGCGGCGCCTGGATGCCGCTGCCGCCCGATTATCCCGCCGAGCGTCGCGCGATGATGATCGAGGATGCCCGGCCCGCTTTGATCCTCGCCCAGCCGCATCTCGCCGGTATCCCGGGCGCCGAGGTGATGCTTCTGGGGCCGGATCACGAGCCGCAGGACCAGCCCGACACCAACCCCGATCCGGTCGCCGGGCCTGATCATACCGCCTATGTGATCTTCACCTCCGGCTCGACCGGCCGCCCGAAAGGCGTGGCGGTTCCCCACCGGGCCATCGTCAACCGGCTGCTGTGGATGGGCGAGGCCTATGGCTTCGGCCCCGACGACCGGGTGATGCAGAAGACGCCCATCGGCTTCGACGTATCGGTCTGGGAACTGATCCTGCCGCTGATGTGCGGCGCCACGATGGTGATCGCCGCCCCCGAAGGCCACCGCGACACTGCCTACCTGTCGCGCCTGATCCGGGAGGAGGCGGTGACGGTGCTGCATTTCGTGCCGCCCTTGCTCGACGTCTTCCTCGACGCCGGGGATGCGGGCGCCGCGGGTTCGCTCCGCGCGGTCTTCTGTTCGGGCCAGGCGCTGCCACGGGCGACCGTCCGCCGCTTCCACAAGCTGCTGCCGCAAGCCGCGCTTCACAACCTTTACGGCCCGACCGAGGCCGCCGTGGATGTCACCGCCTGGACCTGCACGCCATCGGAGCGCGATGAAAGCGTGCCGATCGGCCGGGCCATCGCGAATGTGACGATGCATGTACTGGACGAAGGGCTATCGCCGGTGCCGCCCGGCGTCGCGGGCGAGGTCTATATCGGCGGCGTCGCCCTCGCGCGCGGTTACCTGAACCGGCCCGACCTGACGGCGGCGGCTTTCCTGCCCGACCCGTTCGGCCCGGCCGGATCGCGCCTTTACCGCACCGGCGATATCGGCCGCTTCCGGCCCGACGGCGCCATCGATTATCTCGGCCGCGCCGACGACCAGATCAAGATCCGCGGCATGCGGATCGAACCGGCCGAGGTCGAGGCCGCGCTTCTTGCCGAAGGCGCGGCGCAGGCGGTGGTGATGGCGCGCCCGGGCGCAGACGGTGCGGCGGAGCTTCTGGCCTGGGTCGTCGGCGGCCCGGATGCGGCACAGCTGCGCGCGGGCCTCGCCCGCCGCCTTGCACCGGCGATGATGCCCGCCCGTATCGTCGCGCTCGCCGCCCTGCCGCTGACCGCGAACGGCAAGGTCGACCGCCGCGCCCTGCCCTCTCCAACCCGGGAACAACGCCTTGTCGTCACCCCGCGCAGCCCGACCGAGGCGAGGGTCGCGGCAATCTGGGCCGCAATCCTCGCGCAGCCGGATGTCGGCGCGACCGACGATTTCTTCCGCCTCGGCGGCCATTCGATCGCGGCGCTGCGGATGCTTGCCGAGCTGCAGCGCGAGACCGGCATTGCCGTCTCGCTGCGCACCTTCCTCGCCGAGCCGAGCGTCGAGGCGCTCGCCGCCGCGCTCGACGCCATCGCCATGACCGCCGCCCCCGACAACGCCACCGAAACGGAGACGATCCTGATATGACCATCGCCGACATCATTCGCGAGGCCAGCGGCGCGGGCGTCAGGCTCTGGCTGAAGGACGGCCAGCTTGCGGTTTCCGGCAAGGGGCCGGTGCCGGACGGCCTTCTGGACCGGATCCGGACCGAGAAACCGGCGATCACCGCCTGGCTCGCCGCGCTGGCCGAGGATGCGGCGGCGCAGGCCGACCCGATCCTGCCGGGCGTGGCACCCGAGGGGGGCGAGCCGCTCTCCTTCTCGCAAAAGCGTCTCTGGGTGATCGAGGAGATGGAGGCAGCGGCGGGCCTTTATACCGTGCCGATCGTCCTGTCGGTGCAGGGCGCGCTCGACATACCCGCGCTTGAACGCGCCCTGACCGCGCTTGTGGCGCGGCACGACATCCTGCGCACCGTGGTCCGCCCGACGGCTGAGGGCGCGGTGCAGCATGTACTGCCGCCCGCGCCCGTGATCCTCGACCTTGCCGATCTCTCGGCCGAGGCTGATCCCGCCGCCGCTCTGACGGCCCTTGGCCGCGCCGAGGCGATGGCCCGTTTCGACCTCGCCAATGGCCCGATGCTGCGCGCGCGCCTGGCCCGGACCGGCCCGGCGGCGCACTGCCTCTTCCTCACGCTTCACCATATCTCGACTGACGGCTGGTCGAACGGCGTGCTCTTGGACGAACTCGCGCGGCTTTATGCGGGCGAGGAGCTGCCCGCGCCGCGCCTGCAATTTGCCGATTTCGCCCGCTGGCAGCGCCAGCTGGTGGAGCGGCGCGGCGCCGCGCTCGCCGACTGGTGGGCACGCGAACTCAAGGGCGTGCCCGACGTTCACGACCTGCCGACCGACCGGCCCCGCCCGCCGGTCCTGACATCGGCAGGCGGCAGCCTGCGCGGCGCGATCCCGGCCGACACCACCGCGCTGCTGCGTGACCTCGCGCGGCTCAGGGGTGTCAGCCTCTTCACGCTCCTCTTCACCGCCTACGCCGCCCTTCTGCACCGATGGTCGGGCGCCCGTGATCTGGTGGTGGGCTGCCCGGTCGCGGGGCGCGAGCGCGACGAGCTGAAGGAAATGGTGGGCTTCCTTGTCAACACCCTGCCCCTGCGCGCCACCCCCGACCCCGAGGAAAGCTTCACCGATTTCCTCTCTGCCTGCGCGCGGCGCACGGCGGACGCCTTCTCGCATCAGGACCTGCCGTTCGAGATGATCGTCGAACGGCTGAACCCCACGCGCAGCCTCAGCCACACGCCGCTGGTGCAGATCGCCTTCTCGCTGGCCCAGGCCGAGGAGAGGGGCTTTTCCTTTCCCGGCCTCACCTTCACCGGCGTCGAACCGATGGTAGCACCCGCGAAGTTCGAACTGTCGCTCGCCATCGCCGACCGGGGCGAGGCGGGGCTCGACCTCGACTGGTCCTACGCCACCGACCTTTTCGAGGCGCCGGGGATCGCAAGGCTGAACCGCGGGTTCCTGTCGCTGCTCGATGCCGTAGCGCGCGATCCGCGCACACGGGTCGGCGACCTGCCGGTCGTTTCGCCCGCCGAGGCGGAGGCGCTTCTGACACTCGGCACCGGCGTCCGGATGGACCATCCCGAGCCCCCGCCAAAACCCTACGAGCAGATCGAAGGCTGGGCGGCGCGCCAGCCCGACGCGGTCGCCGTCGAGGAAGGCGACGGGCGCTGGACCTATGGCGAGATCAACGGGGCGGCCAACCGCCTTGCCCACCACCTGATCGCGCGGGGCCTCCGCACTGGCGACAGCGTCGGCATCGCCACCGGCCGCCATGCCGAGATGGTGATCGCCGTTCTTGCCGCCAACAAGGCGGGCGGGGTCTTCGTGCAGATGCCGGTCGACGTGCCGCCCGAACGGCTGCGGCGCATCCAGGAAGATTGCGGGGCGGAGGTGATCCTGACCACATCGCGCCTGCCCGATGCTGCAGCACTTCCCGGCGCGCTGATGCTCGACCGGCCGGAACCTTGGGCGCACCGCCCCGCCGGAAACCCGCCGCGCCATGCGGGCGAGAACTGCTATATCGTCTATACCTCCGGCACGACCGGCATGCCGAAGGGCGCGATCAACACCCACCGCGGCCTTTACAACCTGTGCCTCTGGCAGACCGGCCTGACCGGCATCACCGACCGCTCGGTCCATACCTGTTCGGCCAATCCCGCCTTCGACGCGGTCGTGTGGGAAATCTGGCCGACCCTCACCGTGGGTGGCCGCCTCGCAATCCTGTCGTCCGAGACATTGTCGGACCGCGACCGGCTGCAGGCCGCCATCGACCGCGCGCGGCCCAGCCATTTCTGGCTTCCGACCGGGCTGATGGAAGCGATGTGCGCGGCGGGCCTTGTCATGCCCGCCTCGGTCGAATGGGTCTGCACCGGCGGCGACCGGCTGCAGACCTATCCGCTGCCGCGCGACCGGGGCCTGCCGCTTCTGAACATCTACGGGCCGTCCGAAGCCTCGGTCTTCACCGTCTATGCCGTCCTCGGCCCCGATCACCACGGCACACCGCCGATCGGACGCCCGGTCGGCAATACCAACGCCTATGTGCTCGACGACCGGCTGCATCTGGTGCCTGAGGGCGCCGTCGGCGAACTCTGCATCTCCGGCCCCTTCCTCGGACCGGGCTATATCAACCGCCCCGAACTGACGGCCGAGAAATATGTGGCGAACCCGTTCGCCACACCGGGGCACGACACGCTCTACCGCACCGGCGACATCGCGCGCTGGCGGCCTGACGGGCAGCTCGACTGCCTCGGGCGCAGCGATTTCCAAGTCAAGATCCGCGGCTACCGGATCGAGCCGCAGGAGGTCGCAGCCGAGATCCTGCGCCAGCCCGGGGTGAGGGCCGCCTTCGTCGACGTGGCCGAACGCGGCGACAAACGGCTCGTGGCCTATGCGGTCGCGGCCGAGGCACAGACCGACACCCACCGCCTGCAGGAACGGATCGCCGAGGCGCTTGCCCGCGTCCTGCCCAGCTACATGCTGCCTGACCGGTTCGTCTGGCTGGGCGAGCTGCCGCTGACCGAACGCGGCAAGATCGACCGCCGCGCGCTTGCCGCGCTCGACGCGGGCGGGCCCCAGCAGGTCAATACCGCAAGCCCCCGCGACGCGATCGAACATCGGCTCTACGACATCTGGTCCTCGATCCTTCTGCATCCCGAGATCGGGGTGAAGGACAATTTCTTCGACATCGGCGGCAATTCCCTGTCGGCGATCAAGACGATCTACCGGATCAACGAGGCCTTCGGCACCCGCTTCGCCACGACCGAGATCGTCGCCCATCCGACGATCGAGGCGATGGGCGGGCTGATCCGCGCGGGCGAAGGCCGCAGGCCCTCGGCCAACCCGGTCTGTTTCCGGCAGGGCGACGGCGCGGCCAATGTGATCTGCATCCATCCCGCAGGCGGCACCGCCTATGGCTATCTCTCGCTCGCCAAGGCGCTGCCCGCCCATATCGGCGTCTGGGGGGTGCAGTCGGTCGGCGTCGAGCCGGACGAGGCCTTCCTGCCCGACATAGGCGCGATGGCCGACCTTTACCTGACGCTGGTCGAACCGCTCCTTGACCGGCCCTGCGTGCTGACCGGTGCCTCGTTCGGCGGGTTCGTCGCTTATGAAATGGCGCGGCGGCTGGCCGAGCGCGGCATCACCCATGTGACCGCGGTCCTGCTGGATTCGATGGGCAGCGACGATCCTGCCTTGCGGGCCGACGAGACGACCGCCGATGCCGCGACCTTCCGCCAGAAGCTCGTGACCTACAACGGCATGTATCCCGGCATCGAGGACGGGCAGATCGCCCAATATCACGCGCTTTACAATCACAACACGCTCGCCTCGCGCCGCTGGGATTTCCGTGCCAGCCGGGGCCGCACCGTGCTGATCCAGGCCATCGCCGGGCGCAGCCGCCTGCAGCTTCTGGCACTGCGCTTCTTCTGGCGACTGCGCGCCAAGGGGCCGTTCCTCTTCAAGGTCACCGGCGGCGACCATTCGACCATGCTCGAAGGTGCCGACGTGACCCGCATCGGCCGGATTATCGAGAAGATTCTCACCGGGCGGCTGCTGCCGCCGAAGGACAGACCATGACGTCGCTTGTCTCCCTCTTTCAGGATCAGGTCCGCCAGCGTCCGGATCACCCGGCGCTGCTTGGCGCGCTGAGTTACAGCGCGCTCGACGCCGCGTCGGACCGCGCCGCGCGCCAGCTGATCGCACGGGGCGCGGCACCCGGCGATGTCGTGGCGCTCGCGCTTCCCCGCTCGGCCGACCTTCTGATCGCCATCCTCGGCACGTTGAAGGCCGGGTGCAGCTTCTTCCCGCTCGGCACCAAGCTGCCCGCCGCGCGCCTCGCCTCGCTCCTGCGGACCAGCGCGGCCCGGCTTCTGGTGACGGAAGAGGAGCGTGGCCTCGCCCCCGGTATCTGCCCGACGCTTCCCGCAGCGCTGTTGACCGCCGGGGCCAACGCAGTCGCCCTGCCCTCCCTCGACGACGACCCCGCCCGCCCCGTCTGCCTGTTCCATACGTCGGGCACCACCGGTCACCCGAAAGTCATGCCGGTCTTCGCACGCGGCATCCTGCGCATCGCGCTCGTGCCCGACTATATCCGGCTCGGCACGGACGCCCGCATCGCCCATATGGCCAACCCCGCCTTCGACGCGCTGAGTTTCGAGGTCTGGGGCGCGCTTCTGAACGGCGCGACGCTGGTCGGTTTCTCCGACGAGGAGATGCTCGATCTCGACCGCGCCGCCGAACGGCTGCGTGTCACGGAAGTGACCGACGCCTTCATGACGACGGCCTATTTCAACCTCCTGGCCAGCGAGAAGCCCGGGGTCCTTCGGGGGCTGCGCCAGGTGCTCTTCGGCGGAGAACAGGCCAATCCGGCGATCCTGCACCGTCTATGCGCCGATCACCCCGGCATGAGCTGCCGGATCAGCAATATCTATGGTCCGACCGAATGCACGACCTTCGCGCTTGCCCATCCGATTGATCCGTCGGTCTGGGCGCGCGCCGACCACCCGGCCACCATCCCGGTCGGCCAGCCGCTGCGCGAGACCTGCGCCGTCATCACCCGCGACGGCGCACCGGCCGCCGACGGCGAATGGGGGGAAATCTGGCTTGGCGGCGCGGGGCTGACGTCCGGCTATCTCGGCCAGCCCGAGGAAACTGCCGCCCGTTTCGTCACGCCCGACTGGGCCGACGGTGAAAGATATTACCGGACCGGCGACCTCGGGCGCCAGACCGCCGCAGGCATCGAATGCGGCGGGCGGCTTGACCATCAGGTGAAACTGCGCGGCCACCGGATCGAACTGCCAGAGATCGAGACGCGGCTGATGGCCGAGCCGGGCGTAAGGCAGGCGGTGGTGCTGGTGCGCGACGGCCAGATCGTTGCCCATGTCGCGGGCGAGCCCGCGCCCGAGCCCGCGCGGCTTGCCGCAGCGCTGGCCGATAGCCTGCCCGCCTACATGCTGCCGCAGCGCTACGACATCCGCCCGCGCCTGCCGCTGACCCCGAACGGCAAGGCCGACCGGGCCGCGCTGGCACTGACACCGCTGCCGCCCGCCGGGCGCACCTTCGCCGAGATGGGCGGCGACAGCCTGTCGGCCGCGCGTCTGGTGCAGCGGCTCCGTGCCGAGGGGGTCGAAGTAACGGTGGCCGAACTCCTCTCCGGCGCGCCGCTCGCGGACCTTCTCGCCCGCGCGCCGACCGCCCCGGCGCCTGCCGAGCAGCCGACCGATGCGCCGCTCCTGTCCTATCCTGCCGCCGCCGAACAGCGTCGGCTCTGGCTGCTGCAGCAAATGCGACCGGCCTCGACCGCCTATTCCATTCCGCTGCGCTTCGATTTCGAGGATCCGATCGACCGCCCGGCGATGGAAGCCGCGCTGACCCGGCTCTTCGCGCATCATGCGGCACTGCGCTCGGCCTTCGCCGAAGCGCCGGACGGGCGGCTCATGATCACCATCACCCCGCCCCGCCCGATCCCGCTGACCGAGGTATCCGACCCGGATGCCTTCTTCGCGCTGCCGTTCGACCTGGCCGAAGGCCCGCTTCTGCGTGCCGCGCTCAGCGGCCAAAGCCTGCTTCTGAACCTGCATCACGCCGTGGTGGATGGCGCGTCTCTCAATCTGCTTCTCGCCGACCTTGCCCGGCTCTATCGGGGGCAGGACCCGGCGCCCGCAGGCGACTATTCCGGCTATCCGCGCCTGCAGGACGCCACCTTCGCCTCGCCAGCCTACCGCACCCGCCGCCAGAGCCGCGCCGCGCATCTGGCGGCCTTCCCGGCGCCCGAGGCCGATCCCCTGTATGCGCCCGACCAGCCGACCGGACGGCTTTGCCATTTTTCGCTGCCGCGCCCGCTCCTCGACCGGCTGAAAACCCTCGCCGCGCGGCGGAACGAGACGCTCTTTCCGCTGCTCCTCGGCGCCGTTGCGCTCGCCGAATGGCGCATGGGTCTTGGCAGCAACCTGTCCATTGGCGTGCCGGTCGGGCTGCGGCCGGACGGGTTCGACCGGACGGTCGGCATGTTCGTCAACAGCCAGGCCTGCCGATTCAGCATCGACCCGGCGACGCCGATATCCGACTGGCTGGACGCTGTCGCCCGCGAAACCGCCGCGATGCTGGCGAGCCATGACGTGGCCTATGACCATATGCTGGAGGACCGCCGCGCGACGGGCAGCTACGGCGGGCTTTTCGACACGATGTTCGTGCTGGAAAACACCGATCACCGCCTGCCGGGCCTGAAGGCGCGCTTCCGCCATCCCGAACGGACCGTGCCGCGTTTCCCGCTGACGCTTTTCGCCACAGTGACCGACGAAGGGCTGGTCTGCCAGATCGAACATGACCTGACCCGCCATGACGCGGCCTTCGCCGCCCGCCTCGCGGCCCGTTTCACCGAGGCGCTGACCGCCATCGCCGACGGGGCAGGCAGGATCGCCGATCTCTCTCCGCTGCCCGACCCGCTCGCGCGGCTTGCCCTTCATGCGCAGGACCGGCCTGACTTTCCCGCCGTGCGCCAGGGCCGCCGGACGATGAGCTTCGCCGCGCTTGACCGTGCCGCCGATGCGATCGCGGCCCGCCTTCTGGCCGAGGGTCAGGGGCAGGGCGCGCTCGTCGGCATCGCACTGCGCCCGACGCCCGAAATGGTGGCGTCAGTCTTCGGCATCCTGCGCGCGGGCGCGGCTTATGTGCCGCTCGACCCCGCCTATCCGGCCGCCCGGCTTGCCGGAATGATCGAGGACGCGCGCCTCACCCATGTCATCTCCGACGGCAGCGCGCCACTGCCAGCGGGGGTAACGGCCGTCTCGCCCGTGGGCGCTGACCAGACGCTGCCAGCAGCCGTGCCGCAGGGCGATCTTGCCTATGTCATATTCACCTCGGGTTCGACCGGCCGCCCGAAGGGCGTGCCGATCCGGCGCGCCTGCCTTGCCCATTATCTTTCCCATGTCGAAACCGCCTATCTCGGCGCGACCGGCCTGACGGGCGGCGTCGTCAGCACATCGCTCAGCTTCGACGCCACGGTTACCTCGCTCTTCGGTCCGCTTCTCGCGGGCCTCCCGGTCATCCTGCCCGACGGCGACGGCACCGACACAATGATCGCTGCCCTCGCGCGCGAGGCGCTCGGCCTCGAGCCGCGGCTCTTCAAGCTCACCCCCTCGCATTTGGCTGCCCTCATCGCCTATGCCGGTGGCGCCACCGGCCCCGCCGCGCATCTTTTCGTCGTCGGCGGCGAGCAGCTTCCCGCGCCGCTCGTATCCCAGGCGCTGGCGCGCTTCCCCGCCGCGCAGATCGTCAACGAATACGGGCCGACCGAGACCACCGTCGGCTGTGCCACCGCCTGGGCACGGGCGGGCGCGCTACCGCAGGCAGAGGGCGCCATGCTGATCGGTCGCGCGATCGCGGGCATGCGCCTCACGCTCCGCCGCGCCGACGGCAGCCTCGCGGGCCCGGACGAGGAGGCAGAGATCTTCATCGGCGGCGCCGGCCTCTCGTCCGGCTATCTCCACCGTCCCGACCTGACGGCCGATCGCTTCCTGCCCGACCCGGCGGGCGGGCTGCACTACCGGACCGGCGACCGCGCGCGGCGCCTCGCATCGGGCGACCTCCTCTTCCTCGGTCGTACCGACGACCAGATCAAGCTGAACGGTTTTCGCATCGAACCCGGAGAGATCGAGGCCGCGCTCCGCGCCTGTCCGGGCGTCACCGGCGCTGCCGTTCTGGCCGAGGGCGAGACGCTCGTCGCCCATGTCACGCCCGAAACCCTCGATCCCGGAAAGGTCGCCGCAGCCGTGGCGGAGGTTCTACCCGCCCATCTGCGCCCCGCCCGCATCCTGCCGCGCGCCCGCCTGCCGCTTTCGCCCGCAGGCAAGCTCGACCGCGCGCAGTTGCGCTCGACGGGGCCAGGTGCGCCCCCGTCGCCCCGCGCCATGTCTGGCCACCCGGGCGACCGCCTGATGGCGGTTTTCGCCGAAGTGCTTGGCCACCCGGTCGCGCCCGGCCAGCATTTCTTCGATGCGGGCGCGGGATCGCTGGCGCTGATGAAGGTCCATGCCCGGCTGAAGACCGAGCTGCCCGGCCTTCAGCTCGTCGACTTCTTCACTTACCCGACCATCGCCGATCTTGCCGCACATCTGTCCGCCACCGGTCCGGTGCTGCCAACGAGCGCAGCCGTTGCAACCCCTCTCGGCACTAGCTCCGATACCGCCGCCGACCGGCGCGTCGCGATCATCGGCATGGCGGCCAGTGTGCCTGGCGCCAGCGATCTCGGCGCCTTCTGGGACCTGATCCGCAGCGGCCGCGAGGCAATCCGGCACGGCGCCTCGCGGGGTGCGGACCATGTGAACGCGGTCGCGATGCTCGACCGTCCGCTCGGCTTCGATCCCGCCTTCTTCGGCCTCACCGACCGTGACGCGGCGCTGATGGACCCCCAGCAGCGCCATCTTCTGATGGGCGCGGTGCAGGCACTCGACCATGCGGGCCTGTCGCCCGGGCGCCAGCCGCGCATCGGCCTTGCGCTGTCGAGCAGCGAGAACACCTATCACCGCGCGCTCCTGCGGGCGGGCGAAGCGGCGGGGGCCAGCGACTACGGGCTCGCCGTGGTCCATGAAAAGGACTTCCTCGCCACCCGTATCGCCCATCTGCTAGGCCTCGAGGGCCCGGCACTGACGGTGCAGACCGCCTGTTCCGGCTCGCTCGTCGCCGTCCATCAGGCCTGCCGGATGCTCCTCGCGGACGAGGCCGATGCCTGCCTTGCCGGGGGCGTGGCGCTGGATATCGCCACGGCAGACGGCTACCGCCACCAGCCTGGCCACATCTTTTCCGCCGACGGCCATTGCGCCCCCTTCTCGGACCGGGCGCAGGGCACGGTGCCCGCAAACGGCTGGGGCATCGTCGTGCTGAAACGGCTCGACCGGGCAATGGCCGACGGCGACCGTATCCTTGCGGTGATCGAGGCGAGCGCGGTCAACAATGACGGCAACCGCAAGGTCGGCTTCACCGCCCCCTCGGTCGCCGGACAGCGCGGCGTGATCGCGGCGGCTCTGGCACAGGCAGGCCGCCGCCCCGCCGAAGTAGGCTATGTCGAGGCGCATGGCACCGCGACCGAACTTGGCGATCCGATCGAGGTCGAGGCCCTGTCGTCGGTCTATGGTCAGGAACCCGTGGGCGCGGTGGCGCTTGGCTCGGTCAAAAGCCAGATCGGCCATTTGGGCGCGGGCGCCGGCATCGCCGGGTTGATCCGCACGGTTCTCTCGCTTCTGAACAGCAGCCTGCCGCCGACTTTCGGCTTCGATCGCGCCCATCCCGCGCTCGACTTCAACCGACTTCCGTTCCGCGTCCTGACGCGGGCCGAGCCCTGGCCCGACGCAAGGCCGCTCGCCGCCGTGTCGAGCTTTGGCATGGGCGGGACGAACGCCCACCTGCTGCTCTCGCCCGCGGCGACCGAGAGCCAAGCGGCGCCGCACGGCAAACTCGTCTTCCCCTTCGCCGCCCATAGCGAAAGCGCGCTGCGCGCGCGGCTGGCGTCTGTCGCCGACCGGCTGGCCGCCGGGGCCGACCCGGCCGCTCTCGCGGCCGCGCTCGCGCGCGGCCTCGACGACCGCCTGCCGGTCCGGGCCGCTGTCGCGGCCACCGGCGCAGAGGAGGCCGTCGCAGGGCTCGACACCGCGCGCGCCCACCGGCCGACGGGCTGGTCGGGCAGCGCACCGGCCGGGGCTGATGCGCTTGCGAAGGCCTGGTGCGAGGGCCTTCCCGCCGCCGCCCTGCCGCAAACGCCCGGCACGCGCCCCGCCTGGGACCTGCCGCCTTACGGGTTCGACCTCACCGACCATCTGCACCCGGCCCTTGCAAGGCAGGTCGCTGGCGATGCCGCACCCGTGCGGCGACCGCTCGAGGACTGGTTGCTGCAACCGGTCTGGCAGCGGATCGGGATGAGGCATGCGCCTGCCGACGCAGCCGTATGGCTGACGGACGACAGGCAACTGCAAGATCTCTCGCCCGGCGCGCATGTCGGCCTCGACCTTTCGGCAGCCTCCGATCCGGTGAGCCAGGCACTCGCGCTGCTGCGCGGTCACGGCGGCCGCCTGCGCGACCTCGGCGCGCATGTGACTTTCTTCACCTCCGGTTCGTTCGGCCCGGAAGGCATGACCGAGCCCGCCGCCGCCCTCGTCGCGGCGCTCGCCCGCGTTGCGGCGGCCGAGCTTCCGGGCCTGCGCCTCAGGCTCATCGACGGCAGCGACCGTGACACCCTTCCGCCCGCCGGTCCAGAGCGGCCCTTCGACTGGCTCGCGCTCCGCGCGGGGCGGCTCTTCCGCCGCGATCTCGCACCTGTCGGCACCGCCACTACAGCGCCGCCGCTGCCCAACGGCACCTACCTGATCACCGGCGGCAGCGGCGGCATCGCCGCCGCGATGACCGAGGCGCTGCTGGCAGACCCCGCGAACCGCGTGATCCTTCTGTCGCGCAGCGGCCGCGGCCCCGTTCACCCCCGCGTGACGCTCTGGCAGGGCGACGTGACCGATGGCCGGCGGATGGCGGCACATGCCGAAACCCTGCGCCTCTCGGGCATCCGGCTTGCAGGCGCGATCCATGCGGCCGGGCTGCCGGGCGGCGGCGCGCTCGCGCTTCTCTCCGACCGCGCCCTTGCCGCGACCCTCGCGCCAAAGCGCGACGGCGCCCGCCTGATCCTCGACCATTTCGCGCCGCTGACCGAGGAGTTCGTCCTCTTCTGTTCATCGCTCTCGGCCGAAACCGGCATCGCGGGCCAGGCCGATTATGCCGCCACCAACGCCTGGCTCGACGCGCTGGCCGAGGGCGCGACCGGCCCCGGCCCCCGCATCCTGTCGCTGTCCTGGCCCGCCTGGCAGGGTGTCGGCATGGCGGCGCAGGTCCGCGCCTCCGGTGGCCGGATGGCCGCGCTTGCCGAAAGGCTCGACGCGATGGCGATCTCTGCCGGGGAAGGGATGGAGGTCCTGCGCCGCGCGCTGTCGCTCGGGCGGCCGCATCTTGTTGTGTCCCCGCTGCCGCATGAAACCGTGCTGCGGTTCGATGCGCCTGAGATGCCCCCTGCGAGAGGGACCGACAATGGAGACCTGGCAACGCTCTTCGCCAGCCTTCTCGGCCGCAGCGAGGTCGATCCCGACGCGTCCTTCTTCGATCTCGGCGGCGATTCCCTTCTGGCGCTCGATCTCTTCGACGCGGTCGCGAAGGCGACCGGGCAGCGCCCGCCTGCCCGGCTTCTCTCCGGTCGGCTGAGCCTTTCCGACCTCACGGCCGCACTTGAGGCGCCGGAAGGTCCGGCCAAATCCGGCGCACAACCCGTGACTCTGCGCCCCGGTACCGCCCCGCCGCTTGTCTTCCTGCACCCGATCGGCGGCGACCTGCCTGCCTACCGGGCGCTGATCGCCGCCCTGCCGGAAGGCCCCGCGATCCTTGGGGTCGAGGACCCGGCCCTTACCGACCCGGGCGCGCCCGAGGAAAGCCTGACCGGCAAGGCGCGCGCCTATCTCGCCGCCCTGCCGCCAGGGCCCTTGCGCCTCGCGGGCTGGTCCTTCGGCGGCCTTCTCGCCTACGAAATGGCACGCCTCGCGCCGGGCCGGATCCTCGACCTGACCCTGATCGACCCGCCGCTTCCGCGCACCCGCAAGGCCGAGGCAGAGACGGAAGCCGCCTTCCTGAGCGAGCTTGACGAACGTCGCGCAGGGCGGATCGGCGGGCGGATCGGCGGCGAGCGGGACGGCGCGCGCGGCCAACCCTACCTCTACAAGGTGGCGGCGGTGTGGAAGCGCAACGCCCGCGCCCTCGCGGCCTATGAACCGGCGGGCCCGGTGGAACTGCCCGCCCGCCTGTGGCTCGCCCGCGATCAGGGGCTTCTTGACGAACGCACCGCCGACTGGCGCGGGCTTCTGCCGCGCGTCCGGACCGAGCGGCTGGAGGCAGACCATTTCGCGATCCTCGAAGGGCAGCAGGCCGCCCGCATCGCGGCCGCACTGGCCACGCCGCCCTCCCGCTCGACCGCCGTCGCCCCCCAACCCGAAGAAACGCCAGCCGAATGACCGACTATCTTTCCTTCAATGCCGCCGAAGATCTCGATGCGGCCGAGATCGACCGGATCAACCGCGATTTCTACGGCCGCTTCAACTACCCTTGGCGCCCGCTCAGCCTGACGGCGCTGGCCGATCCTGCCTTCCAGGCGCGCTTCCTCTGTCAGGAGGCGGGCGATTTCGACGGGACCGCCGTGCCCGCCGATGGCGACATCTGGGTCGCGGGCTGCGGCACCAACCAGGCGGTGATCACCGCCCTGCGCTTCCCCGGCGCCCGCGTCCTCGGCACCGACATCTCGACCCGCTCGCTCGAGGTCGCGGCCGAGACCGCGCGCCAGCTTGGCCTGACGAACCTCACGCTCGAAGAGGCGAGCCTGAACGAGCCGCGCCACGAGGCGGCCTTCGACCATGTGATCTGCACCGGTGTCATCCATCACAATGCCGACCCCGAAGTGCCGCTTGGCACCCTTGCCCGCGCGCTGCGACCGTGCGGCGTGATGGAGCTGATGGTCTACAATTACTACCACCGCACCCACACGACCGCCTTCCAGAAGGCGATCCGCACCCTGTCGCGTGCCAGCGGACGCGGCGGCGATATCGCGGCAGAGCTGCCGATGACGATGCAGATGGTCGCGACCTTTCCGCAGGCGGGCTCGATGGCGGATTTCCTTGCGCTGCAGCGCGACCTGCCGGAACCGGCGGTGGCGGATTCGCTCCTGCAGCCGGTCGAATATTCCTACACGGTCGAAACGCTCGCCGCACTTGCCGCCCGCGCGGGCCTCGCCCTCGGCCAGCCCTGCGTCAACCAGTTCGACCGGCTCTCGGGCCAGTTTTCCTGGGACCTCGCGCTGACCGGACCGGCGGGCGAGGCCTTCGCCGCGCTAGATGACATGCGCCGCTGGCAGGTGGCCAACCTCCTGATGGTCGAGAAGTCGCCGATGCTCTGGTTCTATCTCGGCCATGGGCCGGGAAGGCGAACCCGGGCCGAGGTCAATGCCGAATTCCTCGCGCGCCCCTTCTGCCCCGCGACCTGCGAGACGCGCACCTACATTCTGGGCGAGGACGGGCATTACAGCCTGTCGCCGCGCGCCGCACGCCTGCCCGCCCCGGCCGAGCCCGCCGATCCGCAGGCGCGCGCGCTGTTTGCCGCGTCGGACGGCACGGCGCCGATGCGCGCGCTCTTCGACCGACTCGGCCTCGCCACAGACGAAGCAATGGTGACGCGGCTGCGCACGCACCTCACGACACCAGCCTTTCCCTATCTGGTGGCGGCATGATCGACGGCGCGCTCGACATCTCGGCCCCCTTCGACCTGCCCGACCTCGTCTGGGCCGGGGTGCGGCTGCAGGCCGATCCAGCGGACGAGGCTGCAACCGGGCTCGCCCATGAAGATGCCGAGACTGGCGCCTATGCCATCGCCCTGCCCGACACGCTGGGCCGCGCGGTGGGCAAGCGGCGGCGGGAATATCTGGCGGGCAGGCTATGCGCTGCCCATGCGCTCCGCCGCCTCGCTGCACCCGAGGCGCTTGGCCAGAACGGCCGCGCGCCGGTCTGGCCCGCAGGCACGGTGGGCTCGATCACCCATACCGACCGGCGGGCGCTGGCCATCGCCTCGCGGCGCCATGCACGGCTCGGTCTCGATTGTGAAGAGGTCATGGGCGCCGAACAGGCCGAACGGCTCGCGCCTGCGATCCTTGCACCGGGCGACGCGGCCGTTCGGCCCGCAAGCCTTGGCTTTGCGGCCTTCGTCACGCTGGTCTTTTCCGCCAAGGAAGCCTTCTACAAGGCCCATTCGGCCGCCATCGGCCGGGTGGCAGACTTCACCGAGGCCCGGATCACCGGCCTTGCGCCCGACCGGCTGCACCTGGCCTTCGAGGGCCGCGACCATATGCTGCGCTGGCGCCTCTCTGGCAGCGACTGCCTCACCCTTCTTGCGGAGCCCGCGCCATGAAACGCCTGATTGCCACCCTCTTTCAGGCCGACCCGCGCGCCGCGCTCGTCGCCATCGCCGCCAGCATGCTGAGCGGGATCAGCGCCGCCGCCATGGCGGTGATCCTGACCCGCGCCCTGCAGGCCGAGACCCGGGGCGCGGCCCTCGCCGCCGCCTTCTTCGCCGCCGCCATCAGCCATTTCGCGCTGAGGGTCTTTTCCGAAAACCGGCTGATCGCACTGACCCAGGATGTTCTCCTCGGGCTGCGCCTCTCGCTTGCCCGCCGCCTCTTGGCCACGCCGCACCGGCGCCTGCAGGAGATCGGCCGCCAGCCGCTGCACACGATCCTGACCCGCGACATGGACACGTTCGTGGGCGCGGTGCAGCTCATCCCGCTTCTGATCGGCAATCTCCTCTTGATCCTCGGCTGTTTCGCCTATCTCGCCTGGGTCAGCTGGCAGGTCTGCGCGGTGGTTCTTCTCTGCCTTCTCGCCGGGGCAAGCCTCTTCAAGGCGGCCGAACGCCGCCCGATCCGCCGCATCCACGCGCTGCGCGAAGAGATCGACCGGCTTTACACCGCCCAGCGCGCGCTGGTCGACGGATCGAAGGAACTGCAACTGAACGCCGCGCGCGGCAGCGATTATGTGGACGGGGTGATCGGCCGGGCAGCGGCGGGCGTCGCGCGGGAATATGTCGGCGCCATGTCCGGCTATATCCGCGTGATAAATTTCGGCAACAGCCTGTTCTATCTGGTGATCGGCGCGGTCCTGTTCCTGCCCTGGCTCGGCGGAGCCGACGCGCTGCCCGCCGTCCTCGTCATGCTGTATCTCGTCCGTCCGGTGGCCGAGGCGATGATCAGCCTGCCCGCGCTCCGCCAGTCGGCGGTCGCGCTCAAGCGGATCGACGGGCTCGCGGACAGCCTCGCCCCTGACGCCCGCCCGCCCGTAGCCTTGCCGATGACGCGCGAGATCACGCTCGCGGGCGTCACCCACAGCTACCGGACCGACAGCGACGACCGCATGTTCACCCTCGGCCCGGTCGATCTGGCGATCCGCCCCGGCGAAATCCTGCTCCTCGCGGGCGGCAATGGCAGCGGCAAGACCACGCTCGCGCTGCTCCTCGCCGGGCTCTATGCGCCGGAAAGCGGCCGGATCGAGGTGGACGGCGCGCCGGTCCGCCACGAGGAGCGCGCGCGCTACCGCCAGATCTTCTCGGCGATCTTCGCCGATTTTCACCTTTTTGCCGAATTGCCGGGCAGTGACGATCCGGAAACCGAGGCCCGCGCCCGCCATTATATCGACCGGCTCGGCCTTGGCCGGAAGGTCACCGTCTCGGGCGGCAGGCTCTCGACCACCGATCTCTCGACCGGCCAGCGCAAGCGGCTGGCGCTCGTCTCGGCCTGGCTCGAGGACCGGCCGGTCTATCTGTTCGACGAATGGGCGGCCGATCAGGACCCGGCGTTCAAGGCGGTGTTCTACCGCGAGCTGCTGCCGGAGCTGAAAGCACGCGGCAAGGCGGTGATCGCCATCACCCATGACGATGCCTATTACAGTACGGCCGACCGGGTGATCACATTGGCCGAAGGAAAGATCGAGGTGCGCTACGACCGGTCGGAGGCGGCCGAATGACAACGGGCGCCACACTCCAGGGCGACTGGCTTGCCCATGTGCCGAAACCCGGCGCCACGCGGCGGCTCGTGGTCTTTCCCTACGCGGGCGGCAATCCGTCCGCCTTCCTCGGCTGGTCGGCGGCACTCGGGCCGGAAACCGCGCTTTCTGTCGTCACCCTGCCCGGCCGGGGCCCCCGGCGGCGCGAACCGCAGCCCCAGGACCTGCGCGCCGAGGCCCGCCAGATCGCCGCCGCCCTCTCGCGCCTCGGCGGGCCGGAGCCCTGCCATGTCTTCGGCCATTCGATGGGCGCGGTTCTCGCCTTCGAGACGCTGCGCGCCATGACACTCATGCATCTGCCGCTGCCGCGCCTCTTCGTCGCCTCCGGCTGCCGCTGGCCTGCCGCAATGGAAAAGGACGATCTGCATCTTCTGCCCGAGCCCCAGTTCCGCGACAGGCTGCGCACCCTCGGCGGCACACCCGCCGAGGTTCTGGCGCATGAGGAGCTGATGGCACTCGTCACGCCCGTCCTGCGCGCCGATTTCGCCATGCTGAACCGGTACGACTACCGCCCCTCGATCCGGCTTCCTGTGCCGCTGCACCTCTTCGCCGGGCGCAGGGATGAACGTGTGCCCGCAAGCGACGTCGAGGGGTGGTTCGGCGAAAGCAGCGCCCCGGGGCAACTTCACTGGTTCGACGGCGGACATTTCTTCCTGCACGAGGAACAGGATCTTCTGATCGCCCGCCTGAAGGCGCTGATGGGATGAGTGCGCGCCTGTCCAGCCTCGCCGAAGAGGCCCGCGCGGCGGGCGACCGCTTGCTGCATGCCCGGCGGCTGTTGGAACGCTGGCCCGAGGCGCGTGAGTTGAACGCGATTGCAACGCCCGCCCCCCTGTCGGCCGACGGGCCGGACGGGCCGCTCTACGGCGTTCCGGTCACGGTGAAGGACAGTTATGAAACCGCCGGGCTGCGCACGACCGCAAGCCATCCTCCCCTTGCCGACCATGTGCCCGGTGAAGACGCGTCGCTCGTCGCGCGCCTGAAGGCCACCGGCGCGGTGATCCTTGGCAAGACCAACCTCGCGCCCCTCTGCGGCGATGCGCAAAGCATGAGCCCGCTCTTCGGCACGGTCCTGAACCCGTGGAATCCGGCCTACACGCCCGGCGGCAGTGGCGGCGGCGGAGCGGCGGCGGTCGCGGCAGGCCTCTCGCGGCTCGATCTCGGCAGCGATCTTGGCGGGTCGGTGCGCCTGCCTGCCCATTATTGCGGCGTGGCCGCGCTGAAGATGACCGAGGGGCGCTTCGACCTGACGGGCCACATCCCGCCCTTCGGCGGTGCCCCTGCCCCGCCCTTCCAGTCGGCGGGCCTGATCGCGCGCGACTGCGCCGATCTCGCCGAGGCTTTCGCAGCACTTGCGGGCGAACCGGCCGCCCACGCCGCGCCGGGGCGGCTGACCGTCGCGCAGATCACCGACACGCCCTTGCCGCTCTGCCCCCGGACCCGCGCGGCACTGGCGCAGGCATCGGCCTGGATCGCCGAGGCCGGTCATCGCCTTGAGCCATGCGCCTTCGACATGCGCCGCGCCTGGCGGGCCTATGGCGCGATCCTGACCGGCGACACATCGCGCCGCCTGCCTCTCTGGCGCAGGCGCCTTCTGGGTGCGCTTGCGCTCACTTCCGGTCGCCGTCCGGTCCGGCAGGCACTTCTGCGCGGCCTTGCCGGGCAGACTGCCGCAGGCGCCGAGGCCGACCGTGGCGCGGCACGGGCCGAGGTCAGCGGCGCACTCGAAACCGCGGACCTGATCCTGCTTCCGGTATCGGCCACCGCCGCCTTCCGTCACCTGCCGAAACCCCCGAGCCCGCTCAGCGTGCGCCGCATTCCGGCGGGAAGGCTGCGTCTGCCTTACATGGAAGCGACAATCGGCCTGACCATCCCCTTCTCGCTCACCGGCCATCCGGTCATCGTCCTGCCGGTCGATTGCATCGACGGGCTGCCGGTGGGCGTGCAGCTCGTCGGGCGCCCCGGCGAGGAACAGGCGCTTCTTGCGGCCGCCCAGCGGCTCGAAGCCGATTTCGCCCGCCACCGTCCCCCCCTCTGGCAGACGCTTCGCGCCCGCCTTACCCTTTCATCGTCCCCAGACCAGGAGAAAGACATGTCCGAAGAGCCGCTTTTCACCGTCGTCCTGAACGGCGAGGAACAATATTCGATCTGGCCCGAGGGCAAGCCGCTTCCCGCTGGCTGGACCGCCGAGGGGTTCCTTGGCCCCAAGTCCGCCTGCCTCGACCATATCGCCACGGTCTGGACAGACATGCGCCCCGCATCGCTTCGTCGCCAGATGGCTGAGGACTGAACTCGCCCGGCCCCTACCATCGGCGAGCCGCTGCGGAAACGATGGTTCCCGCTGCCTGCCCGCAGACCGCCGCGAAAGATGGTCCCATGCACGCCCCGCACGTCAGGCCCTTTCCCTGCCGCCCGAAGCGCCTGCTCGCCTGTCTGGCGCTTGCCGGGCTGCCGTCACATGCCGCCCTCGCCGCCTGCACCCTGCCCGCTTTCGTCCGCAGCGAGGTGCCCGGTGCGTCGGCGATCCTTGCGGCGCCGACGACGGGCGCCGCGCAGATCGGCAACGTGCCGATGGTCGACGATCCTGATCACGGCAGGATGGGCGGCGAAGTTACCATCACCGACATCCGTGACGGCTATGCCGCGATCACCGACGTGCATGCCTGGGGCGATCCCGACCGGACCGCGCTCTGGCTCGCGGACCAAAGGACCGAGGCGCCCATCTGGGTGCGCGGCATCTGCGGCGCCCAGGAAACCACCTGCGACGGCGTCACCGGCAACGAATGAATGTCCGCCTGACGCCCTCAGTCGCTGCCCGCAGATGGATCGCGGACCAGCAGGACGCTAACCACATCGCAGACACCAGCGTTAGTGCTGATATGCATTGAGTCTTTACACGGGCCGCCGGGTGGGGAAGTGGCGGCAATAGTGCCGGTCAAGCCTGCCCTCATGCCTTAGCGTGCGCGGCCCGCGAAGTCGTAATAACCGATGACGGAACCGCTCACGCCAGCCACCAGCCCGCCGATGATCGCTCCGGCCACTTGGCCGATACCCGGGAAGAGCGAACCGATTCCTGCTCCAACACCCGCACCTTCGATCCCTGATTGCGCATCGTGCGCGATCACCAGCACGGCCGTCTCGAGTGGAAAATTGGCAAGGCGTTCCCTTGCATAGTCAGCACTGTCGGCGATCACCGCGGCGATCATCTTGGCGACATCACCAAGGCTTTCTATGACCTCCTCGTAGAGCGCCAGTACCGCTTCTATCAATTCGGGAAGGCCCGGTGCGCCGAATATCGTATCGAGAAATCGGCGCAGTGCCTCAAGATCGCTGCCGCCGATCACTTCTCGCTGCGCCAACGCCTCGAGCGTCTTGTTGAGACCCGCCTGCGACAGTGCCAGATCCTCGCCCAGCACGGCTCCTGCCTCGGCGAGGCCAGCGCCATGAAAGACGCGGACCGCCGTGGCATCGACCAAAAGCTCCAACGTTTCTTGGGCATTGCCGATGGCTGCCGCACCCGAGCCCAGCACGAGCCCAGCAACGACATGGCGACGTGAAGTCTTGATAGTGTGCATGTCAGCCCCCCGGTTGATCACATGGCGAATACTATCATAGGATTCTGGTTGATTCCACTTTTCACTTCAGGATTGTATCCAACCGCTTTCCTTGACTCCCGCCCCCAAGCGGCGTAAGCGCCCACCCAAACCCCCGGAAGTTTGCGCTTCCGGTCCTGAGGCCAAAGGCCGGGATCGCCATCTGTCAGCGCGTTGCGCCCACAGGTGTCATTCTGCTTTGGCGCGGGGCGCAAGGGCGAAGCTGGACTATATCACCCGGGCAACCGGCGAAGGAGTGAGAGAATGTTCGAGAGCCTGTCAGAACGCCTTGGCGGTGTTTTCGAGCGCCTCACCAAACAGGGCGCGCTCTCGGAAGCCGACGTGAAGGCGGCGCTGCGCGAGGTCCGCGTGGCGCTTCTCGAAGCCGACGTTTCGCTGCCCGTCGTGCAGGATTTCGTGAAACGGGTCGAGGCGGGCGCCACCGGCCAGGCGGTGACGAAATCCGTCACCCCCGGCCAGCAGGTGGTGAAGATCGTCCATGACGAGCTTGTGCGCGTCCTGGCGGGCGACGGCGAGCCCGAGGCGCTGAAGATCGACAACCCGCCCTCGGCCCTCCTGATGGTCGGCCTGCAGGGCTCGGGCAAGACCACGACCACGGCGAAGCTGGCCAAGCGCCTGACCGAGAAGAACGGCAAGCGCGTGCTGATGGCCTCGCTCGACACCAACCGCCCCGCCGCGATGGAACAGCTTCAGATCCTCGGGACCCAGATCGGCGTCGATACCCTGCCGATCGTGAAAGGCGAAAGCGCCGTCCAGATCGCGAAACGCGCCAAGAGCCAGGCGACACTCGGCGGCTATGACGTCTACATGCTCGACACTGCCGGGCGCCTTCATATCGACGAAGCGCTGATGGCCGAGGTCCAGGCCGTCCGCGACATCGCCCAGCCCCGCGAAACCCTTCTGGTCGTCGACGGCCTCACGGGGCAGGACGCCGTGAACGTCGCGACCGAGTTCGAGGCCAAGGTCGGCATCTCCGGCGTCGTCCTCACAAGGATGGACGGCGACGGCCGCGGCGGCGCCGCGCTTTCCATGCGCGCCGTGACCGGCAAGCCCATCCGCTTCGTGGGCCTCGGCGAAAAGATGGACGCGATCGACGCCTTCGACGCCGAACGGATCGCGGGCCGCATCCTCGGCATGGGCGACATCGTCGCGCTGGTCGAGAAAGCCCGCGAGACGATGGAGATCGCCGAGGCGGAGCGCATGGCCAAGCGCTTTGCCAAGGGCCTGTTCAACATGAACGACCTCAAGGGCCAGCTCGAGCAGATGCTCAAGATGGGCGGCATGCAGGGGCTGATGGGCATGATGCCCGGCATGGGCAAGATGGCCAAGCAGGCCGAGCAGGCCGGTTTCGACGACCGCATGCTGCGCCGCCAGATCGCGCTCATCAACTCGATGACGAAAAAGGAACGCGCCAACCCCGACCTGATGGCCGCCTCGCGCAAGCGCCGGGTGGCGGCGGGCGCCGGTCTCGACGTTGCCGAACTGAACCGCCTTCTGAAACAGCACCGGCAGATGGCCGACATGATGAAGAAGATGGGCAAGATGGGCAAGGGCGGCATGATGAAGGCCGCGATGCAGATGATGGGCGGCAAGGGTCTCGGGGGCGGCGCCGACATGCCCAAGGACCTCGCCTCGATGAGCCCCGCCGAAATGGAGGCCATGGCCAAGGGCATGCAGGAAGGCATGGGCGGCAAGCTGCCGGGCCTCGGCGGCCTCGGCGGGCTGAAACTCCCGGGCGGGCTTTCCGGCCTCGGCGGGCTGGGGTTCGGGAAGAAGAAGTGAACCTGACGCGGACATTCGGGCGCGTGGCGGGACGATCCCCCCACCCTCTCCCTCCCCACAAGGGGGAGGGAAGCGCCCTTCTGTCGTCCGCTATGCATGCGGATAACACCACGCCCGCAATCCTCGCGCTTCCCTCCCCCTCGTGGGGAGGGAGAGGGTGGGGGGCGCCGACATGACCACGCTGCACACCGCGCGCCTCACCCTGCGCGTCCCCACCATGGCCGACCTCGACGCCAGCGCCCGTTTCTGGGCCTCGGACCGCTCACAGATGGTGGGCGGCCCCTGGACTTACGAGAAAACCCGCGACAGCCTCGCCGACGTCATCGACCAATGGCGCCGCCACGGCTTCGGCCTCTTCACCGTCACCTTCCGCGACACCGGCGAAGCCATCGGCGGCATCGGCCCCTATTTCCCGCAAACCCACCCCGAACCCGAACTCGGATGGAGCCTCTGGTCGGCCGACCTCGAAGGCAGGGGCCTCGCACTCGAGGGCGCCACCGCCGCCCGCGACTGGTTCTTCGCAGCGAGCGGCCACCGGACCGCCGTCAGCTACACCGACCCCGCCAACCACCGCTCGCACCGCCTCTGCGAACGGATGGGCGCAACGCCCGATCCCGACGCCCCCCACCCCTACGGCGACGAACCGACGCTGACCTGGCGCCACCATGCCGGGGGTCGCGCATGATCCCCACCCTCCACACCCGGCGCCTCATCCTCCGCGCCCCCAAACTCGCCGATTTCGAACATTGGGCGGCGTTCTTCGCCTCCCCCCGCTCGATCCACGAACGGGGCATGATGAGCCGCATCGACGCCTGGCGCACCTGGGCCGCCGACGTGGCGATCTGGCAACTGAAGGGCTACGGCCCCTTCGGCATGGATGACCGCGCGACCGGCGCCTATCTGGGCGAGGTCGGCATCTATCACGGCGACGATTTCCCCGGCCCGGAACTGGGCTGGTTCGTCGTGCCCGAGGCCGAGGGCAAGGGCTATGCGGCCGAGGCCGCCCGCGCCGTCCTCGACTGGGTGCGTGCCAGCTTCGACTGGCCCCATGTCACCAACATCATCGACCCCGCGAACGCCCGCTCCATCGCCCTCGGCCTCCGCCTCGGCGGCGTGATCGACCCGACGCTTCCCGGCGTCGACCCCGGCGACGTGGTGATCCGCCACGATCTCGGAGGGCGGCCATGAGGTTCCACAACGGCGCCCCCACGCTGCAATCCGGCCGGCTGACCCTCGGCCCGGTCAATGACGCCCATTGCGCCGCCTTCATCGCCTTCTGCGCCACCGATACCTCGCGCTTTCTCGGCGGCCCTTCGGACAGCGAGGACGCCTGGGTCGGGGTCGCGATGCAGGCCGGGCAATGGACGCTGCGCGGCTATGGCACCTTCTGGGTCAGCGAGACGGCGACGGCCACGCCGGTCGGCCGCGTCGGCATCTTCCACCCGGGCTGGCGTAGCGAGCCTGAACTGAGCTGGGTGATCTATCCCGCCTTCCAGGGGCGCGGCTTTGCGACCGAGGCCGCGTTGGCGGCGCGCGACTGGGCATACGAGACATGTGGGTTCGGCCCGCTGATGAGCCTCATCGACCCGGCAAATTCCGCATCCGAGCGCGTGGCACGGCGCCTTGGCGCGGCGAACCAAGGCCCCCACCGCACCGACGTGCCCCACAGTGTGAACCGCTGGCGCCACCCCGGCCGCGAGGCGCGCGCATGATCCGCCCCGTTTCTTCTTTGTCGAAATACTCCGGGGTCCGGGGCAGCGCCCCGGAAGCGGGGGCCGGGTCATGATCCGCCCCTGGGAACAGCCCGCACCGGATGGACCGGCCGCCGCCCTCGCCGCGGCGCTGGCCGCCCTTGTCCCGACGATCGAAACCGCGCGCCTCAGGCTGCGCGCGCCGCGGCTCGCGGATTTCGACACCTGGGCCGAGATCGAATGTTCCGAACGCGCCACCTTCATCGGCGGGCCGATGACGCGCGACGACGGCTGGCGCGACTTCACCCAGGCGACGGCGACCTGGCTCCTGCGCGGCCATGGCCTCTGGTCGGTCGAAAGCCGCGACGGCGCGGACCTTCTCGGCTTCGTCCTGATCGGATTCGAGCCGGGCGACCAGGAACCGGAACTGGGCTATCTCTTCACCGCCGCCGCCGAGGGCCGGGGCCTCGCCGTCGAGGCGGCCGGGGCGGCGCGGGACCATGCCTTCCGCGGCCTCGGCCTGCAATCGCTGGTCAGCTATGTCGATCGGGGTAACGACCGGTCCGCCCGGCTGGCGGAACGGCTCGGCGCCCGTCGCGACCGTTCGGCCGAAACCGCCGTCGGACCGGATTGCCGCGTCTACCGCCACCCCGGCCCGGAGGCGCGCGCATGACCTTGACACCCCCGCCCAGCGCGCGCCTGCGTTTCTGCATGCCGGCCGAAAGGCATCTCGACGCCATGACCGCCTTTCAGACCGGCCCGCGCGCGGCCGAACGCGGCTGGTCCTGCCGCCCGCACGAGGCCTGGCGCCACTGGGCCGCGATCATCGGCCATCATGCGCTGCGCGGCTTCGGCCCCTTCGTCGGCGAGCGGCTGGACGACGGCCAGCCGGTCGGCCTCTTCGGCCCCTGGCACCCGGGCGGCCAGGCTGAGCGCGAGATCAAATGGACGCTCTGGGACGGTGCGGACGAGGGCAGAGGCCTTGCACGCGAGGCGGCGGAAACGATGATCTCCTTCGCGTTCAGGCAGCTCGGCTGGGACCGAGCCGTCAGCTACATCGAGCCGGGCAACGCCCGCTCGGCGGCGCTGGCATCACGGCTGGGCGCGCGCAAGGACGGGCAGTGGCAGACGCCGTCCGGGAAATGCGTCGATGTCTGGCGCCATCCATCACCGGGGGATCGGCTATGAAATGGTTACTGCGTGTCGGGACGGATGCGGGACGGGTGCGGGACGCAAGACCGACGCCTGCCAGCCTTTTGGGAAGGGGCCTATGATGGACACGGCAACCCGCGCGGCAGCGCTTCTGAGCGAACATCGCGACGCCATCGACCGGCTGGACGCGATCCTTGTCTATACGCTCGCCGAGCGGTTCAAGCAGACCCAGGCGGTCGGGCGGCTGAAGGCCGCGCACGAGCTGCCGCCCGCCGATCCGGTACGCGAGGCGACCCAGATGGCGCGGCTGGAGGCCCTGGCACGAGAGGCCGACCTCGACCCCGAACTCGCGAAGAAATTCCTGACCTTCATCATCTCCGAAGTCATCAGGCATCACGAGAAACTACAGAAATAGCAACCCGGTAGGATGGGCAATATTGCCCATCCTACGAAGCCATCCAAAGGAGAAAACACATGGCTATGAAAATCCGTCTGGCGCGCGGCGGTTCCAAGAAGCGCCCGTTCTATTCGATCGTTGCATCCGACAGCCGCATGCCGCGCGACGGCCGCTTCATCGAGAAGCTCGGCACCTACAACCCGCTGCTCGCCAAGGATGACGAGAAGCGCGTTGTGATGAACATGGAACGCGTGAACCACTGGCTCGCCCAAGGCGCCCAGCCGACCGACCGCGTCGCCCGCTTCCTCGAAGCTTCTGGCGCCAAGCCCAAGACCACCCGCGCCAACATGAAGAAGGCCGAACCCGGCGACAAGGCCAAGAAGCGCGCCGAGGAAAAGGCCGCGAAATCCGAAGCGGCGGCCGAGTAAGCCACCATGTTCGTTGGCTTTTTCCTGCGCCGTATCGTGACCGTCACGCTGTGCGCGGCGGCCTTCTGGGCGGGCGTGAAGGCCGACAACCTGTTCGCCGGGGAACCTGCCCCGGCGGCCGACTGCGCGGGGGGCTGACATGGCGGATCGCATCTGCGTCGGCGCCATCGCGGGGGCATTCGGGGTCAAGGGCGAAGTGCGGCTGAAAAGCTTCTGCGCCCAGCCCGAGGCCATCGCCGCCTATGCGCCGCTCTGGTCCAAGGACGGCAGCCGCAGCTTCACGCTGCGCCTGACCCGCGGCTCCGGCGGCGGCCTCACCGCCCGGCTCTCGGGCATCAATACCAAGGAAGAGGCGGATGCGCTGCGCGGCTTCGAGCTTTACGCCGACCGCGACAAGCTGCCCAACCTTCCCGACGATGAATTCTATCATGCCGACCTCATCGGGCTTGAGGTGCTGGACACGTCCGGCCGCCCGCTCGGCCGGGTGAAGGCGGTCCACAACCACGGCGCGGGCGACTTTCTGGAGATCACGGCGCCGGGCGGCGGGCTCCTTGTGCCCTTCACCAGGGCGGCCGTTCCGACCGTCGATCTGACGGCCCGCCGCATCATCGCCGATCCGCCTGATGACTTGGGGTCCGAGGATCAGGGCGATGAGTGATGAAAAGCCCAAATCTCACGGTCGCCTTGCCATTTCCGCAGCGCTGCGCCCGCGCGAACTGTTGACCGACAGGCCGCGCCTCAAGGACGCCTGGACCGCACGGATCATCACGCTCTTTCCCGAGGCTTTTCCCGGCACGCTTGGCCTCAGCCTGACCGGCAAGGCCCTGGCCGAAGGCAAGTGGGCGCTTGAAACCATCGACCTGCGCCCCTTCGGCGAGGGGCGCCACCGCAATGTCGACGACACCCCCGCGGGCGGCGGGGCGGGCATGGTCCTGCGCCCCGATGTCGTCTCACGCGCGCTCGACGAGGCGGCGCGCGGCGCGCCGGACGACCGGGCGCGCTGGCCGCTCCTCTACCTCTCCCCGCGCGGGCGACCGTTCGATCAGGCCATGGCCCGCCGCTTTGCCGCGGCAGAGGGCCTGACCCTTCTCTGCGGCAGGTTCGAGGGCGTGGATGAACGGGTGATCGAGGCCTTCGGGATCGAGGAAGTGAGCCTTGGCGATTTCGTCCTGACCGGTGGAGAGATCGCCGCGCAGGCGCTGATCGACGCGACCGTCAGGCTTCTGCCCGGCGTCCTCGGCAACGCCGCCTCGACCGAGGAGGAAAGCTTCTCGGCGGGGCTTCTGGAATATCCCCAATATACAAGACCGCAGGTCTGGCAGGGTCGCGAAATCCCGGCCGTCCTCATGTCCGGCCATCACGGCGAGATCGCGAGGTGGCGGCGGGCGGAGGCCGAGCGGATCACGCGGGAACGCCGCCCCGACCTCTGGGCAAGACATACGGACAAGACAGGTCGCGCCGGCTGACGCCCAAAATCCTTCGCGAAGGATTTTGGCAAATTTTTTCGCGAAAAAATTTGCACCGCCCCCGGCCGCACCGCGCAATCCTTGACCGCGCGCGAAGGCCGGGCGAGAACCCGGATCATGCTCTGGATCACCGACACACTCACGATCGCCGACTGGGAGCTTTCGGAAAGCTTTTCCCGCTCTTCCGGGCCTGGCGGGCAGAATGTGAACAAGGTCTCGACGGCGGTCGATCTGCGGTTCGAGGCGGAACGCAGCCCGCATCTGCCCGCAGCCGTCAAGGCAAGGCTGAAGCGGCTTGCCGGGCGGCGCTGGACCACCGACGGCGCCATCCTGATCCAGGTCGAGGAGACCCGCAGCCAGGCGCGCAATCGCGAGATCGCGCGCGAACGGCTGTCGGACCTGATCCGCGCGGCGCTGGTGGCGCCGAAGCGGCGGGTGGCGACCAAGCCGACCTATGGCAGCCAGCAGCGGCGCTTGAAGTCCAAGGCGGAAAGGTCCGAGGTCAAGGCCATGCGGGGGAAGGTCGAGGATGAGTGATCTTCTTGAGCGGCGGGCAGCACTTCTTGGCCCCAATGTCCCGACCTTCTACCGCGAGCCGGTGCATATCGTGCGCGGCGACGGGGTCTGGCTTCATGACGCCGAAGGCCGCCGCTATCTCGACTGCTACAACAATGTGCCGCACGTCGGCCATTGCCACCCGAAGGTGGTTGAGGCGATCGCCCGGCAATCGGCGCTCTTGAACACCCATACCCGCTATCTGCACGCCGGAATACTCGACTATCTGGAACGGCTGACGGCGACCTTCGGCCATGGCCTTTCCCAGGCGATCATGGTCTGCACCGGGTCCGAGGCGAACGATATAGCCCTTCGCATGGCGCAGGCGGCGACCGGCAGGACCGGGCTGATTGCGACCGACAATACCTATCATGGCAATACGGCCGCCGTGTCGGCGCTGAATACGCGCCGTCCGCCCATCGGCGGCTGGCCGCCCCATGTCCGGCGCGTCCCCGCGCCGGACGGGCTGGTGCCGGGCGGCTGCGATGGTGCGGCTTTCGGGGTCAATGTCGCCCGCGCGATCAGGGAACTGGAGGAGGCGGGCTTCGGCTGCGCCGCCCTGATCCTCTGCCCGATCTTTGCAAACGAAGGCCTGCCGGATGTGGCGCCGGGGTTCCTCGACCAGGCGGCGGCGGCGGTGCGCAAGGCGGGTGGGCTGATCATTTCGGATGAGGTGCAGCCGGGGTTCGGGCGGCTCGGGCGGCAGTGGTGGGGGCATGACTGGCTGGGCTTCGCGCCCGATGTGGCGACGATGGGCAAGCCGATGGGCAACGGCTATCCGGTCGCGGGCGTGGTCGCGCGACCGGATGTGATGGCGGCTTTCCGCGAGGCATTTGGATATTTCAACACATTCGGCGGCAATCCGGTGGCCTGCGCCGCCGCCATGGCGGTTCTCGACGTGATCGAGGAAGAGGGGTTGATGGACCATGCGGCGCGGGTGAGCGACCGGATGGCAGGACACCTCGCGGCCCTCTCGCATCCGCTGATCGCGGGCGTCCGGGCGCGGGGCCTTTTCTTCGCGGTCGAACTGGCGCGGGACGGCATGCCCGCACCGGAGGCGGCCGAGGCGGTCGTCGAGACGATGAAGGCGCGCGGCATCCTGATCGGACGGATCGGACGCGCCCAGCATATCCTGAAACTGCGTCCGCCCATGCCGTTCGGGACGGCAGAGGCCGATTTCGCGGCCGAGGCGCTTGCCGACAGTCTGCAAGAGGTTGCGGTGTGACCGCCGAAGATACAACCGAGATCGCGGCCGAAGCCGCCCGGCTTTGGGGGGCGGTCGCCACACCCGAACTGATCGTCGCGCGCGAGAACATCGTCTACAGGATGGAGCTTTCCAGAGGGCGTCGCGCCGCGCTTAGGCTGCACCGCGTGGGCTACCAGAGCCGCAAGGCGATAGAGGCGGAGCTGCTGTGGACAGGCGCGCTCGCCGCGCGCGGTTTTCCGACGCCGGGGCCGGTTCCCCTTCCGGGCGGCAAGGTGACGGCCGAAGTCGGCGGCCGCATTGTCAGCGCGACCGAATGGATTGCGGGCGAACCGGTCGGCTGCGCCGCCCTGCCGCTTGGCGGAAGCCGTGCCGAACAGGCCGACCTGCATCGCGATATCGGCAGGCTGATTGCCCGGCTGCACAGTCTGACGGACGGTCTGGACCTGTCGCCCACGCTGCCGCGACCACGATGGGATGCGGAAGGTCTATTGGGTGCCACGCCGCTTTGGGGCGCGTTCTGGCGGCACCCTGGCCTCGACAGCGAGGCGAGTGCGCTGCTTCATCGGCTGCGGGCATCCCTTCACGAGAGGTTGGCGCGTGGAGACGGATTTGCCGCCGATTTCGGCCTGATCCATGCCGATGTCCTGCGGGAAAACCTGCTTGCCGCCGATGGGACTCTGTCGCTCATCGACTTTGACGACAGCGGTTATGGCTACCGCATCTATGATCTCGGCACCGCGCTCGTGCAAAGTCTTGAAGAAACGACGCTTCCCGACCTCGCCCGCGCGCTACTTGAAGGCTACAACGGCGAACGCGGGCAGGCGCTCGTTTTCACCGAAGATGACCTCAGGATCGGCGTCCTTCTGCGCGCGCTTGCCTCCTGCGGCTGGATCCAGAGCCGGGCCGCGCCGGACGACCCGCGCCAGCGCCTCTATGTCGCGCGTGCTGTCCGGCTAGCCGGTCTGGTCGAGCGGGGCCTGCCGGGCTGGACCTGACGATTGTTCGCGGCAAAGGCCTCAAGCGTGCCTTTTCGGCAAGTCTTTGCACAAATGTGAAAAAGTCGCGCGCGCGCCCGCGTTCCGCGCTTGCGATCAGGGCCGAATGCGTTGAAAACCATTGGCAACCCCGATGACACAAAGGCCCCACCCCCGATCATGCTGAAGAAAGCAATCATGGTGGTGTCGGGCAATGCCTTTGCCTCGATCTTCCTTCTCTTGCGCAACCTGATCGTCGCGCGGCTGATGAGCCCGGAGAATTACGGCATCGCCTCGACCTATGCGATCTCGATGTCGGTGGTGGAGATGCTGTCCTACCTCGGGCTCAACCAGCTGATGGTGGTCGACAAGGACGGCGACAATCCGCGTTTCCAGGCGGCGATGCAGGGTTTTCAGGTGCTGCGGGGCACGTTTTCCGCCATCGTCCTCTTCCTCATCGCATACCCTTATGCGCAGTTTCTCGGTGTCGAGCGGGTGGCTTGGAGCTATGAGATCCTGGCGCTGATCCCGTTCATCAACGGCTTTCAGCACTACGATGTGCACCGCGAACGGCGGCATATGAATTTCACGCCGACGGTGCTGGTGAACTCGATCCCGGCCTTCGTCTCGGTCCTGTCGCTCTGGCCGCTGGCGCTGATGTTCGGCGATTACCGGATCATGCTCTTTGCGTTGTTCGCCCAGGCGATTGCCATGGTCGCGACAACGCATCTGACGGCGAAACGACCCTACCGGCTGACGCTCGATTTCGGTCTGATGAAACATGCGGCCCTTTTCGGCTGGCCGCTGCTTCTGGACGGCGCGCTGATCTTCGGCGCTTTCAACGGCGAGCGGCTGATCGTGCTCAGGGAGCTGGGCGTGACGCAGTTCGCCTTTTTCTCGATGGCCTTCACGCTGACGCTGACCCCGACAGTCGTTCTGTTCAATTCCTTTCAGTCGCTGTTCCTGCCACAGTTGACCGCAGCGCGCGCGGACCCTGCCGCATTCCAGCGCCTGTCGGTCGCGGCAATCGAGTCGAACCTCGCGATCGCCGTTCTATTGATGATGGGGACAGCGATCGTCGGTGGGCCGCTGACCTATCTGCTTTTAGGGCCCAAATACCTGTCGATCCTGGGCGTGCTTGTGCCCATCGCCGCGCTACAGGCAATCCGCATCGCCAAGAGCGGCGCGAACATCGTCGCCTTGGCCATAGGGAAATCGCAAAGTTCGATGTGGTGCAACCTGATCCGGGTCGCTTCGCTGCCTTTCTCCTGGTGGGTGGCGATCCGGACCGGGGACATATTCACCATCATCTGGATCGTCTGCGTGGCAGAGGGCCTGGCCTTCGCGCTTTCCATGGTGCTCGCGAAGAAATGGGCTGGCATTCAGCTGAGACCGTTGATCCTGCCGGTCGGCCTGACTGCCGCACTGACCGGCTTTGCCGTCTATGACAGCTTTGCCCATCCGCCGGTGCAATCCATGCTGGACCATCTGCATTGGGGGCTGCTGTTGATCTTCGCGCTCGGGATGGTTTCCCTGCTGACCATGACAGGGATGCGGCATTTCGCGACCGAATGGTGGCGGGGGCGCCGATGAGCGGGTCAGGTGAACAGAACCGCCGGGGGTCGCCGACGATTGGTGTGGTGATCGTCACTTTCAACGCCGCCGATGTGATCGGCGAATGCCTCACGAGCCTTTTGTCGCAGACGGGTGAGCGACCAGGCATAGTCGTCGTGGACAACCAGTCGACCGACGGCACGGTCGGCGCGATCCGCGACTGGGCGGCCGCGCCCGGGCGGCCATGCCTGAGCGAGCAAAATTGGCCTTCGGCGGCCACTCCGGCCGACGGGCTTTGCCTGATCCATTCCGGCGCCAACCGGGGGTTCGCGGGCGGGGTGAATATCGGGCTCGCGGCCCTCGCCGACCGGCCGGAGATCGGGCATTTCTGGGTGCTCAACCCCGATGCCTTCGCCGATCCCGGCGCGACGGACGCGATCCTGGCCGCCGCCGCGCGCTGGCCGGGCTACGGCATTATGGGCGGGCGGGTGCAATATGCAGAGCCGCCCTGCAACATCCAGATCGACGGCGGCACGATCAACCGCTGGACCGGCGTGACCGGCAATATCAACCTCGGCCGCCCGGCGAGCATGCCGCAGCCCGAGGCGCAGGAGGTGGACTTCGTCACCGGCGCCAATCTGGTCGTTTCGCGGCGCTTCTACGAGAAGGTCGGGCCGATGCGCGAGGATTACTTCCTCTATTACGAAGAGGTGGAC
This sequence comes from Frigidibacter sp. SD6-1, assembly GCF_030143255.1. Classification (GTDB taxonomy): domain Bacteria; phylum Pseudomonadota; class Alphaproteobacteria; order Rhodobacterales; family Rhodobacteraceae; genus TMP-24. Next base: position 36,771 of record NZ_JARJNR010000006.1, read on the forward strand.
TGGGCGCTGAGGCGCGGCGATCTGGCACTGGTGGTGGCACCGGGTTTTCTTGTCCACCATCACGCGGGAACGGCGATCGGTTCGCCCACGCTGAACCGCCTCGCCTCGCCTTTCTCGATCTGGTTCAAATACCGGGGCCGGATGAAGTTCGTGCGCCGCTTCCTGCCCCTGTCCTGGCCGCTGGCGATGGCGCACGCGACCGCGAAGGCGATGCAGCTGGCGCTGAAAGGCGCCTGGCCGCAGGCGCTGACCATCCTTGCAGCGGTCTACGGCCTGCCCGCGCCGCGCATGGTGCGCGACCGGCTGACGCCGGACGCGCAGGAGATCGCCTTTGGCAAGCGCGGGCGCTAGGCGCGGCCTCCTCGCTTTGCTCGCGACGGCCGCGGCGGCTGGCGCCGCCTGGGCCGATGGCCCCGGGCAGGCGCGGCTGCTGGGGTCCGTGATCTGGGAGGATCAGTCGGCCGAGTTCGGCGGTCTTTCCGGTTTCACCTTCACAGAGCCGGGCGGCGCGTTCTATGCAGTCAGCGATCATGGCCTGTTGCTGAGCGGCCTTATCCTGCGCGACGCGGCGGGCGTGATCTCTGGCGTCGAGGCGACAGGCGCCGCGCGCTTTATCGACAACAAGGGCGAACCGGCACGGGGCTTCCATGGCGATGCCGAAGCAGTGCGGGTCGCGCCGGACGGCGCTATCCTTGTCGCATTCGAAAGCTATGCGCGTGTCGCGCGCTTCCGCCCGCCCGGGATGCAGCCCGAACCAATGCAGGACTGGGACCGGTTCCGCGCGATCTGGGGCAATGAGGGGATGGAATCGCTTGCCCTGAGCGACGACGGCCGCGTAATGACCCTTCGGGAAGCGCCCGGCCCCGACGGCTATGCGAGCTTTCTCTATCGCGGCGGGCGGACATGGGTGACGGGCCCGAGCCTTGTCACCGACGGCAGTTTCGCTGCGGTGGATGCCGACTTCGGCCCCGACGGGCGGCTTTATGTGCTCGAACGTTCCTATTCGATCCTGTCCGGCTATCAGACGCGCATTTCCGCCTACAGGGCAGAGGGCGAGGGGTTCGGCGCGCCCGACGTGCTTTTGCAGACCGAGGCAGGCGCCTTCGGCGATTTCGAAGGAATGGATGTCTGGCGCGATCCGGCGGGGCGCATGATTGCCACGCTGATTTCCGACAACAATTTCGTCTCCTTGATCCCGACCGTCATCGCGGAGTTCGAATTGCCCGCCGGGGCTTTGCAGGAGCAGAGCCCGTGAGATACTGCGTTGGACCAGTGAAACCGGAGCCCTTGAGATGATGTCACCGACCGGGCGGCGCATTCTGATCGTCGTCGAGAACCTGCCCGTGCCGCTCGACCGCCGAGTCTGGCTGGAAGCTACAACGCTGAAGGCGGCGGGCTATGAGGTGAGCGTGATCTGCCCAACCGGGCGCGGCTGGGACAAGCACTACGAGGAAATCGAGGGCATCCATATCTACCGCTACCCCGAACCGGTCGAGGCCCATTCCGGCGCCATAGCCTATGCGCGGGAATATCTGCATTCGCTGGTCCATTGGTTCCGGCTGGCCCGCAAGGTGCGGCGCGAACGTGGCTTCGACGTGATCCAGGGCTGCAACCCGCCCGACCTGATCTTCCTTCTGGCCTGGTGGTACCGGCTGCGGGGCGTGCGCTACCTTTTCGACCATCACGATGTCTGCCCGGAACTGTTCGAAGCCAAGTTCGGCAGGAAGGGCCTCCTTTACAAGATCATGCTGATCTGGGAGCGGATGACCTTCGCCACCGCCTCCGTCTCGATCGCCACCAATGAAAGCTTCCGCGAGATCGCCCTGCGGCGTGGAAAGATGCGGCCCGAGGATGTGTTCGTCGTCCGCTCCGCCCCCAAGATCGAGAAGTTCGAGATCCGCCCCGCCGATCCGGCGATGCGCAAGGGCGCGGGCACGGTTCTGGGCTATGTCGGCGTGATCGGCCAGCAGGAGGGGATGGATCTTCTGGTCGCCGCCGCCGATCACCTGATCCGGGTCATCGGGCGCGGCGATGTGCATTTCCTGATCGTCGGCTTCGGGCCGGAATTGCCGAATGTCGAGGCGGATGTGGCCGCCCGGGGCCTGTCGGACCACTTCACCTTCACCGGGCCGCTTTATGGCGGCGACCTGTTGAGGGCGCTCAATTCCTGCGACATCGGCGTCAGCCCCGACCCGAAGAATGCGATGAACGACATTTCCACCATGAACAAGGTCATGGAATATATGACGCTGGAAAAGCCGGTGGTGCAGTTCGACCTGAAGGAGGGCCGGGCCTCGGCGGGCGAAGCGTCGGTCTATGCCAGTGCCAACGACCCGGTCGATTTCGCGGCGAAGATCGCCCTTCTGATGGACGCGCCAGAGCGGCGGCGCGAGATGGGGCGGATCGGGCGGGAACGGGTGTTGCGGGAGCTGAGCTGGGCCCATTCGGCGCCGAAGCTTCTGGCGGCCTACGACCGGGTCTTCGCCAAGCTTGGACGCTGAGGCGGCAAGACCCACGCCAAGAGGAGACCGCCGAGGAACCCGCCAAGATGGGTCTGCCAGGCGATCGTGTCGGGAATCGCCAGCATCAGCCCGCCGTTAAGGACGACGAGAAGAACCAACTGCTGCCCGGCCCAGCGAACGGCGCGGCGCCGGTCAGCGAAGAGGCGGAAGCGCCAGCCGAGGACGAGCGCGTAGAGACCGAACAAGGCGCCCGAGGCGCCGACCATCGGCTGGCCGTCCCGCTGAAGAAGCGCATAGCCAAGCCCACCTGCCACCGCGAGCGCGAGATAGAGGAGGAGGAAGCGCAAGGCGCCGAGCCGCGCTGCGGGCCAGCGGCCCAGCGGGAAGAGCGCCAGCATGTTCATCAGGAAGTGCGCGGGGTTCGCGTGCAGGAAGGCATAGGTGAGATACATCAGGAAGATCTGGCCCGGATAGGCAGCCCAGTGCGGCGGCACGGGCCAGAAGGCGAACCGGTCGGCGAGGGTCAGGCGCAGGTAGCGAAGCGGGATGAGACCGTAGTCAGAGGCGCTGGCCAAAAGTTCAGGCACCAGGCAAAGGATCAGGACAAGCCACAGCGTGCCCTGACCACGCCGCATGGACTGCCCCCTGCCCCGCCCGGTTACAGGAACCCGGACCAAATCAGAACGGCACGTATTTCGGCAGAGATTTCAAACTCTCGGCCATGAAGCGTATAAGCCGCGCCTCGGCCTCCGCCTCGGTCTCGCCCGGATTGATCGGCGTGACGTAGCGGACGAGCGCGCCGTCGGTCCGCCCCTTGGCAAGGCTGTCGTAAAGCACGTTCAGCTTGGCGCGGAAATCGTTGGTCTCGCGCGTGCCACGCCCTTCGAACCAGTAATAGACCAGCTGCTTCATCAGCCCTTTCTGGATGATCGCGCGGTTGGCGGCGAAGGTGCCGTAACCCGCCGCTGTCATGTCGACCGGCACCGATTGCAGGCTGAAGATTTCCCAGCCGCCCGACGGCAGGCAGACCTCGGGCGAATGGATGCCCTGGCCTTCGGTCTGCTTGCGATAATAGGCGACGAAGAGCGCCACTACATCCTTCTCTGCGGGCGCCTTGTAAACCGTGTTCACGTAATCGTCGGCGGCGAGCACTTTCTCGATTTCCGGCTCAAGCCGCTGGCTGTAGCCCGACCAGCCCGCGATCTCGCGCGGGTAAAGCGTCAGGTTGGTGCGCGCGGGCTCGATCACCGCCTTGGCGGGGGCGAAGTGCCAGGCGCCCGATACGGCACCGGTGAGCATCACCGCGCCGGCAAGGAACAAGGTTGGGCGCAGCGTCAGCACGCGGGCGAGGATGCGGCCGAACCCCTCGAAATCAAGGTCGATCGCCTCGGACAGGGGTTTGGGATTGGGCGTCAGCCGCTGCAGCGCGATGGCCATGGCAAAAAGGATGAGGACGCACAGGAGGAAGACCACCCAGCCTTCGAAGAAATGCAGGAAGCCCTCGGCCTGCTTAATCCCGTAGCGGTCGACAAGGATGCCGATCACGCCGATCCGGAAGGAATTCATCAAGACGGTGATCGGCGCGGCGGACAGAAGAAGCACGATCTTGTGCCAAAGCGGACCGCGATAGAGGATCGAGAAGAGGTAGGAGAAGCTGAGGATCGGGAAGAGGTAGCGCAGGCCCGAGCAAGCCTCGGCCACCTGGAGCTTGTAGACCCCGAGGTCGATCACATTGCCTTCCAGATAGACGGCAACGCCCGCGAGACTGACGAACCAGACCCCGATCGCCGAGGATATCCATTGCAGGAAGATCGTGAGCTTCCAGTAGAGGATCTGCGGCAGGGGCAGCATGAAGACCAGATGGAAGACCGGCAACTGGTGGCGCCGCCCGCGCCGCCAGCCAAAGATCGCGATCACCACGCCGGAGACCCAGAAGATGTACGCATAGGTCACGATGTCGGGCACGCGCATGAAATTGCCCAGAAGCGCCACGAGGAGCGACGCACCGATCAGAAGAAGACCCTGCCAGCCATCACGCACCTGCGCAACCGGCCAAGGCTCGCGCCGCATCTCGCGCAGGAAGAGATAGAGCGAGATCAGCGGGATAAGCGGGCCGTGGCTGTATTCGGCCGTGGACCAGGCGGCCGCAAGCGAGCGGAAGCCGATCCAGAAGATCGGCAGTGACGCAAGACAGAGAAGCGCAAACAGGCCAAAGCCCGCCGGGCTCAGCGCAAGCGCCGAGCCGGTGGTGGATGTCTGGCCTCGAACTCTGCTGGTCTCTGTCATCATTTTCCGCAGGTTACCTGACCCTTATAGGTCAAAGTCCGGCGCCGGCGTAATCAAATAAGCGCAGGTTCTTCGTCTGGTCCGGGTCACGCCCGCCCCGGAAACAATGGGCCGGGGCAAAGCGCGCCGTTTCACGGACGATAGCTGAAATTCCGCCCGAGCGTCACGAAGAGCGAGGTCGAATCCGCGTCGGCCAGACCGGTTTCCTTGCGTTGCCGGTATTCGACGCCGCCTGTCAGGTTCCAGTCGGCAGTCAGGTCGCGGCTGTAGGTCGCCTGAAGCGTCGTCAGTTCGACCGTGTCGCCCGGCGCGAAAATGCTGGTGCTGGTGTCCTGCTCGCCCCAATCGAGGCTGAGCCTGAGCCGCGAGATCGTGTCGATCGGGTGGGTGTAGTCGACACCGATCCTGGTATCGACCACTTCCTGGTCGTTGTTGTTGGTCGAGGCGCTGCGATCAAGCGACAGGGTCAGCGTGTCGGACGGCAGCTGGATATTATAGGCAATCGAGGCGATCCAGCCCATGTCGCCGATATCGGCGTCCGTGACACCGAGCGAGGCGCGCAGATTGCCGCGCGGCAGCTGCAGGTCGCGACCAAAGGTCAGGGTCGAGCGGCGGCCGTTCTGGTTGACCGAGGATTTGAAGGCCCCGAAAGCAGAGCCGTTCGGCAAGGCTTTGGTCAGCCGAAGATCGGACGACAGGCCATCCCGGTTTGTCGTGCCGGTGTTGCGGACGGTTTCCACATCGGTCAGGCCGATCTGGCCGTCGAAAGTCAGGACCGAATTGATCTCGTAGGCGAGGCCCACCGAAAGGTCCTGCGTTGTCCGCCTGGTCTGGAATGCGTCATTCGCCTCATACCGCGACAGGCCAGCGACAAGGCGCGCGGTCGCAACCGGGCTCAGCCGGAACTTGAGCGTGCCGGTCGCGCTGTTTGTCTCGGTATCGAAGATGCGCGGATTGAGGACGTTGCTGTAATCCTTCTCGGCATGCTTCAGGTCGATCGTGAAGCCAAGCGGCGCGGTCAGGCCCACCTCGTATTTCAGGCCGAGGTTGGTGTCGCGCAAGGTGCCGCCATTGCCGACCAATGTCCCGAACTGCTGTTCTTCCCGTTCCACCTGGAACGGGTTGAGGAACTCGCGATCGACGTCGCGGTAGCTGCCCGTCAGCGTCAGGCGGCTGTTCACGCTGTCGGTGACATAGCGAAGTTTCAACGTCGGATCTTCAAGTCCGCTGACCGAACGGCCGGGAATATCGGCAAAGCGCAGGACGCCTGTCGCAAGGATCGACAGATCGTGCGCCGAATTCCTGCTGGTGAGGCCGAAGCTCAGATTGGTGTCTGAGATCATGGTATCGCCGGCGCCGCCGCCGGGCGTCAGGGCGAAATTGTCATCGTACTTCAGCGTCGTGCTGACGCCTATGTCGACCTGAAGCCCTCCGGATGCACCTGTGCCTCCCTGTTGAGGGGAGGCGTAGGTCGGCCAGAGTGTTGCGAGTGCGGCGATGACCGCCAGTCTGCTCGTCGTTGATCCCACCCGATATCCTGCCTGTTATTCGAAGAGGCGGCGCTCCGGTACCACGATCACATCGCCCTGACGCAGAACGATGACCGGCGCACTCGCACCCTGCTGCACTGCCTTGTAGTTATAGTTATATACCGTTTCCTTGCCGGATTTGGAATCCGCCCGGCGCAGCTGAATGCGCTTTGTTGCCGCAAAGCGCGTCAGGCCGCCGTTCTCGGCCAGGAACTGCAGAAGCGTGGTGCCGGGAACCACGTCCAGACGGCCGGGCTTGTTGAATTCGCCCATCGCATAGACCGACATCATGCCCGACTGCGTGACATTCTGCGCCGCAAGACCCGCGGCCGCGTTGGCCACCGCCTGCGTCGTCGGGTTGAGCTGTCCGACTGACAGGAACACCGTGGGCGGAGCGGCGAATTTCGAGGCGAGCGCAGCCGAGATCGACGAACGCATGCTGTCGATCGACTGGCCGCTGGCCTTGATCGCGCCGACAAGCGGCAGGCTGACCGTGCCGTCGGGCAGGACGAGGAGGTTCCGGTTGAGGCTCGGGTCTTCGAGGATTTCCATGTTCAGCACATCGCCGGACTGAATCCTGTAGGTCTGGGCAAGCGCCATGGGCGCGAGCATGAGGGCCAGCATGAGGCCGAGGAGGGTTCTGAGCATTTTGGCACCCTATCTATTGATCGGACCCAGATTAGAAGCGGCCCGTTCTTTTTCAAAACATTAACAAGACTCGAAACGGTTCGTAAACTCGATCGCAACGTTCGTGCCCGCGCGGCAACACCTTTATGGCTAATCGGCGACAAATCCGGCAGCTTTGAGCCTTTCCAGCTCTTCTTTCGCCGAAATCACGAATTCCCGCGAATCGTCTTCCGCAACAAGCGCCAGGGCTGCGGCGAATCTTTTCGCCGCGTCGGCACTGGCGCCGGATGCCTTGTAGGCCATCGCCAGATGATATTGGACCATCGGATCGTTGGGGAGGCCGTTCGCAGCCCGTTCAAGTTCGCTGAGCGCATCGCCGTAATTGCCATTGAGATAGGCGATCCAGCCGTAGGTGTCCTGATAGGCGGGCACGTCGCTGGCGCGCAGGCGCCGCGCGATGATTTCGGCACGCCGCAAACTGTCGGCGTCCTTGCGGTAACTGGATAGGAGGCTCGCAAGGTTGTTCGCGACGATCGGGTTCGCCGAATTTTCTTGATAGAGAACCTCGTAGATGGCGATCGCGCCCTCGATATCGCCCTGACCCTCGAGGATGCCCGCCTTGGCCCAGCGCAACTCGCCCGAGGTCGGGTTGATGGTCAGCGCCTGATCCAGAAGTGTCAGCGCCTCGGCCCGGCGCGCCGGGTCGAGCGCCACCGCCCGGACCAGGGCCATCCAGATGTCGGTGCGGTCGGGCGACTGGACGAGCAGCGCGCGATATTCGTTCTCTGCCCCTTTCTGATCGCCGGTCAGCGCCAGAACCGTGGCATGGATGAACTGCACATCCCTGTTGTCGGGATCCTCGGCGAGTATCTTCGCCGCATAGGCCAGCGCCTCGGCATTGCGCCCGTTGGCCAGATGGTTGCGCAGAACCGCCACCTTCGCATCCGTACGGGTGCCTTCGGCATTGGCCAGCCGTTCCAGATAGTCAAGGGCATCGCCCGCCTTCTGCTGGCCTTCGAGGATCGAGGCCCGGAGCGCGCCGATGTCATTTGCGAGCCGCTGATCCTTCTGCGTCTCCAGCTCCCTTACAACCGTCTCGGCTCTCGGCCAGTCCTGCAGCGCGACATAGAGCTGACCGAGCGGCACCAGCAAAGCGTCATTTCCCGGCGACAGGCGCAGCGCCTCGACCAGAACGCCCTCGGCCGGCAATAGCTTGTTCTCCGAGGCGAGCAGTTGGGCGTAGCGCAAGGATTCCGCCGGCGCCCGGCCGGAGGCTTCGACCGCCTGAGCGAGCGTGTCGCGCATCAGGTCGCGCTGGCCGTCACGCTCGTAGGCCTGCGCCATCAGGGTCAGAAGCGACGCATCGCGCGGGTTCTGGTCGACCGCGTCCCTGAGGATGGCGACCGCGTCGCTGGCATCGTCATCCATGATTTGCCAGGTGGCCCTCAGCTTGATCGCCTCGACATTGCCGGAATCCTCGGACAGGACATCATCGACCAGCGCCCGGGCGCCGTCGTTGTCGCCGACCGCAAGCTTCATCCGTGCGAGCGCGACCCTGACCGAACGCGCTTCGTCGGCATCGGTCACATCGTCAAGCAGTGCCTCCATCTCGGTGATCGCGCCCTCGCGGTCACCCTGATCGAAATGGAAACCGGCACGGGCAGAGCGGAAGACTGTCGCCTGCTGGCCGCTCTCGATCAGCCGGTCAATCTCTGCAAGGGCCGCATCCGCACCGCGATATTCCCCGAGGAACCGCACCAGCGACGTCAGGTTCTGCATGTCATCGGGCACATCCGTCGCCCGCTGGCGCAGGAAGGCTTCCGCCTTGTCATATTCCTTGCGCGACAGATACCAGCGCAGCAGCGCCTCTGGCATCTCGGGAGCGTCGGGAAAGGCCTCGATCATCTCGATCAGGCCGCGCTCGACCGCCGCATTGTCCTGCAGTGCGGCATTGACCGACAGACGTTGCGCATAGAACAGCTTCTCGGTCGGCGCGACAGCGATGGCCCGGTTCAGCTCATCCAGCGCTTCAGTCAGCGACTGCCCGCGGATCAGGTCGTCGATGATGACCTTATAAAGCGTCAGATTGTCGGGGACCTTTTCGCGCAGCGCGCGCGCCGCGTCGACCGACTTGAGGATCGCCGCACTGTCGCTGCGTTCGACCGCTTGTCCGTAGGTCACGAGAAGCCGCGTCGCCTGAAGGGAAGGGTCGTCCGGGGCGACCGCAAGGGCTCGCGTGACGAATGTCTCGGCATCCGCCCATTCGCCGCTGTCGGCCGCCATCTCGGACAGCGCCTTCAGCCCTGCCACGTCATTGGGATATTGTTCGATCAGGCGCAGATACTGGCTGTAGGCCTCGCGCAGGTTGCCGCGCCCGCGCTCGGCCTCGGCATAGGCGAGACGCGCATCGTGATGTTCGCCGTTGAGCTTGAAGACATTGCGGAATTCGACGAGCGCGCGATCAATGTCGCCCGCCTGCAAATACTCGAGACCGGAATTGAAATGCCGCTCAGCCCGCTGTTCGGCCGTGTCACATGCAGCAAGAAAACCCATTGTCAGGACAAGGGCAAGGGTCAGGGACAGGCGTTGTCTCATCACGGGTTCAGCTCACCTTGCCAGCGCGACTGCCCGCGCCGAAAACACACTCAGCAGCATCACGCAAGGGCATAGCGTGCTCTGCCGGCAGATAACAGGTTTGAACTAGTACCCAGTCCCCTTCGCAACCGCGCCGAAAGTCTTCAACAGGATCATCAGATCGGTGCGGAAAGACAAGACGTGGTCATAATCATTGTCGAATTCCGCACGCTTGGCGAACGTGCAACTGTTACGGTCGGAAATCTGCCAGAGGCCGGAGATGCCCGGACGCAGGCCATAATAGGAAAGGCCGGGATAAAGCGCGCGCTGTTCCGGCATCATCGGCCGCGGCCCGACCAGGGACATGTGGCCCATCAGCACGTTCCACAGTTGCGGCAACTCATCGAGCGAGGATTTGCGCAGGAAGCGGCCAAGCATGGTGACACGCGGGTCGTACTTGAGCTTCTGCGTCGCGTCCCATTCGCGGCGTGCGTCCGGGTTTGCCGCCAGATAACCCTCAAGCCGCTTGTCCGCGCCCGCGACCATGGTCCTGAGCTTGATCATGCGGAAATTGCGTCCGCCCTTGCCAACACGGTCACTGGTATAGAACGGGTTCTCGCCATCCATCATCACGATCAGCGCAAGAAGCGTCACGACCGGCGCCACGACGACAGCCGCAGCCAACACGACGGCCACGTCCAGAAAGCGTTTGAAAAACTTGCGATAGACGCCCTGCCGCGCCGGGAGAGCGACCTGCCCCAGCGGCGCCGAGGCCGAATGAATTTCGTCGGTCATGTCATTAAACTGCATGGTCATAAAGTCGAACCGATTCCCAGCTTGGTCGAAACAATATCTTTCGCGGCCCGAGGGCCGTGGAAATTCCAAAACTTGCGGGAGAGCCCCCTCCCACGTTCCTGATACACCTTCGCCGCCACCGACAAAAGAAGATTTGGCCATGTTTAACAGGCCCCGGAGGATTCCCGCCAATACAGATGGACTTTGCCAGCGTCAGAGCGCAAAACGCCGTCGCCCGGCATGAATAGGCAGCAAAACTGAAACAATGGCGGCAGCAATGTGGCTTCTTGCGCCCGGAAGGGCCGGAAAGCCGGCAAAGATGGCCGAATCAAGCAGCGCTCGCCATATGTCCCGGCAGGCTTGCATAGGATCGCCATCAAGTTGACGAACTGGTGTGAGCAGTGAGGTGTAAGCCCTTCTGTGACCTTGCTTTGCGGGGTTACAGCGCGCAGGGTGGTTGCGGCGACGGTGGAAGAGCGGATGAACAAGGTCGTGGAGACCAGAGCAGAAGATACGGGCAGCATCGGCTTCTACATGGATTTCTTCGGATTCCGGGAAAGGCCGTTCACGCTCGTCCCCGACCCGGACTTCCTGTTCTGGTCGGCCCAGCACCGGCGTGCCTATTCCGTCCTTGAATTCGGCATCCTGTCGCGCGCGCCGATCACGCTGGTCACGGGCGGTGTCGGCTGCGGCAAGACCACCCTGTTGCGCGAGCTTCTGCGCCAGTTCGGCGCGAAGGTTACGGTCGGCCTGATCTCGAACGCGCAAGGCGGCCGGGGCGAACTGATCCAGTGGGTCCTGAACGCGCTTGGCGTGCGGTTCAACCCGGCGGTCGGATATGTGCAACTGTTCCAGCAATTGCAGGATTTCCTGATCGACGAGTATGCCGCCGGGCGCCGCGTCGTCCTGATCTTCGACGAGGCGCAGAACCTGTCGCCCGAAAGCCTTGAAGAGCTGAGGATGCTGACGAACATCAACTCGGGCAAGGACGAGGTGATCCAGCTCGTGCTGGTCGGACAACCGGAATTGCGCGACATGGTGCTGGACCCTTCCTTGCGCCAGTTGGCGCAAAGGATCGCGGCGAGTTTCCATCTGATGCCGCTCGATGAAAAGGCCGTGGGAGAACTGATCTCCTACCGGCTGCGCGCTGCGGGCGGAACCGGGGCGGAGATAACGCCCGAAGCGGCAGCCGTGATCCACAAGGCGACGCGCGGCGTGCCGCGGCTCATCAATCAATTGTGCGACATGGCATTGCTTTACGCCTGGAGTACGGACCATCATCACGTCGATGCGCAGGTCGTGCAATCTGTGCTGGATGATGGCGTGTTTTTCGCCGCGCAGATCGCGGCCGAGGAAGAGAAACGGAAATGAACTTCGATCTGTCCTTCTATTTCGCGGTTTTCCTCCGCCGGATTCACTATTTCATCATCATCACCGCCCTGGTGTCAGCCACCGCGATTGCCGCCGCGTTCCTTCTGCCCTCGGTCTACCAGGCGACCTCGCTGCTCGTGCTTGAATCCTCGACCATCCCCGGCGCGCTGGCCGCACCGACCGTACAGGCGGCCGCCCTCGAAAAGCTGCAGCTGATCGAGAACAAGCTGATGACGCGGCAGAACCTGATCGACATCGCCAACCGCCTGAATGTCTTCAAGGACATCAAGAAGATGACGCCGGACGAGGTGGTCAAGGCGATGCGTCAGGCGACCACGATCAAGAAAAGCGCCAACAAGGGCGAAGCGACGATCATGAACCTGACTTTCTCGGCCGATACCGGCAGGATTGCTGCGGCCGTGGTCAATGAATATGTCACGCAGATCCTGAAAGAGGACGTCGATCAGCGCACCAAGAGCGCCGAGGCGACCGTCGATTTCTTTGAACAGGAAGTGAAGCGGCTGAGCGCCGAGCTTGACCAGCTAAGCGCCAAGATCCTCGACTTCCAGAACAAGAATTCCGACGCGCTGCCCTCGACACTGGCCTTCCGGCTCAGCCAGCAGACGACGCTGCAAGGCAAGCTCGACACGGCGGAACAGAATATCCGCCAGTTGCAGGACCAGCGGGAGCGTCTGAAGGCGCTGTATGAATCGACGGGCCAGGTTGGCAATGCCGTGGCGCCGCAGACGCCCGAGGCCAAGCAGCTCGCCGCGCTGAACGATCAGCTGCGCCAGACGCTTGCGGTGCTGGCGCCCGACCATCCGAAGGTGAAGCTGCTGCAAGTGCAGATCGCGCAGCTCGAAGAGATCGTGAAGAACCAGACGGCACCGCCCGCCGATGCCGCGAATCCGACAGCCACGATGTTCGACGTCCAACTTGCCGACATCGATTCAAAGATCGCGTTAGAGACCCAGAACCGCGACCAGATCGCCGAACAGATGACGGCCCTGCAGGAGACGATCGACCGGACGCCCGCCAACCAGATCGCGCTTGACGCGCTGAACCGCGATTATTCGAACATCCAGCAGCAATATAACGCCGCGGTCGGCAACCTGTCGAAAGCCTCGGCCGGTGAACGGATCGAGATCCTGTCGAAGGGCGAGAAGCTTTCGGTGCTTGACGCCGCGACTGTCCCCAACCGCCCGGCCAAGCCGAACCGGCCGCTCATCGCGGTGGGCGGCATGGCGATGGGCATGTTCCTCGGGCTCGGCACCATCTTCCTGACCGAGCTTCTGAACCGCGCTGTGCGCCGCCCGAAGGATATCGTTTCGGCCTTCGGCATCACGCCCCTGGTGACGATCCCCTACATGCGCACCCCGGCCGAGACCTTGCAGCGCCGGTCGATGTTCATCGGCATGATGTTCATGGCGGTCGTCGGGATTCCGGCGATGATCTATGCGGTGCATGTATTCTACCAGCCGCTCGATATCCTTCTCGACCGGGTGGCGCGTCAATTTGGTATCCGCCTCTGACAGCAGGGCGGGCAGGTAAGAATTAGCGAGACCCACGATGGAAAAGCTCGAAGCAGCATTGGCCAAGGCCCGCGAGGCGCGAAAGTCATCTCTGGGTGACGAAGAGGTCGCGCCGCGGGCACCCCGGCAGGCAGGGACACAACAGGCCCCGCGCGGCGCTGCCGACTGGTCGGCCCTGCCGGAACTGTCGATCACCGTCGAGCAGGCCCGCGGCAGCCGACTTGCTTCGCTTCTGGGGGGCAAGGAAGCGACCCCCTACGACATGCTCAGGTCACGCACGATCCGGCTGATGAAGGACGCGGGCTGGAGGCGGCTCGCCGTGACCTCGCCCAACGCGGCTTGCGGCAAGACGACCGTGTCGCTGAACCTCGCGCTCAGCCTCGCGCGGCAGCGCGACCTGCGGGTCATGCTCATCGACCTCGACCTCAGACGGCCTGCGCTGCACAAGCTGATCGGCTATCAGCCTGCGCGGTCGTTTCACGAGGTGCTTGAGGAAAAGGCAAACGTGGCCGAAGCCTGCGTCCGTGTCGGCACGAACCTGATCATCGCCATGAATGCAACGCCCTCGCGCCACCCTGCCGAAGTCCTGCACAGCGATCGCAGCCGCGAGGTGCTGAAGGCGGTCGAGGCCGCCTGGCAACCCGACATCATGATCTTCGACATGTCACCGATGCTGGCAAGCGACGACAATGTGGGCTTCCTTGGCAATGTCGATTGCTCGCTTCTCGTGGTGGCAGCTGAAAGCACGACCCTGCCGAACATCGATGTCTGCGAGAAGGAACTGGCGCAACTGACCAATGTGCTTGGTGTTGTGCTGAACAAATGCCGCTACGAAGACCCGTCCGCAGGTTACGGTTACGAAGCCTACGAATAGATCCGTGCACGATTTCCCAGTGATGCGGAATGAAAAGGACAAAGGCCGGGCGAGAGCCCGGCCTTATCGCTATTTCACATGCTGTTGTGAGCGTCAGGCCCGTGCGCGCCGACGGAACATCGCCAGACCGCCAAGACCGCCAAGCAGCATCAGACCTGCCGCAGGCACCGGCACCGGCGCCAGTTCGATCCCGGCAAGCGCACCATCGGCATAGCCGAGGTTGTCGTTGCTGTTCAGCACGGTGAAGCGGATCACAGAGGCGTAGATCGGCTGGAAAGCCGCCGCGACGAAGCCCGCAGCGCCTGTCCCGGCCAGATCGACCGCAACGAGAGACACGGGCGCGCCGCCATCAATGGAAGCCTGGCCGATTTCGAGCGTCCCGCCCGTCCGCGCCTGGAACAGGTCGAGGAAGTAGAAGGCGCTTACCATCACCGGCGAGCTGAAGGCGACTTCGATCCATTCCTGACGCATCGGCGTCGTGGTGATCTCGTCATCGTTCAGACCGACGCCGTAGCCGTCACGCTCGAACGCGAGACCCGTGCCGGTCGGCTTGCTGTTGCCATCGAACAGTTGCGAGTTGTTCAGATAGCCGCTGCCGGTCATCGTCCAGGTAACCGCCCCATTCATGATCGATCCGGACGTACCGGTCGACGCGGCGGTAAAGTCGATAACTGCTGCGTTCGTACCAACCGCACCCAGCGCCATGACGGCGCTTGCGCACAGCCCACGAACCAAATTCTTCAAGTACATCGTGTAAACCCCACGTCTGCCATCCGCACCCTTTGCCATAGTTCTAACACATTTCATCAGGATTGGAACGATGTTTCGCCCAGATTTCGACAAAATATGCCAATGGACGGCAAGGTATAGCTTCGCCCGCTCATAGCGCGCGAATCGGAAACCGTAAGTCGTTTTGCTGGATACAGTTTCTAGAATAGTGACAAAATTGGGAGGCGCAGAGGGCGATACCTCCACGCAGCCTTGAAAAAGACCCTGCCGGGAGAGGCTGGGGCGTCTGCACTGGCGGCCGATAGCCCCGCTCCGGCTCGATCCGCACATGCTGAGGCGAATCGTGCTCCGGCACGATCCGCCACATTTCAAACACAAACCCGCCGGCATCGCTGCCGACGGATCCGTGCGAATTTTGAGGTAGGTGCTACTGGCTCTCGTAGGCACCCGCGTCGGGCGCCGTGCCCTTCGGCCGCGGTGCGCCGAGGATGTCGGAAGGCGTCTGGTACGTCGAGCTGCCCGCATTCGCCGAGAGCGCGCCAGGCATCAAGGTGAAATCCTGACCGCGATAGTCCGTGAACTCGGTCGCGATTTTTCTCACCACGACATTGTTGGACACCACGATATTGTTGGCCGCCTTGGACGTGCTCTGGATCTGGTTGGCCGCATTGTTGCCGATCACGACGTTCTTGGATTGTGTGCCGTTCTTGTGCTTGTTGACAGCGATCCAGGGATAGTTGGTCCCCTGCCCCAGCGCATTGATCACCGTATTCTGGGTGATCTTCGTGTTCAGGGCGCCCGCGATCGTGATGCCATGGTAGGCGGTCACCGAGATCACATTGTTACGGATCTGCGTGCCATCAAACATGCCGTCGAACATGCCGATGCCCTGCAGCTTGCACTTGAGCGCATTCGTGGTGGGCGCGGTCCATTCGAATATCTTGTTGTTCTCGATAACGAGGTTGTAGACTGTTCCCGCCCCGGGCTTTCCGGTCGGTCCGCGCGAGTAGGACTGCAACCCGTCTGCATGGTTGGCGTCGATCTGGAAGCAGTTCTGCACCTTGTTGCCGCGCACGAGAGAATCGTTGCCAAGCGCCCGCATCGCATCGGCCGAGAACCCGTCTACAATATTGTCGATTATCTGGTTCTGCGGCCCTTCGATATGAATGCCATGGTAGATACCCGTGACTCGGTTCCCGACCGCGATGTTGCGCGCGCCCTGAAGCAGGAAGCCCGAACGCTTGTTGGCCCTCCAGGTCGTGAGGTTCCAGGACAGATACTTCGCTGCATCCGGCACCGAGCGCACATCCATGCCATAGAAGGCAATGTCGCTCGAATTGGTGTAAGTCCGGATCAGCGGGCCGGAGCCTGCATTCGCCGACGTCGCCCAGACCTTCAGGTCCCGCATCGTCACATTCGCGGAATTGCCGATCAGGACCGAGTCGACCTGAGCCGTCTGCCCGGGCACGGGCGCGAAGGTAACCGTGCTTGAAAACTTGTAACCGCTGATGTTGATCGGGCCGTGGTAGCCCTCCATCAGGAAGACCCGGTCACCACCCTGCAGCTTGCCTGACTTGAGAAGCGCTGCGACAGACGGATAAGTCGGCCCTGCCGAAGGCGGCGCCGTCGGGCTCGTGGCGGTCGTGGCAGAGCTGGTGGTGGGGCTGGTGGTGGCCGTCTCTGTCGTCGTGCTGAACTGCGGCTCAGCGCTCGTAGGCGTCGATGTGGCCGGCTCGGTCGTCGTCGTGGGCTCTCCGACACTCACCCACTTGCCCGCAGTGTTGCCGCGCTCGTTCACGTTCAGCCTCAGGCGGCTCACCCGTTTGGTGGCCTTGAGCGAAATGGCAGCCAGCGGCGTTCCGGCAACCGGACCTGGCCTTACCGGCATGATATAATAGTCGGCGGCTGACAATGCGGTCGCGCTGACCCCGAGGGCCAGGCTGGCGAGCAGCATGGAACCAAGCAGCTTCATGTAATCGTCCTTCCGGTCGCGAGTGTATCCCCGCCATCAACAATGAATCCGAACATGGCAAAGATGCGGCGCAAATGGAGTTTGGTTATGTCAGTTCAGCCAAATCTGACGCGAATATCCTATCAATCATTAATCATTGTCCGCCATACGGACGGTAACACTATCTAAAAGTTGTAAACAGTCCCTGCGCGCGCAGCATTCCGCCGATCTTAAGACGGGTCGAAAATCATGCCGATGTTAGCCCCGTCGAGGCGCGCACATCCGTGGCGCCCGCCTAGGACGGCATTACCCGGCCACCATGACAGGATCCACTATGGACAAGTTTTCCGAATATCCGACGACGTTGACAGCCCCCGCACGCGATGCGTCGACGGTCGTTCCGCACGACACCAACGATCTGGCGCAGTTGCCGCGCGCGCTTTACATCGGCCAGGGCGGCAATGTGTCGCTCAGGATGCCGGGCGGCGGAACCGTCGTCTTCGCGAACGCCCAGGGCGGCAGTTTCCTGCCGGTGCGCGCCCTCGGCGTCAATGCCACCGGCACCACCGCCGGCGGCATAGTCGCGCTCTGGTAACCCTGTCGCCCGCAACAAACCAAGAAGCGCAGAACCGGACCCCGGTTCTGCGCTTTTCTTCGTCGGGTCTCCAGACTTGCCGTCTTGGCCTCTCAGGTCGCGTTGGAGCCAAGTTTCCAGCTGTCGCCATTCGCCACGGCCGCGGGCCCGGTGATATGCTTGATCGGTGTGGTCGCGGGCTCGGTCGCGCTGCCTGTCACTGAGTACCACATCTTCAGATATTCGATATCGCCGATAAACTGGAGCGTCGCCGACTTCCGTGCCAGGAAACCCGCCGCGCGATTGCTCAGGAAAAGTCCGTTGCCGCTCGCCGAGAAGCCGAGTGTGGAAATGACGACACCGTTCAACGATATCCGCATATTCTGGGCGACCTGATCCGTTGCACAGATCAGGTCGTACCAGACGTTGGCCTGGATACCGGCCGGAACCACGACGTTGTTGATGACTTTGACCGAAAGCCCGTCGCGCGCATTTGCGCGCAGGTTTCCGTTGTTCATGATCTCGATGTCGAACCCCAGATTGTCCTGCGCGAAGATGATCTGGGTCGTCGAGGGCAAGGACGGCAGCCGGAACCTTCCCGAAAAGGTGATCGCCGCGGTGCCGGCCGGGATATTTGTCGGCGAAACGTAATAGGGACCTGTCGCCGAGGTGGTGAACGTCGGTGTCCCGACCGGCAACGTATTGGCAAAGACCGATGTCGCAGGCAGGGGCCGAACCGGAATGCCGCTCACGCCAGCCACCCCGACATCGACGATCGGCAGGTTCTTCCAGATACCGTTCACGTGATCCTCGGGGAACTGGATCTGGCCGCTCGCCCCGCCTTCGCCGAACTGGATCGTGTCGGCCGCGGTGAAATTCCCCCCGCCGTTCTTGAAGATCCGCACCCGCCCCGCGACGATCTGCGCATTCTGCGCCGGCGCCCCGTTGACCTGAAAACCCATGACCGTCGTCCAGTGCGGGAAGGACGCGGGCAGCGCCGCCTCGGCGCGCGCAAGCCTGGTCGTGGTGATCGCGCCGGCCGAGGACCAGGCCTCGACATAGGCGCCGGTCGGTTCCCACAGGCAATTGTCGAAGACGGGCACCGCCCAGGTCGACAGGCCCGCCGCCCGCAGAACCGCATGGGCGGTCAAGCGGGCAAGGGCCTGCACCCCGTCGGTCGTGCCGCCCGCCGGATGGGCAAGGTCGGTCCAGCCGCCCGCGCCATCGTCATAGCCGTTGACGTACGTGGTCGGCTCGATGCCCAGGGGCAGGAACATCGTCGCCGACGGAAGCGCAAGCATCGCGCGCACGCTGTCGCGGACGAGCTGCTTGTTCACGAGGTTGGTGTTCGGTGCGCCTCCCGCATAGTGGGTGGCATCCTGCATGTCGGCGTCGATGTCGAAGCGGTGGGGACCGTAGATCACCCATTTCGTCTTGGTATAGTCGTAGAGTTCCCCGAACCAGTGATCGGCGTGATAGGACTGGCCGGACCCGTAGTTGATCGTCGCCGGGAAAGTCACCGCAGCGCCCGCAGTGTCCTTGCCTGAGAAGAGCGGATAGAGCGCCTGACCATAGCTCGCCGCCAGATTGCCAGGCGAGGCGTACCAGGACATGGCGGCGATGCCGACCTTCTGGCCGTCTGCGGTAGCAAAGTCGTGCAGCGCCTTGTCGGCCGACCACAGGCGGCTCGGGTCGGAATCGTCGACGAGCGCCCTTGGGTCGGTGCCGGCCACCGTCTGGAAGATGACCGCGAACTTTTCGCCCGGGCGCGCGGCGATCAGTGTCGCAGCCATTGCCGCAACCGCCGCCGTGTAGGGCTGGCTGTTCGAGATCAGAATGCGTTGCGGCGTCGATGCGGCACCGATGATGATCTGGACCGCCTCGGGGTCGCTGACCGCAGGCGCGGTCGTGCCATTGTAGAAGCTGTTGATGATCCGCTCCGGCTCCGACTGGCCCCAGATCGCGATCACATGGCCGACGCCGAAACGGTTCGCGCCCTGCGCCACCACGCCCGGCTGGTTCTTCAGCCTGACCTCGGGGCGAAACCACGAGGCGCTGCGCGGCGCGGTGATCTGGCCCGACCAGGTGCCGCCGGACGAGATCGTGCCGACATCGGCCCAGGCAGTGGTTGTCGCGCCACCGTCGTCCAGCGAAACGGCTCGCGCCTCTACCGGCTCGTCCGGGCTTCCGGTACCGCTGATGGCCAGGGTCGCGCTTGCCCCGCCGAAGGCAAAGCTGCTGTCGAACAACGTCTTGTCGCGCGTGAAGGCCGTCATCGTCACGAAACCGCTGGGTGGCCCGGCATTCTGCTGATGACGGTTCATCTGGAAGGACAGGGAAAGATTGAACATTCAGGATCCCGCTCTTTGGGGACAGGGATCCACATTCGCTCCGACCGGTCCGGAGCGGTTCGCGGCGCCTGCCCGGATGACTCGCGCCGCCATGGCGATCGGGCGCAGTACCGGTCCCGCGCATCGCGACAATCGTATTCTGGGAAGTACCACGAACAGCCCCAGAGTTGCGCCCATCGCTGAATCGACGAACGGCCCGGTCACCTTCGCTCAACACGCCAGAGGGCGCCTGCCGACGCCCGATCTGGCCGCAATTGTGATCAGGGGGCGAGAGTAAACGCCAATGTGAAACAATGGCAGCTTCATCCATGTCGGCGACACTCGCCTGTGCTAGGGAATTCCACTATCGTGCCGGAAAAGAGCTGTCGCTCGCCAGACGGAACCACCGCTTGTCGTCTACAACCACATACGCGCGCCAAGCGCCCACAGCAGTGTCAGGCACTAGGTCGCGGATCGGTGCACTCTCGGCAGGCTTGTCACCAGTCGTTTGGCTTTATCTGATTTGCGTCATCACACCGGTGGCCTTCAATATCGGCAGCGTCGCGATGACACCCCTGCGGCTTCTGCTGCTGATCATGGTGCTGCCCCTCAGCGCGCGCCTGTTCTCGGGGGAGTTTGGGCGCGTCCTGGCGGTCGATATTCTCTTCTTCGTGCATATCCTCTGGGCGACGATCGCGATAGCGGTGAACAATCCCAATCGTGTCGTGGAAAACGTCGGATCGGCGGCGGTCGAGTTTCTTGGCGGCTATCTTGTTGCGCGCGCCTATATACGGACACCCGACCAGTTCGAGAAGCTGATCAAGGCGCTCGTCCTTCTGATCATCGTCCTTCTGCCCTTCGGCCTGCCGGAACTGAAGACCGGCAAACCGGTGATCCCCACGCTGATCGAGGCATTGCCGGGCATTGGGTCAGTCGAGGACATCGACAATCCCAAGCGTATGGGGCTCGAACGCGTCCAGAATGTCTTTGCTCATCCGATTCACTATGGGCTCTTCTGTTCGGTCGCTTTCACGCTTCTCCTCCTCGGCTTTCATGGCCGTTTGAGCTTGTTCAAACGCGCTATCGGCTGCGCGATCATCTTTGCGGGCGTCTTCATTTCGCTGTCGAGCGGCGCGCTTCTCGCGGTGTTGCTGCAGGTCGGCCTCCTGACCTGGGCGCTGGCGCTCTGGCGAGTGCCCCGCAAGTGGTTGATCCTCCTGGGCCTGATGGCGCTCGGCTATGTCACGATCGATCTCCTGTCGAACCGGACACCGATGAAGGTGATCATGAGCTACGCGACCTTCTCGGCGCAAACGGCCTACTACCGCGCCGAGATCAATTCCTGGGGCATGTACAATGTCCAGCAGAACCCGATCTTCGGCCTCGGTCTCAGAAACTGGATCCGTCCGGGCTATATGCAGCGGGGCAGCGTGGACAATTTCTGGCTGGTCATGGCGATGCGGTACGGCATCCCGGGCTTCCTTATCTTGGCGATCGGCTATTTCCATGGCCTCTTCAAGGTCGGCCTCGCAAATCTCGACTTCTCCGACCGCGCCCTGCGCCTGCGGCTCGCCTGGATGATCACTTTCTGCGGCCTCAGCTTCACGCTGACCACTGTCCATGTCTGGACAGCGATGTATTCGTTCGTCTTCTTCATCTTCGGGGCGGGCATGTGCATGATCGGCTGGCGGCCCGAGGATTTCGGCTCGGACGAAGCCGCGACCGCCAGGACGGAGGCGGCACGACCGGGCCTCGCCTACAGCCGGAGGCATGCCAAGCCCGCCGAGGCGCAGCCGCGCGGCGGACCCGCCTATACGCGCGAGCCGAGCGCCAGCGGACCCAAGTCCTCACGGGATGGTACCGCGACGGTCTATTCCCGCTTCGGCGCTGGCGGGCCGGACGCAAGACCACGCTACCGGCGAGAGGCGGACGAGGAGTGAGCGCTCGGAGGGTAGACCCGGGTCGATCATTCCGCGGTGTCGGCGCGCGTCGATCGCTGTCCCGATACGGGGCGCACGCATGCTGATCCAGCCCCCGCCATCACCCGGCCCGCACACCACAAGCCCCGCCCGCATCCGGCCCGTCCGCGCCCTGATGAGCATGCCTTGCGCCGATGTGGGCGTCGGTAATACCTGCCGCTCGCTCATGCGGGCGGCGGCATCGCTCGGCCACGAGGTCGACCTCCACACGAGCCGCTCCGACGGCAGGGCCGAGGCGGGCTTTGACCTGCACAGTTTCATCACCGGCCCGTTCGCTCGCCTGCCGCATCGCCTGACCCGCCGCTTCAGCGTGCCGCGCGCGCACCGAGCCTATCTTTCGGTTCTGCGCCCGGGCGACATCGCCTATCTCTGGCCGTCGGTGCCCTGGCGCATCTTCGCCGAACTCCGCGCCCGGGACATGATCATCGTGACCGAGGCTATCAATACGCTGATGAGGCATGCCAAGCCGATCCTCGATGCCGAATACGACCGTCTGGGCCTGCCGCCCACCCACCGGATCACCGACGCCCGCATCGCCGACGAGGAGGAGCGCCTCGCGCTTACCGACGCGATCTTCAGCCCAAGCCCCGCGACCGATCGCAGTCTCTCGTCGCTCGGCGGGGCGCTGCGGATTCTGCCCGCAAGCTATGGCACCAGCCTGCCGCATACTGTGAGGCTTTGCCCGAACAAGCCCGCAGCCGCGCCGGTCCGCTTCCTGTTCGCGGGCCTCTCCTGCGTCCGCAAGGGGCTGCAAGACCTGCTGGAGGCCTGGCGCGACGTCCCCGCAAACGCCCACCTGCGCATCGTCGGCCTGCGCGGGCGCGAGCTTCAGCGCCTGTACCGCGATGTCCTTCAGATGCCCAATGTCAGCGCGTCGGGGTTCATGGCGGACATGGCCGCCGAATATGCGGCGGCCGATGTCTTCGTCCTGCCCTCGCTCGAAGAAGGCGATCCCCTGGTGACCTACGAGGCCGCCGCCGCTGGCCTGCCCATCCTTGCCTCACCTTTCGGGGCCGGTCGCATTGGCGCAGACACCGGCGCGGTCGTGACGTTCGACACGCGCGACATCGGGCAGTTGCGCGACCGCATCGCCGCATTCACCAATGATGTCGACCTGCGCCGCCACTGGGGGGAGCGCGCCTTTGCCGCCGCACAGTCCTACGGCTGGACCGATGTGGCGGAACGGCGTTTCAGCGCGCTTGGGGCAACATTCGGCGGAAGCGCCTAGCCAGGATCGGAATGCGCGCGCCCGGCCCGCGCCGCCGCCGACATCTGCCGGTGCCGCTCGCGGAAACCATCGCGCTGCGCCTCTGAATATTCCCCCGCACACTGGTGACAGGCTGCGCCTTCCTCATAGTCCGGGCGCGCCCGATCCTCCGGCGACAGCGGACGGCGGCAGGCATAGCACATCGCATGATCGCCGGGGGCGAGCCCGTGCGTTACCGACACCCGCTGATCGAAGACGAAACAGGCACCGTTCCACAGGCTTTCCGCCTTTGGCACCTCTTCGAGATATTTCAGGATGCCGCCCTTAAGGTGAAAGACATCCGCCACCCCCTCTCCCAGAAGGAAGTTCGTCGATTTCTCGCAGCGGATACCGCCGGTACAGAACATCGCGACCCTCTTTCCCTCGAACTCGGCGGCGTGGGTGCGCCACCAGTCAGGGAAGTCCCGGAAAGTGCGGATACCGGGATCAACCGCGCCCTCGAATGTGCCGATCGCCACCTCGTAGTCATTGCGCGTGTCGATGACGACCACGTCAGGCGCCGCAATCAGCGCATTCCAGTCCCCGGGCGCGACATAATTGCCGACGCGGGCCCGCGGATCGACATCCGGCTGGCCCATTGTCACGATTTCCCGCTTCAGCCGCACTTTCATCCGGCCGAAGGGCATCACCTCGGCGCGGCTTTCCTTCCACTCGATCCCGGCACAGCCCGGCAAGGCCCGGACATGCGCCAGAACCGCGTCGATCCCGTCGCGCGAGCCCGCGATGGTCCCATTGATCCCCTCGCGCGCCAGAAGAAGCGTCCCCCTGACCCCTGCCGCCTCGCAGGCGGCAAGAAGCGGCCCGCGCAGCGCGGCGGGATCGGGAAATGGCGTGAACTGGTAGAGGGCGGCAACGATGATCATGGCGCCTGCGCTTACGCCCGGCGAGCTCTCGAAGCAAGGCTCAGCATGCCGCAAGCATCCGATCTTCGGCCGCATAGTCGAACGGATCTGCCCGATAGTCGCCAAAGACCGGAAAGGCCGCCCGCCAGTCGGCCTCGTGACCGCGCATCCAGTCGAGGTAGGGCGCGAGCCTGTCGGCGGCATAGCTATCCGGCTTCCAGCCAAGTGCCCGGGCGCGCGCCGTGTCGATGATGATCGGATGTTCTGCCGACCAAGGCGTATGGCCCACATGGGCGCATTCCTCGGGCAGGTCGGAGACAGGAACAAGATCGAACCGGTGGCCGAGCATATCTCCGAGCGTCGCGGCGATCTCCGCCACGGACGGCGACGTTGCATCCGCGACGTTCAGCGCCCCTTCGAACCCGGTTGCCATACAGAGCGCCGCAAGCCGCGCGATTCCCGTAACAGAGCAGGTGTGAAAGACACTCTCGCCACCGAAGGCAATGGGTACACAGGTCCGCCCATCCAGCGCGCGCTTCACGAACCACCACTCGCGCGGATGACGGGCGCCGATGCCCCAGATGGCCGAGGGCCGCAGGATGGACACGCCCGGCCCGGCGATGGCGGCCTCCATCGCCGCCTTGCCGCGCGAATAACCTTCCCCTGGCGGCAGGATGGGTGAGGTCTCGGCAAGCGGACAGGCGAAATGCGGAAAGCCACTCGCGCCGACAGTATCGAGACAGCGGCCCTCGTCATCGCAATAGACCGAAACGGTGGAGATCACGCAGAGCCTGTCAAACCTGTCCCGCGCCTCAAGCAAAGCCTTGCCATCCGCAGCCGTCATCAGGTTGGGCGCGAAGACAGCGTCGAACGACCCTTCCTGCGCAAGAAGCGCTGCCGGGCTGGGCGAGCGGGCGGAGGCGCACCGCAAGATCAGCGTCAATCGCGCGGCCGCCGCGGGCGGCGGCAGACACATCCCAGCCGCGCCCCGACAGCTCCCGGGCCACCGCCCGACCGATCTGCCCCGACGCACCGAAGATCAAGGCGCGCATCCGTCAATCTCCTTGCAGCCGTTGCGCCCAGCATCGTCTTCCCGCACGGCGCGGTAAAGGGGCGCCCTCAGTCCTCGCCTGCCGCCAGCGCCAGCCCGCGCACCACGGCGGTGAAGACGTCCGAACGTTCGAAAGACGCGGCGGGGAACAGCGCCCGCACCTGCCGGTCGACCGCGCCAAGAAGGCTCGATCCGCCGACGAAGATCACCCGCGCCACATCCTTCTGCGCGACACCCGCCCGCTGAAGCGTTTCGCCGATGGCAAGGCCGATCTGCCAGGCGGACGGGGCCAGCACTTCGGCAAGGTCGGCGGCGGCCAGCGCGGGCTGAAGTCCCCGCTCGACCATCGACAGATCGACGATGCCCGACCCCATGTCATTCGCCGCGAGCTTCGCCGCCTCGACGGCGAAGGCGACATCATGGCCCAGCTCATCATCGATCACGCTGACGAGTCGCCCCAATCGGCGAGGGTCAACCGCCTGCCGCGCCCAGAGCCGCACCTCGCGCAGCGTGGCGGGACTGTAGAGGAAGGCGATCTTCTCCCAGCTCGCCAGATCATGGAACAGGGCCTGCGGCACGTCATGCAGGCCCGGGCCCAGTTCATTGCGCAACTGTCCGCCCATGCCGAAGAGAGGCATCACCCGCGCGAGGCTCAGCATCCGATCGAAATCGGTACCACCCAGCCGGATGCCGTGACTGGCGATGACACAAAGCCCCTGCCCCGCTGCCTCGAACAGGGTGAAATCCGACGTGCCCCCGCCGATGTCGACGATAAGGCCAAACCCGGCGCCCACACCGGTCGCCCGCGCGGCGGCTTCCGGTTCGGCCAGGAACCGGACCTCGCGAAACCCCGCCATCGCATAGCATTCGGCAAGGTCTTCGGCGGCCCGCATATTCCTTTCAGGATCGGCGCTGTGAAACCGCACCGGGCGGCCCGCGACGACGCGGTCGACCGGCCCGCCAAGCGCCGCTTCGGCACGGACCCGGACCTCGGCCAGAAATTCCGCCACGATCTCCAGAAGCGTCAGGCGGCGGTTCAGGAACTGCCGCCGCTCGCGGGCAAGCGGCGTGCCGAGGATCGACTTCAATGCGCGCATGAAGCGGCCGTCCTTGCCATCGATCATCGCGCCGACCGCCGCGCTGCCGATCAGCGTCCTGCGCGCCGCATAATCAAGAAAGATCGCGGTGGGCAGCGTCTCGCGCCCCGGCTCGAGCGGGACCAGCACCGCGCGGCCCTCGCTGAGGACCGCCGCCGCCGAGTTGGACGTGCCGAAATCCACGCCGATCGCTGCCGATGCCATGAGGTCCCCCCGCCGGAAAGGCGCCGCAGGTAGCAGATGCCCGGGCCCACCGCAACCCGGGCCCATTGACCGCACCCTCGCCGCTCCTTACCCATGGGCGGGACACGGAGGTAAGCCATGCGCCCAGAGACCCATGCCCTGATCGTCATCGACGTGCAGAACGATTTCTGCCCGGGCGGCGCGCTTGCGGTTACCGATGGCGATGCGATCATACCGCGCGTGAACGCGCTGATGGACGAATTCACGGTCAGGGTCCTGACCCAGGACTGGCACCCGGCCGACCATTCCTCCTTCGCCGCAAACCACCCCGGCGCCCAGCCCTTCAGCGTCACCGAGATGCCCTACGGGGCCCAGGTCCTCTGGCCCGTCCACTGCGTGCAGGGCACCGAAGGCGCCGCTTTCCACAAGGGCTTGCGCACCGATCCGGCCGATCTGGTGATCCGCAAGGGCTTCCGCGCCGCCATCGACAGCTACTCGGCCTTCTTCGAGAATGACCATAGAACGCCGACGGGCCTTGAGGGCTATCTGAAGACCCGCGGCGTGAGCGATCTCACGCTCGTCGGCCTCGCCACCGACTTCTGCGTCGCCTATTCGGCCATCGACGCGGCTGCCCTTGGCTTCAAGGTCACGGTTCTCGAAGGCGCCTGCCGGGCGATCGACCTCAACGGCTCGCTGGCGCAGGCGCGCGACAAGATGCGCGCGGCGGGCGTGCGGCTGGATGGCTGACATGGTCGATATCGCCACCCGCGTCCATAATCACAACTGGAAGATCGACCCGATCGTCCGGTCACTTCTCGACGACGATTTCTACAAGCTGCTGATGTGCCAGTCGATTTTCCGCAACCGCCCGGACACGACCGTCACTTTCAGCCTGATCAACCGGTCGTCCAAGGTGCGCCTTGCCGAACTGATCGACGAGGGCGAGCTGCGGGAGCAACTTGATCATGTGCGGTCCCTGTCGCTCAGCCGCGGCGAAAGCACCTGGCTGCGCGGCAACACTTTCTACGGCAAGCGCCAGATGTTCCGCTCCGATTTCATGGAATGGTTCGAGGGGCTGCGGTTGCCTGCCTATCACTTGGAAAAGCGCGACGGCCAGTACGAGCTGACCTTCGAAGGCCGCTGGCCCGAAGTGATGATGTGGGAAATCCCCGCGCTTGCCGTGCTGATGGAGTTGCGCTCCCGCGCCGTCCTGCAGGAAATGGGCAAGTTCGAACTGCAGGTTCTCTATGCCCGCGCGATGGCGCGGCTGTGGGAAAAGATCGAACGGCTGAAGAAGATCGAAGGCCTGCGCATCGCCGATTTCGGCACGCGCAGGCGGCATTCCTTCCTCTGGCAGGACTGGTGCGTGCAGGCGATGATCGAGGGGCTTGGCCCTGCCTTCATCGGCACGTCCAACTGCCGCATCGCCATGCGCCGCGACATCGAGGCGATCGGGACGAACGCGCATGAACTGCCCATGGTCTATTCCGCGCTCGCCGACAGCGACGAGGAACTGCGGCAGGCGCCCTACCGGGTGCTGGCCGACTGGCACGAGGAGCATGACGGCAACCTGCGTATCATCCTGCCCGACACCTACGGCACTGCGGGGTTCCTCAAACGCGCGCCCGACTGGCTGGCGCAATGGACCGGCATCCGCATCGATTCCGGCGACCCTGCGGCGGGCGCCGAGACCGCCATCGCCTGGTGGAAGGAACGCGGCGAGGATCCGCGCGAGAAACTGGTGATCTTCTCCGACGGGCTCGATGTCGAGAAGATCGAGGAACTGCACGCCCGCTTTAAGGGCCGCGTCAAGGTCAGCTTCGGCTGGGGCACGCTTCTGACCAACGATTTCCGCGGACTGGCGCGCGCCGACGGCCTCGCGCCCTTCAGCCTCGTCTGCAAGGCGGTCGCCGCGAACGGGCGACCGACCGTCAAGCTTTCCGACAATCCCAACAAGGCGATGGGGCCGCAGGATCAGGTCGCGCGCTATATGCGGGTCTTCGAGGTCGGCGCGCAACAGGCAAGCGAAGTGGTCGTCTGACCCTCATTAGCCCTCCGTTAAGCCGCCTCTGATAGGACGGTTCCCGGGTGAAAGATCAGGGTGGTGGAATGGCCAGGCAGTCGAATGCCGCGCCGGTCATCATCAAACGCAAGAAGGTCAGCGGCGGAGACGGGCACCATGGCGGCGCCTGGAAAGTCGCTTACGCGGACTTCGTGACCGCGATGATGGCCTTCTTCATGTTGATGTGGCTGCTGAACGCGACGACCGAGAAACAGCGCAAGGGCATTGCGGACTATTTCAGCCCGACCATTCCCCTGTCGCGCATCTCGGGCGGCGGCGATGGATCGTTCGGCGGCGAAAGCGTCTTTTCCGAAGATCAGATCGCCCAGAACGGCACCGGCGCCTCCAGCCTGAAACCGACGACAGAGGATCAGGCGCTTGGCCAGACCGGGACCGAATCCCTTGAAGATCCGCCCGACAAGGGCAAGTTCGACGAGGAGGTACGCAAGATCGAAGAGGCGCTGATGGGGATCGGCGGCGAAAGCATGGTCAGCGACGAGGTGATGCGCCATATCACCACCCGCGTCACCGACGAAGGCCTGATCATCGAGTTCTTCGATGTAGAGAACGACCCCTTGTTCGAGGAGGGCACCGCCATCCCCCGCCCCGTCGTGACCGAACTGGCAGGCGTCCTGAACCGCGTCTTCGGCCTTGTGACCAACCAGGTGGCGATCAACGGCCATATCCGCGCCCAGCCCGCCGTCCTGAAGAACAACCCGGCCTGGGACCTGTCGGCCAAACGCGCGATGCAGATGCGCAAGCTGATCGAGGCAACGGGTTTCGCGCCTGCCCGCATCCAGCGCGTCACCGGCTTTGCCGACCGCAAGCCCGCGCTGAAGAACCCGCTCGCCATCCGCAACAGCAGGTTAGAGATCATCCTCCTGCGCAAAGGCAAGTAAGAACCAAGGATTTTATCCGTTAGGGCGATGTTAAGCCGCCGTGCTGCACCTTGGCCGCAATCGACGGACCGAGCAGCAGAAAGGCGGCAATCCGATGTCCATCTCCTCCTCCCTCAACGCAGGGGTGGCCGGGCTCAGCGCGAACGCGACCCGGCTTGCGACCATTTCCGACAATATCGCCAACTCCGGCACCTATGGCTACAAGCGCGTCACGACCGATTTCGAGAATTTCGTGATCAATCAGGCGCGCGGTTCCGGCGTCTACTCGGCGGGCGGCGTGCGCGCCTCGACCTCGCGCCTCATCGACGAACACGGGCCGCTTGTCGGCACCGGCAATGCGCTCGATATCGCGGTCGCGGGGCGCGGCATGCTGCCGGTGACGACGGCGGTCTCGCTGAACGCCACCACCGGCGAGCGGCCGCTGATGATGACCACGACCGGCGCCTTCCGCCCCGACGCCGACGGCATTCTGAGGACGGAATCGGGCCTTGTCCTACTCGGCTGGCCCGCCAATGCCGACGGCTCGATCCCGATCCTGCCACGCGACACGATTGCGGGGCTCCAGCCCGTGGTGATCAACGCCAACCAGACGGCGGGCGACCCCACGACCTCGATGAACCTCGGCCTGAACCTGCCCGCGACCGAAACGGAAGCCGGGCGATCGGGCAGCACGCTGCCGCTTTCCATCGAATATTTCGGCAATCTCGGCACGTCCGAGACGCTCGATATCTCCTTCACCCCGACGATCCCGGGGACCGGGTCATCGAATACATGGACGATGGTCATACGCGATTCCGCCCAGGGCGGCGCCGTCATCGGAGACTACACGCTGGTCTTTGACAGCACCCGTGCCAATGGCGGCACTCTGGCCTCCGTCACGGTGAATGCGGGCGGTGCCTACAACGCCACCACGGGCAATCTCGACCTGACCGTCGCCGGCGGCCCGATCACCATGCATATCGGCAGCCTGGGCGACGCCAACGGCCTGACGCAGCTTTCCGACAGTTTCGCGCCGACCTCGATCACCAAGGACGGCTCGCCGGTGGGTAACCTCACCGCGGTCGAGGTCGATGACAACGGCTATATCACCGCGACCTATGACACGGGCTTCACCCGCCGCATCTACCAGATCCCGGTCGTCGATGTGCCGAACCCCAACGGGCTCATCTCGCTCAACAACCAGACCTTCCAGGTCTCGCCGGATTCCGGTTCCTTCTTCCTGTGGAACGCGGGCGACGGGCCGACCGGGCCGATCCAGGGCTATGCGCGCGAAGGGTCGGCGACCGATGTGGCGGCGGAACTGACGGCGCTGATCCAGACCCAGCGCGCCTATTCCTCGAACGCCAAGGTGATCCAGACCGTCGACGAGATGCTGCAGGAAACCACCAACATCAAACGCTGACCCTGAACCAGGGCGGGGCTGATCCCGCGCGGAAAGGCTTAAAATGGGCCTGACAACCACACTCGCCAACGCCCTCTCGGGCCTCAACGCCGCCTCGCGCGGCGCTGACGTCGTGTCGCAGAACATCTCGAACGCCCGCACCCCCGGCTATGCGCGGCGCGAACTGAACCTCTCGGCGCTCTCGCTCGGCGGTCAGGGCGCGGGCGTCTGGATCGACGGCGTGAGCCGCTCGCTCAACCAGTCGCTCCTGACCGACCGGCGTCTGGCCGACGCCGATGTCGCGGCGGCGGGCACGCGCACATCCTTCCTGACCGCCGCCGAACAGGCGCTTGGCCAGCCCGGCGATGCCGGATCGCTCGGCGGGCTCTATGCCGCCTTCGACGCGGCCCTTGTGCAGGCGGCAAGCCGCCCGGATTCGCAGGCGCGCCTGCAGGCGGTCGTCGATGCGGCAAACGATCTCGCCACAAAATTCAACGGCCTCACCGACATGCTGCAACAGGCGCGGATGGATGCCGACGATGCGATCGCCACGCAGGTGGACGAGCTGAACAAGCTTCTGATCCAGACCGATGAGTTGAACGCCGACATCCTCGCCGCCCGCGCCTCGGGGCGCGACGCGACGGCGCTGATGGATCAGCGGCAGGGCCTCGTCGACCGGATCTCGCAGATTGTTCCGGTGCGCGAGGTCGCGCGCGACCACGACCAGATCGCGCTCTACACCACCGGCGGCGCCATCCTGTTGGAGGGCAACCCCGCTACTGTCGGCTTTTCGCCAGTTGGCGTCATCACCGCCGACATGACGCTCGCCTCCAGCGCGCTCTCCGGCCTGAGCGTCAACGGTCAGCCGGTACCGTCGGGCCCGACCGGCGTCCTGGGCGGCGGCTCGCTCGGCGCTCAGTTCTCGGTCCGCGACGAGCTTGCGCCGGAAATCCAGATGCAGATCGACGCGCTCGCCCGCGACCTGATGGAACGGTTCGAGGCGCCGGGCGTCGACCCGACCCTCGCGCCGGGCCAGCCCGGGCTTTTCACCGACGCGGGCCTGCCCTTCGATCCCCTGATCGAGGAGGGCCTCGCCGGGCGTATCCGCCTCAACACGCTTGTCGATCCGTCGCAGGGCGGCGCGCTCTGGCATCTGCGCGACGGGCTCGGCGCCGTTGCCCCCGGTCAGGTTGGCGATGCCACGCTTCTCAACAGCCTGCGCGACGCATTCGCGGCCCCGCGCATCCCCGCCTCCGGCCCCTTCATCGGTGCCGGGCGCTCGGCCGGCGGGCTCGCGGCCGACGTCCTGTCGCAGGTCGCGAGCAACCGCCAGAACGCGGAAGCGCGAGAGGCCTACACGACCGCGCGCCAGACGAGCCTCACCGACCTGCAGCTGAAGGACGGCGTCGATACCGACGCCGAACTGCAGAACCTTTTGCTGATCGAGCAGGCCTTTTCCGCCAATGCCCGCGTGATCCAGACCGTCGACGACCTCATCAACAAACTGATCGGACTCTGATCCATGACCAGCATCAGCCAGGGCGACATGGCGCAGGCCTTCCTGCTTCGCCGCCAGAATACCGATCTGAAGACCGCGCTGAACCGGCTGACCTACGAGATGAGCTCGGGCAGGCAGCAGGATCTGTCGAAGGCGGTGGGTGGCGATTTCAAGGTGCTCGCCGGCATCGAGCACAGCCTCTCGGTGCTTGCCTCGTTCCGCACGGCGGCAAGCGAGGCGGGCACATTGACCGAAAGCCTGCAGAGCGCCTTCGAAACCGTACAAACCATCACCACCGACCTTGCCCCCTCGCTCAACGCCGCCGGAACCACCGGCGGCGCCACCCATATCGCCACCGCCGCCTACGATGCCCGCCAGAAACTGTTCTCGGCGGTCTCCGCCCTCAACGTCCGGGTCGGCGACCGTTATGCCCTGTCGGGCACCGCGACCGACCAGAGGCCGATCCTCGGCGCGCAGGAGATCCTCGACGAGCTGGCGATTGCCATCACCGGCCAGGTGACGGCGACCGGCGTGATCGGCGCCGTCGATGCCTGGTTCGACGCCCCCCCGGGCGGTGGCGGCTATGTCGATACGATCTACGGCGGGTCCGCCACGCCGCTGCAGCCCTTCCGGATCGGCGAGGGCGAAGAGGCGAGCCTCACGCTGACCGCCACCGACGACACATTGCGCGACACGCTGAAAGGCCTCGCGCTGGCCGCCATCATCGAGGAAGGGGCGCTGCCGGGCGATCTGGTGGGCCAGGGGGTCCTGATGAAGACCGCCGGGCAAAGGCTGATGGGCTCGGGCGGTGATCTTGCCACGCTCCGCGCCAACCTCGGCGCGGTCGAGGCGCAGATCGCCAGCGTCTCGACCAGGAACGAGAGCGAGGCCTCGGCGCTTGAACTCGCACGCAACCGCATCGTCGCCGCCGACCCTTACGAGACGGCGAACGAACTGCAGGCGGTGCAAACCCAGCTTGAAACGCTTTACGCCATCACCGCGCGGCTCTCGCGCCTGACGCTTACGGATTACCTCAGATGAGATATCTTCTCGCCTGCCTGATCGCACTTTGGGCGGCAGGTGCCGCCGCCGGGCCGATCCGCATCAAGGACCTCGTCGAATTCGACGGGGTGCGCGGCAACGATCTGGTGGGCTACGGGCTTGTCGTGGGCCTCAACGGCACCGGCGACGGCATCCGGAACGCGCCCTTCACCGAAGAGATCATGTCGAACCTCCTTGAACGGCTGGGCGTGAACGTCACGGGCGAGACCTTCCGGCCGAAGAACGTGGCCGCCGTCTTCGTCACCGCGACCTTGCCGCCCTTCGCCCGCGCGGGCAGCCAGATCGATGTGACGGTTTCGGCCATAGGCGACGCGAAAAGCCTGCTTGGCGGCACCCTGGTGATGACGCCCCTGAACGCTGCCGATGGCGAGATCTATGCTGTGGCGCAAGGCACGATCATCGCGGGCGGCGTTTCGGCCGAGGGTGAGGCGGCGAGCGTGACCCAGGGCGTGCCCACCGCGGGCACCATCCCCTCGGGCGCGCGGGTCGAACGCGAGATCGCCTTCGACCTGCGCAGCCTCGATACGGTGCGGCTGGCGCTGCGCACGCCCGATTTCACCACCGCGGCGCGGATCGAAGAGGCGATCAATCAGGAATTCCGCAAGCCGGTCGCGCTGATGACCGATCCGGGGACGGTGGCGCTGTCGATCACCGCCACCGGCGTCCGCTCGCCAGCGCATGTGCTGGGCAAGATCGAGAATATCGTGGTCGAGCCCGAACAGCGCGCGCGCGTGGTGATCGACCAGCGCTCGGGCACGATCGTGATGGGGCAGGATGTGCGGATCAGCCGGGTCGCGGTCAGCCAGGGCAACCTGACGCTCAGGGTCGAGGAGGCGCCGAACGCCGTGCAGCCTAATCCCTTCGCCGAAGGCGAAACCGTGGTCGTGCCGCGCACCTCGGCCTCGATCACCGAGGAGCCGGGGATCGGCATGGCCGAGATCCGCGATGGCGCCTCGCTGTCGGAAGTGGTGGCGGGGCTGAACGCGCTCGGCGTCTCGCCGCGCGACATGATCGACATATTGAAAAGCATCAATGCCGCAGGGGCCCTGCATGCGGAATTCGTGGTGCAGTAGGGTCAGCGGCAAGCCCGGATGCGTGAACCCGCCCGCCCCGGATCGGGACCCGCGCACTATCCGCATGACCGACGGCGGGGGAGGCCCCGGCTCAGGGCCGGGGCGGGACTGCTCACATTGATCACGGCGGCTCGCAACCGATCACTCCGGCTTGCGTGCCCTCAGATGCGAGGGGCAATGTTCGCCGCTGTCCAGAACCGGGATCATCCGCGACCAGATGCCGATATTCTCGTCGACGAAATCCTGTCCGACGACCCGGGCAGCTTCAGCCCCCACCTCGCCTTGCAGACGCGCAAGCTCTGTCCGCGCCACCTGCCGGTACCAGTCGTTGCGGCTTGTCACCGAAACCTCGGCAAAGCCCGCATCCGCCATCGCGTCGCGATAGCGCGCGGGCGAGGCCATACCGAAATCGAGCCCCTCGGCGGCGATGTAGGCCGCCATCGCCGCTGAGGGCGGCCCCTCCCGGCCGATCAGCCAGTCAGACGCCATGAACCAGCCGCCGGGTTTCAGGACCCGGAAGACCTCGCTCATCAGAGCGTGCTTGTCAGGGATATGGACGATGGAATCCTTGGAAAAGACCACGTCAAACGTACCGGGCGGAAAGGGCAAGGGGCCGGGCGCCACCTTGACGCAGCCGATCCGGTCCTCAAGCCCCGCTGCCGCGACCAGCGACCGGGCGCGGGCCAGAACGCTGTCCTCGACATCGATCCCCGTCACATAGCCCGCGCCATGGCGCTGCACGAGCGCAAGGTCGATCCCCCCTGCCCCGCAACCGATATCGAGAACGGAGAGCCCGGCGATATCGGCGCCTTCAAGCACCCGCGCCACCTCGTCCCGTCCGCCCGGTGACAGGAACCCTTCGCCCCAGATCGCCTCGAGCATACCGATCATGCGCGCGTGATAGAGTTCCCCGCCTTCGGCATCCATTGCTTCCGCCTCCCCATCCAACCCCTACCCGGCCGCACCTATCCTGAGTGCCTCCAGCTCCGGCCAGTCACCGGAGGCAAGAACCTTTGCGGGGTCACCGACATCGCGGGTCCAGACGAACAGGCAGAGGAACGGCTCAGGCCCGACCTTGGTCAGATGCGGGCGGAAAGGCTCGTTCCAGACCGGCCGGTGGGCGGGCAGGATCGTCAGCGGCCGGTCCACCCCGAACCGCCAGCCATGCGGGCCGGTCAGCGGCGCGTAAAGCTCTGGCGCCTTGTGGCAATGGTCGCGGTAAAGCACATGCGGCGCGATCAGGAAAAGCCCCATGTCCCAATCCTTGGCCGAAACCGGCGACGCTTCTCCGACAATCGAGGCATAGGCGTGCCCCTGCATGAAATCCGCGCCGATCCGGTCGGGATCGTAGAGGTCGTAGGTTATCCACTCGAGGTGCGGCGCGGCCGCGGCGATCGCCGCGGCGAGGCCGGGAAAATCGGCGGAAACCGAGGCGAGCGCCGGGGCCAGCCAACGGCCCACAACCTCATTCGCCGGTCCGGGCCGGGCGCGGGGCACACCCTCGCGCCAGAGGGCAAGGCCGTGGCGCACCTCCGCGAGCCCCGGGCCGTCGAGACCCGCAAGATAATGGTCGGCCTCGACAATCAGGCGCCGGATTGCCAAGGCGCCGTCTGACATGCCCGAAACCGGAACCTCGCCCTGAAGCCCACGCACCTTCAGCAGTTCCGCCGGATCCTCGCCATCCCGCGCCGAGCAGATGCGGTAGATCTCCAGCGCGCCGTCCGACAAAAGGCCCCGCCGGTTGAAATGCATCGCGGCCGCATAGCGACGACGACCCGACCCGGGCTCGCCCAAGGCAGCTGTCAGATGCAGAAACTGCCGCTGATCCTCTTCCGCGTCGCTCATTTTCTCACTCGTTTGCCCGGTAGGCCATCTGCGCATCGAGATCGCGCCGCCGCTCCGCCCGGCTCAGAACAACGCCGGCGATGATCACGCCAAGGCCCACGACACAGACGGTGATCGTGGCGAGCGCGTTGATATCCGGCGTCACGCCGAGCTTGACCTTCGACCAGATGAGGATCGGCAGGGTCGTCGACCCGGGACCGGTGGTGAAGCTGGTGATCACGACATCGTCGAGCGAGATGGTGAAGGCCAGAAGCCAGCCCGACAGGATGGCGGGAGAAATGATCGGCAGGGTGATGTCCTTCATCACCTGCCATGGCCGCGAGCCGAGGTCCATCGCCGCCTCCTCGACCGCGATATCGGCGTCGCGCAGCCGCGACTGGATGATCGCGGTGACGAACGTCAGCGAGAAGGTGATATGGGCGATGGTGATGGTGGTGAAGCCGCGCTGGGTCTTCCAGCCGAATGCGGCCTCCAGAAGATTGGAAATCAGGATGAAGAAGATCAGCGTCGAGATGCCGGTGATGACCTCTGGCATGATCAGGGGCGCGGTCACCAGACCGGAAAAGAAGGTCCGGCCGCGAAAGCGCTTGAAACGGGCAAGGGCAATGCCCGCCATCGTGCCGAGGATCGTGGCCACCGTCGCACTCGTCAACGCAATCCGGACCGAAAGCCAGGCCGCCTCCAGCACCTGATCGTTCGAGAAGAGCTTGGCATACCATTTGGTGGAAAAGCCGCCCCAGACCGTGGCGAGCCGCGCATTGTTGAACGAAAAGACGATCATGGAGAGGATCGGCACATAGAAGAAGGCGAAGCCGAAGGCGAGGACCGACATCAGGAAGACCGGGCGGCGGTTCATGGTTCCATGGCCTTCTTTTCCTGCGCCTTCGCCTCGAAATGCGAATAGAGCATCATCGGTCCGACCATGAGGAAGAGGAGCGCGACCGACACGGCCGAGGCCATCGGCCAGTCCCGCGCGGAGGAGAATTCGTCAGAGATCACCCGCCCGATCATCGGCTGCGAGGGGTTACCGACGAGGCCCGGAATGATCAGCTCGCCGCAGGCCGGGATGAACACGAGCATCGCCCCCGCAATGATCCCCGGGATCGACAGCGGCAGGGTCACGTCCAGGAAGACCCGGAAGGGGCGGGAGCCGAGATCCATCGCGGCCTCGTCAAGTGTCAGGTCGAGCTTTTCGAGGTTGGCGTAGAGCGGCAGGATCATGAAGGGCAGGTAGGAATAGACGGTCACCAGCACCACCGCGAAATTGGTGTGCATCATCTGGATCGACCGGATCGCCCAGTCGTCGGGAACGAGGCCATTGTAGATCGAGGTCAGAAGCCGGTTGAACCAGCTGTTGGTGCCCATGAGCCCCATCCAGGCATAGACCCTGAGCAGGAACGAGGTCCAGAAGGGCAGGATCACAAGCATCAGCAGGATATTGCGCGCCGACCGCGACACACGCGTCAGGCCAAGCGCCATCGGATAACCGATGAGGAGGCACAGAAGCGTCGCAAGGGCCGCGTTCCGGATCGAGATCAGGAAGGCACGGCGATAGAGGTCGTCCTCGAACAGCCGGGCGAAATTCTCGAAATTGAGGAAGCTGTCATGCACCCCGAAGGAAAAGGGCGGCGAGGTGGGCGTGCGAGAGGCAAAGCTCATCG
The DNA here is from genome assembly GCF_030143255.1 of Frigidibacter sp. SD6-1. Lineage (GTDB taxonomy): Bacteria > Pseudomonadota > Alphaproteobacteria > Rhodobacterales > Rhodobacteraceae > TMP-24. The sequence goes on from NZ_JARJNR010000006.1 coordinate 74,305, forward strand.
CCGTCACGATCATGAAAGGCAGAAGAAAGAAGATCGTCAGCCAGACATAGGGCGTGGCGATCGTCAGGTCGGCCCAGCCGCGCCGGTTGAACCAGCGCGCCAGGCCCGACCCGCGGCGAGCGGCGGGGGCGGCATCGGCTTCGGCAGTATCGGTCATGCGTTTCCCCTCAGCCGGTCAGAAGGATGGCGGCGGTCGGATCGAAGCACAGCCAGACCTCATCCTCCCAGGTGGCAACCCGCTCCGCCTCTGCAGCGCGCCGGGCATTGGCGGAATGGGCAGAGAGGACCGCACCGGACGGTAGCCGCACCTTGTAAAGCGAATCCTTGCCGAAATAGCCGACATCGCTGACCACCCCCCGCACCGCATTCCCGGCGGCCGGCCGCTCGCGGCTGATCGCCAGCTTCTCGGGCCGGACGGCGAGCGTCAGCGCCTGCCCGGGCGCAAGCCCCGGCACCGCGCGGGCGGTCATACGGCCACCGAATGAAGGAACCTCGACCTCCGCCAGATCGCCCGAGATCGAGGCAACGGTTGCTTCAGCGAAATTGATCGAGCCGATGAAGCCCGCGACGAACCGGTTGGTCGGATATTCATATATCTCGGTCGGCGAGCCGACCTGCCTGACCTCGCCCTTGTCCATCACCGCCATCCGGTCCGACAGGATCATCGCCTCTTCCTGATCGTGGGTGACAACGATGAAGGTCGTGCCGGTCTTGTGCTGGATATCCATCAGCTCGAACTGGGTATGTTCGCGCAGCTTCTTGTCGAGCGCGGCGAGCGGCTCGTCCAGAAGCAGAAGCTTCGGCTGCCGCGCCAGGGCGCGGGCCAGCGCCACGCGCTGCCGCTGGCCGCCGGAAATCTGGTGTGGCTTGCGGTGGGCGAACTGCGAAAGCTGCACCAGTTCCAGCATCTCGCGCACCCGGTCCTTGCGCTCCGCATCGCTCATCCGTTCGTGCTTCAGCCCGTAGCCCACGTTCTTTTCCACGCTCATATGCGGGAAAAGCGCGTAGCTCTGGAACATCATGTTCACCGGCCGGTCGTAAGCGGGCACGCCGGTCATGTCCTGCCCGTCGATGAAGATACGGCCCTTCGTCGGGTCCTCGAACCCGGCAAGCATCCGCAGAAGCGTGGTCTTGCCGCAGCCCGATCCGCCGAGAAGGGCGAATATCTCGCCCTTCCGGATTTCAAGCGACACGTTCTCGACAGCGCGGAACGTGCCGAAATATTTGGAAACCCCGTCGATCCGGATGAAAGGCGCCGGATCGGCGGCACTGGTGCGGACAGGTTCCGCTGGCGCAGTTGCCCGCATGATCGCAGCCGCCCCTCAGCCCGTCTTGATCGCCGCCCAGGCCCGCGTGATGGCGCGGTCCTGATCCTCGCTGAAGGGCTTCGGTGCCCATAGGCGCGATTTCACCGTCTCGTCAGGATAGACGGCCGGGTCGTCCTTCACCCAATCCTCGACGAATTCGAGCGCGGGCAGGTTCGCGTTGGCGTAGCCGGTATAATTGGTACAGGCCGCGATCACTTCGGGCTGCATCAGGAAATCGAGGAACTTGTAGGCATTCTCGACATTCGGCGCGTCCGAGGGGATGGCCATGCAATCGACCCAGATCGGCGCCCCCGACTTCGGCACGAAATAGCCAAGGTTCATCTCGATCCCGGCTTCCGCCGCGCGCGAGGCCGCGACGCTGTAGTCGCCCGACCAGTTGTTGATCGCGCAGAGTTCGCCGTTCGGGATGGAGTTGAGATAGTTGGAATTGTCGAAGGTGCGGATATAGGGCCGGATCGGTTTGAACGCCTCGATCACCTTGTCATAGTCGGCCAGATCGGTCGTGTTGCCATCGAGCCCGAGATAGGTCAGTACCATCAGCATGATGTCGGTCGGGCTGTCGAGGATCGAGATGCCGCAATCGGCCAGCTTCTCGGCATTCTCGGGCTTGAAGATCGTATCCATGCTTTCCAGATCGGCATCCGGCAGCCGTTCCTTCACCATGTCGAGATTGTAGGTAATGCCGACCGAGCCCCACATGTAGGGCATGCCATGCAGGTTACCCGGATCCCAGCCTTCGAGGATCTTCAGGATCGCCGGATCGAGGTTCTTCCAGTTCGGCAGCTTCGACTTGTCAAGCTCGCGGTAGATCCCCGCAGCGATCGCGCGCGGCATGTCGAGACCGGCATGGTCGACCACGTCATAGCCGGTCGACCCCGCCATCATCTTGGCCTGCGCCTCCTCGGGCGAGGAATAGGTGTCATAGACGACGCCGATCCCGGTTGCGGCCTCGAAATCCTCCAGGGTCGTCTCGCCGATGTAATCGGACCAGTTATAGACGTTCACGGTGCCTGCCTGCGCCCAGGACGGCCGGACATAGGGCATGGCAAGCGTGGCACCAAGGGCGGCGAAAGTCTGACGGCGGTTCAGTCTGATCATGGTCATCCCCGTTGGTTTATGCGCCGCGCCATGACGTACGCGGCATTGGTTGGTTTAGTTTGACTGCGATTCGGTCGTCGTTAGAAGCAAATTCTCGTTGATATTGGCCAGCTGATCTTCGGCGGGCGGCTCCGGCAACCGCGTCACTGGCAGGATCCTGCGGAACCCGTCGTGATAGACACGGACGCCATATTCAAGGTCGGAAAGGTGGAAATCCTCGAAGGCCGTCGATTTCATCGATTCGTTCGACCAGATCGCAAGCTGTTGATCTTCCTTTGAAGTTTCCCGATCGATCCGATAGGCAAGATAGCGCGCGATCCGCATTTCGCGTGTCTCGTCAGCGCGGCGGTACATCCGCCCGGTCAGCCGTGTCTTGCCGGGGCTGAGGGGGATATCCTGATAGAATTGTGCGCCTTCAGGCGTAAAGGCGATGACTGCATTCGGGAAGAGCCCGTAATAGGTCCAGGCCTTGCGCAACCGTTCAGGCAGCCAGTCCTGCTCCGGCGCGAGACCGACATAGGCCTTGACCGACCAGAGCCGCCCCGGCTGATCGCCGAATTCCGCGTAGGAACTGACAAGGTTGCCCGGATGCACCCGGTCGACATAGCTGCGGCCATAAAGGTCCTGCAGTGCCGGATGCGCCATCGGCACGTGATAGCCCTCGTTGTCGACGTCGCGCACCGACTTCCAGTTGACGGGCAACTCGCTGTCCCAGAAGGCCGCGTCGGCGGGCAAAAGCTCATCTGCGCGATAGGCCGCGAAGTCGGCCTCGTAGGGCGCGAGCCAGTCGGCCACCGACGGCTGCGGGCCGGGATGGAAGCGCAGGAAGATGAAGCCGTGCCAAATCTCCATCTCGACCGGCTTCAGGCCGAACTGGCTGCGATCCATGTCGCCGAAGGTTTCAGGCCGCGCGGCACCGCGGAGCGTGCCGTCGAGATTATAGACCCAGCCGTGGAAGGGGCAGACCATCGCGCCCTTGCAATGGCCCGACGCGCCATCCACCACCCGCGCGCCGCGATGGCGGCAGAGGTTGTGGAAGGCGCGCACCACCCCGTCCCGGCCGCGCATGATCACGGCGCGTTCACCGAGAAGATCGAAGGTTATCCAGTCGCCCGGCGCGGGCAGATCGCCGACATGGCCCGCAAGTTGCCAATGGGTCAGGAACAGGTCGGATCGCTCCAGCTCGAACAAGGCCCTGGAATGGTAGGTCCAGCCCGGCAATCCCCGCCGGTCCCAATCCTTGGGAATGTTCAGTGTTCCGGGTGCGATCTGGTTCATGCCCCCTCCTCTTTCATCTGGTCGAGTACCCATTGATGGAAATCGCGGATCGCATATTCCTCGGGCATCAGCCGCCCGCGGTCGTAGGCAGGCGAGCGCAGGCCGCGCTGGTTCAGCTCCGCCACCTCGCAATCCTGCGCCATCACGATCTTTGCAAACGCCGCGACCTCTGCCGCATCGAACCCCGGCTGATCCAGCGTTTCCTGCGAAAAATACCATTCAGCGGTCAGGCGCGTCGTCTCCGGCCCGGTGGGCTCGAGGAAAACCGCGCGAACGTAATCGACATGGGCGACGACGAACATCGTGGGATAGACCGTCACGAAATTATAGCCGTTCTGCCGTTCTTCCGGCGTCAGGTCCGGAAACGCCGGCCCGCAGGCCTTGCCCGAAGCGGTCCAGGTCGCGGCACCTTCCTTCAAGGGCGAGCGGAGCGGTTCTTCCGGCGTCCAGTCGGGTCTTTCATTGTCGCCCATGATCCCAGTGCCGTAGATCGGCACCATGTCGCACAGTTCGGGATGAACGCCCGGGCAATGCAGGCATTCGTTGTAATTCTCCCAGAAAACCTTCCAGTTGCAGGCAAGGTCCTTCACCATCCGATGACCGGTGACAAGGTCATCCATCGGCCAGTTCTTCAGGTAGTCGCGGCCCATGTCCGGCGCGATCTCGCCAGGCGCCTCAGAGAGATTTACGAACACGAACCCGGCCCAGAGCTTCACCGCGACCTTGAGAAGTCCGTGATCCTCCTTCCGGAAATCGTCGCTTGGATGGGCATGGCCGGTCGCGACCAGCCGCCCGTCCTTCGCCGCATAGGCAAAGGCGTGATAGCGGCAGGTCACAAGCTTGCCCATCGGTTGCTCGTCATGGCTGCAGAGCTCCGCCCCGCGATGACGGCAGACATTGTGGAAGGCCGACAGCGCACCGTCGGGCGCACGGCACAGAATGACGCTCGCGCTGCCGACCTGCAGCCGCTTCATCGTCCCGGGCTTCAGATCGTTCAGGCGCCCCGCCACTACCCAGTTCCGCGCCCAGATCGTGCGCTGTTCGCGCGCATACCAGTCGGGGTCGTGGTAGGCGCGGGCAGGCAGTGTCGTGGGGCAGTGGTCCATGATCGGCGAGGCGGGATGATGGTGCAGGCTCATGTCAATGCTCCTCAGAAAAGCCCGGGCGGCGTCGCGGTGCGACGCGCGGGCTTGAAGAACGGCCGCTCGCAGATCCGCGCCTTCAGCATCAGCTTCACATATTGAAGCTCTCGCATCGCATAGATTTCAACCCAGAGATTTCCCGACTTTTCAGCATGATAGGGCCGCTTCACATGGGCCAGCGCGATATTGCGCTTCACCGTCGGCGACCAACAGGCGGCCGTGATCTGGCCTACCTCATGCTTCTTGTCATGGTAGATGATCGCATGTTCGGCCGAGACATTGCCCTCGATGTCGAGCCCGACGAAGGCCCATTCCGAACCTTTCTCGCGCTCAGCCAAGAGCGCCCGGCGGCCGTTGAAATGGCCCTTCTCCCAGTCGATCATCCAGTCGAGCGACATGTCGAAGGGCGAGCGCACGCGATCCTCGCGCACGGCCTGATGGGCGGGGATGAAATCGAGGTTTGTGATGATGAACCCGGCCTCGGTCCGCGCCATGTCAAGCGCAGCCGACCCTATCGGGCGGATGCCGTAAAGCGCGCCCGCCTCGAACAGGCGGTCCCAGAGTGCCAGCGCACGGTCGGGCGAGGTCCAGAGTTCGTAGCCGAGATCGCCGGTGAAGCCGGTGCGGGAGATCATCAGCTCGCCCCCGTCGACGGGGAAAGTGGCAATTCGGAAGGGTTTCAGCGTCTCTACATCGAAACCCGCGGCCTTCAGAACGGCATAGGAACAAGGCCCCTGCAGAGACAAGGCGGCGATCTCTTCCGTCACCTCCTCGATGGTCACATCGAAGCCATGCGCGCTGTCGAGAAGCCAGGGCAGGTGCCGTTCCTGACAGCAGATGCGATAGTCATCGTCCGCCAGCCGGAACAGCGTGCCGTCATCGACGATCTTGCCCGCATCATCGCACCAGATCGTGTAATGCACTGATCCAACTTGCAATTTCGCGACATTGCGAACGGTCAGCCGGTTCAGATAGGCCGCCGCCTCGCGCCCCCGGACCCGGTATTTCACCATCGGGCAGAGGTCGTAGACCGTCGCCGCATTGCGGATCGCCGAATGTTCCATCGCCAGGTCCTCGAATTCGAGAACCGTGCTGTAGCCGCCCCAGGGAACCCAGGCGTTCAGCCGGTTCGCGGCGGAGGTGCGGGGGTGGAAGGGGGTTTCCAGAAGCGGGGCCTGGAAATGCAGGCGGGGGTCGGGTTTCATTGCGGTCTTCGCCCTCATGACCTGACCTCCCGCACGATCCGTTCGGCGGCGTTCCAGCCTGCGGCGCCGGATATGCCGCCGCCCGGGTGACAGCCCGCGCCGGCGAGCCAGAGACCGGCTATAGGCCCTTGATATTGCGCGATTCCCGGTACCGGGCGCAGGAACAACATCTGTTCGACCGACAATTCGCCATGGTGCCAGTTGCCGCCTACCATGCCATGGCGCGCCTCGATATCGGCGGGCAGCATCAGCTCCTCGCCGACGATCAGATCGGCGAGGCCGGGAGCGTGTTGCTCCAGTACCGCAAGCGTCTGGTTTCTGTACCGCTCGCGTATGGCATCCGTCCCGACAGCCTGCCCACAGGGCGCGAACTGGACGATGGCGGACAGCACATGATGGCCATCCGGCGCATGGCCGCCCTCGAAGGCCGAGGGCACAAGGATTTCCATCACCGGCCGGTCGGGCGCCTCGCCGTATTTGACGGCGTTGAAGGCCAGCTCGACGGCATGTTCGTCGGGCGCGATCACCAGACGCGAGCGCAGGTCCGCGCCCCGGAAATCCGGCCTGCCCTTCAGCGCCAGATTGAGCTTCGCCGCGCCGCCGCGCGATTTCATATGGCGGATGCGGTTCACGAAACCGGTGTCCAGATGGCGGGGGCCGAGAAGCTTGAGGAACGTGGTCTTGGGCGAGATGGCCGAGATGATGGTGGCGGCGCGCAGGTCCTCGCCGGAGGCGAGCGTCACGCCGACGGTCCGGTCGCCCTCGACGATCAGCGCGGCGACGGCGGCGCCGGTGCGGATGGTCACGCCCGACGCCGTGGCAGAAGCCGCCATCGCGGCGGCGACCGCACCCATGCCGCCCGCAGGCACGGCGAGGGACGCACGCTTGCCCGCAACCTGGCCCGCGAAGCGGTTCAGAAGGTGGATCAGCGAATTGGGCGAGCGGGGGCCGAGCCAGGTGCCCAGCACCGCATCATGGGCGAGAAGTCCCTTGAGGCGCGGGTCGGTCAGTTCGTCATTCAGCACGTCATGGACGTTGATCAGAAGCATCCGCAGGAATTCGCGGAACCGGTCCTTGCCCATCATCCTCGTCTTGAGGCCGAGCTTGCCCAACTGCCAGACGTCATTGCCCACGCCCTTGGCCAGACGCGGTGGCGTCAGTTCCTTGAAAGGGGCAAGCACATCGGCGAAAGCCATCAGTTCGGTGCGCAAGGCGGCCCAGGCCCGCCGCTCCTCCGCGCTGACTGAGCCTGTCAGCCGCTCGCCCGCCGCGCCTTCCATGACCAGATGGTCGCCCGTGGCGCTGAGCGCGGTCGAGGGAAGATCGGTCGCGGCCCAGCTCAGACCGTGGCGGGCGAGGTCCATGTCCGTCTCGACCCGGGCGTCCAGCATGTGAACCAGATGCGCGAGGCCCGGCGCGCGGTAGCCCGGCGCGAAGTCGGCGCCCAAGGCTCCGCCGCCCGGCGCGCTGCCGCTTTCCAGCACCAGAACCTTGCGTCCGGATTTCTGCAGCCGCGCGGCGCAGGCGAGCCCGTTGGTGCCGCCGCCGATGATGATGGCGTCAAAGGACGGCATAGGCATCGCTCATGTCTTTGGAAGGTTTCGCCATGTCGCGCAGGATTTCCGAGGCCGCATTGCGCCCCGGCGCGCCCATGACCCCGCCGCCCGGATGGGTCGAGGAACCGCAGATCCACAGGTCGCGGATCGGTGAGCGGTATTGGGCATAGCCCGGAACGGGCCGGTTGAAGAGAAGCTGGTCGAACGTCAGTTCGCCCTGGAAGATATTGCCCTCGGTCAGGCCGACTTCCTTTTCCAGTTCGCGGGGGGTGCGCACCTCGTAATGCAGGACCGACGATTTGAAGCCCGGCGCATGGGCCTCGATCTGGTTCAGCACGGTTTCGGCGAAGGCGTCGCGATCCTGGTCGGTCCAGTCGTTGCCTTCGATCTTCGGCGGCGCATACTGGATGAAACAGGACATGAAATGCTTGCCCGGGGGCGTCATCGTCGGGTCGATCATCGTGGGGATCATCATGTCCTGGAACGGATCGCGGCTGAAATGGCCGGCCTTCCAGTCGTCATAGGCGCGTTCCATCTTCTCGATGGAATCGGTGAAATGCATGTCGCCCTTCATGTAGGGCGAGCCTTCGGGAAGTGCGGTGAACTTCGGCGCCCGGTCGAGCGCGATGTTCAGCTTGCCCGAGGAGCCGCGGATCTTGAAGTTGCGGACCCGCTTGAGGAAGGTGCCGGGCAGCTCCGCCTCGTCGACATGTTTGAGGAAGGTGCGTTTCACATCCATGTTCGACACGACGCGCTTGCCGTGGACTTCATCGCCGTTTTCCAGAACGACGCCGGTGGCGCGACCGTTCCTGACGAGGATCTTCGCGACACCTGATCCGGTGCGCACCTCGCCGCCCGCCGCCGTCAGCGAGGCGGTCAGCGCCTTGGTGATCGAGCCCATGCCGCCGCGCGCGAACCCCCAGGCGCCGACATTGCCGTCGACATCGCCCATCGCGTGATGGAGGAGGACATAGGCCGTGCCGGGCGACATCGGCCCGAGTGCGGTACCGATGATCGAGGCGACGGCCTGATAGGCCTTCACCACGCCGTTTTCGAAATATTCGTCAAGGAAATCGGCGATCGACATGGTCCAGAAACGGATCATGTCATACATCGCCATCTCCGAGAGTCCGAACATCTGTTTGCCGAGCCAGGCCAGCTCCGCCATGTCGCGCGGGCGGAAGCTGGCGGGGTCGGCGGCGGTGCGCAGAAGCATCGGGCGGATGAAGCGGCAGTGGCGCAGGACGTCGCGCGCATAGCGGTCATAGGCCTCGGCATCGCGGGGCGAATGGCGGGCGATCTCGCGCCGGTTGGCATCATGGTTGCGGTGCATGCCCAGATAACCGTCACCTTCGGTGAAGACCGCGCCACCCTCGTAGGGCAGGATCTGCAGGCCATGCTTCGGCAGTTCGAGGTCTCGCATGATCTCGGGCCGGAAGAGCGAGGAGACATAGGAGCAGTTCGAATAGGTGAAGCCGGGGTAAAGCTCGCGGCTGACGGCGGCGCCACCGACCCAGTCGTTCTTCTCGACCACCATGACCTTCAGCCCCGCGCGGGCGAGGTAGGCGGCGGTGACGAGCCCGTTGTGGCCCGCGCCGATGATGACCGCATCGTAGATCATGCGCGTTTCGCTTCTTCCTCGAACTGTTCGAGCGTGAGGTCGACCGCGGTTTCCACCGCCTTCAGCGTGTCGGTCAGGCAGGTCTCGTCCAGACCATGCGCCTCGCACATGAACCACGGTTCGCGGCTGTCGGGTTCGCAGATGACGCCAAGGTCGTGCAGATAATGAGCCATCTGGTCGTAGAAGGAATAATCCGACGTCTTCCAGGCGCGGTAATTGTCCGGGGGCGTTTCGGCGAAGAAGAGGCCGAACATCGAGGGGTGGCCGGTGTAGCTGTGGGTGATCTTGCGGGCGTCGAGGATCCCGGAAATGCCCTTCTTCAGCCGTTCGCCGTAACTGGCGAGGGTTTCGAGGGCGGGCGTTTCGTCAAGGATGCGCAGCGTCTCCTCGGCGGCGGCGAGCGAGACGGAATGAGCCGTGTAGGTGCCGCCGTGGCTGGCGCCGCCATATTTGAAGGTGCGCATCACCTCTTCGCGGCCAGCGACGACCGAGATCGGATAGCCGTTCGCGACGGCCTTGGCGAAGGTGGTGATGTCGGGCGTGACGCCCATCAGGCCCTGGATGCCCGACTTGCCGACGCGGAAGCCCGACTTCACCTCGTCGATGATCAGCATCACGCCGTATTTCGTGCAGAGATCGCGGGCGAGCTTCACATATTCGGGCTCGGCCATGATCGAGCAGCAGTTGCCCTGAATGGGTTCGATCAGCATGGCGGCGAGCTTGTCACCATGGCGGCGGAACATGTCTTCCAGCCGCTGGAAGTCGTTCATCGGCGTGATATGGGCGAGTTTCTTCACGGTGGGCGGAATGCCCGCGCCATAGGGCACAAGTTCGGGGTCCTCGTTCGAGCCGAGATCCCAGTCGTCCATGTTGGCCATCCACATGGCCGCGTCGAAAAGCCCGTGATAGCCGCCCTCGACGAGCAGATAGCTTTCGCGCCCGGTATAGGCGCGGGCGAGGCGCAGGGCGGCCATCACCGCCTCGGTCCCCGAATTCGAGAAGCGGACAAGCTCGGCCGCAGGCACCATCTTCGCGATCCGGTCGGCGACGATCAGTTCCTTTTCGGTCGAAAGGGCAAAGACCCCGCCGACCTCCATGCCCTTGCGGGCCGCGGCGTCCACGCGGTCGTCGGCGTAACCGAGGATCGCGGGGCCATAGCCCAGCCGGTAGTCGACGTAATTGTTGCCGTCGATATCCCAAGTCCGCCCGCCCTTGCCGTGGCTGACATAGATCGTCCGGTCGTCGCCCCAGTAGCGGAAAGTGGAGGACACGCCGAGTGGCAGGCGTTTGACCGCGCGCTGGAACTGGGCATTGGAACGGGTGAGCGTGCGCTTGGGAGCGGCGGTCATGAGGATCTCGGGATTGTTGACGTTGCCCGAAGCTCGCATCGTTTTGACTGGTCTGTCAATCAGAATATTGACTGACCATCCAAAATCCCGCAATCTGCTTGCGCTGTGCGCCCGAGGTCTTATCTATGCGCACGGGACGGCCGGAACCCATGGGCCCTACCGGTCCGGAGACAGGATGGAACAGAGCCTCGCGAAATCGGAAGTGCCGCCTCAACCGCGCAAGGCGAGCCGCGAGGCACGCCGCCTGCAGCTGATCGAGGCGACGATCGAGACGATCGCCGTCCGGGGCTATGCCCGCACCACCCTGACCGAGGTCGCCAACCAGGCGGGCCTGTCGCACGGGCTGGTGAATTTCCATTTCGAGACCAAGGAAAAGCTGCTGACCGAGACGCTGAACTATCTGGCCGAGGAATATAGCCAGAACTGGAAGTCAGCGCTTGAGGCAGCGGGCAAGGCTCCGGCCGAACAGCTCGATGCGATGATCCGCGCCGATTTCAATCCGGCGATCTGCACGACGGCGCGGCTCTCGGCCTGGTGCGCCTTCTGGGGCGAGGCGCAATGCCGGCCGATGTATCAGGAACATTGCGGCGCGAATGACGATGCCTATTTCGCGCAATTGGTCACGCTCTGCACGGCGATACAGGTGGAAGGTTCCTACGGCTGCGATCCGAAGCTGGCCGCCCGCGTGCTCAGGGTGACGCTCGAAGGGGTGTGGCTCGAGATGATGACGATGAACACGCCCTACAGCCTCGCGGAGGCCCTGAGCACCGCCTATGCCTGCGCGGCGGCCTTCTTTCCGCGCCATTTCGGGCCGGACGGTCTGGTCGGGTGAGATGATTTCGTCCGGGCTTCGCCCGGCCGACCCGCCGGGAGGGCTCTGCCCTCCCGGACCCTCCCGGAGTATTTCGGGACAGAAAGTGGGGTCAGGCGGAGATGCGTTTCAGGACGGCATCAAGGCCGTCATGCCAGGCATTGAGCGCGCCCTTGCCGTTCAGGAAATCGAGCAATTGCAGTGTGATGCCGCCGGGCGTGGTGACACCTTTGGCGATGTCGGCGAGCGGGCGGTCTTCCTGGAGGAGCACTTCGGCATTGCCGCGCAGCGTACCTGCAACGAGCGCGCGGGCGGTTTCAGGCGGCAGGCCTTTCGCGGCAAACCAGTCTGCAAGATGCGCCATCCACCAGACGCTGGCACCGGAGAGAGCGCCGAAGGTGGCGGCGGCGGTGAATTGCGCCTCGGTATCGAGAACATGGATGGGGCCGACATGGGCGAGGAAGGCATGCCAGAAATCGTCCTGCGGGTGGAGGATCGACGGCCCGACCCGGTAGGCATTGGCATAGCCGGGCATCATGGCGATTGCCGCTTTCGCGGGGCCGATGACCTCGGCGAGGCGGGCAAGCCCCGTACCTGCCATGGCCGAAAGGACCGGCTGGCCGGGGCGGAAGGTCAGGCGCGAGAGGTCCTCGGCGCCGGTCGCGGCGGGCAGCGCGACGAAGATCGCGTCGGAGCGGTCGACGAGGTCCTGGTTGCTGGCGGCGATCTCATACCCGAAGTCGGCTGAGAGGCGTGCTGCCGCTTCGGCGCCGCGCGGTGACAGGAGAAATCTGTACGGCGCGCCCTGAAGGCCGCGCAGCATCAGGCCCGCAAGTCCGCCGACCCCGAGAAAGCCGACGGTGGTCATGGCATTTCCTCCAGCACTTCGGTGATGGCCTGCGCGGTCCGGGCGATATCTTCGTCGGTATGGACGATCGACGAGAGCGAATGCAGTGTCGCCGAGGGGTTCATGTAGATGCCCTTGTCCATCAGCCGGACGGCGAAATCGCGGAATTTCACCCGGTCGACATGGGCACAGAAGTCGCGGTAATCGGCGATTTCGTCGGCCTCGGTGAAGAAGATCTGGAACATCGAGTTGACGCCCTGGCAGATCATCCGATGGCGGTTGGAATGTTTCGCCACCTTGCGGATCTCGTCCGCCATCGCCTTGCCGAGGTTCTTGATGCGGCGGAAGCCGGACTGGTCATCCTCCAGCATCGTCTCCAGCATGACCTTCGTCACATGGAGCGCGAGGCGCCCGGCATTATGGGTGCCGAAATGCAGGACCTTGCCCCATTCGAGACCGGCCATCACGTCATCCCGCCCGCCGATCATCGCCATGGGCAGGCCGCCGCCCAAGGCCTTGCCGTAGGTGACGATGTCGGGCGACAGGCCGTAGAGTTCCGCGCAGCCGCCGGCGGCGAGGCGGAAGCCGGTGACGGTTTCGTCGAGGTAGAAGAGCGCGCCATACTGGCGGCACAGTTCCTGCATGCGGTTGAGGTAGCCGGGCTTGGGCGGGATCACCCCCATGTTCGACATCACCCCTTCGGTGACGACACAGGCCGCCTCGGCCCCATGCAGCGCCATCGCGCGTTCCAGCGCCTCGATATCGTTCCAGCGGACGACGATCGTGTCCTTCCAGGCCTCTTCGGGGATGCCCGACGAGTCCGGAATGCGGATCGGGTCGTTCGGATGGCCGAGAAGTGTCGGCGGATAGGGGTTGGTGTTGATCAGGACCGCATCCCACCAGCCATGATAATGGCCTTCGAACTTGATGATCTTGCGCCGCCCGGTATGGCCGCGCGCGAGCCGGAAAGCGCCCATCGCGGCTTCCGTCCCGGTGTTGGCGAAGCGGACCTTGTCGACATGGGGAAGGAGGTTCACCAGCAGTTCGGCCACTTCGACCTCGACCTCCAGCGCGGTGGCGAAATGGCTGCCGCGCGCGCCTTCGCGGGCCAGCACCTCGGCCACTTTGGGATGGGCATGGCCAAGGGGCAGCGCGCCGAAGGCCATCATCCAGTCGATATATTCGCGCCCGTCCACGTCATAGAGCCGTGCACCCTGGCCATGGGACATGTAGCGCGGCGTGGTGCCGAAGGCGGCGGGCCCGCGCGAGGCCGAGGAGACGCCTTCGACCAGCACCTTCCGGCCGCGTTCGAAGAGCGCTTCTGACTTGGGTCCGGCCATGTTCGCCTCCTGCCTTGTCATCTATCGGAACGGAATGTTATTATAGGAACATCAGGGAGTCAAACATGGCGCCAATGACGGAAAGACCGAGGCAGGCCGAGGCGCATGAGGCGCTGGCGGGGCGCATCCGCCGCTGGCGCGAGGCGCGGGGCTGGAACCAGCAGGCGCTGGCCGACCGGGCGGGGTTCGCGCGATCGACACTGTCGAAGATCGAGAACGGGCTTTTGTCACCGACATTCGAGGTGCTTCTGAAGATCGCCCGCGGATTTGGCTGCGACCTTGCCGATCTGGTCCGCGCCGAAGGCCCGCGGCTTGCGGGCCGGATGGTCATCGACCGCGGGATGCAGGGGGCGCCGGTCGAGGATGCGCACAACCGGCTGTGGCCACTGGGCGCCCAGATCAAGGGACGGGGATTTCAGGCGATGCTGGTGGAGTTTTGCGAAACCGACATCGCCGCCTTCGGCCCGTGGAACCGGCACGAGACCGACGACATGCTGCATGTGCTGTCGGGCCGGCTGGCGCTGCATACCGAAGGCTATGAGACGGCGGTGCTTGCCCCAGGCGATACGGTGCATTTCGACGGGGCGATGCCGCATGCCTGCCTGAGCGCGGGACCGGGGATCTGCCGGTGCCTGTATGTCTTCTGTCTTCGCGACGGGGCTGACCCCGGTTCGGAGCCGGGCACCAGGATAGCAGGCTAAGATTCGTCGCGGGCCGAAGAAAACGCTAGTTATTGGAAATATAAACGATTACATTTTGTCGAGAACGCGCGAATCACGCTGCCGCGCCGATTGGGGGATTGCGACCTTTGGCTGGCCTCAGGATTGAAAATCTGCGCAAGTCGTTCGGGGCCGTCGATGTGCTGAAGGGCATCGACCTGGACATCCGCGATGGCGAATTCGTGTCGTTCCTTGGCCCCTCGGGCTGCGGGAAGTCCACCCTTTTGCGCTCGATCGCAGGACTGGAGGAGCTGACGGACGGGGCGATCCATCTGGGCGATCGCGAGATCACCGATCTGCCCTCGGCCAAGCGCGACATTGCGATGGTCTTCCAGAATTACGCGCTTTATCCGCATATGAACGTGCGCAAGAACATGTCGTTCGGCCTGTCGTTGAACGGGATGAAGGCGGACGAGATCGACCGGCGGGTGAAGGACGCCGCCGAAACGCTGCGCATCACCGAGCTGCTGGACCGCAAGCCGAAGCAGCTTTCGGGCGGCCAGCGTCAGCGCGTGGCGATCGGACGCGCGATCGTGCGCAAGCCGCAATTGTTCCTGCTGGACGAGCCCTTGTCGAACCTCGATGCGGGCTTGCGCGTGACGATGCGGGCGGAGCTGGCGGCGCTGCATGAACGGCTGGGCGTGACGATGGTCTATGTCACCCATGACCAGGTCGAGGCGATGACCTTGTCGAGCCGCGTCGTCGTGCTGGACAAGGGCCGCGTCAGCCAGTTCGGCAGCCCGCTGGAATTGTTCCACCGGCCGGCGAACCTGTTCGTGGCGGGGTTCATCGGCAGCCCGAAGATGAATTTCCTGCCCGTGCGGGCAAGCGGGGCCGACGGTGCGCGGGTGACGGTTTCCGGCGCGGGCTTCCGGCAGCCGCTGGCGGTGGAGCTGGCTGCGCAGGCGGCGGCGGTAGACGATCTGACGCTGGGCATCCGCCCCGATCAGATGAGGATCGGCGCGCCGGAGACGGGCCACCTGACCGGAACCGTCCGGCTGGTGGAGCGCCTCGGCACCGAAAGCCATGTCCATGTCGCGCTGGAGGACGGCACGGCGCTGGTGATCATCACCGACGGCACGCATCCCGGCCGTGCCCATGACCGGGTGGGCCTGACCATTCCGGCCGAAGCCGCGCATCTGTTCGCGCCGACGGGCGAAGCGCTGCCGCGCAAGCTCGACCCCGATACCGAACGATTGCTTCAAGTCTAACCGGGCCCGGAACGGCCCATTCTCTGGGAGGAGAAAAGATGAAGAGACGTCACCTGATCATCGCCCCGGCCGTGCTGACGGCTGTTTTCTGGGGCGGCATGGGGCTTGCCCAGGACAAGGTTCTGCGCTTTGCGACCTGGGACAGCGACGAAAGCCTTGCGATCCAGGAAGCGATTGCCAAGAAATTCGAAGAGGCCAACCCGGGCGTGAAGGTCCAGGTCGAGGCCTATGGCGACGGCTATGATGACAAGCTGACCGCCGCGATGGGCGCGGGCAGCCCGCCGGACGTGATGTATATGTGGAACTTCCCATCCTACAAGGAAGCGCTCTTGCCGCTGAACGATTTCATCGCCCGCGACGGCGAGGCGATGAACCTCGCTGACATTCCCGAAGGGCTGATGAACATTTCGAAGATCGACGGCAATATCTACGGCATGCCCGCGGGCTTCACCACTCAGGTCGTTTTCTATAACAAGGACATGTTTGCCGCGGCGGGCGTGCCCGAGCCGCAGGCGGGCTGGACCTGGGCGGACCTGCGCGCCGGTGCCGCGAAGTTCCGCAATGCCGATGAGAAGGTCTATGGCTTTGCCGTCGATGCCAAACCCGACCCATACGACTTCGAACAGTTCCTCTGGTCGAACGGCACCCGGTATATCTCGGACGATGGCAAGACCATCGACGGGCTGATGAACAGCCCCGAGGCGGCCGAAGTGCTGAACATGTTCGCCGACATGATCAAGACCGAGGAAGCGGTGGCGCTGAACATCGGCGACGATACCTCGGGTTCGGCGCTTTTCAAGGCGGGCAAGATCGCGATGTTCCAGTCGGCCATGTGGTCGAAATCGGGGATCGACGAATCCGGCGTCAACTATGGCGTCGTGATGCTGCCCTCGTTCGGCGGCAAGCCGGTGCATTCGGCTATCGGCGCCTCGGCGGTGTCGATCGCCAAGGACAGTGCCGATCCAGAACTGGCCTGGGAGTTCGTGAAATTCTTCTCCTCGCCGGAAGCGGTCGCGATGCGCACGAACGACCTGCCGGTCCGCACCTCGGTCGCCGAAGCGCAGGGGATGCAGGATGACCCGATCTTCAAGCCCTTCTTCGACATGCTCGCCGTGTCGAACAAGGAAATCCACGCCTTCCTGAAGAACGCCGAATGGGGCCGCATCCAGGAAAACCTGGCCGTGGCGATCGAGGCGACGATGATCGACCAGGGCAATGCCCAGGCGCATCTGGACGAGGCGGTCGCAGCCTCGGCCCGCTTCCTCAAGTAACCCCGGAATTCACGGAGAGATGGGAACCATGGCCACCGCAACCGCAACCCGGCGTCCCTCCCGGCGCAAGGCGCGCGGCGCTGGCATCACGCCCTGGCTCTTCATCTCTCCGTGGATACTTGGATTTCTGTTCTTCACCCTCGGCCCCCTGGTCTTTTCCTTCGTCATGAGCCTCCATGACTGGCCGGTGGTGGGCACGCGGACCTTCATCGGGTTCGAGAATTACACCACGATGGTGCAAGACGACCCGCAATTCTGGAAAAGCCTCTGGATCACGGTAAAGTTCGGCGCGCTGTTCGTGCCCTTGAACATCGTGCTGTCGTTCCTGCTGGCCGTGCTTTTGAACCTGAACCTCAGGGGCACGGCGATCTACCGGACGGCCTTTTACCTGCCCTCGGTCATTTCGGGCGTGGCGCTCGTCACGATCTGGGCCTGGATCTATTCCAAGGAATACGGGCTTCTGAACTATCTGCTGTCGTTCGCGGGCATCGACGGGCCGAACTGGCTGGGTGACCGGACCTGGGCCATTGTCGCCATCACGGTCGCGAGTCTTTGGGGGCTGGGCGGGTCGATGCTGATCTTCCTGGCCGGGCTGCAATCGATCCCGAAGGAGCTTTACGAGGCGGCGCGTGTGTCGGGCGTGCCGCCCTGGGCGCAGATCACCTTCATCACCCTGCCGATGCTGTCGCCGATGATCCTGTTTACGCTGATCACCTCGATCATCTCGGCCTTCCAGCAACTGACCATCGCGCTTTTGCTGACCGACGGCGGGCCGGTCAATTCGACCTATTTCTTTGCCATGTACATCTACAAGACGGCCTTCCGCTTCCACGACATGGGCTATGCCGCCGCGATGAGCTGGGTGATGTTCCTGATCATCCTGGCGCTGTCCATGCTGGTCATGCGCTGGTCGGCGGCCTGGGTCTATTACGAAGGTCAGGCGAGGAAGGACGATGCCGATGCGTAGGACATTGGGTTATGGCGCGCTGATCTTCCTGACCGCGCTGTTCGTGGCACCTTTCCTGTGGACGCTGATCACCGCCTTGAAGTCCGAGGCGGAGCTTTACGCCTATCCGCCGGTCTTCTGGCCGGAAAGACTGCGGTGGGAAAATTTCTCGAACGCCTGGACCGCGTTGCCCTTCACCACCTTCCTGAAGAATTCGATGATCGTGGTGGTCCTGTCGACGCTTGGCCAGCTCGCTTCCTCGTCGCTGGTGGCCTACGGGTTCGCGCGCTTCCAGTTTCCCGGCCGAGACCCGCTGTTCATCCTGCTTCTGGCGACGATGATGATCCCCTGGGACGTGAAGATGATCCCCCTTTACATGGAGTTCAATTATCTGGGCTGGATCAACACGCTGAAGCCGCTAATCGTGCCGGCATGGTTCGGCGAGGCGTTCTTCATCTTCCTCCTCCGCCAATACATCATGACCATCCCGATGGAGATCGACGAGGCCGCGCGGATGGACGGGGCGAATGCCTGGCAGATCTACTGGCGGATCCACCTGCCCCTGATGGCGCCCGCGCTGGTTCTGGTGGGGACGTTCCATTTCATGAATGCCTGGAACGATTACCTTGGGCCGCTGATCTATCTGAACGACCAGACGACCTATACGCTGCCGCTGGGGTTGGCGCTGTTCAAGGGTCTGCACGAGGTCGATTACATCTCGATCGCGGCGATCACCGTGATCCTGTGCCTGCCGCCTTTGGCGCTCTTCTTCTACGCCCAGCGCTATATCATGGACAATGCGCTCGGCTCGTCGGTGAAGGGCTAGATGCTGTTCGATTTCGCCCATGTCCCCTTCAGCCGGCGGGGCCGGTTCCTGACTTTGTCCACGATGGAGGGCGCGGTCTGGCTGCGGTCGGTGAAGGGCGGCGATCTGAAACATTCGCTCGGGCGGCTCTGCCGGGTGTCGTTCTTCGGGCCGGACGGCAAGGGGCGAGAGGTCGCGTGGCATCTTGCGCCCGAAAGGCTGGTGGCCGAGGCCGCGGACGGGCGGGTCGAGTTCTGCATCGGCGCGGGCGAGCGGTTGCACCTGCGAGGCGCGGGACTGGGCGTTGCCTTCGATCTGGAAGGTTCGCGCTACGACTATGCCTACAAGACGCCGCAGGGCGATCATTGCGTCGTGGCGGCCTATGAGAACACCCGCCTGCTGCCGCGCGCGACGCGGGGCGATCTGGACGTCACAGGCGACTGGCGGCGCGACCGGGCGGACAATGTCGCGATGGTCTTTTCGGGCGCGGCGGGGTTCGAGGGCACGATCGACCTGTTTCCGGCGATTCCGCCCGCGCCTGCGAGCGAAGGGTTCGAGGACGCGCGCGCCGGTGCGGCGTCTGAGTTCGCGGACTGGCTGGCGAAGGCGCCGCATGGGACGGATGAGGCGCGCCGGCTTGCGGCCTATCTGCTGTGGGCAAATACCGTGCCCGCCGAAGGCGCGCTGACCCGGCCGGCGGTCTATATGTCGAAGAACGACATGATCAATATCTGGTCGTGGGACAATGCCTTCTCGGCGCTCGGTGTTGCCGCGATGGACGGCGGGCTGGCCTTCGACCAGTTCGGCGCGATCTTCGACCATCAGCATGCGTCGGGCCTGCTGCCCGACTTCGTCAATGACCGCGATGTCAGTTTCGCCTTCACCAAGCCGCCGGTGCATGGCTGGGCGATCCTGAGACTGATCGACCGCCACCCCGGCTGGCTGACCGAGGACCGGCGGCAGGCGCTGGTGCCCTGGCTCTCGGCGCAGGTCGGTTATTGGCTGACCCATGCCCGCAAGGGTGCCTCAAACCTGCCCACCTATTTCCACGGCAATGATTCCGGCTGGGACAATGCCACTTTCTTCGCCGAGGGCGGGCCGGTCATGACACCCGACCTGCCGACCTTCCTGATCCTTACCTGCGACTGCCTCGCGCGGCTTGATCCTGAACGATCCGCAGCCTGGCAGGCACAGGCAGGCCAGCTTTACAGCCAGCTGATCGCCAGCCTCTGGACCGGCGAGACCTTCGGCTCGCGGCGGGCCGCCGACCCCGCACGGCTGAGAACCGATGAAAGCCTGATCGGTTTCATGCCCCTTCTGCTCGGCCCCCGCCTGCCGCGCGAGATGGCGGCAGCTCTGGTGAGCGGTCTGAAATCCGGCGGCTGGATCACCGATTGGGGACCGGCGACGGAAAGCACGGGAAGCCCGCTGTACGAGGCCAATGGATACTGGCGCGGGCCGATCTGGGCGCCGACGACGCTGCTTTTGTGGGACGGGCTGATGCAGCAGGGCGACGTGCAACTGGCCCGCGACATTGCCCGCCGCTTCTGCCGCCTGTGCGAAACATCGGGCATGGCCGAGAATTTCGACGCGCTTTCCGGCGCGGGCCTGCACGACAGGGCCTTTGCCTGGACATCTGCGGTTTACCTGTGGCTTGCCGCCTCGCTAGAAGAGGGCGGGGAAACGCGCGGGGGACGGCCATGAACGGCGGACAGGCGAGGCCGACGATCAAGACGATCTGCGCGATGACCGGTCTCTCGACGGCGACCGTGTCGAAGGCCCTGCGTCAGTCGCCCGAGGTCCGCCCCGAGACCCGCGCCATCGTCGAGGAGGCGGCGCGCAAGGTCGGCTATTCGACGAACCTGCATGGCGTGCAGCTGAGGACCGGCAAGACCTATCAGGTGGCGATCCTGATGACGACGCCCACGAGCGATCTGGTCGAATGGGAGGGCGTCGAATATGCCCAGCTGCTGTCGGGCATTTCGCATGCGATGGAGGGCACGCGCTACCGCGTGGCGCTTTACCCGGTCCGCGACTATGACGAGGCGCAGGACACGGTGCGCCGCATCATCCGCAACCGGCTGGCCGACGGCGTGATCTTTTCCGGCACAAGGCCTGACGACGGGCGGGTGCGGCTGCTGCAGGAGGCGGATTTTCCCTTCGTCACCTATGGCACGACCGAGGCCCATGCGCCCCATGCCTTTGTCGACAGCGACAATGACGGGATCATCCGCACCGCGATGCGGCGGCTTCTTGACCGGGGCCACCGGCGCATCGCGCTGATCAACCCGGGTGAGCATCTGAGCTATGGACGCACCCGCCTCGCGACCTATCGGGACATGCTGCAATCGGCTGGAATAGAGTATGATCCGGCGCTGGTGGCGCATGGCATCCTGACCCCCAGTTTCGGGCGGGAACAGGTGATGATCATGCATGCGCTGAAAGACCCGCCCACCGCCTATGTCTGCGCCAACGAAGCCTCGGCGCTGGGGGCGCTGTCGGGTTTTGCGGCCTGCGGGCTGGTGCATGGCCGCGACGCGGTGATCAACGCGACCGACGATCTGAACGTCTCGGCCTATTTCACCCCGCCGCTGACCACCTTCTACCTGCCCATCACCCGGCCCGCGGAACTTTTGGGCCGCCATATCCTCGGCGCCATCGACGGTGTGGCGCCCGAACGCCTGCAGACGCTCCTGATGCCCGACCTGATCGAGCGCAGCGACGACCGGCTGCGCGCCAGTGCGGGCTGATCCTTCCTCCGACCCGAAAGACCAAAGATGTCCGCCTTCGTCTCTGCCCCCCCTGCCCTGACTTCCGACGCGCTCGCGGCGCTGGCCGAGACCCATTTCGGCAAGAGCGGCGCGATCCGCCCACTGGTGTCGGAGCGCGACCAGAACGCGCGCCTGACTGCGGGCGGGGAAAGCTTCGTCCTGAAGATCGCCAATGCGGGCGAGGACCCGGGTCAGATCGCGCTGCAGAATGCGACGATGCTGCATCTGGAACAGGCAGGCGTCGCGGGCCTGCCCCGGCTGGTGCCCACGCGCGATCACGCGGACGGCGCGCGGATCGCAGAGGGCGGGCAGGAACATCTGATGCGGCTCGTGACCTGGATCGACGGGCGGCCGATGTCAGAGGCGCCGCGCAGCCTCGCCCAGCTTTCTGCCCTCGGCGCCTTCATGGGGCGGGTGAGCCGGGGCCTGCAGGGCTTTGGTCATCCTGCCGCCTTCCGGCCGGAGTTTCCCTGGTCGCTCGACCATGTGGCACGGCTGGAACCGTGGGTCGCGGAGATCGCCGATCCGTCGCGGCGGGCGCTGGTCGGGCGGCTCTTCGCGCGCTATCACGCACTCATCGCCGGGCGTCTGCCCGGCTTGCGCGCCTCGGTCCTGCATCAGGATGCGAACGACAATAACGTCATCGTCAACGCGAACGACCCTGACCGGATCGCCGGGCTGATCGACTTCGGCGACATGTGTTTCGGCCGCACGGTCAACGAGCTCGCCATCACGCTCGCCTATGCGCTTCTGGACGCGCCGGACCTCTATGCGGCCGCGCGGGCGCTCATTGAAGGCTATGTCGCGGAATTCCCGCTGACCGAGGGTGAGGCGGATGTGCTGTTCGACCTGATGCGCATGCGGCTCGTCTGCTCCGTCTGCATCTCGTCGCACCAGTCGCGGCTTTACCCCGAGAACGACTATCTGCTGATCTCGCAAGGCCCCGCCTTCGCGCTTCTGGAACGGCTGGAAAAGATCGACCCGGAATTCATGGTGGCGCTGTTCCGCCGCGCTGCCGGATTTGCGGCGACCCGCGCCGAGGCGGCCGTGCGGGCCTATCTGGACGGGGCGGAAACGCAGCCCCTGTTCCGGCCCGACCTGCGCACCTCGGCGCGGATGGCGCTTCTGACCAATGGCGAGCATCCTGACATGCCCGCCTTTTCCGACCGCGCCTTCGATGGCTGGTTCGCGCGACAGCGCCCGGCATCCCTGCCCGAGACAGAGGCCTTCTACGGCTTCGGCAGCTATGGCGAGAAGCGGTCGGTCTATGCGACCGACCAGTTTGCCGATGCGGCAAGCCCCGAACGCCGCACGCGGCATCTGGGCATCGATGTCTTCGCCCCGGCGGGCACGCCGGTCCATGCGCCGCTGGCGGGCACGGTCGCCTTTGTTACCTACAATGCCGATCCGCTTGACTATGGCCATACGCTGATCCTCAGGCATGAAACGCAGGGCGGCGTGCCGTTCTGGACGCTTTACGGCCATCTCGGCGACTCGCTGCCGGGGCTGTGCCAGGTGGGCGACCGGATCGAGGCGGGCCAGCTGATCGCCCACCTTGGCGACTGGCACGAAAACGGCGGCTGGGCGCCGCACATCCACTTCCAGATCATGACCGACATGCTGGCCCAGACCGAGGGCAATTTCTTCGGCGTCGGGCACGACAGTCTGTGGGATGTCTGGTCGGGCATCTGCGTCGACCCGAACCTGATCCTGAGGCTGCAGCCCGAAAGCTTCACCATCGATCCCGAGCCTCCCGAGGCGCTTCTCCAGCGCCGCGCCGAAAGGATCGGGCCGTCGCTGTCGGTCTCCTACCGCGACAAGCTGAAGATCGTGCGCGGGCGCGGGGCATATCTGATCGACCATACGGGGCGGGAATATCTGGATGCGGTGAACAACATCACCCATGTCGGCCATTGCCATCCGCATGTGACCGAGGCGATCGCCCGGCAGGCGGGCATACTGAACACCAATTCGCGCTATCTGAACGGTCTGATGCTGGACCTTGCCGACCGGATCACCGCGAAACTGCCCGGCGATCTGAAGGTCGCCTATTTCGTCAATTCCGGGACCGAGGCGAACGAGCTGGCGCTGCGCATCGCGCGCACCGCGCTCGGCCGGAAGAACACCATCGTGCTCGACTGGGCCTATCACGGCAATTCCGGCGGCATGGTCGAGATCAGCCCCTACAAGTTCAAAAGGAAGGGCGGCTTCCCGCAGCCGGACTTCGTGGAAATCGCGACCTTTCCCGACCCCTACCGGGGCCCTCACAAGGGCATGAGCGAGGCGGCGGGTCGCGCCTATGCCGAAGATGTGGGCCAGGCGCTTGAACGGGTGCGCGCCAAGACCGACGACCCGTCGGCGACCTTCATCGCGGAATCGATCTCGGGCGTCGGCGGGCAGGTGATCTATCCGCCGGGCTATCTGCAATCTGTCTATGAACAGATGCGCCGGGCGGGCGGGATCGTGATTGCCGACGAGGTGCAATGCGGTTTCGGGCGCGTCGGGTCGCAGTTCTGGGGGTTCGAGCTGCAGGGCGTCATCCCCGACATCGTCGTGATGGGCAAGCCGATCGGCAATGGCCATCCGCTGGCCTGCGTCGTCACCACGCCCGACCTCGCCCGGCGCTTTGCGAACGGGATGGAATATTTCAACTCGTTCGGCGGCAACCCGGTGTCGATGGCGGTGGGCCATGCCGTGCTGGATGTGATCGAGGCCGAGGGGCTGCAGGCGAAGGCGCTGGAGACCGGCGCCTACCTGCTGGAGCGGTGCCGCGAAATGCAGGCCCGCTTTCCGATCATCGGCGACGTGCGCGGCGCGGGCCTGTTCCTGGGCGTCGAACTGGTACGCGACCGCGCCACGCTGGAGCCTGCGACCGATGAGGCCGGGCTGGTCGTCAATCACATGCGTCAGTTGGGGGTTCTCGCCTCGACCGACGGCCCCTTCGACAATGTCCTGAAATTCAAGCCGCCCATGGTCTTCGGCCGGGCCGAGGCCGACCGGCTTCTGGCCGCGACCGAGGCTGCGCTGATCGCGCTTGGGCAAGGAAAGCTGAGATGAGTGATTTCACGCGCGGCCCCGACCTCGGGGTCTGCTATTACCCCGAGCAATGGCCCGAGGCGAAATGGGCCGAGGATGCGACGCGCATGGTGGCGCTTGGCCTGACATGGGTGAGGATCGCAGAATTCGCCTGGGCAAAGATCGAACCAAGGCCCGGGCATTTCGACTGGGGCTGGCTCGACCGGGCCGTCGAGACGCTGGGATCGGCGGGCCTGAAGGTGATCCTCTGCACACCCACCGCCGCGCCGCCCAAATGGCTCGTGGACCTTTATCCCGAAATCCTGCCGGTGGCCGAGGATGGCACCGTCCGCAAGTTCGGCGCGCGGCGGCACTACTGCTTTTCCTCGATCCGCTACCGCGAAGAGGCCGCGCGCATCACCGGCGAGGTCGCCGGGCGCTACGGCCAGAACCCGCATGTCCACGCCTGGCAGACCGACAACGAATATGGCGATCACGATACGATCCATTCCTATTCGCCCTCGGCCGAGGCTGCCTTCCGGCACTGGCTGGAACAGCGATATGGCACGATCGATGCGCTGAACGCCGCCTGGGGCACCAGCTTCTGGTCGATGACCTATCAGGGTTTCGACCAGATCGAGCTGCCGAACAACCTGGTCGAGGAACCGAGCCCGACCCATCGCGTCGACTTCATGCGCTTTTCCTCCGATCAGGTGAAAAGCTTCAACAAGGCGCAGGTCGAGATCATCCGGGCGCTGTCGCCCGGCCGCCCGGTCACCCACAATTACATGAACCAGCACACGGCCTTCGACCATTTCGCGGTGGGCGAAGACCTCGATATCGCCTCGTGGGACGTCTATCCGCTGGGCGGTCTGGTGCATGGCCGCCTGGGCGAGGCGGAAAAGGCGCGCTATCTGCGGGTGGGCGACCCCGACCAGACAAGCTTCAACCACGATCTCTATCGGGCCGTCGGCCGGGGCCGGATGTGGGTGATGGAACAGCAGCCCGGGCCGGTCAACTGGGCCGTGAACAATCAGGCGCCCGCCGACGGGATGGTGCGGCTCTGGACCTGGCTTGCCTATGCGCACGGCTGCGAGATGGTCAGCTATTTCCGCTGGCGGCAGGCGCCCTTCGCGCAGGAACAGTTCCACGCGGCCCTTCTGCACCCCGACAGCAGCCCCGACCAGGCCTATGTGGAAATCGCGCAGGTCGTGGCCGAAGCCGCCGCCCTGCCCGCGTGCGGGCCGCGTGCGCAGGCGCCGGTCGCGTTTGTCTTCGATTATCCGTCCCGCTGGGCGACCGAGACCCTGCCGCAGGGCCAGAACTACCGCGCAGCCCATGTGGCGCTGGACTGGTACAGCGCGGTGCGGCGGCTGGGCGTCGATGTCGATATCTTGGGCCAGCAGTCCGACCTTGCGGGTTACAGGCTGGTGGTGGCGCCCGATCTGGTGATCGCCGACCCGGCCTTCATCGACCGGATCGCGGCCTCGGGCGCGAAGGCCCTGTTCGGCCCGCGGTCGGGGTCGAAGACCGAGGAGATGCAGACGCCCGCGACCCTCGCGCCCGGCTGTCTGACGCGGCTGATCGACATGCGGGTGACGCGGGTCGAAAGCCTGCCCGACTACCACGAGGAGGCGATCCAGATCGGCAACCGCCGTCTGGTCGCCCGGCGCTGGCGCGAGACGGTCGAGACCCGTGAACAGGTCTTGGCGACCTTCGCAGGCGACTACCGCGACGGTTTCCCGGCGCTCTTGGGCAATGACCGCGCCCGCTATCTTGCCACCCTGCCCGCCTCCGAGGCGCTCTGCGAGATCATGGCCGATGCGCTCGACTGGGCGGGCATCCCGCATATGCCCGATCTCGGCGACCTGCGCCTGACGCGGCGCGGCGCCCTGACCTTTGCCTTCAACTACGGGCCCGAACCGGTCGATCTGCCTGCGCCCCCCGGCGCGGAGTTCCTGATCGGGGGCGGCCCGTTGCCGCAGGCGAGCGTGGCCGTCTGGAAGGGTTAGCCGCCTGATCGGCGGCCGCCCGCCGCCGCCCGGCACGGCCGCGAGACCAATGGGAAGAGACGGCAGGGACGCGCTGTCCATGCCGCCTCTCGACCCCGGGAGCCCCGAAGGGCGTCAGGCGTGACGGCTGCGGTGGCCGACGTTGTAGTAGTTGCCGGTCCGGGTCCTGAGATAGGGCTCCAGCGGGATTTCCTCCTGCTTGAGGAAACCCTGTCGCGGCAGCTGCCCGTCGCGCACCATCTCGATCACCGCGACGACCGAGGCGGAGGTCGTCCAGGCGATGGCGGTGCGATGCTTGCCCCCGATTTCGATCGGGTAATAGGCGCGGACGAATTCGCGGCGGCGGAGCTGGCCGTTCTGCCAGCCTTCGGCGGCGACATGGACATAGACCACATCCTCGTCCACGGGCGGCTTGGCGTTCGTCAGGATGCGGCCGGCCTCGGCCCGGTTCTCGCGCATCAAAAGCTCGTGGAAGAAGAAATTCATCAGCTTGACATGGCCGGGGTAGCGCATCGTTTTGTAATCGAGGTTCTCGATCCGGTCGGCGTAGGTTTCGCACATGGTGCCGAGGCCGCCCGAGGTGGTGAAGGCCTCGAGCTGCATGCCGTCGATATAGAGGGTTTCCAGCCATTCCATCGCCGAGACGTTTTTCAGGACGCCTTCCTCGATCACTTCGCAGTCGTTGAGATATTCGTTCACCACGCCCTCAGGCGACCAGTTGAACGCATAGCCGAGAAGCCCCGTCGGATTCTGCGGCAGGGCGCCGACACGCAGGCGGATCGAGCGGACCTTGTCGAACTGGTCGGCAAGGTGGGCGCCGACGATGCCGACGAAGCCCGGCGCAAGGCCGCATTGCGGGGCCATGATGCCCTTGGAGGTCCTGGCAAGCTCGCGGATGTGCTTGGTGGTGGGCACATCCTCGGTCAGGTCGAAATAATGGAGCCCGAGCGCATGGGCGACGGTCGAGACGCCGATATTGAGGTGGTAGGGCAGGCAGGAGAGGATCGCTTCCTGCCCCGCCAGCACATCCTTGAGCCCGGCCGTGTCGTTGAGGTCGGCCGTGCGGGTCGCGAAGGGGGCGCCGGTCACGGGGCGCGCGTCGATGCCGGTGACATCGAAACCCGATTCCGTCAGGAGTTCGGCGGCGAGATGGCCGACCTTGCCAAGGCCCAGAACGGCGACTTTCTTGAACGACATGATCTTTCCTTTTCTTGTTGGTCTTGGCCCCGAA
Organism: Frigidibacter sp. SD6-1; assembly: GCF_030143255.1. GTDB lineage: Bacteria > Pseudomonadota > Alphaproteobacteria > Rhodobacterales > Rhodobacteraceae > TMP-24. The sequence continues at coordinate 101,861 of NZ_JARJNR010000006.1, forward strand.
GGCGCCTGTCGCGGGCGCACCCGCGTTTGCACGCAATCTGCCGCGCGGGGCTGGCGAAATCTTCCGGCATATCGACCGAAATGACGAAGAAAAGATGAATTGTGGAGTGTCGTCTGGCGAAATGGCAGGTGACGCCGGGTCGCCCGGAAAGGCCGGGGCCGGAGCCCCTGGAAGGCTCCGGCCCCTTGATTTCGTCCAGGCTTTGCCTGGCCGACCCGTGCGAGAGGGGCGCTGCCCCTCTCGCGCTCTCCCCGGGATATTTGGAAACGAAAGAAAGGTGACTCAGATGTCGAACTTGACACCCTGGGCGAGGGGAAGTTTCGACGAGTAGTTCAGCGTGTTGGTCTGGCGGCGCATGTAGCCTTTCCAGGCGTCCGAGCCGCTTTCGCGGCCGCCGCCGGTTTCCTTCTCGCCGCCGAAGGCGCCGCCGATCTCGGCACCCGAGGGGCCGATGTTCACGTTGGCGATGCCGCAGTCGGAGCCGGAGGCGGAGAGGAAGGTTTCGGCCTCGCGCATGTTGAGGGTGAAGATGCAGGAGGAAAGGCCCTGGGGCACGTCGTTCTGCAGGTCGATGGCTTCTTCGAGCGTGTCATAGCCGAGGACATAGAGGATGGGCGCGAAGGTTTCCTCGCGCACCGTGTCGGTCTGGGCCGGCATTTCGACGATGGCGGGGGAGACATAGGCACCGCCCGGGACGCCATCGCTCACGGACTGGCCGCCGTGGACCTTGCCGCCTTCGGATTTCGCCTGATCGAGCATCTTCAGCATCTTGTCGCGGGCCTGGATATCGATCAGCGGACCGACGAGCTTGCCCGCTTCGCGCGGGTCGCCCACCGGGAGCGAGGCATAGGCCTTGGACAGTTTCGCGACGAGATCGTCCTTGATCGAATTGTGGGCGATGAGGCGGCGGAGCGAGGTGCAGCGCTGGCCGGCGGTGCCGACGGCGGAAAAGACGATGGCGCGGACGGCCATGTCCATGTCAGCCGAGGGCGCGACGATCATCGCGTTGTTGCCGCCGAGTTCGAGGATCGGGCGGCCCCAGCGGGCCGAGACCTTGGGGCCGACGATGCCGCCCATCCGGGTCGAGCCGGTGGCGGAGACGATGGGGACGTCCTTCGAATTCACCAGCGCCTCGCCGATGGCGGGGCCGCCGATCACGAGCTGGCAGAGGCCCTCGGGCGCGTCGTCTCCGAAGCGTTTCAGGGCGCGGTCCATGATCTTTTGCGTGGCGATGGCGGTGAGCGGGGTTTTTTCCGACGGTTTCCAGATGACGGGATCGCCGCACACAAGCGCAAGCGCCGCGTTCCAGGACCAGACGGCCACGGGGAAGTTGAAGGCGGTGATGATGGCGCAGGGGCCAAGCGGGTGCCAGGTTTCCATCATCCGGTGGCCGGGGCGTTCGGACGCGATGGTCAGGCCGTAGATCTGGCGGGAGAGGCCGACGGCGAAATCGCAGATGTCGATCATCTCCTGCACTTCGCCGAGACCCTCGGAGGTGATCTTGCCCACTTCGAGCGTCACCAGTGCGCCAAGCTCGGCTTTGGCGGCGCGCAGTTCCTCGCCGAGAAGGCGGACCAGCTCGCCACGGCGGGGCGCGGGAATGTCGCGCCATTTCTTGAAGGCAGCCTGCGATCTGGCGATGACGGCACCCATGTCGGCGGGGTTCGTCTCGTGCACGCGGGCGACCTCAGTGCCGTCGATGGGCGAGCGGACGGTGAGCGTGCCGCCGGTCAGGTCGGCGGATGTAAGGCCCGCGGCCTTGAGGATCTGATCGTGGGTCATGTCTATCTCCCTTAAAGGACGGTGGCGCGCTGGTCTTCCATGCCCATCGAGGCAAGAAGCGGCGCGGTCTGCTGCAGCGACTGGAAGTCGGCCTTGGAGGCCATGTTACGCCAGTTCGCGAGGATGAGCGACTGGGCGACGGCACCGCCCAATGTGGTGCCCGGGCCGGTGATGATGAAGAGGTCGGGCGCGAATTCGCGGGCGGCGACGCGGATCGCATGGGTGAAGTCGTAGGGCTCGGTGACCTGATGGCCGAGGGTATAGTCCCAAAGCTTTTCGGTGTCCGTTGCCCCCGGCCACCAGATGGTGCCGCGCCCGTCGATCATCGGCAGGTCGGGCTGGGTGAAGAGCGCGGGCGGCAATTGCGCCCGGCCCTTTTCTGCGACCGGCGCCTGAAGGTGGGAATGGAAGGCCGCGTGATTGGCGAGCCGCATGGGAAAGCGGCCCTGAACGGGGGGGACGGAGGTTTCAAATGCCTTCAGCCCTTCCTCGTTGCCCGCCAGAACCAGCATGCCGCCGAGGTCGATGGAGAGGGTCAGCACATGGCCCGGGCGGGCGCCGATCTCGGCCACCAGCGCCATGAGGCCCGCTTTTTGGGCCGGATCGTTCTGCCAGTCATCCGCCACGAAGGGATAGAGCGTCTGGCCGCCGATCAGCGCCTCTTGCATCAGCGTGCCCATCGTGTTGACCACGGTGAAGCCGTTTTCGGCGGTGAGCGCCCCGCCGCAGGCCAGCGTCGAATACCAGCCCATGGAATTGCCGGTGACGGCGACGACCTCGATCCTGTCTCGGTTGATCGTGCGGAAATCGCCGAGGGTGGCGGCATAGATCAGGCCCGACGCATTATCGCCGCGGGTGTGTTTGGCGACGGAATAGCTGGCGGCGCTGTCAAGCGCCGTCAGCGTCTCTTGCCCCAGCGAGGAGCGCGCTTCATCGAAGCGGGCGAGGAGCGGCCTGTCGGCGAAGAACCGGCCGAGGTAGCCGAGTTCCGTCTTGGTATAGGTGCCCCGACCGGGGCAGATGACGACGGCGGTCTTGCGGGTCATTTCTTCACCCCGAGCAGGTCTTTGGCGGCCAGGTAGATGCCGTCGGCGGAGGGCATGGTCGCGGCATAGGCGGGGCCGGTGGCGATGAAGCTGTCTTCGGCGGTGATACGGGCGAGGGGAACGTCCGTGCGTTCGGTGAAAAGCGCCATCAGCGCCTCGGCCACGCCGCCCGATCGGCGGGTTTCATCGACGATCAGGATGCGCTCGCAGCCCTCGACGGCCCTTGTCAGGGCCTCCTCGGGCAGGGGCGATAGCCAGCGGGTGTCGATCACCCGGGCCTTGACGCCTTCGGCGGCAAGCCGCGCCTCGGCCTGACGAGACAGGTAGGTGCCGTTGCCGAAGGTCACGATGGCGAGGTCGGTTCCGTCGCCATGCAAGCCGACCTCGCCAAGTGCGATGGTTTCCGAAGGGTCGGGATAGCGGCACATCCAGCCGCCGTCCTTGTCGGCATGCAGATCGCGCATCGGGTAAAGTGCGATCGGTTCGAGGAAGACCACCACCCGCTGCTCCTCGCGCGCCAGCCGCACGCATTCGCGGACCATCTTCGCGGCATCCGCCCCGTTCGAGGGGACGGCGAGGATCAGACCGGGAATGTCGCGCAGGACGGCAACGGAATTGTCATTGTGGAAATGGCCGCCGAAGCCCTTCTGGTAGCCCAGACCGGCAATGCGCAGGACCATCGGGTTGGTATACTGGCCGTTCGAGAAGAAGGACAAGGTCGCCGCCTCGCCCCTGAGCTGGTCCTCGGCATTGTGGAGATAGGCGAGGAACTGGATCTCGGGCATCGGCACGAAGCCGTTCTGCGCCATGCCGATCGCAAGGCCGAGGATGGATTGCTCGTCCAGAAGCGTGTCGATCATCCGGTCGGGGCCGAAGCGGGCGTGAAGCTTCTGGGTGACGCCATAGACGCCACCCTTGCGGCCCACATCCTCGCCCATCATGACGATCTCGCCATGTTCCAGCATCAGGTCGGTCAGCGCCCAGTTGATGAGGCGCGACATGATCTGCGGCTCGTCCATCTGCTTCATGTCGGCGCCAAAAGCGGCGGCGCGGGCCTCGGCGGTGGGGCCGTTCGTCGGTTTGCAGGCGCGTTTCGGCGGGATGATCGAGGCCGTGACCTGAGGCGCGGTCTTCAGCCTTGGCCGGGTGATGGCCTCGCCCGCGACGCGGGCGACGCGGGCGTTGGTTTCGTTGTAGATCGCCAGCGCCTGATCGGGCGTGAGCGCGCCCGCCTGGTCAAGAAGGCGCACGGAATGGAGAAGCGGATCCATCGCCTCCTCGGCCTCGACCTCCTCGCGCGGCAGGTAGGTGGTGGGAACGTCGGCACCGGCGTGGCCATAAAGGCGGATGGTCTTCACATGCAGGAAGGCGGGCTTGCGGCGGGTGCGGACATAGTGGGCGGCCTCTTGGGCCACGCGGAAGGTCTCGAAGATGTCGAGGCCGTTGCAATGGAAATACTTCAGGCCCGGGCGGTTCTGGAAGCTTGACGCGATCCAGCCGGTGGGGGTCTTGGTCGAGATGCCGATGCCGTTGTCTTCGCAGACGAAGAGGAGGGGGAGCGGGATCGACTGGTACGAAGTCCACTGCGCGGTGTTGAAGGCGCCCTGCGAGGTCGAATGGTTGGCCGAGGCGTCGCCGAAGGAACAATAGACGATCGCGTCGTCGGGCAGGTCCTGATGTTCGGGCCGGTGGCGGCGGGCGGCGCCGATGGAATAGGCCGCCCCCACGGCCTTCGGCAGGTGCGAGGCGATGGTCGAGGTCTGGGGCGGGATGTTCAACGCCTTCGAGCCGAGCACCTTGTGCCGCCCGCCCGAGATCGGGTCTTCGGAGGAGGAGGCGAAGGAAAGGAGCATATCCCAGGTGATCGACTGGCCGTCGACCTGCCCAGCGCGGGCAATCTGGAAGGCCGCGTCGCGGTAGTGAAGGAAGGCCATGTCGGTGGGCCGGAGTGCGGCGGCGATGGCCGCGAGCCCCTCGTGCCCCGAAGAGCCGATCGTGTAGAACCCCTGCCCCGCCCGCTGCATGACGCGGCTTTGCCGGTCGAGCGCGCGCGTGAGACAGCCCGCGCGAAAGATGCGCACGGCCTCGGGGCCTGCCAGCGGCCCGGCGGGCGGCGCGCCCGGCGGCAGGTCGCGGGCGGCGACGCGGCGCAGGAAATTGTCGTGTACGATGTCGGCGCGGTCCATGGTCGGTCCTGAAATGGGGCCGCTCCTCCCTCCCTGCCGGTCGGTCCTCGCTTATGCGAAGAGCGACCTTCCAGGGAGCGATGAGCAGCTCAGAAAAACGCCTGAAGGCCGGTGATCGCCCGGCCGAGGATCAGCGCATGGACGTCATGCGTGCCCTCGTAGGTGTTCACGGTTTCGAGGTTCACCATATGGCGCATGACATGGAAATCCTCCTGAATGCCGTTGCCGCCGTGCATGTCGCGGGCGTGGCGGGCGATTTCCAAGGCCTTGCCGCAATTGTTGCGCTTGATGATCGAGATCATTTCGGGCGCGGCATTGGCCTCGTCCATCAGGCGGCCGACGCGGAGCGAGGCCTGCAGGCCGAGGGTGATGTCGGTCAGCATGTTGGCGAGCTTCAATTGGAAGATCTGGGTCTGGGCCAGCGGCCGGTTGAACTGCTTGCGGTCGAGACCGTACTGGCGGGCAGCGTGGAAGCAGGCCTCGGCCGCACCCATCACGCCCCAGGAAATGCCGTAGCGGGCGCGGTTGAGGCAGCCGAACGGGCCTTTCAGCCCTTCGACGTTCGGCAGAAGTGCGTCTTCGCCCACCTCGACATTGTCCATCACGATCTCGCCGGTGATCGAGGCGCGCAAGGAAAGCTTGCCGCCGATCTTGGGGGCGGAAAGGCCCTTCATGCCCTTGTCCAGCACGAAGCCGCGGATCTTGCCGCCATGCGCCTCGGACTTGGCCCAAACGACGAAGACATCGGCGATGGGCGCGTTCGAGATCCACATTTTGGAACCGTTCAGCACATAGCCGTTCGCGGTCTTCACCGCGCGGGTCTTCATGCCCGCGGGGTCGGAACCGGCGTCGGGTTCGGTCAGGCCGAAGCAACCGATGAATTCGCCCGAGGCGAGTTTGGGCAGGTATTTCCGGCGCTGCTCTTCCGAGCCGTAGGCATAGATCGGATACATGACGAGCGAGGATTGCACCGACATCATCGAGCGGTAGCCCGAGTCCACGCGCTCGACCTCGCGCGCGATGAGGCCGTAGGCGACGTAGGAGGCGCCGAGCCCGCCGTATTCCTCAGGCACCGTGACGCCCAGAAGCCCCATCTCGCCCATCTCGCGGAAGATGGCGGGGTCGGTCTTTTCGTCGCGGTAGGCTTCGGTCACGCGGGGCAGGAGCTTTTCCTGCGCATAGGCGCGGGCGCCGTCGCGCAGCATCCGCTCTTCCTCGGTCAGCTGGTCTTCCATGCGGAAGGCATCTTCCCAGTCGAAGCGCGACAGGTCGGGGGCGTCTTTGGGTTTCAGGGCCATGATGATCCTCACTTAAGAGCGGCGCAGAAGCGCGCGATGCGGTGGCAGGCCTCGGTCAGCGAGGCGCGGGAATAGGCGTAGGAGAGGCGGAAATGGCCGGGCACGCCGAAGGCGCGGCCGGGGACGAGGGCGACGCCTTCGCAGTCAAGAAGCGCGCGGCAGAAATCGGCGTCCTTTTCGATTTGCACACCGTTCGGGGCGGTCTTGCCGAAGGTCGCGGTGCAGTCGGGGAAGAGGTAGAAGGCGCCATCGGCCGAACCGCAACGGATGAGGCCGGTGGCATTCAGCGCCGCCTGCACCATGTCGCGGCGGGCGCGGAAATCGTCGTTGCGCTCGGCCAGCATCTGCTGGTCGCCGGTCAGGGCGGCAAGTGCGGCTGCCTGAGAGACCGAGGAGGCGCCCGAAGTGATCTGGCCCTGCACGGCGATCATCGCGTCGATGAGGCGTTTGGGCGCGATTCCCCAGCCGATGCGCCAGCCGGTCATGGCATAGCTTTTCGACACGCCATTCACGATCAGCGTGCGCTCGGCGAGGTCGGGGGCGACGGCGCGGAACGAGGTGTAGGGCACGTAGCAGATATGCTGGTAGATCTCGTCGGCGATCACGCCGACATGGGGGTGGTCGCGCAGCACTTCGGCAAGCGCCTGAAGCTGCGCGGCGGTATAGACCGCGCCCGAGGGGTTGCCGGGCGAATTGAGGAGGAGCCAGCGGGTTTTCGGCGTGATGGCTGCCGAAAGCTGGTCGGCGGTGATGGCGAAGCCGGTGTCGGCCGTCGTGGGCAGGATGACGGGCCGACCGCCGCAGACGCCGACCATGTCGGGGTACGAGGTCCAGTAGGGCGCGCCGATGATCACTTCCTCGCCCGGTTCGAGCGTGGCGAAGAAGGCGTTGAAGATCACCTGCTTTGCGCCGGTGCAGACGATGACCTCGGCGGTCGCGGGCCGGTAGCCGTTCACCCGTTCGCAGTCGGCGGCGATGGCCGCGCGCAGTTCCGCCGTGCCGGCGGTGGCGGTGTAAGTGGTCTGGCCGGCCTGCGCGGCCTGGTAGGCGGCGTCGATGACGGGGGCGGGCGTCGGAAAGTCGGGCTCGCCTGTCCCGAGCGAGATCACGTCGCGCCCCGCCTTCTTGAGCGCGGCGGCGGCTTCGGAAATCTGCAGGATTTCCGACAGTTCGACGGTGGCGATGCGCGCGGCGCGGCGGAACGGGTCGGTCATGGCACCCTCAGGATTCGGTCGGCTATGCAGATAGGCCATTGTTCGGGGCGCAAATAACCCTATTCTGGCGTTATCCTATGTATGGAGCGCATATATGGCGACGCCCCGCCGTTTTCTGCCCTCGATCAGCCTGTTGTCGGCTTTCGAATCTGTCTGCCGCACCGGATCGACGCTTGCCGCCGCGCGCGACCTTGACCTGACGCAGGGGGCGGTCAGCCGGCTGATCCAGAACCTCGAGGCACAGCTGGGCGTCACGCTTTTCCTGCGCGAGGGGCGCCGGCTGGTGCCGACCGATCCGGCGCTGGCCTATGCGCGGGATGTGGTGAAGGCGCTCGACCTCATATCGCGCGGCTCGATGCGGGTCAGGTCGGCGACGGGCGGTGGCACGCTGTCGCTGGCGATCCTGCCGACCTTCGGCACGCGCTGGCTGGCGCCGCGCCTGCCGCGCTTTCTGGCGGCCCATCCGGGCGTGACGCTGAACCTTGGCACCCGCATGCGGCCCTTCGACTTCGAGGAGGAAGGGTTCGACGCGGCGATCCATTTCGGCGAGGAAAACTGGCCAAACGCGGGCTTTCAGAAACTGTTCGACGAGCGGCTGGTCGCCTGTTGCGCGCCGGGCTTTCTGGCGGGCCATCCGGTCGATGGCCCGGAAGGCCTGTTGACCCTGCCGCTGTTGCAGCTGGAAACCCGGCCCACCGCCTGGGTCACCTGGTTCCGCCAGCACGGGGTCGAGGGGCGGGTACCGTCGGGGATGCTGTTCGACCAGTTCGGCACGATGATCCAGTCGACGATCTACGGGCTGGGCGTGGCGCTTTTGCCGGAGTTTCTGGCGCGCGGCGAACTGGCGGACGGAAGGCTGGTCTCGGCCTGGGGCGACGCGACGCCGGGGGACGGCAGCTACTACCTTGTCTGGCCGCGCACGGGCGAGCGTTATCCGCCGTTGCAGGCGTTCCGGGGCTGGATCGCCGGGGAGGCCGCCGATCCCGATGGCACGGCCAATCTGCCCGGTTGACCGCCGGGTCGAGAAAAAGCACTCTGCCGGGATCATGAACACACGCCCCGATATCCACGACCGCCTGGCCGCATCGCTGAAGACTGCCCGCAAGTCGAAGGGGCTGAGCCTGGATGCCATCGCCAAACTGTCGGGCGTCAGCCGGTCGATGGTCAGCCAGATCGAGCGGGGGGAGAGCAGCCCGACGGTCGCGACCCTGTGGAACCTGACCCAGGCGCTGCAGGTCGATTTTGCCGGGCTTCTGGAAGGCAAGACCGCGCCGGGGATCGAGGTGATCCGCGCCGAACATGCACCGACGATCGACGGGCGCGGCCAGGGGGTGCGCATCCGCATCCTGTCGCCTGCCGAGGCGGCGGGCGAGCATGAGGTCTATGACCTGACATTTTCGCCGGGCGGGGTCCTGCAATCGGACCCGCACAGCCCGGGTTGCCGCGAGCATCTGACGGTGCTGGAGGGTGTCGTGACCGTGCAGTCGGGCGAGGATGAGCGGCGGCTGATGGCGGGCGACACCGCGCGCTATTTCGCCGACCGGCCGCACCGGATCGGCGCCGACGGACCGGCACGGGCGATTCTGATCGTACAGAACAGTTGACGGGACGGAGCGAGGGGGTTTTGCACCCCCTCGCGCTCCCCCGCAGGATATTTCGAAACGAAAGAGGGTGGATTTCCGGTTTTCCGGATACATCTCCGTCATATTGACATATGCTCTGGTCGAGGGCATTATTTCCGCAATAATGGAGGATATGTCATCATGTCGGACAGTTCAGCCTTTCTCGATCACATGACCGAAACCCTCAAGGGCATCGAGGCCGAAGGCCTTCTGAAGCGCGAGCGGCTGATCACCTCGGCCCAGGGCGCGCATGTGAAGGTCGCGGGGCGCGAGATGCTGAACCTGTGCGCCAACAATTACCTCGGGCTTGCCGACGATCCCCGGCTGGTGGCGGCGGCGAAGGCGGTGATGGACGATCACGGCTATGGCATGGCCTCGGTCCGCTTCATCTGCGGCACACAGGACCTGCACCGGTCGCTGGAACGCCGGATCGCGGATTTCCTGGGGCACGAGGATTCGATCCTGTTCGCCGCCTGTTTCGACGCGAACGGCGGGCTGTTCGAGCCGCTGCTCGGGCCAGAGGATGCGGTCATCTCGGACGCGCTGAACCATGCCTCGATCATCGATGGCATACGGCTCTGCAAGGCGCAGCGCTATCGTTACGCCAATTCCGATATGGGCGAGCTGGAGGAGCGGTTGAAGGAAGCGCGGGCGAAGGGCGCACGGTTCATCATGATCGCGACGGATGGCGTGTTTTCGATGGACGGCTATCTGGCGAAGCTGGGCGAAATTCGTGCGCTCGCCGATCGCTACGGGGCGCTTGTCATGGTGGATGACTGCCACGCGACTGGGTTCATGGGGCCGCAAGGCAGGGGTACGCCCGCCCATGCCGGGGTCAGGGCCGATGTAATGACCGGTACGCTCGGGAAGGCTCTGGGCGGCGCGCTCGGCGGCTATATCGCCGGGGCGCAGCCGGTCATCGACCTGTTGCGCCAGCGGGCGCGGCCTTACCTGTTCTCGAACGCGCTGCCGCCGGCGGTGGTGGCGGCAGGGCTGGCGGCGCTGGACATCGTCGAGGCGGCGGATGACCTGAGGGCGCAGCTTTTCGATAATGCACGCTACTGGCGCGCGGGGCTGGAGGAGGCGGGATTCCGGCTGCTGGCGGGCCAACATCCGATCGTGCCGGTGATGCTGAGCGATGCGGCGCTGTCGCAGCGGATGGCGGCGGAACTGTACGAGCGCGGCGTCTATGTCGCCGGCTTTTTCTTTCCGGTTGTGCCGAAGGGCCAGGCCCGCATCCGCACGCAGATGAACGCCCGGCTGACGCGCAAGGATCTGGATTTCGCGCTCGATGCCTTCCGGGCGGCGGGCAAGGCAGTGGGGGCGATCTGATGTCGAACGAAATGAAGGCTCTCGTGAAGGCCAAGCCCGAAGAGGGGCTGTGGATGGAGCGCCGTCCGGTGCCCGAGATCGGGCCGGACGATGTGCTGATCCGCATCAACAAGACCGGGATCTGCGGCACCGACATTCATATCTGGAACTGGGACGACTGGGCGAAGCGCACGGTGCCGGTGCCGTTGGTGACGGGCCATGAGTTCGCGGGCGAGATCGTGGAACTGGGTCGCGATGTGCGCGACCTGAAGATCGGCCAGCGCTGTTCGGGCGAGGGCCATCTGATCGGCCACCAGAGCCGACAGTCGCGGTCTGGCCGCTTTCACCTTGACCCCGAGACGCGCGGCATTGGGGTCAATGAACAGGGCGCTTTCGCCGAATATCTGCGGCTGCCCGCCTTCAACGTCGTGCCCCTGCCCGACGAGATCGACGACGAGATCGGGGCGATCCTCGACCCCCTGGGCAATGCCGTCCATACCGCCCTGTCCTTCGACCTGATCGGCGAGGACGTGCTAATCACCGGCGCGGGGCCGATCGGCATCATGGCGGCGGCTGTTGCCCGCCATGTCGGCGCGCGCCATGTCGTCATCACCGACGTCAATCAGGCACGGCTGGATCTGGCGACCGAGGTCACGGATGTCGTGCCGGTGAATATCGCCAAGCAGGACCTGAAAGAGGTCGAAGGCAAGCTGAAGATGCAGCAGGGCTTCGATGTCGGGATGGAGATGTCGGGCAATCAGGTGGCCCTCGACCAGATGGTCGAGAACATGGTGATGGGCGGACGGATCGCGATGCTGGGCATTCCGCCCGGCAAGTCGCCGGTCGACTGGTCCCGCATCGTCTTCAAGGCGCTCACCATCAAGGGCGTCTATGGCCGCGAGATTTTCGAGACCTGGTATAAGATGATCGCGATGCTGCAGAACGGGCTGGATATCCGCAAGGTCATCACCCATCGCTTCAAGGTCGACGCGTTCGAGGACGGGTTCGCGGCGATGAAATCGGGGCTCTCGGGCAAGGTCGTGCTGGACTGGCGTTAGGCGGATCGGGACTGCCAGGCCAAATTCCTTCGAAGGAATTTGGCAAATCTTTTCGAAAAGATTTGCCCTTACCCGACAGCGATGCGCGGGCGGCCCTGCGCAGTCACGCGCAGGCGCGCCTCGATGAACATCGGCTGGCCCTCGACCTCGATCTCGGACAGATCGCGTGTGACCGATAGGCGCACTTCCTCGACGCCTGCGGCGCGCGCCCGCGCCTCGGCGTCCATCGAAAGCGCGCGTTCCAGCGCCTGAACTGCGATGTCGCGGTCATTGAATCGTTTCGGCCCCTCGGGCAGGTGGGCCGCAAAGACCCCCGGTCCGGGCGCCGTCACGATCCCTTCGGCGTGCATGGCCACCTGCCCCACCACCGCGCCGATCGCATTCGCCACGCCCGCATGTTCGGGCAGGATCATCCGCGTGCCCAGCCGGGGCCCGAGCGGCGGGTAGTAACTGGGCGCCGAGGCGCCGAGGCCGATGACCGGCACACCGAGCGACAGGTTCAGCCGCACCACCCCCTGATGACGATCGAGGCCCGCGCGCGTCAGACCGTGGCGCGCGAGCGCCTCGGGCGCCTCACGGCCCCAGTCGCGTGCATCCTCGCCGAAAGCGGCTTCCAGCAGGCATTCCTCTGTCTGGCGTTCCAGTTGCGTGATGATCTGTGCGGCCAGCGCCTCGGGTCCCGCGGCGATCCGGTCGCCGCGCCCGTTCCGGCGCCGGGCCATCAGCGTCACCGCCTTGCGCGCGGCTTCCGCGTCCCAGCTGTCGAGACGGCCAAGGACATGGCTCGCGTCCGAGGGCGTGACCCCCGCGATCATCACCGCGCCGCGCGCGACGAGCTTCATCAGCGCGGGCAGTTCCAGCCGGGTGTGGACGGCGTCGGCGACCTTGAGCGGGCCCGACATCAGCCGTGCGGCGACTGCCTCTTCGCGGGGCGCGAGACCGGGCGGCGGCGCGACATGCCAGAGCGGCACGGCGAAACGGCCGTGATGCTCGCCGACCGCATCCATCGCCAGCCACTGATCCAGCGCCTGATGCACAAGGTCCGGATAGTCGCGCGCGGCGAGCGCCACCGGCATCAGGCGGCGCGGTCCGAGGCGGAAGCCGGTTTCCAGCCCTTCGAGCAGATGCACCTCACTGTCACCGCCAAGGCCTGTCGTCCGCATCGCCACCGCCTCGACCATGGTGCGGAAGGCACCGACGCGGGCGCCTTCGGGGTCGATGGCAGGCTTGCCATCCTTCAGAAGGCAGACGTCGGTCGTGGTGCCGCCGATGTCGGAGACCAGAGCATCCCGTTCGCCGGTCAGCCAGCTGGCCCCGGCGATCGAGGCGGCGGGGCCGGAAAGGATGGTCTCGATCGGCCGCTCGCGGGCAAGGTCTGCGGACACGAGGGCCCCGTCGCCGCGGACGACCATCAGCGGCGCCTGAATGCCGATGACCGTCATGTGATGTTCGCAGGCGCTGATCAGCCGGTCGATCATGCCGATCAACCGCGCATTCAGCACCGCCGTCAGCGCCCGGCGCGGGCCGTTCAGCCCGGCGGACAGTTCGTGCGAGCAGGTGACCGGCAGGTGGGCGATGCGACGGATCGCCTCGCGCGCCGCGTTCTCGTGCGCGGGGTTGCGGGTGGCGAAGGCCGCGGCCACGGCAAAACCCGTGACCTCGGGCGCAAGGCGCGCCACCTCGGCCTCGATGAGCGCGAAGTCGAGGGGCCGCAGTTCGCCGCCGCCGTGATTGTGGCCGCCCGCGACCATCACGACCGGGTCGCCCTTCATCGCCTCGATGAGGCCCGCGCGGCCCAGTTCCGCCTCGTCGAAACCGATGAAGATCAGCGCGACGCGTCCACCCTGCCCTTCGACGAGCGCATTCGTGGCAAGCGTGGTCGAAAGCGACACCATCGCGATGTCGGCAGCGGCCACGCCCGCCGTCTCGATGGCGGCGTCGATGGCGCGGCCGACGCCCAGCGCCAGATCGGGGCGCGTGGTCAGCGATTTCGCGGACGCGACCACCCGGTCGGCTGCTTCGTCCAGCACGACAGCGTCAGTGTAGGTGCCGCCCGTGTCGACGCCCAGAAGATAGGCCATTCCAGTTCCCTTCCCATCCCCGGGGTATTACGCCCCTTGAAGGATCCGTGCCGCGCCCATCCAGCCCACCAGGATGGACGGCGCATTGGTATTACCCCCGATCAGCGTTGGAAAGACCGAAGCGTCGCAGACGCGCAGGCCTTCCAGTCCATGCACCTTCAGATCGGCATCCACGACCGAGGTCGCCGGGTCCGGCCCCATGCGCGCCGTGCAGGACGGATGATAGACGGTGCCTGACCGCGCCCGGAAATCGGCGATCAGATCTTCATCGCTCTGCACCTGAGCCCCGGGGCGCAGTTCCTCGGCGATCAGCGAGCGGATCGGCTCCTCTGCCGCGATCCGGCGCAGGTATTTGACCGCCAGAAGCATCTCGGCAACGTCATGGTCGGTCGAGAAGGCGTTCGCGGTGATCTTCGGATGGGCAAAGGGATCGGCCGAGTTGAGCATGATCTCGCCCCGGCTGGTCGGACGGCAGTTGGAAAGCCCGATGGACAGGCCCGAGAACGGGTCCGGCGTCAGAAGCGGCCGTTCACCCGGGCGCGGCAGCAGCGTCGAGAAGGCCTGGAAATAAAGCTGCATGTTGGGGCGGGCAAGGTCCGGCGAGGTGCGGAAGAAGCCGCCCGCATGGTTGATCGATTTCGCCAGCGGCCCTTTGCCGCCCAGGAAATATTGCATGCCGACCAGGAGCTTGCCCCACCAGGGGCGCAGGAGGTCATTGTAGGTCGGCACCTTCATGCGCCAGGTGTAGTTGATGCCCTGATGGTCGTTCAGATGCTGGCCGACGTTGGAATTTTCCTGGACGACTGCGATCCCGTGGCCCTGAAGATGCGCCCCCGGCCCGATCCCCGACAGCATCAGCAGTTGCGGCGTGTTGATCGCGCCGCCCGACAGGATCACCTCGCGCCCGGCGCGCACCGTGTGGGTCTGGCCAGCGCGCACATATTCGACGCCCACGGCACGGCGGCCTTCGAACAGAACCCGCGTGACATGAGCATGGGTCACGACCGTCACATTCGGCCGCTTCATCGCCGGACGCAGGAAAGCCCGCGCCGCCGAATTGCGCCGCGCGCCCTTGATCGTCATCTGATAGAAGCCGACGCCTTCCTGTTCCGCGCCGTTGAAATCGGAATTGCGCTTCAACCCCGTCGCTTCTGCTGACGCCACGAATGTCTCGACCAGCGGATGCAGGTCGCGGCGGTTGGCCGAGATGAAGAGCGGCCCGCCCGCGCCCCGCCAATCGTCGCCGCCCGCCTCGTTGTCCTCGATCGCCCGGTAGGCCGCGCGCGCCGACTGCCAGCCCCAGCCGGGGTTCCCGGCGGCCTCCCAATCGTCATAGTCGCTCGCATGGCCCCGGATCCAGACCATCGCGTTGATCGAGGACGAGCCGCCGAGCAGCTTTCCGCGCGGCCAGTGATCGCGGTTGCCGGCAAGCCCCGGATCGGGCTCGGCCGCATACAACCAGTTCACGGACGGGTCATAGAACAGCTTGCCATAACCCAACGGCAGTTGGACGTAGAACCGCCGGTCGCTGCCGCCCGCCTCGAGCACCAGCACCGAATGCCGCCCGCTGGTCGACAGGCGCTCGGCCAGCACACTACCCGCCGAGCCTGCCCCGACGATGATGAAATCGAATTGTCTGGCCTGCATGTTCTTCCCCTTTTCAACGACCTTACTGGGACACGGCGACGGGCTGGTCCGTTCGCAAAACGACAAAGCCCGTCGCTTTCGGGTTACGCGAAATGACATTGGGCACAGAGTCGGACCTGCCTGACGTTCCGCAGGCCACCAATCCCGCCGACACACCACGCTCAGCCAAGAACCCGCCGAAGGCCCTTCCGGCCGCGCACCTTTCGCGATGGAGCAGCGAAGCGGGACGCTAGGCGGTTGACGCCTTCGATCACCGTGCCATTGTCGCGACGATCAAATCGGGAAGCCAGATGACATCTCAGGAAGAACCGGCAGGTTTCGCCACCATGCCAGCGGTCGCCGCCACGACAGTGGTCATTTCCGGCGCAGGATCGGGCATCGGTCGCGCGGCGGCCCGACTGCTTGCGGCAGAAGGCCACAGTGTGGTCGCGGTTGGCCGACGCGGCGAGGCCCTCGCCGAAACCGCTTCGGCGGCGCCGGAGCGCATCCGGTCCTGCCGTGTCGATGTGGTCGATGCGGGAGCGCTTGCCACGGCGCTGGCCGACGCCACGACCGGTCTGCCACCCGTCGGCTATTGTATCGCGGCAGCCGCACAATATGCGCGCGGCCACTTCCTCGACATGCGCCCCGAAACCTTCTCCGCCATGATCCGCGCCAATGTCGAGGGCGTGGCCAACCTGCTGAGACTGATATTGCCCGGCATGATCGAACGGCGCTTCGGGCGCATCGTGGTCGTGGGATCACTCGCCGACATGAATCCGATCCCCGGGGCCGCCGGCTATTCGGCGTCCAAGGGCGCCCTGCATGCGCTCGTCCGGGGAATAGCTGGCGAGATTGACCCCACGCGCCATCCCAACGTCCTTATCAACGAACTATCGCCCGGCGCGACCCGTACGGCAATGAGCGACCGGGGCAAGGAACCGCAGGATGTCTTTCCCGACATTCGCAGGCTTCTTCACCTGCCAGAGGGCGGGCCAACCGGTCGGTTCTATCTGGAAAACCGCGAAATCCGGCTGGGGGAAAGCTGGAAACAGGCGCTTCGGCGCCGCATTGGCCTCTGATCCCGCCCGGCGCGAACGGGGAGGCTCAGCGCCAGATCTCGTCCTCGAGCCGGTCAGCCAGGTCGAGGGCGAGCGCCACCACCGTGAGACTGGGGTTTGTCGAGCCCGACGAGGGAAAGGCGGACGCATCCGCAACCCATAGCCCCGCAACGCCCCGCACAGCGAGCTCGGACGTGGTAACCGACTGACCGGGGTCCTCGCCCATCCGGCAGGTGCCGCAGGGATGACCCCAATTCGGTCGCAAACGTCGGTTAAGGAAGCGAACGCGTGCGCCCGCGAACAGGCTTAGCACCCGCTCTCGCAGGGCCGCATTGCGGCGTTCGAGTTCCGCGCTGACCCCGTAGGTCACGCGGATCGGATCGCTGGCCGCAGGGCCTTGCGGCGGCAGAACCCGATTTTCCCTGTAGGGCAGATCCTGAAGGATCGTGGCGAAGATCGCGTCGTGGCGAAGCGCGCGCGCGACAATACGCGCGGGAAGACGCAACAGAAGCAGCGCCGGGCCAAGCCATCCGAACCCCGCCCGCCGGACGACATCGGCAAGATATCCCGCGACCATCCCGGTCTGCACCGGAAAGCCCAGCGACTGTATCTCGCCGCCCGGCGCATTGCCCAGACGCCACGCGGCACGAGAGGCGATGGTCTTCATCGGCCCGCTGCCCGCCAAGGCGCCGGGCTCACGCACGGTGAAAATGTCGCTCGCATGGAACATCAGCCCGCGCCCCAGGAGGCTGGGCGGACCGTCGGACCACAGGCTACCCGAGGCCATGAGGATCCGGGGCGTGTTGAGCGCACCGGCCGCCAGAACCACATGGCGCGCCCTGAAGCGCCTCGGCCCAGCGCGCCCTGTCGCCGTCACCTCCAGCATCCCGTCTTCCGCCCGGCCGATTCTCTCCACATGGAGGTCGGTTTCAAGGCGAACCGATCCATCTGCGATCACTTCGGCAAGACCGCGGCTCCAGCTGTCTGCCTTGCAACCCCGGACACATCGCACACCTTGACACTCGCCGCAGCCGGGACGGTATTCGATGCCCACCGGAAGGCGGAAGGGCGCGCCGCCATTCGCCGCCAGACGCCGTGCAAGCCGCGCATCCCGGTCAGAGACCACAGGCCCCGCCGGCAAAGGCGGACCCGGGTCGGGATCAAGCGGGTCGCGGCCACCGCGCACGCCCATAAGTCGCTCGGCCCGGTCATAGAGCGCCGCCATCCGCGCGGCCGGCCATGGCCAGCGCGTGGACAACGCCCCCTGACCGCTGTCCTCACGCCCGAAATCCTCGGCGCGGAACCGCTCCAGCACCCCGCCGTAAAGCGCCGCGGATCCTCCCACCCCATGGCCGAGCGCGAGCCCCTCCGGCCGGAACCGGCCTTCCTCACCGGAAGAGACCAGGAAGGCCGTCGGCCATCGGCCGGGCACCGGCGCACCGCCGATCTTGCGCTTGAGCCGCGCCAGCAAACCGCCGGACTGAGGGGGCGGCGAAAGCGGCCCGGATTCGATCACCCGTATCCGCCGGGACCCGTCCGCCCGTCCGACCGCCGCTGCGACGGTCCCTCCTCCGAGCCCGGCCCCCACGATCAGCAGATCATCGGCCACTTCTGCGGTATCCTGGAATGCCACTGATTTCTCCCGCCAGCACCGTCGCCAACTCACCCCATCCCCGGCGAGAAATCAACCGGCAGAGGCGGCCCTCCACCCATGGTGCAGCGGCTGCCTGGCGGGCGGAGCGCGGCGTCTTCCAGTGCACGCGAAGCGACGCGATCTCGCAGTCAGCGTCAACGGCGGGATGAGTTCGGCGGCTCAGGCGGCGCGGGGCGCCCCGTCGGGATGGCGCGGCGGACCCACACTTGCGGGAAGCGCGCAG
The DNA here is from genome assembly GCF_030143255.1 of Frigidibacter sp. SD6-1. GTDB lineage: Bacteria > Pseudomonadota > Alphaproteobacteria > Rhodobacterales > Rhodobacteraceae > TMP-24. Next base: position 120,023 of record NZ_JARJNR010000006.1, read on the forward strand.
GACAGGTGACCGGGAAAATCCGCCCGGAACCTGAGCGCGAGATCGGCGAAGTCAAGCCCCACGGCGGAAGCGGCCATCAGCGGCCGGTCCTCGGGCCAGAGGCAAAGCACCAGCCGGTCATCACCTGAAAGCCGCAGGACAAAACCCACCGCGCGCAGCCTGTGCTGAAGGTCGAACCAGTCGCTTGCCTCGCGCGCCGCAAGGCGGATACGCGCACCGGCGGGCAGGTCGGACCGGCCGGCGACTCCAGCCGCCTCGGCCAGGACCGACGCCACGTAATCCGCCGCGCCAAGACCCGCGCGCCGCGCCGACTGTCCGACGAGCAGAAGAAGCTCCTTCGGCAGATCGACATAGATGCGCGCATGTTCAGCCATGCATCAAGCTTACGCGCGCTTGGTTAACGCGGCCTTATCGGCAGCGGGGTGTCAGAGCGGGACGAAGCTGCCCGCCGCCCCGTCATACTGCTGCAGGCCACCGTCACCTATGTCGTTCCACAGGCCGTGCAGCGACAGTTCTCCGGCTTCGACGGCCGCGCGGACGAAGGGGAAGGTCATGAGGTTTTCGAGGCTCACCACAACCGCCTGCTTTTCAAGCGCGGTCACCCGTTCTGCCTCGTCGGCGATATCCTTGATGCGCTCATAGCCGGGGCGCAGGATGTCCATCCAGCGGCCGACATAACTTGCCTTGTCCTCAAGCTGCGGCGCGTCACCGCAGCACATGTCATGGCAGCCCCGCGCGCCGCCGCAGCCCGAATGGCCCATCACCACCAGATGCGCGACCCTGAGCGCGGTCACGCCATATTCCAGCGCCGCCGAGGTGCCGTGATGCTCGCCGTCGGGTTTGTGCGGCGGCACCAGATTGGCAATGTTGCGATGGATGAAGAACTCGCCCTGATCGGCGCCGAAGATCGAGGTGACATGGACCCGGCTGTCGCAGCAGGAAATCACCATGGCGCGCGGATGCTGGCCGCCCTGGGCGAGGCGCTTGTACCAGGCCTTGTTCTCCTCCCAGGTCGTGGCCTTCCAGCCGTGATAGCGCTGGACAAGGTAGGAGGGCAGCGGTTTGGCGTGGCTCGTCATCACGTCTCCCTGATCTGTTGGCGCCCGGACAGGCGATCCGGCTTTCCTTACGGTGCCGTTCGTTCGAATTCGAGCGTTTTTCGTGACCGCCATCAACCTTTTCTTGAACGGCAGGCGCGAGGCTCATGCCCGCATTTGGGGTGCGGTTGAAGGAGGGTCAAGATGCCGGTGCTGGCAGTCTTGCGCCATGAGGAAGGGGTCCGGCTGGATCCCGATCCGCTGGTGGCGCTGTTCGCGGAGCTTGGAGAGGGCGGGGCGGAACGGGTGGTGCGCCGGGCGCTACTGGAACTGTCCGAGCAGCTCTCCGAGGTCGCGGCCCATTTCGCGGCGGGCCGGACGGACGATTTGATCCGCAGCGCGCGGATGCTGGCGAAAGTCGCCGAACAGGTGGGAATGGCGACACTGGCGCGCGTGGCGCGCGACGTGGTCCGGACCGGCGCGGCGGGGGACCTGACCGCACGGGCGGCAACCGTGGCCCGGCTTGGCCGCATCGGAGAACGCTCGCTCGCGGCATTGTGGGACCTGAGCGAAGCGGGTGGCTGAGGCGCCATCCCGGGCCGCTCCTCCGGCGCGGACCGCGCCGTCCTCGCGAAGAGAGCGGTCACGCTCGATGAGCGACCTGTCGCGACGCGCCCCCGGTGCATGGGCCTTGCGGGCGCCGCGCGAGGGCTTAGGGTGGCCGCGACCAGAACCGGAGCGCCCATGACAGACCCTGCAACGCCTGAACGGACCGCCCTGCCGCTGCATGTGGTCGAAGAGGCCGCTCTCGACAATTTCATGCAGGGGCTTGCCCCCGCCCACCGCACCTGGGCGGAGGCCAGCCACTTTACCGGCGCCCTCGGTCAGGTGCTGGTGCTGCCCGGCGCTTCCGGCCGTCCGGCCGCCGCCGCCGCAGGTTACGGCAGCAGCACCTCCCGGGCGCGCGGGCGGTTTCACCTTGCGGCCGTGGCCGCTGCACTGCCCGAGGCCAATTGGCGGCTTGAGGGCCTCGCCGATCCGCGCGCGCTGGAGGAAGAGGCGCTCGGCTGGCGCCTCGCCCGCTACCGGTTCGACCGCTACAAGGCAGCGAAACCGCCGCGCGCGCGCCTGATCACGCCGCCGTCTGTTGATGGTGCACGGCTTGACGCCATCGCGACAGGCGAGTTCCTGACGCGCGACCTGATCAACACGCCCGCGGCCGACATGGGCCCGGCGGAACTGGAAGCCGCCGCGCGTGCCCTGGCGGCACGGCATGGCGCCTCGGTCGAGGTGACGGCCGGCGACAATCTTCAGACCGCAGATTTCCCGATGATCCATGCCGTCGGCCGCGCCAGCCCCCGCGCGCCGCGCCTGATCGACCTGCGCTGGGGCAGCGATGGTCCGGCCCTGACGCTCGTCGGCAAGGGCGTCTGTTTCGACACCGGCGGGCTCAATATCAAGACCGGCGGCTCGATGAGCCTGATGAAGAAGGATATGGGCGGGGCGGCGACGGTTCTGGGCCTTGCCTCGATGATCATGGCTCTTGGGTTGAAGCTGCGCCTGCGGGTGCTGATCCCGGCGGTCGAGAATGTGATCTCCGGCAATGCGCTGAAACCGAAGGACATATTGAAAAGCCGCAAGGGCCTGTCGGTCGAGGTCAACGACACCGACGCCGAGGGGCGGCTGGTTCTTGCCGATGCACTGGCGCTTGCCGATGAGGAAAAGCCCGATATGATCGTGTCGATGGCCACCCTGACCGGCGCGGCGCGGGTGGCCGTCGGCCCCGACCTCGCGCCCTTCTACACCGATGACGAGCCGCTTGCCGCCGCCCTGTCGGCGGCTGGCGCGCGGGTCGCCGACCCGGTCTGGCGCCTGCCCTTCTGGACGCCCTATGACAGCGTGATCGAGCCCGATGTCGCCGATCTGGACAATGCCCCGGGCTTCGGTTTCGCCGGGTCGATCACCGCGGCGCTGTTCCTGCGCCGCTTCGTGACCGCCAGCCCGCGCTATGCGCATTTCGACATATACGGCTGGCAGCCGACCGCCGCGCCCGCCCGGCCCAAGGGCGGCGTCGGCCAAGGCGCGCGGGCCCTGCTCGACGCGCTGCCGATGGTGCTGGGTCTATGACGGACCGGCGGCTCCTGCCCACGAATGGACGGGTCGCCCATGTCTCGCTGCGGGGTGAGGTCGCGGCCGCCCGCTTCACCGAGGGCGACTGGGCGCGTCTGAGGCCGCCGCTGACCGACCTTCTCGCCCGGCCCGACGGGCCGCGCGACCGTCAGCTGCTGCGCGGCGAGCGGGTTCTGGTTCTGGAACGGTCGGGACGACATGCCTTCATCCAGTCCGGGAAGGACGGCTATTGCGGCTATGTCGATGAGGCGGCCCTCGGCCCGGATCACCCGGTCACCCATTGGGTCGCCGCGCCCGCGACCCATCTCTACGCCACCGCCACGATCAAACGGCGCGAAGTCGCGAGCCTGTCTTTCGGTGCCTGTCTTTCGATCACCGGCGAAGAGGGTCGCTTCGCGCTGACCCATGATGGGCTCTACGTGCCGCGCACACATCTGAACCCCGTCGGTGTGCGAATGGCCGACCCTGCGGCCGTGGCAGCGCTGTTTCTCGGCACGCCCTATCTCTGGGGCGGCAATTCGCGCGGCGGGATCGATTGTTCGGGTCTCGTGCAGGCCGCCCTTCTCGCCTGTGGTCATCAGTGCCCGGGCGACAGCGACCTGCAATGGCGAGCCGTCGGTCAGCGGCTGGACGAGGGCACGCCGGTTCGGCGTGGCGACCTCCTGTTCTGGAAGGGCCATGTCGCGATGGCAATCGACGGCGATACGATGATCCATGCCAACGCCCATGCGATGGCCGTCGCCCTGGAGCCGATCCTGCTCGCCAAAGACCGTATCCGCGCGGCCGAAGGCGACAGCTGGCTGGGCGTCCGGCGGCCCTGACGGGCCGCTCATCGGGCTCTTGCGCGCCCTCTTCGCAGGAAGCGCGCGCCCCCGCGAGGAGCCCCGTCCGGGGCGAGGAGCGGCGCGCCCGGCAGTCCTGGTCAGACCGAACGAATGAGCTTCCGTTCCAGGGGGCTCAGAACGCCCGGCAGGTCATGACCGCGTTTCAGAACCTGCCCGGTCATCCCTATCAGCGCATACATGCCCTGCCGGTTCCTGAGCCTTGGATGTTTCTCGATCCGGTAAAGCGGCGTCTCGGCTGTGTGCCGGAAGACCGCGAACACCGCGCAGTCGCGCAGAAAGGACATGGCATAATCCCGCCATTCCCCCGCCGCCACCATCCGCCCATAGAGCGACAGGATAGTCGACAGCTCCGCCCGATCAAAAGCGACCTGCTGAGGCAAGGCCGCGGAAAAGTGTAGGGGCGTCGGTTCCTGAACCGTCATGTAGCGATGCTACCTGACCTGCCGGGCAAATCAAGCCTTGCCGGCGAACTCACGTGGGGACAGTCGGGCTTTGCCGGAAGCCGCCGCCCGATTTCGGCCATGAAATGACCCGATGGCGGCCGCTTTCCCTCCCGCGAATCGCCGCGTTCGGGCACGAATTTGTGAACAGCGAGAAACGCTAGGTTCCGGCGGAGCGGCCAACAGCCCCCACCCAGTTCGCCCCGTCGGAACCGTCCTCGCCCAGACCCCGCTTCGGCGGGGTCTTGATTTTCATCCGGACCGATGATCAGCCGCATTCGACAGCGCGGATCAGGCCATCGCCGTCGATGGCGATATTGAGCCGCGTGGCGCTGAAATCCATCGTCACCGCCATGCCCGGCTTCAGGAACCGCGTGCCCGCCGGGAAGGTCATCGCGGCCAGCGCGCTTTCGGGCTGGCCCACCAGATGCTGCAGCCCGTCGGCGCCGCAACTCGCCGTATCGGCCCGGCCCGGCATCGGGTCGGTATGTCTCTTCGGCTCCTCAGCCATGCAGGCCCCCATCGGTATCAAAAGTGCGGCGGCGAAAATGACGCGCATCTGTCGTTCCTTTCCTTGCGCGAGCCTCCGGTTTGCGGGAGAGTCGCGGCAACGAGAATATCAGGGAGGCTGAGAATGAGAACCCGTGCCGCCGTCGCCGTTGCCGCCGGAAAACCGCTGGAAGTCATGGAGGTGAACCTCGAAGGGCCAAAGGCCGGCGAGGTGATGGTCGAGATCAAGGCCACCGGCATCTGCCATACCGACGAATTCACGCTCTCGGGCGCCGATCCCGAAGGGATGTTCCCCGCGATCCTCGGCCATGAAGGCGCGGGCGTCGTGGTCGAGGTCGGCCCCGGCGTTACCAGCGTGAAACCGGGCGACCATGTGATCCCGCTCTACACCCCGGAATGCCGGACCTGCCCGTCGTGCCTTAGCCGCAAGACCAACCTCTGCACCTCGATCCGTGCCACGCAGGGGCAAGGGCTGATGCCCGACGGCACCTCGCGCTTTTCGATGCTCGATGGCACGCCGATCCTGCATTATATGGGTTGCTCGACCTTCTCGAACTATACCGTCCTGCCGGAGATCGCCGTCGCCAAGGTCCGCGAGGACGCGCCCTTCGACAAGATCTGCTATATCGGTTGCGGGGTCACGACCGGTATCGGCGCGGTGATCAACACCGCGAAGGTCGAGATCGGTGCCAAGGCCGTGGTCTTCGGCCTCGGCGGCATCGGGCTCAATGTCATCCAGGGCCTCAGGCTTGCGGGCGCCGACATGATCATCGGGGTCGATCTGAACCCGGCCAAGAAGCCGATGGCCGAACGGTTCGGCATGACCCATTTCGTCAATCCGGCGGAGGTCGAGGGCGATCTGGTCGCCCATCTCGTGAACATGACCAAGACGCCCTTCGACCAGATCGGCGGGGCGGATTATTCCTTCGACTGCACCGGCAATGTGAAGGTGATGCGCGCGGCCTTGGAATGCACCCACCGTGGCTGGGGCCAGTCGATCATCATCGGCGTCGCGCCCGCCGGTGCGACGATCGAGACGCGGCCCTTCCAGCTGGTGACGGGGCGCGTCTGGAAAGGCACTGCCTTTGGTGGTGCGCGCGGACGCACCGACGTGCCGAAGATCGTCGACTGGTACATGGAGGGCAAGATCGAGATCGACCCGATGATCACCCACACGCTGACGCTGGACAGCATCAACGAGGGCTTCGACCTCATGCATGCAGGCAAGTCGATACGGTCGGTGGTGGTTTACTGATTGCCACCCCGGCCGTTTTCCCTGACAAGTGCCCAATCCTGTCGGCCCGTCGCACGCGCGGCAGGCCGACGCTGCCTGACAGGGATCCCCCATGGCTTCTACCCCCCGCGACACACCTTTCCTTGCCGTCCTGATCGACGCGGACAACATTCCGGCGCGACATGCGGCGGCGATCCTTGATGAGATCGCCTCATACGGCGAGCCGTCGCTCCGTCGGGTCTATGGCGACTGGTCAAGCTCGGCGCTCTCGCAATGGAAGGAACAGGCGCGGGATCTGGGGCTGGTCATGCATCAGCAGTCCGCCAACACGAAGGGCAAGAACGCCAGCGACATCGGCCTCGTCATCGACGCGATGGATATACTGCATGCGGGCAAGGTCGACGGGTTCGTGCTTGTGTCGTCCGACAGCGATTTCACCCGGCTTGCCAGCCGCATCCGCGAGGACGGGTTGCAGGTGATCGGCATCGGCGAGGGCAAGACGCCGGAATCGCTCCGCAAGGTCTGCAACCGCTTCGTGCTGATCGAAAATATCGTCTCGAGCGCGCCTGCGGTTGCGGCGAACGCCGGGGCGCGGCCGGAAAAGACGTCCGAGACGCCTGCAAGCGTCAAGGAGCCGCCGATGCTGGCCATCCCGCTGATCCGCAATGCGATGAAGAAGATCGACCCCGATCAGGACGATTACGGGCTCGGCCAGATCGGTCAGGCGCTGAGCCAGCTTTATCCCGATTTCGACAGCCGCACCTATGGGGTGGCGAAGCTGAAGGATCTGCTGGGAAAGACCGGCGCATTCGAACTGTTCCAGGACGAACGGAAAGTCTGGCGGGTGCGCGACAAGGCCTGAAAATCCCGCCTCAACCGCCCCTATGGCGATAGGCGATCAGGCTCTCTTCTTTCATCTCGATCGAATAGCCGGGCCGTTCGGGCGGCATGTAGGCCGCATTCCGGATCACGCAGGGGTCGAGGAAATGTTCGTGCAGATGGTCGACATATTCGATCACCCGCCCCTCGCGCGTACCTGCGATGCAGAGGTAATCGATCATGGCGAGATGCTGGACATATTCGCATAGTCCCACACCGCCTGCATGCGGGCAGACCTTCAGCCCGTATTTCGCGGCCATCAGAAGGACCGCCAGCACCTCGTTCACGCCCCCCAAACGGCAGGCGTCGATCTGCACCACGTCGATGGCGCCCTGCATGATCAGCTGCTTGAAGATCACGCGGTTCTGGCACATCTCGCCCGTGGCCACCTGAACCGGTGCGACGCCCTCCCGAATGCGCCGGTGGCTTTCGATATCGTCGGGGCTGGTGGGCTCCTCGATGAACCAGGGCTTCGCGAAGGCGAGCTTGCGGACCCAGTCGATCGCCTCGTCCACTTCCCAGACCTGATTGGCGTCGATCATCAGATGGACGTCCGGCCCGACCGCCTCTCGCGCGATGGTCAGGCGGCGGATATCGTCCTGAAGGTCGCGCCCGACCTTCATCTTGATATGGCGGAACCCCGCATCCACCGCCTCGCGGCACAGGCGACGGAGTTTCTCGTCATCGTAGCCAAGCCAACCTGCCGAGGTCGTGTAACAGGGATACCCCTCGCGTTTCAGCGTGGCGATCCGGTCGGCCTTGCCTTCGGCCTGCTTCGTCAGGAAATCCAGTGCCCATTCGGGAGTGATGCAATCGGTCAGGTAGCGGAAGTCGATGCAACGGACGAGGTCTTCGGGCGACATGTCGGCCACCATCTGCCAGACCGGCTTGCCTTCGACCTTCGCCCAAAGGTCCCAGACCGCGTTGACGACCGCCGCCGTCGCCAGATGGATCGCGCCCTTGTCCGGCCCGATCCAGCGAAGCTGGCTGTCACCGGTGACATGGCGCCAGAACCGGCCCATGTCCTCGGCGATCCAGCCCATGTCCAGACCCACCACCAGATGCTCCATCGCCCTGATGGCCGCGCAGCAGACCTCGTTGCCGCGCCCGATGGTGAAGGTCAGGCCATGGCCCTCGTGCGCCCCGTCGGTCGCAAGGATCACATAGGCCGCCGAATAGTCCGGGTCGGGGTTCATCGCGTCCGATCCGTCCAGATGCCGCGAGGTCGGAAAGCGGATGTCGAGAACCCTGAGCCCGGTGATTTTCATGCGCGGACGACCTTCTGAGTCTGGACCCCCAGCCCTTCGATCCCCAGCCGCATCACCTCGCCGCCCTTCAGATAGACCGGCGGCTTCTGCCCCATGCCGACACCCGGCGGCGTGCCGGTCGAGATCACGTCGCCCGGCTGCAGAGACATGAACTGGCTGACGTAATGGATGAGGAACGGCACGTTGTAGACCATGGTCGCGGTCGAGCCGTTCTGGAAGCGGCGGCCGTCGACCTCGAGCCACATCTTCAGCGCGTCGATGTCGCCCGCCTCGTCGGGCGTGACCAGCCAGGGGCCAAGCGGCCCGAACGTGTCGCAGCCCTTGCCCTTGTCCCATGTGCCCGCGCGGTTCATCTGGTAATCGCGTTCGCTGACGTCATTGGCCACGCAATAGCCCGCGACATGCGACAGCGCGTCGGCCTCGTCGATATAGCGCCCACCCTTGCCGATCACGACGGCAAGCTCCACCTCCCAGTCGGTCTTTTCCGATCCGCGCGGAATCTCTACATCATCGTCCGGTCCGACGATGGCCGAGGTCCATTTGTTGAAGATCACCGGCTCCGGCGGCACCTGAAGGCCGCTTTCGGCAGCATGGTCGGCATAGTTCAAGCCGATGCAGATGAACTTTCCCACCGCGCCCACGCAGGGGCCAAGGCGCAAGTCCTGCTGCGGCGTACCCGCAACATGCGGCAGCGCCGCAGGGTCGAGCGCCGCGAGTTTCGCAAGCCCCGCAGGCAAGAGCGCCGGACCGGCGATATCGGCCACATGCGCCGACAGGTCGCGCACCCGGCCCTCATCATCCAGAAGCCCCGGTCTTTCCTGCCCCTTCGGGCCGTATCGCAGCAGTTTCATGTCTTTCCCCTCAGATCGTGACGCCGCCATCCACCAGCGATGCCTGCCCGGTGACGAAACGCGATTCCGCCGACAGAAGGAAGACCACGAGCGGTGTGATATCCTCGACCGTCGCAAGCCGCCCCATCGGCTGACGGGCGATGAAATCCTTCTCTGCGGCGACCGGATCGGCGGCCTGCGCGATCCGGCCGCGCAAGGACGGCGTATCGACCGTGCCGGGGCAGAGCGCGTTGCAGCGCAGCCCCTGTTTCACGAAATCGGCGGCGACGGACTTCGTCAGCCCGATCACCGCCGCCTTGGTCGTGCCATAGACGCAGCGGTTGGGGAAACCTTTGATCGACGAGGCCATCGAAGCCATGTTGAGGATCGATGCGTCGCCGGTTTCACGGGCGCGGTCCAGCATTCCGGGCAGGAAAGCGCGGATCATGCGGAACATCGAGGTCACGTTCAGGTCGACCGAAAAGTCCCAGTCGGCATCGGAGATCTCCATAACCGTCCCATGGTGAACGAAACCCGCGCAGTTGAAGAGCCCGTCGAGCGCGGGCAGCCGCGCTGCCAGCGCCCGCACCTGACCATCGTCGCGCACGTCGAGGACGGCGGTCTCGATCCCCGGCACCTCGGCGCCCAGCGTGCCGATCGTCCCGGCATTCACGTCGGTCGCGATCACCCGCGCGCCTTCGCGGGCGCAGGCGATGGCGCTGGCGCGGCCGATCCCCTGCCCCGCCGCGGTGATCAGGATGGTTCGGTTCTGAAGGCGCATGGAATCGGGCTCCCGCAGCTGGCATGTTAGTTGGCACCCTGACCACATGCCGCCGGGGGGCGCAAGTCGAAACTAACATGTTAGTTTCACATACTGCCGCCGGAACCGCACGAACCTGCCTTGCCGCCGCGCGGGCTTTGTGCAACCCCTTGGCGAAACCACCCATCAGGTGCCCCATGATCCCGGTATTCGACGGCCATAACGATCTTCTCCTGCGCTTCCATCGCGACCCGGGCGGGCGCGACGCGATCTGGTCGGGCGCCGAGGGCAAGGGCCATCTCGACCTGCCGCGGATGAAGGCGGGCGGGTTCGCGGGCGGATTCTTCGCCGTTTATGTCCCTTCGCCCGCAGACGCCGACGCGCTCGACTGGGCCGCTATGGACCGGTTGATGGAGAACCCGCCCTTCGTGCTTCCCTTGCCTGCACCGATTCCCTGTGCCGCCGCGCAGCCGGTCGCACTCGACATGGCGGGCCATCTGATGGCGCTGGAACGGACCGGCACGCTGCAGGTCTGCCGCACCGTCGCCGATATCCGCGCGGCTATGGCCGCGGGCCGGATCGCGGCGATCCTGCATATGGAGGGTGCCGAGGCGATCGACGAAGACCTCGTGACGCTCGACCTGTGGCATGCGGCGGGGCTGCGCTCCATCGGTCCGGTCTGGTCGCGCCCGACGGCCTTCGGCCATGGCGTGCCCTTCAAGTTCCCCGGCTCGCCCGATACCGGCCCCGGCCTGACCGAGGCGGGCAAGCGGCTTGTGCGCGAATGCAACCGGCTGAAGATCATGATCGACCTCAGCCACATGAACGAGGCGGGCTTCAACGATGTGGCGGCGCTGTCGGACGCACCGCTGGTCGCCACCCATTCGAACGCCCATGCCGTGACGCCCTCGACCCGCAACCTCACCGACCGGCAGCTGGCGATGATCGCCGACAGCGACGGGATGGTCGGCTTGAACTATGCCACCGTCTTCCTGAACCCCGAGGGGCGGCGCACGCCCTTCACCGGCTGGGACCCGATCTTGCGCCATCTCGACCATCTTCTCGAAAAACTCGGCGAGGATCGCGTCGGGCTCGGATCGGATTTCGACGGGGCGGAGATGCCCGCCGATCTGGGCGATGTGGCGGGCCTGCCGCGGCTGCTGGAGGCACTTAGCGCCCATGGTTATGGCGAAGCGCTCGTGAGAAAGATCGCGCACGAGAACTGGCTCGCGCTCCTGACCCGCACCTGGGGCGGCTGATGGCTCTGGCGCGGATCGACAACCGCGCGGCCCGGCGCCTGTTTCTCGACCGCCACGCGCTGGCCGAACAACCGACCGGCCCTGCCAAGGGCGCCGACCTTCTGACGCTGATCCGGCGGCTTGGCTTCGTACAGGTCGACAGTATCAATACGGTCGAACGCGCCCATCACATGATCCTCTGGGCGCGGCGGCAGAGCTACCGGCCCCGGAACCTCAAGCCGCTTCTGGAACGCGACCGGCTGCTCTTCGAACATTGGACGCATGATGCCTCGGTGATCCCGACCGAGTTCCTGCCGCACTGGCACCACCGTTTCGCACATAATTACGTCACCATCCCCGAACGCTGGAAGGACTGGCAGGGCACGGCCTTCCGCGAGAAGGTCGATGATGTGCTCAAGCAGATCGAGACGCGCGGCGCGGTGTCCACGGCTGACGTCGGCGAGGGCGAAGCGCGCAGTTCCGGCGGCTGGTGGGACTGGAACCCCACAAAGGCGGCGCTGGAATATCTGTGGCATTCGGGGCGGCTTGCCGTCTGCCGCCGCGACGGGTTCACCAAGCATTATGACCTTGCCGAACGGGTATATCCCGCCTGCCCCGGGCCACCGCGTGCCGAGACCGTGGATTGGGCCTGCCGCGCGGCGCTCGACCGGCTCGGCTTTGCGACAAGCGGCGAGATCGCGGCCTTCTGGGCGAAGGTCTCGCCCGAGGAGGCGAAGGACTGGTGCGCCCAGGCGCTGAAGCGCGGCGAGATCGAGGAGGTGCTGATCGATTGTGCCGACGGCACCGCGCGCCGGTCGTTCGCGTTTCCGGGCCTCGCCGAATCTGCCGCTACGGCACCCGAACCGCCCGACCGGCTGCGCGTTCTGTCGCCCTTCGATCCGGCGCTGCGCGACCGCAAGCGGGCGGTCCGGCTCTTCGATTTCGACTATCGGATCGAGGTGTTCGTTCCGGCCGCGAAACGGCGCTACGGCTATTATGTCTTTCCGCTTCTGGAAGGCGACAGACTGGTCGGCCGGATTGACATGAAATGCGCGCGCGCCGAAGAAACTCTTGTTGTTTCAGCGCTTTGGCCCGAGAAGGGCGTCCGTTTCGGCAAGGGCCGCCTTGCGCGGCTCGAGGCAGAGCTTGAGCGGCTCGGCCGTTTCACCGGCTGCCCATCCATCCGCTTTCAGGACGGCTGGCTCAGGGATGAAAAGGTTTTGTAACAGAAATGTAACAGCCCCGTTGCAAGTCGCCCGAAACCGGGGTTAGGTAGGTCAGCTTTTCTCCGGCGCTTCGCAAATCTGTCATGCGGGACCGGTAAGGCGAACGGGAGTCCGATTAACGGACCCAGACCTCACAACGGGAGCACATATGATGTCCAAGAAGATGGTCCTTTCGGCGAGCATCGCCGCGCTTCTCGCCTCGACGGCGGTGGTGCAGGCCGATGCGATGGCCGATCTGGAGGCCGCCGCCAAGGCCGAAGGCATGCTGACGACGATCGCCCTGCCGCACAGCTGGTGCGGCTATGGCGATGTGATCGCCGGCTTCAAGGCCAAATATCCCGAAATCGCCGTCAACGAACTGAACCCCGACGCAGGGTCTGCCGATGAGGTTGAGGCGATCAAGGCGAACAAGGGCAATACCGGCCCGCAGGCGCCCGACGTCGTCGATGTCGGCCTCGCGTTCGGCCCGTCGATGAAGGAAGAAGGCCTTCTGCAGCCCTACAAGGTCTCGACCTGGGACGAGATCCCCGACAGCATCAAGGATGCCGACGGTTACTGGTATGGCGACTATTACGGCGTGATGTCCTTCATCGTGAACAAGGATCTCGTCGCCAACACGCCCGCCGACTGGGCTGACCTGATGAAGCCGGAATATGCCGGTCAGGTCGCGCTTGCGGGCGATCCGCGCGCCTCGAACCAGGCGATCCTCGGCGTTCTTGCCGCGGGCCTGTCGAAAGGCGCCGCCGCCGGTGAAGCCGCGGGCAATGCCGGTCTTGAATATTTCGCCGAACTGAACAAGGCGGGCAACTTCGTTCCGGTCATCGGCAAGGCGGGCACGATCGCCCAGGGCGCGACCCCGATCACCATCGCCTGGGACTATAACGCGCTTGCCTGGGCCGACGAACTTGCCGGCAACCCGCCGGTCGAGATCGTCGTTCCCTCGACCGGCGTCCTTGCGGGCGTCTACGTGCAGGGCATCTCGGCCTATGCGCCGCATCCGAACGCGGCGAAGCTGTGGATGGAGTATCTCTATTCGGACGAAGGCCAGAACCTGTGGCTGAAGGGCTATTGCCACCCGGCGCGCTTCAACGCCATGTCGGCCGCGGGCAAGCTTGACGCCGACGCGATGGCCAAGCTGCCGCCTGCCGCGTCGTACGAGGCCGCCTACTTCCCGACGCTCGACGAGGTGAACGCCAACAAGGCCGCCGTCACCGGTGGCTGGGATAGCGTCGTCGGCGCCAACGTCCAGTAACAGGCCATAGCCTGACAGTCGCCCCGGCCCGGACCACACCGGGCCGGGGTTGCCATAACAAGAATTCCGACCAGCTCGGACCTCACCTCGACCGGGACATATCCTTCATGACCGATACCGCCCCCGCCAGACCAGCGCGGCCGCGGCGCCTGCCCCTGACATGGGTGGGTCTTGCGCCCTTCGTGATCTTCGCGCTTCTGTTCCTGATCCTGCCCACGATGAATATCGTGATCGGCGCCTTCCAGACGCGCGACGGGTCGTTCACCCTGCAGAACCTGCGCGACCTCGGCACCGGCACGATCCCCTCGTCCTACTGGATCTCGGTGAAGATCTCGCTCGCCTCGTCGCTTCTGGGCTGCCTGATCGGTTTCGGCATGGCGGCGGCGGTGACCTTCGGCGCGGTGCCCCGCTTCATCCGCGGCCCGCTGATGACCTTTTCCGGCGTCGCCTCGAACTTCGCGGGCGTGCCCTTGGCCTTCGCTTTCCTCGCAACCTTCGGGCCGGTCGGCCTGATCACGCTGTTTCTGAAGAACAATTTCGGCATCGTCCTGCAGCGTGACCTTGGGTTCTCTATCCTCAGCTTCTGGGGCCTGACGGTCACCTACCTCTTCTTCCAGATCCCGCTGATGATCCTGATCATCACCCCGGCGCTGGAGGGGCTGAAGAAGGAATGGCGCGAGGCAGCTTCGGTTCTTGGCGCCACGAGCCTGCAATATTGGCGCATGGTCGCGCTGCCCATTCTCTTCCCCTCGCTTCTGGGCACGTTCGCGCTTCTCTTCGCCAACGCCTTCGGCGCCGTGGCGACCGCCATCGCGCTGACGGGGTCGGCCCTCAACATAGTGCCGATCCAGCTTTTCGCGCAGATCAGGGGCGATGTCCTTGGCAACCCCAACCTCGGCTATGCGCTGGCCTTCGGCATGATCGTCGTCACCGGCATCGCCAATGTCCTTTACATCTGGCTGCGCATTCGCGCCGAGAGGTGGCTGAAATGAGCCTTTATGCCCGCCTCACCGGCTGGATCGTCCTCATCTTCGGCCTGCTTTACTTTTTTCTGCCGCTGCTTGGCCTCTTCGAATTCTCGCTGAAGGCCCGCCGTGGCGTCTATTCGCTCGACGCCTATACCAAGATCATCGGCGATGCGGAGTTTCAGGCGACCTTCGGCTATTCGGTGGTGATGGCGCTGGTCACCATCGCCATGGGCGTGCTGCTCGTCGTGCCCACGGCCTTCTGGGTCAGGCTGAAGATGCCCTGGGCACGCCCCTATGTGGAGTTCATCACGCTCTTGCCGCTGGTCATCCCCGCAATCGTCATCGTCTTTGGCTATATCCGGCTTTACAACACGTCGAGCTGGCTGCCGATGACAGGTACGACCATGGGCACCAACCTGCTGCTGGCCTTCGGTTATACAACGCTGGCGCTGCCCTACATGTACCGCGCGGTCGATACCGGGCTTCGCACGATCGACGTGGCCACCCTGACCGAGGCGGCGCAATCGCTCGGCGCCGGTTGGATCACGATCCTGTCGCGCGTCATCCTGCCGAACGTGCTGGTCGCGGTCCTGTCGGGCGCCTTCCTGACCTTCGCCATCGTCATCGGCGAATTCACGCTCGCCGCCCTTCTCGACCGCCCGGCCTTCGGCCCCTACCTGCAACGCATCGGGGCCAACAAGCCCTATGAGCCCTTCGCGCTTTCGGTGATCGCCTTCGCCATCACCTGGGTCTGCATGGGGCTCATCCAGCTTGTCACCCGGTTCTCCAAACATACGAAAGCTGCACGCTGATGGCCTTCCTCGAAATCGAACATCTGGAAAAGAGCTTCGGCGCCACCCGCGTCGTGAAGGATTTCAACCTGTCCGTCGAGAAGGGAGAGTTCATCTCGCTTCTCGGTCCGTCGGGCTGCGGCAAGACCACGGTCCTGAGGATGGTCGCGGGGTTCGAGGTGCCGACATCGGGCAATATCCGCATCGACGGCAAGGATGTGGTGAACCTCAAGCCCAACCAGCGCAATATCGGCATGGTCTTCCAGGCCTATGCGCTCTTCCCGAACCTGACCGTGGCCCAGAACGTGGCGTTCGGGCTGAAGGTCGCGGGTGTCGACCGGGCAGAAAGCGACAAGCGCGTGACAGAGATGCTGACGCTGATCGGCCTGCCCGAGCTTGGCAACCGCTATCCGTTCCAGCTGTCGGGCGGCCAGCAGCAGCGCGTGGCGCTGGCCCGGGCGCTTGCGCCGCGTCCGCGTGTCCTTTTGCTCGACGAGCCGCTCTCGGCGCTCGACGCCAAGATCCGCGTCTCCTTGCGCGAAGAGATGCGCGCGATCCAGCAGCGACTGGGGATCACCACGATCTTCGTGACACACGATCAGGAAGAGGCGCTGTCGATGTCGGACCGGGTGGTGGTGATGCATCAGGGCATCGCCGATCAGGTCGGCACGCCGCTCGACATCTACAACCGCCCCGCCACGCGGTTCGTGGCCAATTTCGTTGGCACGTTGAACGTGATGGAAGCCGATGTCGTCGACCCCTCGACCGGGCGCGTGAAGATTGGCGGGCAGGAGATCACGCTGGGCCGAGCGGTGCCGCCGGGCAAGATCACCCTCGGCTCGCGGCCCGAGATGATCAGCCTCGGCGCCCGTACCGGCCGGGAGACCGCGTTGAAAGGCACGATCACCGAGGTCCATTTCCTCGGCTCGGTCATTCGCGGCCGGGCCTCGGTCGGCAAGGATGTGGTTTCCTTCGATATGTTCAACGATACCGGTCGCGCGCCGCCGAAGGTGGGCGAAGAGGTTTCGCTGTCGGTCGCGGGTCAGGATCTTCTGGTTATCGGCGACTGAGCCCATTTGCGACATGAAGCGCCGCCGACGGATCAGATATCCGCTCTGGCGGCGCCGATCCTGCCCCGAAGGGTAATCCGGGGGGACATGTGTCGGGGCTGACCTACAGACAGGGCGTTCTTCTGGTCGTCGGTGCCGGATTCATCTGGTCGCTCAACGGCCTTCTTCTGCGCATCGTCGGCGATGCGGGCACCTGGCAGGTACTTTTCTACCGCTCGCTCGGCATGGTGCCCGTCCTGTTCCTCTGGATCCATCGGCGATCCGGTGGCCGCCCGTTCGCCTTGATCCGCGCCGGGGGGCTGGCGGTCCTTATCGGCGGACTCGGCCTCGTCGTCGCTTTCTCCGGCGCGATTTTTTCGATGCAGACCACCACCATCGCCAATGCGGTCTTCCTGTTCGCCGCCGCGCCGCTTCTGACCGCGGCACTCGCCTGGCCTGTCCTGGGCGAGCGGGTGGGCCCCGGCACCTGGGTCGCCATCGCAGTCGCCTCGGTCGGGGTTTTCGTGATGGTGCGCGAGGGGCTCGCACTTGGCGAGGGGATGGGCAATATCGCGGCCCTGGGTTCCGCCGCCGGTTTTTCCGCCTTTACGCTCACGCTCCGCAAGGCGCGGCTGAGCGAGATGACACCGGCGGTCCTCACGGGCGCGCTCCTGTCCATCCTCGTTGCGGCGGCGGTTGTTTCATTGCGGGGCGAAAGCCTCGCCCTGCCCCTGCGCGGCTGGTCGGTCTCGATGCTGATGGGCGCCGTCACGATCTGCGGTGGCATGATCCTTTTCACCGCCGGGACCCGCGCCATCCCGGCCGCCGACGCGGGCCTTCTGGCGCTGGTCGAGGTAGTCCTCGCCCCGGTCTGGGTCTGGCTCTTCTGGAACGAGACCGTCAGCGCAGACACCGCGCTTGGCGGGGCGATCCTTCTGGCGGCGCTTGTCCTGAACACCGTTGCCGCCCGGCGCCAGCGTTACTTGCCCCTCCGGAAGAACCGCGAACGGGCATAAAGCTCTTCCAGTCGCCGCATCCGGGCCTGCGTCTCGTCCCAGGTCAGGTTCTCGGTCGCGGCCAGAAGGGTTTCCAGAAGCAGTTGGATCGCCACGGTCGAATCCCAGGCCGATGGCGCCTCGACATGGGCAGACAGCCGGTGGCGGGCATGGGCGGCGGCGGGCGAGACCCATTGATCGGTGATCAGCACGACCTCCGCCCCCTGCGCGGCGGCGGCCTCGATCAGTTGCAAGACGTTGTTCTCGTAGCGCCGAATGTCCAGCGCCAGGAGCACATCGCCCGGCGCCATGTCGATGATCGCGGGCAACCAGGCATTGGCGCGGTCCGAGATCAGGCTCACATCGCGGCGGATGACCTTCATATGGGTCACGAAATAGTCGGCCAAAGCATGGGTGATCCGCCCGCCCATCGCAAAGATGCGACGGTCCGGGTCGGCCATCAGCGCCGCGATCGCGTCGAACTCCGTCTGGTCGATCTGCGCGAGCGTCGCCTGAAGGTTCGCCACGACCGCATCGGCGAAACGGTTGAGCATATGGGTCTGCGGTACACCGCCCGCCCAACGGTCATGCTTCATCAGGGGCGAGATCAGCCGTTCCTCGACCTCGGCGCGCACAGTGATCTGAAAGTCGGGATAGCCCTTGAAGCCGAGCTTCTGCGTCAGGCGCACCACGGTCGGCGTCGATACTTCCGCTGCCTTGGCAAGCGTGGTGATCGAGCCAAGCACCGCCACCGGATAATTGCGCATGATATGGCTGGCGAGTTGCCTCTCGGCCCGGGTCAGCTCGTCGAAGGCCGCCTTGATCTGCTGCTCAATCGTTTGCTTCATTCGCCCGCCACCCTTCCGCAATCGTCTTAGAAAAGATCGTAACAGAAAATTTCTGCCGGGAAACATATTGACAGTCCTGTGCCAACATATGACCGTGGCGGCCAAGACCCGGGGGACTTCTGCCGCACATGAGTGTTTCGCACAACAGATTTGACGCGCCGGTCGCCGTTGAGACCCCCGGCGGCGAAAGCGATGTTCTGATCGTCTGCGAACATGCCTCGAACCATTTTCCCGATACGTTCGGCACCTTGGGACTGAGTGAAGCGGAGTGCGCGGCCCATATCGCCTGGGACCCGGGCGCGCTTGGCCTTGCCCGCGCCCTGTCCTCGCGACTTGATGCGACGCTGGTGCGTGCGACCGCCTCGCGGCTGATCTATGACCTCAATCGCCCGCCGGATGCGCCGGGCGCGATGCCCGCCAGAAGCGAGATTTTCGATATCCCCGGCAATGCGGCGCTGGATGCCGCCGAGCGGCTCCGGCGAACGCAAGCGATCTATCTGCCTTTCCACGCCCGACTTCATGCCGAGATAGCGGCGCGAATCGCTGCCGGGCGCCCGCCAGTCATCGTCACGATCCACTCCTTCACGCCGGTCTATTTCGGCAAGCAGCGCGCGGTCGAATTCGGCGTCATCCATGACGCCGACCCCTCGCTTGCCCTCGCCACGGTCGAGGCCGCGCGCGCCCTGACGGATTTGCGCGTCGAACTGAACGAACCCTATTCCGCTGCCGATCAGGTCACGCATACACTGCGCCTGCAGGCCACCCCCTACGGGCTGAGGAACGTGATGCTGGAAATTCGCAACGACCTGATCGCCACACCCGGCGCCGAAGCGGCGATGGCCGACAGGCTCGTCCCCGTCCTCAGGCGCGCCATGGGCGAATTGCAGCGAGGCCGTCATCGAAGCGCCTGAGCAAGGCTTGACTTCGACATGACGCAATACATTCGGACGAAGCAACGCCAGAAGGCGGCTTCGCCAGAGAAGGGGAGAAACTGGTTATGGCAGGAAATCTGACGCTCGACGGCTTGAAGAAAGCCGTCAAGGCGGGCGAGATCGACACGGTTCTGGTGGCGGGCATCGATATGCAGGGCCGTCTGATGGGCAAGCGCTTCCATGCCCAATTCTTCATCGACGGCGGCTGGGAGGAGACGCATTGCTGCAACTACCTCCTTGCCGTCGACATGGAGATGAACACCGTCCCCGGCTACAAGACCTCAAGCTGGGAAAAGGGCTATGGCGATTATGTGATGAAGCCCGACCTTTCGACGCTGCGGGTCATCCCATGGCTGCCCGCAACGGCGATGGTTCTGTGCGACCTTCTGGACCATCACACGCATGAAGAGGTCGCCCAGTCGCCCCGCGCCATCCTGAAACGCCAGGTCGCCCGCGCCCGCGCGCTGGGGTTCGAGCCGATGATGGCGACGGAACTGGAATTCTACCTGTTCGAAAACAGCTACGAGGCGCTCCGCGACACGAACTTCACCGGCCTGAAGCCGATCAGCGCCTATAACGAGGATTACCACATCTTCCAGACCACCAAGGAAGAGGATGTGATGCGCGCCATCCGCAATGGCCTTTACGGCGCGGGCATCCCGATCGAAAATTCCAAGGGCGAGGCGGATGCCGGTCAGGAAGAGGTCAACTACCGCTATTCCGACGCGCTCGACACTGCCGACAACCATACGATCGTGAAGGCCGGCGTGAAGGAGATCGCCTGGTCCAAGGGCCGGTCCGTCACCTTCATGGCCAAGTACGACCACCGCAAGGCCGGATCGTCGAGCCATATCCACCAGTCGCTCTGGACCAGGGACGGCAAGCCCGTCTTCATGGACAAGGACGATGCCCACGGCATGTCGGCCACGATGAAGCACTATGTCGCGGGCCAGCTAACCTATGCGCGCGAGATCACCGCCTTTCTTGCGCCTTACGTGAACAGCTACAAGCGCTTCACCATCGGCATGTTCGCGCCCACCAAGGCGGTCTGGTCAGCCGACAACCGCACTGCGGGCTTCCGGGTCTGCGGCGAACACACGAAAGGCGTGCGCGTCGAATGCCGCATCCCGGGCTCGGACGTGAACCCCTACCTTGCCTGCGCCGCGCTTCTGGCGGCGGGCCTTGCCGGGATAGAACAGAAGCTGGAGCTGGAACCGGAACTCCGCGGCGACATGTACAACACCAAGGGCATCCGCGAGATACCTCACACCCTGCGCGAGGCAGCCGATCTGCTTCTCGGCTCCGACATGCTGCGCAAGGCGTTCGGCGATGAGGTGGTCGAACATTACCACCATGCCGCCCAGTGGGAGATTTCGGAAACCGACCGCGTGGTCACTGACTTTGAAATCCAGCGCCTGCTGGAACGTGCCTGACCCCCTGCGGCGAGGATGGGCAGATTGCCCATCCTACGCCCGCCTCCCCGTAGGATGGGCAATCTGCCCATCCTCGCCGTTAAAGGATGAATCCATGAAACCCATCCAACTCATCTCGCCCGTCGACGGTTCGGTCTATGCCGAACGCACGCCGCTGACCCCTGACGCCGCGCTTGTCGCCGTCGCCGCCGCCCGCGCCGCGCAAAAGGGCTGGGCCGCCCGCCCGCTCGCCGAGCGCATCGCGCTGGTGAACGCCGGTGTCGAGCGTCTGAACGCGATGCAGGCCCCGATCGTCGAGGAGATCGCCTGGCAGATGGGCCGCCCGACCCGCTATGGCGGCGAGTTCGGCGGCGTGAACGCCCGCACCGCCTATATGTCGGAGATCGCCGAAAAGACCCTTGCGCCCCTGATGGTCGAGGATTCGAACGCCTTCCGCCGCTATCTCGCACGCGAACCGGTGGGCGTCGTCTTCATCGTGGCGCCCTGGAACTATCCCTACCTCACCACGATCAACACGCTTGTCCCGGCGCTGATCGCGGGCAATACCGTCGTGCTGAAACATGCGTCCCAGACGATGCTCGTCGGCGAACGGCTGGCCGAGGCCTTCCATGCTGCAGGCATCCCTGAAGACGTCTTCCAGAATGTCGTCCTCGACCATGCCACGACCGAATTGCTGATCAAAGAGCGCTCCTTCGGCTTCGTGAACTTCACCGGCTCCGTCGGCGGCGGTCAGGCGATGGAACGCGCGGCGGCTGGCACCTTCACGCCCCTTGGCCTCGAACTCGGCGGCAAGGACCCGGGTTACGTGCGCGAGGACGCGAACGTCGACGCGGCCATCGACACGCTGATGGACGGCGCGATGTACAACGCGGGCCAGTGCTGCTGCGGGATCGAGCGTATCTATGTGCACGAGCGCCACTATGACCGCTTCGTCGAGGGCGCCGTCGCCTGGGCCAGCGGATTGAAGCTCGGCAACCCATTCGACGCGGCCACCACCATCGGCCCGATGGCCAACAAGCGCTTCGCCGCCACCGTCCGCGGCCAGATCGCCGAGGCGGTTGCCGCCGGGGCCAAACCGCTGATCGACCCCAAGCTCTTCCCCGCCGATGATGGCGGCGCCTATCTGGCCCCGCAGGTCCTCGTGAATGTCGACCATTCGATGCGCGTGATGATGGAGGAAAGCTTCGGCCCTGTCGTCGGCATCATGAAGGTCTCGGGCGACGAGGAGGCAATCGGGCTGATGAACGACAGCCCCTATGGCCTCACCGCCTCGATCTGGACCGAGGATTACGACAAGGCCGCCGAAATCGGCGCCCGGATCGAAACCGGCACGATCTTCATGAACCGCGCCGACTATCTCGACCCCGCGCTTTGCTGGACCGGCTGCAAGGACACCGGCCGCGGCGGCTCGCTGTCCTACCTCGGGTTCCATTCGGTGACCCGCCCGAAATCCTACCATCTGAAGAAGGTCTGAGGCCATGAGCCACCCCATCTCCCATGCGGTTCCCAAGCGCAACTGGTCCTATCCGACCGCGATCAAGTTCGGCGTCGGCAGGATTTCTGAACTCGCCGAACACTGCGCATCGGTCGGGCTGAAGAAGCCCCTCCTCGTCACCGACAAGGCGCTGGCCTCGCTGCCGATTACCGCAGCGGCGCTGGATGTGCTGGAAGCCGCCGGCCTCGGACGCGCGGTCTTTTCCGAAGTCGACCCGAACCCGAACGAGATGAACATGGCCGACGGGATCGCCGTCTACAAGGCGGGCGGCCATGACGGCGTGATCTGCTTTGGCGGCGGCTCGGCACTGGACCTCGGCAAGATGATCGCGCTGATGGCCGACCAGCCGAAGACCCTCTCGGTCTGGAAGCTCGAGGATATCGATGACTGGTGGACCCGCGCCGACGCCTCGAAGATCGCCCCGATCATCGCGGTACCGACGACCGCCGGGACAGGTTCCGAAGTCGGTCGCGCGGGCGTGCTGACCAATAGCCAGACCCACAAGAAGAAGATCATCTTCCATCCCAAACTGATGCCCGCCGTCACCATCTGCGACCCGGCCCTGACCGTCGGCATGCCGAAGTTCATCACCGCGGGCACCGGCATGGACGCGCTCGCCCATTGCCTCGAGGCCTACTCATCGCCCTTCTACCACCCGATGTCCCAGGGCATCGCGCTTGAAGGCATGCGTCTGGTGTTCGAGAACCTGCCCAAGGCCTATGCAGACCCCGGCAACCTCGAGGCCCGCGCCCATATGATGTCGGCCGCCGCCATGGGCGCCGTCGCCTTCCAGAAGGGCCTCGGCGCGATCCATTCGCTCAGCCACCCGATCGGCGCGGTCTATAACACGCATCACGGCACGACGAATGCGGTCGTTATGCCGATGGTTCTCGACTTCAACCGCAAGGCGGTGAAGGACAGGCTTGCGGCGGCGGCGGCCTATTGCGGCATCAAGGGCGGCTACAAGGGCTTCTACCAGCGCATCATGGATTTGCGCGCCGAGTTGAACATCCCGGAAAACCTCACGAAACTCGGCGTGACAAACCCCGACCTCGACATGCTGACCAAGATGGCGCTGGAAGATCCGTCCTGCGGCGGCAACCCGGTCAAGATGACCAGGCGCAATACCCGCGCCCTCTTCGAGGCCTGCCTCTGACCGAAGCGGGGGGCTGCCTGCCCCCCGCACCCCCCGGGGATATTTGGACCAGAATGAAAGAGACACATTTTCATTCTGGAAAAAGTATCCCGGGGTGAATTTGGCCGTGAGGCCAAAGAGGGGCAGCGCCCCTCCGCATGGAGGCCGGATGAGCGAGACCACCGAAATTGCCGTGATCGGCGCGGGCGTCATCGGCCTTGCCATCGCTCACCGGCTGGCGCTGGCAGGCCGCGAGGTGCTGCTGATCGACCCCAATGATCCGGGTTCGGGCGCCTCCCATGGCAATGCGGGCACCATCGCCGACTATGCCGTCCAGCCCGTCGGCACGCCCGAGGTCTTGCGTAACCTCCCGTCCCTCCTCTTCGATCGCAGCTCCCCCCTTGCGATCCGGCGCGCCGCGCTGCCGACACTCGCCCCCTGGCTCCTGCGCTTCGCCCGCCAGTCGCTGCCGAACGCCGCGCGCCGCAACGCGATGGTGCTGGCGGACCTTCTGGCCGACGCAACGCCACGCTGGCATGCCCTGGCGGCCCAGATCGGCGGCACGGACCTCCTGCAGGACTGCGGCTGCCTTTACTGGTATCAGACCGATGCCGCCTACCGGGCGGCCAAGGCGGACATCTCCTTTCGCCAGAGCGTCGGCGTCTCGGTCGAGCTGATCGGCGCGGCAGCACTGCAATCCCTCGAACCCGCCCTGCCTGTGACGGGCGGCGGCGCGGCCTTCTTCCCGAACGCCCGTTTCATGACCGACCCCGGCCAGATGGTCACCCGTCTCGCCCGCGCCACCGAGGCGGCTGGCGCCAGCTTCCGCCGCGCCAGGGTCGCCAGCCTGATCATTCAAGGCACCTCGATGCGCCTGCAGGGCGATAGGCTCGACCTTCTGGCCCGCCATGTCATCCTCGCCGCCGGTGCCCATTCCCGCGCCCTCGCCGTTCAGGCCGGCGACCGCGTGCCGCTCGACACCGAACGCGGCTATCACCTCGAATGGGACATGGCGACGCCGCGTCTGACCCGCCCGACCTGCCCGACCGCGCGCGGCTTCTACCTTTGCCCGATGCAGGGGCGGCTGCGCGTGGCCGGAACCGTCGAACTCGGCGGCCTGACCGCGCCGCCCTCGCCCCACCGGCTCGCAAGGCTGGAGGAGGGCGCCCGCGCGATCTTCCCCGACCTGCCCGAGCCGTCGCGCAGCTGGATGGGCTTGCGCCCCTCGATACCCGACTCGCTGCCGGTTGTCGGCCCGGGCCGTCTGGGCAACCGGATGATCCATGCCTACGGCCATGGCCATATCGGCCTGACCCTCGCGCCCATCACCGCCGAACTGGTCGCGCGCTGCCTCATCGCCAACGCGGGCGACCCGCGCCTCTCCAGCCTCTCGCCCGCCCGGTTCTGAAGCCGCGCAGGTCGCTTCCCGGCCGCGCGGACTGTCCCTTTCCGGCAAACAATCGCCCGGCCGGCCGCCGGTTCCTCGCCTCGACCGTTGACACCCGCCCGCCCGGAGCGGCATGTCGGACGCATTGATTTGAAGAGGTTCGCTGATGAAGATCGCAATGATCGGCACTGGATATGTCGGACTGGTGTCCGGGGTCTGCTTTTCCGACTTCGGGCACGAGGTCATTTGCGTCGACAAGGACCCCCGCAAGGTCGAGATGCTGAGGGCGGGCCAGGTCCCGATCTACGAGCCGGGGCTTGAAGCCCTGATGGCCAAGAACGTCGCCGCCGGTCGCCTGACCTTCACCGGCGATCTCGCCGCCGCCGTCGATGGCGCCGACGCGGTCTTCATCGCTGTCGGAACGCCCACCCGCCGCGGCGACGGCCATGCCGACCTGACCTATGTCTTCGCCGCCGCCGAGGAGATTGGCCGCGCCCTGACCGGCCCTGCCGTCGTGGTCACCAAATCGACCGTGCCGGTCGGCACCAACAGCAAGGTGGCCGAAGTGATCCGCAAGGCCGCACCGGATGCGGATTTCGACGTGGCCTCGAACCCGGAATTCCTGCGCGAGGGCGCGGCGATCGACGATTTCATGCGCCCCGACCGCGTCGTCGTGGGCGTCACCTCGGACCGGGCGAAACAGGTGATGGGCGAGATCTACCGCCCGCTTTTCCTGCGCGACTTCCCGATCCTCTACACCGACCTCGAAACCGCCGAGATGATCAAATATGCGGCGAACGCCTTCCTCGCCACCAAGATCACCTTCATCAACGAGATCGCGACCTTGTGCGAAAAGGTCGGCGCCGACGTGAAGCAGGTCTCGAAAGGCATCGGCCTAGACGGCCGCATCGGCAACAAGTTCCTGCATGCGGGCCCGGGCTACGGCGGCTCCTGCTTCCCAAAGGACACCCAGGCACTGGCCCGCACCGCACAGGAATATGCCGCTCCCATGCAGATCGTCGAGACGGTCATCAAGGTGAACGAGGAGATCAAGCGCCGCATGGTGACGAAGATCCTCGACCTCTGCGATGGCTCGGTGAACGGCAAGACGGTCGCGATCCTCGGCGTGACCTTCAAGCCCAACACCGACGACATGCGCGACGCCCCCTCGCTGACCATCGTCCCGGCCCTCGTCGGCGGCGGCGCAAAGGTCCGCGCCGTCGATCCGCAAGGCCAGCGCGAAGGCCGCCACCTCCTGCCCGGCGTCGACTGGATGGAGGATGCCTACCAGGCAGCCAGGGGCGCCGACATCGTGGTGATCTTGACCGAATGGAACGAATTCCGCGCCCTCGACCTCAGGCGGCTCGCCAAGAACATGGCCCATGCCCGCATGGCCGACCTCAGGAATGTCTATTCGCCCTCGGATGCCCGGACAGCGGGCTTCAAGGCCTATGCGGGCGTCGGGCGCTGACGGGCGGGGCACGCCGCACGTCACCCCTTCGGTGCGGGCGCGGACAGGACCGGAGCTTTTCCCACTTTCTGTCCGAAAATACTCCGGGAGGGTCCGGGAGGGCGGAGCCCTCCCGGCGGATCGGCCCGCCGCAGGCGGGACGAAATCTCAGGCCGAAAACTTGCGCCGCGCGGCCGAAAGACTCGCGGGTTCGGGCCCCGACGCCGGCGTGAACCCGTCCGGCACGCCGCGGCCGATGGCCACGCCGATCGGCAGGACCCCGCTCCAGACATCCAGCGCCTGATCCTCCGGCTCGTCGACCGGCGGACCGGACCGCACCTTGACCGTCATCGCCTCGATCTCGATCGCCAGAACCCCGGTCGCCTTCTCCTCCTGCGCGGTCGAGGCGCGAACCTCGCCGCTCCGCCCCGGCATCAGATGGTCGGTAATAAGCCAAAGTGCCCTGTCGAACTCCGCCCGGTCCGTCACCGCCCGCGCCGTGCCATGCACCACGCAGGACCGGTAATTGACCGAGGAATTGAACCCCGATTTCGCCACCACCAGACCGTCGACATGGGTCACCGTCAGGCAGACCGGCAGGCCCGCCGTCTTCGCGATTGCCCGCGTCTTGCGCGCGCCGTGGATATAGATCCGGTTGCCATCGCGGGCATAGGCCATGGGGATCACCATCGGCCGGCCCTCGGCCACGAAGCCCACATGCGCGACCAGCCCCTGATCGAGGATCGCCTGCGCAACCGCCTCGTCCTCGACCTTGCGCTTCACATAGCGGATTTTCGCATAGTCCTGCGGATCGCCCATCACCTTCTCCTTCGCTTTCCGCCGGTTCTAGGCAATCATATGGCTCCCTGAAAGCTCCAGTTCGTATACTCTTGATGGAACCACTTTTTCTCTGCCCACTCCCGCCGCTTGATCGAAACGCGGATCAGACGCTCGCCGTCCAGCTCTATCGCGCCCTTCTGGCCGCGATCCGCGCAGGCGATCTTCCCGGCCGCCTCCCCTCGTCTCGCGCCGCCGCAAAGGTGCTCGGTGTCGCCCGCAACACGGTCAACGCCGCCTATGACCTGCTTGCAGCGGAAGGCGCGATTGCGATCCGCCGGGGCGCGGCGCCGACGATCCTGAGCCCCGCCGCCCCGCGACCCACCCCGGCGGCACGAAACGACCTGCCGCGCCTGTCCGGACGCGGCCGGGCGATCGCCTCTCTGGGAGAGGATCGCGACCGGCCGGGCCCGATGGCGCCGGGACAGCCCGACCCCGATCTCTTCCCGCGCGACCTCTGGGCGCGCCTTCTGCGCCGGGCCGCGCGGCTCACGTCGGGCGCAGCATTGGGATATCGTCACTATGCAGGCCTTCCCGCGCTGCGAGAGACGCTTGCCCGGCGTCTCGCGGCAGACCGCGGCATGGTGGTGACGGCGGATCAGATCCTCATTACCCCCGGCGCGCAGGCCTCGCTCACCCTTCTGGCGATGACACTCGGCGACCCGGGCGAGACCGCGCTGATCGAGGATCCCGGATATTCCGGCGCGAAGGCGGCCTTCCGCACGGCTGGCCTCGCTCTCCACCCCCTGCCGGTCGATACTGACGGCGCCGATTGCGGACAGGCGCCCGCCGCCCGTCTCATCTATCTGACGCCCGCGAACCAGTATCCGCTCGGCACCCGCCTCTCACTCGCCCGCCGTGCGGCCGTCCTTGCCCATGCGCGCCGCCACGACGCCGTGATCATCGAGGATGATTATGACAGCGAGTTCCTCTGGCACGGCCGCCCGATCGCCGCCTTCCAGCCTGAGGCGCCCGAGCGGATCGTCACCATCGGCACGGCCGCCAAGGCGCTCGCCCCGGGGCTGCGGCTCGGCTGGATCGTTGCGCCGCCCGGCCTTGCCCCGGCGCTCGCCGCCGCCCAGCGCACCTTGGGTCTTGCGGCAAACGTGCATGCGCAGTCGGCGCTGGCCGCCCTGATCGAGGACGGGCGCTACCGCGCGCATCTGTCGCGGATCGCCGCAACCTATGGCGAGCGCGGGCGGGCTTTCGCCCGCGCGCTCCGCGCGATCCCCGGGGTCGAGGTCGCCGAGCCGTCAGGTGGCGTGCAACTCGCCATCCGCCTGACGCCCGGGACCGAGGCAAGGGCCCATACCGCCCTCATCAAGGCAGGCTTCGCACCCGCAGCCCTTTCGACCTTCTGCATTGGCTCAGGACAGGAGGGCCTTGTCGCAGGCTTTGGCGACGCCACGCCGGAGCGGATCGCGGATTTCTCAGCGGTTCTGGCGCGTGCGCTCAGCTGCTGAACAGGTCTTTCAACTCGGCCCGCAGCAGCGCCTTCTGCACCTTCCCCATCGTATTGCGCGGCAGGTCCGCGCGCATCTCGATATGCTTGGGCTGCTTGAACTTCGCCAACTGTCCCTGAAGCGCTCTGCGGATCGCCTCGGCCGTCGTACCTTCCCGCGCCTCGCCAACCACGACCGCCACCACCGCCTCGCCGAAATCGGGGTGCGGCACGCCGATGACGGCGCTCTCCACGACCCCCGGCAGCGCGTCGATCAGTTCCTCGACTTCCTTCGGATAGACATTGAAGCCGCCCGATATCACCAGATCCTTCGCCCGACCGACGATGGTGAGATAGCCATCCGCGCTCATCGTGCCGAGATCGCCGGTGATGAAGAACCCGTCGTCGCGCAATTCCTCGCGGGTCTTTTCCGGCATCCGCCAATAGCCCTGAAAGACATTCGGGCCCCTCACCTCGATCACGCCAACCTCGCCGCGCGGCAGCTCCCTGCCTGATGTGTCACAGACCTTGACCTCAACTCCGGGCAGCGCCGTCCCCACCGTTCCCGCACGGCGGTCGCCCTCATAGGGGTTGGAGGTATTCATGTTGGTCTCGGTCATCCCGTAGCGTTCCAGAACCCGGTGCCCGGTCCGCGCCTCCCACTCCCGGTGCGTCTCGGCAAGAAGCGGCGCGGAGCCCGAGACGAAGAGGCGCATATGCGCGGTGAGCGCCCGGTCGAGGCGCGGATCGGCCAGAAGGCGGGTGTAGAAGGTCGGCACGCCCATCATAGCTGTGGCCTTCGGCAGGAGGCGGATCACCTCGTCCGCATCGAACTTCGGCAGGAAGATCATCGGCGCCCCGGCGATGAGGGCCACGTTCGTGGCCACGAAGAGCCCGTGCGTATGGAAGATCGGCAAGGCATGCAGCAGGACGTCCGCGCGCGTGAAGCGCCATTCCCGCGCCAGCACTTCGGCATTGGACAGAAGGTTGCCGTGGCTGAGCATGGCGCCCTTGGACCGGCCGGTTGTGCCGGAGGTGTAGAGAAAGGCCGCGAGGTCCCCCTCGGCGCGCGGTTCGGTCGCGAACCGATCCGACTGCGCTGCGGCAAGCGCTCCGAACGCGCCGCCGTCGTCGGTGCCGAGCGACATGAGCGACACGCCTGCTGCAGAAGCAACGTCCGCCAGCGCGCCGATGCGCCCCGGATCGGCGAGCAAGAGCCGCGCCTCGGCATCGGTGATGAAATAGGACAGTTCGGCAGGCGTATAGGCTGTGTTGAGCGGCAGGAAGATCACACCGGCCTGAATGGCGCCCGCAATCACCGCAAGCATCTCGACGCTCTTGTCCAGTTGCAGCGCCACCCGGTCGCCGGGGCGAAGGCCCGCCGCGCGCAGGGCGTGGGCCATCCGCGCGGCATGCGCCAGAAAGGCGGCATGGCTGATCTCGCGCCCGTCCGGCAGGATCAGGAACGGGGTCGCCTGCCCTTCATGCGGGGCGAAGAGCGCATCGTAAAGGTGATTGGACATGAAAGCTCCCTTAGGCCCCGCCCAGAGATAACGGGCGAACCTCCGGGCAGTAAAGAGCGGCGCTCCTCGTCGGCCTTCGGCCGCTCGTCGTGAGTGCGCCAGAGCGAAGAGCGCCGAAGGCGACGATGAGCGGCCCGGTCATGGCCGGCTTCGCCGCAAGGCGGAGAGGAGGAACAGGCCGAAGGCCGCCACGACCACCGAGGGTCCGGCGGGCGTATCGAAACGAAGCGAGGCGCCAAGACCCGCAACCACCGCCACCGCGCCGCCGAGCGTTGCGAGAAGCGCCATCCGTTCCGGCGTCGCGGCGAAGGCGCGGGCGGCGGCGGGCGGGATGATCAGCATGGCCGCGATCAGAAGTGCGCCCACGATCTTGATCGACAGTGCCACCGTGAGGCCCAGCGCCAGTGTCAGCGCCAGCCGCTCGCGGCCCGGATCGACACCCGAGGCCTGCGCCAGTTCCTCGTTCACCGTCGCCGTCACCAGTCCGTCCCAGCGCCAGAGAAGTAGGCCCAGCACCAATGCGCTGCCGACCCAGACCCAGATCACATCGCCCCAGCCCACGGTCAGGATGTCGCCGAAGAGATAGGCCGACAAATCGACCCGGACCGAGGGCAAGAAGGAAACCGCGACCAGCCCGAGTGCCAGCGCGGAATGAGCCATCACCCCCAGTAGCGTATCGGCCTGATGGCCGCGCCCGCTGAGGCTCGCCACCGTCAGCGCGACCGAGAGGGCCACGGCAAGGATGCCGAGATAGAGCGGCAGGTGGAAGGCGAAGGCAAGCGCCACGCCGAGGATCGCGGCATGCGAGGTCGCGTCGCCGAAATAGGCCATCCGCCGCCAGACCACGAAAGACCCAAGCGGCCCAGCCGCGACTGTCAGGCCGACCCCGGCGAGGAGCGCGCGCAGCAGGAATTCGTCAAACATCCGCCTGCTCCGCCCCACGGGTTTCGGTCCGGTCGCCGCGGCCATTGTCATGGTCATGCGCGTGATGATGGTGGTGGCCGTGACCGTCCTCGCCGTGATCATGATCATGATCATGATCATGGTCGTGGTGATGGCGGTAGAGCGCAAGAACCCCGTCCTGATCGAAGCCGAACAGCGCCCGGTAGGCGGGCGCGGCAGAGACGGCTTCGGGCGCGCCCTCGCAGCAGACATGGCCGTTGAGGCAGATCACCCGGTCCGAGGCCCGCATCACGACATTGAGGTCATGGCTGACCAGCAGCACCGCAACCCCGGTCTCCCGCCGCAAGTCCTCCAGCAACCGGTAGAAGGCGGCGATCCCCGGCTGGTCCAGCCCCTGCGTCGGCTCGTCAAGGATCAGGATATCCGGTCTCGACAGAAGTGCGCGGGCCAGAAGGACGCGCTGGAACTGCCCACCCGACAGCGCCAGCAGCTGGCGCGGGCCAAGACCCGCGGCACCGGTGCGGGCGAGCGCCTGCTCCGCGTCGATGTCGCTGACACGGCGCGGCAGCGACAGAAAGCGGCGGACGGTCAGCGGCAGGCCCGCCTCGACCCTCAGCCGCTGCGGCACATAGCCGATCCTGAGCCCCGCCTTGCGCTCGATCGATCCGGCCGAGGCGGGCGCCAGTCCGATCAAGGCCCGGATCAATGTCGATTTTCCCGACCCGTTCGGCCCGACGATGGTGACGATCTCGCCTTTCGAGACCGCAAGCGTGACATCGCTCAATACCGGCAGCTCGCCGTGCCGCACCGAAAGGTTCTGCGCCGCGATCAGCATTCAGCCTTCCCCGCGCGCCAGGCAGGCCGAACAGAGACCCAGCGCCTCCACCACCGTGCCCTCGACTGCGAAACCCGCCGCCGCCGCCGACCCTTCGACTGCCGCCGCGACCGGTTCAGCCGGTGCCTCGGCGACCGACCGGCAAGCGCGGCAGATCATCACCATCGGCGTATGATCGTCGCCGGGATGCATGCAGGCCATGAAGGCATTGAGCCGCGCGATCCGGTGCGCCATGCCGTTCTCGACCAGAAAATCGAGCGCCCGGTAGGCGACGGGGGGCTTGTTGCCGAACCCCTCGCCTGCCAGCCGCTCCAGTACCTCGTAAGCCCCGACCGCCCGATGCTCCTCCAGCAATATCTCTAGCGCGCGCCGCCGCACAGGCGTCAGCTTCAGCCCGCGCTCCGCCGCAAGCGCGTCCGCCCTCGCGATCAGTCCGCCGCAACAATGGCTGTGGTCGTGCCGCCGGAACGCGAGGCCCGCATCGGTAGCCGACTTGCCGGGATCTCCGCCCGCAGAAGCGTGGTTCATGTTATAGTATCACATTTCTCTTGACTGTTACTTTATAACATATGATATCGCCCTGCCGACCACAACAGGACTTGTCATGCACCTCCCCGCCGCGCGCCTTGCCGTTGCCCTCGCCGCCCTTTCGGCTGCTTCTCCCCTGCACGCCGAGGCACTGCAGGTTGTCACCGACATTGCACCCATCCAATCTCTGGTGGCGCAGGTGATGGGCGACACCGGCACGCCGATGCTTCTGGTCGCGCAGGGCGCCGACCCGCACGAATATCAACTCCGCCCGTCAGAGGCCCGCGCCCTTGCCTCTGCCGACCTCATCTTCTGGATAGGCCCTGAGATGACGCCCTGGCTTGACCGGGCGATTGCGACCGCCCGCGCCGACGCGCCGCTCGCGCTCCTGACCACGCCGGGCACCGAATTGCGCCCTTTCGCGAGCGGCGGCGCAGATGAGGATGAAACGCATGAAGAGGGCGACCATGAGGGCAATCACGACCATGCGCACGACGGCACCGATCCGCATGCCTGGCTCGATCCGGCCAATGCCCGTGCCTGGATCGCCGCGATCCGCGACCGGCTGAGCGCCGCCGATCCCGCCCATGCCGCCGACTATCAGAAGAACGCGGCCGAAGCGATAACGCGCCTCAACGAACTGGAACAGGAGATTGGCACGACCCTGCGGGCCGCAAGGGGCAAGCCCTTGATCATGGGCCATGACGCCTATGGGTATTTCGCCGGCGCTTTCGATCTGACCATTGCCGCCAGCCTTGCCGAAGGCGATGCGGCGAGCCCCGGCGCCCAGCATGTAAGCGCCGTGACCGAGACAGCGCGCGCAGCGCCGGACGGCTGCATCTTTCCTGAGGCCGGTCACGACCCCGCCCCGGTCGACCGGATAGCGGCCGATACGGGCATGAGGCGCGGCGCGGCGCTTGACCCCGAAGGGCTTGCGCTTGCACCCGGCGCCGATCTCTATGCCCAGCTCCTGCGCGGGCTTGCCTCAACGATCGTCGGCTGTCTCGCCTCTGGCGAGTAGGACGTCGGCGCTATATCTTTCCTGGACAAGAGCGCCGCAAAGGCCACCATCCGGGGAGACATATGAGCGTGATCTTTGACGACCGCCCCTGCGACCTTGGCGAGGGGCCGCTCTGGCATCCCGGGCGGAGCCAGCTTTTCTGGTTCGACATAACCGGGCGGCGGCTTCTGTCGCGCGACGGGACCGGCCCGCTGGACTGGAGCCTGCCGGAAATGTGCTCGGCCGCGGGCTGGATCGACGACGACCGGCTGCTAATGGCGTCCGAGACCGGCCTTTGGGTCTTCGACATCGAAAGCGGTGCGCGCGACCTGGTCACAGCGCTTGAGGCCGACAATCCGGTGACCCGCTCGAACGACGGCCGTGCCGATCCCTGGGGCGGCTTCTGGATCGGCACGATGGGCAAGGCGGCGGAGCCCGAAGCCGGGTCGATCTGGCGCTATTACCGGGGCGAGCTGCGGCGCCTCTTCCCGAAGATCACCATTTCGAACGCTATCGCCTTCGCCCCCAACCGGCAGTTCGCGACCTTCGCCGACACCGCGCGCGGGATTGTATGGCGCACGGCGCTCGACCCGCTGCATGGCTGGCCGAAGGGAGAGCCGGAACCCTTCCTGCGTGCCCGATCAGGCGGAATGGCTAATCCCGACGGCGCGGTCTTCGATGCCGACGGCACCTTCTGGCTGGCGGAATGGGGTGCGGCGCGGGTCGCGGCCTATGGGCCGGATGGGCAGTTCTTGCGCGCGGTACCGGTCGGAGGGCGCCACTCCTCCTGCCCCGCTTTCGGCGGCAGCGATCTACGCACCCTCTTCACCACGACTGCACGGCAGGGCCTGTCGCCGGATATTCTCGCCGCCGAACCGCTGAACGGCGCGACCATCCGCTGCGACGATGTCGCCCAGGGCCTGCCGGAGCCGAGGGTCATCCTCTGATCGCACCCCGCCGGAGCTCGGCACAACCGGGATCCGAGGTGCCGGGGCCCCGCCCCGGCACCGAGACACGGCTTGATCTCGTGCGCCGCAAGGCGCGCGAGATCGCATCTTGAAAGAAGCCGTTGCACCCGGACGCGCGAACGGTGATCCTGCCGCCATGCCAGAGACAGACCGGACGCTCGCCCCCCTCTTCGCCGACATAGCCGATGCCTTCGGCCTCTCCCGCCCCGCCGGGCACTGTTTCGCCGCGATCTGGCGCGCGGCGCAGCCGCCCTGCGCCGACGATCTGGTGGCGGACCTCGGCCTTGCCCGCTCCAACATCTCGACCGCGCTGAAAGACCTGCGCGGCGCGGGCCTTGTCAGCGTTGCCCGCACACCCGGCGACCGGAAGGAATATTTCACCGCGCCCGCCGACCCTTGGGAACTGCTGCGCCTTCTGGCCGCCCACCGGCAACGCAGCCTGATCCTGCCGCTGCTCGACCGGCTGATGCAGGCCGAGGCTGTCCTGCCCGACGCGCGCCTCGCGGCGCTGCACGACACATTGTCGACCGCCTCGGCGGCAATGGCCGCCCTCGCGACGCTCGACGCGGGCGGTTTCGCCAAGCGGATCGGCGCGATGGCGGACCCGTCCGAAAAGCCCAAGAAGAAAAAGAAGAAGCGCTGAGCCCCGCACCGGCGCCCGCCGCAAGCCTACTGCGGGTCGGAAAGGCTCAGTTCGCGCGGCAGGTGCGCCATGAATTCCGTGCCATTCCCGTCGGACCGCACAAGCTCGAGCCTCCCGCCATGGCCCCTGATCAGTTCCGCCGCGATGGCAAGGCCAAGACCCGTCCCGCCCTTGCGGTTGCCCGCATGGAACGGCTCAAAGAGATGCTCGCGGGTCTTCTGCGGCAGGCCGGGGCCAGTATCGCCTACCCGGATCCACCAGCCGCCCTCCTCCTCGCCCGCGCCGATCTCGATCGTGCCGGGCTGGCCCGTCGCCTCGATCGCCTGACGCGCATTGCGCGTGAGGTTCGACAGAACCCGGTAAAGCTGCTCGCGGTCTGCGCGCAGGGTCAGCGCAGGCGCGATATCTGTCACATATTCGACGAGCCCGTTGCCCGCGATCCGCTCGCCGTCGAGGATATCCTCGACCAGCCCCGACAACATGAAGCGCGCCAGGGTCGGCGGCGGTTCCTCGGCCTTGCCGAAGGCCAGCGTCGATTCGCACAGCGCCACCGCCCGTCCGATCGCCCCGATCAGCTTCGGCGCGGCGCGGGCAACTGTCGGGTCCTTGCTCATCTCGATCCGGTCGCTCATCAGTTGCGCCGTCGTCAGGATATTGCGCAGATCGTGACTGATCCGCGCCACCGCCCCGCCAAGCTGGGCAAGGCGTTCCTTCTGGCGAAGCGCCGACGTAAGCTGCTTCTGCAGGTCCTGCAGGGCTTCCTCGGCCTCGCGCAGCTCGACCACATCCGACTGCGGTTCGATGACGCGCCGCGCATCCTCCGGCGCCTCGGCATAGGCCGACATATTGCCGACCACCCGCCGGATAGGCGCGACCAGAAGCCGCCCGACCGCGAGGAACAGAAGACCTGCCGTCAGGATCGAGATCACCGCCGACAGCCCGAGAATACGCACGCCGTAATCGATCATCGCGGCCCGCAGGGGCGCGGTGTCCATTGTCGCCTCGATCAGCATCCCCGCCTGTTTCACCGGATCGCCGATCACCCGCATCACCCGGTTTTCGGGCAGAAGCAGACAGTGGATCGCATCGCGGATCAGTTGCCAGGCGGAGGGATCGCGCATGTCGTAGGTCGCCTCGATCGGCTGGCGGACCGGCGAGGACAGGACAAGCTGGCGCGCCTCGTCCCGCCTCAGGACGACGTTGTAGACCTCGGCATTGGCCAGAAGCTCACGCTCGACCTTTTCGTCGATCATGTCGCCCGCCGCCAGAAGCGACAGCGAGGCGATCTGGGCGCGTTCGAGGCGCGAGCGGATGTAATCTTCGCGGAACCGCGCGACCGAGGGCACGAAGATCAGCACCTCCGCCAGCATGACGAAAAGCGCGGTCAGGATGAGGAAACGCCCCGAAAGGGTCTTGAGGAACATGATCGGCCCTTCGCGGCCCCAGCTTTTCCGGCGCGGAATGCGACGGGTTGGCCAGAGGATAGTCATGCCAGCGCGACACTGCAAATCGCTCGGGGCCGGAAGCCGTGAAAAATCCCCGGGGGCCGAGTTGACTTGGGCCAGTCATGCGTCTATGGACCGGGCTTCGAATGACAGGCCTTCGAATCCCTTCCGGGTTTGGGCCCGATGAGCCGGAGCAAGAAAGATGAAACGCACCTATCAACCGTCGAACCTGGTTCGCGCCCGCCGCCACGGCTTCCGCGCGCGCATGGCGACCAAGGGCGGCCGCAAGGTGCTGAACGCCCGCCGCGCCCGTGGCCGCAAGGTCCTGTCGGCGTAAGCACGACCGTATACGGCATGACACCGCCGGAGGCTCCCGCGACTGGCCCTGACAGGCCGGAGGCGGCAAAGCCCCCGGCGGTTTCCGTTCGTCTGGAGGGTCTGAAGAACCGGTCGGAATTCCTCAAGGCGGCGCAGGCCCGGCGGCAGTCGGCGGGGAGCTTCCTTCTGCAGGCCCGGCGCCGGGGTGAAGGCGAACCGGACGGCGCGCTGATCCGCGTGGGCTTCACCTGTTCGAAGAAGGTCGGCAACGCCGTCGCCCGCAACCGCGCCAAGCGGCGCCTGCGCGAGATCGCGCGGGCCGTGCTGCCGGAGGCCGGTCGCCCGGGCTGGGACTATGTGCTCGTCGGCCGTCCAGCAGTGACGGCCAGTCGCGAGTTCGCGCTGCTCCTCTCCGATCTGCGCACCGCGCTTGCGCAGGTCCACCGCAAGTCATGAGCCCGCTCGCCCATATCCTCGCCCTGCCGGTCCGGGCCTACAGGCTGGTTCTCAGCCCCTGGGTCGGGCACAATTGCCGCTACCAGCCCACCTGCTCGGCCTACGCACTGGAGGCACTAGGCCGCTACGGCGCGCTCAGGGGCGGCTGGCTCGCGCTTCGCCGGATCGGCCGTTGCCATCCCTGGGGTGGATCGGGGCATGATCCGGTGCCGCCCGGGCGGGACTGAGGGGCGGCTCTTCGCCCCTTGCAGGGCTCATCGCCGGTCGCCCGGGCGAAGAAAGCCGGGGCCGGCTTGATGAGCGCCCCTTCGGGGGCGATTGCGGAAGAGGCCCGCATCTGCGATAGCCATCCCATGCTCGACGATCTTGACGATATCCATCCGCTGTTCCACGGCGCGCCTTCCTCGACCGAGTTCAGGAAGTTGCGCAAGCGCATCGTGCGCGAGGTGCGCGAGGCGATCGAGACCTATGGCATGGTGGAGCGCGGCGCGCGCTGGCTCGTCTGCCTGTCGGGCGGCAAGGACAGCTACACGCTTCTGGCCGCGCTGACCGAACTCAAATGGCGGGGCCTCCTGCCGGTCGATCTTCTGGCCTGCAACCTCGATCAGGGCCAGCCGGGTTTTCCGGCGACCGTGCTGCCCGAATTCCTGACCAGGATGGGCGTCCCCCATCGCATCGAATATCAGGATACCTATTCGGTCGTGACCTCGAAAATCGCGCCCGGCGGCACGATGTGTTCGCTCTGCTCGCGGCTGAGGCGCGGCAACCTCTACCGGATCGCACGGGAAGAGGGATGTAGCGCGGTAGTGCTTGGGCATCACCGGGACGATATTCTGGAAACCTTCTTCATGAACCTTTTCCATGGCGGGCGTCTGGCCACGATGCCGCCGAAGCTTCTGAACGAGGATGGCGATCTGTTCGTCTACCGCCCGCTGGCCTTCGTGGCCGAGGCGGACTGCGAGCGCTTCGCAAAGGCGATGAACTATCCGATCATCCCTTGCGACCTTTGCGGCAGTCAGGAAGGCTTGCAACGTGCGCAGGTCAAGAAACTGCTGACCGACTGGGAGACGCGCAGCCCCGGCCGCCGCCAGGTGATGTTCCGGGCGCTTCTGAACGCGCGGCCCTCGCATCTGCCCGATCCGAAGCTCTTCGATTTCCTCGGCCTTGCGCCCGGCAGAGCGCAAAGTTCCGCCCCCGACGCGCCGCCGCGGCTTTCGGACAGCGATTAACTTCGTGGTCACTTCGTTCTGGTTAGGTTCTCCTCAAGGCCGGGCTGGCCTGAGAGGAAAGGGACCCCATGCTGCGATCGTTGCTGCCGACGCGTGATGGGATGGCGGGCTGGCTGAAGCGCCTGTGGCATCCCGCCTATCTCGGCCTGACGCCTGCCGCCCTGCTGGCCTGGCTGTGGTTCGGCGCGGAAGGGGCGATCATCCTTCTTGTCGCCACGCTTCCCATCGCGCTCGCCACGAAAGCCGACGCCCGCCCCGAAATCCGGGCCACCGCGCCTGACGAACAGGAACCGCGTGATGCGCTGAGCGGTCTTGTCCTGCGCGCCCGCGCCGAACAGGCGCTGCACACCGTCCTGACCCATGCGGCCACGACCGGCAAAAGTACCGCCTGCCTCGTCCTGGTCCTCGATGATGCCCGCCTGATTGTCGAGCGTCACGGTCAGGCGGCGCATGATCAGGCGATCCGCCGGGTCGCAGAGCGACTGCTGGTGACCATGCGCCAGCATGACACGGTGGCGCGCCTTGAAGGCGACCGGTTCGCGCTGGCCCTCGGGCCGATGCGGCGGGCCGATCTTGAGACCCTGATCCAGATCGCGGCGCGCGCCCAGGCGGCGGTGCAGGAGCCGATGTCGATCGATGCGATGACGCTTTATGTCTCCTGCTCGATCGGCTTCTGCCTGCCCGGTCGAATCGCCGAACCGACCGGCGCGGCGCTGCTGACGGCGGCGGAACTTGCCGCCGACGACGCCTGGCGCAACGGTCCCTCGGCGATCCGCGCCTTTTCGCAGGAAATCGCGGCCCATGCCGAACACCGCCAGTCGCTGCGCGACCAGATCGAGTTCGCGCTCGACAATGGCCAGATCATCGCCCATTTCCAGCCCCAGCTGTCGACGGACACCGGCGAGGTCTCAGGCTTCGAGGCGCTCGCGCGCTGGAAACATCCCGAACGCGGCCTCTTGCCGCCGGGCGAGTTTCTTCCCGCGCTGACGTCCAGCGGCCTTGCCGCGCGGCTGGGCGAGGTGATCCTTTTTCAGGCGCTGAACGCGCTGCGCGCCTGGCACCGGGCAGGATACCGCGTGCCGAATGTCGCCGTCAATTTCTGCCGCGAGGAGCTGCGAAACCCCAAGCTCGTCGAAAAGCTGAAATGGGAACTCGACCGGTTCGATCTTGCGCCCGCGCGCCTGACGATCGAGATCCTTGAAACCGTGGTGGCCGAGACCGAGAATGACATGGTCGTTCGCAATATCGCCGCGCTCGCCAGCCTCGGCTGCGGCATTGACCTGGACGATTTTGGTACCGGTCACGCCTCGATCACCTCGATCCGCCGTTTCACCGTCAGCCGGTTGAAGATCGATCGTTCCTTCGTCACGCGCGTCGATTGCGACCCGACGCAGCAGCGGATGGTCGCGGCAATCCTGTCGATGGCCGAGCAGCTGTCGCTGGAAACGCTCGCCGAGGGGGTCGAGACGGTGGGCGAACATGCGATGCTGGCGCAACTTGGCTGCGGCCATGTGCAAGGCTATGCCATCGCGCGACCTATGCCGTTCGAAGAGACGATTGCCTGGCTGGAGCGGCACCGGTCGAAGCTTGAGGCGACGCCAAATCTCGGACGCAGGACCGGCTAGCCCTAGGTTGCAAAACTTGCAAGCTGATCGCGCAGAAACCGCGAGTGAGTAGTGTTTCGGCCTGTGCGCCTCGGCAATTCCAGCTGCCCCGACGTTTCGCGCGCCATCGCGGGTCTCGATTACCGCAAAAGACCTTGACCTTTCGCCGCCCCTTCTGTTGAACCGGCCTGATCTTGGTTTCGACGGGTGGTAGGTCCTGATGGACGATCAGAACAAGAATCTCATTCTGGCGACGGTGCTCTCCTTTCTGGTGATCCTCGTCTGGTACACGGTCTTCGCCCCGCCGCCGGGCGCCGACCTGACCGCACCGCCCCCCGCCGCGAGCCAGCAGGCGACCCCCGACCAGCCCGCCGCGCCGGCCGAGACGGCGCCTGCCGCTGCGACCGGCCAGATCGACCCCAAGACCGCGCCCCGCGTCGCCATCGACACGCCGCGCCTTCTGGGCACCATCTCGCTTGCCGGTGGCCGGATCGACGACCTGTCGCTGAAGGATTATCGTGAAACGCTCGATGCGGATTCGCCCATCGTCAGGCTGTTGAGCTACCCCGGCGCTGAAAACATCGTCGATGCCGAAAGCTACTATGCGACCTGGGGCTGGCAGGGCGCCGAAGGCAGCGGGCAGGTCGCTCTGCCCGGCGATGCGACGATCTGGACCCTCGAGAAGGGCACTACACTGACGCCCGACACGCCGGTGACGCTGGCCTGGGACAATGGCGCGGGCCTCGTTTTCCGCCGCGAGATCGCCATCGACGCCGACTACATGTTCTCTGTCACTCAATCTGTTGAGAACAATACCGGCGCCGCCGTTCGGCTCGCGCCCTATGGCCTTGTCCTGCGAGAGGGCGCGCCGAAGACCCCCACGACCTATGTCCTGCACCAAGGCTCGATCGGCATGGCCGACGGCCAGTTGCATGACCTGACCTTCAAGAAGATGACCAAGCTCGATGCCGACCCGGTCGCCGGGCAGGCCGAGATCGTCGATGTGGCATCCGGTGGCTGGATCGGGCTTACCGACAAATACTGGATGACGACGATCATCCCCGAACCGGGCCAACCTTTCCGGCTTCTGGCGAAATATGCGGCGAACAGGGACGATTACATCACCTCCGCCCAGCTTCCGGTGATCGAGATCGCCCCGGGCGCGACCGGCACGTCAGCGACCCGGCTTTTCGCGGGCGCCAAGGAATGGGAGACGATCCGCACCTATGAGAAGAACCTGAACATCGCGGGTTTCATCGATTCGATCGACTGGGGCTGGTTCTTCTTCCTGACGAAGCCGATGTTCTGGCTTCTGCATCACCTGCATGGCCTCATTGGCAACATGGGCTTTGCGATCATCGCCCTGACCTTCGTCATCAAGACCCTCGTCTTCCCGCTGGCGCGAAAATCCTACATCTCGATGGCCAAGATGAAGGAACTTCAGCCAGAGATGGAGAAGCTGAAGGCCGAGGCCGGTGAAGACCGCCAGAAGATGCAGCAGGGCATGATGGCGCTCTACAAGAAGGAAAAGGTCAATCCTGCCTCGGGCTGCCTGCCGATCCTGATCCAGATCCCGATCTTCTATTCGCTCTACAAGGTGATCTATGTGACGCTTGAACTGCGGCATGCGCCGTTCGTCGGCTGGCTGCGCGACCTGTCGGCACCCGATCCCTCGTCGATCCTCAATCTCTTCGGCCTCCTGCCCTGGGCGACGCCCGAACCTGGCAGCCTCTTCTTCCTCTTCTCGCTCGGCGTTCTGCCGATCCTTCTCGGGATCTCGATGTGGTTCCAGCAGAAGCTGAACCCCGCGCCGACCGATCCGACCCAGGCCACCGTCTTCGCCTGGATGCCCTGGATCTTCATGTTCATGCTCGGCTCCTTCGCCTCGGGCCTCGTGCTTTACTGGATCACCAACAACGCGATCACCTTCATCCAGCAGTACACGATCATGGCCATGCACGGGAAACGGCCGGATATATTCGGCAACATCCGCGCGGGCTTCAGGCGGAACGGCGCGGCGGAGAAATGACCGCGACAGTCGCCGCCCTGCAGCGCCACCCGCTGAAATCGCACGGACGCGAGACGCTCGCGTCCGTTGCGCTGTCAGCCGGGAAAGGTTTGCCCTGGGACCGCCATTGGGCGGTGGCGCATGAGGCGGCGAAGATCGCCGAGGGAGAATGGGCGCCCTGCCAGAATTTCTCGCGCGGATCGAAAGCGCCGAAGCTGATGGCGATCGAGGCACGATTTGACGAGACGACCGGGGCGTTGACCCTGACCCACCCTGAACGCCCGACGATCCGCTTCAGGCCGGATGTCGCGGACGAGGCCGCGCGTTTCGTCGACTGGGTGATGCCGATCTCGCCCGCCGACCGCGCGCTTCCCGCCCGGCTCTATTCGGTCGCGGGGCGCGGCATGACCGATACCGACTATCCTTCGGTTTCCATCATCTCGCTCGCCTCGAACCGGGCGCTCGGCGCGGCGATGGGCACCGAGCTGTCGCCGAAGCGCTGGCGTGCCAATATCTGGATTGAAGGGCTGGAGCCCTTCGGCGAGCCCGATCTCGTCGGTCGTCGTCTGCGGGCAGGCGACGTGTTGCTCGATGTTGTCGAACCGATCGAACGCTGCCTTGCGACCACGGCCAACCCAGATACCGGCATCCGCGACGCCGATACGCTCGGCGCGCTGCGCGCGCGCTTCGGCCATCAGAACTTCGGCCTCTATGCGAGGGTGGTTCAGGGCGGCACGATCCGGGCGGGCGATCAGATTGCGGTGCTGCCATGATTCAGCCCTTTCCCTTCACTCCGGAACCGGACGCAGAGGCCCGCGAGCGCGGCCGCCTTCTCTTGACCGGCCAGATCGAGTTCCTGAAGGGCGCCGTCGACATGAGCCACCTGCCGCCCGCCGACCGGGTGGAGATATGTTTCGCCGGCCGTTCGAACGTCGGAAAATCCAGCCTGATCAACGCCCTGACCGGCCGTCGCAACCTCGCGCGCGCATCGAACACGCCAGGCCGGACGCAGGAAATCAACTATTTCACCGCGGGCGAGAGCCATTACCTCGTCGACCTGCCCGGCTACGGCTTTGCCGAGGCGCCGAAGCCAATCGTGGAAAAATGGCAGCGGCTTCTGAAGGCCTATCTCGCCGGGCGCCCGACCTTGAGGCGCGTCTTCGTGCTGATCGACTGCCGCCATGGCATCAAATCGGTCGACGAAGAAATCCTGACGCTTCTCGACCGCTCCGCCGTAACCTTCCAGACGGTGCTGACCAAGGCCGACAAGGTCAAGGCCTCGGACCGCGACGCGATCTTTGCTCAGGTGCGCGCGGCGCTGCAGAAGCATCCTGCCGCCTTTCCCGAGATCATCCTGACCTCTTCGGAGAAGGGCGAGGGGATCGAGACGCTGCGCGCGGT
The DNA here is from genome assembly GCF_030143255.1 of Frigidibacter sp. SD6-1. Taxonomy (GTDB): domain Bacteria; phylum Pseudomonadota; class Alphaproteobacteria; order Rhodobacterales; family Rhodobacteraceae; genus TMP-24. Next base: position 163,294 of record NZ_JARJNR010000006.1, read on the forward strand.
CATCGCCGACCTCGGTTGACGCAGAAGAATTTTCGCGAAAATTCTTCTGCCCCGGCGACGCCCCCCGCTGAAAATCCTTCACGAAGGATTTTCAGCCTCAGACGTGTTGTCCGCCGTTCACCTCGATTTCCGTCCCGGTGACGTAGGAAGAGGCCTCGGAGCAGAGAAACCAGATGACGTCGGCCACTTCCGACGGCTGGCCGAGGCGGCGAAGCGGCAAGCCCTCCACGATCTTCTCGGTGCCGGGCGAGAGGATCGAGGTCTCTATCTCTCCCGGCGCGATGGCATTGACCCGCACGCCGAGGGGCCCGAAATCATGCGCCATCTCGCGCGTCAGAGCCTTCAGGGCCGCCTTCGACGTCGCATAGGCCGCACCGGCGAACGGATGAACATGGCTGCCGGCGATAGACGTGACATTGACGACCGCCCCCTTGGTCGCGGACAGTTCATCCCGTAGCCCACGCGCGAGCACGATGGGCGCGAAGAAATTCACGTGAAAGACCTTGCCCCAGTCGCGCAGGTCGGTATCGATCGAGTTCAATCGGCTGCCACACGGCCCTTTCGGAGAGATGCCCGCATTGTTGACGAGCGCATCCAGCCGACCCATCAGCTTGGCCCGGATCACCTGAAGTGCTGCCATCGTGGCAGTCGGATCGGCAAGGTCGATCTGGATATGGTTCTCCTCGCCGCCGGGCCAGGGGCAGCGCGGATCGAACGGCTGGCGCGAGCAGGTCAGAACCCGCCAGCCCTCGCGTCCAAAGCGCTTGACCGTCGCATGTCCGATCCCGCGCGACGCGCCGGTCAAAAGAAGCGTCTTCTGCCCATCGCTCATGGTCACCTTCCTTTTCCGCGCCACCCTAGGCGAAATTCGGCCAATCGCAAGGCGACCCTTGGCAGGGGGGCACAGGGCAGCTAACACAACGGCAACCCCGCGAGGACAAAGATGAGAAAGCAGACGATGGACCGGGACTGGATCGCCACCGCAAGAACCTTGTCCGAAGCACTGCCCTATCTGCAGCGTTTCTCGGGCGCGGTCGTCGTGGTGAAGTTCGGCGGCAATGCGATGGGCGATGACGCGGCGATGGCGGAATTCGCCCGCGATGTCGTCCTCATGCGGCAGGTGGGCGTCAATCCGGTCGTCGTCCATGGCGGCGGGCCGATGATCAACGAGATGCTGACGAAACTCGGGATCAAGTCGGAATTCGTGCGCGGCAAGAGAGTGACGGATCGCGCGACCGTCCAGGTGGTCGAGATGATCCTCTCGGGCCTCGTCAACAAGCGCATCGTGCAGGCGATCATGGATGCGGGCGGGCGGGCGGTCGGTATCTCGGGCAAGGATGACGATCTGATGGTCTGCGTCGCCGACGACCCGGAACTGGGCTTCGTCGGCCGCCCCGTCGAGATGAACGTGCAGGTGATCCGCGATCTTTACAGCGCAGGGATCATCCCGGTGATTGCCCCTGTCGCCACCGGCATGGCCGACAACGAGACGTTCAACGTGAACGGCGACACGGCAGCAGGCGCCATCGCCGGGGCACTGCAGGCCGATCGCCTGCTTCTCCTGACCGACGTGGCGGGGGTGAAGAATGCGGCCGGAGAGGTGATGACCCAGATCACACCCGAGGAAGTGCGCCAGATGACCAGGGATGGCGTGATCGCCGGTGGGATGATCCCCAAGACTGAAACCGCTCTGATGGCGCTGGACGAGGGCGTGCGCGCGGTGACGATCATGGATGGCCGCACCCCGAACGCCTGCCTCCTCGAACTCTTCACCGACCATGGCGCGGGCAGCCAGATCCGCTCGACCGAGCCGCGGGTCAAGCCGCGGGTCCGGTGACCCCGCTTCACGACATCACCGCCCGGGCGGCGCCTCATCGGCTGGGCCTCTTCGGCGCGCTCCGCCTGACGGCGGAAGACGGGCTGTCGCCCGAATGGCGATCACTCGTTCTCCTCGGGCCGGAGGAGCCGGGTTTCTGGGCTCATGTGACGGCAGAGCCGGAATGGTCCGACGGCAAGGACGATCCGATCGACCGCTGGTCGGCGCGTGTCATCGGCGAGATCGCCGATGCCCTCGGCGCCCTGGCCGTCTATCCCTTCGGCGGGCCGCCCCACCGTCCCTTCTTCAACTGGGCGCTCCGCTCCGGTCGCGCCTTCGCCTCGCCGGTGACCCTGCTCGTCCACGACCGCGCGGGGCTTTTCGTCTCCTACCGGGGGGCGCTTGCGCTCGCCCAGGACATCGATCTGCCGCCGCCCGCCGCCAACCCCTGCGAAACCTGCGCCGACAAGCCCTGCCTGACAGCCTGCCCGGCCGGTGCGCTCGGCGCGACGGGCTATGACGTCCCTGCCTGCCACGATTTTCTCGACCTGCCAGAGGGACAAGATTGCCTCAGTCGCGGCTGCGCTGTTCGTCGCGCTTGCCCCCTCTCGAAAGCCTATGGCAGGGTGGAGGAACAATCCGCCTATCACATGAGGCTCTTTCACAAATGATCCCAGCCGGACACCGCCGCCTGATCCTGACGCGCCACGCCAAGTCCGCCTGGGACGATCCGATGATGGAGGATCACGACCGCCCCCTGAACCGCAGGGGCCGCCGCTCGGCGCTGGAACTCGGCGACTGGCTGCATTCGCGCGGCTACGAGCCCGACCAGGTCCTCTGCTCGACCGCCACGCGCACGCGCGAAACCTGGGCGGTCGCCGCCGCGGCTCCGCTGGAAGTGACGCCACGGGTCGATTTCCTCGATGCGCTCTACCACGCCTCGCCCGATGTGATGCTCGCTGCCCTGGGGCGCGCGACTGGCGAAACGGTGATGATGATCGGCCACAACCCGGGCATCGGCGAACTTGCCCGCCGCCTTGCCGCCCGCGCCCCGACCCATCCCGATTTCGGCCGCTACCCGACGGCCGCGACCACGGTCTATGATTTCCAGATCGAAGGCTGGCAGGGGCTGAAGTTCGGCGCAGGCTCGGTTCTCGACTTCTTCATCCCGTCCGGGCGGGACTGACCGCCTCGTCTTCCGTTCCGAAATATCCTCGGGGGGAAACGCGCGACAGCGCGTAGGGGGGCAGACAGCCCCCCTTCCCTTTTTCGCGATGAGCGCACGCAGTGCGACGAAGAGCGACCCGTCAGTGGCCGAGAATCTGGCTGAGGAACAGTTTCGTCCGGTCCGACTGCGGATTGTTGAAAAACTCCTTCGGCTCGTTCTGTTCGACGATCTGACCCTGGTCCATGAAGATCACGCGGTTGGCCACCGCCTGGGCAAAACCCATCTCGTGGGTCACGCACAGCATCGTCATGCCTTCCTCGGCAAGCTCGATCATCGTGTCGAGCACTTCCTTGATCATCTCGGGGTCCAGAGCCGAGGTCGGCTCGTCGAAAAGCATGATCCGCGGCTTCATGCACAGCGAGCGGGCGATCGCCACGCGCTGCTGCTGACCGCCCGAGAGCTGGCCGGGATATTTGTGGGCCTGTTCGGGGATCTTCACCTTCGACAGGTAGTGCATCGCCACTTCCTCGGCCTCGCGCTTGGGTGTCTTGCGGACCCAGATCGGCGCAAGCGTGCAGTTCTCGAGGATTGTCAGATGCGGGAAGAGGTTGAAGTGCTGGAACACCATCCCGACCTCCGACCTCACTTTGTCGATGTTCTTGAGGTCCGAGGTCAGTTCCGTGCCGTCCACCACGATCTTCCCGGACTGATGCTCTTCCAACCGGTTGATGCAGCGGATGAGTGTCGACTTGCCCGACCCCGAGGGTCCGCAGATGACGATCCGTTCGCCCCGGTTCACCGTCATGTTAATGTCACGGAGCACATGGAAGGCCCCGTACCATTTGTTCATGCTGGTGATCTGGATCGCGACCTCGTCCGAAATCTGCATGTGGCTGCGGTCGATCTGGCGGGTGATTGCTTCCGACATTGGGATGCTCCTTAACGGTGGTCGCGCTTCAGCTTGCGCTCGAGATACATCGAATAGCGCGACATGCTGAAACAGACGGCAAAGAAGATGAGGCCGACGAAGAGGTAGGGTTCCCAGTAGATGCCCTTCCAGTTGATGTCGGCCCGGACGATCTTGGTGATGCCCTGCAGCGGGTCAGCAAGGCCGACGAGCGCCACAAGCGTGGTGTCCTTGAAGAGCCCGATGAAGGACGAGACGATCCCGGGGATCGATATCTTCAGGGCCTGCGGCATGATGATCAGCCGCTGTGCCTGCCAGTAATCGAGCCCGAGTGCGTCGGCCGCCTCGTACTGACCGCGCGGCAGGGCCGCGAGGCCGCCCCGGATCACCTCGGCGATATAGGCGGCCGAGAAGAGGGTGACGAGGATGATGACGCGCAGGATCAGGTCGAAGTTCGTCTGCGGCGGCAGGAAGTACTGCAGGAGCAGCGAGGCGACGAAAAGCATGGTGATCAAGGGCACGCCCCGGACGAATTCGATGAACCCGACGGAAAGGGTCTTGATCAGGAACATGTCCGATCGCCGACCGAGCGCCAGCAGGATGCCGATCGGCAAGGACGCCGAAATCGCAGCAACACCAATGACGAAGGCCAGTAGGAAGCCGCCGAACTGATCCGACCGCTCGTAGAGAAGGCCGAGAGGGATGGCATTGTTCAGCTTGTCCGTTACCGCCGACTGAACCCAGATCCACCAGACAGCCGCAGTGACAAGTCCGGCACCGCCAGCCACAACCACGCCAACCTGCCGCTGAAGCCCGTACCAGACCAGCGCGAGGATCACGAAGCCCACAAGCGTACCAATGGGCGCCCAGACCGACCCTCCCCAGAGCAGATAGAAACCGATGAGCGGATAGAGGATCGAGAACCAGACAAGCTTTTGCGGCCGCAACTTCGCGACAACGCCCAGCAAAGCGAAGATGACGACCGCGATCACAAGGACCATGGGATTGTCGCTGAGGATCGCGTCCGACGGCGGATTGGCCTTGGCCACGAAATGCCGCACGCCCAGAAGCGCACCCAGCGTTAGAAGGCCGGAGGCGCCTACGATGCGCAGGTTGTTCCCGCTTTGGCCGAAATAGAGGATCGGCCCGAGCGCACAGAAAAGAAGCCCGAAGGCAAGGACCGGCCGCCAGTAGAGATCAAGCGGATAGAAGCCGAAGATGAACTGCTGCCAGCGCTCGCCGATTACCGCCCAGCAAGCCGCATGGCTGTCGGGACCGAGCGTCTCGGCGATGATCTGGCGGCATTCGCCCAGCGAACTGGCCGACCAGACGCCGTTCCAGGCCCATGGCACGACCGTCCTCAACACAAGATAGGCGAAGGCCAGGCCCAGGAGGGTCAGGAGCGAGTTCAGGGGCGTGGAGAACAGGTTCTCACGAAGCCACTTCACTGCGCCGCTTTGCGAGATCGGCGGCTCTTGCGGGCCGAGCATCTCCGTGCGAACGAAAGTAGGTGTCGGGGTCGCCATCTTAACGTTCCTTCAACTTCACGGACGCGTTGAACGCGTTCATGAGGGACGAGATGATGAGGCTGAGGATCAGATAGATCGCCATCATCAGCATCATGCACTCAAGTTCCCGGCCGGTCTGGTTCAGCGTGATGCCGCCCAGCGTGCCCTTGAGGTCGAGATAGCTGATCGCCATCCCCAGCGTCGTGTTCTTGGTCAGGTTCAGATACTGGCTGATCAGCGGCGGGATGATGACCCTGAGAGCCTGCGGCAGGACCACCAGTCGCATGGTCCGGCCCGGCCGGATACCGAGTGCATAGGCCGCCTCGGTCTGACCTTTGGAGATCGCCAGAATGCCGGCGCGCACCGCCTCGGCGATGAAGGCCCCGGTATAGAGCGAGAGGGCGATCAGAAGCGCCGTGAAGGAATGCGCGATGGACAGGCCGCCGCGGAAGTTGAAACCCTTGAGTTCGGGATATTCCAGATGGAACCCGCGCCATGCAAGGAAGGCCGCCACGGGCAGAACGACGACCAGAAGGTTCTGCCACCAGACGACGGGCCGCTCGCCGGTTTCCTCCTGGGTCTTGCGGGCTCGCTGGCTGTTGCGCCGTGCGACATAGAAGGAGGCAGCGAGCAAGAGAAGCGACACGACAACCGCATAATTGATCGGCACACCGGCCATATCCGCGCCACCCAGCGGTCGTTCGAGCAGCGGCCAGGGAATGTCTGAGCCACGGTTGGTGATCGCCACCGACTCGTTCAGAAGCATGCTGGCGGCGGGCGCTTGCCCGCTCGCGATCATTTCGTCGGTCACCCGGAAAGCATTCGGGGGCGGCGTGACCTCTGACAGGATCGTGAACGAGAGGATGATCCACAGCAGGAGGGGAACGTTGCGGAACGTCTCGACATAGACCGTCATGATTCGGCTGACGATCCAGTTGTTCGAAAGCCGGAGAACACCAGCGAAGACACCGAGGATCGTCGCAAAGATGCAGCCGAAGAAGGCCACGACCAGCGTATTGAGAAGCCCGACCACAGCTGCCCGCGAATGCGTGCTGTCGTTTGTGTAGGGAATGAGCTGCTGGCCGATGTCATAGCCCGCGCGGTTCCACAGGAAGCTGAAGTTGATGTCCTTGTCCTTGGCGGCAAGGTTCTTGATCGTATTGTCAGCCAACCAGCCGACGAACAGAAGCGCGAGGATCAGCACGATCACCTGGATGGTGATCGAACGATACCGCGTGTCATAGATAAGCATGCTGAGCCGAAAGTTTTCTTTCGGCGCGTCGGCGACATAGGCCATTGGCTCCCCCCTGCGATCGACCGCGCGCCCGTGAATGGGCGTCATATGGGGTCTAGCGCCCCGGCGATCGTCGCGTTGCTACTGGTAGAAAAAGAGCGCGCCGATAGGGCGCGCTCTCGAAGTCAGGCGATCAGCGGAAGGGCGGCGAGTACTGCAGCCCGCCGTTGGTCCACAGTTCGTTCAGGCCGCGGGCCAGACCGATCGGGGTGGATTCGCCAATGTTGGCGGCGAAGATTTCGCCATAGTTGCCGTTGGCCATGATGGCGCGCTTGAACGCATCCTTGTCGAGGCCGGTCATGGCGCCCATGTCGCCTTCGACGCCGAGCAGGCGGCGCACTTCCGGGTCGGTCGAGGAAGATGCCATCTCTTCGGCATTGGCCTTGGTGACGCCCTTTTCTTCGGCCGTCAGCAGCGCGTTGAGCGTCCAGCGAACGACATCACCCCACTGGTTGTCGCCATGACGGACGACCGGGCCGAGCGGCTCTTTCGAGATGATCTCGGGCAGGATGATGTGGCTGTCCGGATCGGGCAGCGTCGCGCGGGTCGCCGCAAGGCCCGAGGCGTCGGTGGTGAAGGCGTCGCAGGCGCCCGCCATGTACTGGCGCTGCGCTTCGGCGTCATCAGCAACCGTGACCGGGGTGTAGCTGATGTTGTTCGACTTGAAGAAGTCGGCGAGGTTCAGTTCGGTGGTGGTGCCGGTCTGGATGCAGACCGTGGCGCCGTCGAGCTCCTTGGCCGACAGGATGCCGAGATCCTTCTTCACCATGAAGCCCTGACCGTCATAGTAGTTCACGCCGACGAAATCGAGCTTGAGGTCGGTGTCGCGCGAATAGGTCCAGGTCGAGTTGCGGACGAGAAGGTCCACCTCGCCCGAGGCGAGCGCGGTGAAGCGGGTCTCGCCGGTGGTCGGAACGAACTTCACCTTCGACGGGTCGCCCAGAACGGCGGCGCCGATCGCACGGCAGAGATCGACATCGAAGCCGGTCCAGTTGTTGTTTGCATCCGGCGCACCGAAGCCCGTCAGGCCGGTGTTCGAACCGCAGATCAGCTCGCCCCGGGCCTTCACGTCATCAAGCGTGCCGGCCGAGGCAAAACCGGCCATAAGGGCCGACGCTGCCAGCGTTCCGAGAAATACGGATTTTTTCATGAGTACCTCTTCCTGAGTTGCCGCCCGGGCCACGAGCGGTCTGTTATCGCCAGTTGTCCTGGCAAGTTCGTTGGGGCTCCCCAGCGGGGGCAGTTTCGACAGATGGGCGTGCTGCGTCAAGGTTACATTCCGCCATTTTGCCGGTCGAAGTGCATTTCTTGGCGGTCAGAAAGAAAACGAAATCGTCGGCGGCTTGCCTCGACAGAATATTTCATCGCCTAGCAACAGAGTTCCCAGAAATGTCGCGCCCGCAGAAAATCTGTCCGCTTCTTCTCCGCTATGACGGACGCTTCTTCATCTTCGCCCCATTGTTGCGCCTGCCAGTCCTCATCGAATCGCGACATTTGCCAGAGATTGGCGACATCGAAATCGTCGGTCGTCGCCGCCAGCCCGAGGATCAATGAGCCGCTCAGCGACACCAGATCGTGCAGCGCCGTCAGCTGAAACGACGTCATTTCATGCACTTTTTGCGAGAGTTTCTGCAGCGCGCCGCCCGGCTGTGGAACCGGCACGACGCCAATAGTCGTCACCAGCCGCGCATCAAGCGCCCCCGCCGCCCAGTCGAGCATCGGGTCCCAGACCTGCGCCTGCGCGCGGCGGAGCGCTTCGGGTGCCTCGGCGCGATAGCACAGAAGGTCGGAGGCACCATAGGCCGCGATCATCGCCGCCACCTCGTCGAACTGATGCGCTACCTTGTCGATTGCCGCATTGGCGGCGCGCGTCACAGGCATGAGACCGGGATCGACCGTTTCCTCAACCGCCCGCCATTCGGCTGCGACCGCCTCGGCCATCGCGTTGGTGGGCAGGCGAAGTGCGGCCTTCGCCGGTGTCTTCAACACCCGCCCATCGGCGCTTACCTCAAACCCGCCGTCCACCGCCACAACCGTGACGTCCTTCCAGAACCGCTTTGCCTTCCAGCCGCTCATGCCCGTTCCCAAGTCTCCTCAAGCGCCGCCGCCAGCGCCCCGAATGTGTCGACCAGCCGGTCGGCGGCCGCAAGTGCCGTCAGCGGATGGTAGCCCCAGGTGACGCCGATGGTGGTCACGCGCGCCGCGCGCCCCATTTCCATGTCAAAGCTCGTGTCGCCGATCATCACGGCATCTGCCGTGGCAACCCCGGTCTCGGCAAGGGCCGCCAGAACCATCGAAGGGTGGGGCTTCGAGGGATGATCGTCAGCCACCTGAACACTGTCGAACATACCTTCGAGCCCATGCGCCGAAAGGACATGCCGCAGGCCGCGCCGTGACTTGCCGGTCGCGACGGCAAGCCGGACATGCGGGTCGGCCGCAAGCCGCCGCAAGAGCGGGGCAGCGCCTTCGAAAAGCGGCGAATGCGTCCGCTCGCGCAGCTGGCCGAAGGATCCCTTGTAGGCTTCAACGATCCGTCCCTGCACATCGTCAGGGCAATGCGGCACGAGCCGCCGGACCGCTTCGGGCAGCGAAAGGCCCACGATGCCCAGCACCCGATCGCGTGGCGGCAGCGGTTGATCCACAGATGCGAAACCGGTGGCCATCGCGGCGAGAATATGATCCTGACTGTCGACGAGCGTGCCGTCGACATCGAAGATGACGAGCCGCGGTGCGCTCATTCCGTATCCCGGAACGGGTCGGCGGGCACATCCTGCTCGACCCAGCCAAGCGTCTTCCACGTCCGCGTCATATGGTCGGGCAAAGGCGCCGTCAGGGTGATGCGTTTGCCGGTGATCGGATGGTCGAAGGCGATCGAGCGGGCATGGAGATGCAGCTTGCGGCTGATGTCGCCACCGAGTTGCGCCCCCCAGCCGTCGCCCAGGTTTTCCTGCCCCGACCCGCCATATTTGCCGTCGCCAACGATCGGATGGCCAAGTTCGGCCATATGGGCGCGCAGTTGGTGGGTGCGCCCGGTGATCGGCACCATTGCCACCCACGAAGCGCGCGTGCCAAGCGCGTCAAGGACGGCATAATCGGTGGTGGCACGCTTCGCGCCCTCGGTCTGATCGACCTTCGAAGGGTGGATGGCGACCATCTTCTCGCCCTCGCCCGCGCCGCCGCGCCCCGGCGCCTTTACCAGCCCGAAGCGGATCGTGCCCATCTTCGGGTTCGGCACGCCTGCGACCGCCGCCCAGTATATCTTGCGGGTGGTCCGCTGGCGAAACGCTTCCGACAAAGCCCGCGCGATCCGGTCGGCGCGGGCCAGAAGCAAGATGCCCGAAGTGTCCTTGTCCAGCCGGTGGACAAGCTTCGGCCGGTCCTTGTAGCCGAACATCAGCGCCGCCGTCAGCCCGTCGACATGGCGGTTGCCCTGCCCCGACCCGCCCTGCGAGGGCAGGCCCGGCGGCTTGTTTAGCGCGATGATATGCTCGTCCTTCCACAGGACGGCCGCCTGGATCATCCGCGCGTCGGCCTCGGGCACGCCGGGGGTCAGCGCGGGCCTTGGTGCTTCGGGGTCGGCCTTCGGCATCGGCGGCACGCGGATCTCCGCCCCCGGGCCGACGCGGGTCGAAGCCTTGGCACGCGCGCCATCGACCCGGACCTGACCGGTGCGGCACCATTTCTCGACCTGGCCTTGCGTGACCTCGGGCAGGCGCTTCTTCAGCCAGCGGTCAAGGCGGCTTTCGCCGTCGGCCTCGGCCACCGTCATCATCCTGACCCCGCTCATGCCAACACCCCCCGCGCCACGCTCATGCCTACAAAGAGCGCGGCGAGCGACAGAGCAACCGATGCGCCGACGTAGAACGTCGCGCCAGTCGTATCCCCGCCTTGCCAGAGACTGACCGCGTCGAGCGAAAAGGCCGAGAAGGTGGTGAACCCGCCGAGGAGGCCGGTCATCAGTAAAGGCGCCAGGCGCGTGAGGTCACGGTGCCCGAACCAGATCACCAGCACCCCCATGAGAAACGAGCCCGCCACATTGACGAATAGCGTGGCCCAGGGAAAACCCGTGCCGATCAGCCGCAGGGCGGCAACGCCGGTGAGATACCGGGCCGAGGCGCCGAGGGCGCCGCCGAGAGCCACCTGGAGAAGGGTTGCAAACATGCGCCTTCCTCCTCGCTTGTGCGCGCGATGTCAACAGAGGCTCCAAGGGCTCCTCGTCGCCATCGGCGCTCGTCGCAGCCCCGACGAGAAGCCGAAGGCGCACGAGGAGGCCGGGCCTGGAGGTCAGGTCTGGCGCTTGTCCCTGAGTTTCGCGAACCACTCGACCCGCTTCTTCAGATCGCGCTCGAACCCCCGCTCGACCGGCTGATAGAGGACCGGCCGCCGCATCGTTTCGGGAAAATAGTTCTGCCCCGAAAACCCGTCCTCGGCATCGTGGTCGTAGGCATAGCCCGCACCGTAGCCTTCGTCCTTCATCAGCCGGGTGGGCGCATTCAGGATATGTTTCGGCGGCGGCTCCGACCCGGTCCGCCGCGCCTCGGCGCGGGCAGCCTTGTAGGCCGTGTAGGCAGCGTTCGACTTGGGTGCCAGCGCCAGATAGATCACGGCCTGCGCCAAGGCCAGTTCGCCTTCGGGCGACCCCAGCCGCTCATAGACCTCCCAGGCGTGCAGACAGATCGTCTGGGCCTGCGGATCGGCGAGGCCGATATCCTCGACCGACATGCGGGTGATGCGGCGGGCAAGAAAGCGCGGGTCCTCGCCCCCTTCCAGCATCCGTGAGAGCCAGTAGAGCGCCGCATCCGGGTCCGAGCCGCGCACCGATTTGTGCAGCGCCGAGATCAGGTTGTAATGCTCGTCCCCCGACTTGTCGTACTTGGCGGCGCGGCGCATCAGCCGCTGCGACAGCTGATCGCGGTCCAGGGGGCCGTCCACTTTCCAGGCAGCGACCTGCTCGACGAGATTGAGAAGCGCCCGCCCGTCACCATCGGCCATTTCCAAGAGCGCCTCGCGCGCCTCGGGGCGAAGCGGCAGGGCGCGGTTCAGTTCCTTTTCCGCCCGTTGTGCCAGCCGCTCCAGTTCTGCAAGCGACAGGCGCGCAAGGACGATCACCTGCGCACGGCTCAGAACGGCTGCGTTCAGCTCGAACGACGGATTCTCGGTCGTGGCGCCGACGAGGAGGATGGTGCCATCCTCCATGTGCGGCAGGAAACTGTCCTGCTGGGCCTTGTTGAAGCGGTGGATTTCATCGACGAAGAGAAGCGTCCCCCTGCCCTGCCGGGCGCGCAGCTTGGCCGCGTCGAAGACCTTTCGCAGTTCCGGCACACCTGAAAAGATCGCACTGATCTGCACGAATTCCCGGTCCGTCGCATCGGCCAAAAGACGCGCGATGGTGGTTTTGCCCACCCCGGGCGGCCCCCAGAAGATGACCGAAGACAGGCTTCCCGCCGCCAGCATCGCGCCAAGCGGGCCTTCGGGCCCGAGAACCTTTTCCTGCCCGATGACCTCGGAAAGCGAACGCGGTCTGATCCGGTCAGCCAACGGCCGCGCGGGCGCGGGCGCGCCATCCTTGCCTGCGATGTCGAACAGATCGGCCATAGGCCGACATTAGCCGCCGCGCGGCGGCACCGGAAGGGCCGAGTGGCGCGTCAGTTCAGCTGGCGAGAAAAGTCCATCGAGACGACCTGGCAATCCTCGCCGTCGATCTCCATCACCGGCCCCATCGCCGTCATGTCGACATGGACGCGCGGCGCCCAGCGCGGCCAGGTGGCGGCGAGAAGCGTGAGGCAGGTGGCCGCGCCGAGCCGGCGCGAGGTCTTGCCGATCTCTGCAATGAGGATCGCATGGACCTTGCGGCGGATGCCCGCGGGCACGTCGTGCGACACGAAAAGGCGCGAACTTTCCCAGATATGATCCGATACCGGCGCCTCGTCATAGAGCAGGTCGAACGGGATCGAATCGATCAGCCCGCGCTGCGCGTCGCGGATCATGTAGGAATAAAGCCCGCAGCGCGCCGTCGTCGGCGTCAGCCGGTTCCCGGCGAGCACGCGGCCAAACTCGTCATGCACGACCACCCACCGGCTCGCCGGTGTGTCATACTGGTCATATTCCATCCCCAGCGCTTCGGGCAGCGCCCAGCGCTTGAGGCTGATGAACGATTGCTTCCGCTGGCGGAAGTAATTGCCGAACAATTCGCCATGGGCATGGATATTCTCGAACGACAGGGTCGTGGTGAGGATTTCCGATCCGACGCTTTCGGCCGGGTGAGCGGGCAGCAGGGTTTCCTGATCCAGAATCCGGGTCACAGCAGTTTGTACTCCTTGGCTCTCTGCAAGGCCTCTGCGGTGGTCCGGGCAAGAAGCTTTTGCCGGGCGGAATTCAGCCGCGCCTTGAACGCACTTTCCGATATGCCAAGCGTGGCTGCGGCCTTGGCATGGCGCATCCCCTTGGCGACGCAATTCAGCGCCTCAATCTGCGAACGGGAAAGGCTTTCGGGCGGCTCTGTAATGTCGTGAAGCCTCAGGACGATTGCCGCGATCGTTTCGATTTCCTGATCTTCGAACTCCCGGTCAGACCGGGCAAAACTCGCAATGGTACGGGAACTGATCGGGCCGCAGGCAACCGTGCAGCCATATTTGAGGCCGTAGGTCGCCGCTTCCTTGAAAAGGCCGAACGGATCCAGGAGCTTGGGATCGCTCCAGCGGATCGAGCCCGTGGTGGAAAACCCCCAGGCCGTCATCGGATCGCGCAGGACATAGCCGTTGTTGGTGTAATGGTCGAGCCAGGCCTGATCGTAGGTCTGGAACGACAGAAGCGGCGACGTAAAGCGGATGTGCAGGCCGACAAAATACCCGGCCGACGCCATAAGCGCCAGTTTCCGCAGCTCGAAGTCTAGGCCTGTATTTACCGACATGTCCAAAATGGTAACTTGCCCCGCACAGACACAACCAATAATTGATGAAGTTTGATGTTATTTTGAGGGACTTTACAACTGGTTACGCGCAATCCTGTGCTTTTTGCAAGAAACTTGCACCCTTTTCCTGTGACGATCCGCGTACAATTACCCCGGTTTGGGGGCGTTTCTGTGGCGGAATAGCAACGATTTGAAGAGTCGGGCACGCAACTCGGCGATTCGCCGCGCATCGGCGGGGCGCAATCCAACCTCCGATTGATTCGGGGGCGACCCGCCCCTGAAAACGAAAACCCCGCCGGTTCCGGCGGGGTTTTCGTTTCTTTGCCGTGCGGCGGATCAGCCTTCCGCGGCTTCCTCGGCCTCGACGCGCGCGCGGTCGCCAGCGCCCTTGGCGCTGGTGTCGCGGTCGACGAGCTCGATGATCGCCATCGGCGCCATGTCGCCATAGCGGAAGCCCGCCTTCAGCACACGCACGCAGCCGCCGTTGCGGTCCTTGTAGCGCGGGCCGAGAATTTCGAACAGGCGCGCGACATGCTTGTCCTGCTTGAGCTGGGCAGCGGCCTGACGGCGGGCATGCAGGTCCCCGCGCTTGGCGAGCGTGATCAGCTTCTCGACGATCGGCTTCAGTTCCTTCGCCTTCGGCAGCGTGGTCTTGATCTGCTCATGCTCAATGAGCGATCCGGCCATGTTCGCGAACAACGCCTTGCGGTGTTCGTGGGTCCGGTTCAGGCGGCGGTAGCCAGCACCATGGTTCATTTCTCTCTCCTAACCTTCGTTTGCTTTGTCCGGCAGGGCTCTCGTCTCCCTGCTCACCTTGGGGCTTTCGCCCGTGCTTTCCCCGGCCATCCGGGCATTTTCGTAGGATGGGCAATATTGCCCATCCTACCGATCAGAATTGATCCTCGAAGCGCTTGGCAAGGTCTTCGATATTCTCCGGCGGCCAGTCCTCGACATCCATCCCCAGATGCAGGCCCATGCCGGAAAGCACTTCCTTGATCTCGTTCAGCGACTTGCGGCCGAAGTTCGGGGTGCGCAGCATCTCGGCTTCGGTTTTCTGGATCAGGTCGCCGATATAGACGATATTGTCGTTCTTCAGGCAGTTGGCCGAACGGACCGACAGTTCCAGTTCGTCGACCTTCTTCAGCAGCAGCGGGTTGAACTCCAGCCCGTCGTCCGCATCCGCCTTCGAGGCCGCTTCCGGCTCGTCGAAGTTGACGAAGATGCCCAGCTGGTCCTGCAGGATGCGCGCGGCATAGGCCACCGCATCCTCGGGCGTCAGCGAGCCGTCGGTGTCGATCTTCATCGTCAGCTTGTCATAATCCAGCACCTGGCCCTCGCGGGTCGGCTGAACCTCGTAGCTCACACGCTTGACCGGCGAATAGATCGCATCGATCGGGATAAGGCCGATCGGCGCATCCTCGGGGCGGTTCTTGTCGGCCGAGACATATCCCTTGCCGGTCTCGACGGTCAGTTCCATGAAGAGATCCGCACCATCGTCGAGGTGGCAGATCACATGGTCCTTGTTCAGAACCTCGATTCCGTTCGATTCCGAAATTTCCGCAGCCGTCACGACGCCCGGGCCCTTGGCAGAGATCGACAGGCGCTTCGGCCCCTCGACTTCCATCTTCAGGCTGACGCCTTTCAGGTTCAGAACGATGTCGGTGACATCTTCGCGCACGCCTGCGACGGACGAGAACTCATGCAGAACGTTGTCGATCTGGACGCTGGTGATCGCAGCGCCCTGCAGCGACGACATCAGAACGCGGCGCAGCGCGTTGCCGAGCGTCAGGCCAAAGCCCCGCTCCAGCGGTTCGGCGACCAGCGTCGCCTGACGGGCCGGATCCTTGCCAGGCCGCACGTCGAGTTGCGCGGGCTTGATCAGGTTTTCCCAATTCTTGTGGATCATGCGTTTCGCCTCCATTCTTGCCCGTCACCCATGTCCAGAGGTGAAGGACGCCCGAGGGATCAAACAAATAGTCCGGGCCGCGAGAAATCCCGCGACCCGGTTCTTTCCGAATGCGTCAGACGCGGCGCCGCTTCGGCGGGCGGCAGCCATTGTGGGCGATCGGCGTCACGTCGCGGATCGACGTGATGTTGAAGCCCACGGCGGCCAGCGCGCGGAGCGCCGATTCACGGCCCGAACCGGGGCCCTGAACTTCGACTTCCAGCGTCTTCAGACCATGTTCCTGCGCCTTCTTGCCTGCGTCTTCGGCGGCCATCTGGGCGGCATAGGGGGTCGATTTGCGCGATCCCTTGAAGCCCATGGTGCCGGCCGACGACCAGGCAATTGCATTGCCCTGCACGTCCGAGATCAGGATCTTGGTGTTGTTGAAGGAAGAATTCACATGAGCAACGCCAGCGGCGATGTTCTTGCGCTCTTTCCGCTTCATGCGGGTCGCTTTGGTATCACGTGCCATCTTCGAGCGCTCCCCTTACTTCTTCTTGCCGGCGATCGGCTTCGCCGGGCCCTTGCGGGTGCGGGCGTTGGTGTGGGTGCGCTGGCCGCGAACCGGCAGGTTCTTGCGGTGACGGAGGCCGCGGTAGCAGCCGAGGTCCATCAGACGCTTGATGTTCATCGTGACTTCGCGGCGAAGGTCGCCTTCGACGGTCAGGTTCGCGTCGATATATTCGCGGATCGCCAGAACCTCGGCGTCGGCAAGCTCGTTCACGCGACGCGCGCGGTCGATCTTGAGAGATGCGCAGATCTGTTCGGCGAACATCGGGCCGATGCCATGGATATACTGAAGGGCGATGGGGACGCGTTTCCCCGTCGGAATGTTGACGCCAGCAATACGTGCCACGCGTATGTCCTTTCGTTGCGGTTCCGTCGTACCAGAACCTTTTTTCACAACCATGGGCCCGGAGGTGCGAACCTTCGGACCCGCTTGTCCGCCTTGCGGCGGAAATCCGCCAAATCTAGGCGATTCTCGTTAGAGACGCCGTGAACTAGTGGGTTTAGCGGTGAAGGTCAAGCCGCCGATTGCTGATCCAGAATCTCGGCCAATGCACCAGCGACCGCGCCGATCTCCGCCAGCCCGTCCACGGTGAAAAGATCGCCGAGCGCATAGTAATAGCCGATCAGCGGCGAGGTCTTCTTGTAGTACTCCATCAGCCTGACCTTCAGGCTTTCCGCATTGTCGTCGGCCCGGCGCTTCATGTCGGTCGAACCGCAGACATCGCAGGTGCCCGCGACCTTCGTGGGCCTGGTCTCGTCGTGATAGACCTCGCCGCAATTGCCGCAGGTGAAGCGGCCCGAAATGCGGCGGACGAGTGCCTCGTCATCCACCCGCATCTCGATCACGGCGCTCAGATCCTGCCCCGACCGCCGGAGCATGGCGCCAAGGGCGTCTGCCTGGCCGAGCGTGCGGGGAAAACCGTCGAAGATGAAGCCGGTACCGCCCGCGCCCCTCATCTTCTCCTCGATCAGGCCGATGACGATCTCGTCGGTGACCAGGTCGCCGCGGTCCATGACCTCGGCGACCCTCTTTCCCATCTCCGTCCCACTGGTACGCGCCTCGCGCAGCATGTCGCCCGTCGACAGCTGCACCATGCCGCGTTCTTCCACGAGTTTGCGGGCTTGCGTTCCCTTGCCCGCGCCCGGCGGTCCCAGCAGGATGATGTTCTTCATTAAGACCTCAGCGAAGTGCAGGAGCTTTCTTTGCGCCATTGCGGCGTTTGCCGCGAAGCTGCGACTTTTCGATCAGACCCTCGTACTGATGCGCCAGAAGGTGCGACTGGATCTGGTTGATCGTGTCCATCGTGACCGACACGACGATCAGCACCGAAGTGCCGCCGAAATAGAACGGGATCGCAAGCTGCGCCCGCAGAACCTCTGGCAGCAGGCAGACTGCCGCCAGATAGCCCGAACCGACGACCAGAACCCGTGCCACGACGTAATCGAGGTAATCCTCGGTCTTCTTGCCCGGCCGGATGCCCGGAATGAAGCCGCCCTGGTTCTTCAGATTGTCCGCGACCTCGTCGGATTTGAACGACACGTTCGCGGTGTAGAAATAGGCGAAGAACACGATCATGGCCGCGTAGAACAGCATGTGCAGCGGCTGGCCTGGCCCGAGATAGGCGAGGATCGTCGAGAGGATCGAGTTGGTTTGCCCGCCCGAGAATGTCGAGATTGTGGTCGGCAGCAGCAGAAGAGAAGAGGCGAAGATCGCCGGGATCACGCCCGCCGGATTGACCTTGATAGGCAGGTGGCTCGACGATCCGTCATAGACCTTCATGCCGACCTGACGGCGGGGATACTGGATATGGATCTTCCTCAGCGCCCTCTCCATGAAGACGACAAAGGCGATGACCGCGACAACCATCAGGATCACGCCGACGATCACCGGGGCAGACAGCGCGCCGATCCGGCCCTGTTCGAAGAAATGCGCAAGCGCCTGCGGGATGTTCGCGACAATGCCCACGAAGATGATCAGCGAGATGCCGTTGCCGATGCCGCGGGCGGTGATCTGTTCGCCGAGCCACATCAGGAACATCGTGCCGCCGACGAGCGTCACGACACAGGACACATAGAAGAAAAGGCTCGGATCATGGGCAAGCCCGCCATTGGCGATCGAGGCCGCGAGGCCCCAGGCCTGGAAGGTCGCCAGGCCGACCGTGCCATAGCGGGTGTATTGGTTGATCTTCTTGCGGCCCTGCTCGCCCTCTTTCTTCAGCTGCTCCAGCGCGGGCACCATCGCCGTCATCAGCTGCACGATGATCGAGGCCGAGATATAGGGCATGATGCCGAGCGCGAAGATCCCCATCCGGCCAAGCGCGCCGCCGGTGAACATCTGCAGCATGCCGCCGATGCCCTGGGTCGCCTTGTCCATGAATTTCGCAAGTTCCGCCGCGTCGATCCCCGGCACCGGGATATAGGTGCCAAGCCGGTAGACGACCAGCAGACCGATGGTGAAGAAGATGCGGCTCCGGAGGTCCGTCGCCTTGCCGAGGGTGCCCCAGCTCAGGTTCGCCGCCATTTGCTCTGCAGCAGATGCCATTTTCGTCTCTTTCAAGTCAGCGCCGCCGAACCGGTCTCCGGTCGGCGGCGCCTGGAAAAACCTTGACCTATGTAAGCGGCAGGACCGCCGCCCGCAACGGCTTATTCGGCCGCAGCTGCCGCAACTTTCAGCGAGCCGCCGGCTTTCTCGACCGCCGCGACCGCCGAGGCGGAGGCACCGGTGACCGAAAGGGTGAGCTTCGCCTTGATCTCGCCCTTGGCGAGGATGCGGATGCCGTCGAACTTGCGCGAGGTCAGGCCGGCGGCGACCAGGATGTCCTCGGTGATCTCCGATTTCGCGTCGAGCTTGCCTGCGTCGACGAACTTCTGGATCAGGCCGAGGTTGATGACGGCGAATTTCTTCTGGTTGGGCTTGTTGAAGCCCCGCTTCGGCAGGCGCCGGTAGAGCGGCATCTGGCCGCCTTCATAGCCACCGAGTGCCACGCCCGAACGCGAGGTCTGGCCCTTGATACCGCGGCCGGCGGTCTTGCCCTTGCCCGAACCCGGACCACGCGCGACGCGCTTGGATTTCTTGGCGGCACCGGGATTGTCCCGGAGTTCATTCAGTTTCATGTCGCTTCTCCTTGCCGGATGCGGCCCCCGAGCGACGGGAGTGGGCCGAACACGGCGTTTCTTGGTGTTGAGTCGGGGCCCGATGGCCCGACCGGGGGGCTATAGACGCTTGGGCAGCGTGTGGCAAGTCCGCGGAACTCGTCGAGCACTTCGTGCACTCCTCGGGCTCCGACGAGAGCACGAAGTGCCCGAGGAGGATCGGATAGCGCCTTACGCCCCCTTCGGCCAGACGAAACTGGGCTGAAGCCCCGAATAGACCGGACGCCCGTCTTTCGGCGCGGGATAGCCCTTCGTCTCGTCCCAGAAGGCGTGGTAGCTGGCCTTCGGGAATTTCGCATCGTCATAGCCCATGACGTTCGGCACGGCGACGCGTATGCGGCCCTCTTTGTCGTCGAGCATCAGGACGGCGTTGCACTTTTCGCACAGGCAGATTTCCAAGGGGCCGTTCGGATTGTCGGCATTGAAGGGCACCCGTTTCATCGCCGCTTCATTGCTGGTCCTGATGTCGCCATGGTTGAAGAAGGCGACATGGGTCACCTGCTGGCCCGTCACCTTCTTGCAGACATTGCAATGGCATTCGTGATTGTCGATCGGTTCGGCGGACGCGCTGACCGGATGGTGTTCGCAGCCGCCCGCATATTTCGCTGGCATGGTCTTCCTCCCTGCGGGCTCTCGGGCCCCCGTCGGGCCAGACGAGTCGCTGCCGTAGCGTAACATCGCTTCGCAGGAACGCGAAATTCCGGCAGCGACAGGCGATGTCTCGTTCGTGCCGAGGAAGGCCGCGGCCGGGACTTAGGCCAGGTGAGGAAGGGCGCGACCCGGGGCCAAAAGAAAGGGCGGGGCCGAAGCCCCGCCTTCCTGTTCCGTAGGATGGGCAATATTGCCCATCCTACCGTTTAGCCGCGCTCTTCGACGATGCGCACCAGATGGCTGATCTTGTTGACCATGCCACGGACGGCGGGCGTGTCTTCCAGTTCGCGCTGACGGCGGATCTTGTTCAGGCCGAGACCCTTGAGGGTCGCGGTCTGGATCGCCGGGCGGCGGGCGGCCGAGGCATATTGCTCGACGACGATGGTTTTCTTCTTCGCCATGGTCTCAGGCCTCCGCCGCTTCAGCCGCTTCCGGCTTCTTCAGGATGTCGGCCACCTTCTTGCCACGACGCTGCGCGACCATGCGGGGGCTGGCTTCCTTCTTCAGACCGTCCATCGTGGCGCGGATCATGTTGTAGGGGTTCTGCGAGCCGAGCGACTTCGCCACCACGTCCTGGATGCCCAGCATTTCGAACACGGCGCGCATCGGACCGCCGGCGATGATGCCGGTACCGGCTACCGCGGTGCGGATCACGACCTTGCCCGCGCCATGACGGCCTTCGACGTCATGGTGAACGGTGCGGCCGTCGCGCAGCGGAATGCGCACGAGCGAGCGCTTCGCCTGCTCGGTCGCCTTGCGGATCGCTTCCGGCACTTCCTTGGCCTTGCCCTTGCCGAAGCCCACACGGCCGCGCTGATCACCGACCACCACGAGGGCCGCGAAGCCAAAGCGCTTGCCGCCCTTGACGGTCTTCGACACGCGGTTGATCGCGACGAGGCGATCGGCGAATTCCGGGGTTTCCTCGCGGTCGCGACGGTCTTCGCGACGCTCCCGGCGGTTTTCTCTCTCTGCCATCAGGCATTCCTTCATGGTGGCGCAGCATGGCGCCGTTTGGGCCAATCCTGGTGTCCCCGCCCGAAGCGAGGACCCGGATCATCGGGGTGGCACGCCCATTCGAGGGGGCGCCACCCGCCTTGTCAGAACTTCAGACCGCCCTCGCGGGCCGCGTCTGCAAGTGCCTTGATCTTGCCGTGGAAGAGGAAGCCGCCACGGTCGAAGTAGCAAACTTCGACACCGGCCTTCTTCGCCCGTTCGGCAATCGCCGCGCCGACTTTCGCCGCCGCTTCGACATTGTTCTTGCCGATCACGCCCAGATCCTTTTCGAGGCTCGAGGCGGCGGCAAGGGTGACGCCCTTCACATCGTCGATCAGCTGAACGCTGATGTTCTTCGAAGAGCGATGGACAGACAGGCGCGCACGCCCGTCAGCCATCTTGCGAAGCTTGTTCCGAACGCGCAGGCGGCGCTTGAGGAACAGTTCCCTTTTGCTGTTAGCCATTTTTTCGCGTCCTTACTTCTTCTTGCCTTCCTTGCGGAAGATGAACTCGCCCTTGTACTTGATCCCCTTGCCCTTGTAGGGCTCGGGCGCACGCCATTCGCGGATATTGGCCGCGACCTGGCCGACGAGCTGCGGGTCGATCCCTTCCACGACGATCTCGGTCTGCTTCGGGGTCGTGACGGTCACGCCCTTCGGCACTTCGAAATTCACTTCGTGGCTGTAACCGAGCGACAGTTTCAGGACGTTGCCCTGGATCGCCGCACGGTAACCGACGCCGCTGATCTCGAGCTCTTTCTTGAAACCGCTGGTAACGCCGGTCACGAGATTCTCGATCATCGACCGCGACATGCCCCATTGCTGACGGGCACGCTTCGAGGTGCCACGGGGGGCAACCGAAACGCTGCCGTCCGCGATCGTGATGGTCACGTCGTCAGTGGCGGTGAAGCTCAGCGTGCCCTTGGGGCCCTTCACTTCGACGGTCTGGCCGCTCAGGTTGGCGGTGACGCCGGCCGGAACGGGAACGGGTTTCTTGCCGATACGAGACATTGACCCCTCCTTAGAACACGGTGCAGAGCACTTCGCCGCCGACATTGGCGGTCCGTGCTGCTGCATCCGACATCACGCCGCGCGGCGTGGAGACGATCGAAAGGCCGAGGCCATTGCGGACCGACGGGATGTCCTTGACCGAGGCATAGACGCGACGGCCAGGCTTGGACACGCGCTTCAGCTCGCGGATGACCGGGGTGCCTTCGAAGTACTTCAGGCTGATTTCCAGTTCCGGCATGCCATTGGCCGCCTCGACCTTCTCATAGCCACGGATGAAACCTTCATCCTTCAGCACGTCAAGAACCCAGGCGCGCAGCTTGGAAGCGGGCGACCGGACGGTGGATTTGCCACGCATCTGCGCGTTGCGGATACGGGTCAGCATATCGCCGAGAGGATCGTTCATCGACATGTCTCGACCTCCTTACCAGCTCGACTTGACCATGCCGGGGATCTGGCCGAACGAGGCCAGGTCGCGCAGCATGATCCGCGAGAGCTTGAGTTTGCGGTAGTAGGCGTGCGGGCGGCCAGTGAGCTGGCAGCGATTGTGGATCCGCGTCGCCGACGAGTTGCGGGGCATTTCAGCCAGTTTCAGGGTCGCCTTGAAGCGCTCTTCCATCGGCTTGGACTGGTCTGCGATCACCGCTTTCAGCGCGGCGCGCTTGGCAGCATGCTGCTTGACAAGCTTGGCGCGCTTCACTTCGCGGTTCACCATGGATTTCTTAGCCATATATCGTTCCTCCGCGATCAGCTGTTGAAGGGCATGTTGAACTGCTTCAACAGGCTCTTCGCTTCCGCGTCGGTCGGCGCGGTGGTGCAGATGATGATGTCCATGCCGAGAACTTCGTCGACCTTGTCGAAGTCGATCTCGGGGAACACGATATGTTCCTTGAGGCCCATCGCGTAGTTGCCGCGGCCATCGAACGCCGTGCCCTTCACGCCGCGGAAGTCGCGGACGCGCGGCAGGGCGACGTTGATCAGACGGTCGAGGAATTCGTACATCCGGTCGCCACGCAGCGTGACCTTGCAGCCCAGCGGCATGTCTTCACGGACGCGGAAGCCCGCGATCGAATTCTTGGCCTTGGTGATGACAGCCTTCTGGCCGGCGATCGCGGAGAGTTCCTCAGCCGCGTTCTTGACCTTCTTGGTGTCCTTCACCGCTTCGCCGACGCCCATGTTCAGGACGATCTTGTCCAGACGCGGGATCTGCATGTCGTTCTTGTAGCCGAACTCTTCCTTGAGCGCGGCACGGATTTGACCCTTGTAGTGCGCCTTGAGGCGCGGGGTATAGGTTTGCGCGTCCAGCATCAGATCGCCTCCCCGGTGGTCTTGGCGAAGCGGACCTTCTTGTCACCTTCCATGCGGAAGCCGACGCGGGTGGCCTTGCCGTTCTTGTCCATGAGCGCGAGGTTCGACAGGTCGATCGGCATCGCCTTCGGCTGGCGGCCGCCCTGGCTCGTCTGGGTCTGGCGCGTATGGCGGATCGCGACGTTCACGCCATCGACCACGGCCTTGCCGGCCTTGGGGTCAACGGACTGGATCTCGCCCTTCTTGCCCTTGTCCTTGCCGGTGAGCACGACGACATTGTCGCCTTTGCGGAGTTTCGCGGCCATCACAGCACCTCCGGCGCAAGCGAGATGATCTTCATGAAGTTCTTGGCGCGCAGCTCGCGCACGACCGGCCCGAAGATACGGGTGCCGACCGGTTCGCCCTGGTTGTTCAGGATGACGGCGGCGTTACGGTCGAAGCGGATCGACGTGCCGTCTTCACGACGGACTTCTTTGGCGGTGCGCACGACGACGGCCTTGCGGACGTCACCTTTCTTCACGCGACCGCGCGGGATGGCTTCCTTGACCGACACCACGATGATGTCGCCGACGCTGGCGTAGCGGCGGTGGGAACCACCCAGAACCTTGATGCACTGCACCCGGCGTGCGCCGGAGTTGTCAGCAACATCCAGATTGGTCTGCATCTGGATCATTTGGTTTCTCCCGACCTTTGGAGACTAGGCTGCAGCGCCAAGCCCCAGGGTTTCGATTGACGAAAGACAGCTTCGCCGGGGCCTCAGGCCTCGACAACCACCGTCCAGCGCTTGGTTTTCGAGATCGGCGCACATTCTTCGATACGAACCGTATCGCCGACCTTGAACTTGTTGTCCGCGTCATGGGCGCGGTATTTCTTGGTTTTCCGCACCGTCTTTTGCAGCAGCGGATGCTTGAAGCGGCGCTCGACCAGAACGGTGATCGTCTGCTCGTTCTTGTCCGAGGTCACGACGCCTTGCAGGATACGTTTGGGCATTTCGTCGGTCCCTTACTTCGCAGCTTCTTGGGCTTTTTGGTTCAGCACCGTCTTGATGCGCGCCGCGTCCTTGCGGACGGCGTTCATGCGGGCGGTGTTCTCGATCTGGCCGGTGGCCTGACGGAAGCGCAGGTTGAAGGCTTCCTTCTTGAGCGCGACCAGGTCCTCACGGAGCTGATCGGGGGTCTTCGAACGCAGTTCAGCGGCTTTCATGCCGGTCTTTCCTTTTCACAATCGCCAGTCGGCCCCACGAGAGGGTCACCGAGGACCTGGCGGATCAATGACAATCCACCGATTCCGAGTCACCCCGGAGCCGTGGATGCGGTCGTATAGGGGGGAAGAGCGGGGAGGGCAAGGGGGAAGATTGATGGCGTTCGCGCTCGACAGTCGGTTCGTGTTGAAGTCGACAATGGGCGAAACATGGCGTGGACAGCCCACCTCGACACCGCAAGGTCGGGCAAACTGGCGATATCGGTTGAATTTAGTTGCGGCCT
Organism: Frigidibacter sp. SD6-1; assembly: GCF_030143255.1. Lineage (GTDB taxonomy): Bacteria > Pseudomonadota > Alphaproteobacteria > Rhodobacterales > Rhodobacteraceae > TMP-24. Next base: position 187,948 of record NZ_JARJNR010000006.1, read on the forward strand.
CGGCCCAAGGTCTGCGCAAGGAGTCACTACTAGCGATGAGCTGATTGCAGCATCCACTATCTAAATAGAGATTTCGAATCATGTCAGCCTAAGCACCAATTGGAACGAGACTGGCTCACTTGGAACTCTCGCTTCGGTGCTCCGGCCGAGTTACCACCCGGTGCGCTGAAAACACCGCGCGGAGGCTTCAGCCCTTTGCATTCCTCACCCGCGCGCGTCAGTCTGCGCCTGACCCAAACGAAGGTGCGTCCCATGCCCCCGACCTATCACGGTTCCTGCCACTGCGGCGCGGTGCGCTTTGAGGTGACGGGTGAGATCACCGACATTGCCACATGCGACTGTTCGCTCTGTCGGAAGAAGAATGCGCTGATGGGCAAGGTGCCCGAGGCGCAGCTCAGGCTCTTGACCGACTGGTCGGAGCTTGGGCTTTACGAATGGAACAAACGGGTCGCCAAGCACTATTTCTGCAAGACCTGCGGCATCTATACCTTTCACCGCAAGCGCGCCCAGCCGGACTGGTTCAGCTTCAACATCCATTGCCTCGACGATTTCGACCCCGCCAACATGACCGTGCGCGCCGCAAGCGGCAAGGACATGACGGTTGAGGCGCCGGACCCCAGACCCGAATGGCCCGGGCCGAGGGTCACCCCGCCCCAGCCTGAATCGGGCCGCGCCATGTCTTATCGGCTCAACCCGCCCGCTACCGTCGGCATGTCGAGCGCGCTGAAGCCATAGTGCCTCAGCCACCTCAGGTCGCTCTCGAAGAAGGCCCGCAGATCGGGGATGCCGTATTTCAGCATCGCGATCCGGTCGATGCCCATGCCGAAGGCGAAGCCCTGCCATTCGGTCGGGTCCACCCCGGCCGCCGCCAGCACCTTGGGATGGACCATGCCGGAGCCGAGGATCTCCATCCATGAATTCCCCTCGCCGATCTTCAATTGCCCGCCTTCCCAGGAACAGCGGATATCGACCTCGGCCGAGGGTTCGGTGAAGGGGAAGTGCGAGGCGCGGAAGCGCAGTTCGACCTGATCCACCTCGAAATAGGCGCGGCAGAATTCTTCCAGCACCCATTTCAGGTTCGCCATCGAGATATCGCGGTCGATCGCCAGCCCCTCGACCTGATGGAACATCGGCGTATGGGTCTGGTCCATGTCCATCCGGTAGACGCGGCCCGGCGCGATCACCCGGATCGGCGCGCCCTGATCGGTCATCGCGCGGATTTGCACCGGCGAGGTATGGGTGCGCAGCACATGCGGCGGTCGGTTGTCGCCTGCCGCGCGCGCCATGAAGAACGTGTCATGTTCCTGCCGGGCGGGATGTTCGGGCGGGATGTTCAGCGCGTCGAAATTGTACCAGTCGCTTTCGATCTGCGGCCCCTCGGCCACGGCGAACCCCATGTCGGCGAAGATCGCCGTCACTTCTTCGGTGACCTGCGAAACAGGGTGGATCGTGCCCTGACGGCGCGGACGGCCCGGCAGCGTCACATCCAGCCATTCCGCCTTCAGCCGTTCGTCCAGCGCCGCGTCCGACAGCGCGGACTTCTTCGCCCGGAGCGCCGCGTCGATCTCGTCCTTCAGCCGGTTCAGCGCCGCGCCCGCCGCCTGCCGTTCCTCGGGCGCCATCTGGCCCAGTTCGCGCATCTTGAGCGAAATCTCGCCCTTCTTGCCAAGGGCCGCGACGCGCAATTCCTCCAACGCCGCCTCGTCGGCCGCGAGCGAAATGGCGGAGAGGTATTTCCCGCTCAGATCGTCCATGGTCATGTCCTTTCGTCGTGGCGGCGGCTGCCGGTCAATCGGGGGAAGGCGGGCCTTCCGGAATCGCCCCCCTATAGCCCGATCCGGCGGCAGACTGCAAAGGCCCGTTGCACGCGCGCAGCCACCCGACCCGGAGGGATTGTCGCAAAGCCGCGAACGATCCCGCCGCCGCGCTTGCGACCGCCTGCAACCGGCGGCTAGAGTTGCGCGCGACCCCGGAGGTGCTTCCTTGTCTTCCCCTGAGACCCAGCTGCCAGAACGGCCCCGGATATCGGTCGTCATCCCCCATCTGAACCAGCCCGCCATGCTCGACCGCTGCCTTGCCTCGCTCGCCTCCGGTGTGCGCGCGCCCGACGAGGTGGTGGTGGCCGACAATGGCTCGCAGGAGATGCCCGAGGCGATCTGCGCCCGCTATCCGTTCGTGCGGCTGATCCGCGAAACGACGCCCGGCCCCGGCCCCGCCCGCAATGCCGGGATCGTGCAGACCTCGGGCGAAGTCCTTGCCTTCATCGATGCTGACTGCGTCGCCGACCCCGACTGGCTCGCTGCCGCCGAGGCCGAGATGGCGAAGCCCGGCGCGACGGTTCTGGGGGGAGATGTCCGCATTCTCTATGTCGATCCAACCCGCCTGACGATGCTGGAGGCCTACGAAAGCATCTACGCCTACCGGATGGACCGCTACATCGCCCGCAAGAACTTCACCGGCACCGGCAATCTGGTGATGGCGCGCGCGGTCTTTGACGATGTTGGCCCGTTCGCGGGCCTGTCGGTGGCGGAAGATACCGACTGGGGGCAGCGCGCCACGGCCAAGGGCTACCGCATCCGTTTTGTGGCGGGGATGCGCGTCTATCACCCCGCGCGCGAAAGGTTCAGCGAGCTTCGGACCAAGTGGGACCGGCATACCGCGCACTTTTTCGACGGGGTGCGCGGCAATTTCAGGCGGACGGTTCTTTGGGCACTCAAATGCGGGGCGATGGCTGTCTCGCCGCTCGCCGAACTGCCGCAGATCGCGACATCCGACAGGGTGTCGGGCATCAGGAACCGGCTGCTCGCTTTCGCCGGACTGATCCGCATTCGCCTCTACCGGGCGCGGATCATGGCCTGGCTCCTGTTCGGCGGCGATCCCGACCGGTTGTCGGGCCGCTGGAACCGGCCCACGGCGGCAGCAGCGACAAAGCCGGACTGATCCGAATCCCTGCTTGGGTGGCTGCGGGTTCCCGACACTTTGGCGATCACATTCTCTCGTCAGATAGGCAGGGGCATCGGCTGGCGCCGAAATCTTGCAAAGATTTCGGACCGGATTTCGTATCGAAATCCGGCTGCCCGGCAGCCAAAGAGAAACCCCGCGAAGCGGTTCGCTCGCGGGGTTCCAAACTTGCGGCTCTGCGGCCGGTCAGGCCATCGCGGCCTTGGCCTTTTCGACGATGGCGCCGAAGGCCGCCGGTTCGCTGACGGCGAGGTCGGCCAGAACCTTGCGGTCCACCTCGATCCCCGCCTTCGAGAGCGCATTGATGAAGCGCGAATAGGTCAGCGATTCGTCGATGGCGCGGCAGGCGGCGTTGATCCGCTGGATCCAGAGCGCGCGGAAATTGCGCTTGCGGGTCTTGCGGTCGCGGGTCGCATATTGATTGGCCTTGTCGACGGCCTGGGTCGCGGTGCGGAAATTGGTGGAACGGGCGGCGTAGTAGCCTTTCGCAGCCTTCAGCACCTTCTTGTGGCGGGCGTGCGTGACCTTGCCGGATTTAACGCGAGACATGGGTCATTCTCCTCAGCGGTCGTAGGGCATGTATTTCTTGACGATCTTCGCGTCGGCATCGGCCAAGAGCATCGTGCCGGTTGCCTGACGGGTGAAGGTCGTCGAGCGTTTGATCATGCCGTGACGCTTTCCGGCGACACCAGCCTTGACGTGCCCGTTGGCCGTCATCTTGAACCGCTTCTTCGCAGCGGATTTGGTCTTCATCTTGGGCATTTCCATCTCCTCGTCAGAGTGAACGCGCGACTCGGCAATGCCACTTGGCCGGACGCGCGGATATCGAGAGGCGCCCTATAGCCGGGGAAAGGCGTGAATGCAAGCGGTCCGGGCCGCTCATCCGGCCTTGCGGCCCTCTTCGCTCCTTCGCCGCCGGTTCACCCGCCGAAGAGCGCCCGGTCCGGGCGCGATGAGGCGCCCGGCCGGTTTCGGCTCAGCTTCGCCGTCCGGTCCTGGCCGGGATCAGGCCGTCCGGCCGCCAGAGCAGGAGCAGGACCACGAAGCCGAGGACGAAGGCGTCGCGGAAGGGCAAGGCCGCATCCGGCAGATAGGCCTGGAACAGCACTTCGGCGATCCCGAGGGCAAAACCGCCTGCGACCGCCCCGGAAAGGCTGCCAAGCCCGCCGATCACCGAGGCGACGAACGCCTTCAGGACCGGCACGAAGCCCATCAGAGGGTCGACCGATCCCCTTTGCGCCACCCAAAGCGCCGCCGAGATGCCCGCCAGCATGCCCGACAGCGCGAAGGCAGCGGCGATCACCCGGTTCGCGCGGATGCCCATCAGCCGCAGCACCTGGAAATCCTCGGCGGCGGCCCGCATCGCCTTGCCCATCACAGTGCGCTTCAGGAAGAGAGTGAGCGCGAAGAGCGAGAGGCAGGTGACGAGGATCGAGGCGAGCGGCACTGTCCCGAGCCGCACCGGCCCGAATGTCAACGTGCCCGACAGGTCCGGCGGCAGGGGCACGGGTTTGGGGCGCGCCGAGATGCCATTTTGGAAAAGGACCTTGAGGATCGCCGACACGGCGAAACTCGTCAGCATCAGCGAGGTCGGGTCAGCCCGCCGCATGGGCCGGAAGGCCAGCCGCTCGGTCGCCGCCGCCGCAACCGCCGCCGCCGCAATGGCCGCGACCACCGCTATCGGCAAGGGAACAGCGTAAAGGATGCAGACGAAAAGCACATAGCCCGCCACCGTCATCAGCTCGCCATGGGCGAAGTTGATCAGTGCGACGATCGAGAAGACGACGGCGAGGCCAAGCGCGAGGAGCGCATAGATGCCGCCGAGGCTTACCGCATTCAGAAGCTGTTGAAGGAAAAAGTCCATCCTCACCCCGCAAGATAGGCGTCACGGATCAGCGGGCTTTCGGCCAGCTCCCGCCCGCTGCCGGAAAGGACCAGTGCGCCGGATTGAAGCACATAGCCATGGTCCGCGATCTCAAGCGCGCGTTCGGCATTCTGTTCGACCAGAAGGATGGTGATGCCCTGGGTCCGCAAGCCGGATATCAGGCCGAAAACCTGCTCCACCACCTTCGGCGCAAGGCCAAGCGACGGCTCGTCGAGCAGAAGAAGCCTCGGCGCCGACATCAGGGCGCGCGCCACGGCGAGCATCTGCTGTTCACCCCCCGACAGAAGCCCCGCCTTCTGGTGATAGCGTTCGCGCAGGATCGGGAAACGGTCGAGTTCCGCTTCGGTTCGCCGCGCGAGTTCTTCGCCCTTCGCGTGGACGGCCCCACCCAGATGCAGGTTGTCTGCCACGGAAAGCGAAGGGAAGACCCGCCGCCCCTCGGGGCAAAGCGCAACACCCCTGCGCACGATCTCTTCAGGCGGCAGTCCGCCAAGTTCTGCGCCATTCAGCGCAATCCGGCCGCGCGAGGGCGCGAGGCCGGATATGGCGTTCAGGGTCGAGCTCTTGCCCGCGCCGTTTGCGCCGAGGAGAACGGTGATCGAGCCCTTGGGCACGGTGAACCCGAGGTTGCCCACCGCTTCCACGGCGCCGTAGCGCACCGACAGGCCTTCGATCTCCAGCATGTCAGGGTGCCGGAACCAGCGCCGGATCGGGCGTGGCTGTCTCGACCGGCACCCGCGCGCCCCCCTGGATCTCGACCAGCGTGATCGCGCGGAGCGGCATGCGGTTGGTGCCTTTGTAGGTCACCGATCCCGTCAGCACCGGCACATTCTCAAGGTTCGCCAGCGCATCGCGCAGGGCGGGCCCGTCCATCGTTCCCGCCGCCGTCACCGCCGCGTCGAGGATATAGGGGATCTCATATCCGGTCGCGACATAGACGGTTTCCGGCGCGGCGCCCGTCACCGCCTCGTACTTCGCATAGAACTCGCCCAGCGGCGAGCCGTCGGTCGGGAAACCGGCGGTGGTATGAACGATGCCATTGGCAATGTCGCCAAGGCCGGTCGTCGTCGGACTGTCGATCCCGTCGGAACCGAGAATGGGCGCGGTCACGCCCGCCCCGCGCAGCGCCTTGAGAAAGGCGGGGAAGTCCGGCTCGTAGGCGGCCGTCATGATGACATCGGGCTGCGGGTCGAGCGCGGCGATCTTCGTCACCTCGGCCGCGAAATCCTGTTGGCCGAGCGAATAGCTTCCCTCGCCCGCGACCGTGCCGCCGAGTTTCTGGAACACTTCGGCGAAATATTCCGGCAGGCGCAGCGTATAGGCGCTGTCGGGGGATTTCAGGATATAGGCGCTCTTGTAGCCCTTGGCGATCGCATGCTGGGCCAGAAGCGTCGCCTGACCATTGTCGGCCGGGTAGGAGCCGAACATATAGTCGCCGACCGCATCGGTGATGGTGGGTGTCGTGCCGCAAAAGGTCATTGTGGGGATCTGCGCGGCCTGGCTGATCTGGCCCGCCGCGATCGAGGGATCGGCGTCGCAGGGCGTGATCAGGAACTTGACGCCCGCGGCGACCAGTTCCTGTGCGGCCTGAACGGTGGCGCCGGTATCCGACCTCGTGTCCTTGATATCGAGCGTCACCATGTATGTGCCGCCGAGCCCGCCGCGGGCATTGATCTCGTCCATGGCCATCCGGAACCCGGCAAGCGAGGGTTGATCGAAGGGCGCGAGCCCGCCGGTCTGGCCGGTCGCGAGCCCGATCGTCACCTCTTCGGCCCCCGCCGCGCCCACAGCCGCCCAACCGCACAGAGCCATTGCCGTGCAAAGCGTCAGCATGCGTCTTGTCCGTGTCATTTCATCTCTCCCCGTTGGTTGTGGTCAGGTCTTTTCGTTCCGATATAGGCCTCGATCACCGCCGGATCGTTGCGGATTGCCTCGGGCGTGCCTTCGGCGATCTTCTGGCCCTTGTTCAGGACGACCATCCGGTCCGAGAGCCGCATGATCAGCCGCATGTCATGTTCGATCACCAGGATGCCGATGGGTCGTTCACGGCGCAGCTCTTCCAGCATGGCGATCAGCCGGTCGGTTTCGGCGGGGTTCATCCCGGCCGCCGGTTCGTCGAGAAGTAGGAATTCGGGATCGAGCGCGAGCGCCCGCGCGATCTCGAGCCGCCGCCGGTCGCCATAGGCGAAAGCCTCTGCCAGTTCGTTCCACCGGTTCGCAAGCCCGACACGCTCCAGCTCTGACATCGCCAGCTGTTCTGCTTCTGCGCGCCCGTGACCGGCGGCCTGCGCGGCGATCGTGACATTCTCCAACGCCGTCAACCTGTCGAAGAGGCGGATATTTTGAAAGGTTCTGGCCAGACCGGCGCGGGCAACCTCGTGCGGCGCCAGCTCGGAGAGCCGCAGGTCATCGAGCAGGACCGCGCCGGAGGTCGGGCGCTGCTGACCGCAGATCACGTTGACGAGCGTGGTCTTGCCCGCGCCGTTCGGGCCGATGAGGCCGGTGACCTGCCCGGTCGGCACCGTGAAGCTGACGCCCTCGAGTGCCGCGAGCCCGCCGAAGCGCACGGTTACATCGCATATGGCGAGGGGGCGCGCCGCACGCGCGCCGCGCCGTGCCGCGACCGCAACAGGTGGCGGATCGGCGAGTTTCGGCGCGAAAGTTGCGGGTGCAAGTTCCGAAAGCCCGACCATCCCGACAGGGCGCGCCCAGATCGTCAAGAGCAATGCAAGGCCAAGGCCGAGCTGTGGCAGGCCGAAGACCGGCGGCAATGCGAAGAGGCCAAGGTCAAGCCCCGCCTCGCCCTGCCTGAGGATCTGCACCACCGCCGTCAGCATCACCACACCGGCCAGCGCACCGGTCACGCTGTAACGGCCGCCGACGATCAGCATCGCGATCAGAAGAAAAGTCAGGTCGAAATAGAAGTCCTTGGGTGAAAAGGCTCCAAGATAGTGGCCATAAAGCGCGCCCGCGACACAGGCGAGCGTGATGCTCAGCGCCCACCCGATCAGCCGCATCCGGCCGACGCTCACCCCAAGCGCCGCCGCAGCCACCTCGTTCTCGCGCGACGCACGGAGCGCGAGGCCAACGCGGCTTTCCCGGAAGAGCCGGGCGATGAAGGTGAAAAGAACCGCCGCCACCAGCGCGACGCCGAACCCGGTCAGTCGCGGCACGCCATAGAAGGTCTGGCTGCCGCGCGTGATGTCGCGCGCGCCCACGAGGCAGACATGCAGGATGATCAGGAAGGCCAGCGTGCCGATCGCCGCCGATCCGGTCGAAAGCCGCGCCATCACCGCGCCGCTCGCCACACCGACGATGACCCCGACCAACGCCGCCACCCCGAGTGCGGCGAGAAGCCCCAGTTCGTGCCCCTGCAGCCAGCCGGGCAGGCCGGGCAGCGCGGTTTTCTGCACCGCCGCCGGCATGGTCATCAGCGCGGCCGCATAGGCGCCAAGCCCCATGAAGGCCGAATGGCCAAAGGACGTGATGCCTGAATTGCCGCTGAAGACCGCAAGCGCCAGGACGGCGGCGGCCTGCAACAGCATCAGCGTCGCGATATTGTCGCCCCCCGCCCCCATGAGCGCGCGCATGAGAAATGCGACGAGAGCAAGTGCCGCCGACAGCAGCCCCGCGCTCAGCCACGCAGTCCTCGGCAGGGCAAACCAAAGGCGCATCCGTCACTCGCTCGTTGTTCCCCCGAGCATTCCGTCGCGCTTCCCTCGCTGTCAAGAAAAAATTTCATGTTGATTGGTCTAAGCGAATGCGTGTAATGAATGCTACATTGTCGGAGCTGCAATGACCGATTTCGCATCGCACGCACACACACCGCACGAATCCGTCCGCGACCGCCTTCTGGGCGCCGCGACGGGGTTTTCGAATGCCGAACTCAAGGTGATCCGCGTGCTGCTTGCGAATTATCCGGCCGCAGGCCTGACAACGGTCTCGCGGCTGGCGCGCGAGGCTGGTGTCAGCGATCCCACAGTGATCCGGCTGGCAAACCGTCTGGGCTTTGAAGGCTATGCAGAGATGCAGGCGACCCTGATCGCCGAGGTCGAGCTGCACATGCGCTCCCCCCTCACGCTGCCGCCGCAGGCGCCGACCGAGGGCGCGAATGTCTATCAGGACTTCCTGCGCGAAACCGTCGGCCGTTGCGAGGAACTGGCACGCAGTACCGCGACCGCCGACTTCGAGCGGATGGTCGCGCTTCTTTCCGACCCGAAACTGCGCGTCCTTTGCCTTGGAGGCCGGTTCTCGCGCTTCGTCGCGGGTATTCTCCAGCGCTGCCTTCACCATCTGCGCCCCGGCACCGAGCATCTGGACGGTTCGGGCGCGGACATTTCCGACCGGCTGGCCGACATGGACAAGCGGCACCTGCTCGTCCTGTTCGACTATCGTCGCTATCAGAACGATACGGTGGGCTTCGCCCGTCAGGCGCGGGCGCGCGGCGCGCAGATCGCGCTGTTCACCGACGTCTGGCGTTCACCTGTTGCCGACATCGCCGACGCGGTCCTCATGGCGCCGACCGAAACCGCCTCGCCCTTCGATACGCTCGTGACACCGGTTCTGCAGGTCGAGGCGGTCGTCGCGGGTGTGGCAGAGCGGCTTGCGCCTGACTGGCGCGACCGGGTCCGGGCGATGGAAGCGATCCGCACCGAAAACCACATCACGATTGCGACAGGTCAGGGTTCGCCAGATCCCGGCGCAGGAGATCCAGCATGACCAATCCACGCGAAACCCGTTTCCGGGCCGGAGAAAGCGCGTTGCTCTTCGTCGACATGCAGAAGATCTTCTGCACGCCGGGCCTCGACCCCGCGCACCCCGAGTTGGGACCGGACCACTATTATCACCGGCGCCTGCGCGACATGGTGATCCCGAACCAGTCGCGGCTTCTCGCCCGGGCGCGTGCCCGTGGCATCCAGGTCATGCATACGATCATCGAGGCGCTGACAGAGGATTGCCGCGACGTCTCGCTCGATCACCGCCTGTCCAACCTGATGATCCCCAAAGGGCATCCGATGGCCGGGCCGATCGACGAGCTGGCCCCCATCGCCAACGAGATCGTCCTGCCCAAGACCTCGTCGGGTGTCTTCAACTCGACCAACATAGATTACGTCTTGCGCAATCTCGGGGTCAGGACGCTGATCGTCGCCGGGGTCGTCACCGATCAATGTGTCGACATGGCTGTGCGGGACGCGGCCGACCGGGGCTATCTGGTCGCCGTGCCCGGGGACGCCTGCGCGACCTACACGCAGGATAGGCACGACGGCGCGCTTCGCGCCTATGGCGGCTATTGCTGGGTCACCGACACCGACACGATCCTGTCGCGGATGGAGGCGAGATGACCGAACTTCTGACCTTCGTGACGACGGATTACGCCGGGATTACCCGCGGACGGTCCATCCCGGCGGAAAGTTTCACGCCGGGCCGGGCAAAGTCGGTGGGTTGGGTGCCCGCCAACATGTCGCTGACCCCCTTCGACCAGATCGCCGACCCCAACCCCTGGGGCTCGTCCGGCGACCTGCGGCTTCTGGGCGACGAGGGGGCCCGCTACCGCGTCACCCTGCCCGGCGCGGCAACACCGACCGACATGATGATGAGCGATATCGTTGAGCTTGACGGAACGCCCTGGCCGCTCTGCCCCCGCACCTTCCTGCGCAGCGCGCTTGCGGAACTGAAATCGCTGACCGGGCTGACACTGCAGGTCAGTTTCGAGCATGAGTTCCAGCTGTTCGGCACCGGATGGGCGCAAGCCCCGGCCTTCTCGCTGCGCGCACTGCGCCAGTCCGATCCGTTCGGACCCGATCTGATGGCGGCGCTCGACGCGCTCGGGCTGAAGCCCGAAGTGTTCATCGCCGAATATGGCCGCGATCAGTTCGAAGTGACGATGGCCCCGACCGACGGCCTCGCCGCCGCCGACCGCGCCGTTGTCCTGCGCGAGATTACCCGGGAACTGGCATCGCTCAGGGGCTGGCAGGCGAGCTTCGCGCCGAAAACGGCGATCGAGGGCGTGGGCAATGGCGTCCATATCCATTTCTCGTTCGCCGACGACAAGGGCACGAATGCGACTTTCGACGCCGCGCGTCCCGGTCGTGTCTCGGCCGTTGCGGGAAGCTTCGCGGCGGGCATAATCCGCCATCTGCCCGCCCTTGCCGCCTTCACCGCACCAAGCGCGATATCCTATCTCAGGCTCAGGCCGCACAACTGGTCATCAAGCTATACCTGGTTCGGCGACCGCGACCGCGAGGCGAGCCTCAGGATCTGCCCGGTCACGACCCTTGGCGGCACCGATCCTGCGCGTGCCTTCAATCTCGAATACCGTGCCGCCGATGCCTGTGCCTGCCCGCACCTCGCGCTTGCCGTGATCGTCCGCGCCGGGATCGAGGGGCTGAAGCGGCGTCTGCCCGACCCGCCCCTCTTCTCCGGCGACCCCGAGACGCTGCCACCCGCCGAACGGGCGGCGCTCGGCCTCGAACGGCTGCCGCAGTCGCTGGAGGCGGCGCTCGAACGGTTCCTCGGCGATCCGGTGGCGACGGGATGGTTCGCGCCGCTCGCCTCCGAGACCTATGTCGGCATGAAGCGGACCGAGATCGCGCTTGCCGGACCATCACTCGACGACGATCTCTGCCGACGCTACGCAGGCATCTACTGATGGCAGAAGAGCGCGCCGCGGTCGAGATCGTCAACCCAGCGGGCATCGCGCCCTATGTGCTTCTCTGCGAACATGCGTCGAACTGGATGCCGCCCGACTATGACGGCCTCGGGCTTGGCTGCGCCGACCTTGAGCGCCACATCGCATGGGATATCGGCGCGGCCTCTGTCGCCCGGAGACTGGCAGCGAAGCTCGACGCGCCGCTTGTGCTGGGCGGCGCCTCGCGACTGCTGATCGACCTCAACCGCCCGCTGTCCAGCCCGACGTCGATCCCCGAGCGCAGCGAGGCGACCGACATTCCCGGCAACCTGAACCTTGGCGAGGGGGAGCGGCAGCGCCGCGCCGCCCGGTGGTTCCATCCGTTTCAGGAAGCCGTCGGTGCACTGCTCGACGAACGGCAGCGCGCGCGCAGGCCAACGCGCATCGTCGCCATCCATTCCTTCACCCCGGTCTTCCTCGGCGTCGCACGACCCTGGCGCGCGGGCATCCTCTATCGCCATGCCTCGGCCTTCGCCTCGGCGCTGGTCGATGCCTTGGGCGGCGCGGCGGCGGGCATAGCCCACAACGAACCCTACCGGATCGAGGACGGCGGCGACTATACGGTTCCGGTGCATGGCGAGGCGCGCGGCCTGGACGCCGTTCTGGTCGAGATCCGCCATGACCTGATCGCCGCCCCGAAGGGACAGGCGGACTGGGCCGACGCACTGGCACGCGCACTGGCACGCGCGCTGACCGCCATCTGAACCGCCGCGACCGGAAAAGCAAAACCCGCCCGGAAGACCGGGCGGGCGTTCTTTGCAGGCGGACCCTCAGCGGTAGGGGTAGCCCGCCTTTTCCATGTTCGAGGCATAGGTCTTGAACGCCTCCACCACCTTGCCCGCGCGCGGGCTCGAGGCCGCGACCTCATCCCAGAAGCCGTTCGCGTCAGAGACGACTTGCGCCCATTCCTCGTCGGGAAGCTGGGTCAGTTCCATCTTCTCGCCCTCGACGCGCAGTTTCGCCTCGCCGCCCCAGTACCAGCCAAGCCGGTAATAGTGCGACTGGTCGATCGACATGCGGAACAGTTCCTGCAGGTGCGGCGGCACCTTCTGCCAGCTGGCGGTGTTGGTGAAATAGCTGCCGAACCAGGCGCCGGTGACGGCGTTGTTCAGCGCATATTTGCACACGTCGGCCCAGCCGACCTCGTAGGCTTCGGTGAAGCCGCACCAGGCGACGCCGTCGATCTCGCCGGTCTGCATCGCGACCTCGACATTGTCCCACGGGATCGTCACCGGGATGAGGCCGTATTTCGCCAGGAACTTGCCCGCCGTCGGCACGCCGAAGACGCGCAGGCCGTTCATGTCGGCAAGGCTGCGGATCGGCTTGTCGACGGTGAAGATGTGAAGCGGGTCCCAGGAGCCGGTCGAGAGCCAGGTGACATTCTCGACTTCGGAATAGGCCTCTTCCCAGATTTCCTTCAGCCCGTAGTAGCGGAAGAGCGCCGTCACATCGAGCGGGTAGCGGGTGGCGAAGGGGAAGTAGCCGCCGAAGACCGCGATATCGACCGGCGAGGCCATCGTCGCCTCGTCCGACTGCACCGCGTCAAGCGCGCCCGACTGGAGCGCGCGGAAGAGGTCGGCGGTGGGCACGAGCTGGTCGGCATAGTAAAGCTCGATCTCCATCTCGCCGTTTGCGGCGGCGTTGAACGCCTCGATCTGCGGCTTGATCACATGGGCGCCGAGAGGAGCGCCGGAGTAGGTCTGCAGGCGCCATTTGATCGGGCCGGACTGGGCGTTGACGTAAGGCGCGGCGAGCGTCGAGCCTGCAAGGGCAGTCCCGGCGGCCAGACCCGACCGTTTCAGGAAGTTCCGGCGGCTCGACATGATCGCTTCCGACGGGCTTTGAGGTTTGATCTTATCTGTCATCTTTCACTCCTTGTTGCGATGGCGGCCTCTTCCTGGGCCTTGGGTTTGGGTCAGCCTCTGACATTCATATGTTCAGGCAGCCAGAGCGCCAGTTGCGGCCAGATCATCAGCATGATGATTGTCAGAACCATCATTGCGACAAAGGGCCAAATCGAACGGTAGATATCGACGAGTGTGATTTCCTTCGGCGCAAGCGAGCGCATGAGGAAGAGGTTATAGCCGAAGGGCGGCGTGATATAGGCGATCTGGCAAGTGATCGTGTAGAGGACGCCGAACCAGATCAACTGGTTGTCGAAGCCAAGATCGAGCGCTTTGACCAGCGGGATGTAAAGCGGCGCGACGATGACCAGCATCGCCGTGTCGTCGAGGAACATGCCCATCACCACGAAGCTGATCTGCATCATGATGATGACGGCCCAGGGCGACAGATCCCACTGGTTGATGAACAGGTTTTCAACCGCCTTCACCGCGCCGATCCCGTCGAAGACCGCGCCGAAGGCCAGCGCCGCGAGGATCAGCCACAGGAACATGCACGAAACGCCCAGCGTCTTCATCGCGGTGTCGCGCATCAGCCGCCAGCTCATCCTGCCTTTCAGGATCGCCGCGGCGGTGGCCGAGAAGGCGCCGACCGCCGAACTTTCGACAAGGCTCGTGTAGCCCGAAACGAAAAGGCCGGTCATCAGGAAGAAGATGACGAAGGGCACGATGCCCGCACGCGCCAGCGCGAGTTTCTCGCGCAGCGGCATGTTCAGTTCCTCGTCATCGACGACGGGGGCAAGCGAGGGATTCAGCCGGGCGCGGACCAGCACGTAGATGACGAACATCGCCGCCATGATCAGCCCGGGAACGAGCCCCGCGAACCAGAGCTTGGACACCGGCTGGCGCGCGATCATGCCGTAAAGGACCAGCACCACCGACGGCGGGATGAGGATGCCCAGCGATGAGCCGCCCTGCACCACGCCCGAGATCAGCACCTTGTCATAGCCGCGCCTCAGCATTTCCGGCAGCGCGATGGTGGCGCCGATCGCCATGCCCGCGACCGAAAGCCCGTTCATGGCCGAGATGATGACCATGAGGAAGATCGTGCCTACGGCAAGCCCGCCGCGCACCCGGCCGAACCAGACATGCAGCATCCGGTAGAGGTCTTCGGCGATCCCCGCCTCGGACAAGATGTAGCCCATGTAGATGAACATGGGCAGCGTGAGCATCGGGAACCAGTTGAACAGCTTGAAAACCTGGTTGAACGGCAGGTCAGCCGCGCCGGGGCCGTAGAGCAGAAGCGCGGCACCGGAAGCCACGAAACCGATGGCGGCAAAGACCCGCTGGCCGGACACCAGCAGAAGCACCATCGAGGCGAACATCAGAAGAGCGATCGTCTCGTAGCTCATTCAAGGCTCTCCCCGCGGAGGGTCCCGACATGCTTGAACACAAGTGCAACGGCCTGCAGGAGCATGAGGACGAGACACACCACCATGAGCGCCTTGATCGGGATGACCGACGGGTTCCACATAGAGAACCGTCGCTCGCCGGTCTCGATGGCATATTCGAGGCTGGAGACCGAGCCCCAGAGCATCACGCCAAGGAAGAAGATCAGACAGCCGATCGTCACGAGGTCGATCTTGGCCTTCCCGCGTTCGGAAAGATGCGAATACCACAGGTCCATCCGGACGTGATCGTTGTTCTTCAGCGTCATCGGCCCGCCCATGAAGTAGTAGGCCGTCAGCGTGAACTGCGTCATCTCGATCGCCCAGGACACGGGCATCTTGATCACGTTGCGGGTGAAGGCGTCGAAGATCAGCACCGCGCCCATGTAGAAGATCAGCGCGGCGGCGGCGTATCCGACATAGTCCGAGACCCGGTCCGTCACCCGCACATAGGTTCTAATCGCTGCCCACACGTCGCCATCCCTGTTGCTGCTTCTTATCGTTCGTTGCCGCACCAGACCTGGACGCCCGCCTCGGTCAGAAGCTCGCGGTGGGTCCAGCCAAGCGCCTCGTCACTGATCAAAACACCGATGTTTGTACATTTGCAGACGGAAAATGCCGCGCGGCGGCCAAATTTGCTGCTGTCGGCCAGAATGATGACGTTGCGCGCATTCTCGACCATCGCGCGGGCGACCTGCGCCTCCTCGAAACTCGCGTCGGTCACGCCAAACTCAGGATCGACGGCCGCGACCGTCAGGACCGCGTGATCGGCCTGAAAGGCCGCGATCTGGGCGATGGCCAGCGGGCCGGTCGTTTCGGCATTATCCTCGTGATAGCGCCCGCCAAGCAGATAGATTGCCGCGTCGGAACCGAACTGGCACAGCCGGTCGGCAAGGCGGGCGGAATTGGTGATGATCGTCAGACCCGGAATGCGCGCCAGCCGGTCGGCGGCCGCAAGTGTCGTGGAACCGGTGTCGATGAACAAAGTCTCGCCGGGCTGGATGATGCCGGCCAGCGTTTCGGCAATCGCCGTCTTGGCATCGGATTCGCGGCCGAGCCGTTCGGCAAAGCTGCCTTCGCTTTGCAGACGCGCCACGCGCGCGCCGCCGTGGATCTTCTGGATCTTCCCGGTTTCGGCCAGCTGCGCGAGGTCGCGGCGGATCGTTTCGGTCGACAGGCCGAAATGCCCGGCAAGCGCATCGACCGACGCCTCGCCCTGGCGACGGATCATCTCCGCAATCTTCAGCTGTCTTTGAATTGGCTTCATCGACCTTCCCCTGAGTGAAAGATGCGGGAGCCTGCCTCTTTGTCAACTCCATTTCAGAACATATGTGAAAATCCACAAAACTTGGCTGCTATTTCCAACATATTGACCACTCAGTCATTCCATGGAAAGAATGTTTCAGCCTGATAGGGGGATGGCAGCGCTTGGCAGGGGCCCGGACATATGACGTGGCGGTGATCGGCGGCGGGGTTGTCGGCTGCGCGCTCGCGCGGCGCTTCACGCTCGACGGCGCCCGCGTCGTGCTGCTGGAAAAGGCGGCCGATGTTCTCGATGGTGCGTCGAAGGGCAACAGCGCGATTCTGCACACGGGCTTTGACGCGCCGGAGGGTTCGCTGGAGCTGCAGTGCATCCGCGAGGGCCATGCGGAATATCTGGATATCCACGCCCGGCTGAACCTGCCGCTGATCCGATCCGGCGCGATGGTCCTCGCCTGGACGCCGGAGGAACTGGATCAGCTGCCCGAACTGCTCGATCAGGCGCAGAGGAACGGCGTCGCCGATGTCGAACCCCTGAGCGCGGCCGACATCCGGCAGCTGGAACCGGCACTCGCCGCAAACGTCCTGGGCGGCTTCCGCATCCCCGGCGAAAGCCTGATCGACCCATGGTCGGCGGCGCATGCCTATCTGCGGCAGGCGCTGGACAATGGTGCAACGCTCATGCGGCAGGCAGAGGTGCGAAGGGGTCGGCGCGTGGGTGGTCAGTGGGAGATGGAGACCACTGCCGGCCCTGTCCGCGCCGCGCTGGTGATCAATGCCGCAGGCCTCTGGGGCGACGAGGTCGACCGGCGCCTCACCGGCGAAAGCTGGTTCACGATCAAGCCTCGCAAGGGCCAGTTCGTGGTCTACGACAAACCCGCGGCGGCGCTTCTTGGCCACATCCTTCTGCCGGTGCCGAACAAGATCACCAAGGGCGTCGTCGTCTGCCGTACCGCCTTCGGCAACCTGCTCGTCGGCCCGACGGCCGAGGAACAGGACGACCGCATCCACGCGACGATGGACCGCGCGGCGCTGGAAGCCTTACGCAAGCGCGGCGAGGAGATCCTGCCCGCCCTGCGGGATCAGGAGATCACGGCGATCTATGCGGGCCTGCGCCCGGCCACCGAGGAAAAGCACTACCGCATCCGTGCCGACCAAGCCGAGAACTATATCACCGTGGGCGGCATCCGCTCGACCGGCCTGTCGGCAGCGCTCGGCATCGCCGCGCATGTCGCGCGGCTCGCGGGGAGGCGCGAGCAGACGCTCTCCGATCCGGTCTGGCCCTGCATGCCCGCGCTTTCCGATGAAGTGCGGCGCGACTGGCAGCAGTCGGGCAATGGCGGCATCGTCTGTCATTGCGAACGGGTGACACGGCGCGAGATCGAGGCGGCCCTGACCGGCCCGATGGCGGCGGGAAACATGGGCGGGCTGAAACGCCGAACCCGCGTCACAATGGGCCGCTGTCAGGGCTTCTATTGTTCCGCCGAACTGGCGCGCCTGACCGAAGGGCGTCTGTCGGAACCGATGCTCGCGGGGACGCGCCGCGATGAGTGAGCGGGTCGAAGAGGTCGACGTCGCCATCGTCGGCGGCGGCCCGGCGGGGCTGGCGGCAGCAGCCGAACTGCGGCGGCTTGGTGTGGCACGCGTCGCGATTCTGGAACGCGAGGCGCAGGCAGGTGGGATCCCGCGCCATTGCGGCCATTATCCGTTCGGGATGCGCGAATTCCACCGGCTTCTGCGCGGGCCCGACTATGCGGCGCGGCTGGTCAGGCGCGCCGAAGCGGCCGGAGTGGTCATCCGCACCGGAACGACGGTGACCGCGCTTGGGCCCGGCGGGCGTCTCACCATCTCCGACGATCGCGGCCTGGCCACGATCCGGGCACGCGCCGTCCTGCTGGCGACCGGTGTCCGCGAAACCAGCCGTGCCGCCCGCATGATCGGTGGCGAGAAGCCGGGCGGCATCCTGCCAACCGGCGCGCTGCAGGGGCTCGTCTACCTGAACCAACAGAAACCGTTCGAACGCCCCGTCATCATCGGATCGGAGCTGGTGGCCTTCTCGGCACTTCTTACCTGCCGCCATGCCGGAATCCGCCCCGTCGCGATGATCGAGGAGGGCGATCGTGCCACGGCACGGTGGCCGGTCCCGCTTCTCGCGCGCCTTTTCGGCATTCCTTTTCTCGCCAGAACGCGACTGGAGACCATTCGCGGTACCCGACGCGTCGAAGGCGTCGAGATAGCCGGGGCGGCCGGCCAGCGCAGCCTGCAAACCGACGGGGTGATCGTCACCGGCCAGTTCCGCCCGGAAGCGAGCCTCCTGCGCGAGGCCGGGCTTGCCGTCGACCCGGCGACTGGCGGACCCGAGGTCGATGGCTGGGGCCGCCTGTCCGACCCGGCCTATTTCGCCGCCGGGAACCTGTTGCGCGGGGTCGAGACCGCTGGCTGGAGCTGGGCCGAGGGCCGCCGCGCCGCCCATGCCATTGCGGCGAGCCTGAGGGGCGATCTGCGTGCCGGTGACCGGCCGCGGCCGATCGCTCTCGACCATGCCGCGCTGAAGTTTGCGATGCCGCAGGTCCTGCCGATGGCGCCGGCAGAGGGGCGGGGCCTCGCCCCGTCTCTGCAGATCAGGCTCGCGACCCCTGCCAGAGGCCGACTTTGCCTCTGGCAGGGGGACCGGCTGATCGCCTACCGTCGGCTGAACCACCGGCCGGAACAACGGATTCTGATGCGCCTGCCGACCATCGAGCCGAACGCACCGCCCCCGAGGCTGACGATAGAATGACCCAGACGCCGATCCTCGCCATCGACCAGGGAACCACCAGCACCCGCGCGCTCCTTCTCTCCGGGGATGGCGCGCTCCAACCGGTCGCGAGCATCGAGCATCGCCAGTCCTATCCGCAGTCGGGCTGGGTCGAGCACGACGGCGCGGAACTGCTGGCCAATGTCGTGCAGTGCCTTGAGGCATCGGACGGCGCCGCCCACGTCGCGGGTCTCGACAATCAGGGCGAAAGCTGCCTCGCCTGGGACGCCCGCGATGGCCGCCCCGTCGGCCCGGTCATCGTCTGGCAGGACGACCGGACAACGCCCGAGGTCGCCGCGCTTGACGCATCCGGCGCGGCGCCTGAGGTCATGGCGCGGGCCGGCCTACCGCTCGACCCCTATTTCTCGGCCTCGAAGCTTGGCTGGATCGTCCGGGAAAACCCGGTCGCCGCCGAACTGGCGCGGCAAGGCCACCTGCGGCTTGGCACCACGGACGCCTTCTTCCGCGACCGGCTGACCGGGCGGTTTCAGACCGATATCGCCACCGCCTCGCGCACCTCGCTTCTTAATCTGGAGACGGGGCACTGGGACCCTGACCTCTGCCGCCTCTTCGGCGTGCCCCTCGATGCCCTGCCAGAGATCGGACCGACGAGCGGCGCGCTTGGCACGCTACCCGGCGGCACCGCCCTCTGCGCCAGCATCGTCGATCAGCAGGCCGCCCTTTACGGCCACGGCTGCCGGGCGCCCGGAGAAGCAAAGATCACCTTCGGCACCGGCGCCTTCGTGCAATGCGTGACCGGCGCGCTCCTGCGCCCCCAAAAGCCGGGACCGCTTCCCACGGTCGCCTGGCAGCGGGAAGGCGAGGCGCCAACCTATGCGCTTGATGGCGGGGTCTATGCGGCGGCGGCGGCAGTGAACTGGGCGCGGGGGCTCGGGCTTTTCGCCTGCTACGAAGAGATCGACCGGTTCCCTGCCGCCCCCGCCATCGACCGGGGGCTCGCCTTCGTTCCGGCCCTCGCGGGTCTTGGCTGCCCGCACTGGTCGCGGACGGCGCGCGGGGCATGGCTTGGCATGGCGCTGGACACGGGCCGCGCCGATCTGTTGCAGGCGCTTCTGGAAGGAATTGCGCTCCGCACGGCGGAGGTCCTTGATGCCTTCGCGGCGCTTCGGCCACTCAAGGGCGCAATCTCGGTCGATGGCGGCCTGTCGCGCAACCGCTATTTCACCCGCTTTCTGGCTGATGCGACTGGGCTGAGCCTCAACCTGTCGGATGAACCGGAACTGACCGCGAAGGGCCTGGCGCTGATGGCGGCAGAGGCGGCGGGCATCGAGGTCAGGCTGCAATCGGGCGGCACTATGCTGAAGCCGGATCCGGGTGCACCCAGGGCAGCCTGGCGGCAGCGGTTCGAAAGCGCGCGGCGGGCGATCGACGCGGTGCGCCTCACCTGAGCCTCGCGCCGTCGGCCGAGGCAGGGCTCGTCGATGCACTTCGTGCACTCCTCGCGAAACGCGCGCCCGACGAGTGCGCGAAGCGCTTCGAGGAGGCGCGCTCGTCAGTTCAGGTCCTTCAACAGCCGCCTGTGCCGCGCCACCTCGGCGATCACCGCCCCGAAAGTCTCGAACCCGCGCCCCTTCAGCATCTGGACCATCTTCAGAAACACATCCGCCGTCGCGACGGCATCGCCTAGCGCCGTGTGCCGGTCCTCCTCGGCGATGGAAACGCCCAACCGGTGGGCCAGCGCGTCGAGCGTATGGACCTCGTGCTGGCCCCAGAGCACTGCAGACAGCAACACGGTATCGAACACCGGGTGATCGAACCTCAGGCCCGTCGCGCCCTCGGTCCGGCGCAGGAATTCCATGTCGAAGGGCGCATTGTGGGCGACGAGAACCGCCCCCTCGGCGAAGCGGTGAAAGCGCGCGACCGCCTCGGCGACGGGCGGCGCATCCGCAACCATCGCGTCGGTGATGCCATGGACAGCGGTCGAGGCGGGCGGGATCGGGCGGGCGGGGTTGACCAGAAGGTCGAAGACCTCGCCCGCCACGCGCCTGCCGTTGACGATGCGTATGGCAGCAAGCTGCACGATCTCGTCACCTTCATGCGGCAGAAGGCCGGTCGTTTCGCTGTCGAAGACGACATAGGTCAGGTCGGCCAGCCGCGCCTCGCCCGCGGGTGCATTCCGCGCGCGGGCGAGAAGATCGAAGTCGTAGGTTACCCGTCGCGCGACAGGCGCGGGCCGCGCCTCGGCCCGGCGCGCCGACAGGATCGGCAGACAGAGCGACTGGCGTCCGGCCGCGGCCGGCTCGGGCCAGATGTCGGTCCCATGCGCGATGAGGACGCTGCGCCGCGATGGAAGCGGATGGCCGGGATCGAGCGGCCGGTCGAGCCAGCCTTCCAGCCGCCCGACCGGCAGCGGATCGCCTGACCAGGACAGCCGAAGTGCCGCGCCGCTGCCTTCCTCGGCGATCACAAGCCCGACCTCGCTGGCAAAGGCGGCTTCATGCAGCTCCTCGGCCAGACCGGAGAGCAGCGCGATCAGATCGAACCCGTTGCAGCGCAGAAGCAGCGCTGCCGCCTCGCCCCCGGCCGCCAGACCCGCGGCCTCGGAGCGCGCGCGCCAGCCATCCATCAGATCCGAGGCCCGCGTCATCGGCAGGATCCCGGCGCCGCGGTCCGCCCCCCCGTCCCGCGCATGAAGGGAAACCGCCGCCGAAAGCTTCGCCGCCTCGTCGCGCAGCGCGCCCATCAGCGGCGGCGCGGTATCGTCCGCGATCACCGCCTCGGCGAGTGCCGACAGGTTTGCCGAAGCGCGGCGCACCCCATCGGTGAATGCCGCCTCGCGCGCCGCGCGCTCAGCCGCTGCGGCCTGTTCCTGCGTGATATCGCGCAGGCTGAGTGCATAGGCAGGCGCCGCGCCACCGCCCGGCGTGAGCCGCATGCGGGCCGCCAGAACATGCGCACCCTCGCGCGTCACGCACAGAAGGTCAGACGCAACATCGCTGTCCCCTTCCGCCACGAGCCTGTCATAGGCATGCCGGATCGGACCGGCGCGCAGATAGTCGAACAGCTTGCGATCAAGGCCGGGTCCGGCGAAATCCGCGCCGAGATAGTCGGCCGCGGGCGCGTTGTAGAAGGCGATCTGATGGTCGGACGTGCAAAGGATCAGCCCGAAGGGAATGTCCGCCATCATCGCCTCGAGCCGTGCCTTTTCGTTCGCGATGCGTGTCGTCTCGCGCGCCACGGTTTCTGCCAGCGCACTGCGCGCTTCCTCAAGGCTGCGGGCGGCGGCGGCGGCGGCGGGCGCCAGATCGCCCAGATGTCGCGCAATGGCCGCATCCAGTTCCTGGCCGCCTTCGGCATGCGCGCGGGCGCGCAGCTCGCCCGACAGACGGTCGATCGGCTTGGCCACGTTCAGATCGAAGAGGTACCAGATCCAGGCGACCAGCCCGATGGTCAGAAAGACCGCAATGAGGGCGGACTGGGTGAACCCGTCCCTCGCCTCGGTCAGGCCCAGACGATGGTAGCCCGCGACTGCGCCCGAAGTGATCGCGAACGCCGCCCCGAGGCCGAGCAAGAAGAAGAACAGAAGCACCCGCGTGCGAAGCGACAGGCGCGCGAACATCTACTCAGCCTTGTCCAGCAGTCGGTGCATCTCGCTGCGCAGCTCCTTCAGTTCGAAGGGCTTGGCGATGAACCCGTCGGCCCCAAGCGCCAGCCCCTTGCGCCGTTCGACTGCTGATCCGCGCGCGGTCATCATCAGGATGGGGATATGTTTCAGTTCGGGATCAAGCCGAACCGCCTGACAAATCTCGTATCCCGACATTTCCGGCAGCATCACGTCCAGAAGCACGAGGTCGGGGTGGCTGGCGCGGATGCGCTCCATCGCCTCGGCACCGTTCGAAACCCGCTCGGGTTCCAGCCCCTCGCGGCGGATCAGATAGTCGAGCGCGATGGCGATATTGTCCTCGTCCTCGACCACGAGCACTCTTGGGATACTCGCCTGTGCCGGTTGTGTCACATCAGCCTCCCGACGGCGCGGCCCCGCAGGCCGCCTTCAGCACCGGGTCGTCAGCGGCTGGCACTGTCCAGTCTGCGCCCGACAAGGTGCCTTCTGCCGTGACTTCCGCCCCCGCCGTCAGCAGCGCATGACGCCCCCCGGCGCAATCAAAGACCATGAGAGCCGCCTGCACCGGCCGCCAGCGGCCGAAATCATAAACCTGCGCCATGCGCAGCTCCGGCCGAACCGGATGCGCCGCCATCTCGCGCCGATCGAGCGCCACGAAATGCGTCGTCAGCGGGAAGAGGTAGGTCCATGGCCTGAGCGGCATCGCGCCTCTGTCTTGCCAGACCACCGTCACACCCTCGGGCAGGTCGGCGGTGGCGCGGTGGTACCAGTCATATTCCGACCAGATGGTGAAGCCGATGAGCCCGATCCCGGCGGCGGCCGGAACGATCCATCTGGGCATGCGCCCGCCGGACAGGCGCCGGGCGAGCATGGCGATGCCTGCAAGGGCGAAGGCGGCGGCAAGGGCGGCGATCAGTTCAAGGGCCATTCTGTCATCCCGGGGCGCCGCGGGACTGTCCCACGGCGGATTGCATGGTGCGCACGACGACGAAGGCGTCGCGCAGGTGGCTGCGGTCGAAATCCGCCAGGTCGTAGGGCGCTAGGAAATTGTCGGGCTTTGCCCCTGCGCGCACGAGGCGCATCTGATGGACAAGCCGCATCTCGGCGATCAGGTCATAGGCCGCGATCAGATCGCGCGCGCCCGAGGCCGAGATCACGCCTGCCGCCTCTGCCGCCTCCAGCCGGGCGCGGGTGTTCACGGCCTCGATCCGCCCGATCAGCGCATAGACGCGCGCAAGGTCGGTGACCGGCACAACGCCATTATGCTTCATGTCGATCCTGTCCTTGTGCTCGCCCGAGCGGATGGTGGCAAAGCCTCTCAGGAGCCCCAGCGGCGGGGCGTGTTTCAGGCTGTTGGCGACCATATGGGCGACGAAGATCGAATTCTTCGCGGCCCGTTCCAGCGTCTCGCGCTGCAGATCGGCGAACAGGCCCACCGTGCCACCAATCGGGCGCAGGTCGAACATCACGCTCGCCAGCATCTGCGCCATCGGATCGGGCGTGGCGATCCAGCCGCGGAAATAGTCGCGCCAGACCGCGACGCGCTGGCACCATTTGGGATTGGTGGCCATCATGTCGCCAGGGCAATAAACATAGCCGCAGTCGTTCAGCCCGTCCGACACGATGCGGGCGAGCGCCGCGAAATAGTCCATGTCCGCCTCGGTCGCGGCATCCTCGATCATCAGGCAATTGTCCTGATCGCTGACGCCCGTCTGTTCCTGCCGCCCCTGGCTGCCGCAGGCGAGCCAGAGGTAGAGCACGGGCGGGGGGCCAAGCTTTTCCTCGGCCATGGCCAGCAGCCGGCGCGTCACCGTATCGGCGACATCGGTGATGAGGCGGGTGGTGACCTCATGCGGCGTGTTCGCGCCGACGAGCTGCGCCAGAAGCTGCGGGATGCGCGCGGTTGCCGCCGCCATCTCGGCGACCGTGGCCGCCGCCGCCACATCGCGGACAATCTGGCCGGAGCCCACCGCCTGAAAGCGGGTGAGATCGGTCTGGGTGACCATGCCGACGAGCCGCCCGCCGTCGACCACCGGCAGATGGCCGATGCGGCGTTCGTACATCAGATGCAGCACATCCGAGCCGAGTGCTTCAGGCCCCAGCGACACCGGATCGCGTGTCATGACCGCCCCGACCGGCGTCGCGCCCGGCAGGCCCGCCGCCAGCACGCGCCCGGTCATGTCGCGCGTCGTGAGGATGCCCACGAGCCGTTCGCCCTCGACGACCCCGACCGAAGAGACGCCCGCATCGCGCATCCGCCGCGCAGCCTCCTCGACCGTATCGACGGGCGTCACCGTGACCGACGCCTGCGCCATCAGGTCCGCCACCTTGCGGGTGGCGATCCCGGCGCTGCGCGGCTCGCTCGCGCGGCCACGACCAAAGAACCGCTCGAACGCCGCACTTGTGCCCAGCAGCCTGCGATATTCGGCAGGCGGCAGGACGAGTATCTCGCTGTCGTCTGTCGCCGATGCCGATGTAACGGCCAGTCCGTCCCGTGCGAGGCCGCGCTCGCCGAAAGAGTTGCGGGGGCCGAGAAGCGATATGGTCTGGCCGAGGCTGTCCTTCACCTCGACCGCGCCCGCGCGGATCAGGTAGAGCCCGTCAAGCGGCTGGCCGATCTGATAGATCGCCGCGCCTTTCGCGTAGGTTCTGCGGCTGAAGGAACCGGCGACGCGCGCCAGCTCGTCCCGCGGCAGACTGTCGTAGGGATGGACCGCGTCCAGAAAGCCGGTGACTGTATCCAACCCTTCGCTCATTTGGAATGCCTGTCAAAAGGGAACGCCCCCGACCTTGGGCCGGGGGCGCATCTGTCATCAGTGGGCCTGAGCCGCGCCCGCCCCTTTCGGGATGCGGATCGACTCGACCAGCTCGACCACCTCTTGCGGCGGGGCCTTCGTCATGCCCGTCACCACATAGGCAACGACGAAGTTCACCAGGGCGCCGACCGTCCCGATCGACAAGGGCGAGATCCCGAAGAAGTAGTTCGCCGCGGTGTTTTCGTAGACGTTCGTACCCGGGATGAAGAACCAGCCGAGGTAGAGGAAGATGTAGACCGATGTGAACGCCAGACCGGCCAGCATGCCCGAGATCGCCCCTTCCTTGTTGATGCGGGTCGAGAAGATCCCCATCATCAGCGCCGGGAAGATCGTGGCAGCTGCCAGACCGAAGGCCAGAGCGACCACCTGCGCGGCAAAGCCGGGCGGGTTGAGGCCAAGCCAGGTCGCCACCGCGATGGCGACACCCATCGAGATACGGGCGGCAAGAAGTTCGCCCTTCTCAGAGATCTGCGGGTTCAGCGAACCCTTGATCAGGTCGTGGCTGATGGCCGACGAGATGGCCAGCAGAAGCCCCGCCGCCGTCGAGAGCGCGGCAGCAAGGCCACCGGCGGCGACAAGCGCGATCACCCAACCCGGAAGCTTGGCGATCTCGGGGTTGGCAAGGACCATGATGTCATTGTCGATCTTGGTCACTTCGTTGCCGACGAGCCCGCGTTCGGCCAGCGACTTGCCGCCGAGCGTGGCTTCGGCCAGTGCCGCATCGACCGCCGCCTTGGCTTCCGCCACCTTGGCTTCCAGGGCCGACTTGTCGGCTTCGGTCGAGTCCGCCAGCGCCTTGGAGGCATCGGCGAGCGCCTTGTTGGCAGCAGTCACCGCCTTCGGTTCGTTGAAGTACTGGATCTTGCCGTCGCCGTTGAGATCGCTGAACTCAAGCAGTTTCGTCGCCTTCCAGGTATTGATCCAGGCCAGTTCCGGCTTGCTGTCGATGTCGGCAAGCGCAATCGCGTCGCCGTCAAGGGCATTGCCGGTCACCGCGTTCGGCCAGAAGGTCGTGGTCAGGTTCAGCCGCGCCATCGAGCCTACCGCCGGGGCGACGGTATAGAGAAGCGCGATGAACACCAGCGCCCAGCCCGCGGACGACCGCGCGTCCGAAACCTTGGGAACGGTGAAGAAGCGGATGATGACGTGCGGCAGACCGGCGGTCCCGATCATGAGCGACATGGTGAAGAGAACCATGTTGAACATGTTCGACGTGTCGGCCGTGTAGGCGGTGAAGCCCAGTTCCGTCACGACCTGATCAAGCTTCTCGAGCATCGCCACTTCGCCGCCCTGCGGCGCGTAGCTGCCGATCAGGCCAAGCTGGGGCAGGAAGCTGCCGGTCAGCTGCAGCGAGATGAAGATCGCCGGGATCGTGTAGGCGATGATCAGCACGACATATTGCGCCACCTGTGTATAGGTGATGCCCTTCATGCCGCCGAGGACCGCGTAGGCAAACACGATCGCCGCGCCGATATAAAGGCCGTTGTCCGTCGACACTTCGAGGAAGCGCGAGAAAGTCACGCCGACGCCGCGCATCTGGCCGATAACATAGGTGACCGAGATGACGATCAGGCAGACGACGGCCACAAGCCGCGCCGTGCCCGAATAGAAGCGGTCGCCGATGAACTCAGGCACGGTGAACTTGCCGAACTTGCGCAGATAGGGCGCAAGCAGAAGGGCAAGCAGCACATAACCGCCCGTCCAGCCCATCAGGAAGGCCGATTGCTGGTAGCCGCCAGCCGGCGACAGGGCGATGATGCCCGCCATCGAGATGAACGAGGCCGCCGACATCCAGTCGGCGCCCGTGGCCATGCCGTTCATCACCGGATGAACGCCGCGACCGGCTGCATAGAATTCTGCGGTCGAGCCCGCACGGGCCCAGATCGCGATCCCGATGTAGAGGGCGAAAGTCATGCCCACCACAATCAGGTTGAGGGTAAACTGATCCATCTGTCCCCGTCCCCTTACTCTTCCACGCCGTATTCTTTGTCGAGCTTGTTCATCTTCGCGGCGTAGGCGAAGATCAGCACAAGAAAGACATAGATCGACCCGTTCTGGGCGAACCAGAAGCCAAGGTCGGCGCCGCCGATGTGAATGCCCGAAAGCGCCGGGCGAAGAATGATGCCAAGCCCGAACGAACAGACGAACCAGATCGCAAGCGAGATCAGGATCACCCGGACGTTCGCAGCCCAGTAGGCGTTGGACGTCGATTTGTCCGCCATGTCTGCTACTCCCTTTGTTGTCATTGCCAACCGGCGCCCCTCCTCCCGGGGCGCTGGCCCCTCCTCAGGCTGACACGCGGCCTACGACGGCTTGAAGCGCGCGGCGGACCTCTGCGATGGAAGCCATCGCATCGACCCGGTCCTGCACGCCCTTGCCTTCGTAATAGGCGATCAGCGGTGCCGTCTGGGCGTGATAGGCTTTCAGCCTTTCCCGCACCGTTTCGGCCTTGTCGTCGGCCCGGCGCTTGAACGCCGTGCCGCCGCATCTGTCACAAGTGCCCGCCCGGGCGGGTTGCTTGTGGGTATCGTGATATCCTTCGCCGCAATCGGAGCAGGTAAACCGCCCTGCGATGCGGTCGATCATGGCCTCGTCCTCGACTTCCAGGCTGATCGCGGTGTCGACCTTCTGCCCCCGCGCGGAGAGCATGCGATCAAGCGCCTCGGCCTGCGCGGTGGTGCGGGGGAAGCCATCGAGGATGACGCCAGCACCCGTATCGGGTGCGGCCATCCGGTCGGCAAGGATGTCGAGCACGATCTCGTCCGATACGAGCCCGCCCGCCTCCATTACCGCCTTGGCCGCAAGACCGGCGGGCGTTCCCGCAGCAACCGCCGCACGCAGAAGATCGCCGGTCGAAAGCTGGACGAGGCCGAAAGCCTCTTCCAGCATACGCGCCTGCGTGCCCTTGCCGGCACCCGGAGGCCCGAGCAGGACGACGACCGGCGACCGGGTAAGAACCTCGTTCGCCATCGTCACGCCCGGTTCATGCGGTTGTTGATCAGGTCCTCGACCACCGACGGATCGGCGAGCGTCGAGATATCGCCAAGCGCGCCGTAATCGTTCTCGGCGATCTTCCTCAGGATCCGGCGCATGATCTTGCCCGACCGGGTCTTGGGCAGGCCCGGCGCCCACTGGATCAGGTCAGGGCTGGCGATCGGGCCGATCTCTGTCCGGACCCATTTCACCAGTTCCTTGCGCAGGTCGTCGGTGGCCTCCACGCCTTTCATCAGCGTCACATAGGCATAGATGCCCTGTCCCTTGATTTCGTGCGGGTAGCCGACGACGGCGGCCTCGGCCACCTGCGCATGGGCGACGAGCGCGCTTTCGACCTCGGCCGTGCCCATGCGGTGGCCCGAGACGTTGATCACGTCATCGACGCGGCCGGTGATCCAGTAATAGCCGTCCTCATCCCGGCGGCAGCCGTCGCCGGTGAAGTAGTAGCCCTTGTACTGTTGGAAATAGGTTTCCTGGAACCGCTGGTGATCGCCCCAGACGGTGCGCATCTGGCCCGGCCATGAATCGGCGATGCAGAGAACGCCGTCGACGCCATTGCCTTCCTGCACCTTGCCACTCTCCGCGTTCAGCACCTCTGGCCGGATGCCGAAGAAGGGCAGCGTGGCCGAACCGGGCTTCGTCGGGATCGCGCCCGGCAGGGGCGTGATCAGATGGCCACCGGTTTCGGTCTGCCACCATGTGTCGACGATCGGGCAGCGGCCCTTGCCAACGTACTTGTCATACCAGACCCAGGCTTCGGGATTGATCGGCTCGCCCACGGTGCCGAGCAGGCGCAGGGACGACAGGTCGTGCTTTTCCACCCATTCCGGCCCCTGCCCCATCAGCGCACGGATCGCGGTCGGCGCGGTATAGAACTGCGTGACCTTGTGCTTGGCGCAGACCTCCCAGAACCGGCCCGCGTCGGGCCAGGTCGGCACGCCTTCGAACATCAGCGTGGTCGCGCCGTTCGCCAGCGGGCCATAGACGATATAGCTGTGGCCGGTGACCCAGCCCACATCCGCCGTGCACCAGTAGACGTCGCCCTCGTGGTAATCGAAGGTCAGCTCATGCGTCATCGCCGCATAGACGAGATAGCCGCCCGAGGTATGCACGACGCCCTTCGGCTTGCCGGTGGAGCCGGAGGTATAAAGGATGAAGAGCGGGTCTTCCGCATCCATCGCCTCTGCCGGGCAATCGGGGCTGGCCTTGGCCATTTCCGCCAGCACGTCCACGTCGCGCCCCTCGACCCAGGTGGTCTGGTCGCCGGTATGTTTGACGACAAGGCATTTCACCTTGTCCGAACAATGCAGAAGCGCCGCGTCGGCGTTGGCCTTCAGGGGCGTCCGCTTGCCGCCGCGTGGCGCGGTGTCGGCGGTGATCACCACTTTTGCCTCGCAATCGTTCACGCGGTTGGCAAGCGCGTCAGGGGAAAAGCCGCCGAACACCACCGAATGGATCGCGCCGATCCGGGCCGAGGCGAGCATCGCATAGGCCGCCTCGGGGATCATCGGCATGTAGATGATCACCCGGTCGCCGCGCTTGACGCCCTGCGCCTTCAGCACGTTCGCCATGCGCCCGACCTTGTCGGCCAGTTCCTTGTACGAGATATGGCGGGCAGGCGTTGCCGGATCGTCCGGCTCCCAGATGATCGCTGTCTGGCCGCCACGTTTGGCGAGGTGGCGGTCGATGCAATTGGCCGCCACGTTCAGCTGGCCATCCTCGAACCATTTGATCGAGACCTGGCCGAAGGTGAAGTCGGTATTCTTGACCCGGCTGAAGGGCTTGATCCAGTCCACGCGCTTGCCATGCGCGCCCCAGAAGGCCGCCGGGTCATCGACCGAGGCGCGGTACATGTCGTCGTACTTGGCGCGGTCCACATGGGCGCGCGCGACGAATTCCTCAGGCGCAGGGTGAAGGTGCTGGGCAGAACCGGTCTCGGACATGCTTTTCTCCTCATCGGCGGGCCGGCCGGACCCGCATTTCCCCCGGGGCGCTGCGGGAAGGGGCAGCGCCAGTTGATGACGAGCATAGCGCAATATTAATTCCTTGATAACCCACTTTAACGAAAGGATTTTTTTGTAAATTTCTTCACATATCAGCAGAGTTTCCTGTTAATGACCGTCGCCACAGGCCCATTTCCGCAAATGTTTCAACAGGCTGCCGGTTGACGCGGCGACAGGCTGGGCCAAGACCGCCGCATCCAGCCGGAACAGACGGGGCGCGCGCGAACAAAACCGGCCGCCGGTTTCCCGGCGGCCGGTCGAATCACGCGCGCGTGAACGCGTCAGGCGGCGCGCTTGCGCTCAAGCCGGGCGCGGATGCTTTCCACATCGGCGCGCGGGGTGGCGGCGAAAAGCATGCGGGTATAGTCGTGCTGCGGGTTGGCGAAGACCTCTTCGCGCGGCCCGTATTCGACAACCTCGCCCTTGAACATCACCATCACCGTGTCGGCGATGTATTTCACCACCGACAGGTCATGGCTGATGAAGACATAGGTCAGACCGAACTCGTCCTGCAGATCGGCCAGAAGGTTCAGGACCTGCGCCTGCACCGACAGGTCCAGCGCCGAGACGGGTTCGTCCAGCACGAGTATCTTCGGGCGGACCATAAGCGCCCGCGCAATCGCCAGCCGCTGGCGCTGACCGCCGGAGAACATGTGCGGATAGCGGTTGAAATGCTCGCGCTTCAGCCCGACCTTGGCGAGCATCGCATAGGCTTCTGCCCGCCGCTCCTCGGCGGTGTGGTCGGTGTTGAGATAGAGCTGCTCCATCAGCATGTCGCCGACCTTCTGGCGCGGGTTGAGCGAGCCATAGGGGTTCTGGAACACGATCTGGACCTTGCGGCGCAGGTCGCGCGGCGGGCTGGCGCGGCTGACGTCGACCGCCTGGCCATCCATCGTCAGCGTGCCGCCCGAGGCCGGGTCAATGAGCGTGATGATCCGGGCAAGCGTCGACTTGCCGCAACCGCTCTCGCCGACGATGGCAAGCGTCTTGCCTTCCTCGACCGCGAAACTGATGCCATGCAGCGCCCTTACCGACTTGGCGCGTCCGAACAGGCCACCACCAGAGACATAATCCCGGGTCAGGCCCTTGGCTTCCAGCATCATCTTCATTGGGCCGTCTCCATCATCTCGCCGACCGTGGGCAGCCGGTCGCCCGTGGCATTTTCCGGCAGCGCCGACAGAAGCGCCTTCGTATAGGGATGCTGCGGGCGCTCAAAGAGGTCGAGCACACCCGCCTCCTCCATCTTCTTGCCGCGGTACTGGACGATCACGCGGTCTGCGGTTTCGGCCACGACGCCCATGTCGTGCGTGATCATGATCAGCCCCATCCCGTGCTTTTCCTGCAGACCCATGATCAGGTCGAGGATCTGCTTCTGGATCGTCACGTCGAGCGCGGTCGTCGGCTCATCCGCGATCAGAAGCTTCGGATTGCAGGCAATCGCCATGGCGATCATCACCCGCTGGCATTGGCCACCCGACATCTGGTGCGGAAAGGCCGACAGCCGCTCTTCGGGGTTCGGGATGCCGACCTGGGTCAGAAGCTCGATGGACCGCGCGCGCGC
Organism: Frigidibacter sp. SD6-1; assembly: GCF_030143255.1. Taxonomy (GTDB): domain Bacteria; phylum Pseudomonadota; class Alphaproteobacteria; order Rhodobacterales; family Rhodobacteraceae; genus TMP-24. The sequence continues at coordinate 219,785 of NZ_JARJNR010000006.1, forward strand.
TTCCCTGTTCGACATGCCCAGATGTTCGCGCAGGGTCTCTGCCAGCTGGAAACCCACGGTGAAGCAGGGATTGAGGCTGGCGATCGGTTCCTGGAAGATCATCGAGATGTCGCGGCCGATGATCTTGCGGCGTTCTTTCGGCGACAGGCCCAGAAGGTCCTTGCCCGCGAACTTCATCACATCGGCCGTCACCGTCGCGGTCGGCGGCAGAAGGCCCATGACGGCGAGCATCCCGACCGACTTGCCCGATCCGCTTTCGCCGACGATTGCCAGAACCTCGCGCTCGCTCAGGGTCAGGTCGATCCCGTCGACCGCCTTGAAAGGCCCGGCGGCGGTATCGAAGCTGACCGAGAGATTGCGGATTTCAAGAAGAAGTCCCATGGATCAGCTCCGCTTCAGTTTGGGGTCGAGCGCATCGCGCAAACCGTCGCCCATCAGGTTGATCGCCAGAACGGTGATCAGGATGGCGAGGCCCGGGAAGGTCACGACCCACCAGGCGGCCAGGATGAACTCCCGCGCCTCGGCCAGCATCGTACCCCATTCCGGTGTCGGGCGCTGCGCGCCCATGCCAAGGAAACCAAGCGCGGCGGCATCGAGGATCGCGCCCGAGAAGGAGAGCGTCGCCTGCACGATCAGGGGGGCGAGGCAGTTGGGCAGGATGGTGCGGAACATCAGCCGCATCTTGCCCGCGCCCGCGACCCGCGAGGCCATCACATATTCGCGCGGCAGTTCGGCCATCACGGCGGCGCGGGTCAGCCGCGCGAAGTGGGGTTGCAGCACCAAAGCGATGGCGATCATCGCGTTCGTCAGACCGGGCCCGAGGATCGCCACCAGCACCAGCGCGAGGAGGAGCGACGGAAAGGCGAGGATCACATCCATCACCCGCATGATCACCGTATCGACCCAGCCGCCGAAGAACCCGGCGACAAGGCCGATCAGGATGCCGCCCGACAGGGCCACGACCACGACGACACAGCCGATGAAGAGCGAATAGCGCGCGCCGAAAATGAGCCGCGACAGGATATCGCGCCCGACCGCATCCGTGCCAAGGAGGAAGCGCGCATCGCCTTTCTCCGCCCAGGCGGGCGGCATGAGGAGCGCATCGCGCACCTGCTCGATCGGGTCATGCGGCGCGATGAGCGGGGCGAAGAGCGCGACCAGAACCAGCGCCACGAAGACCCAAAGCCCGATGACCGCGCCCTTGTTCACGCTGAAGTAATGCCAGAATTCCGACAGTTGGGCGCGCAGCCCGGTTGCGGCCATCGGCTCGATTTCGGTTGTTGTTGTCATGATGTCACCGATGCCGGATGCGGGGGTTGATGAGGCCGTAGAGCAGATCGACCAGAAGATTCACCGTCATGACGAGGGCCGCGATGATCAGAAGCCCGCCCTGCACCGACGGATAGTCCCGGCGCGAGATCGAATCGACCATCGCCTTGCCGATGCCGGGCCAGGAGAAAATTGTCTCGGTCAGAATGGCGCCGCCCATCAGCGTGCCGACCTGCAGGCCGATGGTGGTGATGACCGGGATAAGCGCATTGCGGAGCGCATGGAGCCCCACGACGCGCCAGGCCGACAGGCCCTTCGCGCGGGCGGTACGCACATAATCTTCGCCCAGAACCTCAAGCATCGCCGACCGCGCCTGCCGCGCGATGACCGCCATCGGGATCGTGGCCAGCACGATCGTTGGCAGGATCAGGTGCGAGAGGGCCGAGGTGAAGGCGCCGTCCTGACCGGACAGGAGGCTGTCGATCGTCATGAAGCCGGTCACGGTCGGGAAGTAGAACATGAGCGATATGCGGCCCGAAACCGGGGTCCAGCCCAGGACGCCCGAGAAGAAGATGATGAGGAGGAGGCCCCACCAGAAGATCGGCATCGAATAGCCGACGAGGGCCGAGGACATCGAGACCTGGTCGAACCACGATCCCCGCCGGATCGCCGCGAAGATGCCAAGCGGCAGGCCGACGGCGGTGGCCAGAAGGATCGCGCAGAGGCTCAGCTCCAGCGTTGCAGGGAAGAGCGTGAAGAACTCCGTCAGCACCGGCTTTTTCGTCACCAGCGACGTGCCGAAATCGCCCTGGAACAAGCGCCCGAGGAAATCGAGATACTGCTGCCAGATCGGCCGGTCGAAACCCAGCTGCGCCGACAGTTCGGCATGGCGCTCGGGCGTCAGGCCGCGTTCGCCCGCCATCAGAAGGACCGGATCGCCGGGCAGCACGCGCACGAAACCGAAGGCGACGATGGTGATGCCGATGAAGGTCGGCACCAGATAGGCAAGCTTGCCCAGAAGGAAGCGAAACATGGGGTCCCCCAGAATGAAAGCGCGCCGGATGAACCGGCGCGCTTCATGTCAGTTGTTATTATTCAGCGATGTCGACGCCTTCGAAGTCATGCGAGCCAAGCGGGTCCATGACATAGCCCGAGACCTTCGTGGACATCGGCATGAAGACGGTCGAATGGCCGAGCGTCGCCCAGGGCGCCTCGCGCTTGAAGACGACCTGCGCTTCTTCATATAGCTTGGTGCGTTCGGCCTGATCGGCGGTGACCTTTGCCTTCTGGATCAGCCCGTCGAACTCTTCGTTGCACCACTGGGCGCGGTTGGAGCCGCCATCGACAGCACCGGCGCAGCCGAGAAGCACGCCCATGAAGTTGTCCGGGTCGCCATTGTCGCCGGTCCAGCCGAGGATGACCGCGCCGTCACGGTTCTTCTCGGTCGACTTCTTCAGGTACTCGCCCCATTCGTACGAGACGATCTCGACATTCACGCCCACGGCAGCGAAGTCGGCCTGGATCAGTTCGGCCGCGCGCTGCGCGTTCGGCATGTAGGGACGCTGCACCGGCATCGCCCAGACCTTCATCGACAGGTCCTTGACGCCCGCTTCCTCGAGCATCTTCTTGGCCGCTTCCGGATCGTAGCCGTCATCCGCGACGCTGTCGTTGTAGGACCACATCGTCGGCGGGATCGGGTTCTTCGCGGGCTGGCCGGTGCCCTGATAGACGGCGTCCATCAGCGCCTGCTCGTTGATCGCCATGTTCAGCGCCTTGCGAACGTTGGCATTGTCGAACGGTGCGACCGAGGTGTTGTAGGCGAGGTAGGCGACGTTCAGGCCAGCCTGTTCCATCACGGTCAGATCGGCATTGCCCTTCAGGCCCGCGATGTCGGCCGGCGCCGGATAGGGTGCCACGTGGCATTCACCCGCCTGCAGCTTCTGGACCCGCACCGCCGCATCCGGCGTGATCGCGAAGATCAGGTCGTCGATCGCCTGCTTGCCGCCCCAGTAGTCGGGGTTGGCCTTGTAGCGGATCACCGCATCCTTCTGGTAGGCGACGAACTGGTAGGGCCCGGTGCCGATCGGCGCCTGGTTGAAGTCGGCCTGCTTGCCGTCGGCGGCGAGCTTGTCGGCATATTCCTTCGAGGTGATCGAGGCGAATGCCATCGCGAGGTTCGCCAGGAACGGCGCCTCGGGGCGGGTCAGCACGAACTTCACCGTCAGGTCATCGACCTTCTGCACTTCCTTGATGACGACATTCATCTCCATGCCGCCGTAATATTCGTAGGTGATGCCTTCGATGTAGGAGAAGTAGGGGTTGTCTTCCTTGCCCTGACGCTCGAACGAGAAGACCACGTCATCGGCGTTGAAGTCGCGCGACGGGGTGTAGAATTCGGTCGAATGGAATTTCACGCCCGGACGCAGGTGGAACGTATATTCCATGCCGTCGGCCGAGACGTCCCAGCTTTCCGCCAGGCCGGGAATGACGTTGGTCGTGCCTTTCTCGAACTCGACGAGACGGTTGTAGAGCGGCACGGCCGAGGCGTCGAAGGTGGTTCCGGCGGTGTAGGGCGCCGGGTCGAAGCCTTCGGGCGATCCTTCCGAGCAATAGACGAGCGTCTTCGCGGCCGCCGCACCGCCGAGAAGGCCGGCCATGACCATGCCGGTTGCCAAACGGGTCAAAAGTTTCATTTCCCTGTTTCCTTTCAGGTTATGGTTGAACCCGGCCGGGCCTGGCCGGGGCATTGCCGACCCTCCGGGGAGGGCCGGGAATTCCTAGCCCCGGATCACCGGGGTGCGCGGCATCTCGCTCAAGACCTCCGCGCCCTCGGGCCTGAGGAAGACGACCTCCTCGAGCCTGACGCCGAACCGGTCGGCCAGATAGACGCCCGGTTCGATCGAATAGACATTGCCGGGGCCGAGCGGGCGTTCGGAGGCGCCGCTGATGTAGGGTTCCTCATGCAGTTCGATCCCCAGCCCGTGGCCGGTCCGGTGCAGGAAGTTCGGGCCATAGCCCGCTTCGGTGATCACGCCACGCGCCGCGCGGTCGACCTCGCGCGCCGCCACGCCCGGCTTCGACGCGGCAAGCGCCGCCTGAACCGCGCCCTCGACCACGCCCGCGACCGTCAGGAACTCCGCATCCGGGTTTGTGCCGAACCAGCCCGCCCGCGTCATGTCGGACGGATAGCCCATGAAACGGCAGCCCGCGTCGATCAGCACCGCTGTTTCGCGCGTCAGCCGCGTTTCGCCGGTGTGATGGTGACAGAAGGCGCCGTTCGCCCCGAAACAGACCGAGATGAACTCGGTCCTTGCCCCTTCCGAGGCGTAATGGGCCGCGATCACCTCGGCCACGTCCTTTTCCGTCATCCCCTCGCGCAGTGCATCGAACCCTGCCATCACCGCCCGGTCGTTGATGAGCGCGCTGGCCTTCAGCGCGCGATATTCCGTGTCTTCCTTCTCTGACCGCAGCGCGCTGACGGTCCCGTGGGTGAAGGTCCGCCGCGCACCCGGCAGGGCATCGAGGACGCGCAAGGCGAAATCGGCGCGCATGCCTTCGTCCAGCGCGACATTCAGGTTCGCCGGATCGACGCCGGTGGCGGCGATCAGATCGCCAAGCGCGACCGCAGGCCCTTCGTCATCGCGCCAGGTGTGGAACGGAAGGTCGGTATGCTGGCGCACGCTGGCGGCATTCAGCACCGGCATCAGCATGCCCGCATAGGCCTGCGAGATGAACAGCATCACCGGCCGCTCGTCGCCATGCGGGTCGAGACCCGCAAGCCAGCGCAGATGGTTGGTCGGGCCGAGAACGGTCAGGTCGACGCCTTCTTCCTGCATCCTCTGCCTCAGTCGCGCAAGCCGCGCATCGGTCACGTTGGCCAAGGTTTGTGCCGTCATCTTCAGGTCTTCCGTCTCTTGTCTGTGCCATTGTCCGGCGGCGAAAAGGCGCCCGCGCCCGGTGTGTGGAAAAGGGTAAGCGTGCCCGACCAGAAGATCCGGGCCGGGTCGGCGCCATCGTTGCGATAGGAATGCGGGCTGGTGCCGCGATAATGCAGGCTGTCGCCGACGCCGAGGGTGAACTCGGTCGCATCGACGACCTGCACGATCTCGCCGTCCATCACATAGACGATCTCCTCGCCTTCATGGCTGACCGTCTCGGATCGGAAGCCGGGCGGCACATGCATGATGAAGGCGGAAAGCTCGTTGCCGGGAAACTCCGCGCCGATCCGTTCATACTGGATCGACGAGCCGTTGATCGAGAACCGCATCCGGTTCCCGGCGCGCGTCACCGAATCGGCGGGACGGGGCGTGGCAATGAAATAATCGACGCCTACACCAAGGGCCTTGGCGACCTGCGCGAGCGTGCCAAGCGTCGGCGTTGCATTGTCGCGTTCAAGCTGGCTGAGATAGCTGAAGGAAACGCCCGAACGCTCGCCAAGCTGCTGCAGCGTCAGATGCAGCTGGCGGCGGCGTTTCCGGATCAGGTGGCCGATCACACCGACCGGCTTTTCACCCGCTTCAGACATTCTCAGCAGTTCCTCCCCAGGGACCGGCTACTGGCTTACACTACAAAAAATTTTTCTCAACCCAAAAACTTTGTCTCTACCTCAAGATGTCGAAGATCGGCGCAGATCGGCCTGTCCTCATCCGCTCTCGTGCCCGTCCGTGCAGCATGGTCGGCGGCGACGACCGTCAACGCCTTTGCAAGGCGACACGGCCGGTATCGCAATCTCACATGGTTCGGTCATGATATCCACAAAAGCCCACATTTCCTGTTGACAGAGGCCGCTCCGCCGCGCGTTACTTTCTCTCAGCGCGCGGTCGCCGGGGGGGGCGGCCAGAAGACGCTGCCAACAGATTTCAGGGAGTTCACAGATGACCGCCAGACCGACCTCACCGCGTGTCGCCCTGACGCGCCTGACACTTGCCATGCTTCTCGGCTCTGCCGCTGCAGCCGGTGCGCAGGAATCGACCGACCCGATCAAGCTGACCCTGCATGACTGGACCGGCCAGCTCATCACCACCGAGCTGATGGGCGAGGTCCTGAAGAAGGCAGGCTACAACGTCGAATATGTGCAGGCCGACTATCTTGCCCAGTTCGCAGGGCTCGAAACCGGCGATCTGCACGTCGCCATGGAAATGTGGGAAACGACGGGGCGCGAGGCGATGGATGCCTCGACCGCCACCGGCAAGACCGAGGTCTTGGGCCCGACCGGCATGAAGGCCAAGGAAGAATGGTGGTACCCCTCCTACATGAAGGAAAAATGCCCGGGCCTGCCGAATTGGGAAGCCTTGAAGGACCCGGCCTGCGCCGAGGCTTTCTCGACCGCCGAAACCGCGCCGAAGGGTCGGTACCTTGGCGGCCCCGTGACCTGGGGCGGGTTCGATGACGAACGGGTCGAGGCGCTGGACCTGCCGTTCGAGGTGATCCATGCCGGGACCGATGCCGCGCTCTTCGCCGAACTGGAAAGCGCCTATCAGCGTCAGGCGCCGATCATGCTGTGGATCTATGCCCCGCACTGGGCGCCCGCGAAATACGAGGGCGAATGGGTCGAATTCCCGGAATATTCGGCCGACTGCTACAATGATCCGGCTGCGGGCCTGAACCCCGACCTCGCCTATGACTGCGGCAAACCGTTCGGCGAGATCTGGAAGGTCGGCTGGGCGGGCCTCAAGGACAAATGGCCCGGCGCGCACAAGGCGATCACCGCCTTCACCATCGACAATGACGAGATGGGCGCGATGATCACCGAGGTCGACCTGAACGGCAAGACAGTCGAAGCCGTGGTCGCCGACTGGATGGGCGCGAACGAGGCGCGCTGGAAGGGCTGGATCGGCCAGTAAGGCCGCTCCGCAACCCCCATCGTCAACCTGACCGGGCGGCAGCCGCTGCCGCCCCCGTTCGAGCTTCGCCCTCATGACCGCGCCCGCCACGCTGATCTGCCGCAATGTCTGGAAACTGTTCGGCGCCGATGCCGAACGGCGGCTCGCCGCGCTCGGGCCCGCGCCGTCGCTTGAGGCGCTGCAGGGCGCGGGCCTCATCCCGGCGGTCAGGGATGCCAATATCGAGGTGCGGGCAGGCGAGATCTTCGTGATCATGGGGCTTTCCGGTTCGGGCAAGTCGACGCTCGTGCGCTGCCTGTCGCGCCTCATCGAACCGACGGCGGGCGAAATCCTCTTCAACGGCCGGAATCTTCTGACCGCGAGCGAGGCGGAGATGATCGACATCCGCCGCCACAAGATGGGGATGGTCTTTCAGCATTTCGCCCTTCTGCCGCACCAGACGGTTCTGGAGAATGTCGCCTTCCCGCTGGCGGTACAGGGCGTGGACCGCGCCAGACGTGAGGCGCGGGCGCGCGAGATGATCGCGCTCGTCGGCCTCACCGGCCGCGAAAGCGCCCTGCCCCGCCATCTGTCGGGCGGCCAGCAACAGCGCGTGGGCATCGCCCGCTCGCTCGCCGTCGAACCGGAACTGTGGTACCTCGACGAGCCCTTCTCGGCGCTCGATCCGCTGATCCGGCGCGAATTGCAGGGCGAGTTCATGCGTCTGCAATCAGTCCTGAAGAAAAGCATCGTCTTCATCACCCATGATTTCGACGAGGCGATCCGGCTGGCAGATCGGATCGCGATCATGAAGGACGGCGCGATCGTGCAATGCGGAACGCCGGAAGAAATCGTCATGAACCCCGCGACCGATTATGTGCGCGAGTTCACCCGTGCGGTGCCGAAGGCCAAGGCGGTGCGCGTCCGCACGGTGATGCAGCCCGGCCCGCCTTCCGATGCGAACGCCCCGACCGTCGCCGCGACCGCGACCGTCGCCGACGCGAGCCCCGCCTTCCTAGCAGGCGCCTCAGAGGTCGCGGTCGTGGATGCAGACGGCGCGCCTGCCGGGCGGCTCAGGCGGGAAGATGTGGTGCAGCTCCTGCTCGGGGGCGGCGAGGGATGAGCGCGGCTGACATATCGCCGGAGGACACCGGCCGAAGATCGGGCGCCCGCTGGCTTTGGCCCTTGGCGCTGGCGCTTTTCGTCCTTCTGTGCCTTGCCGGCGCCGCGGCCCTGCCCTGGGCCTTCGACTATCCCAAGGGACTGCGCATCCCGGCCCAGCGCTGGATCGGTTCCTTCGTCAAATGGCTGACGAACGAGGCCGCGATCGGCCCGGTCAGGTTTTCCGACGTCACCCGGTTCATCGCCGCCGTGATCGATGTTCCCTACCGCGCGGCGCTCAGCCTTCTGTCCACCGGCTTCCTGAGGGGCGAGGGCAGTCAGGCGATCCAGCTTCTGCCACCGATCCCATGGCCCGCCGTCATCCTGCTTTTCGGCCTGGTCGGCTATTGGGTGCGGGGTCGGGCGACGGCCCTTCTCGCGATGGGGTGCTTTCTTTTCATTGCGATCTTCGGCCAGTGGCAAAGCGCAATGGTCACGCTCGCCTCGATCCTCGTGGCTGTCCCCATCGGCGTGATCGGCGGGTTGCTCATTGGCATCGCGGCCTTCCGCCACCCGTGGCTCGACCGGGCGATGAAACCTGTTCTCGACCTGATGCAGACGATGCCGGTCTTCGCCTATCTGGTGCCGATCCTTATTCTGTTCGGCTTCGGCCCGACCGCCGCCGTGGTCGCGACGCTGATCTACGCCATGCCGCCGATGACGCGGTTGACGACCCTGTCGCTGCGCCGGGTCCCGTCCGAGATCGACGACCTCGGCCGCATGGTCGGCTGCACGAGGCGACAGATGACCTGGCGGGTACTGGTTCCGGCGGCACAGGACGCGCTGATGGTCGGGGTCAACCAGGTGATCATGCTGTCGCTCAACATGGTGATCATCGCCTCGATGATCGGTGCGGGGGGCCTCGGGTTCGATGTGCTTGCCGCACTCCGCCGCCTCGACTTCGGCGCGGGGCTCGAGGCGGGCTTCGCCATCGTCGCCATGGCCGTGGCGCTCGACCGGCTGAGCCAGGCCGCGGCAGTCAGGCAACGCGCCGCCCCCGTCGCCGGCCCCTGGCATCGCCGGCATCCCTGCATCGCCGCTGCGGCCCTGATCATCGTGGCGGGCTATGTTGCGGGTCAGTTCCTGCCAGCGGTCCGGCAATACCCCGAAGCATGGGAGCTTTCGACCTCCGCCTTCTGGGCGGCGGCGGTGCAGTGGCTGAATGTCAATTTCTTCGACTATTTCGAGGCGATCAAGAACGCGATCCTTCTCAACCTTCTCGTCCCGTTCAAGCGGCTGATGGTCGGCCTGCCCTGGGCGGGTGTCACCGCCTTTCTTGCCTTCGCGGGCTGGCGCATGGGCGGCTGGCGGCTGGGGCTTCTGACCGGGGCGCTCGCCTTCCTCATCGCCGCCACGGGACAGTGGGAAAAGGCGATGATCACGCTTTACCTCTGCGGCATCTCGACCGCGATCGCCATGGCCATCGGCGTGCCCGTGGGCATCGCGGTGGCCACGCGCGACCGGCTCTGGCGCGCGGTGCAGCTGATCATCGACACGCTGCAGACCCTGCCCTCGTTCGTTTATCTGATGCCGGTGGTCATGCTCTTCCGCGTCGGTGACTTCACCGCGATGATCGCCGTGGTGGCTTACGCCATCGTGCCCGCGATCCGCTATACGGTCCTCGGCCTCCGGGGCGTCGATCCGCGCCTGATCGAGGCGGGCCGGGCGATGGGCTGCACGCCCTTGCAGATCCTCTTCCGGGTCCGCCTGCGCCTCGCCGCGCCCGAAATTCTCCTCGGTCTCAACCAGACGATCATGTTCGCGCTCTCCATGCTCGTCATCACCGCGCTCGTCGGCACCCGCGACCTCGGGCAGGAGGTCTATATAGCGCTCACCAAGGCCGATCCGGGCCGGGGCCTCGTTGCCGGTCTCGCCGTCGCCTTCATCGCCATCATCACCGACCGCCTCATCAATGCCGCCGCCGCCCGCACCCGCGAGCGGCTGGGCCTGACGACACACTGACACGCCCAAACGCGCCCCCCAGCGGGCAAAGACCAAGGACCAGACATGACGCTTCCCTCCCATGCCCAGATCGTCGTCATCGGCGGCGGCATCATCGGCGCATCGACCGCCTATCACCTCGCGCGCGACCACAAGGCCGATGTGATGCTTCTGGAACAGGGCAAGCTGACCTCAGGCTCGACCTGGCATGCGGCGGGGCTGGTGGGGCAGCTCCGCTCCTCCGCGTCGATCACGCGCGTGCTGAAATATTCGGTCGACCTTTACAAAGGGCTCGCCGCCGAGACGGGGCTTGAGACCGGCTGGAAGATGACCGGCTGCCTGCGCCTTGCGACGAATGCGGATCGCTGGACGGAATACAAGCGTCTGGCAACCACGGCGAAAAGCTTCGGGATGGAAATGCATCTGATCTCGCCCGAAGAGGTGAAGCGCATGTGGCCGCTGATGGACGTCTCCGACCTTGTCGGCGCGAGCTGGCTGCCGACCGACGGGCAGGCATCGCCATCAGACATCACCCAGTCGCTTGCGAAGGGCGCGCGGATGCACGGGGCGAATATCCATGAAGGGGTTAGCGTCACAGGCTTCCGCATGGACGGCGCGCGGATCACCCATGTCGAGACCGACAAGGGCGTGATCGCCTGCGAAAAGGTCGTCAATTGCGCGGGCCAGTGGGCGCGGCAGGTGGGCGCGATGGCGGGGATAAACGTGCCGCTGCAGGCGGTGCGCCACCAGTATATCGTGACTGAAAAAGTGCCCGGGCTGTCAGGGGACGCGCCGACGCTGCGCGACCCCGACCGGCGCACCTATTTCAAGGAAGAGGTCGGCGGCCTCGTCATGGGAGGCTACGAGCCGAACCCCCAGCCGCTCGACACTGGCGATATTCCGAACGACTGGCAGTTCCACCTGTTCGAGGATGATTACGACCATTTCGAACAGCATCTGGTACAGGCCATCGCCCGGGTTCCGGCTCTGGAACAGGTCGGCGTCAAGCAGATGATCAACGGGCCCGAAAGCTTTACACCGGACGGCAATTTCATCCTCGGGCCAGCGCCAGAATGCGTGAACATGTTCGTCGGCGCCGGTTTCAACGCGTTCGGCATCGCATCGGGGGGTGGAGCTGGCTGGGTGCTGGCCGACTGGGTGATGAAGGGCGAGGCGCCGCTCGACCTCTGGGTGGTCGATATACGCCGTTTCTCGGACATGCACCGCGACCGGCAATGGGTTTCCGATCGCACCTGCGAAGCCTACGGCAAGCACTACACGATCGGCTTCCCGCATGAGGAATACACATCCGGCCGCCCCCGCATCACTTCTCCGCTCTACGAACGGCTGAAGGGGCATCGCGCGGTCTTCGGCTCGAAGCTCGGCTGGGAACGGCCGAACTGGTTCGCCCCTGAGGGCGTAGAGGCGAGGGATATCTATTCCATGGGTCGCCAGAACTGGTTTTCCCATGTGGGCGAGGAGCACCGGCACGTTCGCGAGGCGGTGGGCATCTTCGACCAATCCTCCTTCGCCAAGTACGAGGTGACTGGCCGCGATGCCGCCCGCGCGCTCGACTATGTCTGCGCCAACGACGTCACCAAGGCACCGGGGCGGCTGACCTATACCCAGCTTCTGAACTCGCGCGGCGGGATCGAGGCCGATCTGACCGTGGCGCGGCTGGCCGAGGACAGGTTCTACCTCGTCACCGGCACCGGCTTCCGCACCCATGACCTTGCCTGGATTTCCGAGCACCTGCCCGACGCCGATGTGGCCATCCGCGACATCACCGAAGACTGGGGCACGCTTTCGCTGATGGGACCGAAGGCGCGCGGTGTTCTGGCGCGGGTGACCGGGGCGGATGTTTCGAACGCCGCCTTCCCTTTCGGCCATGTGCGCGAAATCGAGATTGCCGGGGCGACGGTCAGGGCGCTTCGCATCACCTATGTGGGCGAACTGGGGTGGGAACTGCACGTCCCCCTCGCGGCTACGGGCGCGGTGTTCGACGCGCTGATGGCTGCCGGGGCGAGCGAGGGCATCCGCCCCGTCGGCTACCGCGCGATTGAATCCCTCAGGCTCGAAAAGGGCTATCGCGCCTGGTCTTCCGACATCACGCCGAACGACACGCCGTTCGAAGCAGGCCTCGGCTGGGCGGTGAAAATGCGTCGCAACGCCGATTTCATCGGGCGAGCGGCACTTGAGGCGGTCGCGGGCCAACCGCTGAAGAAGCGCCTCGCGGCGTTCACGCTCGACGCGCCCGAGGCGGTCCTTGTCGGACGCGAGACGATCCTTCGAAATGGCGAGACGGTAGGATACCTCACGTCCGGCGGCTATGGCTATACGGTCGGCAAGTCCATCGGCTACGGCTATGTGCGCAAGGCGGATGGCGTCAGCGACGGGTACCTGACCTCGGGTCGATATGAGCTTGTCGTCGCGAACGAACGTTTCCCGGCGCAGGTCACGCTCGAGCCGCTTTACGACCCCGGCACCCTGCGTATCCGCGCCTGAGGTCAGTGGCGGCGAAGCGCAAGTGCGATGCTGGGGACCGTGCCGGTTTCGCCGGGCATCGAGACGTAGGGCTCGGTCCGTTCGACGATCGTCACCTTTGGTGCAAGGGCGGTCACATGATCCGCGAACCCGGCGGACCACAGGCTGGTCTTGACCGTCAAGACGATCACGCCGCCGAGGCGGCAGATGCGCACAAGCTCATCGAGCCCTTCCGGCCCGACATGGCCGGTGGTGAAGACGCCGGCCGAGACAATCCCGGCATAGGCCCCGTCCGCGAACGGCAACGGCCCGCCAAGAGCGAGCCGGTGAAGCTGCCGGTAGACGCCCTTGCGCGCCGCGACGGCAAGCATCCCTTCGGACAGGTCGAGCGCGTCCGTCTCGGGAAAGCCCACGATCCGCAGCCATTCGCCCACGAGGCCCGTCCCCGCCCCGGCATCCAGCAGGGGCGCCGCCCCGCGCGGCAGATGGCGCGCCAGAAGCGCAAGGCAGATGCTCGGATGCCGATAGCCCGCCTGCGCCATCTCTGCCTCGTAGGTCTGGGCCCAGCCGTCATAAAGCGCCGCGATCTCGTCCGGCGACCCCGCCTGATAGACAGCGCCCAATTGCCCGCCGTGTCCGTTCTCTGCCATCGCACTCTCCTGCCGTCACGGCCGATGATAGCCAGCGCCGCGAAAATGTGAAATCGTTCCGGCAGAGGACAGACGGGGAATGAACGCAATGACCGACGATCCGGAGCTTCTTTCCACACTGGCCGCGATCCCCGGGGCGTCCGGCACGCCCGAGCGGCTGGGCGGGCTGACGAACCGCGTCTACCGGATCGGCGATACCTGCCTGCGTCTGCCCGGCAAGGGCACCGAGGAATATATCGACCGCCGCAACGAGGCGGTGGCGGCACGCGAGGCGGCGCGGGCGGGCGTCAGTCCGGAAGTCATACACATGGACGACGCGACCGGCGTCATGGCCACGCGCTTCATCGAGGGCGCGGTGACGATGAGCCCGGAAAGCTTCCGCGCGCGGCCCGGATCGCCCGGACGGGCGGGCGCGGCCTTCCGCAAGCTGCACACGTCGGGCGCGGTCTTTCCCTTCCGGTTCGAGCTTTTTGCGATGATCGACGATTATCTCTCGATCCTCGCGACAAAGGATGTGGCATTGCCCGATGGCTATCACGATGTGGTGGCCGAGGCCGGTGCGGTGCGCGAAGCTTTGGCGGCCCATCCCCTGCCGCTCGCCCCATGCCATTGCGACCCCCTGTGCGAGAATTTCCTCGATACGGGCGCGCGGATGTGGATCGTCGATTGGGAATATTCCGGCATGAACGATCCGATGTGGGATCTGGGCGACCTGTCGGTCGAAGGCGGCTTTGACGCGGATCAGGACGAAGAGATGCTCATGGCCTATTTCGGGGGCGCACCCGGTGCCGCCGACAGGGGGCGGATGGTGATCTACAAGGCGATGTGCGACCTTCTCTGGACGCTCTGGGGCCTGATCCAGCTGGCCAACGAGAACCCCGCCGACGATTTTCGCGCCTATGCCGACGGGCGCTTCGCCCGCTGTCGGGCGCTGATGGCGACCGCCGATTTTGGCAGGCATCTCGACGCCGTCCGCCACGGCTGAACGCCCGGCCTCACGACAGGCTTGATTTCCCAACTCCGATACCCCGATCTCCTGTCTGGGTATGCGGCGTTACGCTCAAACATTGTCAGACAAAGATTGAACTATGTCTGACAATGTGTATGATCTGATTCCATGGCGGGAGGGGAAATGGCACTTCAGGCGAAACCGACGACCGAGAAGGCGGGAACGGAGGAACGCTCCGTGCTCGACCGCCTCGTCGCGCTGATCGAGGAAGAAGGGATCGATGTCGGCGACCGGCTGCCGCCGGAGCTTGACCTTGCCCAGCGCCTCGGCGTCGGCCGGTCCACTATCCGGGAAGTGCTGAAAAGCTGGCAAAGCATGGGGATCGTCACCCGCAACAAGGGTGCGGGCACGACGCTTGCCGCCGAAGTCTCGCGCCGCTCGATCCATGTGCCGCTGACGCTGCGCCTCGAAGCCGAAAGCCTGATCCGTACGCACGCCGTCCGCCGCCCCTTGGAGATTGAGGCGGTACGCCTTGCGACCCGCAACGCCAGCGACAAGCAGCGCAAGGTCATCCTCGCGCGCATGGCCGAACTGATGGCGATCTTCGAGGCGGGCGAGGAAGACTGGCGCCCCGCCGACCACCGTTTTCACGCCGCGATCCACGAGGCGACCGGCAACCCCCTGTTCCTGCAGATCATCTGGCAGATCCACCATGCGTTTCACGACGTCTATCAGACACCTTTCGGTCAACCGAAGCTCGGCGAGGCGACCATCCCGATGCACCGACCGCTCGCCGAGGCGATCGCGGCAGGCAACGAGGAGGAAGCCGCCCGCATCACCGCCCGGATTCTCGACCGTGTCGAAACCGAGGTTCGCGAGATCATGGAGCGTGGCGAATGACTGACCTGCCCCATGCCGATCTCGCCACCCTGCTCGCCCAGCCCTACGATGGCGAGGGCGGCGCAATCACCCCGCCGATCGTCCAGACCTCGCTTTTCGCCTTCGCCGATTATCAGGCGTTCGAGGACCGGATGGCGGGCCGCAGCGACGATCCGATCTACACACGGGTGCAGAACCCGACCGTCGCCGCGTTCGAAGCGATGATGGCTCGCGCCGAAGGGGCGGAGGCTGGCGTCGGCTTTGCCTCCGGCATGGCGGCGATTTCCTCGACCCTGCTCGCCTTCCTGAAGCCCGGAGACCGGGTGGCCTGCGTCGAGCATGTCTATCCCGACGCCTACCGGCTGTTCGAGCGGCTCTTGCGGCCTTTCGGCATCGAGATCACCTATCACGCCCCCTCGGCATTCGAGGATGATCCCGACCTGCTGAAAGGCGTCCGGATCGCCTATCTGGAAAGCCCCTCCTCGCTGGTGTTCCAGCCTTTGAACCTCGCAAAGGTTGCGAACCACGCCCGCCGCCACGGCGCGCTGACGGTGGTCGACAATTCCTGGGCCACCCCCGTATTTCAGCGTCCCGCCGAAAGCGGCATCGACATCGTGCTGCATTCGGCCTCGAAATATATCTCGGGCCATTCAGACACGGTGGCGGGCATCGTCACCGGATCATCGGACCATATCGGCCGGATCCGCGACCTGACACTGCCGCTTCTCGGCGCGAAGCTGGCGCCGTTCGAGGCCTTTCTGCTGCTGCGCGGTCTGCGCACGCTCGACGTGCGCATGAAGCGCCATCAGGACACGGCGAGCCTTTTCGTCGACCGGCTGGCGCGGCTGCCGCAGGTCACGCGCATCCATTCGCCGGGAGCAAACAGCGTGCCCGGCCTGACCGGGCGCAGCGGCCTTCTGTCGTTCGAACTTGCGCCCTCGGTCGACATCGCCCGCTTTGCCGATGGTCTTGAGCACTTCCGCCTCGGCGTCAGCTGGGGCGGCTTCGAAAGCCTTGTCCTTCCCACCCAGGTCACGCTTCGGCAGGCGGGCGAACAGAATGCGCCGCAGCGCTTCGGCGTGTCGGACCGTCTTGTCCGGCTGAGCCTCGGGCTCGAAAGCGCGGACGATCTCTGGGCCGACTTCATGCGGGCCCTTACCAAAAGCACCGGCTAACGGTGCGCTGACCAACCGGAGGAAGAAATGAGGATCGCTGGACTTGCAATAACCGCCTTGGCGGGCCTGTTGTCTACTGCCTGCTACGCCGACACGACGCTGAAACTCGTCGAGGTCATCACCAGCCCCGAACGGACCGAAGTGCTGAAGGGCATCGTCTCGGAATACGAGGCCGCCAACCCCGGCGTGACGGTCGAGATCACCTCGCTCCCGTGGGGCGAGGCCTTCGAGAAACTCGCCACGATGGTCTCGGGCGGCGACGTGCCCGACGTGGTCGAGATGCCCGATACCTGGCTCGCGCTCTATGCGGGCGGCGACCAGCTTGTCGACCTCGACAGCCATATCGCCGGATGGGAGCATAGTGGTACCCTGACCGACAAGACGCTTGCCATGGGCCGCCAGTCGGGCGGCAAGGCCTATATGATCCCCTACGGCTTCTACCTGCGCGCCATGTTCTACAACAAGAAACTCTTGGCCGAGGCAGGCGTCGCCGAGCCACCGAAGACCATGGACGAATTCATGGCGGCGTCCGAAGCGGTCTCGAAACTGCCCGGCAAGTACGGCTACTGCCTGCGTGGCGGTCCGGGCGGCGCGAACGGCTGGGTGATGATGGCCGCGACCATGAACGGATCGAACGAGTTCTTCACCGAAGACGGCAAGAGCCGGATCAACGAACCCGGCTCGGTCGCGGGCATCCAGTTCCTGATGGACATGTACCAGAAGGGCTATGCACCGAAGGACTCGGTCAACTGGGGCTTCAACGAGATTGTCGCGGGCTTCTATTCCGGTACCTGCGCCTTCCTCGATCAGGACCCCGACGCGCTGATCGCCATCGCGGAACGCATGCCCGCCGAGGATTTCGCCGTCATGCCGATGCCGGTCGGCCCTGCCGGCAAGGCCTTCCCCACCATCGGTTTCGCCGGCTGGTCGATCTTCAAGACCACGCAGCATGAGGACGACGCCTGGAACCTCGTCGCGGCGCTCTCCTCGCCCGAGGCGAACGCCACCTGGTCCAAGCGCGTCGGCGTGATCCCGATCCACAAGGGCGCCGATCAGGACCCCTATTTCAAGACCGATCAGTTCAAGGGCTGGTTCGAGGAACTCAATGGCGATGCCTGGGTGCCGACGATCATGCCGACCTATCTGGAACAATGGGGTTACTTCACCTCGAACGTCCTGAAGGACTCGGCGCAGGAAGCGCTTCTGGGCACCAAGACCGCCCAGGAAGTGGCCGATGAATGGGCGGTCTTCCTGACCGACGAATATTCCAAGTGGAAAGCCAACCAATGACCACCACTCACGCCAAAGCCACGTCCGGGGAAACCCGGGCGTGGCGCTCTGCCTACTGGCGCTGGCTGGTGGAGCCCTATTTCTACATAGGCCCGGCAGTTCTGACGATCGTCCTTGTCATGCTGGTGCCGCTGACGATCGGCATTTCCTATTCCTTCCAGTCGATCTCTCTGCTGAAGCCCTTCGCGACAAGCTGGGTCGGGTTCGAGAATTACGCCGCCCTGTGGTCGGACGCGAAATTCTGGCGCGCGCTCGGCAACACCTTGCGCTGGACGCTGGGGTCTCTGGTCTTCCAGTTCTCGCTCGGGCTCGGGCTGGCGCTGCTTCTCAACACCACCTTCCCGATGAAGCGGCTCTATCAGGCGCTGGTGTTCCTGCCCTGGGCGGTGCCCACCTTCCTGTCGGCACTGACTTGGGCCTGGCTCTTCAACCCGGTGATCGGCCCGCTGCCGCACTGGATGGCCGCTCTTGGCCTTCTGTCGGAGCCCTACAATATCCTCGGCGATCCTGCGCTTGCCATGTGGGGGCCGATCGCCGCCAATGTCTGGTTCGGCGTGCCCTTCTTCGCGATCACGCTTCTGGCCGCGCTGCAGTCGATTCCGGCCGAACTTTATGAGGCGGCCGAGATCGACGGCGCCTCCGCCTGGCAGCGGTTCACCAAGATCACGCTCCCGTTCCTTGCACCGATGATCGCAATCACCGTGATGCTGCGCACGATCTGGATCGCCAATTTCGCCGACCTGATCTTCGTGATGACCGGCGGCGGCCCGGCGGCCTCGACCGAGATCCTGTCCACCTACGTCTTCAACACCGCCTTCCGCAAACTCGACTTCGGCTATGCCTCGGCGATTGCGGTGGCACTTCTCCTTCTCCTCCTCGCCTATGCCGTCGTCCTTCTGTGGGCGCGGCGGCGGTTCGTGAAACTGTGAAAGGCTGAGCCATGGCCGCGATCCGCCAGACCCATCCGCTACTGAGGGCCGCCAAGGGTGCTGCGCTTTTCTTCTATCTCGCCTTCGCGCTCTTCCCGCTTTACTGGCTATTGAAGATCTCGGTCACGCCCGACCGGCTGATCTATTCCGAGGGCACCGCGCTCTGGCCCAAAACGACAACGCTCGACAATTTCCGCTCCATCCTCTTCCAGTCGGACTTCCTGTCCTACTTCGCCAATTCGGTGACTGTCTCGCTCGGCACCGCCGCCGCGACGACATTGATCGCGGCGGGCGCGGGCTATGCCTTCTCGCGCTTCGATTTCCGGGGCAAGCGCATCGTCATCGCACTCATGCTGGTGACGCAGATGTTCCCGCTTCTGATGATCATCGCGCCGATCTACAAGATCGTGGCGGCTGTCGGGCTTCTGAACTCGCTGACGAGCCTCATCATCACCTACACCGCCTTCAACGTGCCCTTCGCGACCTTCCTGATGCAGTCCTTCTTCGACGGCATCCCGAAGGATCTGGAGGAGGCGGCGATGATGGACGGCTGCACCCGCTTTCAGGCGCTGAGGAAGGTGATCCTGCCGCTGACCCTGCCCGGCCTTGGCGCGACACTGGGCTTTGTCTTCACCGCCGCCTGGTCGGAACTCCTTTTCGCGCTCATGCTCATCTCGAAGAACGATGCGATGACCTTCCCGGTGGGTCTTCTGACCTTCGTTTCGAAATTCTCGGTCGACTGGGGGCAGATGATGGCCGCGGGCGTTCTCGCCCTCATCCCCTCCTGTCTCTTCTTCATCTTCATCCAGCGCTATCTGGTGCAGGGTCTCACCTCCGGCGCGGTCAAGGGTTAGTCAATGGCACGTCTCGAACTGAAGAATATCGCCAAGCGCTATGGTGCCGTCGAGGTTCTGAGCGAGGTCGATCTCGACATCGCGGACGGTGAATTTCTGGTGCTGGTCGGCCCGTCGGGCTGCGGCAAGTCCACTCTTCTGAGGATGATCGCGGGGCTCGAGCCGATCAGCGCGGGCGACTTCCTGATCGACGGGGTACGGATGAACGATGTACCGCCCCGCAACCGCGACATTGCGATGGTCTTCCAGTCCTACGCGCTTTACCCGCATATGGATGTCGCGCGGAACATGGGCTTTTCCATGGAAATACGCGGCGAGGTCCGGGCCGCGCGCGCCGAGAAGGTGGCGGCGGCGGCGAAGACGCTTGGCCTCGCGGCGCTGACCGAGCGTCTGCCGCGCGCCCTGTCGGGCGGCCAGCGCCAGCGGGTCGCCATGGGCCGCGCCATCGTCCGCGACCCGCGCGCTTTCCTCTTCGACGAACCGCTGTCGAACCTCGACGCGGCGCTCCGCGTCGAGATGCGGCTGGAAATCGCGCGCCTGCACCAGCGCCTCGGCGCCACGATGATCTATGTGACCCACGACCAGGTCGAGGCGATGACGCTCGCCGACCGGATCGTCGTTCTGAATGGTGGCAAGGTGCAGCAGGTCGGCACGCCACTTGATCTTTACGAACGCCCCGCCAACCGGTTCGTCGCGCAGTTCATCGGCTCGCCCACGATGAATGTCGTTCCCGTCGATGCCGACGCCGACGGGTTGGTGCTGGGCGGCGGCGCGCGCCTTGCGCTCACCGGCGCCGGTGCGGCGACCACGCTTGGCGTCCGTCCCGAGCATATCGAGGTAGCGGCGCCGGGCGAGGGGCTGATCGACGGCACGGCCGATGTGGTCGAGCGGCTGGGATCGGACACCAATCTTTATGTGAATGCCGGAGACCTCGGCATGCTGACCGTTCGCCGGGCGGGCAACCTCCCTGTGCGGCCCGGCGAACGGATCGGCCTTCACCTTCGCCCCGAAAACCTGCATCTCTTCGACGAGGCGGGCCTCGCGCTGGCCCGCCCCGCCTGAGCCCGAGGACAAGCACATGAAACGTTCCGAGATCAACCAGATCCTCACGGAGGCCGATGCCTTCATCCGCTCGTTCGGCTATGTGATGCCGCCCTTCGCCTACTGGTCCCCCGAGGAGATGCGCGCCGCGATCGCGGGCGGCGCCGATCACGCGGCACGCGGGCTTGGCTGGGACATCACCGATTACGGCCAGGGGCGGTTCGACGCGCTGGGGCTGTTCCTTTTCACCGTAAGGAACGGCCATGCCGCCGACCTGACGCGCGGGCGCGGGATGCTCTATGCCGAGAAGATCATGATCTCGCGCAAGGATCAGCTGAGCCCGATGCACCGCCACAACATCAAGGCCGAGGATATCATCAACCGGGGCGGCGGGACGCTGGTGCTGGAGCTTTTCGCGCCCGACGCCGCGGGCGCGATCGACCCCGACGCGCAGGTCGAGGTGCCGGTCGACGGCATGCTGCGGCGCCTGCCTGCGGGCGGGCATCTGAAGCTCGCGCCCGGGGAAAGCGTGACGCTTCTGCCGGGTGTCTGGCACGCTTTCTGGGCCGAAGGGGCCGATGTGCTGATCGGCGAGGTCTCGACCGTGAACGACGACCGGACCGACAATGTCTTTCGCGAAAAGATCGGCCGGTTCCCGAAGGTCGAGGAGGATGTGGCGCCGCTTCATCTTCTGGTGTCGGACTACTGAGCCGGTCTGATCCGGCGGCGGCGCCTTGCGGCGCCAAGATATCTCTCGCGTCCCGCGCGATGCGCGGGACACTCGGGCGCCTCCGGCGGGAGTATTTCGGGCAAAGAAGAAGATTACTTCGGTGCCATGCGGAGCGCGCCGTCGAGGCGGATCACCTCGCCGTTCAGCATGCGGTTCTCGAGGATATGGCGGACGAGCGCGGCAAATTCCTGCGGATCGCCGAGGCGGGCGGGGAAGGGCACGCTCTGGCCGAGCGAGGCCTGCACGTCGTCAGGCAGGCCCGCCATCATCGGGGTCTGGAAGGTGCCGGGCGCGATGGTCATCACCCTTATGCCGTGACGCGCCAGTTCGCGCGCCATCGGCAGAGTGAGACTCGCCACCCCGCCCTTCGAGGCAGCGTAGGCCGCCTGGCCGATCTGACCATCGAAGGCGGCGATGGAGGCGGTGTTGACGATCACGCCGCGCTCGCCGTCCGGTCCGGGCGCGCGTCTGGCGATCGCCTCGGCGGCAAGGCGGGCCATGTTGAACGTGCCGATGAGGTTGATGGTGATGGCGCGAGCGAAGCTGTCCAACCGGTGCGGGCCTTCACGGCCGAGCACCTTTTCGCCCGGCGCCCAGCCCGCGCAGTTCACAAGGCCGGAGAGGCCGCCGAAGGCCTCTTCGGCGAGCGCGACTGCGGCCTTGCCGTCCGCCTCGCTCGTCACGTCGGTGCGGGCGAAGCGGGCGGCGGGCCCGAGTTCGGCGACCATCGCGCGGCCGGCCTCTTCGTTCAGATCAGCGATGACGATCTTTGCGCCCGCCCGGGCGAGCGCGCACGCGGTGGCGGCGCCAAGGCCCGAGGCGCCGCCGGTGACGAGGATGGTCGAGCCTGAGATCTCCATGGTTCTGCCCTCAGACCAGCGCCCTGTCGGGCGCGGCGCCGGTCAGCATCTCGAAAACCGCCGAGAAATCACGCCCGCCGAGGCCCAGCGCCTCCATCCGTTCGTAGATCGCAGTGGCCGCCTGTCCGAGCGGCGTTTCGGCGCCTGCGTCCCCTGCCGCCGCCTGCGAGAGCCGCAGGTCCTTCAGCATCAGCGCGGCGGCGAAGCCGGGCTTGTAGCCATTGTTGGCGGGCGAGGCGGGCACCGGGCCGGGCACCGGGCAATAGGAGGTGAGCGACCAGCACTGGCCGGAGGATTTCGAGGCGACGTCGAAGAGCGCCTGCCGCGACAGGCCGAGCCGGTCGGCGAGCCCGAAGGCCTCGCTGACGGCGATCATCGAGATGCCGAGGATCATGTTGTTGCATATCTTCGCCGCCTGCCCCGCGCCCGCATCCCCGCAGTGGGTCAGGTTCTTGCCCATTGCGGCGAGGCAGGGCTGCGCGCGGGCGAAGGCCTGCACCGAGCCGCCTGCCATGAAAGTCAGCGTTCCGGCCGTCGCGCCCCCCACCCCGCCCGAGACCGGCGCGTCGAGCGCCATGAGCCCGCGCCCGGCCGCGAGCGCATGGGCGGCACGGCAGCTTTCGATATCGACGGTCGAACAATCGACGATCAGGGCGCCTGGCGGGATCAGCGGCACGATCTCGCGCCACACCGTCATGACGATCGGCCCGGAGGGCAGCATGGTGATGACCGTATCCGCGCCCCTGACCACCTCGGCGGCGCTGTCGGCGAGCGTCACGCCCCCCTCGGCGGCGGCGGCACGGGCGGCGGGCACCATGTCGAAGCCCCGCACGGTGAAGCCCGCCTTGACCAGATTGCGCGCCATCGGGCCGCCCATATTGCCGAGGCCGATGAAGCCCACCACGTCCGTCATGTCACTCTCCTGTCAGTGCGGGGGCGGGAAAGACCCGGTCCCCGGTCGGTTCCAGCCAGCGCGCCACATCGGCCTCGCTGACCTCGGCCAGCGTCGCGGGCCGCCATTTCGGCGTGCGGTCCTTGTCGATGATCGCGGCCCGGATGCCTTCGTAGAAATCCGGCCCTACGACCAGCGCGCGGGCGGCGGCGAAGTCGCGTTCGAGCGCGGCTTCAAGGCCCGGCGCCGTGCGCGCGGCGCGCAGGAGCGCGAGCGCGAGCTTCAGCGCGGTGGGCGACTTTGTGGCGATTTCGGCGGCTGCGTCGCGCGCGAAGGGGGAGCCGTCCTCCTCCAGCGCCGCAAGGATATCTTCAACCCGGTTGGCCGCGAAGGCCCGGTCGATCAGGTCGCGATGCGCGCCGACAGGCGCCGGGCCGGGCGGAACCGCGAGGCTTTGCAGGAGCGCATTCACCTCCGCACCGCCCGCGTCATCGGGCAAGCCGGCCAGCGCCGCCATCAGATCGGGCAGCCGCGCCACCGGCAGGCAAAGGTCGGCCATGCCGACCAATATCGCCTCGGCCGCGTTCATCATCCGGCCGGTCAGGGCGAAATAGGTGCCGATCTCCTCCGGTGCCTGCGTCAGGATCGCGGCGCCGCCGACATCCGGTACGAAGCCGATACCGACCTCGGGCATGGCGATCCGGCTTCTCTCCGTCACCACACGAAAGCGCGCATGCGCCGAGATGCCGACGCCGCCGCCCATCACCAGCCCGTCCATCACCGCGACGAATGGCTTGCCGAACCGGGCGATGCGGGCATCCAGCCGGTATTCGTCGCGCCAGAAATCCATCGACGGGCCGTCGGGCGTGCGCGGCGCGTCGTAAAGGCTGCGGATATCGCCGCCCGCGCAGAGCCCACGTTCACCCTCGCCGGTCAGAAGCACGACCCGAACGCCCGGATCGGCGGCGAACCTGTCGAGCGCGCGGTCGATATCGTGCACCATGGCGTGGGTCAGCGCATTGATCGCCTGCGGCCGGTTCAGCCGGATGCGGCCAAGGGCGCCCGTGGCCTCGATGAGGACATCGCCGGGCATCAGCGTGCCTCGGTCACGGCGCGGGCGATGATCAGCCGCATGATCTCGTTCGTGCCTTCGAGGATCTGGTGGACGCGCAGGTCGCGCACCAGCTTCTCGACCCCATAATCGGCCAGATAGCCGTAGCCGCCGTGCATCTGCAGCGCGCGGTTGGCCACGGCGAAGCCCATGTCGGTGACATGGCGCTTGGCCATGGCGCAGAGCTTCGTCGCCTCGGGGCTCCTGGCGTCAAGTGCCCTCGCCGCACGCCAGAGGAAGGTGCGCCCGACCTCGAGATCGGTCGCCATGTCGGCCAACCGGAACTGCAGCGCCTGAAACTCGTTGATCTTCCTGCCGAAAGCCTTGCGTTCGCCCGTATAGGCCAGCGCCTTGTCGAAGGCCGCCTGCGCGCCGCCGAGCGAGCAGGCCGAGATCGAAAGCCGCCCGCCGTCGAGCGCCGCCATGGCAAACTTGAACCCCTCGCCCTCCCCGCCCAGCCGGTTTTCGGCGCGCACGCGCACCCCGTCCATCTGGACGGTGCGGGTCGGTTGGGCGTTCCATCCCATCTTCCTTTCATTCGCACCGAAGGAAAGCCCCGCCATCCCCTTTTCAAGGATGAAGGCGGTTATGCCCTTGGGTCCCGGACCGCCGGTGCGCGCCATCACCACATAAAGATCGGTCGCCCCGGCGCCCGAGATGAACTGTTTCTGCCCGGTCAGCACATAGCTGTCGCCATCGCGTTCGGCGCGGGTCGATAGCGCGGCGGCGTCGGAGCCAGAGCCGGGCTCGGTCAGGCAGTAGCTCGCGAGCTTCTCCATTGCGCAAAGGCCGGGGAGCAGACGTGCGCGCTGATCGGCGCTGCCGTAACGGTCGATCATGGTCGCGACCATGTTGTGGATCGAGAGATAGGCCGAAACTGCCGGGCAACCGGTGGCCAGCGCCTCGTAGATCAGCACACTTTCCATCCGGCCAAGGCCCGAACCGCCCTGATCCTCGCCCACCATGATCCCGCCGAGGCCAAGGCCCGCGAGGTCCCTCAGGACGTCGACGGGGAAATGCTTGCGCTCATCCCAGTCCGACGCGTTCGGCGCGATCCGCTCTTCCGCAAAGCGCGCCGCCATGTCGCGGATGGTTTGCTGTTCCTCGGTCAGATCAAGGCTCATCCTGTCCCTCAATGCAGAAGTTCCACCGCGACCGCCGTCGCCTCGCCGCCGCCGATGCAGAGGCTCGCCATGCCGCGCCTTTGCCCGTGGGTTTTCAAAGCGGCAAGCAGCGTCACCAGAATGCGCGCGCCCGAGGCCCCGATCGGATGGCCGAGCGCGCAGGCGCCGCCATGGATGTTCACCTTGTCGGCGGGAAGGCCAAGGTCGCGCATAGCCGCCATGGCGACGACCGCGAAGGCTTCGTTGATCTCGTAAAGGTCGGGCGTGCCCGCGTCCCAGCCCAGCCGGTCGATGAGTTTCTGCATCGCACCGATGGGCGCGGTCGGGAAAAGGCTCGGGCGGTCGGCATGGCTTGCATGGCCGAGGATACGGGCAAGGGGCGTGAGCCCCGCCTTTTCGGCATCCGACTGGCGCATCAGCACAAGCGCGGCCGCCCCGTCGGAGATTGACGAAGAATTGGCCGCCGTCACCGTGCCGCCGGGCCGGAAGGCGGGTTTAAGCAAGGGGATCTTGTCGGGCCGCGCCTTGCCGGGCTGTTCGTCGATGACGACCTCGACCGCGCCTGCCTTGCCTCTCACCGCAACCGGCGTGACCTCGGCCGCGAAGCGGCCCTCGGCGATAGCGGCCTGGGCGCGCGCGAGCGAGCGGAGCGCATAGTCATCCTGCGCCTCGCGGGTGAACTGATAGGCCCCGGCGCAATCCTCGGCGAAGGTGCCCATCAGGCGGCCCCCACCCTGCGGACCCCTGTCGTAGGCATCTTCAAGGCCGTCGAGGAACATGTGATCGACGACCCTGCCATGGCCCATGCGGTAGCCGCCGCGCGCCTTTTCAAGCAGGTAGGGTGCGTTCGACATGCTTTCCATCCCGCCCGCAACGACGATGCCCGCCTGTCCGGCCAGAAGCGCGTCATGCGCCATCATCACCGTCTTCATGCCGGAACCGCACATCTTGTTCACGGTCGTCGCAGGGACCGAAACCGGCAGCCCCGCACCCAGCACCGCCTGCCGCGCCGGGGCCTGACCCTGACCGGCAGGCAGGACGCAGCCCATCAGCGCCTCGTCCACCCTGTCACGCGATATCCCGGCCCGGTCGAGCGCCGCGCCGATCGCCGCCGCGCCCAGCTCGGCCGCCGTCAGGGGCGACAGGTCGCCCTGAAAGCCGCCCATCGGTGTGCGGGCCGCGCCCACGATGACGATACTGTCTGCCATTCGATCCTCCCTCGCGCTGCCGCGAAGTATAGGTCATGATTTCTGACCTACAAATGATTCTCCCACCGCCGCGCGAAGCCCCGCCTCACTCGTAGCTGCGCTTGTCCTCGATCACCTTGCCGTCGTTCGGCAGGCTGCCGGGCGGCACCAGTTCGACCCGTCCGCGCATCTTGAGCGTTGCAAGGATGCTGCCCTCGTACAGCGCTGGATTGGTGGCGCGGGTCTCGACCTGTACGGTCATCGCATCCATCTCGCCCTCGCGGGTGGCAATGACGCGGGCGCGGCCGACCTCCTCGTGGCGGGCAACGAAGGCTGCAACCTGTTCGGGGCGGACGAACATGCCCTTGATCTTCGTCGTCTGGTCGGCGCGGCCCATCCAGCCCCTGATGCGCCGCCCGGTCCGTCCGCAGGGGCTTTGCCCGGGCAGGATCGCCGACAGGTCGCCGGTCGCGAAGCGGGTCAGCGGATAGTCGGGGTTGAGCGTTGTCACGACCACTTCCCCCACCTCGCCGTCCGGCGCCGGATCGCCGGTGCCCGGGCGCACGATTTCCACGATCACGCCCTCGTCGAGGATCATCCCCTCCATCGCCGGGCTTTCGTAGGCGACATTTCCGAGGTCGGCGGTCGCGTAACATTGCAGGCAGAGGATGCCGCGATCGCGATATTCCTGCCTGAGGCTCGGGAAGAGCGCCCCGCCCGAGACGGCGGCACGGCTGATCTTCAGCCGCTCGCCCATCTCGTCGGCCTTGTCGAGGATCACCTTCAGATAGTCCGGCGTGCCGGCATAGGCCGTGGTGCCGATATCGGCTGCCGCCCGCACCTGAAGGTCGGTCTGCCCGGTGCCCGCCGGCAGGACCGAGGCACCAACGGCGCGTGCGCCGTTTTCGAAGATCATGCCCGCGGGCGTCAGGTGATAGCCGAAACAGTTCTGGACAATATCACCGGCGCCTATGCCCAGAGCATGCAGAAAGCGCCCCATTCGCCACCAGTCATGGCTGACGCCCCCCGGTTCGTAGATTGGCCCGGGCGATTGAAAATAATGGACCGCACCACCGGACACGAGGCCGCCGAACGGCGGCTTCGCCCGCTGCATCTCGACCAGCGCCGCTTTCCTGAGGACCGGCAGCTGCGCGAGGTCCGCGAGGTCGCCGAGCGGCGTCTCGCCCGTACGGGCGCGCAGCGCATTCAGCGCCTGAAGCTGGGCGCTTGCGCGGGCATCCGCGCTGCGGGTCTCAAGCGCGTCATAGTGGCCCGCCGGCGTTTCTGCCTCGACCGGTCTTGCATGCGGTACGGTCATGACAGCCACCTCTTGCGCCGCCGGTAGGACCTGACATCGCGGAAGGAATTGCGCCCCTTGTCGGACATGCCGAGATAGAATTCCTTCACGTCCGGGTTTTCGCGCAACCCTTCCGCCGGGCCGTCCATCACCACCCGGCCACTTTCCAGGATATAGCCGTAATGGGCGTAGCGCAGCGCCACGTTGGTGTTCTGTTCGGCCAGAAGGAAGGTCACGCCCTCCTTCTCGTTCACGGCTTTCACAATCTCGAAAATCTGTTCGACCAGTTGCGGTGCGAGGCCCATCGAGGGCTCGTCGAGAAGGATCATCTCGGGCCGCGACATCAGCGCGCGGCCGATGGCGCACATCTGCTGCTCGCCGCCCGATGTATAGCCAGCCTGGCTGCGGCGGCGTTCCTTCAGGCGCGGGAAATAGCGGTAGACCATCTCGAGATCGGCAGCGATCGCGCCCTTGCCGTCGGTACGCGTATAGGCGCCGGTCAGGAGGTTTTCCTCGACGGTGAGATGGCCGAAGCAATGGCGGCCCTCCATCACCTGGATGACGCCGCGCTTGACCAGGTCCGCAGGACTGAGGTCCTGCACGCGCTGGCCGCGATAAGTGATCGTGCCCTTGGTGACCTCGCCGCGTTCGGACTGCAGAAGGTTCGAGATCGCCTTCAATGTCGTCGTCTTGCCCGCGCCGTTGCCACCCAGAAGCGCGGTGATCCCGCCTTCGGGCACCTTGAGCGATACGCCTTTCAGGACCAGCACGACGTGATTGTAGATCACCTCGATATTGTTGACCTCGAGAAGCGTCCCGGTATTTCCGGCGTCGAGCATGAGCCTCGCCCTTTCCATCCGCTTTCACCCGCCCCGGACCTGATCCGGGGCCTCGTTGCGGGGTCGGCCCGAAGGCCGAACCCCTTCTTGAAACGTCCGGGAACGCGCCGGGCAGAGATCCCGGATCACGTCCGGGATGACCGGCTGGCGCCGGTCAGTTGCAGCGCTCGGCGATGTTGTTCTCGGCCGCGAAGGCGGCGCTGTCGGCATCGACGAGCGGCTGGATCACCTCGTCATCAGGGGCGATGAAGGGCGTGATCAGGTTCCATTTCTTCGCCGCCGCATCCCATTGCTGGATCATCGCCTGCCCCGGACCGCCGTGATCGGCGCAAGAGGCTGCGAAGGGCTGACCGAAGTTCGGCAGGCCAAGCTCGGCCATCCGCGCCTCGGTGATTTCCAGGGCCTCGAACCCGTCGCGCAGCTCGACCGCCGTGATCGCCGCATGGCCGGTCATCTCCTGCGTCTTGCGGATCGCCTCGGAAATCACCATCGCCGCATACATGCCGCGCGAATAGAGCACGGTTCCGACCTGATCGCCTGCGCCTGAAGCTTTACCCGCTTCGACGACGTACTTCTGCAGGTCGGCATAGACCGGGTAATCGCTGCCCGAGCCGTGCATCGCCAGCGACTTGTAGCCGTTCGCCGCATCGCCAGCGGGCAGCACGTCATTTTCCGAGCCCGACCACCAGACACCGATGAAATTCTCCATCGGATAGTTGATGTTGGCCGCTTCCTGGATCGCCACGGCATTCATCACGCCCCAGCCCCACATCAGCACATAATCGGGCTTGTCGCGGCGGATCTGCAGCCACTGGCTCTTCTGTTCCTGGCCGGGGCTGTCGACGGGAATTTCGATCAGCTCGAACCCGTGCTTTTCCTTCAGCGCGGTCAGGGTCGGGATCGGCTCCTTGCCATAGGCCGAGTTGTGATAGACGAGCGCAATCTTCTTGCCCTTCAGATCACCGCCATTCTCGGTCAGGAGATAGTTCACGATGTCGGAGGCGCCGTCCCAGTAGTTGGCGGGATAGTTGAAGACCCATTCAAATATCTTGCCGTTCGCCGCCGAGGTCCGGCCATAGCCGGGCGTGTAGAGCGGGATCTTGTCGACCGAGACCTTGGGAATGAGCTGGTAGGTGATGCCGGTCGAAAGCGGGTTATAGACCAGCGCGCCATTGCCCTTCGTGGCCTCGTAGCACTCAACCCCCTTCTCGGTGTTGTAGGCCGTCTCGCATTCGGTCACCACGACCTTCTCGCCGCCGATGCCGCCGTCGCGCTCGTTCAGAAGGGTGAAATAGTCGTTGAACCCGTCGGCATAGGGGATGCCGCCCGCCGCGAACGGGCCGGTGCGGTAGCTGAGGTTGGGAATGTTCAGATCGGCAAGGGCCGGTGTCGCGCAGGTCAGCGCGAGCGCGGCGAGGGCTGTCAGTCTTTTCTTCATCGGTTTCCTCCCGGATGGATGTTGGACAGTCGGTTTCGGATCAGGTGCCGGTCTTTTCGCCGGTCTTGTGGTTGGGCGGCCCTCAATGCGGGAAGGGCCAGAGCCGGAGTTTTTCCTTCGCCACGCGCCAGAGTTGGGCGAGCCCGTGCGGCTCGACGATCAGGAAAAGCACGATGAGGCCGCCGACGATCATCAGCTCGATATGGGCAGCAAGGTCGGTGGGCCAGCCGAGCGTGCCCACGAGCAGATTCTTTAGAAGGACCGGCATCAGCACAAGGAAGGCCGCCCCGGCGAACGAACCGAAGATCGAACCCAGACCACCGATGATCACCATGAAGAGAACGAGGAACGACTTCTGGATGCCGAAAGCCTCGCCCACTTCCGCCGCGCCGAGATAGACGGCGAAGAACAGGGCCCCCGCGACCCCGATGTAGAAGGACGAGACCGCGAAGGCCGAAAGCTTGGTCGTCAGCGGATTGACCCCGATGATCTCGGCCGCGATGTCCATGTCGCGGATCGCCATCCACTTGCGCCCGATGGTGCCGCGCGTGAGGTTCCGCGCCAGCCAGGCAAGCGAGAAGAGGATGACGAGGCAGAAGAGATATTTCGCCGCCGGTGTCGTCGCCGCCCCGGTGACCGCCTGGCCAAAGATCGTGCGTTCGGGTGCGTTGATCTGGCCCGAGGCCGAGTAATTGTAAAACCACGGCACCTTGTTGAAGAGCCAGACGAGGAAGAACTGCGCGGCAAGCGTCGCGACCGCGAGGTAGAAGCCCTTGATGCGCAGGGACGGCAGCCCGAAAAGCACGCCGACAAGCGCGGTGATCCCGCCCGCGAGAAGGACATGGATCAGGATCGAAACCTCGGGGAAGGCGGTCATCAGCTTGTAGCAGGCATAGGCGCCCACCGCCATGAACCCCCCGGTGCCAAGCGAGACCTGCCCGCAGTAGCCCGTCAGGATATTCAGCCCGATCGCGGCGATGGCGTAGATGAGGAAGGGCACGAAGACGGCGTTCGCCCAGTAGTCGTTGATCAGGAAAGGAACGACGCCGAAGGCCACCGCCAGCACGGCGTAATAGCGCCAGCGGTCGAACCGGATCGGGAAGGTCTGGCTGTCATCGACATAGCGCGTCTTGAAATCGCCTGCCTCGCGGTAGAACATCAGCCCCTCCTCCCGCTGTCGGTCCCGTTGCCCCGACGCCGGAGGCTGCCTGCCCCCGGACCCCCGGGGATATTTGCACCAGAGTGAAAGGGCGGGAGGACCTTGCCCGAGGCGGTCGGAAGCATGTTCACACCCTCTCGATGATGCGCTCGCCAAAGAGGCCCTGCGGCCTGAAGACGAGGAAGAGAAGCGCCAGCACATAGGCGAACCAGTTCTCAGTCGCGCCGCCGATCATCGGGCCGACGAAGAACTCGAAAAGTTTCTCGCCCATGCCGATGATGAGGCCACCGACGATGGCGCCGGGGATCGAGGTGAAACCGCCCAGCATGAGGACCGGCAGCGCCTTCAAGGCGATCAGCGAGAGCGAGAATTGCACGCCCGATTTCGCCCCCCACATCACGCCCGCGACCAGCGCCACGATCCCCGCGATCGACCAGACCATCACCCAGATGAAGCGAAGCGAGATGCCGACCGAGAGCGCCGCCTGATGGTCGTCGGCCACCGCGCGCAGCGCCCGGCCGTATTTGGTGAATTGCGAGAAGAGGGTGAGCGACAGGACAAGGAGCGCGGCCACCACCGTCGCCACGATATCCAGCCGGTCGATGAAGAAACCGTAGCCGAAGAGACTGTCGGTCACGCTCTCGACCGTATCGGAGATGCCCTGTGGCAGACCGACGTCCAGTTTCTTGATGTCGGCGCCCCACATGATGTCGCCGAACCCTTCGAGGAAATAGGCCAGCCCGATCGTCGCCATGAAGAGGATGATCGGCGCCTGGTTCACCAGATGCTTGAGGATCAGCCGCTCGATCAGGATCGCGAGCAGCACCATCACCGCGCCGGTCAGCAGGATCGCGACCACGGCGGGCAGGTGCCAGCCGAATTCGTGGATCTGGGTGCCGAAGATCGCGTTGATCAGATGGGCAAAGGGCACCTGCCCGTTCTGGAAACCGACGAGCGTCAGCGCCGCAAAAAGCGCCAGCACTCCTTGGGCATAGTTGAAGATTCCGCTCGCCTTGAAGATCAGGACGAACCCCAAGGCCACCAGCGCGTAAAGCACCCCGGCCATCAGCCCGTTGAGCCCCGCCTCGGCCGCATAGAGGATCTCGTCAGGCACCGGTCAGGCCTCCTCATGCAGAAAGCGCCGCGCGCCCCGGACCCCGATCCGGGGCCTCCGGCGGCATGGCGCGAGGTCCCGGGTCAAGCCCGGGACGGGGTTGTTCCGCGTCGCGGTTTCCCGCCCCCGGACGGGTCCGAACGGCTCACTCATGGGCGACCCCCAGATAGGCGTTGATCACATCGGGATTGCGGCGCACCGCGTCGGGCGTGCCGTCGCCGATCTTCTTGCCGTAATCCATCACGACCACCCGGTCGGAGAGGTCCATCACCACGCCCATGTCATGTTCGATAAGCGCGATGGTGGTGCCGAATTCGTCATTCACGTCGAGGATGAAGCGGCACATGTCCTCCTTCTCCTCGACATTCATGCCCGCCATCGGCTCGTCGAGCAGCAGAAGCTTCGGCTCGGCCGCCAGCGCGCGCGCCAGTTCGACGCGCTTCTTCAGGCCGTAGGGCAGTCGCCCGACCGGGGTCTTGCGGATGTTCTGGATCTCGAGGAAGTCGATGATCTTCTCGACCTTCTCGCGATGCGCCGTTTCCTCCTTTTCGGCGCTGCCCCACCAGATCGCCTGCGAAAGCAGGCCCGACCGCATCAGTGTCAGCCGTCCGGTCATGATATTGTCGAGAACCGACATGCCGTCGAAGAGCGCGATGTTCTGGAAGGTGCGGGCGATGCCCTGGCGGGCGACCTGATAGGGTTTCATCTGCGGGCGCCTCGCGCCCCGGAACCAGACCTCGCCCTCTTGCGGGACGTAAAAGCCCGAGATCACGTTCAGCATCGAGGATTTGCCCGCGCCGTTTGGTCCGATGATCGCGCGGATCTCGCCCTCGCGGATGTCGAAGGAAATATCGGTGATCGCCTTCACCCCCCCGAAGCGCAGGGTGATGCTCTTCATCTCCATCAGCACGGGGCCGATCTTGCGGCCGTCGGCGGTGACTTCCGGGCTCATCGCGTTCATTCCGCCGCCATCCTTTCCGCGCCGCCCGCGACCGCCGCATCGGCGATGGTCAGCGTCGCCTTGATCGCGCCCTTGCGGCCGTCCTCGTAGGTCACTTCGGTTTCGGTGTAGATCCGGTCCTTGCCGGCATAGAGCGCCTCGATCAGATCGGCGAATTTCTCGGCGATGATATTGCGGCGCACCTTGCGGGTGCGGGTCAGTTCGCCGTCGTCGGCATCCAGTTCCTTGTGCAGGATCAGGAAGCGGTGGATCTGGCAGCCCGACAGCATCGGGTCTTCGGCGACCGAGCGGTTCACTTCCTCGACATGGCCGCGGATCGTCTCGTAGACCTCAGGGTGGGCGGCCAGTTCCTGATAGGAAGAATAGGCGATGTTATTGCGCTCGGCCCAGTTGCCGACGGCGTTGAGGTCGATGTTGATGAAGGCGGTGCAGAAGGACCGCCCGGCGCCGAAGACGACGGCTTCTAGGATGTTGGGATAGAACTTCAGCTTGTTCTCGACGTACTTCGGCGCGAAAAGCCGCCCGTCGGCCATCCTGCCCACGTCCTTCGCCCGGTCGATGATGCGAAGGTGCCCCGTACCTTCCTCGAAGAAACCGGCATCCCCCGTCGCCACCCAGCCCTCGGCATCCTTGGTCGAGGCGGTCGAGGCCTCGTTCTTGTAGTAGGAAACGAAGGTGCCGGGCGAGCGGTAGAAGACCTCGCCCGTTTCGGCGATCCGGACCTCCACCCCCGGCGAGGGCACGCCGACGGTGTCGGAGCGGACCTGCCCGTCGGGCTGCTGGGTGATGAAGACCGAGGCCTCGGTCTGGCCGTAAAGCTGTTTCAGGTTGATCCCGAGTGCCCGGTAGAAATCGAAGATCTCCGGCCCGATCGCCTCGCCCGCGGTATAGCCCACGCGGATGCGCGAAAAGCCGAGCGTGTTTTTCAGCGGCCCGTAGATCAGCAGGTCGCCCAGCGCATAGGACAGCCGGTCGGCCAGCCCCACGGGCTTGCCGTCAAGGATCGCCGGGCCGACACGGCGGGCCACCGCCATATAGCGGTGAAAGAGCCAGCGCTTGAAACGGCCCGCATCCTCCATCCGGATCATGACTTGGGTCAATTGTCCCTCGAAGACGCGCGGCGGCGCGAAGAAATAGGTCGGCCCGATCTCGCGCAGGTCGGTCATCATCGTGGCCGCACTTTCGGGGCAGTTCACGCAAAAGCCCGTCCACATCGCCTGACCGACGGAAAAGATGAAATCGCCGACCCAGGCCATCGGCAGATAGGCCAGAACCTCTTCGGCGCGGGTCAGATGGTCGAAGGTGGCGGAGTTCTTTGCGGTCTCGATGATATTGCGGTTCGACAGCACCACGCCCTTGGGCTTGCCGGTGGTGCCGGAGGTGTAGAGCATCACGCAGGTGTCGTCGTAACCGATCCGGTCGATGCGCGCCTGAAGCTCCGCCTCGAACCGGTGATGGGCGGCGCGCCCCTCGGCCAGCACGTCCTCAAGCGCGTTCAGCCGGGAATGGTCGTATTTGCGCATGCCGCGCTTGTCGACATAGATGACCTGCTCGATATGCTGGAGGCGCTCCTGCACCTCGATGACCTTGTCGACCTGTTCCTGATCGCCGCAGACGACGAAGCGCGCGCCCGCATGGTCGAGCACATAATCCATCTCCTCGGCGACGGCGTCCTGATAAAGCGGCACCGGCACCGCCCCGCACATCTGCGCCGCGACCATCGACCAGTAAAGCGCGGGGCGGTTCCGACCGACGATGGCGACATGATCGCCCGGGTTCAGGCCAAGCGCGAGGAACCCCATGGCGAGCGAGCGCGTCTCCTCATGCGCCTCGGCCCAGGTCCAGCTTTGCCAGATGCCGAATTCCTTTTCGCGGTAGGCAGGCCGCGACGCGTGACGGCGCGCGTTCAGCGCCATCAGCGCCGGAATAGACCGCCCTTCGGCCACCGCGTCGCTTTCGTTCATCCTTCTCCTCCCCGGCGCGCCCGTGGCCCGGGTGCCGTCTGTCCGCGTCAGGGCCGATTTCGACCGATCTCCTGCCGCGTGGCCCCGTTTGTGGGCGCCAATGCTTTCCCCACTATTTCGCGAATCTTACGAATTGTTACCGGCAGGGTTTAGGGCTTTTCGTCACGCCGCGCCGGGTGCTAGCCAAAGGGCGGAGGATCCAGGAATGAAACCGGGCGACGAGACGCTCGCGCAGCTGACGCGGGCCGGGCTCAATCTGATCCAGCAGGCGCTGTCGATCTTCGACCGCGATCTGAGGCTTGTTCTCTGCAATCGCCGCTACCGGGAAATGTTTGACTTTCCAGAGACTTACGTCACGCCCGGCGCGAGCTTCGAAGAGACGATCCGCTATCTGGTCGGCCGCGGCGAATACGGGCCCGTGGCCGACGCGGAAGAAGCGATCAAGGCGCGGGTCGAGGCGGCGCTGGCCTTCGTGCCGCATTATCTGGAACGCGCCCGCCCCGACGGGCGCTGGATTTCCGTCGAGGGCGCGCCGCTCACCCAGGGCGGCTGGGTCACCGTCTATACCGACATCACCGAGATCAAGCTGCAGGAGCAGATGCTGCGCAGCCGGTCCGAAGAGCTTTCCGACCGGCTTCTGGGCCATTCCGAACGGCTCGCCGCCGCCAACCGGGCACTCTCCGCCGCCAACAGCGCGCTTGAGGAGGCCAAGCGCGACCTGACCGAGATGGAGGCGCGGACCCGCCTCACGACCGAGATGATGCCCGCCCACATCGCCCATGTCGGGCCGGACCTGCGCTATACATTCTCCAACCGCAAGCTCAGCAGCGTGATCCCCGGCCGCCCGTCCGACATCATCGGCCTGACCGGACGCGAGGCACTGGGCGAGCAATCCTTCGCCCGGATCGCGCCCTATCTGCACCGGGCGCTCGACGGCGAGGCGAGCGTCTTCGAATTCACCGATGAAGAGTCCGGTCGCCGCATCCGTGCGGCCTTCACTCCCGACCGCACCGGTGACGGGCCGATCCATGGCGTCTATATCCTGTCGATGGACGTGACCGAGGAAACCCAGGCGCGCGCGGCACTCACGCAGACCCGCAAGCGGGAACTGGCGGCCCAGCTGACCTCGGGCCTTGCCCATGATTTCGCCAATCTCCTGACCATCATCCTCGGCCTGCAATCCCGGCTCGACCGGCTCGACCTGCCGCCCGAGGCGCGCGAGATGGTCGCCTCGACCCGCGCCGCCGCCCGGCGCGGCGGCACGCTTCTGGACCGGATCGCGACCATCTCGGGCCGGAGGGAACCGCGCCCCGTGGCGACCGACCTTGCGGCCTTCATGGCCGACCTCGGGGCGCTCGCCCGTCCGGCGCTGCCCGAAAGGATCGCGCTGGAGATCGGCGGCGACGCTTTCGACGGGCCGGTGATGCTCGACGCGGGCGGGCTGCAGGATTCGCTCCTCAATCTCATCCTGAATGCGAAGGACGCAATCGGCGCCGGGACAGGCCGGGTCCTCGTCACCGCGCGCCCGGTCCGTGACACCTGGATCGAGTTCACCGTCGCCGACACCGGCCCCGGCTTTTCCGAAACCGCGCTCGACCGCGCGCTCGATCCGTTCTTCACCACCAAGGGCGGCGAGGGATCGGGGCTTGGCCTTTCCATGGTCTATGACCAGACCTCGCTGTCGGGCGGCACGGTGAGGCTCGAGAACCTCCCCGAGGGCGGCGCCCGCGTCACCCTCAGGCTGCCCTACAGGAAAGGCGCGAAAAGCCCGCGCACCGGCCTCGTCCTTCTGGTCGAGGATAATGAGGATATCCGCACCAATGTGCGCGAGATGCTGCGCGCGATCGGTCACAGCGTGCTGGAAGCAGCGAGCGCCGACGAAGCCGAAACGCTTGTTGCCTTGCCGGGGCTCGACCTGGTGCTGACCGACATCACCCTGCCCGGCAGGCTGACCGGCGTCGATCTTGCCGAACGGATCGGGGCAAGGGACGGCGGTCCGTCGGTCGGCCTGATGACGTCGCTTCCCCCCGCCAACCCGCTCCGCGCCCGCGCCGCCGCGCGCTTTCCGGTGCTGGCCAAACCCTTCGATGCCACGATGCTTGCCACCTTCCTCACCTCGGTGCGGCCATGACCCAGCCCGCCGCTTCACCACCGCTGGTCGCGATCCTCGACGATGAGCCCGACATCCGCCAGATGCTGACCGAGGCGCTGACCGAGGCAGGTTTCCGCACCCAGGCCTTTGGTCGGGCCTCCGCTTTCGAGGCGGCGCTGAAACGCATGACACCCGACGTCTGCCTCGTCGACCTTGGCCTGCCCGACAAGGACGGGCTGGCGCTCGTCCATGGGCTGGCGCTGGAAAGCGGCGCGGCGATCATCATCATCTCGGGCCGCGCGCAGGTGCAGGACCGGGTGACGGGGCTGGAACTCGGCGCAGACGATTATATCGTGAAACCCTTCGACCCGGCCGAGATCGTCGCCCGCGTCCGCGCGCGGCTGCGCCGCCCGAAGGCGGCAAGCGACCGCGCGTCCCAGATCGCCCGCTTCGCAGGCTGGACGGCGGATTTCAACCGCTTCTCGCTGATGTCGGCGAGCGGCACGGAAGTGCCCTTCTCGAACGCCGAGGGCCAGGTGCTGCGCATGTTCCTTGAAAGCCCGAACCGTCTTGTCACGCGAGCCCATATGCAGGAGGTGCTCGGCGGCAGCGCGGGCGAAAGCTTCGACCGGGCGATGGATGTGCGCATCTCGCGGCTGAGAACCAAGCTTGGCGAGGATCCGAAGAACCCCGCCCTGATCAAGACGATCTACGGCGCGGGCTACATCTTTCTCGGCGAGGTGGCCTGGGCGTGACGCCGGGGACGAAAATCCTTCGCGAAGGATTTTCGGCGGCACCGTGAGAACTGTGCCCGGCGCCCGCAAGGCCGCGCACGGAAGGTTGGCCCTTGCCTTTGCATGGCTTTTCGGCCTATAGCGCCCCCGTCGAACAGGCCGGAAGTGCCTGGGGCTCATGAGGACGCGCAGGGTCGGCCAACACCGGCCCTGATTGTTTTCCGGCCCCCATACTTCCGGCGAGACCCATGAAAGACCGGCGGAGACAACCGCATGGCCCGTAACATTGTTGAAAAGGAACTGAAACCGCATGTGCGCTAAGAACGCTATGGAAGAATTCGAAGCCCTTCTTAAGGAGAGCTTCGAGATCGACACGCCCGAAGAGGGTTCTGTCGTCAAGGGCAAGGTCATCGCCATCGAGGCGGGCCAGGCCATCATCGATGTCGGCTACAAGATGGAA
This sequence comes from Frigidibacter sp. SD6-1, assembly GCF_030143255.1. Classification (GTDB taxonomy): domain Bacteria; phylum Pseudomonadota; class Alphaproteobacteria; order Rhodobacterales; family Rhodobacteraceae; genus TMP-24. Next base: position 258,191 of record NZ_JARJNR010000006.1, read on the forward strand.
GGCCGCATCGACCTCAAGGAATTCGCGAACCCCGGTGAACAGCCCAACATCTCGGTGGGCGACGAGGTCGAGGTCTATCTCGACCGCGTGGAAAACGCGCGTGGCGAGGCTGTCATCAGCCGCGAGAAAGCCCGCCGCGAAGAAGCCTGGGATCGCCTCGAAAAAGCCTATGCCGCGGAAGAGCGCGTCGATGGCGCCATCTTCGGCCGCGTCAAGGGTGGCTTCACCGTCGATCTGGGCGGCGCTGTCGCCTTCCTTCCCGGCTCGCAGGTTGACGTCCGTCCGGTGCGCGATGCGGGCCCGCTCATGGGCATGAAACAGCCGTTCCAGATCCTCAAGATGGACCGCCGCCGGGGCAATATCGTCGTTTCCCGCCGTGCGATCCTCGAAGAAAGCCGCGCCGAACAGCGCGCCGAGGTCATCGGCAACCTCTACGAAGGCCAGACGGTCGACGGCGTGGTCAAGAACATCACCGAATATGGTGCGTTCGTCGATCTCGGCGGCGTTGACGGCCTCCTCCATGTCACCGACATGGCCTGGCGCCGGGTCAACCACCCGTCGGAAATCCTGTCGATCGGCGAGACCGTGAAGGTTCAGGTCATCAAGATCAACAAGGAAACCCACCGCATCTCGCTCGGCATGAAGCAGCTGCAGTCCGATCCTTGGGATTCGGTCGAAAGCCGCTTCCCGCTGGGCTCGGTCCACCACGGCCGCGTCACGAACATCACCGACTACGGTGCGTTCGTCGAACTGGAAGCGGGCGTCGAGGGCCTCGTTCACGTCTCGGAAATGTCCTGGACCAAGAAGAACGTGCACCCTGGCAAGATCGTCTCGACCTCGCAAGAGGTGGATGTCATGGTTCTGGAAATCGACAGCGCCAAGCGCCGCGTGTCGCTGGGTCTCAAGCAGACCATGCGCAACCCGTGGGAGGTTTTCGCCGAAACGCATCCCGCCGGCACCGTCATCGAGGGCGAAGTCAAGAACATCACCGAATTCGGTCTGTTCGTCGGCCTCGAGAACGACATCGACGGCATGGTCCACCTGTCGGACCTGTCGTGGGACCAGCGTGGCGAGGAAGCCATCCAGTCCTACCGCAAGGGCGATGTGGTCAAGGCCGCCGTCACCGAGGTCGATGTCGAGAAGGAGCGTATCTCGCTCTCGATCAAGTCGCTCGGCGCCGACACTTTCTCGGATGCCGTTGACGGCGTGAAGCGCGGCTCGGTCATCACCGTGACCGTGACCGCGGTCGAGGAGGGCGGGATCGAGGTCGAGTACAACGCGATGAAGTCCTTCATCCGTCGTTCCGACCTCGCCCGCGACCGCGCCGACCAGCGCCCCGAGCGCTTCCAGGTCGGCGACCATGTCGATGTCCGCGTCACCAACGTCGATTCGAAGACCCGCAAGCTCGGCGTCTCGATCAAGGCGCGCGAGATCGCCGAAGAGAAGGAAGCCGTGGAACAGTACGGCTCGTCCGACTCGGGCGCCTCACTCGGCGATATCCTGGGCGCAGCGCTCAAGGGCCAGAAGTAAGTCATAGGTCCCCGGACCGCCGAAAACCCCGCCCTACCCGGGCGGGGTTTTTGTTTATGGCGCCGATTCGTCCACAGGCCGCAAATCGTGCTTTCTGCGCAGCGGCATCGGGATGCTGCGCCGCGTCAGGCATGGTACGGGGCGGCAGGAAGCCGAAGATCGCGAAAATCACGCAAAAATCCCCGCCATTACAAAGGCTTTCCTGTTTGTTGCCGGGCGAAATGGCCCTATAGTTCGCGGGACGAAAAAAGCGAGGGCGGGCCGAGTGAACACCGCCACGAGGGGGGATGATGATCCGGTCCGAACTGATTCAGAAACTGTCTGAAGAGAACCCGCACCTGTTCCAGCGCGATGTGGAGCGGATCGTGAACACGATCTTCGATGAGATCATCGAGGCGATGGCCAAGGGCGACCGGGTCGAGCTGCGCGGCTTCGGCGCCTTTTCGGTGAAGCAGCGCGACGCGCGGGCGGGCCGCAATCCGCGCACCGGCGAATCGGTCGCGGTCGATCAGAAACATGTCCCTTTCTTCAAGACCGGCAAACTGCTGCGCGACCGCCTGAACGGCGGCTGATCCCCCATGGTGAAGACCTTTCGCTATCTCTTCCTCGCGCTTCTTGCGATCGTGCTGCTGACCGTCGCGTCGGCAAACCGCGAGGTCGTTGCCCTGCGGCTGCTTCCGACAGAGGTCGATACATTCCTCGGCATCGGCTGGACGATCGAGCTGCCACTTTTCCTGGTGATCTTCGCGGGCATACTCGCAGGCCTTGCCGTGGGCTTCGTCTGGGAATGGCTGCGCGAGGCCCGCATGCGCACCGAGGCGAGCCAGCACCGCCGCCAGGTCGGCCAGCTCGAGCGCGAGGTCACGAAACTGCGCGCAGAGAAGGGCGACAAACCCGACGAGATCCTCGCCCTGCTCGACGGTCGCTGAAGCGGCGCGGAACGGGCGCCTCTTCGTGCGCTTCGCTTCTCATCGGCCCGGCACAAGGAGCGCATGAAATGCGACGACGAGTGCCGGTTCCGCCCGGCGGCGAAATGCGCTAGAGCCCGCACATGGACACACGCGTGAAAATCTGCGGCCTCAGGGAGCTCGCCCATGTCGCTGCCGCGGCCGAGGCGGGTGCCGCCTACGTCGGTTTCAATTTCTTCGCAAGATCGCCGCGCAGCGTCACGATCGCCGACGCGGCGGCGCTTGCCCTCGCCACTCCCCACGGCATCGCCAAGGTCGCCCTGACGGTGAATGCAACGGACGCCGAGCTGGATGCCATCACCTCCGGTGTCGCGCTCGACATGCTGCAGCTTCACGGTGCCGAAAGCCCGGAGCGGGTCAGCGAGGTAAAGGCGCGCTATGGCTTGCCGGTGATGAAGGTGGTCGGCGTCGCCGAACGCGCGGACCTCGCCGCGCTCGACATCTACCAGACCGTCGCCGACCAGATCCTGATCGACGCCAAACCGCCGAAGGATGCCGTTCTGCCCGGCGGCAATGGCCTGACCTTCGACTGGACGCTGCTTCTGGGCCGGGTCTGGCGGCGGCCCTGGATGCTCGCGGGCGGCCTCACGCCGGACAATGTCGCCCAGGCGATCCGCGCGACGAATGCGCGCCAGGTCGACGTGGCCTCGGGCGTCGAAACCGCGCCCGGCTTGAAGGACGAACGCCTGATCCGCGCCTTCATCGCGGCGGCGCGCGCATGATCCGCTTCCGCCCCGCGACGGAACCGGACGTACCTGCGATCATTGCCCTTTTGTCCGACGACATCCTCGGCCGAGCACGCGAGAGGGCCGAGGACGAAGCCTACCTCACCGCCTTCCGCGCGATGCAGGCCGACGGCAACAACCACCTGATCGTGGGCGAAGAGGATGGCCGGATCCTCGCCACCTACCAGATCACCTACATCTCCGGCCTCTCGCTGAAAGCCGCGCGCCGGGCGCAGGTGGAATCGGTCCGCGTCGCCTCGGACCTGCGCGGCAAGGGGATCGGCGCCGCGCTGATGGCCGACGCCGAAGCCCGCGCGCGCCATGCCGGCTGCACGCTGATGCAGCTCACCACCAACAAAGCCCGCACCGATGCCCATCGTTTCTACGGCCGGCTCGGCTTTACCCCATCGCACATTGGCTATAAACGCGATCTGTCTTGAGTGGAGGCGCCAGATGGCCGAGGACCTGATCAACAGCTTCATGACCGGACCGGACGAGGCAGGCCGTTTCGGCCAGTTCGGCGGGCGGTTCGTCTCCGAAACCCTGATGCCGCTCATTCTTGATCTCGAGCAGCGCTACGAGCACGCCAAGACCGACCCGACCTTCTGGGCCGAGATGGACGATCTGTGGAAGCATTACGTCGGCCGCCCCTCGCCGCTTTACCATGCCGCACGCCTGACCGATCATCTGGGCGGCGCCAAGATCTACATGAAGCGCGACGAGCTGAACCATACCGGCGCCCACAAGATCAACAATGTGCTGGGCCAGATCATCCTGGCCCGCCGCATGGGCAAGAGCCGGATCATCGCCGAAACCGGCGCGGGCCAGCATGGGGTGGCCACCGCCACCGTCTGCGCCAAGTTCGGGCTGAAATGCGTGGTCTACATGGGCGCCCATGACGTCGAGCGCCAGGCGCCGAACGTCTTCCGCATGCGGCTTCTGGGCGCCGAGGTCATCCCCGTCACCTCGGGTCGCGGCACCTTGAAGGACGCGATGAACGACGCGCTGCGCGACTGGGTCACGAACGTGCGCGACACGTTCTACTGCATCGGCACCGTCGCGGGCCCCCATCCCTATCCGGCGATGGTCCGCGACTTCCAGTCGATCATCGGCCGCGAAGTCCGATGGCAGCTGGCCGAACAGGAAGGCGAAGGGCGGCTCCCCGACACGGTCATCGCGGCAATCGGCGGCGGGTCGAACGCGATGGGCCTCTTCTATCCGTTCCTCGACGATCCCTCCGTCCGCATCATCGGGGTTGAAGCTGGCGGCAAGGGCGTGGACGAGCGCATGGAACATTGCGCGTCACTTACCGGCGGGCGCCCGGGCGTGCTGCACGGCAACCGCACCTATCTGCTGCAGGACGACGATGGCCAGATCCTGGAAGGTTTCTCGATCTCGGCGGGTCTCGACTATCCGGGCATCGGCCCCGAACATGCCTGGCTGCATGACAGCGGCCGGGCCCAGTATGTCTCGATCACCGACAAGGAGGCGCTGGAGGCCTTCCAGCTCTCCTGCGCGCAGGAGGGAATCATCCCCGCGCTGGAACCGAGCCACGCCCTGGCCCATGTGATGAAGATCGCGCCCACGCTGCCGAGCGACCATATCATCGTGATGAACATGTGCGGTCGCGGCGACAAGGACATCTTCACAGTGGCCAAGCATCTCGGCTTCGACATGAAGGTCTGAGACCGATCCGTCATCATGCCACAAGGCCGGGCCGATCCGCCCGGCCTTTTCCGTTCGTCCGCGCGGCGGCGGATAAACCACAAGTCCCTGCGCCTAAACTCGGGTTTAGGCCGCTTTCGCCCAGGGTTTACAGACGCCGGTCTAAACTTCGGGCAAATTTCCCTTGATGCCGCCAGGCGCTTTTCTGGTCCTGCGTCGGCCACGGCGCGCAAAACCAAGGGAGACCGCACAATGAAACGGACAGTTCTGATTGCAGGTTGCGCCATTGCGCTGGCCGGGACCGCCACCACCGCTTTCGCGGATCGGGGTGAGCCGCTGGTGATGCCGTATGGTGAGTTCCAGGCCGTCGGCCAGATGGCCGACTGGGTCCTGCCGGGCGACCTTCTCGCCCGTCGCGGCCGTGGCGCCGACGATCCGGCGGGCGATGATCGTCGCGGACGCGGGCGTGGGGCGGATGATGGCCCCGGCCATACGTTCGACATGACGCAGCCGGAGTATCTCCAGCTGGCCAAGAACGGCGCCGACGACGGCCCCGACCATGACAGGGGTGACGATCACGGCGGTCGCGGCGGCGATGACGACGACGATGACGATGACGATGACAACGGCTCGGGCTCCGGCCGCGACAAGCCGCGCATTCCGGGCGGATCGGGTTGCGACGATCCGGGCGATGTCGCCGAACATGCCGCGTGCAGGGGCTGATCGCCCCTCACCCGCTGCCGCGCCCCGCAAATGCACGCCGTAAACGCATCCCGGGGCGCGGCAGACAGAAGGCCGGCGGCAATTCCGCCCCGGCCGACACGAAGGGGGCACCGCGCCCCGCGACGGAGAACAGAATGAACCGCATCGCCCTTCTTGCCGCAGCTTTCGCACTCGGCACCGGCATCGCCCTCGCGCAGGATGCACTGGACGGCGCAGTGGCCGATCTGCAGGCCCAGGGCTACACTAGGATCGAGGCCAGGCATGGCCCGACGCAAACCAAGATCGAAGCGATCAAGGGCGACCTGAAGGTCGAGATCGTGATCGACAACACGACCGGCCAGGTCCTGAAGAGCGAGACCGAAACCGTCCGGCCCGGTGAAAACACCGCCCCCGGCGTCTTCATCCGCGACCGTGACAAGGATTTCGTCGACGGCAGCGACGACGATGACGACGACAATTCCGGGTCGGGCGATGATGACGACGATGATGACAATTCCGGGTCGGGCGATGACGGCGACGATGACACTTCCGGCCATGGCGGCGGGGATGACGATCAGGACAATTCCGGCCATGGCAACGGCGACGACGATTGAGCAGCGAGCTTTCCCTTGCGGGCCTGAGCGTTTATCCGGATAGTCCGGGAAGACCGGCCCGCGACCATGGGGGCAACATCATGAGACAGTCCATCTTCGCGATCCTCTTCTCGCTTGCAAGCCTCTCGGCGGGCATGTCCAGGGCCGCCGATTTTGTCGACGTGCTCATGAGTGAACTGCGCGAGCAGGGGTATTATGAAATCGAGGTCAGCCGGACGCTGCTCGGCCGGACCCGCATCGAGGCCGAGAGTGCCGCCTATCACCGCGAGATCATCGTCAATCCCCGCACCGGAGAGATTCTGCGCGATTACTGGGAACTGACCGGATCGGGAGCAAGTACGGCAAGTAGCGGCCCGTTGCCGGGCCCGGTCTCTCCCGGCGCCACCGGCACGTCGAGCGGAAGCGGAAGCAACAGCGGCACCGGCAGCAGCAATTCGGGCAGCAGCAATTCGGGCAGCGGCAGTTCGGGCAGCGGCTCGGGCAGCAACAGCGGCAGCGGCGGTTCCGGAGGTGGGGATGACGACGATGATGATGACAACTCTGGCCACGGCGGCGGTCACGGCGGCAGTGACGATGACGATGACGATGACTGACTGCTGCGCGACCGCCGCGCCGTCGCGTGTCTGACCCTGTGTCGGGCCGAGCTGTCATAATCCTCGTTCTGGCGGCGCAGGCGCTGTGTACGCTGTTCTTCGTCTCCGACATCCTGTTTTCGGTCTTCGGCATCTATGCCCGTCCGATCGCCTGGCAGACGCGCGAACTCCTGGAACTCGGCGCCGCGCTGGGTCTCGTCCTCGGCGTCATCCTCGGCGCGGTCGCCCTCCACCGCATGGCCCGCGACCGCAGACGCGCCGAGGAGAAGCTGCGCCGCGCCTCCGGCGCCTTCATGGACCTTCTGGAGGAGCGGTTCGTGGAATGGGGCCTGACCGCGTCCGAACGCGATGTAGCCCTATTCGCGATCAAGGGGATGACGACCCAGGAAATCGCCGCGCTCCGCAACACCGCCGAAGGCACGGTCAAGGCCCAGACCAATGCCATCTACCGCAAGGCCGGCGTTTCCGGCCGCCCCCAGCTCCTCAGCCTCTTCATCGAGGATCTGATGGAGGAGCGGCCGAGCGACCCCGCGCCGCTGCGCAAGGTCGGCTGATACTCATCAGGTCGCGTAGAGTTGCAGAACCTCCAGCGGCGCTATCTCGGCGGCACGCGCATGCGTCGCCTCCAGCCGCACCTTGGGGGCGCAGCCCTCGTCATGGGCTTGCATGAAACGGGCTGCACAGAGGCACCAGCGGTCGCCGGGCTTAAGGCCGGGAAAGCGGAACTCGGGTCGCGGGGTCGACAGGTCGTTGCCCACATATTTCGAATAGGCGAGGAACTCCGCCGTCATCACCGCGCAGACAGTGTGGCTGCCACTATCCTCGGCGCAGGTGTTGCAATGCCCGTCGCGGAAGAACCCGGTCAGGGGCGCAATCGAACAGAGCTCAAGCGGGCCGCCCAGGACATTGACCGATGGATCCTTCTTCATCGCCTACTCCGCCGCCGCATCGGCAATTGCCTGCAACATCGCCACATTCGCCTCGTCGACACCCGGCTCCTCGAACCCCCGATGGGCGGAATTGACCGCGATGACCACACCGCGACGGGGCGAGACATAGATATACTGCCCGTAGATGCCATGCGCCATGAAATCTCCCGGCCCGTTCACCGGTATCCACCATTGATAACCGTAAAGCGCCCCGCCCGGCGTCGAAGGTCTGGTCGATGCGGCGATCCAGTCGGCGGGCACCAGGTGATCCGCAAGATGCGCTTCATGTGCCCTCCGGTGTTTGGCCGACAGGAAACCCCGCGCACGCGCCTCAGGCAAGAGTGACGCGGCGGCAGGCAAGTCAGGCGGCAGGCAAGTCAGGCGGCAGGCGCCCAGTCGATCCAGCGCCCGTGAAAATCGACCCGCCCCAGCACCATCCTCTCGCCCCCGGGCCAGAGGTCGAGCGTCAGCCCAGCGCCCGGCCCTTCGCCATCTGCCTCCATAGACAGCCGCGCAAGCGGCGCATCCGCGCTGGCTCTAGCCCCGGCGGAAGCCAGGAGCATCTCTCCCCGGGCCTGCGCCTCGGCGGGGAAATACTGCCAGGCGATCGTGTGATAGACGAGATGCAGCGCGCCCTCGAACCGTTGGGCAAGGCGGCGCTCCAGCCAGGCGACCGCATCGCCCGCCTCGACGAGCCGCGGCCCGGCGGCAACGGCGGCCAGTGCCTTGGCCGTACGTTCCAGCCGGTCCGGCTGATCGGGCCAGAGATAGGCGAGCAGCCGGTCGCGCCCCGCGACCGGATCGACCGGCCTGAGGTCGACGCCCGCCCGGGCGAGGACCGGCGGATGCGGAGCACCAGCCGGGGCGAGCCCCCGCCAGTCGGGCGCAAGCGTCAGAAGCGGTTCCGACGGGCCGAGCCACCGGTCCTGCACCGCCAGCCCATAGCGGTCCCAGATCAGGTTCAGCCCCGCACTCGCGCCAAGCTCCGACAGGACCAGCGGCAGCGGCTGACGGGCCTGCAGCCAGTGCGCGGCGGCGATGATCGCCACCGACCGGCGCAGTTCGTTGGTCTGCGGCGGGCTTTCGATGAAATTCCGAATGAAGGCCTCGTCGCGCGCCAGAACCGCCGCGGCAGTTTCCAGAAGCCGCTCGTCGCTCGTTCGGTCCATCGCACCGTAGCAAGCCGCAAGATCAGGTCCCTGCCCCGCCCGGACCAGTGCATGCAGCGCGCCCGCGATGCGCAGGGGCACCGACTGGCCGGAGCTGGACAGATCGCCCTCCCAGCCCTCCAGCCGCGCGGCCAGCGCACCCTCCGGCTGCCAGCCTGTGCCCAGAAGGCGCATGAGCCGTTCCATCAGGGGCGAGCCCAGCGAAGCGCAGCTGCGCGACTGGCTGGCGAAAGCCTCGGACAGGTCGGCGCGCATCCTCACCCGAACCGGTCAAGAAGCCGCTGAAGGGCGGATTTCGGCGCCTCCGGCGCCTTCGAAGCGTCGGGGACGGGCGCTTCTTCCGGTTTCACCTTCGCCGCGCCGGTCGAAGAGCGCGGCGGCGCGGTTCGAAGGGCCACGGCATTCATGAAACGCGCCTCGTCGCCCTCGGCCAGCGCCACGGCCCCGTCCGACAGGCCGCGCATGAGATCATCAAGCCAGTCCTGATCGGCCTTGGCGAAGTCCGACAGCACATAGGGCGCGACCCGGTCCTTGTGGCCGGGATGGCCGATCCCGAGGCGGACCCGCCGATAGCTGTCACCGATATGGGCATGGAGCGAGCGGAGCCCGTTGTGCCCCGCATGCCCGCCACCGGTTTTCAGCCGCATCTTGGCCGGTGCGAGGTCCAGCTCGTCGTGGAACACCACGACATCGGCCGGCTCGATCTTGTAGAACCGCATCGCCTCGCCGACCGACTGGCCCGAAAGGTTCATAAAGGTCTCGGGCTTGAGAAGCGCCACGCGCTCGGTCCCGAGCCGCCCTTCGCTGACCAGCCCCTGGAATTTTGCGCGGAACGGCGGGAAGCCGTGATCGGCGGCGATCCGGTCCACGGCCATGAAGCCGATATTATGGCGGTTGCCCGCATATTTCGCCCCGGGATTGCCGAGACCGACAAAAAGCTTCATCGCGCGCCTTCCTTGCGTGGCCCGCAGGTTAGTGGCGCGAAGCGCCGGTTGCAACGTATGGGGCGGCTCGGGCCGCTCATCGTCGGACTTCGTCCGCTCTTCGCGGTGACAGCTCTTCCGACGGGCGCATGATCCCTGAACCGCAGCGAAGAGCGGACGAAGTCCGACGATGAGCGGCGCCCGGAAAACGAAACGCGGGGCCTTTCGGCCCCGCGCTCAATGCGTCGATCCGATATGGATCAGGCCTCGGCAGCCGCTTCTTCGCTCTCGGCCGAGACAAAGCCCGACGGCGCGCCGATATTGGCGATGACGAAATTGCGGTTGATCGTGGGCTTGGCGCCCGACGGCAGCACGACATCGTTGATGTGGATGACGTCGCCGATCTCGCGGCCCGAAAGGTCGACCGTGATGTGATCGGGAATGTCGCCCGCCATCACTTCCAGCTCGACTTCCGGCCGCACGATGGTCAGCGCGCCGCCCTTCTTCAGGCCCGGTGCCTTGTCGTGGTTCTCGAAGGTCACGTGGATGAAGAGGTTGATGCGGCTTTCGTCGTGGATGCGCATGAAATCGACATGCGTCGGCAGGTCCTTGACCACGTCACGCTGCACGCCGCGGCAGATGACATGGACATCCTCCTGGCCTTCGACCTTCAGGTTGAAGAGACGCTGCTTGAAGCGGCCAGCCTTGAGGAATTTCAGGAGGTAGTAGAATTTCATGTCGATCGCGAGCGGCTCTTTGCCGTCGCCATAGACGATGCCAGGTACGTTCCCGTCACGACGGGATTGACGGGCGGCCCCCTTGCCTGTCCCCGTCCGTACCGTGGCGATGAGATCGGTGATCTTACCAGCCATGGGTCTCTCCATAAGTTAAGGGCATCCTCCAAGGGTGCATGCCCGAGGCGGGTCCTATAGAGCGGAATCGGCGCGAAGGAAAGCCAAAAAGCACGGGACTGGCGCGCGCGGCGGCGCGCCTCTGGCGCAGGGCCCGCGGCCGTGATAGAGCATTCTGACTTCTCAGTCAAAAAGACCTCCATGACCCTTTTCAGACAGATCCGGGTGGCACGGGCGACCGTGGTGGCCTTTGCGGCGATGGGTGCGCTTTGGGGTGCCTATGCGGCGCTCATCCCCGACACCAAGGCGATGCTCGGCGTCGGCGACGCCGCCTTCGGCTCGCTCCTTCTCGCCACGCCGCTCGCCGCGGCGGCCTCGATGCTCATCGCCCCGCGCCTCGCGCCGCTTCTTGGCCGCCATGTGCTGCCGCTCGCCGTCCTTGGCGTGGCGCTGGCCTTTGCCTTGCCCGGCTGGCTCGCCCTGCCCGCGCTTTTCGCGCTGGCGATGGTCTTTGTCGGCGCGACCAACGGTTTTCTGGATGTCACGATGAACGCCCGCGTCAGCGCGCTCGAGGCCGAACGCGGCCTGCATCTGATGAACCTCAATCATGCCGCCTATTCGTTCAGCTACGCGGGTGCCGCCATCCTCACCGGCTTTGCCCGCGACGCGGGCCTCTCGCCGGGGCCGGTCATGACCATGGTCGCGCTCGCTGTCGGCTTGGCTGCCTTCATCGCCATCGAGGCCGGACCGGACGTGAACGGCTTTTCTGCCGCGAAAGGCCCGCGCGGTCGGCTCGGGTCGCTGCCCTTCTGGGGCGGGCTGATCGTGCTTGTGGCGTTCGTGGCCGAAAATGCGTCAGAGAACTGGTCGGCGCTGCATATCGAGCGGACGCTTGGTGGATCGAAACATCAGGGCAGCTTCGGCCCGGCGGTGCTGGCGCTGACCATGGGCTGCGGGCGGCTTGCCGGGCAGATCGTCGCGGCACGCATCTCCGAAAGCACGCTCATCCGGCTTGGCACCGTGATTGCGGCGGCGGGCACGGCGGTGGTCGGTCTCGCGCCCTCGCCACTGGTTGCCTACGCCGGGCTGATAACCGCCGGGCTTGGCACCTCGGTGATCGCGCCCACTGCCTATTCGCTGATCTCGCGGCTCGCCGCGCCGTCGGCGCGGGCGCACGTGATCGCCCGGGCCACCGCGCTTGGCTATATGGGCTATTTCTTCGGTCCGCCCGCCCTTGGCTTCGCCTCGGAACTCCTCGGGCTCGACCGTGCCCTCGTCGCGATGGCGGGCTTCATCCTGACGGTGCTGGTCCTTTACCCGCGGCTGGTCGCCACGGGCACGAAAGCCGAAGGCATCAGCGCGGCGTGACGCCGCGCAGCCGTTCCGACCGCCGCCTGAGCAGCTCGACCGTCGTCAACAGAAGGATGGACACGATCACCAGGATCGTCGCCACGGAAAGGATCGCCGGGCTGATCTGTTCGCGGATGCCGTTGAACATCTGGCGCGGGATCGTCTGCTGCTGCGGTCCGGCGATGAAGAGCACCGCCACCACCTCGTCGAACGAGGTGACGAAGGCAAAGAGCGCGCCCGAAATGACGCCCGGCAGGATCAGGGGCATGATCACCCTAAAGAAGGTGGTGCGCGGGTTTGCGCCAAGGCTCGCCGAAGCCCGGATCAGCGACTGGTCGAACCCGGTCAGCGTCGCCGTCACAGTTATGATCACGAACGGGATACCCAAGGTGGCATGCGCCATGATCACCCCGAGATCGGAGTTCGCAAGGCAGCCCTTGTTCGACAGAACCGGCCCAAGCAGCGTCCCCATGGCCGAACCCGGGGCCAGACAGGCCTTGGCGTAGAAGAACGACATGCCGACCGCTGTGATGATGATCGGCACGATCATCGGCGAAATGAGAATCGCCATGATCGTGCGGCGGAAGGGCATTTCCGGGCGGCTGAGGCCAAGGGCCGCCAGCGTGCCGAGGAAGGTCGCAAGAATAGTCGCCCAGAAGCCGATCCAGAAGGAATTCTTCGCGGCATTGATCCAGGTCGAGGTTTCCCAGGCGGTCGACCACCAGCTGCCGTCCCTCACCCCGTCCGGCGCGGCATGGCCGAAGGTCAGAAGCATGTCGTACCAGCGCGTCGAATAGCCCGCCGGATCGAAATGCAGCATCTTCTCGGTGAAGGTGAAATAGGGCTCGGCGTTGAACGACAGGGGCAGGATCACCAGGATCGGCGCGATCAGGAAGATGAAGATCGCCGCGCAGATCACCAGATAGGCATAGTGCCAGATCCGTTCGAGGGGCGAGGCATGGGTGGGAAGGGCCATATCTGTCGTCCTCTCAGCCGAGTTTCAGCCGGTCGATGCCGATCAGCCGGTCATAGAGCCAGTAAAGCACGATGACCGCGACCAGCAGCATCGCCGCGAGTGCCGCCGCCAGCGACCAGTTGGCCTTGGCCATGTGGAACTGGATCATGTTGGAGAAAAGCTGCCCGTCGGCGCCGCCGACAAGGGCAGGCGTGATGTAGTAACCGACCGCGAGAATGAAGACGAGAAGCGAGCCCGCCGCGATCCCCGGCAGGGTTTGCGGCAGATAGACCCGGCGGAAGGCGGTCCAGCTTGTCGCGCCCAGCGAGCGCGCCGCGCGGACATAGGACGGCGGGATGGTCCGCATCACCGAAAAGAGCGGCAGGATCATGAAGGGCAGGAGCACATGGGTCATCGCGACGATCGTGCCGGTCATGTTGTTGATCATCACAAGCCGACCGCTGTCATCGATCAGCCCCATCGCCACGAGGATCGAATTGACCACGCCCTGCTGCTGCAAAAGCACGATCCACGAAGTTGTCCGCACCAGAAGCGATGTCCAGAACGGCAGCAGGACGAGGATCATCAGAAGCGAGGATTTCGACATCGGCAGGGTCGCCAGAAGATGCGCGACCGGGAAGGCCAGCAGAAGGCAGATGAAGGTGATGACGCCCGACAGATAGAAGGTCTTGAAGAAGAGGTAGAGATAGATCCTCTCCTTGTCGCTGCCGCGCTGGAACGCTCCGTCGTCGGCACGTTTCTGGTCGGCCGCGACCTGGTAGAAATCGGTCGTATAGGGCGAGGCCGCATCGCGCATGGCGGCCCAGAGCTTCGGCTCGCCCCATTCCTTGTCCTCGGCCAGAAGCGCCTCCTTGAACGGGGGCTGCATGTCCTTGGCCTTGCGCGCCGCGCCCTTGAAGAGGCTGATCGTGCCCGGAACCGTATAGTTGATCCGCGTGCCCGCCTGACCGGGCGTCTTGTCCTTCTGCATCTGGGCAAGGTCGGCGACCAGCGCGGCATAGGCCTCTTCGGTGATCTCCGACCCGTCGGGGTTGGCATCGAACCAGGCGGCAAGGTTCGGCGCCGCCGAGGAAAAACCGTCATGTTCGAACGACCGTTTCAGCATATAGCCGATCGGCACCACGAAAGTGATGAGGACGAAGGCCAGAAGCGGCACGACAAGCAGGAAGGCCCGGCGCCGCGCGCGCGCCTGCGCCGTAGCCAGCGCGGCCTTCAGCGGCCGTCCGTCGGCGGTCAGAAGCGGGCCTGAAACGACCTCGGTCATAGATCATCCTCTCCAATCGGCGCGAGTATCGCCTCGATCTGCGCGCGCTCCTCATTGGCCAGCTGCGGCAGGATCACCCGCGTCGTGTAAGACCCGTGCAGCTTGCCGTCCGCTCCCCAATAGGACCAGTCCGACACCTCTGCCGTCGTGAAAGTAACCGGATCGCCGATGGCACCCTCGAACCCGGCGGGCTCGTTCGCCAGCACGCCCGACAGTCTTTCCCCGTCGATCTGCAGCAACGTGACCCAGATATGTTCCGTGTCGGCGGGACCGCCCGAGACCGGCGCGGCGTATTTTACGGTGTAAGCCCCCGACTGAAGATCCCGCCGGGCGGCGAAGGCAAGAAACGCATCCAACCGGCCGCGTGCCGTCGCGATGGCGGCATTCATCTCTGCATCGTCTGTGGCGAAGTTCACCACCCGATCCTGCGCGAAAGCCGCCGGAAGCGAGAGCGGAAGCGCGCAGAGGAAAAGCGCAAGCAGAAGGGCCGGGCGTCTCATATCGTCCTCGAAAGAGGCCGGGCGCGGCAGGCGCGCCCGGCCGTTTCCTGATCAGTTCGACGCCAGCCAGGCGTTGAAGCGCTCGTTCAGTTCTGCGTCATGGTCGACCCAGAATTCGTAGGACGAGGCAAGCGCGTTGCCGAGGTTGGCTTCGGCCGTCGGCATGTAGGGCGCCATCTCGGTCTTGCCGTCCTGATAGAGGCCGACGAGCGGGCCCGAGGACTTGCGCGCCGGGCCGTAGCTGATCCACTTGGCCTGATCGGCCAGCGCCTGGGTCGAGGTCGAGAACTTCACGAACTCCATTGCCTGCTCGAGGTTCGGCGCGCCCTTCGGCACGACGAACAGGTCATATTCATAGACCTGGCCATCCCAGACGGTCTGGAACGGCTTACCCTCGGCCACCGCCGCCGCGAAGATACGGCCGTTGTAGGCAGTGGTCATCGCAACCTCGCCATCGGCCAGAAGCTGCGGCGGCTGGGCGCCCGCTTCCCACCAGATCGTGTCGGCCTTGATCTTGTCGAGCTCGGCAAAGGCCTTGTCGACGCCTTCCGGCGTGCCCAGAACCTCATAGACTTCGGCCGCCGGAACGCCCGCGCCCATCAGCGCCATTTCGAGGTTGGCCTTCGCGCCCTTGCGCATGCCGCGCTTGCCGGGGAATTTCTCCAGGTCGAAGAAATCGGCGATCGTCGACGGCCCCTCGGGGAACTTCGTCGTGTCATAGGCATAGACGGTCGAGAAGACGATGGTCGACACCGCGCAATCGGTCAGCGCGCCGGGCAGGAAGTCGTCCACGGCGGGGGTGCCGTCGGGCGCGGCGGGCAGGGTCGAGGCGTCGATCTCCTCAAGCATACCGTCGTCGCACAGTCGGATCGCGTCGGCATATTCCACGTCGGCAACGTCGACGGTGACGTTGCCCGCCTCGACCATCGCCTTGACCGCCGGGGCCGGGTTGTCGCTGTCCACCGACACGACATTGATGCCGGTCGCGGCAGTGAAGGGCTTGTGATAGGCCTCGACCTGGCTGGTCGTGTAGGCGCCGCCCCAGGACATCACGGTCACGTCGGCCTGCGCCGTAAAGGCGACCGCCGTCAGCGCGGTGGAAAGGGTCAGAAGTTTCTTCATTTCAGTCTCCCTGGTGTGGTTTCTTGTTTCAGTCTCCCCCGGTCTTTTCTGACCGGGTATTACATCGGATCAAGGGCGCGGGCATCCTGCGGATGCCAGCCGACCTTGAGCTTCTGTCCATTCGCAAGCCGGGTCTGGCCCAGCGTATTGCGCATCTTCATCACGAAATCGTCCGCGCCCGCGACCTTCAGGCGGGCGCGCAGAATGTCGCCCATATAGATGACATCCACGACCTCGGCCTCGATCGTATGGGCGCCGGGCGGCATCATCTCGGGCTTGAACTCGACCCGTTCGGGCCGGATCGACACAAGGGTCTTCTGGCCCTTTTGCGTCACGTTCACCGCCGTCGCGTCGATCAGCTCGCCCGTAGACAGCCGCACCAGCGCCTTGTCGCCCGACAATTCCTCGATCGTGCCCGGCAGCTTGTTGTTCTCGCCGATGAACTGGGCGACGAAGCTGTTTTCCGGCCGTTCGTACAGGTCGGCAGGCGGCGCAAGCTGCTGGATGACGCCGTCATTGAAGACCGCGACGCGGTCCGACATGGTCAGCGCCTCACCCTGGTCATGGGTCACATAGACGACGGTGATCCCCAGCCGTTCGTGCAGCGCCTTGATCTCGAACTGCATGTGCTCGCGCAATTGCTTGTCGAGCGCGCCCAGGGGTTCGTCCATCAGCACAAGCTCGGGGTCGAAGCACAAAGCCCGCGCCAGCGCGATCCTTTGCTGCTGGCCACCCGACAATTGCGCGGGGCGGCGGTTGGCGAACTTGCCCATCTGCACCATGTCAAGCGCGCGGGCGATCTTTGCCTCACGGTCGGCCTTGCCCATGCCGCGCACTTCCAGCGGGAAGGAAAGATTCTCGCCCACCGTCATGTGGGGAAACAGCGCATAGTTCTGGAACACCATGCCGATGCCGCGCTTGTGCGGCGGCACCTGGTTGATGTTGCGCCCGTTCAGGCGGATCTCGCCGTTCGTCGCGGTCTCGAACCCCGCAAGCATCATCAGGCAGGTGGTCTTTCCCGACCCCGACGGCCCGAGCATCGTCAGGAACTCGCCCTTCGGCATCGTCAGGTTCAGGTCTTTGACGACAAGCGTCTGCCCGTCATAGCTCTTCTGGACACGGTCGAATTCGACGAAAGCCGCGTCCGCGGCACTGGTGGCAGAGGTCAACTCTCGCTCCCCGTTAGTTTTTTTGGCTCCCCAAGGCCGAGCTAAGCCCATAGCCCGCAGATTTTCAACCGGTTTCTCGGCCCGCTGTGCGAACGTATAGACGACGGTTTGTGCCGCAAGGGAAGGGAAGAAATCGACATGAACCGCCTGATATGCGACATGCGGCCGAAGGGGCGGGTATATCGGCGCGAACAACCGGCGCGCCCGAAAACCGGACTGCAGGGCAGGTTGACGGCACGGCGCCCATCTGGACTGAATAAGGAAATCAAGGGGTTGGAGTGGTGCGGTTGAGAAGACTCGAACTTCCACGGGGGTTAGCCCACAGCGACCTCAACGCTGCGCGTCTACCAATTCCGCCACAACCGCACTCCAAATCGGGCACGCCCGACTGAGGTGGCGTGCTTCTAGCCGAGCGTTTTGAGAAAGGAAAGGGGGTATTTCGATGCGCGGGTCCAATAATTCCCGCCCCCCGTCAGGGCCAATGGCGCAGGGGTAACCGTCCTCGACGGAGGATTCCTGTCCCCGTGGGGCAGGCCCATGACCGACCGTCATTCGTCATCGGCAAACGCGCCTCCCCGGCCGTGGGCGTGACCCCCGTCGAACGCCGCAATCACTTCTGCCTCACAGGCCGATGTCGCGCCGAATGTGCGTGCCGAGATGACCGAGGTCGATTTCCGCCGGACGCTTGCGCCGCCTTGCCCGTCGCGCTTTCCACAAGCGCGCGACGGTCCGCGGAAGGCGCTGCCAGATGCACCGCCCGGCGCCGCGCCGCCAGCCTGTCGCGATAGATGCCATGCCTGCCCTCTTGCCTTTCGCGATTCGGCTTGTAATTTCTTAAGTGAACTTGAGATCAAGGGCTTTCCATGTCCCGTCAGGGCCTGACCATCGGCGACCTCGCCGCCCGCACCGGCCTCGCCGTCTCGGCGATCCGTTTCTATGAGACCCACGGCATCGTTCGTCCCCTGCGCAACCAGGGCGGCCATCGTCGCTATGGCGGGGCGGACCTTCGGCGGCTGTCGTTCGCGATGATCGCCCAACGCCTTGGCTTCCCGCTGGCCGAAATCGCGGGTCACCTCGCCGCGCTGCCCGCCGACCGCGCGCCGACACGCAAGGACTGGGAGCGGATTTCCAAGGGTTTCCGCGCTGGAATCGACGCCCGGATCGCGCAATTGCAGGCGCTCGGCGATACGCTCGACGGCTGTATCGGCTGCGGCTGCCTGTCGCTCGACCGATGCACGCTCTATAATGCCGAGGACCGGGCTGCCCGAAAGGGCCAGGGCCCGCGTTACCTGATGGGCGACGAACCGGAGGCGTGACGGCAACGATGGTGGAATGGATCACAAGCCCCGGGCTTATTGCCTACGAAGACGCGCTTACCTTCATGGAAAAGCGCGTCGCGGCGATCGCCGAAGGGCGCGCGGGCGAATGTATCTGGCTTCTCGAACATCCGCCGCTTTACACTGCGGGCACGTCCGCGCGCGCCGAGGATCTGACCGACCCCGACCGCTTTCCCGTCTACGAGGCGCGGCGCGGCGGGCAATATACCTATCACGGTCCCGGTCAGCGGGTGGCCTATGTGATGCTCGACCTCAACCGGCGCGAAAGGGACGTCCGGCGTTTCGTCGAACGGCTGGAGAACTGGGTCATCGCCGCCCTCGCCGAATTCAATGTCCGTGGCGAGATCAGACCCGGCCGGGTCGGCGTCTGGGTTACGCGGCCCGACAAGGCGCCGGGCGCCGACGGCGCCCCCCGCGAGGACAAGATCGCCGCCATCGGCATCCGTCTGCGCAAATGGGTGAGCTTTCACGGCATCTCGATCAACGTAGAACCCGACCTCGGCCATTTCGACGGGATCGTGCCCTGCGGCATCCGCGACCACGGGGTCACCAGCCTCGTCGATCTCGGCCTGCCGGTGACGATGAGCGATCTGGACACGGCACTCCGCGCGGCGTTTCTGTCGGCTTTCTCACCGGACGGCTGAAGCGGCAAATGGATGACGCGCACTCAGCCGAGCGGTTTTTCCAGCACTGCCCTGACAGATTGAGGTGCCTCGGCGAGGTCACGCCAGGTCGGCTGTCGGCACGCGGCCATGAGCGGCCGGAAGCCCGGTTCGATCGGTCGCAGATAGGCACGACCAAGGCGCCCCATCCCCGGATACTCTCGTCGGCCGAACGAAATGTAACCCGAGAGCGATCCGTCGTAGCCAACGAAATTCGTCGACATGAACAGGTGTGACACCCATTGCGACGGCGGCGGATAGAACAGCAGGATCGTCGCGCCTTCGATCGAATCCATGACGACGCCGCGATACTCGCGCGCATTATAGTTCGGATATTTCGAACGCAGCGACATGGCCAGATCGGCGGGAAAGTAGGCCCGGGGCACAAACCCCCGCACAAGCCGCTCGCCCGCGGTGCTGCGGACCTTGATGATCGACAGGGCAACCATTCCCGGTTGTGACAGGGAATTCTGCCAAAGCTCGTAATTCCCGTCGGCAAGGACCGATTCCTGCGGAAAATAGTCCTGCCAGGGAGCGGCCCATCCAATGGCATTCGCAAGCGGTTCGCTGTGGGCGTACTGGTGCGGGCCGCGATGCGGACGGGGGCTCTTCGACCGCTGCACGATCAGACGCGCCTCTTCCGCATCAAGCGGCTCGGTCAGGATCCGCGCATCCGCGCCAAAGAAATCGCAGATCGAGGCAAGCAGATTCGGTTTGGGGAAGGAACTGCTGTTCAGGTAGCGCTGAAACTGGACCTTTCCGATATCGAGCTGGTTCGCAACATTTGCCTGCGACGAATGCGCGCGGCAGAGGAGCCGCAGGTTGCTCCCGAATACGCGGAGGACGGACATACCAACAGAGCCCCAGGAAAAGACAGTGGCGACCAGGTCACGTCTATTCCCAGACTGTGAAGCAAATTTGCGCAGGTTGTGTCAAACTCCAAATTTCCGTGACACAATTTTTTAGGTGGCGCAACTGCGCGCGAGGCAGTTGCACCATCGCTGATCGCTGCCGGCGGCATCCGCAAGCCATGCGGCAGTGTCGCCGCGCCCACGCGCAAGGAACATCGATTTCCGCGCGGGCATCAAACAGAACGTACAGGCTGCCGAGGACACGGGAAAGGCTGGCGGCCAGGCCACAATACCATTTGGACGGGTGTGAACCAGAATTTCGGTCCCGTAAATTCGAGACTTTCGATCCTGACAGGGCTCAGCTCCCCCTCCTGACAACATTGCAGCATACGCGCCGCCGCGCGTCGGCCTACATCACACGCCGCTCTTCTCCTACACCGTCCCCGGCAACCTGCATGAAGGGATTAAGGTCCAACTTTCCGTAAGGGAAGATTCACATTTGCGCATCTTGGATACAGAAATGTTACCTCGCCTCGGCAGGGGTTCTTTCGCCGTCCGCTCGTGACAAGGCCGGGCGGTGCAGGGCCTTTCCGGCCGGAGGAGGGCCGCCCTGCCGGGAACCGCGCCCGCGCGAACATGATATTTCCGTGCCCGCCCCCCGTTTCTTTCATTGCCCATCGGCGGATCGCCAATTATTACGGGGCCGGACACCCGGTACGGACGAGATTCCGGCCGGTTCTTAAGGAATGGGAGAACAGCATGGCCGACGCAGCCGTTCATGGCCACGACGCGCACGGACACCCGGGTTTCTTCACCCGCTGGTTCATGTCGACGAACCACAAGGATATCGGGATCCTCTACCTCTTCACCGCCGCGATCGTCGGCTTCATATCCGTCATGTTCACCGGCTACATGCGGCTCGAACTGATGGAGCCGGGCGTCCAGTACATGTGCCAGGAAGGCGCGCGGTTCGTCGCATCGGCCGATGTCTGCACGCCGAACGGGCACCTGTGGAACGTGATGATCACCTATCACGGCGTCCTGATGATGTTCTTCGTCGTCATTCCGGCGCTTTTCGGCGGCTTCGGCAACTATTTCATGCCGCTCCATATCGGCGCGCCCGACATGGCCTTCCCGCGGATGAACAACCTTTCCTACTGGCTCTATGTCGCGGGCACCTCGCTCGGCGTGGCCTCGATGCTCGCCCCGGGCGGCAACGGCTCGCTGACCTCGGGTCTCGGTTCGGGGGCGGGTGTGGGCTGGGTTCTCTACCCGCCGCTGACCACCACGGCCGAAGGCGGCTATGCGATGGACCTCGCGATCTTCGCGGTCCACGTCTCGGGCGCCTCCTCGATCCTCGGCGCGATCAACATGATCACCACGTTCCTGAACATGCGCGCGCCCGGCATGACGCTGCACAAGGTGCCGCTCTTCGCCTGGTCGATCTTCGTCACCGCCTGGCTGATCCTTCTGTCGCTGCCGGTCCTCGCCGGCGCCATCACCATGCTCCTGACCGACCGCAACTTCGGGACGACCTTCTTCACCGCCTCGGGCGGCGGCGACCCGATCCTCTACCAGCACATCCTGTGGTTCTTCGGCCATCCGGAAGTCTACATCATCATCGTCCCGGGCTTCGGCATCATCAGCCATGTCATCGCGACCTTCTCGCGCAAGCCGATCTTCGGCTACCTGCCGATGGTCTATGCGATGGTGGCGATCGGTGTCCTCGGCTTCGTCGTCTGGGCGCACCATATGTACACGGTCGGCATGTCGCTGACCCAGCAGAGCTACTTCATGCTGGCCACGATGGTCATCGCGGTGCCGACGGGCGTGAAGGTCTTCAGCTGGATCGCCACGATGTGGGGCGGCTCGATCGAGTTCAAGACGCCGATGCTCTGGGCCTTCGGCTTCCTCTTCCTCTTCACCGTGGGCGGCGTCACCGGCGTGGTGCTCAGCCAGGCGCCGGTCGACCGTGTCTATCACGACACCTATTATGTCGTGGCGCACTTCCACTATGTGATGTCGCTCGGCGCCGTCTTCGCGATCTTCGCGGGCATCTATTACTGGTTCGGCAAGATGTCGGGCCGCCAGTATCCGGAATGGGCGGGCAAGCTGCATTTCTGGATGATGTTCATCGGCGCGAACCTGACCTTCTTCCCGCAGCATTTCCTCGGCCGCCAGGGCATGCCGCGCCGCTACATCGACTATCCCGAGGCCTTCGCCTACTGGAACAAGATCTCCAGCTACGGCGCGTTCCTCTCGATTGCCTCGCTGGTCTTCTTTTTCGGGATCGTCCTCTACACCCTTCTGTGGGGCCGCCGCGTGACCGAGAAAAACTACTGGAACGAATATGCCGACACGCTGGAATGGACCCTGCCCTCGCCGCCGCCCGAACATACGTTCGAAGAGCTGCCGAAGCAGTCGGACTGGGACAAGGGCCACGCCCACTGATCCCCTGAAATGACCCAAGGCCCCGGAGCGATCCGGGGCCTTGTTCATTGCCATTGCAGGATAGACCGATGTCCCGGCGCGCGATCATCCCACCCGGATCCGAGGAAACCTCCCGCGCCCTCGCCCTGTCGCCCGGCATCATCTCCGGCGACCACCTGTTCCTGACGGGCATGACCGGCAGTGCCGCCGACAGCACCATGCCCGCCGACCCCGAGACGCAGTTCCGCAACGCCTTCGACAAGATCGCTTCGGTTCTGGCAGAGGCGGGGCTTGGCACGGACAGTATTGTCGAGATGACGAGCTATCACATCGCGCTCCGCGCCCATTTCGACCTCTTCAACCAGGTGCGCAGCACCTATGTGCGCGACCCCTTCCCGGCATGGACGGCGGTCGAGGTCGCAGGCCTGCGCCGCGAAGGCGCGCTGGTCGAAATTCGCGTGATCGCCAGCATCAAGGGAGACGCATCATGAGCCTTAAGATCTGGGGCCGCACCGATTCCTCCAACGTCCAGGCGCTCATGTGGTGCGTGGGCGAACTGGGCCTGCCCTACGAGCGTATCGACGCGGGCCACCGGTTCGGCGTGAACGACACGCCCGAGTTTCTGGCCATGAACCCCAACGGCGCGGTCCCCGTGCTGCAGGACGGCGACAACCCGCCCCTGTGGGAAACCGGCGCCATCCTGCGCTATCTCGCCAACCGCTATGGCCACGCGCCCTTCTGGCCCGGGGAACTGATCGCCCGGACCGAGGTCGACCGCTGGGCGGAATGGTCGAAGATCAACGTGGCGCTGGGCTTCACCGCGCCGGTCTTCTGGAAAGTCGTCCGCACACCTGCCGCCCGCCGCGACCCCGCCGCCATCGCCGCCGCGGTCACCGCTCTGGAAACCAAACTCCGCATCGCCGAGGACCGGCTCGCCCGTCACGACTACCTCGTCTCGGACGATTTCACGCTCGCCGACATCCAGTTCGGCCATGTCCTTTACCGCTACTATGACATCGCCATTTCCCGCGCCGACCTGCCCGCGCTCCGCGCCTATCACGACCGCCTCAAGCTGCGCCCGGCCTACCGGACGCATGTGATGGTCTCCTATGACGCGCTCAGGGCCTGACCGACGCCCATGCCCTACATATGGACCTCCGGCCCCGACGAGGGCAGCCGCGCACTCACGCTCCGTCCCCACCGGTCGCTGACGCCCCGGGGGTTCGTTCTGTTCATCGGTGCGACCGCTGCTCTCTTTGCCCTGCCGCTCCTGTCGCTCGTCGGCGGCGCGGCGCTCTGGTTCGTCCTCGCCTTCGCGGGCCTCTGCCTCTGGGCCGTCTGGATCGCCATCGCCCGCAACAGCCGCGCGGCGGGCAGGGGCGAGGTCCTGACCCTCACCCGCGACCGGATCACGCTGATCCATGCGCTTGCCGACCCGCCCCGCACCTGGGAGGCCAATCCCTATTGGGTGACCGTCCAGCTCCGCCCCGAAGGCGGGCCGGTGGCGCATTACCTCACCCTCAAGGGCAACGGCCGCGAGGTCGAGCTGGGCGCCTTCCTCTCCCCCGACGAACGCAAGGCGCTGGCGGACGAACTGCGCGCGGCGCTCGCCGAGGTCAGGTGACGGACGTCATCCGGACAGGAGCGAACCGCAAACCGGCCGCCACCTCCTGCCGCCGGTCTGGACCGGCCCCGACGGCCTTGTGCCCCGGGGCCGCCAGCGCCATTTCAACCAGACGCGCCCGTCCGGACCACCGGCCACCCAGAGTGTCGCCGCCCGCGCATCGCGCCCGGATGCGCCCCTCCTCTCCCCGGGGGGCGTATCCTTGATCGTCCCTCAGGCCCCGGGCCGCAACCGCGCCATGAACAAGGCATCGACGAACGCGCCATCGCGCAGCGCATAAGCCCGGCCCAGCCCCTCCCGCTGAAAGCCCTGCCGCTCGTACAGCCGGATCGCCGGGCTGTTGTCGGCCCAGACGGTCAGTTCCAGCCTTGTCAGCGTCAGCCAGCGGTCGGCATGGTCGACGACCGCCGACAAGAGCGCCGTGCCGCAGCCCCGCCCCTGAAAATCGTCATGCACCGCCATGCCGATCGAACCGACATGCGCCCGCCGATTGGCCTCGCGTACCAGGCTGATCGTGCCCACGACCCGCTCGCCCGCCAGCGCGACAAGCTGCAGCTCGGGATGAAAGCCCTCGGCCCGCTTCCGCCGTTCCGCAAGCGAGGTGAAGGGCCGCTGCATCGTGCCCCAGACGACACGCGGCTGGTTAAGAAGATCGGTCAGCGCGGGCATGTCCTCGGGCTCGAAAGCGCGCAGGGTGAAGTCGGTGGGTGCCATGTCTCTCTCCGGTCTTTGGCCCGGGCCCCTGCACGGCTTCCGCCCCCGGGGTCCGTGCCCTGGGCGGGTGGTCGGTCTGTCGCGTGATCTCAGTCCGCCAAGATCCGACCGCCCCCGCCCGACGGGCTGGTCTTTAGGACGGTCACAGGGATCATCGCGAAGCGCATGCACGGACGATGTGGCAAATCGGCCGTTCCGTCAATCCGGCGAAAACGCGGCCAACGCTCAGCCCTGCGCGGCAAGTTCGCTCAGCACACGCCCCAGAACCCTGGCGAACGTTTCCTCATCCGACCGGTTCATGTGCAGCACGACCACCGTATCCAGGTCCGGCACATAGAAACCGGCACTCAGATAACCGTCGAGCCCGCCGGTATGACCCACCACCTTCAGGCCGCTGCGCGACAGCTGGATTTCGGTGCCGAGCCCCTGCAGCTTGCGTTCCCGCACCTCGACCGGCGCCGCCACCATCTCGGCCCCGATGTCGGAGAACCGTCCACCCGGGGCATAGAGTGCACGCAGCCAGCTGACCAGATCGCCCGCGCTCATGAACATGCCGCCATCCGGGCCGGAATTTTCGCGCATCGCGAAGGTATCCTCCCACGGGTCGAAGGGCGAGCCATAGCCATGGATCTGATCGCCCGGCGGCAGGGCGATGTCGTAATAGGTCTGGGTGAGCGCGAGCGGCGCGAGCAGGCGTTCGCGCAGAAGGTCGGCCAGCGGGCGCCCCTCGACCTTCTCCAAAATCAGCGCGATCAGATGGTAGTTGGTGTTCGAATAGGCGAAGGCCGCTCCCGGTGCATTCGTCTCGGGCAGGCCGCGGATCGCATGCAGGACGAGTTCCGTCGTCAAGGGCTGCGACCTGTCCCAATCCTCGGCGTAGAACCGCTCGCTGTAATAGTCCGGAACGCCCGAAGTGTGGTTCAGAAGCTGCCTGACCGTCGGATCGAGCCCTTCGGGCAGCTTCATCAGCGTGGCAGCCCCCAGATAGCGGCTGATCGGCACGTCAAGATCGACCTGCCCCTCGCGCGCCGCCATCACCGCAAGGGCGGCCACATAGGTCTTGCAGATGCTGCCCGCGCGCAGCGTCTGGTCGATGCGGATCGGCGCGCCTGTCTCCCGGTCGGCGACCCCGCGCGCCAGTTCGATCCGCTCGCCGGGCCTGTCAACCAGAAGCAGGATGCCCGGCACGTCCTCGACCGCCACCTCCTCGATCGTCGCGCGCAACCGGTCCTGCAGGCTGGCGCCCGCCATGCGGTCGCTTGTGTCGCGGGTTATGACAAACGCCACAAGCAGCGCCGCCGCGAGGGCCGCGCCCAGGAACGTCAGGTAGAAAGGTCTCATCTGTGCCGTTCTGTCAGTTTGGGTGAATTGCGCCCCGTCCTAGCAAGGCGATGTAACGGAAATGCGCGCCGGGACCGCTCGCCTCTCCTGGCATGGGTTGTGCCATAGGTCGAGGCGGCCCTCCCGCAGGGCCTTACCCCAGCCGCGCCTTGATCAGCGCACCCACGGCGCCGAAATCCATCTGGCCGGTGTAATTGCCCTTCAGGACGCCCATCACCCGGCCCATGTCCTTGATCGACGCCGCGCCCGTTTCGGCGATGGCCGCCGCCACCGCGGCCTCGACCTCCGCCTCTGACAGGGCCTTGGGCAGAAAGTCCTCGATCACCCGGATCTCGGCCAGTTCCTTCTCGGCCAGCTCCGGCCGTCCACCCTCCTGATAGACCTTGGCGCTTTCCTGACGCTGCTTGACCATCTTGCCCATGAGCGCCAGCACATCGCCTTCGCCCAGTTCCGCCCCGGCGGTCCGTTGCGCGATCTCGCGGTCCTTGACGGCCGCCAGGATCATCCGGACCGTCGACAGACGGCCCATGTCCTTCGCCTTCATCGCCTCTTTCTGCGCGCTCTGGATGCGGGTGATCAGGTCCATCTTCGGTCTCCGTTCTTGCGAGCCCGAACCTAACCCGTCAGCCTTTCCGCCGCAACTGGCAGTCCACCCGATTAACCTGTTGAAAAGATATGAATTTCAATTTCCCTCTCCCCCTTGACCGCGCGCCCCCGCCCCCTTAGGTTCCGCCAAATTCTGCACATCGGGAGTCGCGCCATGACCGGGCAAGCCCAGCCAAAGCCCACCGCATGCCTTGCGCTGGCCGATGGAACCGTCTTCTACGGGCAGGGCTTCGGCGCCACGGGCCAGACGGTGGCGGAACTGGTGTTCAACACCGCGATGACCGGCTATCAGGAAATCATGACAGACCCTTCCTACGCGGGCCAGGTCGTGACCTTCACCTTCCCCCATGTCGGCAACGTGGGCGTGACGCCCGAGGATGACGAAAGCGCCGAGCCTGTCGCCGCCGGCATGGTGGTGAAATGGGACCCGACCGAACCCTCGAACTGGCGCGCAGCCGAGGAGCTGACCGGCTGGCTTGCGAAGAAGGGCCGGATCGGCATCGGCGGCATCGACACCCGGCGGCTCACCCGCGCCATCCGCCAGCAGGGCGCGCCGCATGTGGCGCTCGCCCATGATCCCGAAGGCAAGTTCGACCTCGCGGCCCTTGTGAAGAAGGCCCGCGACTGGTCGGGCCTCGTCGGCCTCGACCTGGCGAAGGATGTGACCTGCGCGCAAAGCTATCGCTGGAACGAAACCCGCTGGTCCTGGCCCGAGGGGTACGGCGCGCGCACCGGCGCGGGCTTCAAGGTCGTGGCGATCGACTATGGCGCCAAGCGCAACATCCTGCGCTGCCTTGCCTCGGTCGGCTGCGACGTGACTGTTCTGCCCGCGACGGCGACGGCAGAGGACGTCATGGCGCACAAGCCCGACGGCGTGTTCCTCTCGAACGGCCCCGGCGACCCGGCAGCGACCGGCGCCTATGCGGTGCCGATGATCCGGGGTGTGCTGCAGCACGACGTGCCCTTGTTCGGCATCTGCCTCGGCCACCAGATGCTGGCGCTGGCGCTCGGCGCGAAGACCATCAAGATGAACCACGGCCACCATGGCGCCAACCATCCGGTGAAGGATGTCGAAAGCGGCAAGGTCGAGATCACCTCGATGAACCACGGCTTCGCGGTCGACAGCCAGACCCTGCCCGAAGGCGTCGTGGAAACCCATGTCAGCCTGTTCGACGGGTCGAACTGCGGCATCCGCATGAAGGACCGCCCGGTCTTTTCCGTGCAGTACCACCCCGAGGCCAGCCCCGGGCCGCAGGACAGTTTCTACCTGTTCGAGCGCTTCGCCGCCGCGATGCGCGACCGCCGCGCCGCCTGAGCGATTATTTTCCGCAGAAGACGGGGCCGGATTAACGGCCCGTTAACCATGCGCACGGAAGGCTGGCGGGGCCTTTCGTGAGTGCTGCCGCCATGTCACCCCCACCCGCCGTGTCGCATCTGCGCCTGGTCACCGCCGATTTCGTGCCGGTCGCTGGCCTGCCCGGGCGCGAGCCGCGCCCCGCCGGGCGGCGCGAGAGGCCGCGGCGCAAGCCGCTCGGCCAGATACTGATGGACATGAAGGCGGTCGAACCCGGCGACATGCTGAAGGCGCTCGCCCTGCGCGACCGGCAGGAGGTGCGGCTGGGCGACATCCTGCTTGCGCATGGCTGGGTCAGTGAGCCTGCCCTGATGGCGGCACTTGCGAACCAGTGGGGCGCACGTGTGCTCGACCTTGCGGCGGAACCGCCCGACGCAAGGCTGATCGACGCGCTCGGCCCCGATTTCTGCCTGAAGGAGGGGGTTCTTCCCTGGCGGCGGATCGGCGCGGCAACGGTCATCGCCACCGCGCGGCCCGACGAATTCGCCCGCCTGCGCACCCGCCTGCCCGACGGTTACGGGCCGGTGGTGATGGCGCTGGCGTCCGAGCGCGAGATCCATGCGGCGATGATCGCCTCGCGCCAGACCCGTCTCATACGCCGCGCCGAGACACGGACTGCGGCCGAGGAAAGCTGCCGCACGCTCGACATGGCGCGCGCCGGGGGCTTTGCGGCAATGGGCCTTGCCGTGCTGGCGGGCCTGACTGCTCTGGCACCCGCTGCCGGTTTCCTGACCCTCCTCGGCTGGGCCTGCCTGACGCTCCTCCTCTGCATGAGTCTGAAGGCGGCGGCCTTCCTGTCGGAGCTGACGGCACTTGTTCATGCCCCGCCACGGGCCGAACCGCCCGCCATCGCCCGCCTGCCGACCGTCTCCCTCATGGTGCCGCTCTTCGACGAGGATGACATCGCGCCGCGCCTCATCGAAAGGCTCGGGCGGCTCGACTACCCGAAGGAACTGCTCGACATCCTGCTCGTGGTCGAGGAGGAGGACCGCCGCACGCTGACGGCGCTGGCCCGCCGCCGCCTGCCGCGCTGGATGCGGGTCGTCACCGTGCCGTCAGGCCCGATCCGCACCAAGCCCCGCGCGCTGAACTATGCGCTCGATTTCTGCAAGGGCACGATCGTCGGCGTCTATGACGCCGAGGACGCGCCCGAGCCTGGCCAGATCCGCACCGTCGTCCGCCGCTTTCACGAACGCGGGCCCGAGGTCGCCTGCCTGCAGGGCGTGCTCGATTTCTGCAACTCCCGCCACAACTGGCTGACGCGCTGCTTCACCATCGAATATGCCGCCTGGTTCCGGGTGATGCTGCCCGGCATCGCGCGGCTGGGCTTCGTCGTGCCCCTTGGCGGCACCACGCTATTCTTCCGCCGCGCGGCGCTCGAGGCGCTCGGCGGCTGGGACGCGCATAACGTGACCGAGGATGCCGACCTCGGCGTCCGCCTCGCCCGCCACGGCTACCGGACCGAACTGATCCCGACCGTGACCGAGGAAGAGCCGAACGGCCGGGCGCTGCCCTGGATCAGGCAGCGCTCGCGCTGGCTGAAGGGCTACGCGATGACCTGGGCCGTCCATATGCGCGATCCGGCGCGGCTCTGGCGGCAGCTCGGGCCGAAACGATTCGCGGGTTTCCAGATCATGTTCCTCGGCACGTTGTCGCAATTCGTGCTGGCGCCGGTCCTGTGGTCCTTCTGGGGCCTCGCCTTCGGCCTCGGCCATCCGCTCGCCGCGCAGATGCCGGTCTGGGGCCTTGCCGCGCTCGGCGGTCTCTTCGTCCTTTCCGAAAGCCTCAATATCGCGGTCGGCATGTGGGCGGTGCGGGACCGCACGCACCGCCATCTGATGCCCTGGGTGCCGACGCTCTGCCTCTATTTCCCGCTCGGCGCGCTCGCCTCCTACAAGGCGCTGTGGGAAATAGTGCGCGCACCCTTCTTCTGGGACAAGACCCGCCATGGCGTGCTCGATACGGTCGCGCCGGTGCGCCGCGACCAGGCCCTGCCCGTGCTGGTATTGACCGATCCGCTCACGCCCGAAAGCGTAACCGTCCTGCCGCTTCGCCGCCGCAGGCTCATCTGGTCGCACCCGGCGCCGCGATTCTATGAACCACCCCCCGCACCGCCCGAAGACGCCGCGGCCCTAGCCTTCGCGCTCTCGCCGGGTGGCACCGGCATCGAGTTTCAGCCGCGTTTCGAAGGCTTTTGAAATATGCGCCTTGAGCGCTGCAGCCGCGCCCTCGCCGTCGCCCGAAGCGATCGCGGCAACGATGGCCGCATGTTCGTCCAGCGCGGCCGTTCCCCGGCCCTCGGCCGCAAGCGAGGTCGTCGCCAGAAGCGCCATCGACCGGTGGACGAGGTCGAGCTGGCTGACCAGATGGCGGTTGTGCGAGGCCAGGTGGATCTGCTTGTGGAACCTCTTGTTGGCCCGCGACAGCGCCTCGGGATTGCCAAGGTGCGCGCGGTCCTCCTCGACCATCTCGGTCAGCACCCGCACTTCCTCGGGGCTTGCATGCTTGGCCGCGAGCCGCGCGGCAAGGCCTTCCAGTTCGGCGCGCACCACATAAAGCTCGGCCAGCTGGTTGTGATCAAGCGAGGCGACGATCAGCGAGCGGCCATCGCGCGCCAGCATCGACTGGGTCTCCAGCCGCTGCAAAGCCTCGCGCACCGGCGTCCGCGACACGCCGAACCGTTCGGCCAGGTCGGATTCCACCAGACGGTCGCCGGGCCGGTAATCGCCCTGTTCGATCGCCTCCAGTATCAGCGTGTACGCGTCTTTCTGCATCCATCCCTCCCGCCGGAGCGCGAGCCTAAGGCGCCATCCCTGTCCTTGGCAAGCGGCTCCGTCTTGCGCAGACCCACACCTACGGAACGGAGCCGCTCTTCGGCACTGCCAGGCCTCATCGCTCTGTCCAGCGAAGAGCCCGCGCACGGGGGCGATGAGCGGCCCGGCCCGCAGGCGAGGGACCGCAGGCGAGGGTCTGCACCGCGTTGCCGATGCGCGCTGAGCGCGATAGGGTCCGCCCCATGCCGCGCGCCCATTTCCAGCATGTCACCACCTGGGTCTTCGACCTCGACAATACGCTTTATCCGCCCGAAGTACGGCTCTTCGACCAGATCGAGGTCCGGATGACCGATTATGTGATGCGCACCATCGGCGTCGACCGGGCAGAGGCTGACCGGCTGCGAGGCCATTACTGGGCGACCTATGGCACCACACTCGCCGGGCTGATGCGCGAACATGGCGCCGATCCCGGCCCCTACCTGACCGAGGTGCACGAGATCGACTTCTCCGTTCTGTCGCCGGATGCCGGGCTGGCCCGCGGCATCGCCCGCCTGCCCGGGCGCAAGATCGTCTATACCAACGGCTCTGCGCCCTATGCCGAACGGGTGATCGCGGCGCGCGGGCTCGCGGGCCTCTTCGACGCCATCTACGGGATCGAACATGCGGGCTTCCGCCCCAAGCCCGAACAGGCGGCTTTCGAGGCGGTGTTCGCCCTTGATGGCACCGACCCCGCCCGCGCCGCGATGTTCGAGGACGACACCCGCAACCTCGCCGCGCCCCATGCGATGGGCATGCGCACCGTCCATGTCGCCCCCGCCCCCGCACCGGCCGGCCATATCCACTTCCACACCACCGACCTCGCCGCCTTCCTCGCCCGCCTCGCCTGATCCCGCGCCGCCCGATCCGCGCCATAGTGCCGCAGGCACATCCGGTCGCATGGCCCGTGCCTCCTCCGCAGCTTATGCACGCATCCGCGAACAGGAAAGGTTTTCCCATGACCGACATGACAAGCGCGGCCGCTCCGCGCCACTGGTTCTATGCGATCCCGCTTCTGGGCTGGATCGCCCGCGACATCGCCCATGGCGACGAGGACACTATCTACTACGCGCTGGTGATCGTCCTCACCGCGCTCGTGCTGATCTTCAAGACCTGGGGTCTTGCGGGCATCACCATGGTCTGCCTCGCGGCCGTGCCGCTGGTCTTCCTAACACTGATCCTGATCACGCTCGGCAAATAGGCTGAGTAAGGCCGGGGCAGAATGCCGCTTGGACGCCGCCTGCCCGCTGCAGTAAGTTGGGCTCCGAACAAGGGGGCCCGATGCCACGCGAAACGGTCGACATCCTGATTTCCGGCGGCGGGGTCGCCGGCCTGACGGCGGCGGCGGCCTTCGGTGCCGCGGGCTTTTCGGTCCTCTGCGTCGATCCCGCGCCGCCGGTGACCGACGGCGAGGATCAGGGCGCCGACCTGCGCACCACCGCCTTCCTGCAACCCGCGCGCCAGTTGCTTGAGGAGGCCGGCCTCTGGCCGCGCCTGGCGCCCCATGCGGCCGCCCTTCAGGTGATGCGGATCGTCGATGCGGGCGGTGAGGCGCCAGACCCGCGCATCGTGAAGGATTTCGTCGCCTCTGAAATCTCGGACCAGCCTTTCGGCTGGAACCTGCCCAACTGGCTGCTCAGGCGCGAGATGGTGGCGCGCCTCGCCGAGATCCCGAACGTCAGCTTCCGCCCCGGCACCGCGACGAAATCGGTCCTGACCCGCGAAAGCGCGGCAATCGTGACCCTGTCGGACGGCGCGACCATCGCCGCGCGGCTGCTGATCGCCGCCGACGGCCGCGACAGCCCGGTGCGGCAGGCGCTCGGGATCGGCGTCCACACGACGCGCTACGGGCAAAAGGCGCTTGCCTTCGCCGTCACCCATGAGCGCCCGCACGAGAATATCTCGACCGAGGTCCACCGTTCCGGCGGCCCCTTCACGCTGGTGCCGCTGCCCGACCGCGACGGCAGGCCGTCCTCCGCCGTGGTCTGGATGGAAACCGGGCCGGAGGTGGCGCGGCTCGCCGCCCTGCCGGTCCCGGACTTCGAAGCCGAGATGACCGCGCGCAGCGCCGGGCTCTACGGGCCGCTCACCCTCGTCACCCGCCGGTCGGTCTGGCCGATCATCAGCCAGACAGCCGCACGGATGGCGGGCGAGCGAACGGCCCTGATGGCAGAGGCGGCGCATGTGGTGCCGCCCATTGGCGCGCAGGGGCTGAACATGTCCCTGGGCGACCTGCGCTGCCTACTCGACCTCGCCCGCGACCGCCCCGACGGGCTCGGCGACCGCGCGATGCTTGCCGCCTACGAACGCCGCCGCTGGCCCGAGGTCAAGGCCCGCGCGGCCGGGATCGACCTTCTCAACCGGGCCTCGATGATCGAGACACGCGCGCTCCGCGACCTGCGCGCGGGCACGCTGAACGCCCTCTATTCGCTGGCACCGGTCCGCAAGACACTGATGAAAGCCGGGCTCGGCATGAACCCGGCACGCCCGAAAGGTTGAGAGCGCTCGCACGCCTCGCCCGGGCCCGATCTCAGTTCTTGACGATATCCGGGATAATTGGTCGGAGCGAGAGGATTCGAACCTCCGACCCCCTGCTCCCGAAGCAGGTGCGCTACCAGGCTGCGCTACGCTCCGACCGATGGCGGGGAGTTACCGGGTCGCGGCGGCTTTTGCAAGCAGATAGCGGCGGGGCTGGCGCACCGGTTTGATAGGACCTCCTCGAGCACTGCGTGCACTCGTCGGGACGCGGGCGCGAGGAGTGCACGAAGTGCTCGACGAGCCTCCCGTCCGGGAAGCTGGCCGCCGCACGACCGGCCTCAGCGCCCGCCGCGGCCGGGGTTCAGCATGCGGCCAAGAAGGCCCGAGCGCGGGGTGGTGACCGTCTCGTTCCGGCCGCGCGCCTCCAGCACCGGCTGGTTCTGCGAGGCGCCCGATCGGGTCTCGCGCAGCACGATATAGATGCCGGACAGGATGATCACGGCCGAGCCGATCAGCGTCCAGCGGTCGGGGCGTTCGTCGAACAGCATATAGCCATAGGCCACCGCCCAGATCATCTGGCTGTATTGCATGGGCGCCGCGATCACCGCCTCGGCCATGCGGTAGGAGAGGATCGACAGCAGCGTCCCCGCCATGCCCATTGCCGCGATCACGCCCATCAGCCCCAGATGCCCGACCGGCATCGGCTTGTAGACGAAGGCCAGAAGCGCTCCTGTGACGAGGAAGTTGCCGAGGATCGGGTAGATCAGCAGCACGGCGGGCCGTTCGTCATTGCCGAGCTTGCGCACGATGATCGAGGTCGTCGCACCGGAGAAGGCCGCCACAAGCGCCGCCAGATGGCCAAGCGACAGTTCGGCCTGCCCGGGCCTGAGCACGATCATGACGCCGATCAGCCCGACAAGAACCGCCATCCAGCGGCGAAGCCGCACGGTTTCGCCGAGGATCGGCACCGACAGGACGGTGATGATCAGCGGTATCGCGAACAGCATCGCATAGGTCTGCGCCAAGGGCAGATGGCCAAAGGCATAGAAGGCCGAAATGCCGGTGATGACCGCCGTGAGGCTACGGAAGGCGACCCAGCCGGGATGCGCAGGCACGAGGCTGCCGCCCGAGCGGTCCTGCAGGATGAAGATCGAGAAGAGCGGAAACGACAGGAGCGCGGCGAAGAAGATGATCTGGATCGCCGAATAATCGGCGCCTAATGTCTTGACCACAACGTCATGGGTCGCGAACACGCCCATCGCCGCCAAGGCCGTCATGGCACCTTTCAGATTCTGTCCGCCGGGTTCCGACATGGGGGCTCCGTTACCGCTAGCGCTCCTTTGCGCCAACGGCGGGCGGAAGGCAAGTCAGCCCCGCCGCACCTTCTCCAGAAGCGGCATCAGCTCGGCCATTTCCGGCCCGCTCTTCTCGCCGGTCAGCGCCAGGCGCAGCGGCATGAACAGGCCCTTGCCCTTGCGCCCCGTCGCTGTCTTGACCGCATCGGTCCACTCGGCCCAGGTCGTTTCAGTAAAGGGCGGCTCGGGCAGCAATGCCAGCGCCTCCGCCACAAAGGCGCGATCCTCGTCGGCGATCATCGGTTCCGCCCCGTCGCGGCAGAGCGCCCACCAATGGGCGAGGTCGTCGAGCTTGACGATATTCTTCGACGCGACCGCCCAGAAGCGCTCTGCCTTGGCCGCAGGCACGCCAAGCGCCGCGATCCGGTCCTTCACTTCGGCGAAGGGCAGGCGCTGGTTGCGTTCGCGCGTGAGCGGCCAGAGGTCCTCGGCGTCGAATTTCGTCGGCGCCGCCCCGAACTGCGACAGGTCGAACCCGTCGGCGATCTCGTCAAGGCTCATGCGCAGTTCGACCGGCTGCGACGATCCAAGCCGCGCCATCAGGCTCAGAAGCGCCTCTTTCGCAACGCCCGCCGCGCGCAGGTCGCGCAGGGAAAGCGTGCCAAGGCGTTTCGAGAGCCCCTCGCCCTGCGCGCCGGTCAAAAGCGAATGGTGCGCGAAGGCAGGCGGCGTGCCACCCAGCGCATGCATGATCTGCACCTGCGTCGCGGTATTGGTCACATGGTCGGCGCCGCGCACGATAT
This sequence comes from Frigidibacter sp. SD6-1, assembly GCF_030143255.1. GTDB lineage: Bacteria > Pseudomonadota > Alphaproteobacteria > Rhodobacterales > Rhodobacteraceae > TMP-24. The sequence continues at coordinate 293,546 of NZ_JARJNR010000006.1, forward strand.
GGGTGACGCCCATGTCGACATCGTCAACCGACGAGGCGAAGGTGTAAAGGATCTGCCCGTCCGCCCGGATCAGGACCGGGTCCGATACGCTCGCCGTGTCGATCGACACCGGCCCGAGAATCCCGTCATTCCATTCCGTCCGCTTCTGGTCGAGGAGGAAGCGCCAGTACCCCGGCCTCTCCGCGCGCAGCGCGTCCTTCTCGGCGTCCGACAATTTCAGCCCCGCGCGGTCATAGACCGGCGGCTTGCCCATGTTGAGAAGCTTCTTGCGCTTGAGGTCCAGGTCCGTCGGGCTTTCGAACACCTCGTAAAGATGCCCACCCACGCGCAGCCCCTCCGCCGCCTCGCGGTAGCGGTCGAGCCTCAGCGACTGCTTCTCGATCCGGTCCCAGGTCAGGCCCAGCCACTCAAGATCCTCCATGATCCCGTCGGCATATTCCTGTTTCGAGCGTTCCTGATCGGTATCGTCCAGCCGCAGAATGAAGGTGCCGCCGGTCTTCCTCGCGATCAGATAGTTCATCAGCGCGGTGCGCAGGTTGCCCACATGGATATATCCGGTGGGCGAGGGGGCGAAACGGCAGACGGTCATGGCATGGCTCCTGTTGGCCTTTCCTCTTTCACAGGCAGGGGTTTTTGTCCAGTTGGGCCGCTTTCCCTCAGCGCCGGCCCAGGGTCCACAGCCGCCCGCGCAGCAGAAGGTAGACAACGAACAGAAGAACAGCACCGGAGTTCAGAAGAACCGCCGCGCTGAGACCGACCGCCTCCACCAGCCAGCCGAGCGCCGCCGTCCCGAGCGTCGCGAGCCCCCAGATCGCCGTCTGATCGACCCCGATCAGGAAGGCGCGGTCGGCGGCAGGGGCGTCGCTCAGATACTGGCCGTAGATCAGCGCCTTTCCCACGGAATTGCCGCCGAGCAGGAAGAGGATGACGAGGAAGGCCCAGAAGCTGCCGACGAGAACGGTTGCCGAGAAGAGCGCCGCGGCCAGCGCCCAGACCAGAAGCGCCCAGCGCCCCGGATGGCCAATGCGCGGCGCAAGACGCACGGCCACCCCTGACGCGAGGATGGCGCCCACCCAGCCAACCGCCCCGGTCACGCCGAAAAGGGCGGCACGGTCGGGGAAATGCTCGCGCATGATCATCGGCTGGAAAATGTAGTAGGCGGGAATGACGAAGGCGCCCAGCATCACGCTGCCCAGAAAGATGTCGAAGCTTTCGGGGAAAGCGCGGAAATGCGCGGCCACGCGCCGCGGGCTTGGCGGCTGCCACAGCGGCCGCGCCACGATTGTGGGCGCCTCGGCATGGGCACGCAGACGCAGGACGCTGAGCGCCATCAGTAGGCCGTTCACCACAAAGCCGCCAAGCGCCGACAGGACCGGCAGAAAGAGCGTGGCGAGATTGCCCGACAGTTTCGCCAGATTATGCGCGGTGGCGGCAAGCAGCGCATTTTCCGTGGCCGGGCGCGGCGTCGCCTCGGGGATGAACGTGTCGATCGCCGGATTCGAAATGGCGCTGAAGATGCCGCTGAACAGGCAGTAGGCACCGAAGGCCCAGGGACTGAAGCCGACCGCAGCCTCGGTCAGCCCGTAAAGCCCGAGCGTCAGCGCGAAAAGCCCAGTCGAGGCGCTGTAGGACAGCCGCGCGCCCAGCCGGTCGGTCATGCTGCCGCCAAGCGCCGTCAGGATCAGAAAGGGCAGAAGCTGCAGCGACTGGTAGAACCCGATCTCGGCGGCGGTCAGACGGGCATGGAAGGCCATGTACCACATCATCAGGATGGTCTGGAAACCCTCGCCCGCGTGCCAGAAGCCATAGGCCTGGAAATACCGGCTGGAAAACACACGCCCCTCCTGCCCGGCACTGCGGATCGGGCTACCCCTTCCATAGCGCACCGCTTTTGTCCATATGAAGCGCTTGAACCGGAGAATGCGATGAACGACTGGCTGGGCCGCGCGGCCCCCGACCTCGAAGCGATCGAAAGCATGGCGCGGGCGACGCTCGCCGACCTGCCGCCGGAATTCGCCGGCCCGGCGCAGGGCGTGCTGCTGCGCGTCAGCGATTTCGCCCCCGAGGACCTGCTCGAGGACATGGGGATCGAGGACCCGTTCGAACTGACCGGGCTTTACGACGGCATCCCGATGATCGAGAAATCGGTGATGGATGTCGTCGACCGCCCCGACATGATCTGGCTCTTCCGCCGCCCGATCCTCGACGAATGGGCCGAACGCGGCGACGTGACATTGGGCCAGCTCGTCGCCCATGTGACGATCCACGAGCTTGCCCATCATTTCGGCTGGTCCGACGAGGAGATCGCCGAGATCGACCGCTGGTGGGAGTGAGGCAAACCTCATGGGTCGGAGCGCCAAGATCATCGCCAGAGTAAGGGATCATTGGCAGCTCGTCGCCCTTACCTTTCTCGTCGCCGCACACTGGCACACCTCGGTTGTGCTGCCCGTCAAGATCCTCGTGGTGTTCTTCCACGAGCTTTCGCACGCGCTCGCGGCGTGGGGCACGGGCGGCAGCGTCGAGCGCATCACGCTTAGCGCCCAGCAAGGCGGCCTTACTATGAGCCGGGGCGGAAATGCCTTCCTGATCGCAACGGCGGGTTATCTCGGGTCGCTTCTGATCGGCATGGTCATTTTCCTGGCCGCCGTCCGCACGAACGCCGACCGCGTGATCATGGCAAGCCTTGGCCTGGTGCTCGCCCTGGTGACCGCAGTCTATTTCCGCGAACCTTTCCCCCTGACCTATGGCGGCCTCGGCGCGGCAACGATGCTCGCGAGCGCGATCAAGCTTGGGCATCACGCGAACGATCTGATCCTCCGGGTCATCGGACTGACCAGCCTGATCTACGTTCCCTTCGATATCTTCGACGATACGATTGCCCGCTCTGCGCAGATGTCGGACGCCCGTATCCTCGCAGAGACGTTCGGCGGCTCGACGCATCTCTGGGGTGGTCTCTGGGTAGCTGCAAGTGTCGCCGCGATCGCGCTTTGCCTGCGCTTCGGTCTCGGCGGCAGCAGCAATATCCCTGTCGGCTTTCCGTCTGCCAGCGACGCGGCCGCGCCGCGCGCGCCAAGGCGGTCAGCCCCGCCGGGCTGATGTAACCCGCAAAGGCCGCTCTTCGCGCCCGGGCGGGCGCTCATCGCTGACGCGAAGAGGCCTGGAAGGGCCGATGAGCGGCCCGGCCGCTTTCGCCCGCACGGGATCGTGATCGGCTGAGGGCCCTGCGCGGAGTATCATGGTCCCTCAACCTCAGGGGAGTTCCGCCATGAAAGACCTCACCCGCCGCCAGAGCCTCGCCCTGTCGCTCGCGGCGCCCGCGCTTGCCCTCGCGCCCAGACCCGCCGCCGCCAAGGCCCCGATCCAGGGGCCGGGGGCCGCGCTCTACCAGCGCTTCATGCTTGGCGAGATGGAAGTGACGGCGCTTCTGTCGAACAACCGCACCGTCGAGAAACCGCATGAGATCTTCGGCCTGAACGCCTCGGACGACGACTTCGCTTCCGTCTCGGCCGAGGCTTTCCTGCCCACCGACAAGGCGCAGTTCTTCTTCACGCCGACGCTCGTCAACACCGGGTCGGAACTCGTGCTCTTCGACACCAGCACCGACCCCGGCAGCATCACCGCAGCCCTCGCGGCGGCGGGTTATGCGCCCGATCAGGTCGACAAGGTCGTGCTGACCCATATGCACCCCGACCATATCGGCGGGCTGATGACCGACGGCGCGCCGACCTTTGCCAACGCGACCTATGTGACCGGCGCCGCCGAGCACAATTTCTGGTCTGCCAACCCGAGCGATCAGTTCACGGCGAATGTCGTGCCGCTGAACGACAGGATATCTTTCCTCGACGATGGCGGCACTGCCGCGCCGGGCATCGTGGCGATGGAGGCGTTCGGCCATACGCCGGGCCATATGGCCTTCGTCCTCGACAGTGGCGGCAAGGTCATGGCCATCACCGGCGATACGGCGAACCATTATGTATGGTCGCTCGCCCACCCGGACTGGGAGGTGAAGTTCGATGCCGACAAGGCCGCCGCCGCCGCGACCCGCCGCCGGGTCTTTGGCAAGATCGCCACCGACCGCATCCCCTTCATCGGCTATCACATGCCTTTCCCCTCGGTGGGCTATGTCGAGGCGCAGGGCGACGGCTTCCGCTATGTGCCCGCGAGCTACCAGCTGATGCTCTGAGGGGAAGGCTCGTCGTCGGCCTCCGGCCGCTCCTCGCGAGGAGCGGCCGGAGGCATCGACGAGCCTCCGTTTGCGCGGCGCTCGCGCCCTCAGTAGCTGATTTCGGCCAGTGTCGCCCGGTGGTCCGACGGCCAGGGATCGACGGCAAGGTCGGTGCGCAGGCCCGTCTCGCCCACGATCCAGCCACCCAGCACTTTCAGACCGTCCGCCTTCGCAAAGGCAAAGTCGATCCGGTCGTGATGATCTTCCGGGTCTTTCTCGTCACCCTGTGGTGTCCAGGTGTAGGCCGGCTTGGCCACCGGGTCAGGATTGGCCGCGCGGTAGGTATCGACGAACCCGGCCTCTGACAGGCGGTGCGTCGTCGGCCAATCCACCTTCACCGGCTGCTGGCCCGCCGCGACGGCGGCGTCCGTCCAGTCATGTTCCGACGGTTCGTTGAAATCGCCGAAGACAAGGACCGCCGCCGCGCCTTCCGCCGCCTGCATATCCGCGAACAGCAGGTCCATCGCCGGGCCGCGCGTCCGGTTCGCCCAGTCCTGCGCCTCCGCCTCGGTCTTGATGAAGGGCGCAGGCCCATATTCGATCCCCAGAAGCTGGTAGGGCTGATAGGGTTCGTCATCGAGATGGATGTTGAAGGCCCAGACCGTCTGGCCCTCGACATCGATCGGCACGCCCAGGTCGTGCGCCGAGGCGGCGCCGATCGGGTAGCGCGACAGGATCGCATTGGCCCAGAGCGCGACATTCTCCTGCGTCTGGTCGTAATAATAGTACCCCATCGCCTCGGCGATTTCCCTGGCGACCGACGGTCCGCCCGCCGGGCAGCTTTCGGCCGTGCATTCGTCGCCTTCGACCCGGGTTTCCTGCAGGCCGACGATATCCGGGTTGGCGGCCTTCAGGACCGCGACCGTCTCCTCGACGCTCTTGCCGTCGTTCGCGCCGCCGCCATAGATGTTGAAGCTCATGATCCTGAGCGTTGTCTCGGCCCCGGCTGTCGTTGCCAGAAGCCCCGCCGCCAGCGCCGCGAAAAGTTGTTTCTGCATGTGTGCCTCCCTGTTTCGGGCAGGAGTAGGCTAGCTTTGAAACAGATTCGCAGGAAGTTTATTTTGACTGACCATTCAATATAATATGGCCCGTTCACCCCCCGTCGCGCCAGCGGTTCACGATCGGATAGCGGCGGTCGAGCCAGAAGGCCTTGCGCGTCAACCGGATGCCGGGCGCGGATTGATAGCGCTTCCATTCGGCACCGTAGAGAAGCGCCTCGACCTTCTTGACCGTGGCCCGCTCGAACCCCGCCGCGACCACTTCCTCGACCGACTGGTCGCCCTCGACCAGCCTCTCAAGGATCGCATCCAGCACCGGATAGGGCGGCAGACTGTCCTCGTCCTTCTGGTCGGGCCTGAGTTCCGCCGAGGGCGCCTTCTCGATCACCCGCTCGGGGATCACCGCGCCCTTCGGTCCCTGCATCCACGCCCTGTGATGAAGGTTCCGCCAGCGGCAGGTCTCGAACACCCGTGTCTTGTAGAGGTCCTTCAAGGGGTTATAGCCGCCCGCCATGTCGCCGTAGATCGTCGCATAGCCCACGGCCATTTCCGACTTGTTGCCGGTCGTCAGCAGCATCTCGCCGAACTTGTTCGAGAGCGCCATCAGCATGAGGCCGCGCAGCCGCGACTGGATATTTTCTTCCGGGATGCCGGGCTTCGTGCCTTCGAACAGCGGCGCCAGCGCCGCACCGACCGCGCCGCGCGCCCCCTCGATGGAAATCGTATCCAACCGGCAGCCGAGCGCCCCCGCCACCGACGCGGCATCCTGCAGCGAATGGGCCGAGGTAAATTCCGACGGCAACATCACGCAGCGCACGTTCTGCGGCCCGATCGCATCGGCCGCAATCGTCGCCACCAAAGCCGAATCGATGCCGCCCGACAGGCCAAGCAGAACCTTCGAAATCCCGCTCTTGCCCAGATAATCGCGCAAGGCCTCGACCATGGCGCGGTAATCCTGCTCCCATTCGTCGGGCAAGGGCTCGATCTCCTGCCGGATCGCGCGCCAGCCCTGCGCGCCGCGCTCGAAATCCAGATGCCGGATGCATTCGTCGAAGGGTGGCATCTGCAAGGCAAGTTCCACCCCGGGGTTCAGGACGAAACTGCCGCCATCGAAGATCTGGTCATCCTGCGCGCCGACCATGTTGAGATAGATCAGCGGCAGCTTCGTCTCGATCACACGGGCAACCATCAGCGCCACGCGCCGGTCGTACTTGTTGCGGTAGTAGGGCGAGCCGTTCGGGACCAGCAGCACCTCCGCCCCGGTCTCGGCCAAAGTCTCCGTCACATCGTCATGCCAGGCATCCTCGCAGATCGGCGTGCCGATCCGGATCGGCCCGATCCGGTAGGGGCCAGAGACCTCTCCGGACGTGAAAAGTCGCGCCTCGTCGAAGACCGTGTCATTCGGCAGATGATGCTTCAGCACCCGCGCCACGACCTTGCCGCCCTCCATCACCCAATAGGCATTGTAGAGCCGCTCGCCCACCACCCAGGGCCCGCCGATGCCAAGTGCGGGGCCATCGGCGCAATCAAGCGCCAGCTGTTCCAAGGCCGCGATCGCGTCGCGGTGAAAGGCGGGCTTCAGGATAAGGTCGCGTGTCTGATAGCCGGTGATGAACATCTCGGTCAGCGCAACCATCCGGGCACCGGCGCGCCTGCCTTCCTCCCAGGCGGCACGCGCCTTGGCGGCATTGGCGGCAATGGCGCCGACCGTGGGGTTCAGCTGGGCAAGCGTCAGGCGGAAGCTCTCGGTCATCTCATCCTCGGTGATCCTCGGGGTTTCTTATGCCACTTGTCCGGCCAAGGGAAAGGCTTGCAATCGCCGACCCGGGGCCACCGGGTCGCGCGGCGCTTGTCTCGACCCCTCCCTGCCTTTAAGTTCGCTCCGGTCCCCGAGCGCGCGTGCCGGGGTTTGGGTGAGGCATATTCGATGAAAGCACTTTCCAACGGGTTGGCGGCGGCGCTGGCCGCAGGCGTCGCGCTGACGGCGCCCGGTCTCGCCACGGCGCAGGACGTGGTGACCAAGCAGTATGAGGACGGCGGCGTCTACGAAGGCACCTTCAGGGACGGCAAGCAGCACGGGCGCGGCAGCTACCGGCTGCCCAACGGCTATGTCTACGAAGGCGACTGGGTCGAGGGCGAGATCCTTGGCCAGGGCAAGGCCACCTACCCCAACGGTTCCGTCTACGAAGGCCAGTTCCGGAAGGGTCGCCCCGACGGCAAGGGCAAGATCACCTATGCCGACGGCTCGACCTACGAGGGCGATTGGGTGGCGGGCGAGATCGAGGGTGAGGGCACCGCGACCTATGCCAACGGCTCGGTCTATACCGGCCATTTCACCAAGGCTTTGCATGACGGCAAGGGCATGATGACCGGTCCCGACGGCTACCGCTATGAAGGCGACTGGGTCAAGGGCGTGAAGGAAGGCCAGGGCAAGATCACCTATCCCGACGGCGCGACCTACGAAGGCCAGATGATCGGCGGCCAGCGCGGCGGCACCGGCACGCTGAGGCTCGCAAACGGGCTGACCTATGAGGGCACCTGGGCTGATGGCCAGATGAACGGTACGGGTAAACTCGTCCAGCCGAACGGCGATATCTACGAAGGCCCGCTGAAGGCCGGAAAGCGCCATGGCAAGGGCCGCGTGACCTATGCCAACGGCGATGTCTATGACGGCGGTTTCGTCGACGACAAGCGCTCGGGCCCGGGCAGCTTCCGCGGCAAGGACGGCTATGCCTATGAAGGCGAATGGAAAGAGGGCCAGATCAGCGGCTTGGGCAAGGTCACCTACCCCGACGGATCGGTCTATGAAGGCCAGTTCCTGAACGATGCGGCCGACGGCATGGGCAAGATCACCTACAAGGACGGCTCGACCTATGAAGGCGGCTGGAAGGCGGGGGTGATCGAGGGCGAGGGCAAGGCCAGCTACGCCAACGGCCTCGTCTACGAAGGCGGTTTCCTCAAGGGCAAGAACCACGGCAAGGGCAAGATGACCTATCCCGACGGTTACACCTATGAAGGTGACTGGAAGGACGGCAACCGCGACGGTCAGGGCGTGGCCAGCTATGCCGACGGCACCACCTATACCGGCGGCTTCGTCAAGGGCCAGCGCGAGGGCCAGGGCGAGATCGTGATGACGGACGGCTTCCGCTATACCGGCGGCTGGAAGGGCGGCGAGATGGACGGCGTGGGCACCGCCACCTACCCCAACGGCGATGTCTATGAGGGCGAGTTCCGCAATGGCCGCCGGCAGGGCAAGGGCACGATGCGCTACAAGTCGGGCGAGACGGCGACCGGCACCTGGGCCGAAGGCACGCTGACCGAGGAGGCGCCCGCACCCGCCGAAGGCGAGGCCGCGCCTGCCGAAGGCAGCGGCAACTGAGGGCACCGATGGCAGACAAGCCTCGCAAGGGCGCGGCGCGCATCGCCGATGTGCCGCCCGACGTGCTCGCCGACCTCAATGCCGGTCGGATCGAGGCGGCGACCTTGTCGGAAAATCTCGCGACCGATTTCGGGCTCCTCCTGTCGCATGTCCTGCCTGAACTCGCGCCGCGCGCAAATGAGATCGACCCGAAGGCAGGCGTCACCCGGCGGATGGCCACCGTCGCCGATCTGATACTGGAAAGCGACGCCGACGACCGGATCGCCCGCCTCGCCCGCCACCCGTCCGATCTGGCGCGCGGCTGGGGCGCCTTCGCGCTCGCGGGCTTGCCGGGCCTGTCGCTCGCCGACCGGCTCCTGCGAATGCGGCCTTTCGCCGACGACCCGCATTTCGGCGTGCGCGAATGGGCCTGGCTCGCGCTTCGCCCCCATGTCGTCGAAGCGCCGGGCGAGGCGATCGACCTTCTGAAGCCCTGGGCCTCGGACCCGTCCGCCAACATCCGGCGCTTCGCCATCGAAGCCACCCGCCCGCGCGGCGTCTGGTGCGCCCATATCGCCGCGCTGAAGTCTGACCCGGAGCCCGGCCGCGCCCTTCTGAGCCAAGTCCGCGCCGACCCTGCGCGCTATGTGCAGGATTCGACCGCGAACTGGCTGAACGACGCCTGGAAAAGCCGCCCCGACTGGGTCGAGGCGCTGTGCGCTGAGTGGGCCGCCGAAAGCCCCGGACCCGCCACCGCCTACATTGTCCGCCGCGCGCTGCGGAACCGGGCCCCGGCCTGACCCGGACCATCGCGTTTGCGCAACTTGCGGATCACCACGATCTTCACCCTGAACAACCTTGCGGCCTTCACCGCATGGACACTCGCCGGCGACCGCATCGCCTCCCGTTTCCGCGACAGGCACAGCGCGCAGTGGCTGAACCTGAGCTTTGGCCTGATGCTTGCCGCTTTGGCCATCTGGATGGTGGTGCGCTGACGGCGCGTCGCATTTCTCCGCCGTCCCCCGGATTTTTCGCTTTTCCTTTCCGTCGAGGCACGTATAGTCCGGCGCCATGAAGCGAAGCTTGATCCAGATTCATGCGATTTCGGGTGCCTCCTGCGCCCTGCCGCTTCGCGGGCTCCTTCTTCTTACTGGCCTCTGAGCGTGCCATCCGGCGCGACCGCTCAGATGTGTCAGCGCCGGGATGAAGAAGCCAGAGACCCTAGACAGAGACAGACCATGACCGACAAGACCCAAAGCCGCGCCGATCAGGACCGCGTGGTGATCTTCGACACCACGCTGCGCGACGGCGAACAATCGCCCGGCGCCACCATGACCCATGACGAAAAGCTCGAGATCGCAGAGATGCTCGACGAGATGGGGGTGGATATCATCGAGGCGGGCTTCCCCATCGCTTCCGAGGGCGATTTCGCCGCCGTGTCCGAGATCGCGAAACGCGCGAAAGGCTCGACGATCTGCGGCCTCGCGCGGGCGAACTTCAAGGATATCGACCGCTGCTGGGAGGCGGTGAAACACGCCCGCTCCCCCCGCATCCACACATTCATCGGCACTTCGCCCCTCCACCGCGCCATCCCGAACCTGACCCAGGACCAGATGGCCGAGCGCATCCATGAAACCGTGACCCACGCCCGCAACCTTTGCGACAATGTGCAATGGTCGCCGATGGATGCGACACGGACGGAACATGATTACCTCTGCCGGGTCGTGGAAATCGCCATCAAGGCGGGCGCCACCACGATCAACATCCCCGATACGGTGGGCTATACCGCGCCTGCCGAAAGCGCCGATCTGATCCGCATGCTTCTGGAACGGGTGCCCGGGGCGGACAAGATCATCTTCGCCACCCACTGCCACAACGACCTCGGCATGGCGACGGCGAACGCGCTGGCGGCTGTGGTTGCCGGCGCCCGCCAGATCGAATGCACCATCAACGGCCTCGGTGAACGGGCGGGCAATACCGCGCTGGAAGAGGTGGTCATGGCGCTGAAGGTCCGCAATGACATCATGCCCTACCGGACCGGCATCGACACGACGAAGATCATGAACATCTCGCGCCGGGTCGCGACCGTCTCTGGCTTCCCGGTCCAGTTCAACAAGGCGATCGTCGGCAAGAATGCCTTCGCGCATGAAAGCGGCATCCATCAGGACGGCATGCTGAAGAACGCCGAAACCTTTGAAATCATGCGCCCGTCCGACATCGGGCTGGCCGCGTCGAGCCTGCCCTTGGGCAAGCATTCGGGGCGCCATGCGCTCCGCACCAAGATGGCCGACCTGGGCTTCGACCTCGCCGACAATCAGCTGAACGATGTTTTCGTCCGCTTCAAGGCGCTCGCCGACCGCAAGAAGGAGGTCTTTGACGACGACCTTCTGGCGCTGATGAAAGAGCATGAGGCCAATACCACCAGCGACCATCTCCAGCTGAAGCGCCTGCGCGTGGTCTGCGGCACCGACGGCCCGCAGGAAGCCGAGCTGACCCTGTCGGTCGACGGCGTGGATCATGAGATCGACGCGACCGGCGACGGGCCGGTCGATGCGGCCTTCAACGCGGTGAAGATGCTTTACCCGCACAAGGCGCGGCTGCAGCTTTACCAGGTGCATGCGGTGACCGAAGGCACGGACGCGCAGGCAACCGTCTCGGTCCGGGTCGAGGAGGATGGCCGCATCGCCACCGGCCAGTCGGCCGATACCGACACGGTCGTGGCCAGCGTGAAGGCCTATATCAACGCGCTCAACCGCCTGATCGTGCGCCGCACCAAATCGGCGCCGGGCGATGATGTGAAGACCGTCTCGATGCGCGACGCCTGATGGCAGGCGGGGCGGAAAAACGTTCCCGAACGTTTTTCCGCTGTCGGAGACGCAAAATCCTTCAGGAAGGATTTTGCCGCGCGGCGGCGGGGGGCAAAATCCTTCGCAAAGGATTTTGCCGCGTCACCCGCGCGTCAGCCTTCGGTTCGGCGCGCGGGCTTGAAGGGCTTCATCCCCGCCCGCGCCAGTTCGTCGGCGCGTTCGTTCTCGGGGTGGCCTGCATGGCCCTTGATCCATTCCCAGCGCACCTGATGGCGGGCCTGCGCCTCATCGAGCCTTTGCCACAGATCGATGTTCTTCACCGGCTTCCTGTCGGCCGTGCGCCAGCCGTTCCGCTTCCAGCCGAAGATCCATTGGGTGACGCCATTCTTCACATAGGCGCTGTCGGTCACCAAGGTGATCGCCGTCGCCCTGCCCAGTGCCTCCAAGGCCGAGATCGCGGCCAGAAGCTCCATCCGGTTGTTCGTCGTCTCCGCCTCGCCGCCGGAAAGGGTGCGTTCCTTAACCACCCTGTCGCCCGCCTTCGCCTGCAACAGCACCCCCCAGCCCCCCGGCCCCGGGTTGCCCGAACAGGCGCCATCGGTGAAGGCGAAATAGTCAGGCATGGTCCGCTTTCACCGCCCGAGGTTCCCGCAGAACCCGCGGCACCTTGAACTCGACCCGCTCCTCTGCCGTCTCGACCAGTTCGACCGTCAGGTCGAACCGGGCGCGGAACGCCTCAATCACCTCGTTGACCAGCACCTCGGGCGCGCTCGCCCCGGCCGTCACACCCACCGCCTCCGCACCTTCAAGCGCCCGCCAGTCGATGTCGGTCGCGCGCTGGACAAGCTGCGCATAGACACAGCCCGCCGCCCGGCCCACTTCCACCAGACGCCTGGAGTTCGACGAATTCGGCGCCCCGATCACCAGAAGGGCGTCGATCTTCGGCGCGATCGCCTTCACCGCCTCCTGCCGGTTGGTCGTGGCATAGCAGATATCTTCCTTGTGCGGCCCGATGATCGCCGGAAACCGCGCCTTCAGCGCCGCGACGACCGCCGCCGTATCATCGACCGACAGGGTCGTCTGGGTGATGAAGGCCAGCTTGCCCTCGTCGCGCGGCTTCACTTGCGCCACATCGGTGACGGTTTCCACGAGGATCACCTCGCCCTCGGGCAATTGCCCCATCGTGCCCAGCACCTCCGGATGCCCGGCATGGCCGATCATCACCATCTGCAATCCGTTCTGATGGTGCCGCTCGGCCTCGATATGGACCTTCGACACCAAGGGGCAGGTCGCATCGACATAGACCATCCGCCGCCGCTCGGCCTCGGCCGGAACCGCCTTCGGCACGCCATGGGCCGAAAAGATCACCGGACGGTCCACCGGGCATTCGTCCAGTTCCTCGACGAAGACCGCGCCCTTCTCCCTCAGCCCGTCCACCACAAATTTGTTATGGACGATCTCATGGCGCACATAGACCGGCGCCCCCCATTTCTCGATCGCCATCTCGACGATCTTGATCGCGCGGTCGACGCCCGCGCAGAAGCCGCGCGGCGCGGCGAGATAGAGGTGAAGCTTTGCGTTCGACATGAAAGTTCCAGCCGGGCGTTTCCACGCCCGGTTAGGCCCGCGCGCGGGACCGGTGTCAAGCGGATTGGCCGGGGCCCTTGGGCCCGGGATCAGTCTTCGACAGCGGCCACTGCGACCGATTCCCCGCGCGGTTCGCGCGGCGGACGACCGATGACATCGCGCAGCGCATCGAGCTCGATGAAGTTGTCGGCCTGGCGGCGCAGTTCGTCGGCGATCATCGGCGGCTGCGAGCGGATGGTCGAGACGACCGAAACCCGCACCCCCTGGCGCTGCAGATTCTCGACCAGCGCGCGGTAGTCGCCATCCCCGGAGAAGAGCACGACATGATCCACACGCGGCGCAAGCTGCATCGCGTCGACCGTCAGCTCGACCTCCATATTGCCCTTCACCTTCCGGCGGCCCTGGCTGTCGGTATATTCCCGCGCGGGCTTCGTCACCATGGTGAAGCCGTTGTAGTTCAGCCAGTCGACCAGAGGCCGGATCGGGGAATAGTCGTCGTTCTCCAGAAGGGCCGTGTAGTAGAACGCCCGCAACAGTTTCGACCGCCGTTCGAATTCCTGTCGCAGGAGCTTGTAGTCGATGTCGAAGCCCAACGCTTTCGCCGCCGCGTAAAGGTTGGAACCATCGATGAACAGCGCAAGCCGTTCGTCTTTGTAGAACATTAATGTCCCTTTCAAAAAACTCGGACAGAGTGGCTTCCGTAAGTGTGGTTTACAGACTAGTTACGACAAACACCAACGGGCTCTGGCGGACACGGCCAAAGCATACGCGATTAAGCGGAATTCTAGCGTAAATGGAATCTGTCCAAAAGAATAGGTGCTGCATCTTGGCACTTGGCGGCAACGAACCGTCAGGGTTCGGGCCGCCGGCGCGGACGATCACCCTTTCGCTCGCCCGTCTCGCCACCTCCCTCGGGCCGCTTCTTGCCGTCAGCCGGTTCTATCTGACACCGGCCTTTCCGGCGGGCTCGGGTCCGGAATATGTGAACGCAGTCGCGGCCTTAGCAACCGACAAGGCACCGGAAGCGATCCTTCCCTGCCTTCATCAGATCGAGGCCGAGGCCGGACGGACGAGGGAACGTCGCTGGGGCGCGCGGACGCTGGACCTCGACCTCCTGCTTGTCGGCGATCTGATCCTGCCGGACCAGAAAACTGTTGCAGAATGGATATGCCTCGATGCCGAAATGCAACAATCCGCGACACCGGACCGGCTGATTCTCCCCCATCCCCGCCTGCAGGACCGCGCCTTCGTCCTCGTGCCCCTGGCCGAGGTCGCGCCGGGCCACCGCCACCCCTTGACAGGTCGGACGGTGACCGAAATGCTCGCCGCACTCCCGACGGAGGATCGCCGCGCGGTGCGCCCGTTCTGAGCGGTCCTGCGCGCGGCGCGGTTTTTCTGCGCGGCGGCGATAGGTGCTTGTCTTTCCCGGGTCTTGGTCCTAAATAGCGGTTTCCAGCTTTTCCGAAGGAATTGGAGTCTGCTCATGGCCCGCGTTACGGTCGAAGATTGCGTTGACAAGGTCCCGAACCGGTTCGAGCTCGTGATGCTCGCCGCGCACCGGGCGCGCGAGATCGCTGCGGGCTCCGGCCTGACCATCGACCGCGACAACGACAAGAACCCGGTCGTGGCGCTGCGCGAGATCGCTGACGAAACCCAGACCGCCGACGACCTGCGCGAACGGATGATCGAAAGCCACCAGACCCAGATCGAGGTCGACGAGGCAGAGGATGACGACATGGCGCTGCTGATGAGCGCCGAGATGGATCGCCCGGCGCATGACGACATGTCGGAAGAAAAACTCCTCCGCGCCCTGATGGAAGCACAGGGCGAGGCCTGATCGGCCTGAAGGCGGACCCGCGATGATCGACGTCGAAGACCTGATCGCGCTGGTCCGCAACTACAACCCCAAGACCAACGCCGACCTGATCCGCCGTGCCTATGAGTACGGCCGCAAGATGCACGAGGGGCAGAAGCGCCATTCGGGCGAGGACTATTTCACCCATCCCGTCGCCGTCGCCGCGATCCTGACCGAACAGCGGCTCGACGATGCGACGATCGTCACAGCCCTTCTGCACGACACGATCGAGGATACGAAATCCACCTGGGGCGAGATCGCCGGGATGTTCGGCGAGGAGGTCGCCGAACTGGTGGACGGCGTCACCAAGCTCACGAACCTGCAGCTCTCCTCGACCGAATCGAAGCAGTCGGAAAATTTCCGCAAGCTCTTCATGGCCATGTCGAAGGATCTGCGCGTGATCCTCGTCAAGCTGGCCGACCGTCTGCACAACATGCGCACGATCAAGTCCCTGAAGGCGGAAAAACAGGCCCGCAAGGCGCGCGAGACGATGGATGTCTTCGCGCCGCTCGCCGGTCGCATGGGCATGCAGTACATGCGCGAGGAACTGGAGGATCTGTCCTTCAAGGTCCTCAACCCCGAGGCGCGCTCCTCGATCATCCGCCGCTTCATCACGCTCCAGCGCGAAACCGGCGACGTGATCCACAAGATCACCGCCGACATACGGCTGGAGCTGGAAAAGGAAAAGATCGAGGCCGACGTCTATGGCCGCGCCAAGAAGCCCTATTCGATCTGGCGCAAGATGCAGGAAAAGCAGCTCGCCTTCTCGCGCCTCTCAGACATCTACGGCTTCCGCGTCATCTGCCGGAGCGAGGGCGACTGCTACCGCATCCTCGGCGCCATCCACCGCCGCTGGCGCGCGGTGCCGGGCCGTTTCAAGGACTATATCAGCCAGCCCAAGTCGAACGGCTACCGCTCGATCCATACCACCGTCTCGGGCCGCGACGGCAAGCAGGTCGAGGTGCAGATCCGCACCCGCCAGATGCACGAAGTGGCCGAGGCCGGGGTCGCCGCCCACTGGTCCTACCGCGACGGCGAGCGCGCCCAGAACCCGTTCGCCGTCGATCCCGCCCGCT
Source organism: Frigidibacter sp. SD6-1 (assembly GCF_030143255.1). Classification (GTDB taxonomy): domain Bacteria; phylum Pseudomonadota; class Alphaproteobacteria; order Rhodobacterales; family Rhodobacteraceae; genus TMP-24. Next base: position 309,452 of record NZ_JARJNR010000006.1, read on the forward strand.
GGATCGCCACGCTGACCGAACGGTTCGACAATGGCGACGACCATGACGAGTTCCTCGAGAACGTGAAGCTCGAGATGTATTCCGACCAGGTCTTCTGCTTCACGCCCAAGGGCGACGTGGTGCAGCTGCCGAAGGGCGCCACCCCCATCGATTTCGCCTATGCGATCCATACCCGCATCGGCAATGCCTGCGTCGGCGCCAAGGTCGACGGCATCCGCGTGCCCTTGTGGACGCGGCTGAAGAACGGCCAGTCGGTCGAGGTCATCACCGCGGCGGGCCAGCGCCCGCAGGCCACCTGGATCGACATCGTCGCCACCGGCCGCGCCAAATCCGCGATCCGCCGGTCCCTGCGCGAGGAAAACCGCGAGAGGTTCGTCAAGCTCGGCCACGAACTGGCCCGCGTCGCCTTCGAACATGTGGGCAAGAAGGCCACCGACAAGGCCCTGCGCACCGCGGCCAAGACCCTCGGCCTGCCTGATGAGACCGAAGTGCTCGCCCGCCTCGGCAGCGCCGAACTGACCGCGCGCGAGGTGATCGAAGCGATCTATCCCGAACTGGCCGCCCAGACCGCAGACGAGGTCGACAGCCGCCGCCCGGTCGTGGGCCTTGCCGCCGACCAGTCCTTCCGCCGGGCAAACTGCTGCCAGCCGGTGCCGGGCGAACGGATCGTCGGCATCACCTATCGCGGCCAGGGCGTCGTGGTGCATGCGATCGACTGCCCCGCACTCGCCGAATTCGAGGAACAGCCCGAACGCTGGGTCGATCTTCACTGGCATGCGGGGCGCCACGCCGCTGCCTTCCCTGTCAGCCTCAACCTGACAATCGCCAATGGCGCGGGCGTCCTTGGCCGCATCTGCACGCTGATCGGCGAACAGATGGCCAATATTTCCGACCTGACTTTCGTCGATCGCAAACCGGATTTTTACCGTCTCATTCTTGAAGTTGACCTGCGTGATGCCGAACATCTGCATATGGTGCTGAAAGCGCTTGAAGCGGAAAGCGACGTGGCGCAGGTGGAACGTATCAGGGACCTGTCGCGCAAGCCCTGAGTGATTCAAGCCCTGAGTGATTGCGGCCCCGAGGGGAAGACTATGGTATTCAGACGGCGCGACCGGCGCCCGTTCACGACGATACTGACCGAGCTCGTTTATCCGCGCGGCGGCTGGTGGCGCGCCCTCCAGTATGTCGTCCACCGCCTGCGCCGCCTGCCCGACCCGCCCCACCGCATCGCGCGCGGGGTCTTCGCCGGGGTCTTCATTTCCTGCACACCGCTTTTCGGGCTGCATTTCATCGGCGCAGGCGTGATCGCCTGGGCGATCCGCGGCAATATCCTCGCCGCCCTCATCGCCACCTTCTTCGGCAATCCCGTCACGCTGCCCTTCATCGCCTATGGCTCGGTCGAACTGGGCCACTGGATGCTGGGCGATCCCTCCGCCTTCGGCTTCGAGGAGATCCTGCAAAGCTTCTCGGGCGTCTGGACAAGCCTCTATCACAATGTCCGCGCGCTCTTCACCCCTGCGGTCGCCGACTGGGCCGGGCTGAGGCATTTCTTCGACGAGATATTCCTGCCCTATCTGATCGGCGGGCTGATCCCCGGCATCGTGCTTGGAATGATCTGCTATTACGCCACGCTCCCCGGCGTCGCCGCCTATCAGAAGCTCCGCGACCGCCAGCGGCGCGAACGGATCGAACGCGCCATTGAAAAGCGCCAGAAAGCGGCCGACAAGGAACGGCGGCGGGCCGAGAAGGCTGCGGCGAAGGCGGGCAAGGCCGAAGCGGAGGACGAGACATGACCGGCAACAGATTGCGCCTGGGCGTCAACATCGACCATGTGGCAACGGTCCGCAACGCCCGCGGCTCGGCCTACCCCGATCCGGTGCGCGCCGCCCTGATGGCCGAGGCGGCGGGCGCCGACGGCATCACCGCGCATCTGCGCGAAGACCGCCGCCATATCCTCGACGCCGATATCGAGGCGCTGATGGCCGCCCTCTCGCGCCCCCTGAACTTCGAATGCGCCGCCACGGCCGAGATGCAGGCCATCGCGCTCCGCCACCGCCCGCACGCCGTCTGCCTCGTCCCCGAAAAGCGCGAGGAGCGCACGACCGAGGGCGGTCTCGACGTCGCCTCCGACCAGAACCGCCTGACCGACTTCATCGCGCCCTTGCGCGAGGCGGGTTGCCGCGTTTCCATGTTCATCGGCCACGATCCCCGCCAGATCGAGGCCTCCGCCCGCATCGGCGCGGCGGTGGTGGAGCTTCACACCGGCCATTACTGCGACCTTCACGCCGAGGGGCGCTTTGACGAACGCGACGCCGAACTGGCCGCGCTGATCGAAGGCGCGCGCCTCGCCCATTCGCTCGGGCTCGAAGTGCACGCAGGCCATGGCCTGACCTTCGACACGGTCGCCCCCATCGCCGCCATCCCCGAGGTCCGCGAACTCAACATCGGCCATTTCCTGATCGCCGAAGCGATCTTTACCGGCCTCGGCCCGGCGATCGCCGAGATGCGCCGCCTGATGGACGCGGCCCGCGGCTGACGCCGAAAAATCTTCGCGAAGATTTTTCGGCCCCCAAATGCCTTCGCGAAGGCATTTGCGCCGCGCGCGTGAGCCTGCATCATTATCGTTGCCAAAGCCTGTCCAGATGTCGGGACGGATGCCATACGCTTGCGGGACGGCTGCGGGACGGATACCAGACGGCAGATTTCGGGCGAGAACCATGATCCTTGGCATCGGCACTGACCTTGCGAACATCGAACGGATCGAGGCGGTGCTCGCGCGCTTTGGTAAACGCTTCCTTGACCGCGTGTTCACGGAACGCGAACAATCCAAGGCCCAAAGCCGCCCCCGCGCCGTGGCCGCGACCTATGCCAAACGCTGGGCCGCGAAAGAGGCCTGCTCGAAGGCGCTCGGCACCGGCTTGCGCATGGGGATCAGCTGGAAGGACATGGCCGTCTCCAACCTCCGCTCCGGCCAGCCGGTGATGCATCTGACCGGCTGGGCCGCGGAACGGCTGGCCGCCATGACCCCGCCGGGGCACGAGGCCATCGTCCATGTCACGCTGACCGACGACCACCCCTGGGCCCAGGCCTTCGTGGTGATCGAGGCGCGGCCGCTTTCGGCCGCCCCCGCGCCAAAGGGCAGGGGAATCGCATTTGAGAAATATCTCTGGCGGTGAGGGGTGATATGGATTCTTTGGAGGGC
>NZ_JARJNR010000007.1 GCF_030143255.1 Frigidibacter sp. SD6-1
GCCTGTCTAACCGCTTGGATTCACGAAGTGAATCCTTTGCCACCAGAGTTATGCAACAACGCCGCCTTCCATCAGCGTGGCGACACGGCTGTAGAAGATATTGTAACGCAACCGGAAATTCCGCAGCGCATCCGGCCCGCCATCGTCTTGCGAAGCCACTTTGGCAGCATACCGGACGTTCTGAAGTTCGACTTCGAGCTGAGACAACCGCCAGCTGACATCGTCGTTCTGGGCCGTCGAAACCTGTTCGAGCTCCCTCAGGACCGTCCGGCCCATGTCAGCGACAAAGAACACCCCGGCAATCACAATCGCCGCAAGAATGGGCAAGGACATTCTGCCAAGCATGGTCGATAGCGTTTGGCGGTGGTCGCTGCCAGCCCTGTCAGTCCTTGGCAACAATCTCCATCCTACTCAACTGCCAGATGCTGCGCGAATAATATTCTTCTGACTTATAGCGATCAACGATATCGAAGGGATAGACGATCCACAGGGGGCCTTTGTCACGCACGGCCATCTCTGCGCCGTTGCGAGAAAATGCGACAATCGGCCCACCTTCGACCGCGTCCGCCGTTGGGATCGTGATCGTATAGTCATTGAGGGCCGAGGCGCGGATTTCACCCTCGGCTGCCTGGACATGATCGAGGAGGATGCGCAGCGAAACGCCTTCGAAAACCTGTGGGCCCTCTGTCCATATGGTCGTGGTCTCAAATCGTTCGCGCGGAAGCTCTTGCAGGTCTTCCATTGTCAGTTCCACGCTTGTGCTGCCATCCTGTCCGGCGATAGCCCCGCTCAGCGTCAGGACGACCTCCTGCGCCAGCAGCGGCGACGCGCCGAAGAAAGCGAAACCTGCAAGCGCAGCATAGACGACTTTCCGCATCGGGCCGGACCTTCTGTTTCTGGTGATCAAAGCAGTATGCCTGCACTGAGCTAGCGCGCGAACTTGCGTCTTGACCATAGTCCATAAGGATAGTCTGCTATGATTTGGTATGTAATGTGTAACGAATTCCCTGCACTGCTGTGCAAAGTTGACCGCCCTCCGCTCTGCCTCGCACGCTAAAGTTCCGTAATTGGACGAAAGGTTAGCGGCAGGGAAGGCCGGATAATGCAGACAATGGAATCTAAAGGTATTTCTGCTTGGAGGGTAGAGCCCGAACCGCTAGAGATTGATGTCTCGGACGTTCCCTCAACCGCTGAGAAGGTTGCTATGAGAATTCTTCTTGCCGACGATCACGCGATGGTGCGTGACACCCTCTCGGACTACCTCAAGGCAGAGTTGCGTGCCGATGTAGCGACAGTTTCCGACTACCCGGGCGCCATGAAAATCCTTTCATCACAGGGCCAGTTCGACCTGGTTCTGCTGGACTTCAGCATGCCCGGCATGAACGGGCTGCAGGGTCTGGAGGATGCGGTACGCAGGTTTCCCGGTCAGGCTTTTGCGCTGTTGACAGGCAGTGCTCCGAACCGGATAGCCCAGGATGCGCTCAAGCTCGGCGCGATCGGCTTTGTGCCAAAGGCACTTGGCGCCAACTCTCTGGCGAACGCCGTGCGCTTCATGGTTTCCGGCGATACCTATCTACCCGCCTCGATACTGTCCGACGCAGGTGAGCCCGGAGAAACAAGTTTCACCAAGCAGTTCAGCCAGCGAGAGAAGGAGGTCCTGCGCGGTTTGTGCAACGGCAATTCCAACAAGGAAATTGCAAGAAATCTGGATCTTCAAGAGGTTACAATAAAGCTTCATGTCCGTTCCATCTGCAAGAAGCTGAACGCGAAGAACCGCACTCAGGCCGCGATGATCGCGAAAGGTGCGGATTTCGAATAGAACGGTTGGCAGGTCTGGCTGATGAAATCCGACCGTGATGTTGGGGTAGCCAATCGCGGAAGGTTGCCTCCGGACGGCCACTCTGCGCTGGCCTGCTGAAGGCAGGTTCCAGTTGCGACGCCATAGGCAACCTCCGCCCGACCGGCGGCATTGCCCCGCCGGCAACCGACCGGCAATAGTTTTTCTAATGCCTGGCCGCAGAACTTTCTCCTTTGCGCGACAGGTGGAAACCCACCTATCCAGTTCGCGTGGACTCTTACGCCTGGCCCCGTCTCCGCAAGCAGGCGGAACGTCCGACATTCGCAAGGGAGGGGTCGCGCATGACTGTCCGGTTCAAGTTGCGGGGGATATACACCCCGTTGATCACGCCGTTTTTTGAAGACGACAGCATCGACTTCGATTCGTTGGGCGTTGCGATGGGACAGGAGTTTCTGGACCGTGTCGGGCGCTCTCGCAACGTGATCGGCATCAAGGAAAGCAGCGGGGATATCAATCGGGTGCACCTTCTCGCCCCTGATTACCCGCATATCCAGATGTCGTGCGGCATGGACGATCAGGCGCTGGAGTTCTTTGCCTGGGGCGTGCAAAGCTGGATCTGCGGCGAATCGAATTTCCTGCCCGAAGAACACATCGCCCTTTATGAGGCCTGCGTGATCCGGGGCGGTTTCGCAAAGGGCTGGCGCATCATGTCGGCCATGCTGCCCTTGATGGCCGTGCTGGAACAGGGCGGCAAGTTCATCCGGTGCATCAAGCACGGGGTCGAGGTGTCGGGCATTTCGGCAGGGCCGGTGCGCCCGCCGCTCAAGGGTCTGAACAAGGAAGAAAAGCGCGAGCTGGAACAGGTGATCCGTACATTGAAAACCACTGTCGCCGCGATTGTGCAGGGGAACTGAGCCATGACCGACCTCTTGACCCATGAGGAATATCGCAGCCGTGCCGCAGCGATGGACCTGCCGCAGAACGCGTGGATCGACGGTGGCTATCGTCCCGCGATCTCGGGCAAGACCTTTGACACGGTGAACCCTGCAACGGGTGCCGTTCTGGGAACGGTCGCCGCCTGTGACGCCGCCGACGTTGATCTGGCGGTGGCCAAGGCCCACGAAGCGTTCGAGGATGGCCGCTGGTCGCGCCTGCATCCCCGGCGCGCGCAAGGAGGTGCTGGTACGGCTGGCAATACTGCTGGAACGCAATACGCGCGAATTGGCGGTCATGGAAAGCCTCGATTCCGGCAAGACGATCTACGATTGCGAGACGGTCGATATCCCCGAAACCATCCACGTCATCAAATGGCATGACGATCTGACCGCATTTCACGCAAGGCGCTTGAATAGCCCGGCCAACGAGGATCGTGCGATGTCACAAGACGAGCCTTTGGTCCCTCGAGGGGCCGCCTTCTTTCCGATCCCGGAACCCGGTCCGACCCGGAACTATACGTTCGCTCTTGTGCCCGGCTTTACGCTTCTGGCTTTTTCTTCGGCAGTAGAGCCACTGCGCATCGCCAACCAGCTATCTCAGCATCCGCTTTATCATTGGCGCGTGCTCTCTGCCTCCGGTCAGGCCGTAACCAGCTCCGCAGGAATCCCCGTCGGTGTGGACGGACGGTTTGACATGCAGGACAAGGCGACGCGCATGTTTGTCTGCGCGGGAAACCCGCAGATGGCCGCCGCCGACCCGGCTGTCGTCAACCTGGTCCAGCGGCACCACCGCTTTGGCGGTGTCGTCGGAGGCATCTGCACAGGTGCAATCGCCCTGGCAAGGGCTGGCCTGCTGGAGGATCGTCGCTTCACCCTGCACTGGGAAAACCAGCCGGGCTTCATGGAGACCTTTCCCGAGCTCGTGCCAACACTGAATCGCTTCGAAACAGACGACCGGCTTCTGACGTGCGGCGGAGGGGCCGCCTCGACAGACATGATGATATCGCTGATCGCCGAGGACCACGGCGGTCCATTTGCGACCGTGGTTTCGGAAATGTGCCTGCGCACCGTGATGTCGGGAGTGAATGCCGAACAGCGAAGCTCGCTCGCTGCCCTGATGTCGTCACGCAATCCGGTACTTGTCGCAACGGTCACGCTCATGAGCCGCCATATCGACGAGCCGCTGTCGATGGACGAACTGGCTGAGGCATCCGGCTATTCACGCAGGCATCTTGAGCGCCTGTTCCGCGATGCCGTCGGCAAGACGCCGGGCAACTTCTACCGGGGACTGCGGCTGGATCGGGCGCGGAGTCTCCTCAGCACAACCGATCTTACTCTGATGGAAGTATCGATGGCTTGCGGCTTTTCGACGGTCTCGCATTTTTCGAAGACCTTTCGCGCACATTTCGGCATGGCACCTTCGAAACTTGAGCACGGAACGCCACGAAAGCCGATCTCCTAGACCGGCGGGGCAGAGGGTCACGGAACGTCAAGCGCACAGGCAAGAGGCTCGGCCAGCGGCAGCTGTACCTGGTCAGGGGATCGCCTTCCCAGTTCACTGCACGCACCATCCGATCCCGCCCCGTCCTTCCATCTCGCGGACGAGTGGTCGCGCTATCATAAAAGCTATGTTCCACTCTGCCGCCGGGAGGCTGGTGCCGCTTGGCGCCCAGGCTGTTCAGTGACTGAATTGATCGGCGAGGGATGTGATTGTCCGGTTGCGTCAGAGCAGGGGCTCTGCCCCTTGAGGATCATCTGGCCCGTTTCGATCCCGGCGATGGTGGCCACGGCCGGGTAGAGGCAGGTCCAGCGGCCCTTCACCCTGGTGCAGGTCTCGTCCATTCGCCGGGATGTGGCGCTCCGCCCGCGATCAGCGGTGCGAAATACACCACCCGGCGGTCCAGCGCGGCGTGGTCGAAGATGACACCCCGCTCTGCCATGATCTCCTCGGGATCGCGGCCGGAGACAGCTTAGCGGAGGAAGAAGACCGCGTGCAGGATCACCGCCGTCGGACAATGCACGCCCTTGAACTCGATCACGCCAACCGCCTCTCGCCAGCTCCCTGACAAAGCCGACGCATCACGCACCAGCAGGGAACCCGAAACTTCGCGACGGGACCCGTCCCGGGACCGGTTTCGCAGGAATCCGCCGACGACGGCGGGACGGGGGCGCGGGCGGCGAGGAAGCGCGATAGACTGTCCCGTGCAGGGGAATGGCGACACATGGAGACGATCATGAGAAGATATTTTCTGTTGCTGCCGGTCCTTGCCGCGCTGACCGCGTGCCAGACGCCCGAACAGACCGCGATGGCGGGCGCTGCCACCGGCGCGGCGATCGGTGCGGTTGCGGCTGACGACGGCGACGAGCTGAAGGGCGCGATGCTTGGCGGGGCCGTCGGTCTGGCGGCAGGTGCCCTGATCGGCCAGACCAGGCAGCCGGGCATGTGCCTTTATCGCGACCGCTACGGACGCGAATATACCGCCGCCTGCCCGTAAGCTCAGCGTGGCGGCCTGATCAGCGCCTTGATGGCGGCGGCATGTTCAGCGCGCGCCGCCAGAACATCCGCTGCGAGGCTGCGTGCGGACGCCAGAAGGTCTTCCGCTGGGACGATCCGGTCGACAAGGCCCCAGGCCAACGCCTCGTCGGACGCAATCTTTTGCCCCGCCATCAGGATCATCTTCGCGCGCGCCGGGCCGATCAGCGCGGCAAGCCGCGCGGGGTCGGACGGCTGCGGCAGGAAGCCGAGCCGCATCACCGGATAGAAGAATTTCGCCTCCGGCACGGTAAGGCGCATGTCGCAAGCGAGCGCCATGCCGAAGGCGCCGCCCGCAAGGGTGCCGTTCAGGGCCGCGATCGTCAGGCAAGGAAGCGCCGCGATGGCGCCCGAAAGCCTTTCCCAGACCGGGTCGGTGGCGAGCCCCGCGCGCGCCTCGTCAAGGTCGGCGCCAGCGGAAAACACCCGCCCCTCGCCGGTCAGGATCAGCGCGCGCGTGCCGTCAGAGGCCGCGGCCTCGGCGGCGTCGGCCAGCGAGGTCAGCATGTCGCGGGTCAGGGAATTGGCCTTCTCCGGTCGCCGGATCGTCGCGACCGTCAGTCCTTCATATGTGTCAAGCGTGATCATCGGGTGCCATAAAAATGCCGGATAGGGCCTGTTAAGCACAGGCAATGGCGGAATTCCACCAGGCCCCGACCTTGACCGCAGCCTTATCTGGTTGGATTGTCGCGCCCGACCCATTTCGAAAGGCCATTCCATGAAAACCCTCTCGCATGTCAGTGCCGCAGCCCTTCTTGCCGCCCTTGCCTCGTCCGGCGCCGCCTGGGCGGATGTGACCGCCGATCAGGTCTGGCAGGACTGGAAGAGCTATTACACCGACCTTGGCGCGACCGTGACCGCAGGTTCGGAAGCGACCGAGGGCGACGCGCTTGTGGTACGCGATCTGAAGATCGTGACCGAGGTTCCCGACGGGTCGAGCGAGGTGACGGTGCCCGAACTGCGCTTCCGCGATCTGGGCGACGGCACGGTCGAGGTGACCCTCTCGCCGGAAGTGCCGATGACCTTCCACGGCAAGGCCGAGGACGGGCCCAAGGCCGATGTCGCGATGAAGATGGTACAGAAGGACATGGTCTCGATCGTCAGCGGTACGCCCGAGGACATGACCTATGCCGTCACCGCGCCCGAGGTCAGCGTCGAGGTCGAGGAGCTTAAGGTGGAGGGTGATGCGCCGCCCTTCAAGATGAAGCTCACCGCCCGCGACAGCAAGGGCACCTACCGCTCGGTCAAGGATGCGGGCCGCACCGTGACCTCGGACTTCTCGGCAGCCGCGATGGATGTGGTGCTGACCGGCGCCGATCCCGAAAGCGGCAATACCTTCAACCTCGACGGCACGATGAACGGGCTGGCAGGCACCGGTTCCTTCGCGATGCCCGAGGGCGTCGACATGAAGAACCTCGGCGCGGCGCTGAAGGCGGGCGTGCTGATCGACGGGAATTTCTCGTACGCCGATGGCGGCTACTCGATCACCGGCACCGAAACGGACGGCGATTTCACCGTCAAATCCTCGGGCGGCGGCGGCAAGCTGACTTTCCACATGGCGGCGGACGGGATCGCCTATGGCGGCGAGGCTCAAGCATCGAAGTTCGAGCTGACGTCGGCTGCGATCCCCTTCCCGGTGGTGGCTGAGCTGGGCCAGTCGGCCTTCAACCTCGCCATGCCGGTGACGAAATCGGACGAGGCGCAGCCGGGGGCCTTGCTGCTGAAGCTCGTCGATCTGAAAGTTTCGGACGATATCTGGAACCTCTTCGACCCGACCTCGCAATTGCCCCGCGATCCCGCGACCCTGGTCCTGGATCTGTCGGGCCAGCTGAAGCCGCTCTTCGATCTCTTCGATCCCGAGGCGGCCAAGGCGCTTGAGGCCGAGGCCGCCAATCCGCTCGCCGCGCCCTCGCCCTTCGAGGTGACGGAGGCGAAGATCAACCAGCTGCAGCTGAAGGCGGCGGGCGCGGAACTGACGGGTACGGGGGCGGCGACCTTCGACAACAGCCAGACGCCCCCGAAACCGGTGGGCGAGATCACGCTGAACCTGACTGGCGCGAATGCGCTGATGGACAAACTGACGGCGATCGGCCTTCTGCCCGCCGACACGGCGATGGGCGCGCGGATGATGATGGGCATGTTCGCCGTGCCCGCGGGCGACGATGCGCTGACCTCGAAGATCGAATTCAAGGAAGACGGCGGCATCTACGCCAACGGCCAGCGCATCCAGTAAACGTCGCGCGATCCTTCAAGGGCCGTCCGGGTGACCGGGCGGCGCTTTGGCTTGGCAAATCGCGCGCGATTGCTTAGGTCGCTTTGCAAGAGGCAAGGAAAACCAAGATGGCAGACAGGCTGGAAGCTTTGACCGGGGCGCTTCTGTCGGCGGCACGCGCAGCGGGTGCCACGTCGGCGGACGCGATGGCGACTGAGGGCACGGCGATTTCGGCCGACGTTCGGCAGGGGCGGCTGGAACAGGCCGAACGGGCCGAAGGCGTCGAGATCGGGCTGAGGGTCTTCGTCGGCCATCGGCAGGCCTGTGTCTCGGCCTCGGACCAGTCGGCGCGCACGATCGCCGAGATGGCCGAACGCGCCGTCGCCATGGCGCGCGAGGCGCCCGAGGATGACACGGCGGGGCTCGCCGATCCGTCGCAGCTGGCGAAAGGCTGGGATCTGGCGGCGCTGGAGCTGACCGATCCGGCAGACGATCCGTCGGCGGCGGCGCTGGAAGCGGCCGCGCGGGCGGCCGAGGCGGCGGCGCTTGGGGTGCAAGGTGTCACACAGGTCGAGGCGGGCGCGGCCTTTTCGCGCCGCAGTTTGTTCCTTGCCGCCAGCAACGGTTTCGCGGGCGGCTATGGCCGCAGTTCCCATTCCCTCTCGGCCATGGCGATCACCGGCGAGGGCCTGGCGATGGAGCGTGACTGGGCGGCCGAGAGCCGCGCCTGGGGCGCCGACATGCCCTCGCCCGAGGAAATCGGCCAGCGCGCGGGCGACCGCGCCGTTTCGCGCGCCGGGGCGCGGCGGCCAAAGACCGGCGCCTATCCGGTGCTGTTCGACGAGCGGATATCGGCAAGCCTTGTCGGCCACCTTCTGTCGGCGGTGAATGGCATGTCGATCGTGCGCGGCGCCTCGTGGCTGCGCGATGCGCTGGGCCAGCAGGTGCTGCCCAAGGGAATGTCGATCACCGAGGATCCGACCCGCCCGCGCCTGACGGGCTCGCGCCCGTTCGATGGCGAAGGGCTGGCGACGGGCGTCCGAGCGATCGTGGCCGACGGGGTGCTGACCGGCTGGACGCTTGACCTTGCGACCGCGCGGCGGCTCGGGATGCAGTCGACCGCGTCCGCCTCGCGCAATGTCTCCTCGCCGCCCGCGCCGGGCAATGGCAATATCGCGCTGACGCAAGGTGTGCACAGCCGCGAGGACCTGCTCAGCGACATGGGCACGGGCCTTCTGGTCACCGGCTTCATCGGCGCCTCGATCAACCCAAATACGGGCGATTATTCGCGCGGTGTTTCGGGCTTCTGGGTCGAGAAGGGCGAGATCACCTATCCGGTGAATGAATGCACCATCGCGGGCAACCTGCGCGACATGCTTCTGGCGATTGTGCCCGCGAATGACGCCCGCACCCATCTGTCGCATGTCGTACCCAGCCTTCTGGTCGCGGGCCTGACCCTTGCCGGCGAGTGATGATCTGGCGCTTCTGACCGAGGCGGCGCGCGCGGCGGGGCAGATCGCGCTGTCCTACTGGCGGCAGTCGCCCAAAACCTGGGACAAGGGCGGTGGCGCCGGGCCGGTGACCGAGGCGGACCTCGCCGTGAACCGGATGCTGGAGGCGGAATTGCGCGCCGCCCGCCCCGACTATGGCTGGCTGTCGGAGGAGACGCCCGACAGCGACCTCAGGCTGAATGACGAGCGGTTGTTCATTATCGACCCGATCGACGGCACGCGCGCCTTCATCGACGGCACGCCCGACTTTGCCCATTCACTCGCGGTGGCCGAGAAGGGCTGGGTGACAGCCGCCGTCGTTTATCTACCGGCGCAGGACAGGCTCTATTCCGCCGGAATAGACACGGTTTCGACGTTGAATGGCCGGCCGATCTCGGCCTCTGCCGCTGACAGGCCGGAAGGCGCGACGCTGCTGACCACACGGCCCAATCTTGCGCCAGAGCACTGGCAAGGCGGCAACGTGCCGCCGGTCCGGCGGATGTTCCGCTCCTCCATCGCCTGGCGGCTGTGTCTGGTGGCAGAGGGCGCCTTCGACGCGATGCTGACGCTGAAACCCACCTGGGAATGGGACGCCGCCGCCGGGACGCTCATCGCGGCTCAGGCGGGTGCGCTCGTGACCGACCGAAGGGGCGCCCCTCTTCGCTTCAATTGCGCCCCGCCGCGGCTCGACGGCTGTCTCGCCGCTGCACCCGGCCTGCACCGGGCGCTTGCGGGCCAGCTCCTGCGCTAGCCTCGCCGCCCAAGCTGCACTAGATTTGACACCGAAGCCAAAGGACCATCCCATGACCCAGCGCCTGCATCTTGTCTTCGGAGGGGAGCTCGTGAGCCCCGCCAGGAACGTCTTCCGCGATGTGTCGAAGATCCATGTCGTGGGCATCTTCCCCGACTATGCCAGCGCCCATGCCGCCTGGAAGGCCGAAGCCCAGCGCACGGTCGACGATGCGCACATGCGCTACTTCATCGCCCATATCCACCGGCTGCGGGACGAGGCGCAGGCTTCAGGCCCGACCGAAGAACTCGGGTTCTGACGGTAGGCCCATGGCCCGCTCGCTTGCCCTTGGGCTTTATCTTCTGCTCGCCGAGCGGGCAGAAGCGGCATGGCAGGCCGAGGACCTGCCGCCCCGGCCCGAGGGACGCCTGGTCTGGCTGCATCTGGCGCGCGGCGGGCGGGCCGAGGCCATGGCGCAGATCGCGCGCGAGCTTGGGCGGGGGGGGGCCGACCTGACCCTGCTGATCACGTCCGAGACGACGGCCCCTGCCGCGGCGCCGGAGGGTGCGCTGCTGGCACCGCCGCCGCCCGACCGGCTGCCCGCCGTGCGGGCCTTTCTGGACCATTGGCGCCCGGACGCGGGCCTGATGCTGGGCAGCGACCTGCCTGCGGCGCTTATTGCCGAGGCGCATGGCCGGGGCGTGCCGCTGATCCTGGCGGAGGCGGGCACCGGTTCCGGTACCGCCTTCTGGAAGCGCGGAATGGTCGGGTCGGTTCTTGGCCGGTTTCAGCGCATCTTCGCCGAGAACATGGAGGCGCTGGCGGCGCTCAGACGGCTTGGCGGACCGGCGCTGAAGCTGGAGCTTGGCGGGCGGATCGAGGAAAGCACCGATCCCCTGCCCTATAACGAGGCCGAACGCGAGGATCTGGCGCTGCAATTGCGCGCGCGTCCGGTGTGGCTCGCCATGGCCTGCCCCGAAGAGGAAGAGGAGGCGGTGATCGCCGCGCAGGTCCATGCGCAGAGCCATGCGCACCGGCTGCTTCTGATCATTGCGCCGGTTGATGCCGCGCGCGCGCCGTCGATCGCGGCGAAATGCGCTGACGCGGGCCTTGTCACGGCCACCCGCGCCGAGGAGGAAGAACCCGACGAGGAGGTGCAGGTCCTGATCGCCGACGGGCTGCCGGAGGCTGGCCTGTGGTACCGGCTCGCGCCGGTGACCTACATGGGCGGCAGCCTGTCGGGGGCAGAGGGCACACGCTGCCCGTTCGAACCGGCGGTTCTGGGCTCGGCGGTCGTGCATGGGCCGAAGACCGAGCGCTTCGGCTCATCCTACGCGCGGCTGGCCGAGGCCCGTGCAGCGCGTACCGTTGCGGGGCCGGAGGACCTCAACGCCGCCATCGCCGACCTGATCGCGCCGGACAAGGCGGCGGCACTTGCCCATAACGCCTGGTCGGCGACCTCGAGCGGGGCCGAGGTCGCCGAACGCACGGCGGCGGCGCTGCGCCAGCTGATCGAACCCGCGCCCGTGCGGGTCGGGGGGCGCTGATGGCCCGGCCGCCGGATTTCTGGTTCTTCCCCCCCGACCGGCCCGGCTGGCAGGCGCGGCTTCTGGCACCGCTCGGGCTTGCCTATGCCGCGGCCACCGCTCGCAGGCTGGCGAAGGGCGGGGCGGGGTACGACCCCGGCGTTCCGGTGATCTCGGTCGGCAATCTGAACGCGGGCGGCACCGGCAAGACGCCCACGGTGATTGCCCTTGCCGAACGGCTCGCCCAGCGCGGGATCGCGGCGCATGTCGTCAGCCGGGGCCATGGCGGGCGGCTTGTTGGCCCGGTCAGGGTCGACGAGCGGCAGCATGTGGCGGCGGATGTGGGCGACGAGCCCCTGCTTCTGTCGGCTTTCGCGCCCACCTGGGTGGCGCGGGACCGGGCGGCGGGCGCCCGCGCCGCAGTCACGGCGGGCGCGCAGGCGATCATCCTCGATGATGCCCACCAGAACCCGGCGCTGAGAAAACATCTGTCGATCGTCGTCGTCGATGCGGCCAAGGGTTTCGGCAACGGCTATTGCCTGCCCGCCGGCCCCTTGCGCGAGCCGGTCAGCAAGGGCCTCGCCCGCGCCGATCTGGTCCTGTCCATCGGGCCGGACAGCGCCCAGCAGGATTTCCGCGCCCGCTGGGGCGCGATGCTGCCCTGCCCGCTGGTTACCGGCGTGCTCGAACCGCTGCAGACCGGGATGGACTGGCAGGGCCTGCGCGTCCTCGCCTTCGCCGGGATCGGACATCCGGAAAAATTCTTCGCCACCCTGCGGTCGCTCGGCGCCGATCTGGTCCGCGCGGAGCCGCTTGACGACCACCAGCCCTTCACACCCGCGCTTCTGAAGCGGCTGGAGGCGGAGGCGGACCTAAGGGGGGCGCAGCTGGTGACCACCGAAAAGGACGCTGCCCGCCTGCCCGCGAGCTTCCGCCCGAAGGTGCTGGCGCTGCCGGTCAGGCTCAGGATCGGCGAGGGCGCGGCGCTCGATGCGCAGCTCGACGCCCTGCGCTGACGGCGGAGACGAAAAGTCTTCGAAGACTTTTCGCAAATTCCTTCGAAGGAATTTGCCTCAGCCGCGCCGGTGCGCCCTTACTTCCGCATCATGCTCGCCAAGCTTCGGCGAGGGCCGGTCAAGCGCCAGGTCGGCGGCGGAGAAGGTGAAGGGCGAGCGGACGGTGGGGATACCGCCCACGTCCCGCTTCATGCCGCGGGCGACGATCTGGGGGTCGGCGAAGACCTCGGACAGGTCGTTGATCTGGCCTGCGGGCACGCCGTCACGCTCGCAGGCAGCGAGGAGGTCGGCCTTGGTGCGGGTTTTCGTGGCACCGTTCAGAAGGGCCGTCAGTTCGACACGGTTGGCGATCCGGTCGGCGTTGGTGCGGTATTTCGCATCCCCCGCCACGCCTTCCAGCCCGAGGATCGCGCAGAGCCTGCCGAATTGCGCGTCATTGCCGGGCGCGAGGATCAGCCAGCCGTCGGCGCAATCGAAGACCGCATAGGGCACGATATTGGGATGGGCATTGCCGAGCCTGACCGGCGCGGTGCCGGTCGCGAGGTAATTCATCGCCTGATTGGCCATGATCGCGGTCGTCACGTCGAGCAGCGCCATGTCGACCTGCTGGCCCTCGCCGGTCCGGTCGCGCTGATGCAGCGCTGCAAGAATGCCGGTCGCGGCATAGACGCCGGTGAAGATGTCGGATACCGCGACGCCCACCTTCTGCGGCTGGCCGTCGGGATCACCGGTCACCGACATCAGCCCGCCCATGCCCTGAATGATGTAATCATAGCCCGCGCGATGGGCATAGGGCCCGGTCTGGCCGAAGCCGGTGATCGAGCAATAAATCAGGCGGGGATTGACGGCCCTCAGGCTCTCGTAATCCAGCCCGTATTTCTTCAGCCCTCCGACCTTGAAATTCTCGATCAGCACATCGGCATCGCGCACCAGATCGCGCACGAAGGCCTGGCCCTCCTCGGTGCGGAAATCGGCGATGACGGACCGCTTGCCGCGATTGCAGGCGTGGAAATAGGCGGCCGAGCGATCGCCGTCGCGCTCGATGAAGGGCGGGCCCCAGCGGCGGGTATCGTCGCCCTCCGGCGCCTCGACCTTGATCACGTCGGCGCCAAGGTCGGCGAGGATCTGGCCCGCCCAGGGGCCGGCCAGGATCCGCGCCAGTTCGACGACCTTCAGCCCGGCGAGAGGCGTCAATTGGCGAGCGCCGCGTCGAGAAGAGCGGCGAAATCGGCGTAGGACATTTCGCCCGAATGTAGCTCGCCGTTGATCAGGAAGGTGGGCGTGCCCTTCACATTGTCGTTCGTCGCATTGGTCTGGTAGGCGGTGACCATCGCCTTGGCCTTGTCGTTATCGTTCAGGCAGGCGTTGACCTGATCGGCGGTCATCCCGGCCTTGAGGCCGATCTTCCTGAGTTCGTCGGCAATCCCCTGATCGGCGCCGGAGGCGAGCCAGTCGCGCTGCCCGTCATAGAGCATGTCGGAGATGCCGAAATATTTCTCGGGCCCCCCGCAGCGCGCCACCATCGCGGCCCAGAGGCCGTACTTGTCGAAATAGACCTCGCGGTAGACGAACTTCACCTTGCCGGTGTCGATGTAGTTCTTCTTGAACTCGTCATAGACCGTATCGTGGAAGTTCGCGCAATGCGGGCAGGTGAAGGAGGCATATTCCACCACCGTCACCGGCGCATTCTGGTCGCCGAGGATCATGTCGGGCACGAGTGCGACGGCAGAACTGGTGGTCGCACTTTCCTGCGCCGAGGCGGGCGGGATCAGCGTGGCGAGTTCAGCCGTGGTGGAGCCTGCATACCACCAGGCGCCGCCGACAGCGGCAAGCGCGGTAGCCACTGGCACGAGGAGCTTTTTCATCATCGGTCAGCCTTTCCTTGATCGGGGCCGAGATAAGACTTTTTCGCCCAAGGCTTCAAGCGCGGCCCTGAGGGTTTCGTCGCCAACATCACGCGAAAGTGCTTCGGCAGTGGCGTGGATCGCCGGATCGGGGGCGGCATCGGCGGGTTTCGGCCGGAATGGCGTCTGGCCCTCGGCAAAACCCGTTGCCGCCGTCTGGGTCAGGCTGATGCGGGCAATGGCGTTGTAGCCATAACAGCCGTTCACCCTTTCCTGAATGCGCGGAAGCTGCATCTGCACGACGGGCGCGGCGGCGCCGGAGACCAGAAGGGTCAGCGTACCGCCCATCCCCTCGCGGCCATAGCCGATGCGCGCGGGCTGGGCGATGGCGGCGATCTCTTCGCCCACGATCTCTGCCCATTGGGTCAGAAGCCGCGACAGGGCAAAGCCGCGCGTCTCGCCCGCCTTGCGGATCGGATCGCGCAAAAGGCCCGCCGCCGGTTCGAACCCGCGCAGGCGGCGGTCGCGCCGGGGCGCGGGATCCTTTCCGGGGGGTTGCGAAGCGGCGCTCATTCGGATCACGTCTGGGGCGGTTCACCCCATCATAGGGGCGCGCGGGGGATTTGGGTATGGCGAAAGACAGGGTCGACGCGGCGGGGGTGGGTGGCGCGCTGCTTGCCTGGTACGACCGGTCGGCGCGGACCATGCCCTGGCGCACCGGCCCGGCGGCGCGGGCGCGGGGCGCGCGGCCCGATCCCTACCGGGTCTGGCTGTCGGAGGTGATGCTGCAACAGACGACGGTCGCCGCCGTCACCGGTTATTTCAACCGCTTCACCGCGCGCTGGCCGACCGTGGCCGACCTTGCCGCAGCGCGCGACGAAGAGGTGATGGCCGAATGGGCCGGGCTTGGCTATTACGCCCGCGCCCGCAACCTGCTGAAATGCGCCCGCTCGGTGGTGGAGCGTCATCAGGGGCAGTTTCCGGCTGAATTAGAGACGCTTTTGGCCCTGCCCGGCATCGGCCCCTACACCGCCGCCGCCGTCGCCGCCATCGCCTTCGACCGGCCCGCGACCGTGGTCGACGGCAATGTCGAACGCGTGGTTTCGCGGCTCTTCGCGGTCGAAACACCGTTGCCGGTCGCGAAGCCGGAGCTTCAGGCTCTGGCCGCCCGGCTGACGCCGGATGCGCGCGCGGGCGATCATGCGCAGGCGATGATGGATCTTGGCGCGACGATCTGCACCCCGCGCAATCCGGCCTGTGCGATCTGCCCGCTGACGGGCGCGTGCCTTGGCCGGCAGGCGGGTATCGCCGCAGACCTGCCCCGGCGCATGCCGAAGCCGGCAAAGCCCGAGCGCCGGGGTTTTGCCTATGTCGTTCGCCGTGCGGACGGTGCCGTGCTGCTGGAGCGCCGGGCGGAGAAGGGCCTTCTGGGCGGCATGCTCGGCTGGCCGACGAGCGACTGGTCGGGCGATCCCACGCCCGCGCCGCCGGTTGCCGCCGACTGGCAGACCCAAGGCATGGTGCGCCACACCTTCACGCATTTTCACCTGACACTTTCGGTGATGACCGCGACCGTCCCGCAGGGCGCCAATCCCGACCGGGGGTTTTTCCTGCCCTCTGCCGAGTTCGACCCGGCCGCCTTGCCGACCGTGATGCTGAAGGTACATGACGCCGCGTCCCCTCCTTCCGCGCCGATTGAGCGCAAGGGGCGGCGGCGGTAGACTGGGGGCGAAGAGGTCGCATGTCGAAACCGAAGGACATTTCCCACCCGCTTGCCGCGCTGCCCTTCTGGCTGTCGCTTGGGCTCTTGCCCTGTGTCTGGCTTGCCGCCAGCCACGGCGGCTGGGCGCTTCTGGCGCTGCCGGTCTATGGCTGGGTCTTGCTGCCGCTCTTCGACATCGCGCTTGGGCTGAACGAAGACAACCCCGACACTGAGACGCCTGAGAAGAAGCTCTTCTGGTACCGGCTCATCACGCTTCTTTGGTTCCCGATACAGGCCGCGGTGATCTACGGCGCGCTCTGGTGGGCCACCCAGACCGATGCGCTGGCGCTGTGGGAGAAGGTCGGCCTGTTCTTCGGCATAGGCATCGTCACCGGCGCGGTCGGCATCGTCTATGCGCATGAGCTGATGCACCAGAAGAACGCGGCCGAACGCTGGCTGGGCGACCTGCTGCTGGCGACTGTCCTTTACAGCTATTACCGGACCGAGCATCTTCTGGTGCATCACCGCTATGTCGGCACCCCGCGCGATGCGGTTTCGGCCCGCTATAACGAGAACTTCCACCGCTTCTTCCTGCGTGTGCTGCGCGAGGGGCCCGGTTCGGCCTGGCGGGCCGAGAAACAGATGCTGGCGCGGGCGGGGCGGGGGCCGTTCCACCGGTCGAACCCGTTCTGGCGCTATGCGGCGCTGTCCGCGCTGGCGCTTCTCGCCGCCTGCGCGGTCGGCGGCTGGCTGGGGCTTATCCTCTTCATCTTCCAGGCCTATGTGGCGATCTGGCAGCTGGAGCTGGTCGATTACATCGAACATTATGGCCTGTCGCGGAAACATCTGGGCGAGGGCAGGTACGAACATGTGAAGCCCCATCACAGCTGGAACGCGGCACACAAGGCGACGAACTGGTTCCTGATCAACCTGCAGCGCCATTCGGACCATCATTACAAGCCTGACCGCCGCTTCCCGCTGTTGCAGACCTACGGCGAGGATGAGGCGCCTCAACTGCCCTACGGCTATCCGGCGATGACGACACTGGCGCTCATCCCACCGCTGTGGCGGCGGGTGATGAACCCGAAGGTCCGCGCCTGGCGGCGGCAGTTCTACCCCGAGATCACCGACTGGGCGGATTACAACAAGGGCCGCCTGCCGCTGCCGAAGGGCGCGAGCTGAGGCGCGAGGGGTAGGGATTCCCGCCGTTGTCCCGCCGCGGCAGGGGCGTAGAATGGCCCCGTCTGGTCCTTGCAACCGGAAGGGGGAGAACCATGTCGCGATCGCGAAAACTCGCCTGCCTCACGCTGGCCGCGCTGCTGGGCGCCGGGCAGGCCGTCGCCGAACAAAGCTGCAGCACCTGGATGGATCAGGGCGACGGAACCTCATGGACGACCTGCGTCGATGAGAACGGCACCCAGCGCTGCTACCGGGTCAACAACACGCCGGGCAGCACGGTCTTCGAGGTCAGCTGCGCGTAGCCACGGCGGCAGGCGATAAAGACCCCGCCGTATCGCTACGGCGGGGCAAGGTATGTGCCGT
The DNA here is from genome assembly GCF_030143255.1 of Frigidibacter sp. SD6-1. GTDB lineage: Bacteria > Pseudomonadota > Alphaproteobacteria > Rhodobacterales > Rhodobacteraceae > TMP-24. The sequence continues at coordinate 17,329 of NZ_JARJNR010000007.1, forward strand.
GGTTCAGGCCACAGGCACCGGCGGTAACTTTGAAATCAGTTTGATATTCAGTGCGGGCGGCCGGTCTGGTCGGCCTCCATCTCTGCCCGGATCTGCTGACGCAGAAGATCGATCGGCACCATCTTACCGTCGCGCTTGAAATGCCAGTAGGTCCAGCCGTTGCAGGAGGGCGCCCCTTCCAGATGCGCGCCGACCTGATGGATCGAGCCCTTCACATCATTGCCGACAAGCGTGCCATCGGCCCTGACCTTGACCTTGAAGCGGTTGCCGATCGAGAAAAGCTCCTCCCCCGGCCTCAGCATGCCGCGTTCCACCACCTGACCGAAGGGCACGCGCGGTTCGGCGCGCTTCGATCCGGTGATTTCCAGCGCTTCCTTGTCGAACTTGCGGATCTTGGCGATGCGCTTCTCAGCCGCCTCGCGGTAGGCGGCCTCGCGTTCGATGCCGATGAATTCGCGGCCAAGCATCTTTGCGACCGCGCCGGTGGTACCGGTGCCGAAGAACGGGTCGAGGACCACATCGCCGGGGTTCGTGGTGCCGAGGATGACGCGGTGCAGAAGCGCCTCGGGCTTTTGCGTCGGATGGGCCTTGTCGCCCGCCTCGTCCTTGATGCGTTCATTGCCGGTGCAGAGCGGGATCACCCAGTCAGACCGCATCTGCACGCCTTCGTTCAGGGCTTTCAGCGCCTCGTAGTTGAAGGTGTATTTGCCCGCCTCTGACTTCGAGGCCCAGATCAGCGTCTCATGGGCGTTGGTGAAGCGCTTGCCGCGGAAGTTCGGCATCGGGTTCGACTTGCGCCAGACAACGTCGTTCAGGATCCAGAAGCCCTGGTTCTGCAGTTCGGCGCCAAGGCGGAAGACATTGTGGTAGGAACCGATCACCCAGATCGCGCCGTTCGGTTTCAGAAGGCGCCGGGCGGCGGCCAGCCAGTCCTTGGTGAACTGGTCATAGGCCCTGAAACTGTCGAACTGGTCCCAATGGTCGTCAACCGCGTCGACCTTGGAATTGTCGGGCCGGTGCAGATCGCCCCTGAGCTGCAGATTATAGGGCGGATCGGCGAAGATCAGGTCGACCGAGCCTTCGGGAAGACTGCGCATCACCTCGATGCAATCACCCGCAATGATCTGGTTCAGCGGCAGGGCCGCCGGCTTTTTCTGTGTCGTCACTGTCATCTCTGCCTCGTTCCGGTCTGACGCCGGTTGTTGAGTCCAAGATGAGTCAGGACTGATTCGCCGTCAATTTCTTTTTTGAATCAAGCACTTATGATTTCTGCTTGATACAAGATATTGTGGACGGGCTTGAACGAACGCCTATGGTGTGGGGTCACACCAAGATTTCGAAGCGCTGCCAGATGGTCCTTGGTCGGGTAACCGGCGTTCTTCGCCCAGCCGTAGCCGGGGTGCTGTTGCGCCAAATCCACCATGATCCGGTCGCGCGTCACCTTGGCCACGATCGAGGCCGCCGCGACCGACATGGACCGGGCATCGCCCCTCACGATCGCATCGGCCGACAGCGCCAGGCCGCGCGGCAGCAGGTTGCCGTCGATCAGGCAGTGGTCGGGCGCGCGCGGCAGCGCTTCTATCGCGCGGACCATCGCCAGATGACTGGCGCGCAGGATGTTCAGTGTGTCGATCTCCTCGACCGAGGCGAGGCCGACGCCAACCTCCGCCTCGGCGCGGATCGCGGCATAGAGGGCCTCGCGCCGCCGCTCGCTCAGTTTCTTGGAATCGTTCAGTCCTTGCGGCAGACGGGCAGGATCAAGGATCACCGCCGCCGCGACCACCGGACCGCAGAGGGGCCCGCGCCCGGCTTCGTCGACGCCAGCAACGAGAGTGAAACCGCGCACCATCGCGGCTTTTTCGAAGGAAAGATCGGGACGCTCTGCCATGCCTTCCCTTCGCCGCTTGCACGGGTGAAGGCAAGAAGAAAGGCGGGTGAGGCAACACCCGCCTTTCAGGACCCCGAATGACAGGGGATGTTCCGGGGTCTCTGCTCGATATCGCCCCTGTTTGGAATTTCACGCGGTAAAAGCCCGAAGGCGCACTCGATAATTACTCGTCAGTAACGGGCCTGTTCGATGCGATAGCCGTTCTCGCGCAGGCACTGCGGTCCGTAGACGGTACGGGTGCCGACGCTGGTGCGGATATCGAAGCTGCATTCGGCGGGCACCTTCCGGGCCAGTCCGAATTCCTTGAGGCAGCGCGCCGAGACGACCTCGCGCAGGCGACCACCGATAGTCACGTCCATCACGCATTCGGACGGAATGTAATGGGCCTTCTTCCGTTTCCAGCTGTCCGGTTTCTGCCAGGGATCGCCTTCTGGATAGGGGCTGCGCGCGACCGGCGCGGTCTTCTTGTTCTTGTTGATCTCGTTGATCAGAAGGCCGACGGCGGCCGCGCCGAGGAGGAGCTTCAGCACATCCTTGTCCTCGGCCCGGGCCGGCGCGGCCATGCCGGAAAGCGCGACGGCGGCGGCGGCGGCGAGGCTGATCATCTGGCGTTTCATCGGCGTTTCCTTTCGTCTCGTTGCGCGTCGCCCATCGGCGTCGCATCGACCGGGGCATCGACCGGGCGCCCTTGGTCGGCGCCGTTGCCAGAAACGTGTGCCGGGCTGGCCAGTGAAGGCAATAACGCCGCCCGGCTATCGGATAACCGGCAGGGCCGACAGGGTGGGACGGCTTTGCTATTGCATAGCAAGGGGCGAAGAGGCAGGTTTCCGACCATGAAAGCCCTGATGCAAACCGTGCGCGCCCTTCTTTTAGCGCTTCCGCTGCTGGCCCTGACCGGCGGTGCGGCGCTTGCCGACTGCACGGTGAAATACAAGGCCAAGCAGGATAATCCGCTGAAGCTTCAGGCCGGTCAGACGACCCTGCCAGACGCCGCCTGCGGGTCGAAGGAGGCCGCCGCCGCCGCGCTGGCGCCGATCCTGGCACAGCAGGGCTGGACGCTTCTGGCCATTACCGCCATTCTCCCCGGTTAAGGGCAACGCTGCCTGCGGCTCGGGGAAGACAGGTGGGGAAGACGGCTTGAACGAATCCGTGACGATTGCAAAGGATGTGCTCCGGTCCGGCAACCGCGTGCTGGTATGGGGCATCGCGGCCATTGTCGTGATCCTGCTGGTGGCGGCGATCCTGCTTTTCGCTTCGCTGCCCGACGCCAATGCCTTCAACACGCGCGTTGAACAGATTTTCGTCCAGAACGACGCGCTGACGACCGGCGACCAGATCAGGCTTCTGGAAATACTCGCCCAGTCCGGCACCGCCTTTTCCGAAGTGCTGACCAGCTACCGGATGATCATCTTCGTGCTTCTGGTCTTTTCGACCGCGATGCTGATCGCGGCTTTGGTGTTCCTCGTCATGATCCTCGCCCTGAACCGGCGGATGGAGACGATCCAGAAACAGGGTATTCAGGTCGCCTCGCTTCTGATCAGCCGGGGCGAGAATGCGGTGGTCCTGAACGATATGGAATTCAAGCTGACCGAGGCGGCGATCGAGACGCTCTCGGTCCTCGCCGAGGCGCGGCTTGATGACGATATCCTGACCGGGGCGCAGATCGAATCGGTGATCTCGGGCAAGCGCGAGGCCGATTGCGACGAGGCGGCGGGCGCCATGCGGATCAAGCGGCTGAGGGATGCGCTGGGCAACCAGATGGTATCGGAACTTCTGGTCAAGAACATCGCGCGGCGCGGCTATACGCTTGCCGTCAACAAGGATGCGATACGGATGATCTGACGCGGCCTCCTCGGGCACTTCGTTTCTCGTCGGGCCCCCCTGCGAGGAGTGCATGAAATGCTCGACGAGCGCCTGCTTCGCGGGCGCTGCACTTGCGTCACCCGCCCCCCCGCCCTATAGGGGCGCTTCCGCTGCCGGTGGGGGGAAAGATGATCCAGACGCCCTTCTATCTGATCGACAAGGCGAAACTTCTTCGCAACATGGAAATCATCGACCGGCTGCGCGCGGGCTCGGGAGCGAAGGCGCTTCTGGCGCTGAAATGTTTCGCCACCTGGTCGGTATTCGACCTGATGCGCGACCACATGGACGGCACGACCTCGTCGTCCTTGTTCGAGTTGCGGCTGGGGCGGGAGAGATTCGGCAAGGAAACCCACGCCTATTCGGTCGCCTGGGCCGATCACGAGATCGCCGAGGCGGTGGGCTATGCCGACAAGATCATCTTCAACTCGATCGGCCAGCTTGAGCGGTTCGACAATCATTCCGCCGGGATCGCGCGGGGGCTCAGGCTCAACCCGCGCTTCTCGACCTCGGGCTTCGACCTCGCCGACCCGGCGCGGCCCTTCTCTCGTCTCGGCGAATGGGACGCGGGCAGGATCGCCCGCGTGATCGACCGGATTTCCGGCTTCATGATCCATTACAATTGCGAGAATGCCGATTTCGACCTTTTCGACCGGCAGCTGACGCGGATCGAGGAAGAATTCGGCGCGCTCCTGTCCCGCGTCAAATGGGTCAGCCTCGGCGGCGGCATCCACTTTACCGGCGAGTTCTATCCCGTTGATGCCCTTGCCGCGCGGCTGAAGCGTTTCAGCGAGCGGTTCGGCGTGCAGGTCTATCTGGAACCCGGCGAAGCGGCGATCACCAATTCGACCTCGCTGGAGGTGACGGTCCTCGACCTTCTCAACAACGGCAAGGACCTGGCTGTCGTGGACAGTTCGATCGAGGCGCATATGCTCGACCTCCTGATCTACCGGCAAGAGGCGAAGCTGCCGCAGGCGGGCGACCACGCCTATCAGATCTGCGGCAAGTCCTGTCTGGCCGGGGACATTTTCGGTGAGGCGCGGTTCGAACGGCCGCTGAACGTGGGTGACCGGATCTCGGTCGCGGACGCGGCCGGTTACACGATGGTCAAGAAGAACTGGTTCAACGGCGTGGGCATGCCATCCATTGTCATCCGCGAACTGGACGGGTCCGAACGGCTCGTCCGCCAATTCGGCTACGAGGACTACGCCTCCAGCCTGTCATGAGAGGGAAACCTCTCCCCTTCCCCTGTGCCCCACGATAAGGAGACAGCCGAAGTGAAACGGAATGTACTGATTATTGGCGCCGGTGGCGTCGCGCAGGTCGTGGCGCACAAATGCGCGCAGAACAACGATCTTCTGGGCGACCTGCATATCGCGAGCCGCACCAGGGCCAAATGCGAGGCGATCATCGCAAGCGTCCACGCCAAAAGCGCGATGAAGGTGCCGGGCACGTTCGAGGCCCATGCCGTCGATGCGATGGATACGGGCGCGGTGGCGGCGCTGATCCGCCGGACCGGCGCCCGGATCGTGATCAACGTCGGGAGTTCCTTCGTCAACATGACCGTGCTGCAGGCCTGCATCGACACGGGTGTCGCCTATATGGACACGGCGATCCACGAGGACCCGGCGAAAATCTGCGAAACGCCGCCCTGGTACGGCAATTACGAATGGAAGCGTCGCGAGGCCTGCGAGAAGGCCGGGGTCACGGCGATCCTCGGCGTGGGCTTCGACCCGGGCGTCGTCAACGCCTATGCCCGGCTGGCGGCGGATGACTACCTCGACAGAGTCGACAGTATCGACATCGTCGATATCAACGCCGGATCGCACGGGCGCTGGTTCTCCACGAACTTCGACCCCGAGATCAACTTCCGCGAATTCACCGGCACGGTCTACAGCTGGCAGGGTGGCGCGTGGCAGTCGAACAAGATGTTCGAAGTGGGTGAGACCTTCGACCTGCCCGTCGTCGGCCCGCAGAAGGCCTACCTGACCGGCCATGACGAGGTTCATTCGCTGTCCGCACGCTTCCCGCAGGCCGACGTGCGCTTCTGGATGGGGTTCGGCGATCATTACATCAATGTCTTCACCGTCCTGAAGAACCTCGGCCTTCTCTCTGAAAAGCCGGTAAGGACCGCCGAGGGGCTGGAGGTGATCCCGCTGAAAGTGGTGAAGGCCGTCCTGCCCGACCCGGCCTCGCTCGCGCCCGATTATGTGGGCAAGACCTGCATCGGCGACATCGTGAAGGGTACGAAGGACGGCAAACCGGCCGAGGTTTTCATCTACAATGTGGCCGACCACAAGGAAGCCTATGAGGAAACCGGTTCCCAGGGCATTTCCTACACCGCAGGCGTTCCCCCCGTCGCCGCCGCGATCCTGATCGCGAACGGCACCTGGGACGTCGGCCACATGGCGAATGTCGAGGACCTCGACCCCAGACCCTTCATCACGCTCCTGAACCGGATGGGCCTGCCGACGCGCATCAAGGATGCGACCGGCGACCGGCCGGTGGATTTCGCCTAGACGGGCACATCCTGCTTTGGAAATCCTGAAGACCTGCGGGGAGGCCACGTCTCCCCGCAGGTCTCAGATCAATCCGAAGCGCACCGCGAGAGAGACGGCGCCAAACAGGATTGGCTGATGGATCAGATAGACCAGAAGCGAGTGCCTGCCCGGCAGGGTGAGCCAGTAGAAACCGCCAGCGGGCGGAACCGAGGAGTAGAACCGCGACCACAGATTCAGATGGCTCATAAGCTTTGCGGTCGCGAGCCCGGCAAGGACCGGGGCGAGCCACGGAAAGGTCGGCACATAGTCGACCGCATGAACGGGAAAGGTCGTGAGCCCCGACCAGATGAGCCACGGCGCGTCGAACTGGCCGGTCTGCAGGTAGCGGGGCGCAAGGAAAGCGGCGATGGCCGCCGCAAGGGTCACCACGACCGGCAGGCGCAGGAAGGCAAGTCCGATCACGCTCGAGAGCGCAATCGAATGCAGGATGCCGAAGAAAACGAAACTTCCGGCGCCGAACAGTTTCCACGTCCCGAAACTCACCAGCGCCGCCCCTGCCGCGATCTGGGCGAGGCGCTTGAGGAACGCCGCCCAGCGGATCCCCCGCCCATGCGCGAGCCAGAGGCCGATCCCGACGAGGAACAGGAAGGTTCCGGCCACGGCCCGGGCATAGATGGCCCAGAAGCCGGTCACCATCACCTCTGGCCCGAGCCTGCCGAAAGCGGCAAGGTCGTAACCGAAATGATAGATCGCCATGGCAACGAGCGCCGCGCTGCGGACGAGATCGAGCGCGTTGATCCGGCCCCGTGCCACGGGCGAGGCGTCAGTCGCCATAGGGATCTTTCGGCCCCCGATCCTGCGACAGCGACCCTTGCCGCCGGGCGATCAGCACCTCGATCGCGTCGGCGAGGTGCACTTCCGCAATCGCATGATCGTCCCGTTCGACCCGGATCAGATGTGCCTGATGCAGCACGTCGGCATGGGAAAAGCCGAAGGGCGGCTCGAACCGGTAGGCGGCAAGCTCGACCAGCAATCCCATCGGATCGCGGAAATAGATCGAATCCATGAAACCGCGGTCCTTCACGCCGGAATGGGAAATCCCGCGCTCGTCCAGGCGTGCCACCGCCTGCGAGAAGGTGGCCTTCGACACGGCGAAGGCGATATGGTGCAGCCCGCCGACATGCGGCTTGCGCGGCGTCGGGTCCGCCACCCTGTCTTCGTTGGTGAAGACGGTGATCAGACGCCCGTCGCCCGGATCGAAGTAGAGATGCCCCTCGCCCGGATTGTCGAGGTTCGGTTGGTCGAAGACGAAGGGCATGCCCAGCACGCCTTCCCAGAAACCGATCGATGTTTGCCGGTCGGCACCGAGAAGCGTGATATGGTGAACCGCCTGAACCTGGATCTTGCGCATCTCCGCCCCCGTAGCGCCGGACTGGCGGCCCCGACAGGATTCGAACCTGTGACCTACCGCTTAGGAGGCGGTCGCTCTATCCCCTGAGCTACGGGGCCGCGATGACCCGACGGCGCCGGCCGGTTCGTCATCTCCATCGTGGATAGGCTTTGGCAGCCCTGAATGCAAGCGCCGGGCGGGGCGGCGGCTTTTCTTCGCGCGGGCGGGGTTTCTTTACCGGTTCTTAGCCCTGCGCACCGATCCTGTCGCCAGCCGAACGGAGGTGCCATGAACCAGCCGGTAGAAACGCGCCGCGCGCCGGTCGAACCGGCCGACGCCAGCCCCCTCGACGCCGCCGTGACCAGCCGCGACCGCGAAGTCATGGCCATGGTCCGCAAGGCGCTTGAGCGCAAGGATGTGATGCTGGCCTTCCAGCCGGTGATCAGCATCGCGCGCCCCGACCGGCCGGCCTTCTACGAAGGCTTCATCCGGCTTCTGGACGAAACAAGGCGAATCATCCCCGCCCGCGATTTCATGGGATCGGTCGAGACGAGCGAGATCGGCCGGATCATCGATTGCCTGTCGCTGGAAATGGGCCTGCAGGCACTTGCCCGCGCGCCCGACCTCCGGATGGCGATCAACATGTCGGCCCGCTCGATCGCCTACCCCGGCTGGACGCGGACGCTGAGGCGCGGCCTGAAGGCCTGCCCGACGGCGGCGGAACGGCTGATCTTGGAGATTTCCGAGGAATCGGTGATGGTGATGCCCGACATCGTCGCCGTCTTCATGAAGGAGCTGCAGAAACAGGGCATCTCCTTCGCTCTCGACGATTTCGGCGCGGGCATGACGAGTTTCAAATATCTCAAGCAGTTGCTCTTCGATTTCATCAAGATCGACGGCCAGTTCATTCGCGGGATCGCCGACAATGCCGACAATCAGTGCATGGCGCGCGCGCTCCTGGCCGTGGCGCGGGAGTTCGACATGTTCGCCGTGGCGGAATCGGTCGAAAGCGCGCGCGATGCCGACTGCCTGGCGGCAATGGGCATGCCTTGCCTGCAGGGCTATTACTTCGGCGCGCCGTCGGTGACCCCGCCCTGGAAGGCGGAGAAACAGAAGAAAAGCGCCTGAGGTCGCAATCGGTCATTTTGCGACTGCGAAATACTTGACGCACCGGCGGCATTGGTCATGCTGCAGGGCGGCAAGGGGGATGCGCCGGGGTGTCGGCCGCCCATATCGCAGAGCAAAGGATAGAGCATGACCAATGTCGTAATCGTCTCGGCCGCACGCACAGCGGTCGGCAGCTTCAACGGTTCTTTCGCCAATACGCCGGCACATGATCTGGGCGCGGCGGTGCTGGAGGCGGTGGTGGCCCGCGCGGGCATCGACAAGGCCGAGGTGAGCGAGACGATCCTCGGTCAGGTGCTGACCGCCGGTCAGGGCCAGAACCCGGCGCGTCAGGCCCATATCAAGGCGGGCCTCGCGCAGGAAAGCGCGGCCTGGGGCATCAACCAGGTCTGCGGATCGGGTCTGCGCGCCGTGGCGCTGGCGGCCCAGCATGTGCAGCTGGGCGATGCGGCGATCGTCGCGGCGGGCGGTCAGGAATCGATGTCGCTGTCGCCCCATGTCGCCCATCTGCGCGCGGGCCAGAAGATGGGCGATCTGAACTTCATCGACTGCATGATCAAGGACGGCCTGTGGGACGCGTTCAACGGCTACCACATGGGCACGACCGCCGAGAATGTCGCGCAGAAATGGCAGATCAGCCGCGAGATGCAGGACGAATTCGCGCTGGCCAGCCAGAACAAGGCCGAAGCGGCGCAGAAGGCGGGCAAGTTCGCCGATGAAATCGTGGCTTTCACCGTGAAGACCCGCAAGGGCGATACGGTTGTCGATCAGGACGAATATATCCGCCACGGTGCCACGATCGATGCAATGACCAAGCTGCGCCCGGCCTTCGCCAAGGACGGTTCCGTCACCGCGGGCAATGCGAGCGGCATCAACGACGGTGCGGCGGCGGTTCTGGTGATGAGCGAGGAAGAGGCGGCGCGGCGCGGTCTGACGCCGCTGGCCCGGATCGCCTCCTATGCGACCGCCGGTCTCGATCCGGCGATCATGGGCGTCGGCCCGATCCATGCCAGCCGCAAGGCGCTGGAAAAGGCGGGCTGGAAGGCGGCCGATCTGGACCGGATCGAGGCGAACGAGGCGTTCGCGGCGCAGGCCTGTGCGGTCAACAAGGACATGGGCTGGGATCCGGCGCGCGTGAACGTGAACGGCGGCGCCATCGCCATCGGCCATCCGATCGGCGCCAGCGGAGCGCGCATCCTCAACACCCTTGTCTTCGAAATGAAACGTTCAGGTGCCAAGAAGGGCCTCGCCACGCTGTGCATCGGTGGCGGCATGGGCGTGGCCATGTGCCTGGAACGCGCCTGATCGCGGCATTGCGGCGCAATTTTGCTGCATAAGCAAAAAACCGGGCGCAACATTGTTGCGCCCGGTTTTGCATTTGGCTAACGCTGTTTCAAACAGCACTCATTACGGGAGAGAATCATGGCACGGGTAGCATTGGTCACGGGCGGGTCGCGCGGCATTGGCGCGGCAATTTCGGTGGCGCTGAAGGCGGCGGGCTACAAGGTCGCGGCGAACTACGCCGGCAATGACGAGGCGGCGGCGGCCTTCACCAAGGAAACCGGTATCCCGACCTACAAATGGTCCGTCGCCGACTACGATGCCTGCGCGGCCGGGATCGCCAAGGTCGAGGCCGACCTTGGACCGGTCGACGTGCTGGTCAACAACGCGGGCATTACCCGCGACGCGATGTTTCACAAGATGACGCCGCAGCAGTGGAAAGAGGTCATCGACACGAACCTCTCGGGCCTCTTCAACATGACCCATCCGCTGTGGTCCGGCATGCGCGACCGCAAGTTCGGGCGCGTGATCTCGATCTCGTCGATCAACGGCCAGAAGGGGCAGGCGGGCCAGGCCAACTATTCCGCCGCCAAGGCGGGTGACCTCGGGTTCACGAAGGCGCTGGCGCAGGAAGGCGCGCGGGCCGGGATCACAGTCAATGCGATCTGCCCCGGCTATATCGCGACAGAAATGGTCAAGGCGATCGACGAGAAGGTGCTGAACGAGCGGATCATCCCCCTGATCCCGGTCGGCCGGCTGGGCGAGCCCGAGGAGATCGCGCGCATCGTCTGCTTCCTTGCCTCCGACGAGGCGGGCTTCATCACCGGCTCGACCATCAGTGCGAACGGCGGGCAGTTCGTCGTCTGATCGCACCCGGCAACCGGCGGCGCGCGCTGCGCCGCCGGTTCAGAGATAGCCCTCGCTGCGAAAGCTCAGCACGTTGCTGCGTCCGATGATCAGATGGTCGTGGACCACAAGGCCCAGAACCTCGGCCGCGTCGCGCACCTGATTGGTCACGAGAATATCGGCCTCCGACGGGCTCGGATCGCCCGACGGGTGGTTGTGGACGAGGATCAGCGCCGAGGCATTCAGTTCCAGCGCCCGCTTGACCACCTCGCGCGGATAGACCGGCACATGATCGACGGTACCCTTCGCCTGCTCCTCGTCGGCGATGAGGATGTTCTTGCGGTCGAGGTAGAGGATGCGGAACTGTTCGGTCTGCCGGTGCCCCATCGCCGCCCGGCAATAATCCAGAAGCGCCTCCCACGACGACAGGACCGGCCGGTTCATCACCCGTGTGCGGGTCAGGCGATGGGCGGCGGCCTCGACGATCTTCAACTCCTGAATGACGGCGGCGCCAACGCCCGAGACCTCCTCCAGCCGCGCGACTGGTGCTGAAAGGACGCTTTCGAATGTGTCGAACATGTCCAGGAGCCGCCGGGCGAGCGGCTTGACATCCTGCCGGGGGATCGCCCGGAAGAGGACCAGTTCCAGAAGCTCATAGTCCGGCATCGCTGTCGCGCCGCCCGCCATGAACCTTTCGCGCAGCCTTTGGCGGTGATCGCGGATATAGGAGGGCAGCCTGCCTTCGGGAAGCGCAAGCCCCGGCGCCTCATCGTCGCCGAAGAGCGGCAGGGGAGCTTCCTCGAAGGCGGAACGAGTCGGGCGCATGGCTCAAGGCTCGCGCGCCATGGTGAAGGAAGGGTTAATGCCCCTGCTCTTTCGTTTCCAAATATCCTCGGGGGGTCCGGGGGGCAGACAGCCCCCCGGCCTTTTCTCAGAAATCCAGATCGGCGTAATGCGATGGCGGCGGGAAGCCCGGGATCTGGTCGGCGAGGATCGAGCGGAACGAGGGGCGCGATTTGATCTTGGCGTACCAGTCGCGCACGTTCTGGCTGCGGTTCCAGTCGACGTCGGAAATATAGTCGAGCGCGGAAAGATGCGCGGCGGCGGTCAGGTCGGCCAAGGTCATCTGATCGCCCGCCAGCCAGCGGCGTTGATCCAGAAGCCAGCTCATGTAATCGAGATGGTATTTGATCCGGCTCGCCCCGGTCTTGACGTTCTTCGAATCCGGATAGCCCTGGCCCATGATCTTCTTGTTGATCCGCTCGTAAAGCAGCTTCGAGGTGACTTCCTCGTGGAACTTGTCGTCGAACCAGGCGCAGAGGCGGCGCACCTCATAGCGCCCGTCGATGTCGCGCGGCATCAGGCGCGGCTCGGGCACGGATTCCTCCAGCAGCTCGCAGATTGCCTGGCTTTCGGAAAGGGTGCGGTTGTCGATCTTCAGGACCGGCACCTTGCCCGCCGGGTTGCGGCGCAGGAAGTCCTGGCCCTGCTCCCAATAGCGTTCCTCGACCAGCTCGACCTCGATCTTCTTCTCGGCGAGCGTCAGGCGCACCTTGCGGCAGAAGGGCGAGAGGGGAACGTGATAGAGCCGGGCCATGTCCATCATCGGGTCTGGGATCATCCGTCCTGATAGCCGCGCGGCAGGGCCCGTTCAATACGATAGTACGAGAGCCGCACCTGCGGCGCGGAAATCGGCCTGTCGCCTCAGGCGAGTGTGCGGAAGCTGACAAGCCAGGCGCGGTCCTCGCGGTGGGCCGGGTCGGCGGCGGGACCGTAGATCATCACCCCCTGCCGGTCGGGCAGGGTAATGCGACCCGAAAGTGCGGCCAGTGCGGCGGCGAAACCGGCGCTCTCCCAATGTTTCACATTGACCGAGATCACCACCAGCGCCTCTGGCGCCGCATGGGCCAGAAGCCCGGCAATGGCCTCCGGCCCGACATGGCCGAGGGTGAAGGTGCCGGAACTGACGATGCCCCGGTAATGCGCCTCTGGCAGGGCCATCGGTCGAGTCACGTCCGCCTCGAGAAGCCGCGCGTACAGACCCTTCGTTGCGGCGATGGCCAGCATCTCGGGCGACAGGTCGATCCCGTCGATCGGGCCGATCCCGGCGCGCGCCAGCCCTTCCGCGCAGAGCCCGGTGCCCGCGCCGACGTCAAGGACGGGTCCCTGCCCGCCAAGCGCGGCGAAGTGCCGTGCCACATGGGCGGGCAGCAGATAGTCCTGCCCCGCTGCAAAGCCGCCGTCGTAGCTTGCCGCCCAGTCGCGGTAGAGCCGCCGCGCGCCGTCGGCACCTTCAAGTGCATAGGCCGCGTCAAGGGAGGGATCGTCGCTCATGCCCCTATCCCGCCATGCGGCAAGAGGTCCGTCAAGGGCGGCTTGTATCCCGCGCCGCTGGCGGGGATAGTCGCGCCATGACCGGAACGCTTCTCATCCTCGGCCACGGCTATTCGGCCGCCGCCCTGTCACGACGCTTGCTGCCGCAGGGGTGGACCGTGATCGGCACCACCCGTAGTGCGGAGAAGGGCGAAGCCTTGCGCGCCTCGGGCGTTGAACCCCTGGTCTGGCCGGGCGAACCGCTTCAGCCCGCGCTCTCGCGCGCCACCCACCTTCTGGCCGGGATCGGCCCGGGGCCTGAGGGCGATCCGGTGCTGGCCGCGCACCGGGCAGAGGTCGAGGCAGCCGCGCCACGCCTTGTCTGGGCGGGCTATCTGTCGACGACCGGCGTCTACGGCGACCATGCGGGCGGCTGGGTCGACGAGGACACGCCGCTTGCCCCTTCGACCGCGCGCGGGCGGGCGCGGCTGGAGGCGGAGGAGGCCTGGCAGAAGCTTGCGGCCCGCACCGGCCTTGCGCTGCACATCTTTCGGCTGGCGGGCATCTACGGCCCCGGGCGCGGGCCGTTCCGCAAGGTTCTGGACGGCACGGCGCGGCTGATCATCCGCGAGAACCAGTTCATGAGCCGCATTCACGTGGAAGACATCGCCGCCGTGCTGGAAGCCTCGATCCGGGCGCCCGCGTCGGGCAGCGTCTATAATGTCTGCGATGACGAGCCGACCTCTCCCGAGGAAGTGCTGATCCATGCCGCGCGGCTTCTGGGCCTGCCGCCGCCGCCGCGCATTCCTTACGAGGAAGCGGCCATGTCGCCGATGGCGCGCAGTTTCTATGCGGAATCGAAGAAGGTGCGGAACGACCGGATCCGGACCGAACTGGGCGTGCAGCTCGCCTATCCGACCTATCGCGAGGGGCTGGCCGCGATGCGTGCGGCGATGGCCGATGGCGGGGACGATGACGAATGAAGGCACCTTAAGGGATTGCTGCATCGCCGGGGGCGGACCGGCGGGGCTGATGCTTGGCTATCTTCTCGCCCGGGCGGGGCTGAAGGTGACGGTCCTCGAAAAGCACGCGGATTTCCTGCGCGACTTTCGCGGTGATACGATTCATCCCTCGACGATGGAGGTGATGGCGCGGCTGGGGCTGCTGGGCGATTTCCTGAAACTTCCGCACCAGAAAGTGCCGACCATCGCCGCGAATTTCGGCGGCGAGGAGCTGATCCTTGGCGATTTCTCGCATCTCAGGGTCGCGGCGCCTTACGTGGCGATGATGCCGCAGTGGGACTTTCTGAACTTCCTTGCCGCCCATGCCGCCACCTTCCCCGGCTTCGATCTTCGGATGCGGACCGAGGCGACCGGGTTGATGACCAACAAGGGCCGGGTGACCGGCGTCCAGATTCTGGGGCCGGAGGGTGCCGGCGAAATCCCGGCCCGGCTGTCCATCGCGGCCGATGGACGGGGGTCGGTGTTGCGGCAGGCGGCGGGGCTGGAGGTGATAGACCTCGGCGCGCCGATCGACGTGCTGTGGTTCCGCCTCTCGCGCCAGTCCGGCGATACCGACCAGACGCAGGGAAGGTTCGACAGGGGGCGGATATTCATCATGTTGAACCGGGGCGATTACTGGCAGTGCGCAAAGGTCATTGCCAAGGGCGCGGACGAACGGATTCGGGTCGCCGGTCTCTCAGCCTTCCGGGCAGAGCTTCGCTCGCTTCTGCCGTTCACCGACGACCGTGCGGCAGAACTTGAGGGTTGGGATCAGGTCAAGCTTCTGAACGTGCAGGTCAACCGGTTGAAGCGCTGGTGGCGGCCGGGGTTCCTTGCCATCGGCGATGCGGCGCATGCGATGTCACCGGTGGGTGGCGTGGGCGTGAATCTTGCCGTGCAGGATGCCGTCGCCGCCGCCAATCTGCTGACCCGCCCGCTTATCGCAGGATCCGTGACGGATGCCGATCTTGCATCGGTCGAGAAGCGGCGGCTGTGGCCGACGCGGGCGACGCAGGCCTTTCAGGTCTTCGCGCAGAACCGGGTGCTTGCACCCGCCCTTGCCTCTGGCGCGCCGACCCTGCGGGCGCCCCTCGTGGCGCGGCTCATCGCGCGCCTGCCCTACCTCAACCGCCTGCCCGCCCGGCTGATCGGGATGGGTCTGCGCCCCGAACTGCCCGATCTTTCCTTGCCGCATGTCAAGGCTCCGTGAGCCATTGAAGCATTCGCTTGCGGCGCTATCATCCACCGCCATATGCGTGCGGCGACGGCAGCGAAGGGAGTGACGATGACCACCGCGACCAAGACCTATGCCAAGACCGACGAAGCGCTTTCCCGGCTGACCCCGGAACAGTACCGCGTGACCCAGACCGACGGGACCGAGCGCGCCTTCACCGGCGAATTCTGGGACCACAAGGAAGCTGGCCTTTATGTCGACGTCGTCTCGGGCGAGCCGCTCTTCTCCTCCGACGACAAGTTCGACAGCCATTGCGGCTGGCCCTCCTTCACCAAACCCGTGGTGGACGCACATGTCGAGGAGCTGGAGGACCGCACCCACGGCATGATCCGCACCGAGGTCCGGTCAAAGCATGGCGACAGCCACCTCGGCCATGTCTTCCCCGACGGGCCGCGCGACCGGGGGGGCCTGCGTTACTGCATCAATTCCGCGTCGCTGCGGTTCATCCCGCTTAACCGGCTGGAGGCCGAGGGCTACGGCGAGTTTGCGAACCAGATCAAGGGAGGCAAGTGACATGGCGACCGAAACGGCGATCCTTGCGGGCGGCTGCTTCTGGGGCATGCAGGACCTGATCCGGCGCATACCCGGCGTGATCTCGACCCGTGTCGGCTATACCGGCGGCGACGTGGCCAACGCCACCTACCGCAACCACGGGACCCATGCCGAAGGGATCGAGGTGGTCTTTGACCCTGCAAAACTCAGCTACCGCCAGCTTCTGGAATTCTTCTTCCAGATCCACGACCCGACGACACTGAACCGGCAGGGTAATGACCTTGGGCTTTCCTACCGGTCGGGTATCTATTACCTGAGCGAGGCGCAGCAGGCTGAGGCCGCGCGCACGATCGCCGATGTCAATGCCTCGGGCATCTGGCCGGGGCGGGTGGTGACGGAAGTGAAGGCGGCGGGTCCGTTCTGGGAAGCCGAGCCCGAGCATCAGGATTATCTGGAACGTTACCCCAACGGCTATACCTGCCATTTCCCGCGCCCCGGCTGGAAACTGCCGAGAAGCGCGGCCTAGTCCTCGGCGGCTGCGGGCGGCACCAGCGCTCGCAGCCGCAGCAAGAGATCGTGAAGCGCATCGGCATCGGCCGCGCCGAGTTGCGCCCTGAGACCGGCATCGTAGGACAAGGCCTGCTGGCCGAGATCGGCAAAGACCGCCAGTCCCTTTGCGGTCAGCGACAGGATTTCCGCCCTACCGTCCCGGTCGCTCGGCAGACGCGCAAGAAAGCCCGCCACCTCCAGCGCCGCGACGGCGCGGCTGACCCTCGTCTTCTCCTCATGCGAGGCAGCGCAGATGTCGCGCGCCGTCATCGCGCCGAACCGGCCGAGGTTGGCCATGACCCGCCATTGCGTCCGCGTCATGCCGTGGCGTTCGCGATAGATGGCCTGAAACTCGCGCGAAACCGCCTCTGCCGCCTGATTGAGCAGATAGGGCAGGAAAAGGTCGAGGTCGAAGTGGCTGTCGGTCATCGGGTCTGCACTGTCTGGAAGGTTCAAGCTGCGGGCCGCGCCCGGTCGGGATGGGCGGCCTGAAAGGCGGCCAGCGCATCAAGCGCGTCGGAAACCGCGAGGATACGAGGGAAGGCGGCAAGCTCCACCCCCCAGCGGCGGGCATTGTAGAGCTGCGGCACAAGGCAGATATCGGTCAGCGTGACGGCGTCGCCATGGCTGAAGCGGCCGACCGCATCGCGCGACAGAAGCCCCTCGACCCCTTCCAGCCCCAGCGGGATGAAATGCCGCATCCAGCCTTCCATCGTCGCGCCAAGGCTGACGGCATGCTTTGCCACACGCAGGTTGCAGACCGGGTGAATGTCCATCGCGATCGCATGGGCGCTTGCCCGCACCTCTGCCCGGCGACCCGCATCGCCCGGCAACCAGCCCGCCTGCCGCGTCTCATCGAGATATTCGAGGATGGCAAGCGACTGGGTCAGCCGCCGCCCGTCGATATCGAGCGTCGGCACCAGGCCTTGCGGGTTGCAGGCCAGATTGTCTGGCTCCCGCTGCTCTCCGGCGGTCAGATCAACGGGCAGCCGCCGATAGGGAATCCCCAGCAGTGAAAGACCGATGCGCACGCGGTATGCGGCCGACGAGCGCCAATAGTCGTAAAGGACGGTTTCGGGC
Organism: Frigidibacter sp. SD6-1; assembly: GCF_030143255.1. Lineage (GTDB taxonomy): Bacteria > Pseudomonadota > Alphaproteobacteria > Rhodobacterales > Rhodobacteraceae > TMP-24. Next base: position 34,889 of record NZ_JARJNR010000007.1, read on the forward strand.
AATGCGGGGCTCACAAGAAGTTACAGGTGCAACTTTATCTTGACTTGGTTGCATATGCAACTAAAAGCTCTTCCCGTTCGGGCGGGACACATGCCCTCGCCCGATGCGCCAATCCGGAGGATGACATGACCACCCATGCGCTGCCCAAAGGAATGATCCGCGCCGCCTGCGCGCCCGGCCCGCACGAGGGCTACATGCCGGGCTTTGGCAATGATTTCGAGACGGAGGCCCTGCCCGGCGCGCTGCCGCAGGGCATGAACTCGCCGCAGAAATGCAATTACGGCCTTTATGGCGAACAGCTTTCGGGCACCGCCTTCACCGCGCCCTCACACCAGAACGAACGGACCTGGTGCTACCGTATCCGGCCCTCGGTGAAGCACACCCACCGGTTCGAAAAGATCGCCGTGCCCTTCTGGAAATCGGCGCCCTGCATCGACCCCGACATCATCTCGCTTGGCCAGTACCGCTGGGATCCGCTGCCGGTTCCGGCCGAGCCGCTGACCTGGATCACCGGCATGCGCACGATGGTGACGGCGGGCGACGTGAACATTCAGACCGGCATGGCGAGCCATGTCTATCTGGTGACGGACTCGATGAAGGACGACTATTTCTTTTCGGCCGATGGCGAATTGCTGGTCGTGCCGCAGGAAGGGCGGCTGAGGTTCTGCACCGAGCTGGGCATCATCGATCTGGAGCCCAAGGAAATCGCCATCCTGCCGCGCGGTCTGGTCTACCGGGTCGAGGTGCTGGAAGGTCCCTGCCGCGGTTTCGTCTGCGAGAATTACGGCCAGAAGTTCCAGTTGCCCGGTCGCGGACCGATCGGCGCGAACTGCATGGCCAACCGGCGCGATTTCAAGACCCCCGTCGCGGCCTTCGAGGATCGCGAAGTGCCCTCGCGCGTCGTGGTGAAATGGTGCGGCCAGTTCCATGAGACCAAGATCGGCCACAGCCCGCTGGATGTCGTGGCCTGGCACGGCAATTACGCGCCGGTGAAATACGACCTGCGCACCTACTGCCCGGTCGGCGCGATCCTCTTCGATCACCCCGACCCGTCGATCTTCACCGTGCTGACCGCGCCGAGCGGCATCGAGGGCACGGCGAACATCGATTTCGTCCTTTTCCGCGAACGCTGGATGGTGGCCGAAAACACCTTCCGGCCGCCGTGGTACCACAAGAATGTGATGTCCGAGCTGATGGGCAATATCTACGGCGTCTATGACGCCAAGCCCAAGGGATTTGTCCCGGGCGGCATGTCCTTGCACAATTGCATGCTGCCGCACGGGCCCGACAAGAATGCGTTCGAGGGCGCCTCGAATGCCGATCTGGGGCCGGAAAAGCTCGACGAGACCATGAGCTTCATGTTCGAGACCCGCTTCCCGCAGCATCTGACCCCGTTCGCCGCGCAGGCCGGGCATCTGCAGGAAGATTACATCGACTGCTGGGGCAGCCTAGAGAAGAAGTTCGACGGGACGCCGGGCGTGAAGTGAGGCCCCGCAGCACGGCGGGGGGCGCTGCCCCCCGCACCCCCCGAGGTATTTGGGCCAAGATGAAGGGCAGAGAATGGGACTGAACCGATCCTGGGTCGAAAGCGCCAATTCGCCTGATGCGGATTTTCCGCTGAACAATCTGCCCTGCGGCGTGTTCTCGACCGGGGCGGAGGAGCCGCGCTGCGGCATGGCGATCGGCGATTTCGTTCTGGATGTGAGCGGGCTGGAGGCGGCGGGACATCTGGCGCTCGACGGCGGGCCGCTTCTGGATGTGCCGTTCTGGAACGAGGTGATGGCGGCGGGGCCGGAGGTCTGGGCCAGCTTGCGGGCGCAGGTGACGGCGCTTCTGGCGGAGGGGGCGGAGCGGGTGGCGGAGCCCTATCTGCATCGCCGCAACGAGGTGGAGCTGCACCTGCCGTTCCTCGTCAGCGAATATACCGATTTCTATGCAGGCCGGCATCATGCCTTCAATGTCGGCACCATGTTCCGGGGGCCGGAGAATGCGCTGCCGCCCAACTGGCTGCATATTCCGATCGGCTACAACGGGCGCGCGTCTTCGGTGGTCGTCTCGGGCACCGACGTCCGCCGCCCCTGGGGCCAGGTGAAGGGGCCCGACGATCAGGCGCCGCGGTTCGCGCCCTCGGCCCGGTTCGATATCGAGCTGGAGATGGGGGCGGTCGTCGGCCTGCCGTCGGACCATGGCCAGCCGGTGACGGTCGAGGAAGCCGATGCGATGATCTTCGGCTATGTCTTGCTGAACGACTGGTCGGCGCGCGACATCCAGGCCTGGGAATATCAGCCGCTCGGGCCCTTCCAGTCGAAGGCGACCGCCACGACGATCAGCCCCTGGATCGTGACGCGCGCGGCGCTCGAGCCGTTCCGCACCGCGACGCCCGCACGGGAAAAGCCGCTGCTGGCCTATCTGCAGGAGCCGCGCCCGCTGCTTTACGACATAGCACTGGAGGTCGGGCTGACGCCCGAGGGCGGGCAGGAAACGATCATCAGCCGCACCAACTATGCCGAGATGTATTATTCCGCCGCCCAGCAGCTTGCCCATCACACGGTGAGCGGCTGCGCGATGAACACCGGTGATCTTCTGGGATCCGGCACGATCTCCGGCCCGGCGAAGGAAAGCTGCGGCAGCCTGCTGGAGCTCTCGTGGGGCGGCAAGGAGCCGTTCGAGATCGCGGGCGGGCGGCGGAGCTTCATCGAGGATGGCGACAGGCTGACCCTGCGCGGTCATGCGCGGGGGGATGGCTACCGGATCGGCTTTGGCGCGTGTTCGGGCAAGGTCATCCCGGCGCTGGCCGACCCTTACCGGCGGGACTGAAGGGACTCAGCGCAGTTTCAGGACGATCTTGCCGATATGGTCGGCGCCCTCGATGCGGCGGTGCGCGTCCGCCGCGTCGGCAAGGGGAAATTCGCTGTCCATCACCGGCGCGATCCGACCGGCGTCGAGAAGTGGCCAGACATGGGCGCGGAGGTCGGCGCCAATCCGCGCCTTGGCAAGGTCGGACTGCGGGCGCAGGGTCGAGCCTGTGATCGTCAGGCGCCGGGTCATGACCTGGGCGAAATTCAGTTCGACCTTCGGCCCTTGCAGGAAGGCGATCTGCACCAGCCGCCCGTCATCGGCCAAAGCCTGCACATTGCGCGGCAGATAGTCGCCGCCCACCATGTCGAGGATCAGGTCGGCGCCGCCTTCGGCCTTGAGGATCGCGACGAAATCCTCCGTCCGGTAATTGATCGCGCGCTCGGCGCCGAGACGCGCGGCGACCGCGCATTTCTCGTCCGATCCGGCGGTTGCGAAGACCCGCGCGCCGAAGGCGGAGGCAAGCTGGATCGCGGTCGTGCCGATGCCGGAGGTGCCGCCATGGACGAGGAAGCGTTCACCGGCTTTCAGACCGCCGCGCTGGAAGACATTGGTCCAGACGGTGAAGAAGGTTTCCGGCAGGCAGGCCGCTTCGCGCAAGCCCATGCCCTTGGGCACCGGCAGCGCATGGGCGGCGGGGGTCACGACATAGTCCGCATAACCGCCACCCGGCAGAAGGGCGCAGACCTGATCGCCAACCCGCCAGTCCGCAACCCCGGGACCGACAGCCGCGACGCGGCCCGAAGCCTCAAGCCCCGGCAAGGGCGAGGCGGAGGGCGGCGGCGCATAGGCGCCCGCGCGCTGCAAGGCGTCGGGGCGGTTCACGCCCGCATAGGCAACCTCGATCAGGATCTGGCCCGCCGCGGGCCGGGGCACCGGCCGTTCGCACAGCTGCAGCACATCGGGCCCGCCCGGGCGCGTGATCTCTACCGCCCGCATCACTTCCGGCAGGGTCATACTCAGTCCTTTCTTCCCGGCAGATCGTCCGCTGACGGCCCGGGCGCCCGAATGGCCTCAAGCCCCTTCAGCGGCACCGCGAACAGCTTCGCCCAGGGCGAGGCGCGGAAATCGGCCTTCGCCTTCTCGAACCGCATCACATCCTCGATCCGCCGGTCGAGGAAAGCCCAGGTGGCGCCGTATCCCTCGCTTTCGTCGCCGAGCCAGTAAAGTACGGTCGATCCATAGACCGCCGACAGGCTGGCGCGCTTGGTGTACCAGTTCACATCCGTGGACGTATCGCCGAGGGCCCGCCAGATCGCATCTGCCGTGCCCCAGATCAGTTCGGCGCCCCGGCCCGCATTCTGCGGCAGGGCAAAAAGCGCCGCCCCCTTGCGCACCAGCTCGCGGTCCGCCGCCTGAAGCCTGAAGCGCACCGCGCTCACGACCCGCTCACGGAATCTAAGCCCCGCAAGATCGATTTCCGCCAGCCGCGCCTCCATCGCCCGGTCGCCCGCGCGGTGATAGTCGGCGGCAAGGTCGCGCGCGCCCGCAGGGCAGAGAACTCGCCCGAGCGCCGGGTCGATCCCCGCATCCGCGCAGGCCGCCGTGAAACAGGCATCCGACCAGCCGTCGAAGACCACATGCGGCAGGGCCGCCTCAAAAAGCCCGGCGCGGTCGTCGGGAATTTCGCTGGAGTTCCTGCTCATGCTTTCTCTTACCCCGCCAGCGCGGTGGACAAAAGCCCAATCCCCTGCTATGGGGGCGCCTCCTGCGACTCTTGCAACTCTAACTTAGGAAGGTGGTGACACCACATGCAGGTCAGCGTTCGCGACAATAACGTCGAACAGGCTCTTCGCGCCCTGAAGAAGAAACTTCAGCGGGAAGGCGTGTTTCGCGAAATGAAGCTCAAGCAGCATTTCGAGAAGCCGTCCGTGAAGAAAGCCCGCGAGCAAGCCGAGGCCATCCGCCGTGCCCGTAAACTGGCACGCAAGAAGGCCCAGCGCGAAGGCGCTCTCTGAGCGCCCGAAGGCTCGGAACGTTGGCGGGGGCAACCCCGCGCCAAGATGAACCCCTGGGGCCCGGCCGCAGGGGTTTTTCTTTTCCGGCGGGGCTATTCCTGCGGCAGGCGGTCGTCGATGCGGTAATAACCGCCTTTCGAGGCCGTGAAGATATGGCGGGCCAGCTGGCCGCCGGTCGGGCCATCGACGCAACCAGCCTCGACAGAAAATGCGCCAGCGGCCGCGCGGAACCACAGGCTTGACCCGCAGCCGGTGCAGAAGCCGCGCGTGGCCCCGCCCGGGGTGCGGTATTCGGCAAGGCTGCGCTTCGCACGGTAGCGCAGCGTCGCCTCGTCGGCATCGAACGAAGCCGAATAATGGCCGGACAGCTTCCGGCACTGGCTGCAATGGCAGGCCCAGACCTCGCCCGCCGGACCTGCGACCGAAAAGGCGACAGCGCCGCACAGGCAGCTGCAGGACAGGCCCGCCTGTGCCGGGCCGGGCGCGGGCGGCGGGCCTTCGGGGGCGTAATAGTCGCCCGCATCCTCGGTGAAGATATGGCCCGACAAGGTGAACGGTGGCGCATCGTCGAAGGCGCCGGGGGCGATCGCGATGCGGCCTTCGCCCTCGGGCTTCCAGAAGAGGCTCGCGCCGCACTGGCGGCAGAAACCGCGCACGGCGGTGGCAGAGGATCGGTACCAGGCGAGGCCCTCGTCCTTGGTGATCTCGAACCGCTCAAGCGGCACCGACGTTGCCGCCCAATAGTGGCCAGAGGTCTTGCGGCACCGGCCGCAATGGCAGCCGAGGACGTCGCGCAAGGGACCGGTCGCGGTGAAGGCAACCGCGCCGCAGAGGCAGGAACCGGGGTGGGTTTTGGTGTCTTTCATGGCGCCATCGTGGCACGCGATGCGGCGCCCACACGGCCCGGATTCGTCAGATCGCGCCGAAAACCGACGCAAGGATCGCCGCCATTTCGCGCGCGTCTTCCTCGGTGAAGGCGGCAGGCTGGTCGCTGTCGATATCGAAGACGCCGATCAATCGCCCACCGCGTCCGAAGACCGGCAGCACGAGTTCCGACCGGGTCGAGGAGGCGCAGGCGATATGGCCGGGGAAAGCATCGACATCGGGGACAAGCTGCACCTTTCCGGTGCGCGCCGCCGCGCCGCAGACCCCGCGCGAGAAGGGGATGACAAGGCAGCCATGTCCGCCCTGATAGGGACCGATCTTCAGAAGCTCCGGCCCCACGACCCGGTAGAAGCCGGTCCAGTCGAAACGCGCGTCCGAATGATGGACCTCGCAGGCGACGGTGGCCATCAGCGCCACCTCGTCACTTTCTCCATGAGTCAGGCTTTCGATGGCGGCGGCAAGGGCGGAGTAGTCGGGCATGTCTTTCCCTCGGGTGGTTTCGACCGTCATAGCGCCTTGCCTTGCCGATTCCCACGGGTCGCCCGGGCCTTGCATACCGATTGGTAAGGATTGGCCCCTAGGCTTGGCCCCGACGGCGGTACGGAGAGGGCCGATGAAACTGACATCCGAAATGATCGACGGCGCGCAAGTGGTGAGGGTGGAGGAGGAGCGGATCGATGCCTCCGTCGCCATCCAGTTCAAGGACCGGATGCGCGAACTTGCAGGCAGCGCCCCGGGGCGGGTCATCCTCGACATGGGGCGCGTCGGCTTCGTCGACAGTTCCGGGCTTGGCGCCATCGTCGCGGTGATGAAGCTGCTGGCCCCCGCGACCAGGCTGGAGCTGGCGGCCCTGACGCCGACCGTGGGCAAGGTCTTTCACATGACGCGCATGGATTCGGTCTTTGCCATTCACCCCGAAGTTCCCGGCGAGGGCATGAGGCATGCAGTCTGACGCCACCGTGCGCCCGCCCGTAAGGACCGGGGAAAGCGCCCGCTTTCGCCTGCAGGCGAACGAGCGGGAAGTGCGCCGCGTGCTTGGCCGCATCATGGCCTATCTCGGCGACGGGCTCTGCCAGCCAGATCGCGGCACGGTCGAGATCGTGCTGGCCGAGGTCCTGAACAATATCGTCGAACATGCCTATGCGCGTCGCCCGCCCGGCCGCATCCGCCTGTTCCTCACGCCGGTCGGGGATGGGCTGGCCTGCCGGGTCGAGGATGACGGCCATCCGATGCCAAGCCTCGTCCTGCCGGACGGACGTCTGCCCGAGTTGGGCGACGAGCTTGATCTCTTGCCCGAAGGTGGCTGGGGCTGGGCTCTGATCCGGTCGCTGACCGCCGATCTCATCTATGAACGGACGCCGCGCGCCAACCGGCTGACCTTCAGGGTCCCGGTCAGTTGGAAGGCGGACAGCGATCCGGACCGCGACACCATCGCCCGCCAGCGAGTCGCTGGCGGCTGAACCCCGGCTGAACCCCGGCGGCACCCGCAGCGATCATGAAACGGTGCCGCGCAGATGCGGGAACTGTTCTCATTTGAGCCATCACTATTTCTGCATGCCGCCACAATCGTCCGGCATTGTTGCGCTGTAGCTTTCACAGCTTCCCTCGGCGGTGCGTTTTCAGCCCCCTTTTCGTGCCGCCGAGGTCTTTCCTTTCCGCCCGGCGCTTCCTAGGCTCCCCTCACCGATCCGCGGGGAGGTATCATGCGCGATTTCGAAAGGCCGGGCCGCTCTGCCGTCTTTGCGACCAACGGGATGTGCGCCACCTCGCATCCGCTTGCCGCGCAGACCGCCATCTCGATCCTGCAGGCAGGCGGCAATGCGGTGGATGCCGCGATCGGGGGCGCGATGGTGCTGAACATCGCCGAACCGCAGATGTGCGGGCTGGGCGGCGATTGCTTCGTCCTCCTCAAACCGGCAGGCGAAGAGCGGGTCATCGGCCTGAACGGCTCGGGTCGCGCGCCTGCGGGGCTCGACGCGGCGGCGCTCCGCGCGAAGGGCTGGTCCACGATCCCGACCGAAAGCGTCGAGGCCGCGACCCTTCCCGGCGCCGTCGACGCGCTGTGCCGCCTCTCGGCCGACTGGGGGCGCCTCGGCCTCGGGCCGGTTCTCGCGCCCGCGATCCGCTATGCACGCGAGGGCGTGCCGGTCGCGCCGCGCGTCGCCTTCGACTGGGCCGAAGATGGCCCCCGCCTTGCCGATGCGGCGCGCGATTTCTATCTCGTGAACGGCGCCGCCCCCGCAACCGGGGCAATCTTCCGCGCGCCCTTTCAAGCCGACGTGATGGAGCGGATCGCCCGCGACGGACGCGCCGGTTTCTACGACGGTCCGGTCGCAGAGGATCTGGTGCGGAGCCTGCGCGCGATCGGCGGCACCCATACACTCGATGATCTGGCGGCGGTCTCATGCGACTATACCGACCCGGTCGCGGGCGATTATGGCGGGATCGAGCTGCTGGAACATCCGCCGAACGGCCAGGGCGCGACGGCGATCCTGATGCTGAACATCCTGTCGGAGTTCGATCTGGCAAGCCTCGACCCGCTGGGTGCCGACCGCCTGCATCTGGAGGCGGAGGCGGCGAAACTCGCTTACGATGCCCGTAACCGCTTCATCGCCGATCCCGACCGCACCGCGCGGCTGGAGCACATGCTCGCGCCGGAAACCGCCCGACGCCTCGCCGCCCTCATAGACCCCGACCGCGCGATGCCGAACCCGCCCACCGCCGCGGGCGCCGTCCATCGTGACACGGTCTATATCACCGTCGTCGACCGCGACCTGATGGCTGTTTCGCTGATCTATTCGATCTACTGGGGCTTCGGCACCGGCCTTGCGTCCGAAAAATACGGCATCCTCTTCCAGAACCGCGGCGCGGGCTTTTCACTGGAGCAGGGTCACCCGAACGAGGCGGCAGGCGGCAGGCGCCCGATGCATACGATCATCCCCGGCATGCTGAGGAAAGCGGGCCGGGTGATCATGCCCTTCGGCGTGATGGGCGGCGCCTATCAGCCCACGGGCCACGCGCGTTTCGTCTCGAACATGGTCACCTACGGCATGGATCCGCAGACGGCGATCGACGCGCCCCGCGCCTTCGCCAATCAGGACCGGCTGGAGATGGAACGCGGCTATGGCGAGGAGGTGCGCGCGGCGCTCGCCGCCAAGGGCCACAGGATCGCTGCCCCTGACGGACCGCTCGGCGGCGCGCAGGCGATCTTCATCGACCGCGAGGGGGGCTTCCTTCTGGGTGCCTCGGACCCGCGCAAGGACGGGATCGCACTCGGCTATTGACGGTCAGTTCAGCCGCACCTGCAACGGATAGCGGCCATCCTCGAAATCGCCGAACAAGTCCGGCAGGTCAGGATGGCCGACCGGGCCGCCCGTATCGTCGGGCACGAGGTTCTGTTCCGAGACATAGGCGACATAGTAATTGTCGCTGTTCTCGGCCAGAAGGTGGTAGAAGGGCTGGTTTTTCGCAGGGCGGCTGTCCTCGGGAATGGCCGCATACCATTCCTCGGTATTGGCAAACATCGCATCGACATCGAAGACCACGCCGCGGAAGGCGTGCTTGCGATGCCGGAGCACTTGCCCCAGATGATATTTCGCTTGCGTTTTCAGCATAGTCTCAGCCCCTAGCCTACAGATACTCCCGCAGGGCCGCCAAGTCCAATTCATTGCGAGCGGGCGGCGGAAACAGTTTGTGACGGGTGGTCCGACAGTCTGAAGCCGCGCGCGTGGGCTTTGTGATTTCCACGACGGGTGATTTCGCGTAAGGTATGAAAAAAAGAAGAGCAGACCTGAGGCAGTATGAAGAAGTTTCTCCGTCTTGCGGTGCTTATGGCGCTTGTCTCCTGCGGTGGCGGCGAACGGACCGCGCCGCGCAACCTCGACAATGCCTGCGCGATCCTCGACGAGCGTCCGCATTACCTGCGCGCCCTTGAGGCGACCGAGCGGCGCTGGGGCATTCCGCGAAATGTGCTGATGGCGACGATCCATCAGGAATCGAAGTTCATCGGCAATGCCAAGACCCCGCACAAGTTCGCGCTGGGGATCATCCCGATGGGGCGCCAAAGCTCGGCCTATGGCTACAGCCAGGCGATCGACGGCACCTGGGACGATTACCGCAAGGCCACGGGCCGCTTCGGCGCGAAGCGCACGCGTTTCGACGACGCCGCCGATTTCATGGGCTGGTACATGAACGAAGCGGTGAGCAGGCACGGGGTGTCGCCCTATGACGCGACGAGCCTTTATCTTGCCTATCACGAGGGGCTTGCCGGATACGGCCGCGGCACGCATCTGCAGAAAGCGTGGCTGATGCGGGTCGCTGCGAACGTGGGCGAACGGTCGCAAACCTACCAGAACCAGTTGATCTACTGCGGGAAACTCTAGGTCAGTTCAGGCCACGCGCCCGCATTTCTGCGTCGATGAGGAAGGTGGAGGGCGGATAGCTTCCGCCTTCTTCCAGCTTGTCGAGCAGAACAGTCGTCTGACCACCCGTCTCGTCCGTCACCACCCATTGGCGCAGCGCGACCGGATTCGCCGAGAAACCAAGCGAAAGCGTGCCATACTCCGGGTGGTCGGGGTCCTGGGCGGTGACGATTGTCAGCGCGCCTTCCTCGGCATGGCCCACCACCATCCGCGCCTTCTTGAGGTCGATCTCGCGGCCGAGGATCAGGTTCAGGGGTGTCTTGGCCAGCGGATATTGCTCGGGCGGCTGGTTCGATTTCGCGTCGAAGATCGCGACCTGACCCGAAGAGGCCAGCACCACCGTCTTGTCGGGCTTGGCATATTCAAACCGCATGCGCCCCGGGCGGCGGATGATCACCTTGCCCTTGGCGCCCGACCCGTCGGGATTGATCTGGGTGAAGGTCGCCTCGGCTGCGGTTAGCCCGTTCAGATAGGCGGAAATCGCGTCAAGCGACAGTTTCTCGGCCTGCGCGGGCAGGGCGAGAAGGGTGAGCAGGGCCGAGGCCAGAAGGGTGCGTCTCTTCATCATGGCGCCAATCTAGGACGGCCTCTGCGGTTATGCCATAACCGGCCGCGCGCAGGTGGCGAATGTCCGCCAGCGCGCGGCTCTCGGGCGCAGGTCAAAGCGAGGCGTCGATCCAATTCTTCAGCGCGGCCTTGGGCGCGGCGCCGACCTTGTTCGACACGACCTGACCGTCCTTGAACAGGAAAAGCGCCGGGATGCCGCGCACGCCGAACTGGGTCAGAAGGTCGGGGTTTTCATCCGCGTTGACCTTGGCGATCTTCACCTTGCCCGCATATTCGGCGGACAGTTCCTCAAGCGACGGGCCGATCTGCTTGCACGGACCGCACCATTCCGCCCAGAAATCGACAACGACCGGAACGTCCGACTTGCGGACTTCGGCGTCAAAAGTGGCATCGGTAACGGCGACGGTGGCCATGATCTTCTCCGGATTCTCGTGTGTGGAAGGATGAGGTCGGGTAAGGAAAGTAGGTCCGCCACCCCGCCCCGTCAAGGGAGTGTGGCTGTCTCATAGGCGGTCCTCACGATATTGAGAGGGACCGGCATCAGCGCCGCCGTCTCGGTCCAGAGGATCGCCACCTCGACCCGCCGGTCGGGATAGATCGCCCCCAGCATCGCCGCATAGGCGCCAAGCTGGCTGAGGATGCCCGGGGGAATGTCCTCTGCGTGCGCGGGCACCATCCGGTTCGACTTGAAATCCACCGCCAGCACCCGGTCGGGTTTCACGATCAACCGATCAACCGTCCCGGCCACCAGCCGCCCGCCCGGCGCAGGCACACGCGCCGCCAGCTCGACCTCGGCCAGGCTTCCCGGCCCGAAAAGCGAAGCAAGCGCGGGATCGGCGAGGAGGGCCGTGGCGCGCCGGAAAACAGTGTCTGTTTCGGCTGAATGAGGCCCGAGGAGCCGCCGGGCGATCCCCTCGCGGTCCGCCTCCGCCGTGCCGGGCAGATATTCCAGCAGAAGGTGCAGCGCCGTCCCGACCCGCTTTGCCGCCTCCTGATCCAGCCCCGCCTCGCCCGGCAAGGCCTTGGGTCCGGGCAGGGCGGACGGCGACAGCGCGCGCTCCGGCTCCGGCTCCGTCGGCGCGGGGCCTGTCGCCCAATCGGGAAGGGCCACGGCAGCCTGCGCAAGACGCCTTGCGGCCCCCAGCGGGTCGGGCCAGCGCCCCCATTCGAACCGTTTGCCGCGACCGAAGGGCCAAAGCTCGCCCTCGGCCGGCAGCGAGGCCGCGCCCGCATGTTCCATCCCCGCCTCGACCAGCCGGTACCAGCTTTCGTCGCCCTTCCCCACATCGCCCGCGGCACAGACGATCAGCCAGCTTTCCGCCCGCGTCATCGCCACATAGAGAAGCCGCATCCATTCTTCCCGCTCGGCCTCGCGGCGCGCCTCGGCCAGAGCCGTCAGCAACGGTGGCTTGGCATCGTCGGCCATCCGCCAGAAGGCACCCTCTCGCGACGCCATAACCGAGCCGCGCTCCCGCGACGACCATTTGGCCGTGTCCGGCAGGATCACCAGAGGCGCCTCAAGCCCCTTGGCGCCGTGAACCGTCATCACCCGGATCGCCCGCGCCGTGCCGTCATGGCGCCGCTTGACCTCGACATCGCCCGACTGCATCCAGACGAGGAAGCCCGTGAGGCTCGGCACGCTCGCCTGTTCATAGGTCAGCGCCTCGGCCAGAAGCGCGTCGATCGCATCCTCCGCCTCGACGCCAAGCCGGGCGAGCAGCCTGCGGCGGCCATCATGTCGTGTGAGCAGCCGCTCGATCAGCTCGTATGGCCTGAGAAAATCCGCCTGATCGCGAAGATCGGCAATCAATGTCCGCGCCGCCTCGGACTTTGCCCCTTCCGCCCCGCGCAACATCTGCCAGAGGAACACGCCCTTCGCCCGCGGCTGCGCCAGCCGGAAAAGCTCGTCCTCCGACCAGCCGAACAGTGGCGAGCGCAGCGCAGCGGCAAGCGACAGGTCATCCTCGGGCAGCGCAAGGAAAGACAGAAGCGCCAGGATATCCTTCACCGCCAACTGATCGCCAAGCGTCAGGCGGTCGGCCCCCGCCACCTCCAGCCCCGCCGCCTTGCAGGCGCGGACCAGTTCGTGAAACAAGGCTCCGCGCCGCCGCACCAGAATGAGCACATCGCCCTCATCCAGCGCGCGCGGCCCCTCGCGCGTCCCGATCGCCGTGCCTTCATCGATCATCCGGCGGATCTCGCCCGCGACCTTGCGCGCCAGAACCACGCTTTCATGGCTGTCGGCCAGTTGGTCGACCGGATCGGACCAGTCGCCCTCCTCCGGCTCGCCCGGCCTTTCGACCGGATCCCACAGATCGACACGCCCCGGCATGGTCGCATGAAAGGCGATATGCCGCGTCTCGCCGCCAAGGCCACGCCCCGCCGCCGCCTTGAACGTGTGATCGACCACATCGAGGATCGCGCGCGACGACCGGAAGGAATGCCTCAAGGACAGGCTCTCGAACGGCGCGACCGCGCCTTGGTGGCGGCTCTCGAATTCCCCCGCCATCGCGTCGAAGGTGGCAAGGTCGGCCCCCTGGAAGGAATAGATCGACTGTTTCTTGTCGCCCACCACGAAGATGCGCCGACCTGCGCCGCGTGCGCCCTCGCCTGCGGTAAACTCCTCGGCCAGCCGCTCGATCACCCGCCACTGGCCGGGGCTCGTATCCTGCGCCTCGTCGACGAGGATATGGTCGATGCCGCCATCCAGCCGGTAAAGCACCCAGGCCGCGACCGACCGGTCCGACAGAAGCGAAGCGGCCCGCGCGATCAGATCGTCGAAATCGAGCGCCCCCCGCGCCGCCTTGCGCGCCGCGTAGCGGCCAAGGAAGGGCCGAGCGAAGGTGTGAAGCGCCAGCGTGCGTTCCACGGCGGCAAGGCCCACGCGCAGGGGCCGCGCCGCCTCGACCCGCAGCATCAGGGCTTCGAGTTCGGGCATGAGATGGGCCGCTGTCTTGGTCCGGGTCTCCTTGTTCGGAAAGTCACCGATCTTGGCTGTGCCGGCATTCGGCCCGGACTTGTATAGGAACAGGCTCTCTAGCAACGCGAGCCCTGCGTGATCGGGTGAAAAGTCCATGATTTTCTCGGCCGCACCGCGCTCGGTCTTGCCGCCCTCAGCGAGGAGCGGCCGCAAGGCCGCGAGGAGCGGCTCTTCATCCCCGAGAAACACCTGGGACAGAAGTGCACGCGCGTCCAGTCCGGGTGGCAGGCCGAGCGCCAACCCCAGGCTCTCGCGCGTTTCTTCCCGCGAAAAAGCGTCTCTGTTCCCGCAGATTTCGGTCAGAAGGGCGGCCAGATCCTCCCCCTGCGCGAGACTGGCGAGGGCCGCGACCGCGCCTTCCCTGTCATCCTCGGCCATTTCCTCGACGATCTCGCGGCGCATCAGACCTGCGGTCCGGTCGTCAAGTTCGGTGAAATCGGGCGAGACCCGCGCCTCCAGCGGAAAGCGCCGCAAAAGCCCGGCGCAGAAGGCATGGATCGTCTGGATCTTCAGCCCGCCCGGCGTCTCGATCGCGCGGGCAAAAAGCCGCCGCGCCCCGGCCAGAACCGCGGCCGATATCTCCCCCTCGACGCCCAGGTCGGCCAGTTCGCAGCGCAGCGCCCCCTCTTCCAGCATCGCCCAGCGGCCGAGGCGGCGGAAAAGCCGGTTCTGCATCTCGCTCGCCGCCGCCTTGGTGTAGGTCAGGCAGAGGATGCGTTGCGGTTCTGTCCCGCCAAGCAGGAGCCGCGCCACCCGGTCCGTCAGGACCCGCGTCTTGCCCGACCCGGCATTGGCCGCGAGCCAGACGGAACGGCCGGGATCGGCGGCGCGCGCCTGCGCGCGGCTTGCCTCGTCATGGGCCATCGCCGGGCCCTCCGCCTTCCTCTGCGCCCACATCTTCCGGCCAGGGCGCATCGCTCATCTGCCATTCGCCGAAACGCGCCAGATGGTCATAGTCGCCCGGATCGTCCTTCATGAACGGCGCCCGCCGTGCGGTATAGCCTTTCGTCGGCCGGGCATAGGCGGCGATCAGCGCCGCGAGCCGCGCCCATTCGCCGTCGGGATCAAGCTCTTCGCGGCTGAGCCTCTTCTCTTCTCCGGCGCCGCCAAGCCGGACGTAAGTGGCCGCAGCCACTTTCCTTGGCCCGATGTGAACAAAGGCGCCCCGCTCGGCCAGGGCGGCCTCAAGTGGCAATTGTTTTTCGAAACGACGGCGCTGCTCTGGTTTCGGCGGCTCGCCTGACTTGTAGTCGAAAATGTGCAGATCCCCGTTGTTCAACAAGTCGATCCGGTCGGGCCGCGCGGTAAGCCTGAAATCAAGCTGGGTCAGCGATGCCCCGCCCTTGTCTTCAATGAGTATCGTTCCCCCTTCAGACTGTCGTCTTTCCTCATTGCGCACAAATGTATCCGCAATCCGCGCCATCCGGGCGCGCCAGAGCGCGCGCGCGGCGGGCCATTGCACATCCTGCGCCAAAACAGTGTCTGTTAAGGCCAAGAACCGCTCCCGCGCTGCCTCGAGGCTTTCGCCCTCGGGGCGGGTCTTCACGAAAGTCTCGACGATCCGGTGCAGAATCTGGCCGCGCATGCGGGCATCCGGCTCCGCCAGCATGGGGGCCAGCGGCTTCAGTCGCAGGATCTCCCGCGCATAGATCGCATAGGGGTCGCGGATCAGCCGCGCGATAGCCGTGACCGGCAGCTCCTTCGGTCGCGTCCCGGTGGGTGGGCGCGGGCTCGGGCGGCGGGCGGATGGCACGGTGTCGCGCGCCTCGACCGCCCGCGCGAGCGCCAGCCAGCGCTGCCCACGTGCGCGCATGTCGGCCAGCGCCCCGCCCTCGCCTTCCAGCCCGCCCATCAGGTTGACCAGACGGTCGAGCCAGCGCGAGGCGATGGTTTCCGCCTCGTCATCGCGCATGGCGCGCGACAGGATTACCGTCGGCGCGGCGGCGGCGATCTGGAAATCATGCGCCGACAGGCCCACCTGCCGTTCTGGCAGCAACAGCCCCGCCTTCAGCCGCATCTGCCGAGACAGCCACGGATCGGGCGGCACGGAAGCGGGCCATGTGCCTTCATTGAGGCCGCCGAGCACCACCAGATCGGCCTGAATCTCGCGCGCCTCGCGGGTGCCTTCGATGGTGATGAGGCGCGAGGCCGCGTGTGTCGGCCTTACCGTCTCGGCCTGCAGAAGCCGGGTCAGCAGATCGGTGAAATCGGCGGCGGACAGATCCGCCGCCGCATCCGCCTCGGCCCCCAGTTCCGCCATCAGCCGCGCTGCCGCTTCGCCCGCCGCCTCGCGCCACAGTTCGCTCGCTTCCGCCACCCCGCCCGGCCCGGCGGCGAACTGCTCTGCGACGGACAAAACAGTCTCTAACCATGCCGAAAGCGGCCGGTCTGGCCCTTGCGGCAGCCCGGCCAGACTCTCGCCGATCCAGCCGGCCCAGCCGATGCGTGCGGGTTCTTCCAGCCGCGCGGCCCAGTCGAGCAGGTCGGCCCCGCCTGGAAAGGCCGGACCCGTGCGGCGCAGCTGCAGTTCCAGCTCTCGGGTAAAGCGCAGATGGTCGCCCCGGTCCTCGCCGCCCGTCGCGGTCAAAGGGTGCTTGAGAAGCGTCAGCAGCGCCTCGCCCGTCACCCGCCGTCCGAAAAGCCCCGCGACATGGCGCAGGAACCGGCCCGGCGCGCTCAGATGCAGCGGGCGCCCGGCCGAATCGTCGGGCTCGATCCGCCAGCGGTCGAGCTGGGCGGTGACGCGCCGGGCGAGCGTTCGGTCCGGCGTCACCAGCGCGGCGCGCACACCCTTCTGCGCCGCCTCGCGCAGCGCAAGCGCGATCGCCAGCGCCTCGGCGCGCGGGGTCGGCGCCTCGATCAGGGTCAGACCCGCAGCGGCCCCGCCAAGCGGCACCAGAGCCTGCCCCTCGCTCAGCCACTGATCAGTCACCGGCGCGGGCCTGAGCGCAAGCGACACAAGCCGGTTGCGCGCCGGATCGGGCGCCGCGCCATGCCAATCCGCAACCTCCGCCGGACGCATGCCGAGCGCGTTCAGCAGCTTCGCGAAGCGGAATTGCGGATGATCCTCGTTCGGGACGCGCCCGCCTGCCAGGCTTTCCCAAGCGGCGCTGGTCATATGCGCGTCGAAGCCCGGCAGGACGACCGCGCCCTGCGGCAGCGACGCCACCGTCTGCATGAAAAGCGCGGTCGCACCGCGCGATCCGGTCGATCCGGCAACGATCACCGGCGTTTGCGGCGCAGTCTCGCGCCAGCGGTCGATCAGCATCTCGGCCGCGCGCCTTTGCCGGGCGGCAGTCCCCGCTGCCATGCCGCCTTCGGCGAAGAAGGGTGCGATGATGCGCAGGAAACGCAGCGAGCGTTCCCAATGCACCGCATGGTCCTCGGCAAGGCCGGGGTCTTCCAAAGCCTCGGGCAGCACGCCTTCGGCGGCCATTTCATCAATCAGGTCGGCCAGACTGTCGGCCAGATCGATCGCGGCGGTGCCGGGGGCGAAATCCGCCTCGCGCGCCATCAGTTCGCGCACCAGCCGCATCAGTTCCAGCCGCCGCCGGAGCGCGGGCTGGGCCTCGGGCAGATCAAGCGTCGGGTCCGCGTCAAGCTCGGACAGCAGCTTCAGGCGCGGCAGCAACAGCGGCCCGCGCGCGCGAAAGGCCGCGCGCACCCGTTCGCGCATCTTGGCGGTATTGAGATAGATCGTGACCTCGGCCAGCGCCTCGGGCGGCCTGCCCGCCGTCCGCGCCATCAGCCCCGCGACGAAGCCTTGCGCGAAGTCGGCGCCGGGCGGCAGGCCGAAGAGGCGCGCGCGGTCAGAGGCGGGAAACATCGGCGCCCCCCAGCATGTCTTCGGCAAGCGCGATGCTCTCGGGCCGACCGACATCGCACCAGCCGCCCTGATGGATCGCCCCGTAAAGCCGCCCCTCGGCGGCCATCGCATCCCAGACGGGATTGAGCGAGAAACGGTCCTCGGGCCAGGCGGCGATCCGGCCGGTTCGGGTGATATGGGCGCCAGTATAGACGTGACCGGGCCAGCGCGTCAGCCGCGCGTCCCCGCCCAGGAGAAAGTCGCCCCTGCCGGTGTGACCGGTCGCCCGATCCTTGGGGACCAGCAGCAGAAGTGCCTCCATCCGCTCGCCATCCCAGGCGGCGGCCAGCTGATCTAGCGGGTTCGCGCCATTCCAGACCGCATCGCTGTTCATCACGAAAACCGGGTCCGCACCCAGAAGCGGCAGCGCCGCCTTCAGCCCGCCGCCGGTTTCCAGAAGCGTCTCTGTTTCAGCCGAAAAGGCGATATTTTCGCGTCCCTGCAGATGCTGCCTGATCTGTTCGCCCCGGTAATGCAGGTTGACGACGATACGCTCGTCGCCTCGCGTTTGGTCCAGCGCATGGTGCAGAAGCGTCCGCCCCGCCACCTCGATCAGTGGCTTTGGCCGGTCGTCGGTCAGGGGCCGCATTCTTGTGCCAAGGCCCGCGGCGAACAGCATCAGGGATTTCGGCCGTGCGCTCATCCCGCCCTCAGCCTTTCCAGCCGTTCGGCCGTAAGGTCAGGCACCTCGCGCGCCACGCAGGCGGCGAGAGGCCCGAGCGCAGGATGCGCGAGGCTGCGGCGCAGATGGCCTGCAACGCGCGGCGCGTAGGCCAGATACTGCGGCTTGCCGTTCGCCCGGGCGAGCTTGGCAAAGACCGCAAGGATGCGCAGCGCCCGCTGTACGCCGATGAGCGCGTGGACGCGCGAAAAGAGGCGCTCCTCAAACCCGGTCAGGTCGAGATAGGCGCGATAGCAGGCCTCGGCGGTCGCGGCAGACACGTCACGGCGGGCGTCCTGCAGAAGCGACACGAGGTCATAGGCGGGATGGGTGGCGAAGGCGTCCTGAAAATCCAGAAGGCCCGCGCGGCAGAAGCCCTGTCGCTCCGGCAACCAGATCAGGTTCTCGGCATGGAAATCGCGCAGGGAAAGAACGGCTGGCCGGTCGTTCCATTCCTCGTAAAGCGCCGCGATCAGCCCCGGCAGCTCCCTCAGCGGCGGCGCGCCAAGCGCGGGCAGGTAGTGATCGTTCAAGAGCGTGACGAGACGGGCGAGCGCGGACCCATCGCCCGCAGCAACGAAAGCTGGCGGCATCTGCTGTGCGAGATCGGCAAGGAAACTGATCGCCGTCCTGTAAAGCGGCGCCTCCTTCGCCGGTTCGGCGGCGGTAACGCGGGCGAAAAGCGCGTCGCCCAGGTCTTCGAGCAGCAAAAAGCCCTGATCGGGATCGCGGGCGAGGATCTTCGGCGCCGAATAGCCGTGATCCAGAAGCCAGTCGCCCACTGCAAGGAACCGCTCGACCCGTTCCCCCGTCGCCGGGTCGGCATCCATCAGCACCGCCCCGCCCGGCAGCCGGAAATAGCGCCGCGCCGAAGCATCGCCCGAGAGCGGCGCGAGCGGCGCAGCGGCCCATCCCGCACGGGCAAGGAAGGCGCGGGCCTCGTCTTGACGCAGGTCGCTCATGCAGCTTCACCCAGCGCTGCAAAGACTGGCGCCCAGCGGTCGCCGGTCGCCCGAAGCGTCGCGGTACGGCTGTCGCCGGTCATCTCTGCATGAAGCGACAGCAAGAGCGCTTCGTGCGGGGCAAGTTCGCCCAGACGGTCGGGCCATTCGACGAGGCAGATGGCGCTATCGAATGCGTCGGTCAGGCCAAGCTCGATCACTTCCGACGGATCGGTCAGCCGGTAAAGGTCGGCATGCCAGACCTCGGCCCGCACCGTCTCATAGACCTGCACCAGCGTGAAGGTGGGCGACGGCACGTCCTCGCGCCGCCCCTCCGCCGCCAGAAGCGTCTGGATCAGGGCGCGGGCGAAATGGGTCTTTCCCGCGCCGATCTCGCCTTCCAGCAGGATCACATGACCGGGGCCGAGCAGTGGCGCCAGACGCGCCGCGAGGTCGGCCGTGGCCCCGGGCGAGGGCAGGGCAAGGCTCAGGTGAAACTCGGGCGGGGCGCTCATACCCTTCCATAGCGGCGCGCGCGCGGCGCCCGCAAGGTCAAAGGGTCAGCCCGTCGCACCCTGCACAACGACAAGCGCCAGCCAGCCCACCGCTTCCGCGACCTGCTGCATGGCGCCACAGACATCGCCGGTCTGCCCGCCGATCCGGGCCATCGCGCGGCGGCCGAGCCAGAGGGCGGCGCCAGCCATCGTGGCCGCCACGAGTGCAGCGTCCAGAAGCCCGAAGGGCAGAAGGCAGGCACCGCCGAGCAGGGCGGCGGCGAGGGCCGCCTCCTGCGACACGCCAGAGGCGCCGTTGCCAAGTCCGTCGCCGCGCGCGGGCGGCATCAGATGAAGCGCAGCGGGCATTACCGCGCGGCTGGCGGCGGCGATGGCCAGAAAGCCGAAGATCGCATCCCAACACGCGAGCGTTCCGATGGCCAGCACGCGGATCAGCAGCGAAAAGCCGATGGCCAGCGCGCCGTAGCTGCCGATCCGGCTGTCGCGCATGATCTCCAGCATCCGTTCCCGGTCGCGTCCGCCGCCGAACCCGTCGGCAAGATCGGCCAGCCCGTCCTCATGCAAGCCGCCGGTCGCCAGCACGAGCGCCAGCACCCCGAGCACCGCCGCGAGCGGCCCGGGCAGGCCGAGGAACGTCGCAAGCCAGTAAGTGGCGGCAGAGATGGCGCCGACCGCGAGCCCGGCGAGCGGCCAGGACCAGGCGGAGGCCGCAACCGAAGGCGCCTCGCCCGCGATCCGCCCGACCGGAAGCCGGGTCAGCATCATCAGGCCGACCTTCAGCTCCTCCCACCGGTCCGCCGGATCGCCCGCCATCATGCCTCCGAAACCCCTGCTTCGCCGAAAGTCGCCATGCCATTGTGGCACGCCAGCGCCGCCCGCACGATGCCCAGCGCCAAGGCCGCGCCGGAGCCTTCGCCAAGCCGCATGTCGAACTCGAGGACCGGGCGCTTGGCCGTTGCGGCAAGTAGCTTCCGATGGCCGGGCTCTGCCGAGGCATGGCCGACAAGGCAATGATCGAGAAGCGCGGGATCGGCCACATGCAGCACCGCCGCGGCCGCCGTGCAGATGAACCCGTCTAGGATCACCGGAACCCGCGCCGCCCGCGCCGCCAGAACCGCGCCGCAGATCGCCGCCTGTTCACGCCCGCCAAGGGCGGAAAGGATCGCGCCCGCGTCGCCCTTCGCGCCCGCGTGCAGCATCAGCCCGCGCTCGATCGCGTCGACTTTTCGGGCGATTCCGGCCTGATCAGAGCCTGTTCCGGGCCCGACCCACTCCGCCGCGCCGCCGCCGAAAGACGCCGCCGCCAGAGCCGCCGCAACGGTCGAGTTGCCGATGCCCATCTCGCCGAGAATAAGGATGTCGGCGCCCTCGTTCACCGCCGCCGCGCCCCGGTTCAGCGCGTCGAGGCAGTCGTCCGCGCTCATCGCCGGTCCTTGGGTGAAGTCCCCCGTGGGTCGGTCCAGGTCGAGCGCGATGACGTCGAGATCAGCGCCATTGACGCGCGCAAGCTGGTTGATCGCGGCGCCCCCAGCCTGAAAATTCGCGACCATCTGCACGGTCACTTCCTGCGGATAGGGGTTCACCCCTTGGGCGCAGATACCGTGGTTGCCCGCGAAAACCAGGGCCTGCGCCTGCCAGATTTCCGGCCGCGCCGTCGCCCGCCAGGCGGCCATGAATTCGGCGATCTCTTCCAGCCGCCCCAGCGAGCCGGGCGGCTTGGTCAGCGAATTCTGCCGCGCACGGGCGCCCGCCGCCGCCTCGGCATCGGCCGCGGGCAGACGGGCAGCGAGGGTCTTGAGGTCATCGAGCGAGGCGAGCGCGAAGGTCATGTCAGTTTCTTTCGGTCATTTGACTTGCAGGGGCAGGCCCGCGACGGCGAGCCAGACCTCGTCCGCGGCCGCCGCCACCCATTGATTGAGAAGCCCCGCCGCATCGCGGAACTCGCGGGCGAGCCTGTTTTCCGGCACGATCCCGGCGCCGACCTCGTTGGTCACGATCACCACGGGGCTTTGCTGACGCGGCAGTGCCGCTGCAAGCGCGCGGCCCTCGGCCTGCCAGTCACGATCGGAAAGCATCAGGTTGGTCAGCCAGAGCGTCAGGCAATCGACAAGGCGCGGCCCGGTGCCATCGGTTGCCCCAAGCGCGCCAACCAGATCGAAGGGCGCGGGATGATCGCGCCATTCCGCCCCGCGCCGCGCCTGATGGGCCGCGATACGGGCCGCCATCTCCTCGTCCCGGATCTCGGCGGTGGCGATATAGGTCGCAGGCCGCCCGAAGGACAGCGCCTTCGTCTCGGCGATGCCGCTTTTGCCCGATCGGGCGCCCCCGGTCACAAGTATCGTCTTGCTCATGGGTCAGCCTCAAAGCAGAAACGGCGCGACCACGGAAGGGGGAATGCGACCGTGCCCGGCCGGACCGCGACAGAACTGATCCTGATCCGCCATGCGCCGACCTTGGCCATGGGCCGCCTGAACGGGCGGACGGATGTGGGCGCCGACCTCTCGGACGCTGCGGCCATCGCGGCGCTGCGCGACCGTCTGCCCCGGCCTGACCGGCTGATCACCAGCCCGGCGCGCCGCTGCCGGGAAACCGCTCTGGCGCTGTGGGATCAGGTGGCAGAGACGGACCCGAGGTTGTGGGAACAGGATTTCGGCGACTGGGAAGGCAAGTCCTACGCTGATCTGCCCGACATCGGCCCGCTGGAAGCGGCCGAGCTTGCCCGCCATCGCCCGCCGGGCGGCGAAAGTTTTGCAGATATCTGCGCGCGGATTCACCCCGCGCTCATCGACATCGCGGAAGCTGGCCCCGCCACCCTCCTGGCCCATGCCGGGACGGTCAGGGCCGCGCTGGCGCTGGCGCTTGGGTCTGTTCCGCCCGGGCTTGCCTTCGATGTCGCGCCCCTCTCCGTTACCCGGCTGGTGCGTCACGCGGCGGGCTGGCAGATCGGCGGCGTGAATGAGAGGGTGGCCGGATGATTCGGGTCCAGGGACATTTCGGAGAGTTCTTGCAAGGGCGGCTCGGGCCGGACGGCCCGGTGGTTCTGGTCACCTTGCCCTGCCCGCTTCTGACCGTCGGCATCCGCCGGACCGATGCGACGGAGCCGCATGGCCTTTTGTCACAGGCGCGCGGCAGGGCGCTTCTGAAGACCCTCGGGCTTGCTGATCCGGGCCCTTTCACCCTGTCGGCCAACATGCCGCGCGGCGGCGGTGGCGGGGTATCGACGGCGGCTCTGGTGGCGCTCGCGCGCCTCGCCGGATCGCGCCATGGCGCGATGGAGTTGGCCAGCGCCTGCGTGGGCGTCGAGGGCGCGAGCGATCCCCTGATGTTCGACAGGCCCGAACAGATGCTCTGGGCCTCGCGCCGGGGCGAGGTCATGCGCGACCTGCCCGCGCTTCCCGCTATGGAAGTGGTTGGCGGCTTCTTCGGCCCCAACCGCCGTACCAATGCGGCGGACGAGAATTTCGCCGACATCGCCGACCTGATCGACCCGTGGGAGGCAGCGGCGCGCACGGGCGACCTGCCCGCGCTTGCGGCGTTGACCAGCGAATCGGCCCGTCGCAACCGGGCATTGCGCGGCCCGGCCGAGGATCCGACACCGGGCCTCTGCCACGCGCTCGGCGCACTTGGCCATACGGCCGCCCATACCGGATCGGCGCGCGGGCTGATCTTCGCACCCGGACAAGCGCCCAAGGACGCCACAGCGCGGCTTCACGCGGCAGGCTTCCGCCGTGTCGTTACCTTCCGCACCGGCGGCGACGCATGACCGGCGCGGGGCTGATGCTGGCGGGTCTGGTGATCGACCTCGCGCTGGGCTGGCCGCGCGGGCTTTACGCGCTTCTAGGCCACCCCGTGACTTGGATCGGGCGCCTGATCAGCCGCCTCGACGACTGGCTGAATATCGAGGGCACTGCTGACCGCGACCGGCGCATCGCAGGCCTTGCCGCCGCCCTTCTGGTGATCGGCATCGCGGCCATCATCGGCCTTATCCTGCAAAGCGTTCTGCCTTCCGGCTGGAAAGGCCTTCTGATCGGCGGCCTCCTCGCCTGGCCGCTGATCGCGGCCCGGTCGCTGCGCGACCATGTGGTGGCCGTGTCGAGACCGCTTCGCGGTGGCGATGTTGCTGGCGCGCGTCGCGCGGTGGCGATGATCGTCGGGCGCGATCCCGACCGGCTGGACGAGGCGGGCATAGCGCGCGCAACGATCGAGAGCCTGTCGGAGAATGCCTCTGACGGCGTCATCGCGCCGCTCTTCTGGGGCGCGATCTTCGGCCTGCCGGGGATCGCGGCCTACAAGGCGATCAACACGCTCGATTCGATGATCGGCCACCGCACGCCGCGGCATGAGGCCTTCGGCTGGGCGGCGGCGCGGATCGACGATCTGGCAAACCTGATCCCGGCGCGGCTGACCGGCCTTCTGATCGCCGCCGTCTCGACCGCGCCGCGCGCGGCATTCGACCGGATGTGGCGCGAGGCAGGCAGTCACCGGTCCCCCAACGCGGGCTGGCCAGAGGCGGCGATGGCGGCCGCACTTGGGGTGCGCCTGTCTGGCCCCCGCCTCTATCACGACCGGGTGGCGAACGAGCCCTGGATCAACGGTTCCGCCCGCGATCCGGCAGCGGAAGACATCACGCGGGCGCTGGAAATCTGCCGGAATGCGCTGGCGCTGACTGCGCTTCTCCTCCTTCTCCTGTGGCTGATCTGATGCGCGACCATGGCGGCAATATCGACGCAGCGCGGGCGCGTTGGGGCGGGCGGGCGGAAGACTGGATCGACCTGTCGACCGGCATCAACCGCATGCCCTATCCGCTGCCGCCTCTCAGCACCGAGGCCTGGACGGCACTGCCTACCCGTGCCGCGATGGAGGGGCTGATCGTAGCCGCCCGGCAGGCCTACGGAACGCAAGCCGCTGTCCTGCCGGTCGCGGGCGCGCAGGCGGCAATCCAGATGATGCCGCGCCTGCGCCCGCCCGGCATCGCCCGGGTCCTCGCCCCCACCTACAACGAACATGCCGCCAGCCTGCGCGCGGCCGCCTGGACGGTCGAGGAAGTGTCTATGCCTGCCCAACTTGCGGGCGCGGACCTTGCGGTGGTTGTCAATCCCAACAATCCCGACGGCCGCCAGCACACGCCCGCCGACCTGCAGGCGCTGGCAGAGAGGGCCGGATTGCTGGTGGTCGATGAAAGCTTCGCCGACCCCTATCCGCACCTCTCTCTTGCAAGCGAGACGCCCCGACCGGGCCTCGTGATCCTGCGCTCTTTCGGCAAGTTCTACGGCCTCGCCGGGGTACGGCTCGGTTTCGTTCTGGGCCATGAGGACACCATTGGAAAGCTCTCGGCCATGGCGGGGCCCTGGCCGGTCTCAGGCGCGGCGATCGAGGTTGGGGCGAAGGCTTTGGCCGACCGGGACTGGGCGGCTGCGACCATCGCGCGGCTGGCCAGTGACTGCGACCGGATGGATGCATTGGCACTCAGGGCCGGGTGGCGCCTGATCGGCGGCACGCCTCTCTTTCGCAGCTACCGCGTGCCGGACGCGGCGGCGGCACAGGCGCAGCTTGCGACGCATCATATCTGGTCGCGCATCTTCCCCTGGTCGGGCGACTGGCTGCGCCTCGGCCTGCCGGGCAGCGCGGCGGAATGGACGCGGCTTGAGGGGGCGTTGGCAGGCTGATGCTGTTCACCCGCGCCCATGCCACGACGCTTGTGGAAATCCTGCGCTGGCGCCGCGATGTGCGGCATTTCCGCAGAGATCCGGTGCCGGAAGAGGTGTTGGAGCGTCTGCGCCGGGCCATGGATTGCGCGCCGTCGGTCGGCAACGCGCGGCCCTGGCGGGTGGTGCGGGTCCGCGACGCGGGCCTGCGCGACGGCGTACGGCAGAACTTCCGCGCCACCAATGCCGCCGCGCTGGAAAGCTACGACGGGCAGGCGCGGTCCGACTATGCGCGGCTGAAGCTCGCGGGCCTCGACCGGGCGCCGGAACATCTGGCCGTCTTCACGGCGACCGACCCGGCCGAGGGCCGCCGCCTTGGCCGCATGACCATGCCCGACACCCTGCGCCAATCGACGGCGATGGCGATCCATACGCTCTGGCTGGCGGCACGGGCGGAAAACCTCGGGCTCGGCATGGTTTCGATCCTCGATCCGGCCGGAATAGAGACGCTTTTCGGCGTGCCGGAGGGATGGGAGTTCAGCGCCTACCTCTGCCTCGGCTGGCCCGAGACCCATGACGACACGCCGCTTCTGCACCGTGTCGGCTGGCAGGAGAACCGCGAAACGACCTGGGAAGAACGCTGACGCCGGTCGTTATTGACCGGTCTCGGCGGCAATCTGCGCCCGGCTCTTGCGCGCGCGTTCCGTCGCCGATTTCAGCTGGCCGCAGGCGGCCATGATATCTTCGCCGCGCGGGGTCCGGATCGGCGAGGCATAACCGGCCTTGTAGATGATGTCGGCGAACGCATGAATCCGGTTGCCAGAGGAACGCTTGTAAGGCGCGCCGGGCCATTCGTTGAAGGGAATGAGGTTCACCTTCGCCGGAATGCCCTCCAGGAGCTTCACCAGCCGGTGGGCATCTTCCTTGCTGTCGTTGATGCCGTCGAGCATCACATATTCGAACGTGATCCGTTCAGAGTTCGACAGGCCCGGATAGGCCTTGAGCGCCTCCAGAAGCGTTGCGATGTTCCAGCGCTTGTTGATCGGCACCAGAATGTCGCGGACCGCGTCCGTCGTCGCATGGAAGCTGATCGCGAGCTGACAGCCGATTTCGGTCGCGGTCCGGGCGATCTCGGGCACCACGCCGGAGGTCGACAAAGTGATACGGCGGCGGCCAAGGGCGATGCCTTCGCCGTCCATCACGATGTTCATCGCGTCGCGGACATTGTCGAAATTGTACAAAGGCTCGCCCATGCCCATCAGCACGATGTTCGACACAAGCCGTGGCCCGTCCTCGCCCGTGCCGGTGCCGGGTGCGGGCCATTCGTCCAGATCGTCACGGGCAAGCATCACCTGTCCGACGATCTCACCCGCGGTCAGGTTGCGCACCAGTTTCTGGGTGCCCGTGTGACAGAAGGAACAGGTGAGCGTGCAGCCGACCTGAGAGGAAACACAGAGCGTTCCGCGCCCTTCCTCGGGGATATAGACAACCTCGACCTCATGCCCACCGGCGATGCGCACCAGATATTTGCGGGTGCCATCGGCAGACAGCTGGCGGGTGACGAGCTCCGGCAGCGCGATGGTGAAATTGTCGGCAAGGAGGCGTCGATAATCCTTCGCCAGATTGGTCATCGCGCCGAAATCGCGCACGCCCCAATGGTAGATCCATTGCCAGACCTGACCGACCCGCATCTTCACCTGCTTTTCCGACGTGCCTGCGGCGATGAGCGCCTCGCGAAGAGCTGCCCGCGTCAGGCCGACGAGATTGACCTTGCCATCCACGGCCGGGCGGCGGGGGATCGCATGGACATCGGGCACCAGGGGGGCGGGGGCGGCATCGGACATGGGACAACCATCAGGGATTCGAGACCCGCTCCTATAGGCCAAAAGCGCGATGAACGGAACAGGGTGGCTCTCAGGCCTGCTCATCGTCGCACTTCGTGCGCTCTTCGCGCGTCGGCCCGACGAGAAGCGAAGCGCACGAGGAGGCGCCTGGCACAGCCTAGCCGACCGCGCGGAACTGCTGGTCATAGAGCCGCCGGAACATCCCGCCCTTCGCCAGCAGCTCCTCGGTCGTGCCCTGCTCGACCACACGGCCCTCGTTCACCACGCAGATCCGGTCGGCCTCCAGCACCGTCGAGAGACGATGCGCGATCACGATCGTCGTCCGCCCGCGTGTCAGCCGGTGCAGCGCTTCCTGCACCAGGCCTTCGGAGGTCGCGTCAAGGGCACTCGTTGCCTCATCGAGCAGAAGGATCGGGCTATCCTTCAGAATCGCCCTTGCGATCGCCAGCCTCTGCTTCTGCCCGCCCGAAAGGAAGGCGCCGTTCTCGCCCACCTGGGTCTGATAGCCCTGCGGCAGTTCCTTGATGAACTCATGCGCATTGGCCGCGCGAGCCGCCTCGACTACCTGCTCTTCCGTCGCGTCGGGGCGGCTGAGGCGGATATTGTCGATGATGCTTGCCGAAAAGAGAAAGGTTCCCTGGCCTACAAAGGAAATCCGCTCACGCAAGGTGGCAAAGGAGACGGTCTTGAGATCGACACCGTCGATCGCAACAGTTCCGGTCTGCGGATCGTAGAGTCTGAGCACAAGGTTCAGGATCGTCGACTTGCCACCGCCCGAGGGGCCGACCAGCGCCGTTGTCTTGCCCGCCTCGCAAACGATCGAAATATCGCGCAGCGCGGGCTTGTTCCTGGCGTAGGCGAACCTGACCGCACTGAACTCCACCCGCCCCGGGCCCGCAGGCAGATCAACGGGCATCTCGGCTTCCGTCAGCGTCTCGGGCGCGTCCAGAAGATCGTACATCATCTTCACGCCGACCATGCTTGCCTCGATCGACACGCGCATGCGCGAAAGCCGTTTTGCCGGCTCATAGGCCATGAGAAGCGCGGTCACGAAAGACATGAGCTGGCCAGCCGATGTGGGGCTCTCGCCAAACAGACTGACGGCGCTCAGGGCAACGACGCCCGCGATCGCGAAGCCTGAAAGAGTGTCCATCAGAGGGCTCGTGACCGCCTCGAGCCGGGCGATGGCATTTGCGCGCTTTTCGACCTGCCCCACCGCCGCATTCATCCGCCCTGCCATCTTCTCTTCAAGCGAGAAAGCCTTCACCACCATGATCCCGGCCGAGGTTTCCTGCACGACCTTGAAGATCTCGGCAAGCGAGGCAAGCTCCTGCTCCATGATCGCGCGCACCTTGCGCAGGATGAGGCGCACGCCAAGGAGGGCGAGCGGTCCGACGAGAAGCGACACGACCGACAGGGTCGGTTGCTGGTAGATCATCACCGCGACAAGCCCGACGAGGGTCAGCATGTCGCGCACGAAACCGGTGACCAGGATATCGATGATCGCGCGCGCCGACTGCGCCGATTGCGTGAGCCGCATCAGAAGGCTGGAAGATTCGTTCGTGTTGTAGAAGGCAGCGCCCTGACGCAGAAGCTTCGCATAAAGCCTGCGCTGCTGGACCGCGACGATCCGGTTGCCGGCCCGGGTCAGCGCAACGGTCTGCACGTAACTCGCCACGCCTTTCAGGAAAAAGATCAGCGCCACGGCCCCCGCGACCAGGAAGACCCGCATCCGATCATCCGGATTGGTCATCGAATCGACGATGTCCTTCATGATCCAGGCGGTCAGGGATGTCGTCGCCGCAACCATCACCATGGCGATGATCGCGATGATGTAGAGCGGCATCTGGGCACGGAAGTTCTCGCGTAGAAGCCTGCCGACATGGCTATCCCGGAAACCGGACAGAACATTCATTTTCACGGGGGTGCTCATCTGCGACTTCTGGTCAGGGCGTGGTAGTTAAGTATCGCTTTGCTGCGGTCAAGCCAACCAAAAGACCGCAGGCGGCTTGCCGCCGCTTCGCCGGCAACGACCGCGCGCGCTTTTCCCTTGGCGCGGGCCCTGCCTCACACTAGGGATGCTGGCGGCGCGGCGCCTGGCAGAAAGGTTTCGGATGGATCACTTCCTCTATCGCAACGGCATCCTTCATGCCGAGGACGTGTCCCTGCCGGAGATCGCCGCAGCGGTCGGTACGCCCTTCTATGTCTACTCGACCGCGACGTTGGAGCGCCACTTCCGGCTGTTTCAGGAGGCATTGAGCCCGCTCGACCATCTTGTCTGCTTCGCGGTCAAGTCGAACGGCAATATCGCGGTCCTGAAGACGCTCGCGCGGCTTGGTGCGGGGATGGATGTGGTCTCGATCGGCGAATATCTGCGGGCGAAGGCCGCGGGCGTGCCGGGCGACAGGATCGTCTTTTCCGGCGTCGGCAAGACGCGGGAAGAGATGCGGATGGCACTTGAGGGCGGCATCCGGCAGTTCAACGTCGAAAGCGAGCCCGAGCTGCGCGCCCTGTCGGAGGTCGCGAAAAGCCTCGGGGCGACCGCACCGATCACCATCCGGGTGAACCCCGACGTCGACGCCCGCACCCATGAGAAGATCGCCACCGGCAAGAAGGAAAACAAGTTCGGCATCCCGATCGAACGCGCGCGCGAGGTCTATGCCGAAGCCGCGTGCCTGCCGGGGATCGAGGTCGTTGGCATCGACGTGCATATCGGCAGCCAGCTGACCGAGCTTGAACCGTTCGAACAGGCCTATCTGAAGGTCGCGGAACTGACCGCAGTGCTCCGCGCCGACGGCCACGAGATTCGCCGCCTCGACCTCGGCGGCGGTTTGGGCATCCCCTACACCCGGTCGAACGAGGCGCCGCCCCTGCCGCTGGACTATGGCGCGCTGATCAAGCGCACCGTTGGCCATCTGGGCTGCGAGGTGGAGATCGAGCCGGGGCGGCTCATATCCGGCAATGCGGGCCTCCTCGTTGCCTCGGTGATCTACCTCAAGCACGGCGAGGGTCGGGATTTCCTCATTCTCGACGCGGCAATGAACGATCTGGTGCGCCCATCCATGTACGGCGCCCATCATGACATCGTGCCGGTG
The DNA here is from genome assembly GCF_030143255.1 of Frigidibacter sp. SD6-1. GTDB lineage: Bacteria > Pseudomonadota > Alphaproteobacteria > Rhodobacterales > Rhodobacteraceae > TMP-24. The sequence goes on from NZ_JARJNR010000007.1 coordinate 65,122, forward strand.
ATCGAACCGGCACCGGGGGTCGACCAGCAGCCTTACGACATCGTCGGCCCGGTCTGCGAAACCGGCGACACATTCGCCAGGGCCCGCCCGCTGCCGCCGGTGGGTGAGGGCGATCTGGTGGCCTTCCGCTCTGCCGGGGCCTATGGCGCGGCGATGGCCTCGGAATACAATGCCCGCCCGCTCATTCCCGAAGTGCTTGTTCATGGGCAACAATTCGCCGTTATCCGCGAACGTCCGACCTATGACGAGATGATAAACCGCGATAGACTGCCCGCGTGGCTCTAGAAGCGGGCGGGGCGTACCCGTGGGTGTTTCCCGTCCGGCGAAAGGCGAGATGACGAGAGAGACCCGGCAGAAGCCCCTCGACAGGGACCTGCGCTGGCCCCTGCGCCTGACCCGGGCGGGGCTCGTGGCCGAACGTCTGACCCGCGCCTTCTGGCCGTTCTGGACCCTCGCCATCGCCTCGATCGCCGCGCTTGCGCTCGGATTTCAGGACTGGGCGCCCCTGGAATTGTTCTGGGCCGTGCTGGTCGCGGTGCCGCTTGCGCTTTTGTGGTTTGTCGTGCGCGGGCTGCGCGCCTTCCGCTGGCCCAGAGTGGCAGAAGCCGAGGCACGGCTTGACGCAACCCTGCCGGGCCGGCCGATTGCCGCGCTGAACGACCATCAGGCAATCGGCGCCGCCGATCCGGCCTCGCGCGCGGTCTGGCAGGCCCATCTTGACCGGATGCGCGCCCGGGCGCGCGCCGCAAAGGCACCCGCGCCCGACCTCAGGCTGGCCGCGCGCGATCCTTTCGCGCTGCGCTATGCGGCCTTTACCGCGCTGATGATCGCGCTGCTTTTCGGCTCGCTCTGGCGGCTGGCCACGGTGACGGCGCCTGCAGCCGGGGCGGCGCAGATCGCGGCAAGCTGGGAAGGCTGGATCGAACCGCCCGCCTATACCGGGCGGCCGACCCTGTATCTGTCCTCGGTGAAGGAAGACCGGCTGGAAGTGCCGACCGGAAGCCGCATCATCCTGCGGCTTTACGGCCCGGCGTCGGCACTGACTGTGTCGCAGGATATCGCCAGCCCGCCGCCAGCCCCTGCGGCATCGCCGGAAGCCGCCCCCGACAGCCTGCGCGCCTTCGATCTTGCCGCGACCAAATCCGGCACGCTTTCCGTCGAGGGCGAGGGCGGGCGCAGCTGGCAAATCTCGGTCCTCGCCGACGGCGCGCCCACCGTCGCGCCCGAGGGGCCGATGGACCGCAAGGCGGATGGACGCATGGTGCAAAGCTTCCATGCCGCCGACGATTACGCGATTGCCAAAGGCGAGGTGCGCTTCACGCTCGATCTCGCTGCCATCCAGCGCCGCTACGGCCTTGCCGCCGAACCCGAACCGCAGCCGGTCCTGACCTATGACCTGCCGCTTCCGGTCAGCGGCAGCCGCGCCGATTTCACCGAGGTTCTGGGCGAGAATGCCTCCGAACACCCTTGGGCCAACCTGCCGGTGGTCATGACCATGACGGTGACCGACAGCGCCGGACAGACCGGCAGTTCGGAACCCATGCCGCTCACCTTACCGGGCCGCCGTTTCTTCGACCCGCTCGCGGCCGCGGTGGTCGAGATGCGCCGCGATCTTTTGTGGTCGCGCGAGAATGCCAAGCGCGCCGACCAGCTCCTGCGCGCCATTACCCATCGGCCCGAAGGCTTCGTGCGCGATGAAAAGGCCTATCTGATGCTGCGCGTGGCGATCCGGCGCCTGACGGCGGGGCGCGAGGCGGGCGAGCTGCAGCCCGAGCTTCGCGATGAGCTCGCCAAGGCACTGTGGGACGCTGCGCTCCTGATCGAGGATGGCGGGCTCGACAATGCCCGCGAACGGATGCGGCGCGCGCAGGAACGTCTGTCGGAGGCGATCAAGAACGGCGCGAGTCAGGACGAGATCCAGAAGCTGATGGACGAGCTGCGCGCCGCGACAGACGATTATCTGAACATGCTGGCCGAGCGGCAGGAGGAGGACCCCGCCGACCGGTTTACCGACAACCAGCAGGGTCCCAGCATAACCGACGACCAGATCCAGCAGATGATGGATGAAATCCAGCGCCTGATGGAAGAAGGCAAGATGGCCGAAGCGCAGGAGCTGCTGAACGAGCTGAACCAGCTGCTAGAGAACCTGAAGGTCACCCAGGGCGAGGGCGGCGAGGGGCGGCAGCGGCCCGGCCAGCAGGCGATGCGCGACCTGCAGGACACGCTCCGCAATCAGCAGCAACTGTCCGACGACGCCTTCCGCGAAGGCCAGCAGAATGGGGACGGCCGCGAGGGTCAGGGCGACCCACAGGGCATGCGCGATGGCGAGGAGGGGCCGGAGGAGCAGGCAGATCCCTCGACTGGCGGCGGTGAGGATGGCCAGAGCCTCGCCGACCGGCAGCGCGCGCTGCGGCGCGAGCTTGACCGCCAGCGCAAGGGCCTGCCCGACGCGCAGGGGCAGGATGCCGACAATGCCCGCCGCTCGCTCGAGGAGGCGGGCCGCGCCATGGACGGCGCCGAGGAGGCGCTGCGCAACAACGATCTGCCGACCGCCATCGACCGCCAGGCCGAGGCGATCGAGAACCTCCGCGAAGGGATGCGCAGCCTCGGTCAGGCCTATGCGCAGGACCAGAACCGCCTGCAAGGCGCCGAGGGTCAGGCCCAGGGCGACCCGAACCGTGAAGTCCCGCTTGATCCGCTTGGCCGTCAGGACGGCGCGCGCGGCCAGTTGGGCGATGGCCGCGACGTGTTGCAGGACAAGGATGTCTACCGCCGCGCCCGCGACCTTCTGGACGAAATCCGCCGACGGTCGTCGGATCAGACCCGCCCCGATCTGGAACTGGATTACCTGAAGCGCCTTCTCGACCAGTTCTGAGGGGCCACGGCAGGTAATCCGGGCGCAATCGCGCCCACGCACCCTTTCCTGCCTGCGTCCTATGCGTTATCCCGGGCCGCGAAACAGCGGCCGGCCGGGCGATCCCGGCCCCGAAATCCGGGACCAGACCATGAAATTCACCCTCTCCTGGCTGAAGGATCACCTCGAAACCGAGGCGACGCTGGACGAGATCACCTATGCGCTGACCGACCTTGGCCTCGAGGTCGAGGAGGTGGTGGATCGCGCGGCGCGGCTGAAGCCCTTCACGCTGGCGAAGGTCCTGCATGCCGAACAGCACCCCGATGCCGACAAGCTGCGTGTCTGCCGGGTCCTGACCGACGAGGGCGAAAAGCAGATCGTCTGCGGCGCGCCGAACGCGCGGGCGGGGATCACGGTCGTGCTGTGCAAGCCCGGCGATTATGTGCCGGGGATCGACGTGACACTTGGCGTCGGCAAAATCCGCGGCGTCGAAAGCCACGGGATGATGGCGTCGGAACGCGAGCTGGAACTTTCTGACGAACATAACGGCATCATCGAACTGCCCTCGGGCGAGGTGGGCCAGAAGTTCACCGACTGGCTGGCGGCGAACCGCCCCGAGACCGTCGATCCGATGGTGCATGTGAAGATCACGCCGAACCGCCCCGACGCGCTTGGCGTGCGCGGCATCGCGCGCGATCTCGCGGCGCGGGGCTTGGGTCGGCTGAAACCGCTTGCGATCGAGCCGGTTACAGGCACGTTCGACAGCCCGGTGAAAGTCCGCATCGAAGGCGGGCTGAAGGACAAGGGCTGCCCCATTTTCGCGGGCCGGGTGATCCGGGGCGTGAAGAACGGCCCCTCGCCTGCCTGGCTGCAAGCCCGGCTGGCGGCGATCGGCCTTCGCCCCATCTCGACGCTGGTCGATATCACCAACTTCTTCACCTTCGCTCTCAACCGGCCGCTTCACGTCTTCGACGTGGCGAAGGTGAAGGGCGATCTGCGCATCCACCCGGCGAAGGGCGGCGAGGAGCTCTTGGCACTCGACGGCAAGACCTATGCCTTGCGCGAAGGGATGATGGTCATCTCCGACGATCAGGGGCCGGAAAGCCTCGCGGGCATCATGGGGGGCGAGATGTCGGGCTGCACCGAGGACACGACCGATGTCTTCCTCGAAAGCGCCTATTGGGACCCGATCACCATCGCCGCCACGGGGCGCGCGCTGAAGATCAATTCCGACGCCCGCTACCGGTTCGAACGCGGGGTGGACCCGGCCTTCACCCTGCCCGGGCTGGAACTGGCCACACGCATGGTCATCGACCTTTGCGGCGGCGAACCCTCGCACGTGGTGATGGACGGCGCGGTGCCGGATACGTCACGCGCCTACCGCCTTGACCCGGCCCGCGTGATCTCGCTCGTCGGCATGGACATCCCCGAGACCGAGCAGCGCGCGACGCTGGAGGCTTTGGGCTTCGCGCTGAAGGGCGACATGGCGAGCCCGCCCTCGTGGCGGCCCGATGTGCTGGGCGAGGCGGACCTTGTCGAGGAAGTCGCGCGCATCGCTTCGCTGACCAAGCTTGAAGGCAAGCCGATGCGGCGGGCGCGGCCGGGCGTGCCGAAACCGATCCTGACGCCGATGCAGGTGCGGGAAAAGACCGCGCGCCGCACGCTCGCTGCCTTGGGCTACAATGAATGCGTGACCTATTCGTTCATCGACGGTGCCTCGGCCGCGCTTTTCGGCGGCGGGGCGGAAGCGACGCGGCTGGAAAATCCGATCTCGTCGGAAATGACCCATATGCGGCCCGACCTGCTGCCGGGCCTTCTGCGGGCCGCCGCCCGCAATCAGGCGCGTGGATTCATGGATCTGGCGCTCTTCGAGGTCGGGCAGGCTTTCACCGGCGGCGAGCCCGGCGAACAGGCCCTGCAGGCGACCGCCCTTCTCGTGGGCGCCAGCGCCGCGCGCGACCCGCATGGCTCGCGCCGCCCGGTCGATGTCTATGACGCCAAGGCCGATGCCGAGGCGGTGCTTGCCGCCATCGGCGCGCCCCAGAAGGTGCAGATCGGCCGCAAGGTGGCAAGCTGGTTCCATCCCGGCCGGTCGGGCACCATGTCGCTTGGGCCGAACGTGATGGCCACGTTCGGCGAGGTTCACCCGAAGGTTCTGAAAGCGATGGATGTGAAGGGCCCGGCCATGGCACTGACCGTCCATCTGGCCGCCGTCCCCTTCCCGAAGGTGAAGACGGCCACCCGGCCCGCGCTCGATATTTCCGACCTGCAGGCGGTCGAGCGGGACTTCGCCTTCGTCGTCGACAGGACAGTCGAGGCGCTGACGCTTCTCAACGCCGCGCAGGGCGCCGACAAGGCGCTGATCGAGCGCGTCGCGGTCTTCGACCAGTTCGCGGGCGAGAAGGCCGAGGCGCAGATGGGGCCGGGCAAGAAATCGCTGGCCATCACCGTGCGGCTCCAGCCGCGCGACAAGACCCTGACCGAGGCCGAGATCGAGGCGGTCAGCGCGAAGATCGTCGAGAAGGTCGCCAAGGCGACCGGCGGCACCTTGCGGGGCTGACAGGGGGCTCTGCCCCCGTCCCGGACCCTGTCCGGGACTCCCCCGGGATATTTCAGAACGAAAGAGAGGCTTTCTCGTCTTTCGTTTCCAAATATCCTCCGGGGGTCGTTCATTGGTGCGCCATTGGTTCAAGAACCAATGGACGACGGGGTGGAAGACCCCCACTCCGGCCTCAGGCAGAAAGCGGCGCGTGCCGGTGGCAGGTCACGATATGGTCGTTCACCAGCCCGACCGCCTGCATGAAAGCATAGGTGATCGTCGGCCCGGCAAAGCGGAAGCCGGCTTTCTTGAGGTCTTTCGAAATGCGTTCCGACAGCGGCGTCTGGGCGGGGACGTCGGCCATCGTGCGGAACTTGTTCTGCAAGGGTCGGCCGTCGACATAGCGCCAAAGGAACTGGTCGAACCCCTCGTCTTCGGCGATGGCCAGCCAGGCGCGAGCATTGCCGATCGTCGCCTCGATCTTGGCGCGGGACCGCACGATGCCGGGATCGGCCAGCAGGCGCGCCACCTCCGGCTCGCCCCAGCGGGCGATCATCTCGGGATGGAAGCCTTCGAAGGCGGCGCGGAAGGCATCGCGCTTCTTCAGGATGGTGATCCAGCTCAGCCCCGCCTGAAAGCCGTCGAGGATCAGCTTTTCCCACAAGGCGCGAGCGTCATATTCCGGCACGCCCCATTCCGTGTCGTGATAGGTGACATAGATCGGTTCCGTCCCGCACCAGCCGCAGCGTTCGGTCATCCGCCTCTCCTCCCGTGATCTCCGGCGCTTCTTAGCCCGGGCGCGGCCGTCGGGCAAACGCCCGATCAGAACCCCGCCTTCGCGAGTTCCGCCTGAAGCCGGTCGCGCCCGGCCGAGCGCGGCTTCGACAGGCCCGCGAGCAGGAGGTAGGCGGCAGGCGTCAGGTAGAGCGTGGCGAGCGCCGACAGACCCAGCCCGCCGACGATCACCCAGCCGAGCGCGGCGCGCGCCTCGGCCCCCGCGCCGCTGGCCAGAAGCAGCGGCACCGCGCCCACGACCGTGGACAGCATCGTCATCGCCACCGGACGGAGGCGGATCAGCGCCGCTTCCTCGATGGCAGTGCGGACGCTTGCGCCCTCCTCCCGCCGCTGGTTGGCGAACTCGACGACAAGGATGCCGTTCTTGGCCATGATTCCGACCAGAAGCACCAGCCCGATCTGGCTGTAGACATTGAGGCTGCCGCCGGTCAGCAAGAGCGCGAAGACCGCGCAGGCAAGGCCGAGCGGTACGGTCGCCATCACGATCAGCGCCGAGACGACGCTTTCGAACTGGGCGGCCAGGACCAGCAGCACCACGAGAAGCGCGAAGCCGAAGGTGATGAGCGTGCCGGACTGGCTGGTTTCAAGCAGTTTCGCCTCGGCCAAGGGCACGATGCGCATCCCTTCCGCCAGAACCTCCGGCGCCAGCGCCCGCACCCGGTCCAGCGCCGCGCCGAGCGAGAGGTCGGGCGTGAGGCCCGCGCTGACCGGTACGGCACGCATCAGCCCTTCGCGCTGCAGGTCGGGCGCGACAGGGCGTTCCTCGAGCGTGACGAAGGACGACAGCGGCACCATCTGCCCGTCGCCCGCCTTGACGAACAGCCGTTCCAGATCGCCGGGGTCGTTCACCGGCTCGGACCCCGAGGTCAGGCTTATGTCATAGCTCTTGTCGCCCAGAAAGACCTGCCCGACCTTGCGCCCGTCGATCAGCGCCTCGATCGCCGGTCCAAGGCCCGCGATGTCGATGCCGAGGTCGGTCGCACGGGCGCGGTCGACGGTGACGAACAATTGCGCCTGCGTCAGGTCATAGCCCACCTGCGTGCGGCCGAAGGCCGGGTCCTCGCCCATCCGCGCCACCAGCCGCGAAGCGGCCTCGGCCAGCGCCGGATAATCGGGGCCGACGACAGCGAAGCTGAGGCCCTGGCCCGCGCCGCGAATGCCAAGGGAATTGGGCTGCAGAAGCGTCGCGCGTACGCCGATGACGCCGTCGATCCGCGACTGGGCCTCGGCCGCGATCTCTTGCTGGCTGCGGGCCCGGTCTGCCCAGTCCACCAGCGCGATGACAATGAACCCGCCATTGCCGCTGCCGGTGCCCGAGACGGAAAAGATGCTGCGCGCCTCGCCGGAGGTGCGCAAGGGTTCCACCAGATCCTCGATCTGCCGCATCTTCTCGTAGGTGTAGTCGAGCGCGGCGCCCTGGGGTGCGCGGACGGAAAGAAGGATCACCGACCGATCTTCAGGCGGTGTGAGCTCGCGCCGGATGGAGGATTGCAGGAACCAGGCGGTGATCGCGGCAAGGACGGCGGCAAGGACGATGGCCAGGGGTACACGCAGCGCGGCCCTGAGGCTTGCCGCATAGGCGCGGGCGAGGAAGCCCGGCCTGCGGACCTCGCCCGCCGGCGCCCCTTTCAATGTCAGCGCGGCAAGGACCGGGCAGAAGCTGAGCGCGACGAGGGCCGAGATGGCGACCGACAGGGCGAGCGTCAGGCCGAACTCCCGGAAGAGCCCGCCAACCTGACCGGGCAGGAAGGAGAGGGGCACGAAGACGGCGGCGAGCGTGGTCGTCGTCGCGACGACCGCGAAGAAGACCTGCCCGGTGCCCAGAACGGCGGCGGCGCGGGGGCCCATCCCCTCGGCCCGGCGGCGGGCGATATTTTCCAGCACCACGATCGCATCGTCGACGACGAGGCCGGTGGCCAGCACGAAGGCCAGAAGCGTGAGGATATTGACCGAAAAGCCCACCGCCCAAAGTGCGGCAAGCGTGCCGATCAGCGAGACGGGAATCGCCAGCACAGGAATAAGCGTCGCGCGCAGGTCGCGCAGGAAAAGGAAGATGATCAGCGCGACGACCATGACCGACAGCGACAGGGCAACCTCGATCTCATGGAGCGCGCCGCGCACGAAGGCGGCGGCATCGGACGAGACGAAGAGCGTGACATCCGGTGGCAGGTCGCGCTGCACCTCGGCCACCAGTGCGGTGACGGCGGCGGAAATGGCCAGGCTGTTGCTTTGCGCCGCGCGGATGACCGACAGGCCGATCCCGGTTTCGCCATTGGTCCTGAGGACCGAGGTACCGGGTTCGGGCCCGAAATAGACCGATGCCACATCGCCGAGCCGCACGTCGGGGGCGACCGTCAGGTCCTCGATATCGGCCTCGGTCGCGATCTCGGCGGTCGCACGCACGAAAAGGCTCTGGCGGGCCGAGGTCAGCGCACCCGCCGGCGCATCGAGCGTAGCACTGCCCAGAACCCGCGTCAGGTCGGCCAAAGTCAGGCCGCGGCTTGCCAAAGCCGCCTGATCGACATCGACGCGGAAAATCGCGCTGCGCGCGCCGTTCATCTGCACGTCGGCGACGCCGGGAATGGCGAGAAGCCGGTCTTCCAGCAGGTCTTCGGCGAGCGCCGTCAGCGCCTCGGATCCCCGCCGGGGCGAGGTCAGCGCCAGGCGCACGACCGTCTCGCCGTTCGCGTCGGCCTTGATGGCGCGCGGCACCTCGGCCCCGTCGGGCAAGGCCCCTGTCACGCGGGCGAGCGCGTCGCGCACATCGCTTGCCGCGATGTCGATATCCACCTTGTCGCGGAACTCTATGCTCACCCGGCTTGCCCCGAAGCGCGAGGAGGAAGAGATGGCATTCACGCCGCTCACCCGGCTGACCGCGCCCTCGATCACCGCCGTCACCTCGCGGTCGACGGTTTCGGGCGCGGCGCCGGGGAAATCGGTCGAGACGGTGATGACCGGCGCTTCGACCGAGGGCAGTTCGCGCACCTCGATCCCCAGAAGCGCGGCAAGGCCCGCAATCACGATCAGCGCGTTGAGGACGAAGGCAAGGACCGGGCGTTCCACGAGAAGCCGTACGAGTCCCGTCCGCTGATCGCCCGACCGCGGCGCGTCGGTGGGATGCTCCGGCCTCACCCGCCGACCTCGGCAGCGGCGGGTTGCGGCAAGATGACGGTTGCGGGCTGGCCCGCGCGCAGGTTCATCATCCCCTCGCTGACCACCAGATCATCCGGCGCGAAATCGGCGGCGACAAGCACGGTCGCGGCATTGCGCTGGATCACCCGCACCGGCAGCTTGTCCGCGACGCCATCGCGCAGGACCCAGACATAGGCGCCCTCCGCCCCCCACTGGATCGAGAGCGGATCGACGGCAGGATAGTCCGGCCCGGGAATCTCGAGCGTCAGGCGGATCGCCATGCCGGGGCGGATCAGGTCGCCCTCGTTCGGAATATGCGCCTCGACACGGATCGTCCGGCTCGCCGCCTCGACCTGATTGTCGACGGCCGTGATCCTGCCCGCGACACTCAGGCCGGGGTCGGACAAAGGATGGGCCGCGATTTCCATGCCCGGCGCCAGCCGCGCCGCGAGCCGTTCGGGCAGGCGGAACTCGACCGTCAGGGTCGACCGGTCCTCGATCGTCGTGAGTGTGCTTCCCGCCGTCACATAATCGCCGGGCTCGGCGGCGATCAGGCCGACCCAGCCCGCGACCGGCGCAAGGATGCGGTGCCGCGCGAGGTCAAGCGTCGCGGCCTCAAGCGCCAGCTCCGCCGCGCGCACGGCAGAGGCGGCGTCCTCTTTCTGCTGAACGGTCACCGCGCCCGACCCGGCCAGCCGGTCCAGCCGGTCGCGGGCGCGTTCGGCATCGGCCAGCGCCAGCCGCGCCTGTTCGACGCCGATCCGGGCGCCGCCCGCATCAAGTTCGGCAATCAGGCTTGCCTCTTCGACATAGGTTCCGGGGGCGGCCGTCACGCGTTCGACCCGCCCGAGGATCTCGCTTGCGACCGAGGCAGAGCGGATGCCGCGTGCTGTGCCGATCGCTTCAGCCCGGTCGACGAGCCGGGTCGACCTCGCCGGAGCGGCGATGACCTGTGGCCCCGCCTGCCCGCCCGGCGACTTGCCGCCCGGCCCTTGCCCGGACCCCGGCACCTCGGCCCCGGCGAGCGGCAGTCCGACCGCCTCGAAAAACGGCGCGGCGCCGATCCGGTCGAGCACGGGTCGCGACGCAGGCACAAACACCGCCCACAGAACAAGCGTTCCGATCAGGATCAGCGTCAGAAAGGCGATTTGCAGGCGCAGCGCTTTGCCCCCCATGGATGCGGCAACAGGCGCGACTGTAGCAAAACCGCGCCAACTTGCGAGTCGATCCTAGAGATTTCAGGGCCTTGTGATAGGCTGAAAGCGCGCGAACCGACCCGGAAAGGACCGACCATGCCCGCGATCCGCCGCGACTTCACCGGACAGACGGTGATCACCACTTTCGAGATGACGCCCGGAACGGCGCAAGACCTGATGGACGAGCTGAAGGATGCCTATGAAGCCTTCATTCGCCATCAGCCCGGTTTCCTTGGTGCGGGCCTGCATATGAACGACGCCCAGACCCGAATCGCCAACTACAGCCAGTGGCGGCGGCGCGAGGATTTTCAGGCGATGCTCAGGACCGACGAGATGCGCGAGAGGAACCGCCGGATCGCCGCGCTTTGTTCGCGGTTCGAACCGGTGATGTACGAGGTAAGCGCCGTCGCCGAACCTGTCTGAGGTCAGTCGCGCCCCTCGTCCTCGATATGCAGCAGCAGGCCGCAGGCCTTGCAATGAACCGCGTCCGGGTCATGCCGCTTGAGACCGCAGGCCGGGCATTTATGCTCGACCTTCACGGGCCTGAGCAGTACCTGCACCAGCCGGATGAACAGCGAGATGCCGCAGATCATGATGATGACGGCCATCAGCCGCCCGGTGGTGCCGCGCATAAGAATGTCGCCGTAGCCGGTCGTGGTCAGCGTCGTGACGGTGAAATAGAGTGCATCGACATAGTTGTTGATGTCAGGGTTCGTGCGGTGCTGGGTTTCGTAGACGAGCGCGGTCATCAGATAGATGAACAGCGCGAGGTTGGTCGCGGCGATGATCGTCTGTTCATTGTCGTGGAAGAAGCGGAAATCCTGCCGGAGGCGGCGAAGCGTCTCGTACGACCTGAGCACCCGGAAGATCCGCGCGACGCGGAGGAAGGCGAACCCTTCGCCCACCAGCGGCGCGAGCAGCGAAAAGACCACGACCAGATCGGCGATGCCATAGGGATGCAGAAGTTCCCGCACCCGGTGGCGGCTGATATAGACCCGGGCCGATACGTCGGCGAGGTAGATCACGCCGATCACCACGTCGAGCGCCTCGGTCTCGATCCCGCGCGTGACGAAAGATGTGGCGACGATGAAGGCGATGGTGACCAGGTCGAACGCAAGGAGCCCGTACCGAAACCGCACGCCGCGCCGGGTGTTGCGTTCGTAAAGCTCTGTCAGAAATCGTCTCATCCGTCCTCCGTCCCCTGCCCTTCTTGGGGGGATGAGCGGCGGACGTCAACGCCGTCGGGCCGGGGGGCCACGGCTGCGGCCCCCCGGCTGTTTCAGTGGTCGGCGGTTGAAGCCGCGGCCTTGAGGTCTTCCTCGGTGGCGGATGCTCCGTTGAAGAAGGCATTGAGTGCGACCGCCGTGATCGAGGCGAGCAGGATGCCCGATTCGATCAGGGGATGGATGCCGTGGGGCATCCACTGCTTGAAGTTCGGCGCGATGAGCGGGATCATCCCCATGCCCAGCGCGACCGCGACGATAAACAGGTTGTTGCGGTTGGTGCTGAAATTGACGCCCGCGAGGATGCGGATGCCGGTTGCGGCAACCATGCCGAACATCACGAGGCCTGCACCGCCAAGAACCATCGTCGGCACCGATTCGACCAGCGCCCCCATCTTCGGCACGAGGCCAAGGACGATCAGGATGAGGCCGCCCGCGACACAGACAAAGCGCGACCGGATGCCGGTAACACCGACAAGCCCGACATTCTGGCTGAAGGACGTGTAGGGGAATGTGTTGAAGATCCCGCCGATCAGCGTGCCGAGGCCATCGGTCCTGAGGCCGGCCGACAGGGCGGGCTGGTCCACCCGCTTTCCGGTCATCTCGCCAAGGGCCAGGAACATGCCGGTCGATTCGATCATTACCACGATCATCACCAGCGTCATGGTCAGGATCATCACGCCATCAAATGTCGGCATGCCGAAATGGAAGGGCGTGATCAGCCCGAACCAGCTGGCGTCCGCGACCTTGTCGAAGTTCATCTTGCCAAGCGCGATGGCGATGACCGCGCCGATCACGATGCCCAGAAGCACGGCGATATTGGCGACGAACCCCCTGCCGAAGCGGGCAATGAGCAGGATCGAGGCCAAAACGATGGCCGAAATCACGATATTGCCCGGCGCCGCATAGAGCGGGTTGCTGGATTTCGCGGCCAGCGCCAGACCCTGGGGCATCTCGGGCAGGCCGGAAATCGCACCCGATGCTGCGCCGTCGGTCACGGCTTTCAGCCAGTCTGCATGGGCGGGGTCCACAAGCTGCGGCGCGGTCGGGCCGACGGGATTGCCGAAGATCCAGTTGATGCCGATCCGCATGAGGCTGACGCCGATGACGAGGATGATCGTCCCCGTGACGACGGGCGGGAAGAACCGCAGCATCCTCGACACGAAGGGAGCGATCAGGATCGAGATGATCCCCGCCGCGATGATCGCGCCGAAGATCGCCCGCGCGCCTTCGGTGCCGCCGTTCGCGTTCGCCATGGCCACCATCGGGCCAACGGCGGCGAAGGTGACGCCCATCATCACCGGCAGCCGGATGCCGAACCACTGGGTTGCCCCCAGCGACTGGATCAAGGTGACGATCCCGCAGACGAAAAGGTCGGCCGAGATCAGAAAGGCGACGTCGGCAGGTTCGAGTTTCAGCGCGCGCCCCACAATCAGCGGAACGGCAACGGCACCCGCGTACATGACCAGCACATGCTGCAGGCCGAGGGTGAAGAGCTTCGGTGGTGGCAGAACCTCGTCCGCCGGATGGACTTTGTCGGACATGTTTCACTTCCCTTCGGGGCTTATTGTTCGCGCCGTCTCCGCGCCGCCCCATGGGCGCGGTCCGGTTAGAAGCCCCGTCCGGGGCTATGCCGTGACCCGGAAAGGTTCGGGGTAGCGGTATTCCTCAAGGTTCGGCGTCGTGCCGATCCGGTCGATGACGGCGAAAAGGCCGGGGCCGCCGAGCGGGGTCAGGACGCCGTGCCAGACATTGCGGCGCAGGTTGATCCCCTGCGCGCCGCTGGTGAGGAAGGCCACGGGCGGGCCGGGGCGGCCATTTTCATCCGGCGCGGCGATGACAAGAAACGGATCGGCCGACATCGGGATGAAGGCCTGGCTGCCTTCCGGGTGGCGTTCGACGAGGTCGAACTCGTAGGGCAGCGCAAAGCACTCGGACCGGAAGATCGAGATACCCGCGCGGGCATCGGCGAAATCGAGAAGGGCGCGGTCGTGCCAGCGCCCGCATTTGCCCGCGTTGATCAGTTTCGTGGGCGGGCCGGAGACCTCGAGCACCTCGCCGAACGGGGCGAAGGCGTTCGCGGTCAGGGCGCTTGCGGTCATCGTCTGGGTCATCTGCCCTCCGGGCGGAGGCCGGGGGCGCTGCCCCCGGACCCCCGGGATATTTGAAAACGAAAGAGACGGTCAGCGCCCGAAAGCGCCGACGCCCCTCAGGCGCGCATGGCGGTTGACGTCCTTGTAGAGGAGATAGCGGAAGGGCCCGGGTCCGGCGGCATAGCAGGCCTGCGGGCAATAGGCGCGGAGCCACATGAAATCGCCCGCCTCGACCTCGACCCAGTCCTGATTGAGTTTGTAGACCGCCTTGCCTTCCAGCACGTAGAGCCCGTGTTCCATCACATGGGTTTCCTCGAACGGGATCACGCCGCCCGGCTGGAAGGTGACGATATTGACATGCATGTCGTGGGAAAGGTCGTCGGGTTCGGCGAAGCGGGTCGTGGCCCAGCGGCCCTGCGTGTCGGGCATGGCGATGGGCGACACGTCCTTGTCGGAGGTGACGAAGGCCTTGGGCGCGGGAATGCCGGGTGCCGGCTCATAGAGCTTGCGGACCCAGTGAAAGCGGGCGGGGGCGGTCTTGCCGTTGTGAACGCGCCATGTGCAACCCGCCGGGATATAGGCATAGCCGCCAGGGCCGAGGTCATGCTCCTCGCCGTCGAGCGACAGCCAGAGATCGCCCTCGGTGACGAAGATCACCCCTTCGGCGCCTTCGTCCGGCTCCGGCGTATCGGAACCGCCGCCGGGGCCCACCTCCATGACATACTGGCTGAAGGTCTCGGAAAAGCCCGACATCGGGCGGGCAATTAGCCACATGCGGGTCTTGGACCAACCCGGCAGGAAACTGGTCACGATGTCGGAAAAGCAGCCCCGGGGGATGAAGCAATAGGCCTCGGTGAAGACCGCGCGCTGGGTCATCAGCGCGGTCTGCGGCGGCAAGCCGCCTTTCGGGGCGTAATATCCGGTCATGGCAGCATGTCCTTGAGCCTGAGTTCGGCGATCCGTTCGACCTGTTTGCAGGCGGTGGCGAATTCGGTTTCGGTGTCGTTGCCGATCCGGGTCTCGAAAGCCTGCAGGATCGAGGCCTTGTCATTGTCGCGCACGGCGATGATGAAGGGGAAGCCGTGCTTGGCGACATAATCCGCGTTCAGCCGCTGGAAGGTCGCTCGCTCATCGTCGGTCAGCGCGTCGAGCGCGGCCGATGCCTGCTCGGCGGTCGATTCCGGGGTGAGCCTCTTCGCGGCGGCAAGCTTGCCTGCAAGATCGGGGTGGGCCTTCAGGACCCCCAGCCGTTCCTCGGGCGTGGCGGAGCGGAACATCCGGACGAGCGCATTGTGCAGGCCTGAGGCGCTGTCATGGGCCGGGCCGAGTTCAAGCGCCCAGGCCCGTTCGGCGATCCAGGGCGAATGTTCGAAGATGGAGCCGAACCGTTCGACGAACCGGTCACGGGTCATCTGCGAGGGCCGCTCGATCCGCTTGTGCGGATGGGTCTTGGCCCAGTGCCGTGCGATGTCGATCCGCCGCGCGAACCACACGCCCTCATGTCCCCGCGCATAATCGAGGAAGCGCTTCAGCCCGGCGATCTTGCCGGGCCGCCCGATCAGGCGGCAATGGAGGCCGACCGAGAACATCTTGGCCCGACCCGCCGCGCCCTCGGCATAAAGCGTGTCGAACGTGTCCTTCAGGTAGGTGAAGAACTGCTCGCCCTCGATATAGCCCGGCGCCGTGGCGAAGCGCATGTCGTTGGCCTCTAACGTGTAGGGAATGACCAGCTGGTCGCGCTCGCCCGCCTCCATCCAGTAGGGCAGGTCGTCGTCGTAGGTGTCGGAAATCCAGTCGAGCCTGCCCGTCTCGGCCGTCAGGCGGACGGTGTTCATCGAACAGCGGCCAGTATACCAGCCCCGCGGCGGTTCGCCCACGACCTCTTCGTGCAGGCGGAAAGACTCCGCGATCTGCGCGCGTTCCTCTGCCTCGTCCATGTCGCGGTGATCGACCCATTTCAGGCCGTGAGAGGCAATCTCCCACCCCGCCGCCTTCATCCCCGCGACCTGTTCGGGATTGCGGGCAAGGGCCGAGGTCACGCCGTAGATGGTGACGGGAATATCCATGCCGGCGAACAGGCGATGGAGCCGCCAGAACCCTGCCCGCGCGCCGTATTCATAGATCGATTCCATGTTCCAGTGCCGCAGGCCCGTCCAGGGTGCGGCACCGGCGATGTCCGACAGGAAGGCTTCGGACTGTTTGTCACCATGCAGGAGGTTGTTCTCGCCGCCCTCTTCATAGTTCAGGACAAGCGAGATCGCGATCTTCGCGCCACCCGGCCAGTTCGCATCGGGCGGGTTCGGGCCGTAGCCTCGGAAATCGCGGGGATAGCGGTTCATGGATGCGCCTTCCTGCAGCTTCTGTGCTTTGATAGTACGCGATTGGCGAAAGGATTATCGCCAAAATACAGAAGGTCTTACAGGGCTCCGGCGCTGTTGCGGCCGTCGTGCAGGGCGCATGATGGGGGCCTGACGGAGGATGACATGGCCGAGGGATATCTGACGACCCATGTGCTCGACACGGCGCGTGGCCTGCCTGCGGCGGGCATGAAGATCGCGCTCTACCGGCTGCGCGGCAACAGCCACCAGAAGATTGCCGAGGCGGTGACCAACGCCGACGGCCGGACCGACGGGCCGATCCTGCCCAGGGAGAAGTTCGCGGTCGGCACCTACGAACTGGTGTTCTTCGCGGGCGACTATCTCGACCGGACCGGCGCCGCGCCGGAAAGTCCGCGTTTCCTCGACCAGATTCCGATCCGCTTCGGCATCTCTGACGCAAAGGCGCATTATCACGTGCCGCTGCTTCTGTCGCCTTTCGGCATGTCCACCTACCGGGGAAGCTGACCGGGGTTGCCGCCGAAGAATTTTCGCGAAAATTCTTCGGCCCCGCGCGCCTGTGGCGGAAAATCCTTCGCGAAGGATTTTCCGCGTCACGCCCGGTCGCGCGGCGCCGTGCCGCCGGTTGCGATGGTCACCTCATCTGCGGCCGCCTGCACCAATGCGCCGAGCCGTTCGGTATCGGCCAGATCGATCCTGAAGGTCGGTCCCGAGATCGAAAGTCCGGCGACCGGTTCGCCATGGGCGTTGAAGATCGGCGCGGCAATGCAGCGCATGCCTTCGGCGCGTTCCTGATCGTCGATGGCATAGCCGCGCGCCCGTGTACGGTCGAGATCGTCGGTCAAGGATGCAAGATCGCCGTGCGACTGGGCCGTGAACCGCGCGAGACCGCCTTCGCCGACGACTGCCGCCACGCGCGCGGGCGGCATCCAGGCCAGCAGCGCCTTGCCGATACCCGAGACATGCATCGCGCCCAGCGTCCCGGGCGGAAAGAAGGCGCGGATTGCCTCGTGCGTTTCGACCTGGGCGAGAAACAGCACCTGGTCGCGATGCTCGACCCCGAGGTTCGCGGTTTCTCCGGTCAATCGCATCAGCCGGTCCATCGGCTGTCGGGCGCGGTCCACGATCTTCGTCCGCCTGAGAAAGGCCGACCCGACCCGGAAGGCACCGCCGCCCACATGCCAGAGCTGGCCGGGCTCCTCCATCTCGGCGAAGCCATGGGTCTGAAGCGTTGTCAGCGCGCGATAGACGGTGGGCGCGGAACTGCCGGTCCGCTGGGCAAGCTCGGTCAGCGTCAGGCCGCCCGCCTCGCCCAGAACGCGGAGCAATAGCAGCGCCCGGTCGAGCGACTGGACCATATTCTGGTCGGTCTTGTCATGGAAGCTTCTGGGGCGGCCACGCGGGCGGGCGGTCGTCATCTCCAACCCTTCGAAAATACGTTTCAGCATGTGAAAAACAAATACACCAATGAATTCAAACTAAAACCCCATATTTTCACATATCGAAAATCAATTTCGAAAAAATTGCAGCGCGGCGCATCCCGCTCTAGCCTTCTTGCGACAATGAAGGGAGCGCCCGATGTACCATCAGAACCCGGTCTTCATCCCCGGCCCGACCAATATGCCGGACGTGATCCGCAAGGCCTGCGACATTGCCACGCTCGACCATCGGTCGGCGGCCTTCGGCGGCATCTTCGCCCCGGCGGTCGCAAGCGTGAAGAAGGTTCTGGCGACCGAGACGGGCGAGGTCTTCATCTTTCCCTCGACCGGCACCGGCGGCTGGGAAGCGGCGATCTCCAACACGCTCTCCCCCGGCGATACGGTTCTGACTGCGCGCTTCGGCATGTTCAGCCACCGCTGGATCGACATGTGCCAGCGCCACCGGCTGAACGTGCAGGTGATCGAGACGCACTGGGGTCAGGGTGCGCCGCTCGGCCAGCTCGAGGCCGCGCTGAAGGCCGACCGCGACCACATGATCAAGGCGGTGCTGGCAACCCACAACGAAACCGCGACCGGCGTCCGGTCCGACATCGCGGGCATCCGCCGCGCGCTTGACCGCACCAACCATCCGGCAATGCTCTTCGTCGATGGTGTGTCCTCCATCGCCTCGATGGAATTCCGCATGGATGATTGGGGCGTCGATATCGCCGTGACCGGCAGCCAGAAGGGCTTCATGCTGCCCGCGGGCCTCGCGATCCTCGGGGCGAGCCCGAAGGCATTGGCGGCGATGGACGAGGCCAAACTGCCGCGCACTTTCTTCGACTTCCGCGACATGCGTAAAAGCTATGCGGCAGGCGGCTATCCCTATACGCCGGCGGTCGGCCTGCTGAACGGGCTGAAAGTCTCGTGCGATCATCTTCTGGCCGAGGGGATGGAATCGGTCTGGGCTCGCCATTACCGCATCGCCGAGGGCGTGCGCCGCGCCATCGCGGGCTGGGGCCTTCGCCCCTGTGCAGCCTCGCCGGACCTTTATTCCGATACGGTCACGGCAGTCGTCGTGCCCGAGGGATGCAACGGCACCGACCTCGTGAAGCTTGCCGCGCAGAAGTACGACATGGCCTTCGGCGTCGGTCTTGGCGACGTGGCGGGCAAGGTCTTCCGCATCGGCCATCTGGGCAGCCTGACCGATGCGATGATGCTCTCGGGTCTCGCGGTCGCGGAAATGTGCATGGCCGATCTCGGCTGGAAGGTCGCGCTTGGGTCCGGAGTGGCAGCGGCACAGGACTATTACCGGACGAGTGCGGTCGAGCCCGCGAAAGCGGCAGCGTAAGGAGGGGCGATGTACATTCCGACCTATCAGGACATGCTGGAGGCGCACGAGCGTATCCGGCCGCATATCCGCCGCACGCCGATCCGCACGTCGGACTATCTGAACGAGCTGACGGGGGCGAAGCTGTTCTTCAAATGCGAGAACTTTCAGGAACCGGGCGCCTTCAAGGTGCGGGGCGCGACGAATGCGGTTTTCGGGCTGAGCGACGCCCAGGCGGCGAAGGGCGTTGCGACCCATTCCTCGGGCAACCATGCCTCGTGCCTGTCCTATGCGGCGATGCTGCGCGGCATTCCCTGCAATGTGGTGATGCCGCATACCGCCCCACAGGCCAAGAAGGACACGGTGCGGCGCTATGGCGGCAGGATCACCGAATGCGAACCCTCGACCAGCTCGCGCGAGGAGACGTTCGCGAAGGTGCAGGCCGAGACGGGGGGCGATTTCGTCCATCCCTACAACGATCCGCGCGTGATTGCCGGGCAAGGGACCTGCTCGAAGGAACTCATTGAGGATACCGACGGGCTGGATTTCGTTGTCGCGCCGATCGGCGGCGGCGGCATGATCTCGGGCACCTGCCTGACCTTGTCGACGCTGGCGCCCGAGACGAAGGTGATCGCCGCCGAACCGGAACAGGCCGATGACGCCTATCGGAGCTTCAAGGCCGGACACATCATTGCCGACGATGCGCCGAAGACTATCGCCGACGGGCTTCTGGTGCCCCTGAAGGACCTGACCTGGCATTTCGTGAAGAGCCATGTCGCCGACATGTTCACCGCCGCGGACCCAGAGATCGTCGAGGCGATGAAGCTCACCTGGAAGCATCTGCGCGTGGTGATGGAGCCGTCTTCGGCGGTGCCCTTGGCCACCATCCTGAAGAACAAGGCCTATTTCAAAGGCAAGCGCGTCGGGGTGATCATCACCGGCGGCAATGTCGATCTGGACAGATTGCCCTGGATGCAGGGGTAAGGAGGATAGAATGAACGCTCAGGACCGTTTTGCCAGTTTCGAAGTGGGCTATGACATCCCGGCCAAGCCCGGCATGGACGAGGCCGATATCCAGACCCCCTGCCTGATCCTCGACCTCGACGCGCTGGAACGCAACGTGAAGAAGATGGGCGACTATGCGAAAGCCCACGGCATGCGCCACCGCAGCCATGGCAAGATGCACAAATCGGTCGACGTCCAGAAGCTGCAGGAACGGCTCGGCGGCGCGGTCGGCGTCTGCTGCCAGAAGGTCTCGGAGGCCGAGGTTTTCGTGCGCGGCGGCATCAAGGATGTGCTCGTCTCCAATCAGGTGCGCGACCCGGCCAAGATCGACCGGCTGGCGCGTCTGCCGAAGCTTGGCAGCCGGATCATCGTCTGCGTCGACGATCTGGCGAATGTCGCAGACCTGTCGGCGGCGGCGGTGAAACATGGCACGAAATTGGAGTGCTTCGTCGAGATCGACTGCGGCGCGGGGCGCTGCGGGGTCAATACGACGCAGGATGTGGTCGCCATCGCAAAGGCCGTCGAGGCGGCGCCGGGGCTGAAGTTCACCGGCATCCAGGCCTATCAGGGCGCGATGCAGCACATGGACCGCTACGAGGACCGCAAGGCCAAGCTCGATGCCGCCATCGCCATGGTCAAGGACGCGGTTCAGGGGCTGAAGGCCAACGGGCTGACGCCGGAACTCGTGTCGGGCGGCGGTACGGGCAGCTATTATTTCGAGTCTAACTCCGGGGTCTACAACGAACTTCAGTGCGGGTCCTACGCCTTCATGGATGCCGATTATGGCCGCATCCTCGACAAGGACGGTCGCCGGATCGACCAGGGCGAGTGGGAGAATGCCCTCTTCATCCTGACCTCGGTGATGAGCCACGCCAAGGCCGACAAGGCGATCTGCGATGCGGGCCTGAAGGCGCAGTCGGTCGATAGCGGCCTGCCCTTCGTCTACGGGCGGACGGATGTGAAATACATCAAATGCTCGGACGAACATGGCGTGATCGAGGATCCCAACGGTGTCCTGAAGGTGGGCGACAAGCTCAAGCTGGTGCCCGGCCATTGCGACCCGACCTGCAATGTCCACGACTGGTATGTGGGCGTCAGGGGCGGCAAGGTCGAATGCGTCTGGCCGGTTTCGGCGCGCGGCAAGGCCTATTGAAAAACCCGTCCCGGACCTGATCCGGGACCTCCGCGCCAGACACAGGAGGCCCCGGATCAAGTCCGGGGCGGGTCGGCGGGGTAAGATGAAGGTAAGGACATGCTGATCGTTCCCGAAGCGCTGATTGCCGATCTTGTCTCTGCCGAGGATGCCTTCGCGGCGGTCGAGGCGACCTTCGCCGCGATGGCGCGGGGCGAGGCCCATAATTTCCCGGTGGTGCGCGAGGCGTTGGGCGGCGACCGCCAGTACGGCTTCAAGTCGGGTCTCGACCGGGCGGGCGGGATGCTCGGCGTGAAGGCGGGGGGCTATTTCCCCGGCAATCTTGCGCGCGGCATCACCAATCACCAGTCGACCGTCTATCTGTTCGACCCGGACACCGGGCGGCCCGTCGCGATGGTGGGCGGCAACCTGCTGACCGCGCTGCGCACCGCAGCCGCCTCGGCCATCTCGATCGACCGGCTGGCGCGGCAGGATGCGAAAGTGCTCGGCATGGTCGGCGCCGGACATCAGGCGCAGTTCCAGCTGCGCGCCGCCGCGCGCGTGCGCGAGTTCGAGAAGGTCATCGGCTGGAACTACCATGCCGACATGCTGCCGAAACTGGGTGAGGTCGCCGCCGAACTGGGCCTGCCGTTCGAGGCGGTGCCCCTTGAGCGGATGGTCGAGGCGGACGTGATCGTCACCATCACCTCCTCGCCCGCCGCCTCGCTCATGGACAGGCATGTCAGCCCCGGCACGCATCTGGCCTGCATGGGCACCGACACCAAGGGCAAGCAGGAGGTCGAGCCCTCCCTTCTCGCCCGCGCGAAGGTCTTCACCGACGAGGTCGCACAATCGGTCACCATCGGCGAGGCACAGCATGCCGCGGCCGCCGGGTTGCTTGCGGCGAAGGACATCACTCCCATTGGCGCCGTGATCGCAGGGCTGGCCGAGGGCCGCCGGTCCGACGACCAGATCACGCTTTTCGACGGCACCGGCGTCGGCCTGCAAGACCTCGCCGTGGCAGGCGCCGCCGTGCGGCGGGCCGAGGCACGGGGCTTGGGCGTATCGGTTACAATATAAGGGTTTTCCAGCGGTTGCCTGCAGATATGCTTCATGATCTGTGAGGGCGGATCAGGGCGGAGGGTATCATGCCGGTTCGGGTGGCGATCAACGGGTTCGGGCGCATCGGCCGGTCCGTCCTGCGTGCCTGGGCCGAAAACCCCGCGCGCACCGGGATCGAGGTGGTGGCGATCAACGATATCGCCCGGCCCGACATGGCTGCTTATCTTTTCGAATATGATTCCACCTTCGGTCCGTTCCGGGGCGAGGTGCGGCTGGACCCCGGCGCGCTGGTCGTCAACGGCCATGCGATCCGCCTGACGGGCGAACGCGACCTTGCAGCGCTTGACCTGTCCGATATCGACCTCGTCATGGAATGCACCGGCCGCGCCGGGGACCGTGCGGTGGCGGACGCCGGGCTAAGGGCCGGGGCGGGGCGCGTGCTGGTATCGGGTCCGGCGCTGACTGCGGACTATACCGTGGTGCTTGGCGCGAACGAGGGCGGGCTTTCTGCCGCGCACCGCGTGGTCTCGAATGCCTCCTGCACCACCAATGCGCTGGCGCCGCTCGCGCACCTGCTCGATGAGGCGTTCGGGGTCGGGACCGGCTGGATGACCACGATCCACTGCTACACCGGCAGCCAGCCCACGGTCGACGCGCCCGCCGCCGATTTCGCCCGCTCGCGCGCGGCGGCGCTGTCGATGGTGCCGACCACGACCTCGGCACAGAAGCTTCTGGATGTAGTTCTGCCGGGGCTTGCCGGGCGGATCGAGGGCGCGGCGGTCCGCGTGCCCGTCGCCTCTGTCTCGGCGGTAGACCTGACCGTGACGCTTGCAAGCAAGCCAGATGTTGCGGCTGTGAACGCGGCACTCAAGACAGCGGGCGGGGTGATCGGCGTGACCGACAGGCCGCTCGTCTCGTCCGACCTCCGGGCGCGGCCCGAAAGCATCGTGATGGCCCTGCCCGAGACACGGGTGACGGCGGGCGGCCTCGTCCGGGTCTTCGGCTGGTATGACAACGAATGGGGCTTCTCCAACCGGATGATCGACGTGGCGCGGATCATGGGCAGCTTCGGGCGCTGATGTCAGCGCACCCTGTCCATCAGCGCGTCCTTCAGCCGACAGTCGTGCGCCGCATCCGGGGCGCAGGCCCGGAAGCCAAGGTCAGGGTCGAGGCAGATACGAACCTCGTCGATCCGCTCGCCTTCGCAGGTGACGGTGATCATCCCCGGCGCCAGCCCCGGGTTCGCCTCGATGAAAGCATCTTCGACCACGCTCGCCGGAAGGCGGACGTCGCGCGCCAGATCGCGCAGCACGGCGGGGATGGCCACGGCCCGATAGGCCTCGCGGGACAGTGCAAAATACTCGCCCGCTGCAAGGCCAGAACAGCGGCCATGCTTCTTCCATTCATGCCAGGCAAGGCCCGCCGACCCCATGATGTCGGCCATCGCGGCCGTCTCGGCCCGCGTCGCCTCGCGAATCCCGCTGCGGCAATAGCTCGGCCAGCCCTCCTCGTACTGCGGCCAGAGACCGTGGAGCGTGAAGCCGAAACCCCGGCCCGGATCGCACTGGCGGTCGCCGCGCGCGTCGCCTTCCAGCGCGCACCAGCTTGGCGACCAGCCAAGCGACAGGATGTAATAGTCGAAATCGCCCGCCCGTTCGCCTTCGGCCCGCGCGGGGCCGGCGGCCAACAGGCCAAGCGACAGACAGAGGGTGATGAGGCTCGCGCGCATTTTCTCTTTCCTTGGCACTCATCCGCGACTATATAGCGCCCAACCTTTCCCTGAAAACGTGGAATGGCGGCGCCCAGGGGCCCGCAGCCGTTTTCCCGGCACAGGAAAGATTTGTCCGGCCCCCCGGGGCATGAAGCGAAGGAGAGATCCGATGACGAAACCCCTGATGGCCAAGGCGACCGCCGTCTGGCTCGTGGACAATACGACGCTGAGCTTCAAGCAGATCGCCGATTTCTGCGGGTTGCACGAGCTGGAAGTGCAGGGCATCGCCGATGGCGATGTGGCGGTGGGCGTGAAGGGCTTCGACCCGATCGCGAACAGCCAGCTGGAAGCTTCCGAGATCGAGAAGGGCGAGAAGAACCCGCTTCACAAGCTGAAGCTGAAGTTCAACGCGGCCGCGCTCGGCGAGGAAAAGCGCCGTGGCCCGCGCTATACGCCCCTGTCGAAGCGTCAGGACCGGCCCGCCGCGATCCTCTGGCTGGTGAAATTCCATCCCGAACTGGCGGACGCCCAGATCGGCAAGCTCGTCGGCACGACAAAGCCCACGATCGCCGCGATCCGCGAGCGGACCCACTGGAACATCGGCAATATCCAACCGATCGACCCGGTGGCACTTGGCCTCTGCCGCCAGTCGGAGCTTGACGCAGCCGTCCAGAAGGCCGCGAAGAAGAAGGCTGCCGATGGTGCGGTGATGTCGGACGACGAGCGCCGCAAGCTCGTCTCGACCGAACAGTCGCTGGGCATGGCGCCCGATGCGCGCCACGACCCGGCCATGGCCGCGATCGAAAGCTTCATGGCCGAAAGCCGCGAGGCCGAGGAGGCCGCGCCGCAGGATTTCTCGAACGCCGACGCCTTCTTCAACCTGCCCGACGAGGGCGAGGACGACGACGAGGACGACAACTGACTTTCAAAGACCCCGGCCCGGCGCCGGGGTCTTGCTTTCGGAGGCGGTCC
Source organism: Frigidibacter sp. SD6-1 (assembly GCF_030143255.1). GTDB lineage: Bacteria > Pseudomonadota > Alphaproteobacteria > Rhodobacterales > Rhodobacteraceae > TMP-24. Next base: position 89,920 of record NZ_JARJNR010000007.1, read on the forward strand.
TGGCCGAGACCCGGACGACGGGCCTTTCGCGCAGACCGTTCGGCAGCGCGTGCCACCCGCCGCCCCGCGAACCCTCCTCGGCGAGGCGGCCGGGAGGACGATACAGTGCGGGCCCGCGAGCTTTACACCAAGGGAACGACCGGCGCGCGGGTCGAGGAGGCGATGGGCCTCGCCGTCACCCGGAAGAAGCGCGGCCCGCGCGGCGGTGACGCCCAGCTTGGCGCGATGATCGCCGAAGGTCGGCTCGATGCGCTGATCTTCGTCACCGACCCCTTGTCGGCCCTGCCGCATGATGTCGATGTGAAGTCGCTGATCCGGCTCGCTGTTATCGACGATATCCCGCTGGCCATGAGCCCGGCCACCGGCGATCTGGTGCTTGCGCGGCTGCTTCCCTGGCGATCAGTAGGTTTCGACCCAGCTCCGCCGCCAATCAGGCGCCGGATAATCGTCTGGCCAGTATTCGGTCTGCTGCGTGATCAACCCGTCCGCGACCCGGTGAAAGGTCAGCGCGCGGGCAATGAGCGTGCCGTCGGTGACGGTAACGTCGGTCACGACCTCGGCGCCATCGGCCACGATCCGGTTCAGTGTGAAGCGCCAGCGCCCGCTCGCCGGATAGGCATCGTTCAGCGCGGCAAAGTTGATCCGGCCGCGAATCCGTTCCCGGCTTTGCGGCCAGTCGATCACAACATCCTCGGCAAGCCACCGGGCGGCCGCGGCGAAATCGTTCGTGCGCATCGCCTCCCAATAGGCCAGCACCGTCGCGCGCGGCTCCATCAGAAGCGTTTCCGCGCGCGGAGCGCGGCGCTGATCGTGCCGTCGTCGAGATAATCGAGCTCGCCGCCGATTGGCACGCCTTGCGCAAGCGAGGTGATGGCGACGCCGGTCGCTTCCAGCGCCTCGGCGATGTAATGGGCCGTCGTCTGGCCATCGACGGTGGCATTGAGCGCGAGGATCACTTCGCGCGTGCCGTCCTGCGCCACGCGGGCGGCGAGCCTTGGGATGCCAAGCTCGTCCGGGCCGATGGCATCCAGCGCCGAGAGCGTACCGCCCAGAACGTGATAGCGGCCGCGGAAAGACTGGCCGCGCTCCATCGCCCAGAGGTCGGCCACATCCTCGACCACGCAGATCTCGCCGGTCGCGCGGCGCTCGTCGGTGCAGATGTCACAGATGTCGGCGGTGGCGATATTGCCGCAGACCACGCATTCGCGGGCGTTGAGGGCGACGCCTGCCATCGCCTCGGCCAGGGGCGCCATCACCTGACCGCGCTTCTTGATCAGATGCAGGACCGCGCGGCGGGCCGAGCGCGGCCCAAGGCCCGGCAGGCGGGCCATCAGCTCGATCAGAGCCTCGATTTCGCGGGTGGCGTCAGACATGGGCAGGCCTTCGCGGAGGAGGTTACGGGTTCGGGCGACGATGAATCCCTATAGCGCCGAAGTCCAGCCCCCAGGCTATGCCCGCGCAGGGGGCTAGCCGCGACCGTGCGCCCAGACGGCGGCGCGGATGCGGGCGGTCTTGTAGGCATCCAGCGCCGCCATCGCCCAGACGAAAAGCCCGCCCGACATCTTGCCGACAAACGACACGTCAGGTGCCGCGGTCTTCAGCGTGAAGGCGCCGAGCAGGATGATGAAGAAAAGGAAGATCAGCCCGCGCATCGGCTGGCGGTTCATGACCTGACCGACGCCGGGCAGCAGGAGCGCGACGGCGAGGACGAGATGGGGATTGGGGGGCGGTTTCATGCGGCCTTCTCCATCAGACCGAGAAGGTCGGCGCGCAGCGCTTCCAGCCGGTCGAGGTGGGGCGCGATGCGCATGGGGGACAGGGGCTCCCTCCCCATCTCGGCATCGCGGAAGATCAGATAGCGCGAGCGGTCGGCCTCTTCGGCGAGAAAGACGATGCGCAGACCCTTGGGGGAGATGAGAAGCTCCTTGACCCGGGGATCAGCGAAAAGCTGCGCCGCATGGCGCGCGATGAGCGACTCGTCCGGCACGGCGCCCGCATTGTCTGTCCGTACCGCGATCCCGTCCGGCAGCAGGGCGGGGCGCGGCAGGATCTGGGGCAGGCGGGTGAAATGGGTGAAAGGCTCCTGTCCCGATGGCCGTGCCATCAGGTCGAGCGTCGCGGCCACCGGCAGGGGCTCGGGCAGGCTGACCATCACCCAGAGCGCGGGCAGCTTGCGGAAGGTCAGGCTGTCGGGGACGACCTGCAGGTCGAAGGACCGGTCGCCGCGCCGTCCGGTCATGCGGGGAAACCCGCCGGGCTGGATGCGGCTCTCGCCGCCTTCGAACAGCAGCCGCACCTTGTCGAAATAGCCCGCCCGGGACCGTGATCGCGCGCCTGTCGCGCGGATGAGCCGCCAGGCCAGGAACAGCGCCAGAACAGCGGCCAGTGCGGCGAACATTGGGGCGAGTGCGGGCACGTATGTCCTTTCTCATGGGTCGGCCCGCCCTTGCGGGCGGGCCTGTCGGTTCAGAATCGGCAAGCGCCGGTCAGTACCCCTGCGGTTTCGGCCAGGGCATGGTGAACTGCGCGCCGCGGTTCACGAAGCGGTAGCGCCAGAAGTGGAACCAGAGCGAGACGACGATGTAGAAGCCGATCATCGCCACGAGCTGGGTACCGTAGCCGAGGAAGACCGCGAAGAAGGTCAGCGCGCAGAGGGCGAGCAGGGTTACCGCAGGCAGCGGGTGGAACGGATGTTCATAGCCGCGCTTGATCGAGTTCAGCGGCCATTTGCGGCGGAACATGATGATGTTCAGCGGCATGAACGTATATTCCAGTAGCCCCGACAGGATCGAGAAGGTGATCACCTGATCGAGCGGCGCGCCGAGCGCGAAGATCAGTGCGATCGGCACGAGGAAGATGATCGACCGGTAGGGCGTGCGATAGCGCGGATGGACCGCGCCGAACCAGCCCGGAAGGTACTTGTCACGCCCCATGGCGAACCAGGCGCGGCTGGCATCATTGATGCAGCCGTTTGCGCTGGCAAGGGTGGCGAACAGCGTGCCGAAGCCCAGCAGCCAGATCAGCCCGTTCGAGCCCGACAGCCTAGCGGTATCGAAAAGCGGCGCCACCGATCCGTTCACGCCATCGCCGAGGAATTCCCACGGCAGCACGCCCGAACAGACATACCAGGTCAGCGTCGCGGCAATCAGCAGCGTCATGATCCCGGCCAGCGTGCCGAAAGGCAGCGCGCGGGCGGGCGAGCGCACTTCTTCCGCCGCCTGCGTGGTGCCCTCGATCCCGAGGTAATACCACAGGCCGAAATGCATCGCCGCCAGAACACCGATCCAGCCATAGGGCATCTCATGCCCCTCGAAGAGCGCCGCGTGCTGCATGATGCCGCCGCCCAGAACGCCGCTTGTCGACAGGAAGAGGACGAGGATCGCAATGAAGGCGATGGCGGTGATGACGAGGTTGAAGGTCAGCGTCGCCAGCACGCCGCGATAGTTCAGCCAGGCCAGGAACATGATGACGAGAATGATGAACGGTCGCTGATCGAGCTCGCCCGCATATCCGGTCATTCCCGCAACGACCGAGATCAGATAGCCTGCGGTGATCGCATTCGCGGCCTCCAGCATCGTGTAGGCGAACACGAGGTAAAGCCCGACGTTGAAAGCCATCAGTGGCCCGACGATATGCTTGGCCTGGGTATATTGCCCGCCCGCGGCAGCGACGGTCGAGGTGACCTCGCTGTCGATCATGGCGACACAGGTATAGAGGATGCCCGCGAACCAGCACGCGATCAGCGCCGCATAGGCGCCGCCCTTGCCGACGGCAAAGTTCCAGCCCATGTATTCGCCGACCAGAACGATGCCCACGCCCAGCGCCCAGACATGCGCCGGGCCGAGAACACGCAGGAGCCCGACCTTCGTGCCGTGCGGACCCATCCCGTCCATGGTCTGGGAAGTAATGTCGATATCAGCCATGATCCGCCCTCACCTGTGCTGTTCTTCGGTCATGGCCTCGAGCTCGCCTTCACGAGAGGAGGTCAGGACATCTTCGGAATAGCTCGAATCGACCTTCATCCAGTCGATCAGCATGTAGAGGCCGAGAAGCGCCGAGGCGCCCCAGGCCGCATATTCGAGGATTTGCCAGGTTTCCATTTGCCCCTACCTCCTGTCGCCGAATTTTTCCGCGATCACCTCGCGATATTCGACTTCCGAGAATTTCAGCATCAGCACGTAGTAGAGAACGATCACGACGATCATCGCGATCAGCGCCCCGGCCGAGAAACTGTAATCGAACCGCGCGAGGATCAGGTCATGCGCGGACGCCGGGTCATAACCGAGCGCCTCGTACTGGGCCGCCTGCGCGGGCGTCTGGCCGAGCGTTTCCCAGGTCGGGTTCTCGACCGGCTGGGTCACGCTCTTGGCCGCCCCGGCCATCTTCAGCCAGATCGGCACGAAAAGCGCGCCCACGGTCAGGATGACCAGCACGATCACATCGAAAAGCTGGCTCGCCTTGCTTTGCTTCGGAGGTTCGTAATGCGCCATCTCTACCCCCTCGCCTTGCGGGCTTCATCAAGGAACTTGATGTCGAGCCCGTACATGAAGTCCCGGTCCTCGCGGTAATGGCGGAGCATCGCGAGGATCGCGCCGGTGTTGAACAGAAGCACGATCGCGCCGCCGATCAGCAGGATCGTCCGTGCCGCACCGGTGGGCGCGAGGTTCCAGGTGGCGAGTGCCACAAAGATGATCGCAAACCACAGACCGATCACGAAGGCCCAGGCAACGCGCACATCGCGTCGGTGCATGGACTGAATTCTCTCATTCAGCTGACTCACCTTTTCCTCCCCTGGGCCCGATCGTTACCGAAGGTGGCGGGGCCCGCCGCTTTTCTCTTCGGAATATTGTTTGCCCGTAAGGAAACATGGGGTGCGACAATCTGTCAAGGAAAACCCGTTTAGGCCAGGAGAAGCCGACAAGGCTTTCGTCATTTTCCCGTGAGGTGAAAATTGTTTCTTCGCAGTTGAAAGCCGCAAATCTCGATGCTAGCGTTCGCACAAGCGGAGAAAAGGAGACGAATCCGATGTGCGGCATCGTTGGGCTGTTCCTGAAGGACCCCAAGCTTGAACCGAAGCTGGGCGCCATGTTGACAGACATGTTGATCACGATGACGGATCGCGGGCCGGATTCGGCGGGGATCGCCATCTATTCCGGCGCCAAGGACGGGCTGGGCAAGATCACGATCCAGTCGGCAACGCCCGATGAGGACTTTGAAACACTCGACGCCGACCTGCGCGACGCGATCGGCCAGCCCGTGGCGCTGATCGCCAAGAATACCCATGCCGTTGTCGAAGTGCCGCTCGGCCAGCTGGACGCGGCACGCGCGGCGCTGGCGCATCTGCGTCCGAACGTGAAGGTCATGAGCGTCGGGGACTCTATCGAGATATTCAAGGAAGTCGGCCTGCCCAGGGACGTGGCGGCGCGTTTCGACATCGCGAAGATGAAGGGCACGCACGGCATCGGGCACACCCGCATGGCGACCGAGTCGGCCGTCACCACGATGGGCGCCCATCCTTTCTCGACCGGCTCGGACCAGTGCCTTGTCCATAACGGCTCGCTCTCGAACCACAATTCCGTGCGCCGCGACCTGCGCCGCCACGGCATGATCTTCGAGACCGAGAATGACACCGAGGTCGCGGCGGCTTTCCTCAGCCACAAGCTGCAGGATGGCGAAAGCCTCGGGAAGGCGATGGAGGCAACGCTGACCGACCTCGACGGGTTCTTCACCTTCGTCGTCGGAACGAGGAACGGCTTCGGCGTGGTGCGCGATCCGATCGCCTGCAAGCCCGCCGTGATGGCCGAGACCGACGACTATGTCGCCTTCGGCTCGGAATATCGCGCGCTGGTCAACCTGCCCGGCATCGAGGACGCCCGCGTCTGGGAACCCGAACCCGCCACCGTCTATTTCTGGGAGCGCTGAGAGAATGCAGAGCTTTGATCTGGGCAAGGACGGCCTGAGGGCGCTGAACAGCGCCCTGCACGCGCTGAAGGGCCAGACCAACATGACCGCCTGGGAAGTGGTCAATCCCAAGGGCGCCCATGCCATCGCCGCCGGCGTCGACGCGCCGGTGGATATCACCGTGCGCGGCTCGACCGGCTATTACTGCGCAGGCATGAACAAGCAGGCGACGATCCGCATCAAGGGATCGGCGGGGCCGGGCGTGGCCGAGAACATGATGTCGGGCACCGTGATCGTCGATGGTGACGCCAGCCAGTATGCGGGCGCGACAGGTCGCGGCGGGCTTCTGGTGATCAAGGGCAATGCGTCCTCGCGCTGCGGTATCTCGATGAAGGGCATCGACATAGTGGTGCATGGCCATATCGGCCACATGTCCTGCTTCATGGCGCAATCGGGCAATATCGTCGTCCTGGGCGATGCGGGCGAGGCGCTGGGGGATTCGCTTTACGAGGCGCGCATCTTCGTGCGCGGCACGGTCAAGTCGCTGGGGGCCGATTGCATCGAGAAAGAGATGCGGGAAGAGCATCTTCTGATCCTAGAAGACCTTCTGCGCAGGGGCGAGGCCGACGCGAAGGCCAAGCCCGAAGAGTTCCGCCGCTATGGTTCGGCGCGCAAGCTCTACAATTTCAACATCGACAATGCTGCAGCATATTGAGGCGCCCGAGGATGAGCGATTTTCCCCATACGCCCCCGAAATTTTCCTGGACCTTCTCGCCTGAGGCGAACGCCGAGATCCGCCGCGCGGCGGCCTCGGGCATCTATGACATTCGCGGCGGCGGCTCGAAGCGGCGCCTGCCGCATTTCGACGATCTGCTGTTCCTCGGCGCCTCGATCAGCCGCTACCCGCTGGAAGGCTACCGCGAGAAATGCGGCACCGACGTCTGGCTCGGCACGCGCTTTGCCAAGAAGCCGATACATCTGGATATCCCGATCACCATCGCCGGCATGAGTTTCGGTTCGCTTTCCGGTCCCGCGAAAGAGGCTTTGGGCCGGGGCGCGAGTGCTGCAGGCACGTCGACCACCACCGGTGACGGCGGCATGACCGAAGAAGAACGCGGCCATTCCAAGACCCTCGTCTACCAGTACCTGCCCTCACGCTATGGCATGAACCCCGACGATCTGCGCCGCGCCGACGCGATCGAACTGGTGGTGGGCCAAGGCGCAAAGCCCGGCGGCGGCGGCATGCTGCTGGGTCAGAAGATTTCCGACCGGGTCGCCATGATGCGCAACCTGCCCAAGGGCATCGACCAGCGGTCCGCCTGTCGTCACCCGGACTGGACAGGGCCGGACGACATGGAAATCAAGATCCACGAGCTGCGCGAGATCACCGACTGGCAGATCCCGATCTATGTGAAGATCGGCGGCGCGCGACCCTATTACGACACGGCGCTCAGCGTGAAGGCCGGGGCGGATGTCGTGGTCCTTGACGGGATGCAGGGCGGCACCGCAGCGACGCAGGACGTCTTCATCGAACATGTTGGCCAGCCGACGCTTGCCTGCATTCCCCAGGCGGTGAAGGCGCTGCAGGATCTGGGCATGCACCGCAAGGTGCAGCTGATCGTCTCGGGCGGCATCCGCAATGGCGCGGACGTGGCCAAGGCGCTTGCGCTTGGTGCCGATGCCGTGTCGATCGGCACGGCGGCGCTGATCGCGCTGGGCGACAACGACCCCGCACTTGAGGCCGAATACAAAAAGCTCGGAACCACCGCTGGTGCCTATGACGACTGGCACGAAGGTCGCGACCCGGCCGGCATCACCACGCAGGACCCCGAGCTTTACAACCGCTTCGATCCGATCCTCGGGGGGCGGCGCCTGACGAACTACCTCAAGGTCATGACGCTGGAAGCGCAGACCATCGCGCGGGCCTGCGGCAAGAACCACCTGCACAATCTGGAACCCGAGGACCTGTGCGCGCTGACGATCGAAGCCGCCGCGATGGCCGGGGTGCCGATCGCGGGAACGAACTGGATACCCGGACGCAACGGGTTCTGAACAAAGACAAAAAGACAACAGGGAGCTACGAGAATGGCGAAAGACCTTGCCAAATGGGCCAAGGAACACGGCGTCAAATATTTCATGATCTCCTACACCGATCTATTCGGGGGGCAACGTGCCAAGCTCGTGCCCACCCAGGCGATCGGTGACATGTCGGTGGAAGGCGCGGGCTTCGCCGGGTTCGCGACCTGGCTCGACCTGACGCCCGCCCACCCCGACCTGATGGCGGTGCCCGACCCCGACAGCGCGATCCAGCTGCCGTGGAAGAAAGAGGTGGCCTGGGTCGCCGCCCGCGCGACGATGGAGGAAAAGCTTGTCGATCAGGCGCCGCGCAACGTGCTGGAGCGGCTGATCGCCGAGGCCGCGAAGGATGGCCTGCGGGTCCGCACCGGCGTCGAGCCCGAATTCTTCATCCTCAATGCCGAGGGCTCGGGCGTATCCGACATCTACGACACGGCCGAAAAGCCCTGTTACGACCAGCAGGCGGTCATGCGCCGCTATGACGTGATATCGGAGATCTGCGACTACATGCTGGAACTGGGCTGGGAGCCCTACCAGAACGACCACGAAGACGCGACCGGCCAGTTCGAGATGAACTGGAAATACGACGACGTGCTGCAGACCGCCGACAAACACTCATTCTTCAAGTTCATGGTGAAATCGGTCGCCGAAAAGCACGGCTTCCGCGCCACCTTCATGCCCAAACCGTTCAAGGGCCTGACCGGGTCTGGCTGCCACGCCCATATCTCGGTCTGGTCGATCGACGGCAAGACCAATGCCTTCGCCGACAACAAGGCGGAACTGGGTCTGTCGGACCGTGGGCGCAACTTCCTTGGCGGCATCATGAAACACGCCTCCGCACTGGCGGCGATCACCAACCCTACTGTGAACAGCTACAAGCGCATCAATGCGCCTCGCACCACATCCGGCGCAACCTGGGCGCCGAACACCGTCACCTGGACCGGCAACAACCGCACGCACATGGTGCGCGTGCCCGGCCCCGGCCGGTTCGAACTGCGCCTGCCCGACGGCGCCGCCAACCCCTATCTCATGCAGGCGGTGATCCTTGCCGCAGGCCTCGATGGGGTCCGCACCAGGGCCGATCCGGGCAAGCGGCACGATATCGACATGTACCAGTTCGGCCATACGGTGAAGAACGCGCCGAAACTGCCGCTCAATCTTCTCGACGCGCTGCGCGAATATGACAGGGACAAGGTCCTGAAGGCGATGATGGGCGAGGCGTTTTCCGCCGCCTACCTCAAGCTCAAGCATCAGGAATGGAACAGCTATTGCGCGCACTTCTCCCGCTGGGAGACCGAGAATACGCTGGATATCTGACCGCCAGCCGGAAAAAGCCGGACCCCAAGACCGATGACTGACACCAGCCCCGTCCAGTTCGGCTTTCTGCTGTTCCCCGGCTTTCCGATGGCTTGCCTGACCTCGGCCATCGAACCCCTGCGCGCGGCGAACGAGATCACCGGCCGCCGCAACTTCGCCTGGCGGCTGATCGCCGAGGCGTGCGCGCCGGTCCGGTCCTCGGCCGAGATCGGCTTCGAACCCGACGCGACCCTGCAGGAGGCGGGCGGGCTCGACCATCTCTACCTCCTTTCGCCGCCGACGGCGGCCTATGCCGACCCGCGCCGCAGCCCGGCGCGGCTGCGCTGGCTCGACCGGACGGGCGTGACGCTCGGCGCCTTTTCGGGCGGCATCTTCCCCCTGGCGCAGGCCGGGCTGATGGAGGGGCGCACCTGTTCGGTTCACTGGTGCTATGAGGCCGCATTCAAGGCCCGCTTTCCCGAGGTCATCACCACCGAGACCGTCATCTGCCGCGACCGGCGCCGCGCCACCGTCTCGGGTTCGGGTGCCGTGTTCGGCCTGATGCTGCGCCTGATCGAGGAACGGCTTGGCCGCGACTGCATGACCGAGGTCGCCTGCTGGTTCCAGCACCCGGTTCTGCCCGAGGAGGACCTGGCCCAGAAGACCCCGGTCGGGCGCGCCGACAGTCTGTCCGAACGGCTGGCCACGCCCGTCCGCCGCGCGATCGACCTTTTCTCGACCCATATCGAGGATCCGTTGCGCATTCCCGACGTGGCCGAGGCGGTCGGCCTGTCGAACCGCCATTTCGAGCGTCTCTTCAAGCAGGAAACCGGGCAAAGCCCGCTTAGATACTACCACCAGCTGAGGCTCAGAAAGGCCCGCCAGCGCATCCTCTATTCCAGGGATGGCCTGCGCGATATCGCGATTTCGGTCGGCTATCTGACGCCTGCGACGCTCGCGCGCCATTATACCGAGATGTTCGGCATCTGCCCGCGCGAAGAGCGCCGACTGGCACAGGCCGGATGACAGCCTGAGATGTCGGCATCGCAGGCCTGGCGCGCCGCGCGATCGGCTCGACCACGGCGGGTGTCGTCCAAGCTCTGCGGGGAAAGTTTTGGTGGCGAGGGAGGGACTCGAACCCTCGACCTTGCGATTATGAGTCGCACGCTCTAACCAGCTGAGCTACCTAGCCACTTGGGCGGCGTAGGTATGTCAGGCCCCCGGCCGCGTCAAGGGCGGAATCGCACATGCGGGGCCCGGGCTTCGACAGCGCGTCAGAAGCCGAAATAATCGCGGTACCAGGCCACGAACCGCGCCATGCCTTCGCGGATGCCGGTTTCGGGGCGATAGCCGGTCAGGCGGGCAAGAAGGCTGTTGTCGGCCCAGGTGGCGACCACATCGCCCTTCTGCATGCCCATCAGCTTCTTCACCGCCTGCTGGCCTGCCGCCGCCTCGATCGCGGCGATGAAATCGCCAAGGCTCACCTTCTCGCCATTGCCGACATTCACGACGCGCCAGGGCGCCACGGGCGACAGGCTGTCGCCCGGCGCGATCTGGTCGGGCGTCGACGGGCGGACAGGCGGCTGTTCGACCAAGAGCCTGAGCGCGCGGACGAGATCGGTCACATAGGTGAAGTCGCGGTACATGTTGCCCTGGCCGTAGACCTCGATTGGCTCGCCCGAAAGGATCGCGCGGGTGAACTTGAAGGGCGCCATGTCGGGCCGCCCCCATGGCCCGTAGACGGTGAAGAAGCGGAAGCAGGTGGTCGGCAGGTTGTAGAGATGCGCCCAGGAATGGCTGAGGTTCTCGGTCGCCTTCTTGGTCGCGGCATAGAGGGAAACCTGCGTATCGGCCTTGTCGGTTTCCCGGTAGGGCATCTCGGTATTGGCGCCGAAGACCGAGGAGGTGGAGGCGATCATCAGATGCTTCACGCCCTGGTCGCGCGCCGCCTCCATCACGTTGAACGTGCCCTCGATGTTCGATGAGAGGTAGGAGCGCGGCGCCTCGAGGCTGTAGCGCACACCGGCCTGCGCGGCGAGGTGGACGATGGCATCGGGGCGGAAAGCCTTGATGTCGGCGGCAAGCGCCTCGGCCTCTTCCAGCATGCCGCGGGTGAAGGTGAAGCCGTTCCGGCCCGTCAGGCGCGCGAGCCGCGCCTCTTTAAGGGCCGGATCGTAATAGGGTGTCATCCCGTCGAAGCCATGGACGATGAAGCCCTCGTCCAGCAGATGTTCGGCCAGATGGTAGCCGATGAAGCCCGCCGCCCCCGTCACATAGATCCGCTTCATGCCATCCTCGCGCTTTTTGGCCTGAATAGCGCCCCGTGCGCGGCAAGTCCAAGCCTTGATTCCCTGAAGTAGGGCCGGGGGCGCTGCCCCCGGACCCCCGAGGTATTTGAGCCAAGATGAAGGGCAGACCGCCAGCTCTTTCGCGGTGGCGGGTTTCGATCTAGGAGGGGAGGGAGGAGAGCATTCATGAAGCTTCCCGACCCGATCACGCAGGAGATCGTCCTTGTGGGCGGCGGCCATGCCCATGCGCTGGTCCTGCGCAAGTGGGGGATGGCGCCCCTGCCCGGCGTGCGGCTGACGCTGATCGACCCCGCGCCCGCCGCCGCCTATTCCGGCATGCTGCCCGGCCATGTCGCCGGGCATTATCCGCGCGCGGCGCTGGAGATCGACCTCGTAAAGCTCGCGCGCTTCGCCGGCGCGCGGCTGATGCTTGGCCGCGCTGTCGGGATCGACCGGGAGAAGCGGCGCGTGCAGGTCGAGGGGCATGCGGACATCGCCTATGATTATCTGTCCCTTGACGTGGGCGTGACGTCGGACATGCCTGCCTTGCCGGGGTTTCGCGACCATGCGGTTCCGGCCAAGCCGCTTGCCGCCTTTGCCGACCGCTGGCAGGCGTTCGTCGCGCAGGTGGCAGCGGGCGCTGCGGCGCCCGAGGTGGCGGTGATCGGGGCCGGGATTGCCGGGGTCGAGCTGGCGCTGGCGGCGCGGCACCGGCTGGGGCCGGGCGCCCGTGTGGCGCTGATCGAGGTGGCGGAGCCTCTGGCCGCCGTGGGGCGCGGGGCGCGGGCGGCGCTGATGGCGCATCTTCACCGTTCCGGGATCGCGCTTCATGCCGGGCGGGCGGCGGTTGCCTGCACGGCGGAAGGGGTGGTGCTCGAGGGGGGTGAGAAAGTTCCCGCCCGCTTCGTCATCGGAACGGCGGCGGCGCGGGCGGGCGGCTGGCTTGCCGCGACGGGGCTGGCGCTTGAAGGCGGGTTCGTGCGGGTCGGGCCGACGTTGCAGAGCGAAAGCGATCCGCGCATCTTCGCGGTGGGCGACATTGCCCATCTGGCCCACGCGCCGCGCCCCAAGGCCGGGGTCTTCGCGGTGCGTGAGGCGCCAGTGCTTCTGGCCAATCTAAGAGCAGTCGCAGGCGGAGGCACGGCACGCGCCTGCTATCAGCCGCAGAAAGACTATCTGAAACTCGTCTCGACCGGCCACAAGGGCGCGGTCGCCGACAAATGGGGGCTGAGGCTCGACGGCGGGCTGCTTTGGCGCTGGAAGGACCGGATTGACCGCAGGTTCATGGCGAAGTTCCAGGACCTGCCGGTGATGGCGGCTGCGGCCACGTCGGGTAAGCCGTCCGACCGGCCGCTCTGCGGAGGCTGCGGGGCCAAGGCCGGGCGCGGGGCGCTCGACCAGGCCCTGGCGCGGCTGCCTGCGCCACAGAGGGCCGATGTGGCGACCGGTGCGGGCGACGATGCGGCGGTCCTGAAGATCGGCGGCGCGCATCAGGTCATCACCACCGACCATCTGCGCGCCTTCACCTTCGATCCTTACGTGATGGCCCGCATCGCCGCGATCCACGCGCTTGGCGATGTCTGGTCGATGGGGGCGGAACCGCAGGCCGCGCTCGCCCAGATCATCCTGCCGCCGATGGCTGAGGACCTGCAGGCCGAGTGGCTGCGCGAGATCATGGAGGGCGCGCTGTCGGTCTTTGCCCCCGAGGGCGCCGATATCGTCGGCGGCCATACGACGCTCGGGGCCGAACTGACCATCGGCTTCACCGTGACGGGCCTTGCGCCGCGCCCCGTGACGCACGCAGGCGCGCGGCCCGGGCAGGCGATCGTCCTGACGAAGCCGATCGGCATCGGCGTGATCATGGCGGCCGAGATGCTGGGGGCGGCCCCGGGCAGGGTGGTGGCGGGGGCTCTTGCCCATATGCAGCGCCCGCAAGGTGCTGCGGCGCGGCTGCTTGCGCCCCATGCGACCGCGATGACCGATGTCACCGGCTTCGGCCTTGCCGGGCATCTTCTGTCGATCCTCGATGCATCAGACGTGGCGGCGACTCTCCGGCTGTCGGAAGTTCCCACCCTGCCCGGCGCGGTCGAGCTGGCGGCTTCAGGACATGGGTCGAGCCTGCTGCCCGCAAATCTTCGGGCCCGCGCGCGGATGTTCTACAGCGACGGGCCGAAGGCCGAGCTGCTGTTCGATCCGCAAACGGCAGGCGGCTTGCTGGCGACGGTTCCGGCGGGAGAGGCCGACAAGCTCGTCGATGCCTTGCGGGCTCTGGGCGAGGAAGCAGCGATCATCGGCCGGATCGAGGAAGGCACGCCCTTCCTGACAGTCGAGGATTGATCTGGCTCAGCGCTTCCTGAAGCGCGGCTTCATGCCCATCAGCACCTTGAAGCCACCTTCGCTCGCCATCTGGCGCACCTCGAGGAACGCCTGAGCCATCGCCTCCTCGTAAGGCAGCGTCCGGTTGGCGACGAGCCAGAGTTGGCCCGATGGGGCGAGCATGCCGCGCGCGGCCTCGATGAAGGCGGCGCCAAGGGCGGGATCGGCGGCGCGCGAGACATGGAAAGGCGGGTTCGTCACCACGAAATCCAGAAGAGCGGGCGGGCGGAAGCGGGTGGCATCGGCCCAGTGAAAGATGGCGCGCGGATCGGTGACATTCTCCCGCGCGCAGGCAACGGCCTCTGCCTCCGCCTCGACCAGATGCAGCGCTTTCACGCCCGGCCGGGCAAGAACCTGCGCGGCGAGCCAGCCCCAGCCCGCGCCAAGATCGGCGCCCTTGCCACGCAGGTCGGCGGGCAGATGGCGCGCGAGCAGGGCCGAGCCTGGGTCGATCCCGTCGGCGGAAAAGACCCCGGGGCGGGTGACGAAGCCGGCAACGGCCTCGTGCGGGGCGGCTTGCCAGCCGTCGAAAGCGCCGGTGCCGGGATTGGCGAAACCGAAAGCGCGGCCATGGGCCTTGGAGGCCTGCGCCAGCAGAGACACACGCGAGCGGATGTCCTTCAGCGCGGCCTCGATCCCGTCATGCTTTTGTCCGTCGATCCAGATCGGGGCGCCCCCTGGCATCAGCATCGCCGCCTGATGGATCAGCGCCCGCGCCAGCGCCCGGGCGCGCGGCAGGAAGATCAGCGCCCCGGCAAAGTCGCCTTCGGGCGCCTCGGCCACCGTCCAGCCGCGTTCGCGGAAGGCATCGAAATCGGGGCGGAAGCCGGTGACGATCACCGCGCGGTCACGCGGCACGCAGCCCAGATCGCTGGCAAGCGTCGGGCGCAGTATCAGGATGCGGCCCGATGCGGGCCAGCCGCCCGCCTCGGCGAGCGCATCCTCAAGGCGCGACGATCCCATGGCCCGCGCCTATTCCTTTTCCATCGTGCATTGCAGCGGGTGCTGGTGACGGCGCGAGAAATCCATCACCTGCGCCACCTTCGTCTCGGCAATCTCGAACGAAAAGACCCCGACGACCGCCAGACCCTTCTTGTGGACGGTCAGCATGATCTCGAACGCCTGGGCGTGATTGAGCCCAAAGAACCGCTCAAGAATATGGACGACGAATTCCATCGGCGTGTAATCGTCGTTCAGGAGCATGACCTTGTAGAGCGGCGGGCGCTGGGTCTTGGGCTTGGTCTTCGTCGCGACAGAGGCGTCACCCTCGGTTCCGTCCCGCGGGTCGGTCATCATGTCGGGCAGGCGGGACACGGGCGAAATGCTCCTTGGAATCGGCAGGCGTCAGGGCGAATATTATAGTCGAATGCGAAGATGACGAAAGGGTTGCCTTTCCGCAACTTGTCCGTTGTCACCTCGGGGAGAGATAATGCAGCGGCTCGCCGCCATCGGTTTCGACGCCGACGACACGCTCTGGCACAACGAGCGCTTCTTCCGCATGACGCAGGAAAGGTTCGCGGGGCTTCTGGCGGACTACACAGATTCCGATCACCTGCATGCCCGGCTTCTGGCTGCCGAGCGGCGCAATCTTGGGCGTTATGGCTTTGGCATCAAGGGTTTCGTCCTTTCCATGATCGAGACCGCAATCGAGGTGACGGACGAACGCGTACCCGCCCGGGTGATCGCCGAACTGATCGCGGCGGGGCAGGAAATGCTTGCCCATCCGATCGAGCTTCTGGCGGGCGCGCGGGCGGCGGTCGAGGCGCTGGCCGACAGCCATCCGCTGATCCTGATCACCAAGGGCGACCTTCTGGATCAGGAGCGCAAGCTGGCGCAATCGGGTCTCGGCGACCTGTTCCATGCCGTCGAGATCGTTTCGGACAAGACCGCCCGCACGTACGAGCAGGTTTTTGCAAGACATGGGGCAGGCGCCGAACGGGCGCTGATGGCCGGTAACTCGCTGAAATCCGACGTGTTGCCGATGATCGCGGCTGGCGGCTGGGGCGTTCATGTGCCGCATGAACTGACCTGGGCGCTGGAACATGACCAGCCGCCCGAAGGCGAGCCGCGCTTCCGCAGCCTTGCCGGGATCGCCGATCTGCCTGCGCTGATCGCTGCAATCGAGGGCTGAGCGAACCTGATATGTTGTGGTGAAGCGCCGACTGGCCACCAAATATGGGACGGCCGCCCAAATCCGGCAGATACCGTTGCACGCAGAACAACGGAAAAGCCTTTGAATAAAAAGCTGTTTTCGGCTTTTGGACCCTGTGCTATCGTCACAGGCAAATCAGAAAGAACCCGGCAAAGACCGGGGCGAGGCAGTAGGCAGTGACAGACAGATTCGCCATGTTACGGCGGTGCATTGCGCACGCGTCCGTTCTATTCCTTCAGGCGCTCGCGCTTGTCCTTATGGCATCCGGCGCCTGGGCCGCGCCCTACGCGGATTATGTGATCGACGCGCGCACTGGCGAGGTCCTGCATCAGGACAATGCCAACACGCGCCTTCACCCGGCTTCGCTGACCAAGATGATGACGCTCTACATCGCGTTCGAGGCGATCGAGCATGGCGAGATATCGCTCGACACGATGGTGACCGTGTCGAAACATGCCGCCGCCCAGCCGCCCTCGCGGCTCGGGTTGAAGCCGGGCCAGCGGATCGCGCTGCGCTATCTGATCCGCGCCGCCGCGATCAAGTCGGCCAATGACGCGGCAACCGCGATCGGCGAGGCGATCGAAGGCACGGAAAGCGCCTTTGCCAAGCGCATGACCCGCACCGCCGCAGCAATGGGCATGTCGAAGACGACCTTCAAGAACGCCAACGGGCTGACCGCGCAGGGCCACCTTTCGACCGCCCATGACATGACGATCCTCGGGCGGCGGCTCTTCTACGATTATCCGCAATATTATGGCCTCTTCTCGCGCCGCACGGCGGATGCGGGCATGGCGCAGGTCGCCTCGACCAACCGCCGCTTCCTTGACAGCTACGAAGGTGCGGACGGGATCAAGACCGGCTATACCTCGCCCGCGGGCTTCAACCTCGTGGCCTCGGCCCAGCGCGGCAACAAGCGCATCATCGCCACCGTCTTCGGCGGCAAATCGACCGCAAACCGCAATGCCCGCGTGGCCGAGCTTCTGGACCTCGGTTTCGGCAAGGCGCCGAACAAGGCCAAGACCTCGCCCCCGCCCGCCATCGCCTACAATGGCGACATCAGCGAACCGGACGAAGACCTGATGGCCGAAACCATCGCGGCGAACGTCGATCCGTCGGTTCCCGCCGCAGGCAAGACCATCCGCCTGAATGTCGCTGTCGCCGAGAGCCCGCGGCCGCGACCAAGGCCGCTCGCGGCACCGCTCGCCATCGCCGCAGCCGAAGTGGCGCCCGACGCCGAGATCACCGCAGAGGCGGCAGAGATGGCCGCCGCGACTGATGATCTGATGGCCTCGCTCGCCGGAACCATCGATGCCGCCCTGGCCGAAGCGAACGCCGAGCCCGCCTTCGAGCAGACGGCGACGCCGCAGCCCGAGACGCTCGCCATGGCTGAACCGGCCGGAACCGCAACGCCCGCGCCGGAGACCACCGAAGCGCCGCCCGGCGCAGAGGCGGTCGCGGCGGCCCCCGAGGAAGACGCGACCGCTGCCATCGCCACCGCATCGGCAATCGCACCGAAGGCAACGCCCGTTCCGCCCGCCCGCCCCGGCGCCACCGTGACAGATGCGCCGACGGCGGTTGCGGAAGCGACGCCTGCGTCCGAAGAGACTGCCGAGACCGCGCTTGCCGCGAATGTGATTGCCGACCCCGAAAGCGCCAACCTTCCGAAGGATCTCGAGATCGCAGCGGCAGTCGTCGAACCTGCAGCGACCCCGGTCACGCCCGACGACAATCAGCTGAGCGAGGCGGTCCTTCTGACGCCGCCCGCGCCGGTCGCAGCATCCGACGCGGCAACTGAAGCGGCGGCCGAGGTGATCCTTGCCAGTGCCGATACAAGCGCCGACCTGCCGGTCGAGCCGAAGAATCCCGACCTGGAAATCGTCACCCGCGTGTCCACCTCGGACGGCCGCGAATGGGGGATCAATGTCGGCAGCTTTTCCTCACGCTACAACGCCGAACGCGAGCTCTTGCGCACTGCGCTGGTCGAGATGGCGACGCTGGACGAGGCCTTGCGCAAGGTTTCAAGTCGCAAAGGCGCGTTCGACGCCAATTTCGTCGGCATGACCCAGGAAGATGCCGAACTCGCCTGCCGCCGCCTCAGCGCGCGCGGGACGGAATGCACGGTGCTTAGTCCGGCAGGGTAAAGTGAGCGCTTCCAGCGCCGCGCCGCCCGAAATCTTTCAAAGATTTCGGACCGGATTTCGTGTCGAAATCCGGCACCGCCAGCGTCGGACAATCACGGCTTCGGTCTCTCGTCCCAGTCCTTGTTCAGGATGCGCTGCGCGTCGCCGTCCGGGTCATCATACTGGCGGGTCTTCAGCGACCAGAGGAAGGCCGCGAGCCCCAGGCCGCCCAAGAGAAGCGAGACCGGGATGAGGATGACGAGCATTTCCATCGCGGGCGCCTATTTCAGCCGCAGCGCGTTGAGCGTCACCAGGAGCGACGATGTCGACATGGCGAAAGCCGCGATCAGGGGCGTGGCGAAACCCGCCAGCGCCACGGGCACGGCGAGCGCGTTATAGCCGAGCGAAAGCGCGAAATTCTCCTTGATCCGCGCCCGCGCCCTGACGGCGATGGTGCGCGCCTCGGCGATGGGCGCCAGCGACTGGCCCAGCAGCACGATGTCGGACGCGGTGCGCGCGGCATCGAGTGCCGAGGCGGGCGAGACCGAGACATGGGCTGAGGCGAGCGCCACCGTATCGTTCAGCCCGTCGCCCACCATCAGCACATGCGCGCCCTTCGCCTTCTGCCCCTCGATATGGGCGGCCTTCTCGGCGGGCAGCATGCCGCTTTGCCATGTCTCGATCCCCAGCAAGCGGGCCAGCCCCGCCACCGGACCTTCCGCATCGCCAGAGAGGAGCGTCACGCCAAGGCCCGCCGCCTTCAGCGCCGCGACCGCCTCCTCGGCGCCCGGCCGCAGGCGGTCGGTGAAGATCAGGGCCTTGCGCGCCGCGCCGACGGCAAGATAGCTCGCGCTGCCCTCGGCCGCTTCCGCGCCGACCCAGGCCGCACGCCCTAGCCGCACGCGACCGCCCTGCCACAGGCCCTCGACCCCATAACCGGCGATTTCGCGCAGGTCGGTCACGACTGCCGGGCTGACATTGCGCGCTTTCAGACCCTCAGCCAGCGCGCGCGACAGGGGATGAGCGGACCCGTCCGCGAGAGCAAGCGCCACGCGCGCCTCCTCGCTGGTCAGGCTGTCGAGGTTCGCCGGTTCCGGCGCACCCATCGTCAGCGTGCCGGTCTTGTCGAAGACCACATGGCTCACTTCAGCCAGCCGCTCCAGCGCCGTACCGTCCTTGACCAGAAGCCCCTTGCGGAAAAGCCGCCCCGAGGCGGAGGTCACGACCGACGGCACCGCCAGCGCCAGGGCGCAGGGGCACGTGATGATCAGCACCGCCGAGGCGATGTTCAGCGCTAGCCGCATGTCATGGGTGCGGGTGATCCAGAAGAGGAACGCGCCGAGCGCCAGAAGATGAACCATCGGCGAATAGCGCCGCGCCATCCGGTCGGCGAGCGAGATATAGCGGTTCTTCGCGCTTTCCGCGACCGCCACCAGATCGGCGAGCCGATGAAGTGACGATGACGCACCCGCCGCCTGAACCCGCACCTGCAAGGGACCGGTGAGGTTGACCTCGCCCGCACTGACCAAGGCCCCGGTCTCCACCGCCACGGGCCGCGTTTCGCCGGTCAGGAGCGAGCGGTCGGTCTCGGACGCCCCCGCCTCCACCACGCCGTCGACGGGCATCCGCGCGCCGGGGCGCACGAGGACCAGATCGCCCGGCAGAACGTCTGCCACGGGCACCAGCCGCGCCTCGCCGTCGGCATCCAGCCGGATGGCACGCGGCACTTCCAGCGCCGCCAGCTCCTCTGCCGCAGACCGGGCCTGAGCGCGCGAGCGATAATCGAGATAGCGGCCGATCAGGAGGAAGAAGCACAGAGATACGCCCGCGTCGAAATAGGCATGCTCGCCGCCCATGACCGTCTCGTAAAGCGACACGGCGGACGACAGGATCAGTGCGAGCGAGATCGGCACGTCCATTCCCAGCCGCCGTGCCCGGATCGAGGCGAGGGCGGAGGCGAAGAAGGGCTGGCCCGCGAAGACGAGCGTCGGCAGGGCGATCATCGCGCTGATCCAGTGGAAAAGATCGCGTGTCGCATCCTCGGCCCCCGACCAGACAGCGACCGACAGAAGCATGATGTTCATCATGGCGAAACCGGCGACGCCCAGACGCATCAGAAGGTCTCGCCCGCGCCTTTCGCTGTCGGTCGTGGTCAGAAGGCCGGGATCAAGCTCGAACGCCGGTTGGCCGACCTCTTCCAGCACCGAGATCAACCGCTCGGGCAGAACCTCGGGCGCGGCCACAACCGAGACCCGGCGGCGGGTCAGGTTGACGCGCGCCGACAGGACGCCCGGCTCTGCCGCAAGCCGCCGCTCGATCGCGGCCATCGCCATGCCGTCCTTCGCCTCCGGTATCGACAGGACAATTCCTTCGGAAGCCGCCCGCATCCGCGACTGCACCAGCATCTCGGTCGCGGGCAGCGCGACACAGGCGGGGCAAGCCGACAGGGAAAGGGGTTCGGCAAGGCTCATGGCCTAGCCTTTCACATAAAGATCAAGCCGCTGGTGAAACCGCGTGCCATCCTCGGCCCGCGCCTCCAAGAGCACCATCCAGCGGCCCTGACCCAGATCGACCGGCGCGCGGAAGTCACCATCACGAAAGGTAAAGGCGGGGCGCTTGTCTTCCGCCGCCTCTGTCGTCCGGCCAATCAGCGCGCTGATGTCCTTTGCCCGGACCGGCTGGCCCGCGCGGTCGCGGAAGGACAGGATCAGCTCGCCCCCCTCATACCGGTAGCCAAGCGTCCAGCCGAGCCTTTCCTGCGCCGCGCGCTCTGCCTCGAACGTCTGCGAGGCGACATAGGAATTCTGTACCTCAAGCCCCGGAAACGTGCCGACCGCCTTCACCGCCATGAAGACATTCACGCCGATGATGACGGCGAAGGCCCCGGCGGTGATGGCAAAGACCTTCCGTCCTGTGAGTTCGCGCGCCATCTCACTCTCCCTTGCCGTGGAAGACCGTGTCGGCGCTGACCCGGTCGGTGGCCTCTGTCAGATCGACGACCCAGAAGCGCATCTCCAGCAGCCCGCCCTCGGCCGCCTTCGACCCGGGCGCGGCGGTGACATAGATGCGCTGGGTCAGGGTGCCGTCTGCGGGGACGTTCACCACCGTATTGTCGCGCCCTTCGAGCGAAATCTCCAGCGCCTCCTCGGCCGTCACCGATATGTGGAAAGGACGCTCCTCGCCATGCTTGTTGTGAAGGCGCACCTCGTAGGTATTGCGGATCGTGCCGTCCTTCAGCGTGACGTAGAGGGGATTGCGAACCGGCGTGACATTGAGGCCGATGGGCGAACGCAGGAACAGAGCCACGATCATCGCCACGCCGACCGAGGCCCACAGTGCTGTGTAGAGCAGGGTGCGCGGCCGGAAGATATGTTTCCAGATATTGCGCGCCGTGCCGCCCGCGCGTTCGAGCGTTTCATCCTTCAGCGCCATATAGTCGATCAGGCCGCGCGGCTTGCCGATCCGGTCCATCACCTCGTCGCAGGCGTCGATGCACAAGGCACAGGTGATGCATTCCAGCTGCTGGCCCTTGCGGATGTCGATCCCCATCGGGCAGACGTTCACGCAGGCCATGCAGTCGATGCAGTCGCCCTGCTTCTCAACTTCTGGATCATCGGGTTTCCTGAGCTTGCCGCGCGGCTCACCCCGCCATTCGCGATAGGCGACGACCAGCGTATCTTCGTCCATCATCGCCGCCTGGATGCGGGGCCAGGGACAGGCATAGATGCAGATCTGTTCGCGTGCGAAGCCGCCGAAGAAGAAGGTGGTGAAGGTCAGGAGGCCCATCGTGACATAGGCGACCGGATGGGCCGTGCCGTCCAGAAGGTTCCAGAAGAGCGTCGGCGCATCGGTGAAATAGAAAATCCACGCCCCGCCGGTCGCGAGCCCGATCAGGAACCAGACCACCCACTTGATCGCGCGAAGCCGGATTTTCTGCGCGTTCCATTTCTGATGGTACAGCCGGACGCGGGCATTGCGGTCGCCCTCGATCCAGCGTTCGACAAGGATGTAAAGATCGGTCCAGACCGTCTGCGGGCAGGCGTAGCCGCACCAGACCCGGCCCAGCGCGGAGGTAAAGAGAAACAGGCCAAGCCCCGCCATGATCAGCAGGCCCGCAACGAAATAGAACTCGTCGGGCCAGATCTCGATCATGAAGAAGAAGAAGCGCCGGTTCGCCAGATCGACCAGCACCGCCTGATCGGGCAGCGAAGGTCCGCGATCCCATCTGAGCCAGGGCGTGATGTAATAGATCCCCAGCGTCACCGCCATGATGATCCATTTCAGATTGCGGAACGTGCCTTTGACCCGGCGCGGAAACACCGGTTCATGCACCGCATAAAGCGATGGAGGGCTGTCGTTGGCGCTCATTCGGGCCGCCTGTTCACTGTTCGCGTCCTGTTGCTTATGCGGAGAAGGGTGCCGCCGGGCTTTGATGTAGGTCAACAATCGTTCGCGCGTGAGCCGTCAAATCGCCGCAGACTTGGTTAGACGGGCGGCTTGGGGTTAACTGGGACAGGTGCGAATGGGCTGCGGGGAGGAACCGTGTCGGAACCGAACAGCGGAAAGGCGTGGATCATTCCCGCGATTGGCGCCCTGTTTCTTGCCTTCGCGGGCGGGCTCGGGCTGGGCGTCACCGGCAAGCCGCCCGCCGGTCTCCTGAAGAATGCCATCTCGGGCGCCTCCGAGGTTTACAGCTATTCGCGCGATGCACTCCTTGCCCGGCCGTCCCAGCATATCGTCGATCGTCCGCGCGACGGCTTCCACGATGGCGCGGGTGTCACGCTGTCGCTGCCCGACGAAATGCAGCCCGGTGTCACCTTCGTCGCTGGCCTTTTCGGGCAGGTGCTGGGTTTCCGGCTTTATGCCGCCGACGGCACTCTTTTGAAGGAATGGCCGACCGATTTCTTCAAGATCGCCCCCGACGAGATGAAGCACCGCTATCACGCGCTGATCCACGGCGATTTCCTTTTTCCGAACGGCGATGTTCTGGCCAATCTCGACGGGCGCGGGCTTGTCCGCTTCGATGCCTGCGGCGAGATCAGATGGCGCAATCATGACCGGAGCCATCACGCGATCTTCGTCGATGACAAGGGTGACATCTGGACGCCGATCGGCGCCGATCCGGTCCGCGAACTCAGGATCGCGCCGATGCCATTCGCCTTCGACCATCTGGCCCGTTTCGACCCTGACACCGGCGCCAAGCTTGAGGAGATCAATCTCCTCGACGCGCTTCTGAAAGGGCCGGGTCCGGGGTTGGTGCAAGCCGACTTCGCCCATCTCGACGATGTCCTGCACATCAACGATGTCGAGGTCCTGTCCGACGCGCTTGCCCCCGCCTTTCCGATGTTCAAGGCAGGCGATGTGCTCGTCTCCAGCCGCAACCTCTCGCAGCTCTGGGTGATCGACCGCGAGAGCCATGCCGTGAAATGGTGGTTCGCCGGACCGCTTCGTTCGCAGCACGACGCCGATTTCCGCCCCGACGGCACGATCTCGGCGCTCGACAACCGGCCCGCGGGCGTGGCGCGGGCATCGAACAATCACCTGGGTGGACTTGGTGGCTCACGCATATTGCTCATCGATCCCGCAAGCGGCGCCAGCCGCGTGGCTTATCAGTCCGACGCGCGGAACATTTTCTACACGCCCTTCCGTGGCAAGCAGGAGCTGGAGCCGAACGGCAACCTTCTGATCACAGAGACCGACGGCGGGAGGGTGTTCGAGGTAACGCCTGACGGCAAGCCGGTCTGGCAGTTCGTGAACGAATGGGACCCCGAAAGACTCGGTTGGGTGATGGGCGCGGGCCGCTATCCGCCCGATTATGCGAAGATCGCCGAAATTTCCTGCGATTGAGACTTGCCACGAGGGTTCGGCGGGCGCCTGATAGAACCAAGACGCGCCGGTCCCTTCCAGGGTCCGCGAAGGCGCGCGAGGGAGGGGCCATGTCGGAAAAACGCCGCGCGAGCGATGCGAACGAATTTTCCGCCGCCGAGATCGGCGCGCTTGCGCATCTGTATCGGGGCGAGGTCTACCGCTCCACCATCTGGCGGACGCGGCTCGACACGACCACCAACTGGTCGGTGGTCACGCTCGGCGTGGCTTTGTCGATCACCTATTCCTCGCCCGGCGCCTCGCCCTTGCCGCTGGTGCTGGTCGGCATCCTGATCATGCTCTTCCTCGCGCTCGAGGCGCGGCGTTACCGCTATTTCAGCGTCTGGCGCGCCCGTTCGCGCTGGCTGGAGCGGAATTTCTACGTGCCGATGCTGCAGGACGGCGATCTGCATACCGAGATGAACTGGCAGCGCATCCTCGCCGATGACTATGCCCACCCTCGCTATCACGTTTCCTATCTGGTGGCGGTCGCGCGGCGGGTTCGGTCGAACTACCTCTGGATCCTCCTGATCCAGACCCTGGCCTATTGCGGCAAGATCACTGTCCATCCGGTGCCGGTGCAAAGCTTCGCGGGCTTCGTGAACCGCGCCGATATCGGCCCGATACCGGGCGAGGTCGTGTTGGCCGGAGGGCTGATCTATGTCGTCAGCTGGATCGGGCTTGCGATATGGATCACCCGGGTCGATGCGCGCCGCATCCGCCAAAGGGGCGGCACGCCCGAGATGGGGTGACCTGCAAGCCGGGCGTCATGACGGCCCGCCCTGCGCTTGCGCGCGCAGCCATTTGATGAAAGTCCGCTTTGCAACCGTCAGCGGCCCCGGCGCTGTCACGATGAAATAGCCGCTGTGGGTATCGTTGCAGTCGTCCAGCAGCAGACGCAGGCGACCCTCGGCTATGTCCTGTTCGACGATGGCCGAGCTGGCCACGAACAGGCCAAGCCCGGCGCGACCCGCGGCCAGCATCAGTTCCTCGGTCAGGAAATAGCTCTTGGCGCTGCCCGACAAGTCCACGCCGCTGCAGGCCAGCCATTGCTCCGTTTCCGGCCAGCCCTGTTCCAGCACCCACGGCAGGTCCTTCAGGTCCCCGGGTGAAGGGTCAGCGCGGCCTTGCAACAGGCTTTCGGCGCCGACCGCCATCATCCGCGCCGAGGTCAGGAACTCTGCCTCGACGCCGGGCCAGTGCCCGAGCCCGTAACGGATCGCGACATCGATGCCTTCGCGCCGGAGGTCGACGACATCCTGTTCGGCCCGCAGCGTCAGGGTGATGTCGGGATGGCGCATCCAGAAATCGCGCAGGCGTGGCATCAGCCAGCGTTCGGCGAAGATCGGCGTCGTGGTCACCGAGAGCGCATTCGGCTTCTGCCGCGCCCTGAGCGCCATCAGCGCCGTCTGCATTTCGGCGAACCCCCGGTTGGCGGCGGCGGCCAGTTCCTGCGCCTCGTCCGAGAAGACCAGCTGGCGGCCCTCGCGATGGACAAGCGGGCGACCGAGGAACTCCTCCAGCCCGCGAACCTGCTGGGCGATCGCGGCATGGGTGACGTTCAGCGCCCGCGCGGCGGCGCTGTAGCCGCCAAGGCGCACGGCCGCTTCAAGCGCGCGCAGGGCAGAGAGCGGCGGGAAATTCAGCCAGTCGATCTGCGACATATGTTAGTTTTCCTAACATACAGGAAATCCAATTGATTGGGAGTTTTCTTCAATGGCGCGTAGTTTTCAATCAGAAACTTCGACGAATGGAGAAGAAAATGTTGAACATACTCGCCGATACCCTCTATGTCGCCACCTTCCAGGATCTGCCCCATCGCAAGGCGGATTGGCCCGAGGAACGGCGCGCGCGCCAGATACTCGAAGCGCGCGAGCCTCGCCGCCGCCGCCGCTGGCTTTCCTTCGCGGGGATCCTTGGCTAGGCCGCCCCGAGAAGATCGCTGTGACGCGCGACGAAGGCGGCGCGCACCTCGGCCGGCGGCCGCAGCCGGATGTCGATTGCCGGAAGATCCTGATGCGGAGGACGGCCGAAGAACCGGTCGGCCTCCGCCCGCGTGAAGCCCGCGATCTGCACCGCCTCGGCCCAGGCCGAAATCCGGTCGGCGCGCTTGATCTCTTTCTTGATCGCGACGGGCAGGCTCGCGGGCAGGCCGAAACGCAGATGGACCGCCGCCGTCAGCCGTTCGTCCAGAAGCCCGTAGCCCGGCCCGACGGCGGCCTTCACCGGGCTGATCATGTCGCCGATCACATATTCCGGCGCATCATGCAAAAGCGCCGCCAATTGCCAGCGCGCGCCGATGCCGGGATTGAGGCGCGAAAATATCTCCTCGACCAGCAGCGAATGTTCGGCGACCGAATAGGGCCAGTCGCCGACCGTCTGCCCGTTCCAGCGCGCGACGAAGGCCAGCCCATGGGCAATATCGGCGATCTCGATATCCATGGGCGTCGGGTCCAGAAGGTCCAGCCGCCGCCCCGACAGCATTCTCTGCCATGCACGCTTATTGGCCACAGTTCACCCGAAACCGCACGACCCGCGCGGCGGCCGCTTGACCGGCCGGGGTTCGTGGATGTTGCTCTGAACCGTTCCTTACGAGTGCCGGGACGGGTTCGTCAATCAAACGGCTGTGCGGAGCCCCAGCAGCGTGACCCGGGACGAGAGCATTCAGATCGAACTTGTGCGCGTGATCTGCATCACCTGCATGATGTGGGTCCATGTCACGCCGGGTCTTGCCGTGGCGTCTTACATCAGCGACGGGCCGGGCGCTGCCGCCGGGGTTTTCTTCGGTGAGACGCTCGGCAGGGTCAGTGTCACGACTCTGAGTTTCGTGTCGGGCTATCTCTTCTGGTCCACCGGCGTCACCAAGCCCTTGCCCGATATCGCGCGCCGCCTCGGCTTTTCGATCCTGCTGCCCATGCTGGTCTGGAGCGCGATCTTCCTCGTGATGGCCTGGCTGCGCGGCCGGATCGGCGCGCCGTCGAACGCGGTGGCGCTGGTCGGCGAGGGCTGGATTGGCTGGCTCAACGGCTGGACCGGCCTTGCCGGGCGCACCGCCAACCAGTCGCTGTTCTTTGTGCGCGACCTGATCGCGGCGACGCTGATGCTGCGGCTCATGGCGCCACTCGTCCGGATGTCGCCGGTGCTGAGCGTCCTGATCGCGATCGGGGTGAACTTTCTGCCCCACACGGAACCGCTGTTGTTCCGGCCCCAGATTTTTACGTTCATGGTTCTGGGTGCCGCCTGCGCCCGAAGCGGCTGGACGATCGCGCGCCTTGCCGAACCGCGCTTCTCCCTCGTCTGGGGGTTCGGCTTCAGCATCGCCGCAACCTTGCTCTACCACCTCTATCCGGGCCGCGGTTTCCCGTTCGAGATCATCCATGACCTTCTGCGCCGCGCGGGTATCGGCTGCCTGATCGTCGCCATCGCCTATGCGCTGGTCGAAAATCCGACCGCCCGAAGCGTCGCAGAATGGGGGCGGCACAGCTATCTTGCCTATCTGTCGCACGCTTGCGTCATCGGGGTTTTCTGGCTGCCCTGGTCGCGGATCGCCGGGTCGGAACATGACCCGTCCTACCTTCTCTTCTTCCTTGCCATGCCGCCATTGTGCATGGTGCTGGCCGTTCAGGCCGGGCAACTGGTCGACCGGTTGCCGCCGTTTCTACAAATCGCGCTTCGCGGGCGGATATTTCGGGCAAATTCACCCAGCCCACAGGGTTGATTGCTCCGAGGGGAAGGGAATGCTATCTGACCGCAAATCTTGATTGAGGAGCACGGCCTGATGGCTCAGGACTATATCGTCAAAGACATTTCGCTTGCCGCCTTCGGCCGCAAGGAACTCGACATCGCGGAAACCGAAATGCCGGGCCTGATGGCCCTGCGCGAGGAATATGGCGCGGCCCAGCCGCTGAAGGGCGCGAAGATCGCCGGATCGCTGCACATGACGATCCAGACCGCCGTGCTGATCGAAACGCTGACCGCGCTTGGCGCCGACGTGCGCTGGGCCTCGTGCAACATCTTCTCGACCCAGGACCATGCCGCAGCGGCCATCGCCGCCTCCGGCACGCCGGTCTTCGCGATCAAGGGCGAAACGCTGGCGGAATACTGGGAATATACAGACAAGATCTTCCAGTTCGGCGGCGAAGGCGGCACCTGCAACATGATCCTCGACGATGGCGGGGATGCGACGCTCTACATCCTGATGGGCGCCCGCGTCGAAGCCGGTGAGAAAGACCTTATCGAGGTTCCGACCTCGGAAGAAGAGGTCTGCCTCTTCAACCAGATCAAGAAGCGTCTGGCGGCAAGCCCCGGCTGGTTCACCAAGCAGCGCGCCGCGATCAAGGGCGTGTCGGAAGAAACCACGACCGGCGTTCACCGCCTGTATGATCTGCACAAGAAAGGTCTTCTGCCCTTCCCCACGATCAACGTGAACGATTCTGTCACCAAGTCGAAATTCGACAATAAGTACGGCTGCAAGGAATCGCTGGTCGACGGTATCCGCCGCGCCACCGACACGATGATGGCGGGCAAGGTCGCGGTCGTCTGCGGCTATGGCGACGTGGGCAAGGGCTCTGCCGCCTCGCTGCGGGGTGCCGGGGCCCGCGTGAAGGTGACCGAGATCGACCCGATCTGCGCGCTGCAGGCGGCGATGGACGGCTATGAGGTCACGCTTCTGGAAGATGAGGTCGCCAGCGCCGACATCTTCATCACCACGACCGGCAACAAGGACGTGATCCGCATCGAGCATATGCGCGCGATGAAGAACATGGCCATCGTCGGCAACATCGGCCATTTCGACAATGAAATTCAGGTGGCCGCGCTGAAGAACCACAAATGGACCAACGTCAAGGATCAGGTCGACATGATCGAGATGCCGTCGGGCAACAAGATCATCCTCCTGTCCGAGGGCCGGCTCTTGAACCTTGGCAATGCCACGGGCCATCCGTCCTTCGTGATGTCGGCCTCCTTCACCAACCAGGTGCTGGCGCAGATCGAACTTTGGACCAAGGGCAAGGACTATGCCCCTGGCGTCTATATCCTGCCCAAGCACCTCGACGAAAAGGTCGCGCGCCTGCACCTCAAGCGCATCGGCGTGAAGCTGACCGAGCTGCGCAAGGACCAGGCCGACTATATCGGCGTGACTGTCGAGGGCCCGTTCAAGTCGGACCATTATCGCTACTGACCTTCCGGAAAGGTCTGGAGAAGGGGCGGTTTTCCGCCCCTTTTTCCTTTTGGGGTGAAAAAAGCCCGATCTTTCACTTTGCCAAGAAGGCGGAACCGACCGTAAGCTTTCGCCCGGGCGGCGGCGGCCGTCTTGAAGATCAACATAAATCGGAACGGGTGGATGTAAGATGGGAAAGAGAGATGAACTGATCGCCAAATATGCGGACGATCTGAAGAACAAATGCAAGATGACCCCAGACATGGATCTTCTGACCAAGGTCACGATCGGCTGCGGTCCGGCGATCTACAGCGCCGATTCCGAAACCGTCGCGGCAAGCCAGTCGTCCGAGCTTGAGCTGGTGAAGACCAATTTCCTCATCAAGAAGCTCGGCCTCAAGGACGGGCCGGAGTTGATGGCGGCGATCAATGCCGTGATCGAAACCTATGGCAAGTCCGAGCGCAACAAGTACCGCCCGGTGATCTACTACATGCTGACCAAGCATTTCGGCAAAGAGAAAGTTTACAAGTAATATCGCGTTCCCTTTCCGTATTTCCTAACGGAAAGTTTATGTAACCCGCTGTTTCTCTTGAAATTTTAGACACTCTGCCCTTGCGGGGGCAGGGTGATGCGGGGTATGTTTCCCTTGTCAGGCCAGGATGGCCGAGACCCGGATTTCACGTGGTGCAGGGGTGCACTCGGGTGGAAAGGGTCCCGGCCAGCGGCGCCGGGACCCTTTTTCTTTCAGAACAGCATCAGGATGGCGCCCATGATCGCGCAGGCGATCGTCGCATTGGCGCCGTCGATCAGCGTCAGCTTCGACGTGCGCATCGCAAACGCATAGTTCATCGCCAGGAACGGCATGACGAAGAAAGCGCCGATTCCCAGGCCCGCGAGAATGCCCTTGCCGACCGTATCGATGCCCGCCATCGCGAAAATGTGCCGCATCATGCCGGCGACCACGACCATCGCCAGAAAGCCGGTGACATAGGGCATCGGGCTCGACCCGTTCGCGGGCCGTCCGTCCGGCCCGGCCTGAACGCCGGAGGCCGCCATCCAGGCCTTGCTGAGGCTCATGTACCAGACCGCACCGAAGACATAGGCGCCGACCGCCGCCGCCAGCACATTGAGAAGTTCCATCGCGTCCTCCCTCGGTTCACGCGGGCGGGAGGATGGCCTGCAACCGCCGCGCGGCCAAGCGAAATCTCAGGCCTCGATCCCGCCCAGCCCGCAGATGATGTGCCATTCCTCGTCCGTAACCGGCTGGACCGACAGGCGCATGTTGTTCACCAGCACCATCTGCGACAGACCCGGATGCGCCTTGCAATCCTCAAGCGTCACCGGCCGCGCGAAGGGTTTCACCGCGCGGATATGGACGCAGTCCCAGCGCGGATCATCGGTGGTGCTGTCGGGCGCGCTTTCCGCGCTGACCTCGACCACGCCGACGATCTCTTTCCCGATATTGGAATGGTAGAAAAAGCCGCGCTCGCCCACCTTCATCGCCCGCATGTTGTTGCGGGCCTGATAATTGCGCACGCCGTGCCATTCCTCGCCCGCGGCGCCCTTGGCGACCTGCTGGTCCCAGCTCCAGGTGTCGGGTTCGGATTTGAAAAGCCAGTAGGCCATCAGCCGATCACCTTCTTCCATTCGATGACCGCGACGCTGTCGAAAAGCCCTGCCTTGCCATAGGGATCGCCCGCCGCCCAGGCGTTCGCTGCCTCAAGACTGTCGGTCGTCAGGATCACCAGCGAACCGACCATCTGGCCACCGTCCAGAAACGGACCGGCCATCTCGACCACGCCGGTTTCCTCGATATAGGCAAGGTGGGCGGCGCGGTTGGCAAGGCGCAGCTCAAGCGCACCGGGCTTGTCGCGGCAGATCACGGCGAAACGCATCATCATTCCTTCTTCAACGGGCGCGCCATCAGCGCCGCCATAGCTTCCCCGACGCTTACGCGACCGTCAACCAGCGCCGCGACCATCGCAGTCACGGGTACGTCGATGCCGAGCTTTTGCGCCAATGCCAGCGCAGCTTTCGCCGTGGCCGCCCCCTCGACGGTGGTTCGCGTGTCAAAGGCGGTTCCGGCGCCGAGCGCCCGGCCATAGCGGAAGTTCCGCGACTGATCCGAGGTGCAGGTCAGGATCAGGTCGCCAAGCCCGGACAGACCCATCAAAGTTTCGCCCCGTGCCCCCAGCCGTTCGGCCAGCCGCACGATCTCGGCAAAGCCGCGCGTCATCAGGGCGGCGCGCGCGCTATCGCCCAGCCCCGCGCCCGCGATCACCCCCGCCGCAATGGCGATGACGTTCTTCAGGGCGCCGCCCAGTTCCGCCCCGGTCACGTCGGTCGTGCGGTAGAGCCTCAGGACCGGGGTCGAAAGCTGGTCCTGCAACGCCGCGCCCCGCACCTCATCGGCGCAGGCGAGCGTCAGCGCGGTGGGCAGGCCGCGCGCAATGTCGGCGGCAAAGCTCGGCCCGGTCAGGACGGCGGGGTGGCTGCCCGCGAAGCGCTCGGCCAGTATCGCGGTCGGCCCGCGCAGGCTCGTCAGGTCGATCCCCTTGGCGCAGGCCACCAGCGCGCGTCCGGCAAGTGCATCTCGATGGCGGCCCACGAAGCCCGCGAGCGACTGCATCGGAACTGCCAACAGCAGGGTATCCGCGGCGCGAAAATCGGCGATTTCAGCAGAAACAGACACTGTTTCTGGTATTTTCACCCCCGGCAGGCGGCCCGCGTTTTCGCGCCCGGCTTTCATCGCCGCCGCCTGGCCCTCATTCCGCGCCCAGAGGCCCACGCTTTCACCGCCCCGCGCCAGCGCCACCGCCAGGGCCGTGCCGAAGGCCCCCGCCCCCAGAACCGCGATCCTCATGCCTTCGCCCCCTTCTTGCCGGACCCGAGCATCGCGGGCGCGCTGTCATCGAGCGGCCAGCGCGGACGGGCCGTGATCTCGCCCGCGGGACGCTGGCCAATTCGGTGCAGTTCGATCCCCGCCCAGGCGATCATCGCCGCATTGTCGGTGCACAGCGACAAGGGCGGCGCCGTGAAGCGGACGCCGAGGCCCGCGCACAGATCGGTCAGCCACATGCGGATCGCCCCATTGGCGGCGACGCCGCCCGCAACCGCGAAAGCGGGCTGGGCGGGTTGTTCGGCCAGATAGACCGCCAGCGCCCGGCGGGATTTTTCGGTCAGGACCGCCGCGACAGCCGTCTGAAAACCGGCGCACAGGTCGGCGCGGTCCTGAAGGGTCAGTCCGCCCTTGTCGGCCACGATCGCATCGCGGGCGCGCAGGATCGCGGTCTTGAGGCCGGAAAAGGACATGTCACACCCCGGCCGGTCCAGCAGCGGGCGCGGAAAGACATAGCGGCCCTGGTCGCCGCGCGAGGCTTCCGCCTCGACCAGTGGTCCGCCCGGCTGGCCAAGGCCCAGAAGCTTTGCCACCTTGTCGAACGCCTCGCCCGGCGCATCGTCGATCGTGCCGCCGAGGCGCGTGAACTGGTCCGGCGCCCGGACGATCAGAAACTGACAATGCCCGCCCGAAACCAGAAGCATCAGATAAGGAAAGGCCAGCCCGTCGGTCAGGCGCGGGGTTAATGCGTGGCCCGCGAGATGGTTGACCGGCAGAAGCGGCAGGCCAGACCCGGCGGCAAGCCCGCGCGCGAACATCACGCCCGACATCACCCCGCCGATCAGCCCCGGCCCGGCCGTCACCGCGATCCCGTCCAGATCCGCCAGTCTCACGCCCGCCGCTTCCAGCGCCTCGGCGGTTACCAGATCCAGCCGCTCGGCATGCGCGCGCGCCGCGATCTCAGGCACCACGCCGCCGAAATCGGCATGAAGCGCGGTCTGGCCCTGCACGACCGACGCCAGAACCGCACCACGGTCATCCTCAAGGCGCACGACAGCCGCCGCGGTATCGTCGCAGCTGCTTTCGATGCCGAGATATGTCAGCGTCTCTGCCATGGCTCCATCGTTGCAAGCCGGTCCCCCGGCAGGTAACACCGGGGCGGCGATCCGACAATGCCGAACCATCGCGCAATGGATGACCCACTAGGATGACAGAGCGGCCACGCCCGACAGTGCTGCTGACCCGGCCCGAAGCCGCCTCGCGCCGCTTCGCTGCGGCCTTCCGCGCGCGGTTCGGGGCGGATTGGCCCGTGGTGATCGCGCCTTTGATGAATGTTCGCTACCTGTCGCCCAGGATCGACCTGAGCGCCATAGACGGTGTGATCTTCACCTCCGAGACCGCGGTCGAGGCCTTCTGCCGGATCAGCCCCGCACGCGATCTGCCCGCCTGGTGTGTAGGCAAACGCACGGCCGAGGTTGCTGTCAAACATGGCTTCGACGCGCACCCGGGCCCCGGCGATGCCCAGCGCCTTGCCGCCGTCCTGCGCAAGGAAGCCGCCGGTCGGCGGCTGCTCTGGCCACATGGTCGCGAGCGGGCGGTCGATCTGCCGGAATTGCTGGTTTCTGCCGGAATAGAGACGATTTCTGTGGAAACCTACTGTCAGGACCCCGTCCCGCTTTCGGCGGAGGCACAGGCACTGCTCGCCGCCGACCGACCGGTGCTTGTTCCCATTTTCTCGCCCCGTTCGGCGCGGCTTTTCCTTGCGGCTGCCGGGGGGCACAGGGCACCGCTCCGGCTCGCGGCACTCAGCCCGGCCATCGCCGCAGAACTGGTCGAGGCGGAGGGTGCAACGATCTGCGTTGCAGCGCGACCCGACGGCGAAAGCCTGCTCGCCTGTCTGGCTGCGACTTTGGGAACGGCGCCGGAAGGTTGAGGCGGCGGCCCGGGGTCACTAGATTGGTCCTTGAGAAGATTCTGTCTGGTCCGGAGGGGGCGACATGGCGCGACGAGGCAAAGCCGGTGCATCCCAGGACGAAGGCCTGGCGCAAGCCCAGGAAAACGGGCCTGAGGCTCTGGCAGACGAACCCGTCGCGCTGGCCATGCCGGGCGCCGACGAGACGGTTGAGCCGGAGCCGCAGGCAAAGCCGCCGGAGCCGCAGGCAGAGGCGGCGCCTCAAGCCCCGCGCCGCCCGCGTTTTTGGCCCCTGGCGCTTGGCGGCGCGGTCGCTGCGGCCCTCGGGGCAGGTGGCACGATCGCTGTTCTTAGGGCCAATCCCGGCCTCATGCCGCCGCCTAGCACCGCCGGGCTGGAGCAACGCCTGTCGGATCAGGACAAGCGGCTTTCGGACCTTGCCAGCAAACTCGCCGCCGCCCCAGCCGACGCGCCTGCGGCCACCATAGACGTCCAGCCGCTGATCGACCCGCTGACCGCACGCCTTGATCAGCTGGAGAGCGCGCTTGCCGATCTGCAGGCCCGCCTTGCGGCAGTGGAAAGCCGTCCGGTTGCAGCTCCTGGCGAAACCAGCGCCGCGACGAGCGAAGCGGTTGCCGCCGCGAAAGCGGCAGAGGCGGAGGCCGCGCGCCTCAGGCAGGAAGCCGAGGTGATCGCCCGCAAGGCCGCCATCGGCTCCGCACTTGGTCAGATCGATGCGGGTCTTGAAAGCGGCGCAGCGCTTGCGCCGTCGCTCAAGGCGCTCAGCGATCTGGGTATTGCAATCCCCGAGGCGCTCGCCGCCGTCGATCAGGGGGCGCCGACGCTCGCTGCGCTGCGCGACAGCTTCCCGGCAGCGGCGCGCGATGCCCTGTCCCTTTCGCTTGCCGCCCTGCCGAAGGGCAGCACCTGGGATCGCGTCTCTGCCTTCCTGCGCAGCCAGACCGGCGCCCGGTCGCTGTCGCCGCGCGCAGGCGATGATCCTGACGCGATCCTCAGCCGGGCCGAGGCAGCACTTGGTGCGGGCGACCTGATGGCGGCGGTTGCCGAAATATCCGCTCTGCCGGAAGCCGGGCAGGCGCGGATGAGCGAGTGGGTCGGGCTCGCGACGAGACGGTCCGAGGCGCTGAAGGCCGCTGCCACCCTCAGGGCGGAGGTCGGCCAATGATCTGGTCCTTCGCAAAGATCGCGATCTTCGTTGCGCTTGTCGCCGGGCTGACGCTGACGGCAGGCTATTTCGCCGATCAGGGCGGCGGCATCCGCATTGCGGTTGCCCATCAGGAATTCACGCTTGGCCCGGTGCAGTCGGTCGTCGGCATCCTGCTGGCGCTGCTGGCACTGTGGCTCACGCTCAAGATCATCGGCTTCGCGCTTGCCATCCTGCGCTTCATCAATGGCGATGAAACCGCGATCAGCCGCTATTTCGACCGCAACCGCGAACGCAAGGGCTATGAGGCGCTGACCGAGGGCATGATGGCCCTGGCGGCGGGCGACGGGACGGCGGCGCTCTCCCACGCCGCGCGGGCGGGCAAGTACCTCGACCGGCCGGCGCTGACCAACCTCCTTACCGCCCAGGCGGCGGAGACGGCGGGCGACGGGCGCAAGGCGACCGAGGCCTACAAGCGGCTTCTGGCGGACGACCGGACCCGGTTCGCCGGGGTGCGCGGCCTTCTGAAACAGAAGCTGGCCGAGGGGGACCGCGCGACAGCGCTGAAGCTGGCCGAGAAGGCCTTCCTGATGCGGCCGTCGAGCCCCGAGGTGCAGGATGCGCTGTTCGATCTGCAGGCAGAAAGCGGCGACTGGGCGGGCGCGCGCAAGGTTCTGGGCGCGAAGCTGAAACACGGTCACCTGCCCAAGGATGTCCACCGCCGCCGCGATGCGATCCTGGCGCTGCAGGAGGCGCGGGCGGTCTTCGAGGATGACCTGCCGGTCGAGGCGCGCGAGGCTGCGATTGCGGCGAACAAGCAGTCGCCCGATCTCATCCCGGCAGCCGTACTGGCAGCCCACGGCTATCAGGCCCAGGGCAAGGCCAAGTATGCCGTGCGCATCCTGAAGAAGGCCTGGGAGGTTCAACCGCACCCCGACCTCGCCGCAGCCTTTGCGGCGCTGGAGCCGACCGAGACCCCTCGCGAGCGGCTGAAACGGTTCGACCAGCTTTTCTCTGCCAGTCCCGAGCACGAGGAAACCCGTCTGCTGAAGGCAGAGCTGAACATCGCGGCCGAAGAATTTCCGGCGGCGCGCCGGGCGCTTGGCGATCTGCCCGAACGCCATCCGACCACGCGCGCCCTGACGATCATGGCGGCGATCGAACGCGGCGAGGGCGAAGAGGATGCGGTGGTGCGCGGCTGGCTGACCCGCGCGCTGTCGGCAAGCCGGGGGCCGCAATGGATCTGCGACAAGTGCCAGCATGTGAATGCCGTCTGGTCACCCACTTGCGACAATTGCGGCAGCTTCGACACCCTGTCCTGGCGTGAACAGTCGCAGACCCCCTCGGGGCCAACCGCAACCGATCTCTTGCCGCTGGTTGTCGGCGGAGCAGCCGCCGCTGAACCTGCCGCGCCAGCCGATCCGCCGGACGCGGCGGCAGAGCCGCAGACCGGCGCTGTCTATGAGGCGGAGTTCATCGAGGAAAACGGGCCGCGCAGCAGTCGCTGACACGGCGCGTTTTCTCTGGTTCCACGCCCGGGCACGCCAGGGGGCACCCGGTCGAAAGGATCAGATAAGAAGATCGTCCAGCTTCTTGCCGGCCTTCAGCGCCGCCTCGACCCAGCGCGGCTTGCGGCCACGACCGGTCCAGGTTTCCGACTTGTCGGCCGGGTTGGCATATTTTGCCTTCGCGGGCTTGCGCTTGCGGACCGGCGCGGCGGCCATAAGCTCGCTCAGCGAAAACCCAAGCGCGGCCGCCTTTTCTTCCAGCGCCGACAGGGCTTCCTGTTTCTTGCGCGCCTCGAACGAGGAAATAGCCTTTTCGACCTGAGAGCGAAGATCCTTCAGCTCTTTCAGCGACATCGCGTCGAGATTGATTTTCATATGCCTGTCCTGTTTTTGGTTCCCCAGAATAAACAGCACAAAACACCAAAGGCCACAAGCCCGTATTGGGCTGGCTTTTAGTGCAGGCCGGGCAATTCTTATTTAGGGCTGCGCTTGGCCAATATTCGCTGAAGCGTGCGGCGGTGCATGCTTAATCGCCGCGCGGTTTCCGATACATTCCGGTCGCACAATTCATAGACGCGCTGGATATGTTCCCAACGAACCCGGTCAGCCGACATCGGGTTTTCCGGCGGCGGCGGCGCTTCGCCGCGCGACAGAAGCGCATTGGTAATATCGTTGGCATCGGCGGGTTTCGACAGATAATCGGTCGCGCCGAACTTTACCGCCGCAACTGCCGTTGCGATCGCGCCATATCCGGTCAGCACGACGATGCGGCAGGCGGGGCGGCTCGCGCGCAGCGCCTCGACGACCTCAAGCCCGTTGCCGTCCTCAAGCCTGAGATCGACGACCGCATAGGCGGGCGGGCGGCTTGAAGCGACGGCCTTTCCGGCGGCGACGCTTTCGGCGGTTTCGGGCAGGAAGCCACGCTTTTCCATGGCGCGCGCGAGCCGGGCAACGAAGGGCGCATCGTCATCGACAAGCAGAAGCGTCCGGTCCGGCCCAAGCTCGGCCATATCAATATCCGCCATCACAATCCTCGCGCATTTTCTTGGGACGGAACCCTAGACAAGGCTGGCGGCAGGGTCAATTTTCCGACTGCGCCGCATCCATGAAACAGGCTGTGCGCTCGGCGACCTGATCGGCCGTCTCATCCCGGCTGAAGAATTCGACGAACCCGTACCCGGGCAGCATGAGATAGGTCTGGGTCATGTGGTCGACCAGATAGCTGTCGTCGGCAGGCGCATCGGGCACCTTGTAATAGGTCTTGTAGTCATTCGCGACGGCCTTGATTTCATCCTCGCTGCCGGTCAGGCCGATCATGCGCGGATGCAGATAATCGGTCCATTCCTTCAACACCTCTGGCGTATCGCGGCGCGGATCGACCGAAATGAAGACCGGCGTCACCTCATGGCCGTTCTCCTCGAGAATATCGACAGCCTCGGCATTGCGGGCGCTGTCGGTCGGGCAGACGTCGGGGCAATAGGTATAACCGAAATAGACGAGCGCCGGTTTCGCCAGCACCTCCTTGTCTGTAACGCGGCTGCCGTTTTCATCCGTCAGGGTGAATGCACCGCCGATCGCGCCCGACCCGCCGATAACATTCGTCGCCCGGCAGCTCGCAAAACCGTCCAGCTCCTGCTTCCGGGTCAGGCTGTAGGTTGCGACAAGCGCGATCACCACGGTCGCGGTCGCCGCGATTGCCAGTCTGCCCGATGCCGCCATGATCACACCATCCCGTTGCGCTTTTCGTCTGTGCCATAGATCGCCTATCTTGGCACCGGGTTCAATCGGATCGCCTGAACGTGAAGCGGGGCATGTAGCCGCAGGAAGGATGGAAGGCATGAGCGACATATCCGTCCGGTCGGCGGCGGAAGACGCCTTCGCCTCGCGCAGCGACTGGGTGCGGCTGAGGACGCTCGTGATCCTGCGCTGGACGGCGGTCGCGGGCCAGCTTGCGGCGCTGTTCGCCGCCTGGCGCTTCTACGGGATCGACATTCCCGCCGCTCCCTGCCTGGCGATCGTCGGCCTGTCGGTGGCGGTGAACCTCGCCTCCAGCCTCCTCTACGCCGAAAACCACCGCCTGACCGAGGGCGAGGCGCTGACGCTTCTGGCGTTCGACAGTTGCCAGCTTACGGCACTTCTCTATCTGACCGGGGGCCTGGGCAATCCGTTCGCGCTTCTCCTCCTTGTGCCCGCGACCATCGCGGCGACGGCGCTGAACGGGCTTTCCATCGCGATCCTCGGCGGGCTGACGGTTCTTCTCGTCTCGCTCCTCGCGGTACTTCACCTGCCGCTGCGCTATCTGAACGGGGCCGAGATCGTGGTTCCCGCGATCCTCGCCAACGGCTTCTGGCTGGCCATCGTGATCGGCGTCGCCTTCATGGCGCTCTACACGCGGCGGGTCAGCGGCGAGCTCCATGCGATGAGCGATGCGCTTCTGGCCACCCAGATGGCGCTGGCTCGCGAACAGACGCTGACCGACCTGTCCGGCGTCGTCGCCGCGGCGGCACACGAACTGGGCACGCCGCTCGCCACGATCAAGCTCGCCGCGGGCGAGCTGGCCGACGATCTGTCCGACCGGCCGGACCAGCAGGCGGACGCGGTGCTGATCGGCGCGCAGGCAGACCGCTGCCGCGACATCCTGCGGTCCATGGGCCGGGCGGGGAAGGATGATCTGCAGATGCGGGCTGCGCCCTTTCAGGCCATTGTCGAAGAGGCGGCCGAACCCCACCGCGACCGCAAGGCAAGGATCACCGTCGCGACCAGGGGTGGCGGGCGCCCGCAGCCGGTGCTGGCACGCCGCCCGGAGATCATCCACGGGCTCAGAAATCTGATCCAGAATGCCGTCGATTTCTCGAACGGCGCCGTCTGGATCGACCTCGACTGGGCGGCGGAGCGCGTATCGCTTGTCATAACCGACGACGGGCCGGGTTTTCCGCCCGCGCTCCTCGGCCGGATCGGCGACCCGTTCGTGCGCGACCGCGCCCGTTCCGACGAACGTCGGCCGCAATATGAAGGCATGGGCCTTGGCCTTTTCATCGCCAAGACGCTTCTGGAACGGACGGGCGCGCGGCTTGAGTTCACCAACGCCTCCGACCCCTTTCTCGCCGCCGAGGAACGCCCGGCGCGCTGCGGTGCGCGTGTGCGGGTAAGCTGGCCGCGCGACCGGGTCGAAATGGCCCAACATGACATATCCGGGCAGAACCAGCGGTTCTGACGCAAGGGCAAGCGGCCAACCGTTTGACATTTATGGATTCGCTTAACTTCGGATTAACCAGTTGGGCGAAGGATCGGTCCCGGGGCGATACGTTCGGGAAAGGTCTTGCCATGCTGGCAACACTGGTTCTTGCGGCGATTTACGCGATGGCGTCGGTTGTTTCGGCCCTGCTGGTGCTTCTGGCTCTGACCTTGCTGCATCGCCGGGCGGCGGCACGCCATCAGGCCCGGGCCGAGGCGCTTCTTGAAGCGGAGCCGACGATTTTCCTCTTCGAACATCGCGACCTTGTGGATGCCACCGCACCCGCCCGCGCGCTTCTGTCGCTCTTGCCCGGCCCGGGGGAGGAGTGGAACCGCCTGGCCGCCTATCTCGGTCCCCGCATTCCCGGCTTCGACCGGATCGAGGCAGAGGCTGAAAGTGCTGGCAGCGTGGCCCTGTCCGGCGGCGAGGATGGGAGCCTGTCGCTTGTGGCCGAGCATCTGGGCGAAAGGCTGCGGCTGACGCTCGTCGATCTGAAGGCCGAAGGCCAGTTCGTGATGATGGACAGCCTCAGCCAGCATGCACAGGAAGAGGAGCTCTCGGCGCTCAGGGATATGCTCGCCAGCCTGCCGGTCCCGGCCTGGCGGCGCAGCGGCGATGGCACGGTTGCCTGGTCGAACTCGACCTATCTGGCGCTGGCCGCCAGCACGGCGGGCGAGCCCGATCTGGTCTGGCCGCTGCCCGACCTGTTCCCGCAGGACCCCAGCGGCGGGCCCGGGCGCCAGTCGCGGCGTCAAAGCATCCGCGATACATCCGGCCAGGAACATTGGTACGATTGCCAGCATATTCCGTCGGGCGACGGCAGCCTCGGTTTCGCCATTCCCGCTGATGCGGTGGTCAGGGCGGAGCGGTCGCTGCGCGATTTCATCCAGACGCTGACCAAGACTTTCGCCGACCTGCCGATCGGGTTGGCGATCTTCGACCGCAACCGCCAGCTCGCGCTCTTCAACCCCGCGCTTGTCGATCTGACAACGCTCGACAGCGAGTTTCTGATCGGGCGGCCCACGCTTTTCGCCTTCCTCGACCGGCTGCGCGATGTGCGGCTTCTGCCCGAGCCGAAGAACTATGCGCTCTGGCGGCAGGAGATGGTCGATCTGGAAAAGGCAGCCTCAAGCGGCCAATATCAGGAAACCTGGACGCTGCCCTCCGGCCTGACCTACAGGATCACCGGGCGGCCGCACCCCGAGGGGGCGGTGGCCTTCCTCTTCGAGGATATCAGCGCCGAGGTTTCGCTGACGCGGCGCTTCCGGGCAGAAATCGAGCTGGCGCAATCGGTTGTCGACGCGCTTGACGATGCGGTGGCGGTCTTTGCCCAAAGCGGTGATCTGATCATGTCGAACCGCGCCTATGCCGATCTGTGGGAGGTCGATCCCCGCCCGACACTCGGGATCCTTACGATCGCGGATGCGACCGGTCATTGGCAGGACCGCTGCCTGCCCACCGGCCTCTGGGCCGACATCCGTGCGTTCGTGCGCAACCACGAGGACCGGGTGGACTGGGAAGGCGCCGTCACGCTTGCGGGCGGGCGGCAGCTCGACTGCACGGTGCAGCCTCTCCCACGCGGCGCCACCCTCGTCCGCTTTGCCCCTCACCGGGCCGAGCGGCTGCAGGTCCACCATTCCCGCCGCGGGCGCGTCGGCGCCGAGCCAGCAGGGCCGTTCGACGCCTGAGGTCAGCCGAGAGCCCGGCCCTCGATGTAATGGCCATAAAGCGTGGTCAGCACGCTTGCGCCCACCATCATCTGAACCCAGCCGGTCAGCGCGGTCCAGACCATTGTGATCACGCTACCCTGCGGCAGCAGAAGCTTTTCGGGCAGCGCAAGCAGACTGCCCGCGAACAACAGGATCGCCGCCAGAACCAGTAGGTCAGCGGCCTGCCCCATCGTGGCCCGCCAGCCGTCGCCGATACCCGGCGCCTCGCCCAGTGCGGCCGCCGGCAAGGAAACCGAGAGCCTGAGCGCCATGTAGATCGTCGGAACCAGCAGCAGGATCGTAGCCGCGAACCCCATCACGCCGACACCAAAAGGCATGAAGGCATAGGACAAGATGGATGCAGCCACCCCCATCAGAAGCGCCGCCGGGATCAGAAGAAGCGCAATGATCACCGAACGGCCGAAATAGGCCATGATCCGTTCGCCGTTGAAGTCCGGCAAGAGCGATCTTGGCCGCTCGACGCGCAGAACGAAACGGTGCCAGGCGACGGCAATCCAGAGGCTGGTCGTCCAGACGATAGCAATCACCAGAAGCAGCGGCCCCCATGGGATAGCCGCGCCCGGATCGGTCAGATCGACGCCCGCAAAGACGTTGAAGCCAAAGAACAGGGCGACAGCCATCTGAACCAGATAGAGCGGTCCCGATATTCTCAGCGCCGCGTCCAGGTTGCCGAACACCTGCCGGACCGAATGGGTGAAAATCTGCCAGCCTTTCATGGGCCCTCCTTGTTGCTGGGCGCACCCTAATCCGGGCACGGGCTTGTGGGGAAGGCCGTTTCGCACTATCCCCCGGCGCGACAGCTGACCCGGAGGAACCCGATGCCTGCGCCCGCCGCCCCGAAGAAAGTCGTTCTCGCCTATTCCGGCGGTCTCGACACCTCGATCATCCTGAAATGGCTGCAGACCGAATATGGCTGCGAGGTGGTGACCTTCACCGCCGACCTCGGCCAGGGCGAGGAGCTTGAACCGGCGCGCAAGAAGGCAGAGCTTCTGGGGATCAAGCCTGAAAACATCCATATCGTCGATGTGCGCGAGGAGTTCGTGCGCGATTTCGTCTTCCCGATGTTCCGGGCGAACGCGCTTTACGAAGGGCTCTACCTTCTCGGCACCTCGATCGCCCGCCCGCTGATCTCGCAGCACCTCGTCCGCATCGCGCATGAAACCGGCGCCGATGCGGTCGCCCATGGCGCGACCGGCAAGGGCAACGATCAGGTGCGGTTCGAACTGTCGGCGCTGGCGCTCGACCCGTCTATCAAGGTCATCGCGCCCTGGCGCCTGTGGGACCTGACATCGCGTACGAAGCTTCTGGAATTCGCCGAGGCAAACCAGATCCCGATCGCCAAGGACAAGCGGGGCGAGGCGCCGTTCAGCGTCGATGCAAACCTTCTGCACACGTCCTCGGAAGGCAAGGTTCTGGAAAACCCCGCCGAAGAGGCGCCGGAGTTCGTCTATCAGCGCGTCGTGCCGGTGGAAAAGGCGCCCGACACGCCCGAGATGGTGGAAATCACCTTCGAAAAGGGCGATGCGGTCGCGATCAACGGCGAACGTCTGTCGCCCGCGACGATCCTTACCCGCCTCAACGAACTCGGCGGCAGGCATGGGGTCGGCGT
Organism: Frigidibacter sp. SD6-1; assembly: GCF_030143255.1. GTDB lineage: Bacteria > Pseudomonadota > Alphaproteobacteria > Rhodobacterales > Rhodobacteraceae > TMP-24. The sequence goes on from NZ_JARJNR010000007.1 coordinate 133,150, forward strand.
CCTCGATCTGGTGGAAAACCGCTTCGTCGGCATGAAATCGCGCGGCCTGTACGAAACCCCCGGCGGCACGATCCTTTTGGAAGCGCACCGCGGCATCGAGCAGATCACGCTCGATGCGGGCGCGGGGCATCTGAAGGATTCGATCATGCCGCGCTATGCGGAGCTGATCTACAACGGCTTCTGGTTCAGCCCCGAACGCGAGATGCTGCAGGCGCTGATCGACAAGAGCCAGGAACATGTCACCGGAACCGTGCGCGTGAAGCTTTACAAGGGCTCTGCCCGCACCGTGGCCCGCTGGTCGGACCATTCGCTCTACAGCGAAAAGCACGTGACCTTCGAGGAGGACGCGGGCGCCTACGACCAGAAGGATGCCGAAGGCTTCATCAAGCTGAACGCGCTGAGGCTGAAGCTGATCGCCACGCGGAATGCGCGGGTCAAGTGATCCAAGACCGGCTCAGTCCCAACAGCTATCAAGGGGCTGCGCCGCCAAATCCTGCAGGCGGCCCGGGCCAACGGCGCCCGCCGAGGACAATCTTTCAAGCAGGCGATTGCGCGCCTCCAACAGCCTGTCGGCATTGGCGCCCCGCGCATAACGCGACGGCGCGCGCGCGATCTCCAAAAGGGTTGCTGCCTGAGGATAATCGACCTCGGCGGGTCCGACGCCGAAGCAAGTCTCGGTCACATCCGCCACCGTCGTCGCGTTCGGCAAGTACCAAAGCCTGTTGACCGCCAGCTCGGCAACCTCGTCGCGCGACCAGAACAACCACAGCCACGCGGCGCCGCTCGTCCATCTCAGGAGGTATTCCGTCCTGTCGGCTCCATTGCCCGGTTTCGCTGCAACGGAATAGAGGGCAGGTTCAGCCTTTGCGGCTGCCTTGAGGGCGTCGGATACCGTGACGCGCCCCTCACCTGTCATATCGCTGCGGATCGACCGATAGCCGTAGAAGAGGAACATCAGCGAAACCGCCAAGACTGCAACCGCGATGGGCAGAAGCACCGCCCGGACGAGTGAACCTATCATTTCCAACCCTTCCGAACCTCGGAGAATCAACCAGGCGAGTGACGCAACGCCAGTCTTGCCGATGCGATGAATGCCGCATAGCCCGGTCGGCACAAGGGAGGACCTTATGCCGCTGGATGCCATCGCCGCCGATATCGCAAGGACGCTGGAGACGCGGCCCTTCACCGGTTCGCTCAAGTTCGATTGCGGCGCGGCGGGGGTGATCGTGCTGGCCGACGGCACGGCGACCACCGCCGACCGCGCGACCGATTGCACGCTGAAGATCAGCGAGGACAATCTGGTGAAGCTTCTGACCGGCAAGCTCAATCCGATGGTCGGAGTGATGACCGGAAAGCTGAAGGTCTCGGGCGATCTGACTGTCGCGATGGGGCTGGCGAAGCTTCTGGGCTGACCTCCCGCCGCGCGTCCCCTTGGCAGCGGGCAGCTGTTCGTGCCGCTCACGGGAAACTGACTTGCCCGTGAGCGGTGCCACGGGGCATCGCTTGGCAAACGGAGGGTTTCATGCGCGCGTTCCTTGTCTTCATTTCTGTCTTCCTCGCCCCGCTGACGGCCCGGGCCGAAACCGCGATCGTCGCGGGTGGCTGTTTCTGGTGCGTCGAGTCGAATTTCGAAAGCGTGCCGGGGGTGAGCGCGGTCGTCTCCGGCTATACCGGCGGGCATCTGCAGAACCCGACCTATGACGATGTGACCTCGGAAACGTCAGGCCATCTCGAATCGGTGAAGATCACCTTCGATCCGGGCAAGGTGAGCTATGCCGAGATCGTGCGGCTGTTCCTGCATTCGACCGATGTTCTGGATGCGGGCGGGCAGTTCTGCGACCGGGGCGAAAGCTATACGTCCGCAATCTTCGTGCGAAACGCCGCCCAGCGCGCGGCGGCGGAAGCGGAGGTCGCGAAGGCCGAAAAGGAACTGGGCCGGAAGATCGTGACGCCCGTTCGCGACGCGGTGAAGTTCTGGCCCGCCGAGGAGTATCACCAGGATTATTACAAGGGCAGTTCCATCGTGCTGACGCGGCGGGGGCCGAAATCGAAGGCCTCGGCCTATGCCTTTTACCGCAATGCCTGCGGACGCGATCAGCGGGTGGAGGCGCTTTGGGGGGCGAAGGCGGAATTCGCCCACTGATTTTCGCCACGCTTCGCGTGTCGACCCGTGCGAGGGGGCGCTGCCCCCTCGCGCTCCCCCGGGATATTTGCGAACGGAAGACAGATCAGGTCCGGAATGCTTCGACCTCGTCCGCCGAGGGGATTGCATCCGCAGTTCCCCGGCGCGTGACTTTCAGGGCAGCGGCGCGGGCGCCCCAGGCGAGGGCGGCCGCGGGTGCGAGGCCCTTGTCGCGCCCGGCGGCGAAGTAGCCGGTGAACGTGTCGCCTGCGCTGGTCGTGTCGACGGGCGTGACCTTAAGCGCGGGGGTGAAGGCGGTTTCACCCGATTTCGCGCGCCAGTCCGCGCCTTCCGCGCCGCGGGTCACGAGAATTTCGGGCACGTCGAGCGCGGCCAGATCGCTGCCAAGCGCAGTGGCAAGCTGCGCGGCCTCGACGGCGTTGAGCGCGAGGATCGTGACATGGGGCAGGATGGCGCGGACGGCGCCCGGATCGAACGGTGCGGCGGAATAGAGGACCGACATGCCCCGGGCGCGGGCGATCTTCGCCGCAAGGACCTGATGGGCGGTTTCGTTCTGCAGGATCAGCAGGTCGTCAGCCTGCGCTTCGGCGAGTGCCGTTTCGACCAATGCGGCGGGCATGGCCCAGTTCGCGCCCGGGAAGAGAACGATGTTGTTCTCGCCCGAGGCGTCCACATTGATGATCGCATGACCGGTGGCGGTGTCGAGTTTCGCGATATGCGTCGTATCGACGCCCCAGCCCGCCAGCCGCTCGACCGTCCAGCCGCCCTCGGGGCCGACGGCGCCGATATGGGCAACGCGGGCGCCCGCCTTCGCGGCGGCGGCCGACTGATTGGCGCCCTTGCCGCCGAGGCCCATGCGGTAGGCGGTCGCCGCCAGCGTCTCGCCCGGGCCGGGCAGGTGCGGGACGGAATAGAAATGGTCGATATTGATCGAACCGAGATTGTAGATCATGCCGTCTGGCCGAGCTTGCAGGCGGCGATGACTGCCATGTTCAGGATATCGTTCACCGTCGAGCCGGTGGAGCAGACCTGGATCGGTCGGTCGACGCCGGTCAGGATCGGGCCGATGACAGTGGCGCCCGCCATTTCCTGGATGAGCTTGACCGAGATCGAGGCGGAATGGCGGGCGGGGACCACCAGAACGTTTGCCGGGCCGGTGAGGCGGCAGAAGGGGTAATGCGCCATCTGGTCCATGTTCAGCGCCACATCGACGGTCATTTCGCCCTCATATTCGAAATCAACCCCGCGCTCGTCCAGGACGCGCGGCGCCTGATGCATCTTGGTGGCGCGTTCCGAGACAGGATAGCCGAAGGTCGAGAAGGACAGGAAGGCGACGCGCGGGTCGATCCCGAGGCCGCGCGCCACATGGGCGCCGCGCATCGCGATGTCGGCGAGATCGTTCTCGTCGGGCCATTCATGCACCAGAGTATCGCCGATGAAGACGATCCGCCCGCGATGGACGACAGCGGTGATGCCGACCGCGCCGTCGGCGGCCTTCACGTCGAAGACATGGTTCACGAGCTGCAGCACATGCGCCGATTTCCGGGTGGCGCCGGTTACCATCCCGTCCGCGTGACCGTGCGCGAGCATCAGTGCCGAAAACACATGCCTGTCGCGCGCGGCAAGCCGGTGAATGTCCGTCCGGTCGAAGCCCTGACGCTGCAGGCGCTGGTAGAGGAAATCCTTGTAAGCGCTCAGATGGCGGGTGTTCGCCGCATTCACCACCTCGATCTCGCGCACCGCATCGGCAAGGCCCTCGGCGACGAGCTTTTCCGTCACGTCTGCCTCGCGGCCGACGACCAAAGCCTTGCCGAGGCCGGCGCGCTGGTAGGCGACGGCCGCTTTCAGCACGCGCGGATCGTCGCCTTCGGCAAAGATCATCCGTGCCTGGGCGGCGCGCGCCCGGGCGTGGATGCCCTGCAGGATGGTCGCCGTCGGGTCCATCCGCGCCTTGAGGCTCAGCTCATAAGCGCCCATATCGACGATCGGGCGCCGGGCGGCACCGGTCTTCATCCCCGCCTTGGCGACGGCGGGCGGAATGACATGGATCAGGCGCGGGTCGAAGGGCGTTGGAATGATGTAATCGCGCCCGAAGGTCAGCTTGCGGCCATAGGCCATGGCAACCTCGTCCGGCACATCCTCGCGCGCCAGTTTCGCCAGTGCCTCGGCACAGGCGATCTTCATCTCGTCATTGATCGCACGCGCATGGATGTCGAGCGCGCCACGGAACAGATAGGGAAAGCCGAGGACGTTGTTCACCTGGTTGGGGTAGTCGCTGCGGCCCGTGGCGACGATCGCGTCGGGGCGCACGGCATGCGCCTCTTCCGGCGTGATCTCGGGGTCGGGGTTGGCCATGGCGAAGATCACCGGGTTTTCCGCCATGGAAAGCACCATGTCCTGCGTCACCGCGCCCTTCGCCGAGACGCCGAGGAACACGTCCGCGCCCTTCATTGCCTCTTCGAGCGTCCTGAGGTCGGTCTTGACCGCATGGGCCGACTTCCACTGGTTCATCCCCTCCGTGCGGCCCTGCCAGATGACGCCCTTGGTGTCGCACATGATGCAGTTTTCATTGCGCGCGCCCATGGTCTTGAGGAGTTCCAGACAGGCGATCCCGGCGGCACCCGCACCGTTCAGCACGATCTTCACATCCTGAATGCGCTTGCCGGACAGTTCCAGCGCATTGATCAGACCCGCCGCGCAGATCACCGCCGTACCGTGCTGGTCATCATGGAAGACCGGGATATCGCAGATTTCCTTCAGCCGACTTTCGATGATGAAACATTCGGGCGCCTTGATGTCTTCCAGGTTGATGCCGCCGAAGGTCGGCGCCATCAGGCGGACCGCCTGGATGATTGCGTCCGGGTCCTCGGTATCCAACTCGATGTCGATGGCGTTCACATCGGCGAAGCGCTTGAAGAGAACCGCCTTGCCCTCCATCACCGGCTTCGACGCCAGCGCACCGAGGTTGCCAAGGCCGAGGATCGCCGTGCCGTTCGACACGACGGCAACCATGTTGCCCTTCACCGTATAATCGTATGCCGTTCCCGGATCGGCGGCGATCGCCTCGACCGGGACGGCCACACCGGGCGAATAGGCCAGCGACAGATCGCGCTGCGTCGCCATCGGCTTTGTCGCGTTGATCTCATATTTTCCCGGCACCGGGTTCAGGTGATAGGCCAGCGCCTCTTCCGGCGTGACGCGGTTCTTCGGGGCCATGTCGCTTTCCTCTCGCTTTCGGTCGTCATAGCGACATGGCCTGCGGCCCACAACGGCGATCATTCTTTGAAATAAGGGATTCCAATATGCTCCAGCCTGTGATTCAGTGAGTCATGGACAGTGTTCGTTCGATAGACGCACAGGCAATTGAACGCGCGGTGCACGACGCTCTTGGAGCAATTCGCGTCCGCTCGGTCTCAAGCGAGCTGCGGACCAACGATGATGGCGCGGCTATTGTCAGGGTGAGGGTTGTCTATGACGCATCACAGGGGATGAGCGTCGAGGACATGGATCGAACTGCCGATGCCATTTGGTCGCAGAACGACGGCGCGGCTCCTTTCCCCGTCATAGATTTCCAGGCGGATACCGACCGTGAGTTCCTCGCGGCTGAGTGAACAGCTTCTTCTTGTCGCCAAGGCGAGGATCGGCGACAAAGCCGTCCGTAACGAAGCAAGTCTGAGACGCGCGACCAGCGATCTTTATTATGTGGCTTTTCATACGATCTGCGAAGCATTGGTAGAGCCTATGTTTCGTGCCGGCCCGGCGAACAAGGCGTTTGTCGAGACTTACACTAAGCTTTATCGACAGTTGAATCACGGCTACGCAGAGCGGCGCTGCAAGGCGGTTGCGCAAGGCGGTGAGTTCTCCGCCGAAATAGCGCGCTTTGCAAAGCTGTTCATCGAACTAAAAAACAAGCGGGAGAGCGCCGATTACGATCCTCTCGACAAGTTCGCCGTCTCGATCGTCAGGAATGATCTCGAAAAAGTTGAGTCGAGGCTGCAAGCGTTTTGGAAAGCCGATTCAGCCGAGAGAGCTGCCTTTGCCTGCTTTGTCGGCTTGCGGTGGACTAAAGACCATCAGGAAATCGGCTAGTTTGGTCACACAATTCGTGGCCGCGGAGGAGCAGGTGACTAAAGCTGCCGCGGCACTTGCGGCTTTTCCTGAAGGACCGGCTTCGCTAGGGTCGCGCCGGAATTCGGAGGCTGGTGTGAGCAAGAACGACCCGCAGGTCACGCCGATGATGGCACAATATCTGGAGATCAAGGGGCGCTATGCGGACGCGCTCCTCTTCTACCGGATGGGCGATTTCTACGAGATGTTCTTTGCCGATGCCGAGGCGGCGGCTTCGGCGCTGGACATCGCTCTCACCAAGCGAGGCCAGCATCTGGGCGAGGACATCCCGATGTGCGGCGTGCCGGTCCATGCGGCCGAGGGCTATCTGCTGACGCTGATCCGCAAGGGCTTTCGCGTCGCCATCGCCGAACAGATGGAAGACCCGGCCGAAGCGAAGAAGCGCGGGTCGAAATCGGTCGTGGCGCGTGACGTGGTGCGGCTGGTCACGCCGGGGACGCTGACCGAGGATTCGCTGCTGGAGGCGCGGCGCCACAACTTCCTCGCCGCCTGGGCCGAGGTGCGGGACGAGGCGGCGCTGGCCTGGGCCGACATTTCGACCGGCGAGTTCCGGGTGGTGCCCTGCCCCTTGTCGCGGATTGCGCCGGAACTGGCGCGGCTGGCCCCGCGCGAGCTTGTGGTAAGCGAGGCGAAGGAAGCGGATTGCACCGGAATAGTCTCTGATCTGGGCGTCGCGCTGACACCTATGTCGCGCGCGTCGTTCGACAGCCAAGGGGCGGAAAAACGTCTCTGCAACCTGTTCGCGGTCGGCTCTCTCGATGCGTTTGGCGCCTTTGGCCGGGCCGAGATGTCGGCGATGGGCGGCATTGTCGAGTACCTCGATCTGACGCAGCGCGGCAAGCTGCCGCTCCTGCGCCCGCCGGTGCGGGAACTTGCGGGCGGCAAGGTGCAAATCGACGCGGCGACCCGGCGCAATCTGGAGATCACGCAAAGCCTGTCGGGCGGGCGCGACGGGTCGCTGATCGCGGCCATCGACCGGACGGTGACGGCGGCGGGCGCGCGGCTTCTGGACCGCAGGTTGTCCGCGCCCTCGCGCGACCTTGCCGAAATTCACGCACGTCTGGCATCGGTGCGCTATCTCGCAGACACGTCCCGCCTGACCGAGGACCTGCGCGCCGCGCTGAAAACGGTGCCGGACATGGACCGGGCGCTGTCGCGCCTCGCGCTCGACCGCGGCGGGCCGCGCGATCTGGCGGCGATCCGGGCCGGATTGAAAGGTGCGGCGAAAATCGCGGAGCGGCTGCCGGAGGATGCGCCGGAGCGGCTGAAGGACGCGGCCGAGCGATTGATCGGCTTCGACGATCTTGTCGCGCTTCTCGACCGGGCGCTGGTGGAGGAACCGCCGCTGCTCGCCCGCGACGGCGGCTTCATCGCGCGCGGCTATGAAAGTGCCCTGGACGAGGCGCGGGCGCTGCGCGACGACGGACGGTCAGTGATCGCGGGCATGCAGGCGGACTATGCAGACCTCGCCCAGGTGCCGAGCCTGAAGATCAAGCACAATAATGTGCTGGGCTATTTCATCGAGACGACCGACACGCATGCGGCGCGGATGCTGGCGCCGCCCTTGAGCGAAACCTTCATCCACCGGCAGACCACTGCCAATCAGATCCGTTTCACCACTGTGCCCCTGTCGGAGATGGAGACGAAGATCCTCAATGCCGGAAACCGGGCGTTGGAGATTGAAAAAAGGCTCTATGACGGCCTGAAAGCCACGATTCTGGATGCGGCCGCCCTGATCGGCGGCGCGGCGCGGGCCTTGGCCGAGATTGATCTGGCGGCGGCCTTCGCCGATCTGGCCCGGGGCGATGACTGGAGCGAACCGCAAGTGGACGACAGCCGTGCCTTCGAGATCGAGGGTGGGCGGCATCCGGTGGTGGAACGGGCGCTCAGGCGTGCGGGCGAGCCCTTTGTTGCCAACGATTGCGCGCTGACCGGTGGCGCCACACCGGCGATCTGGCTTCTGACCGGCCCGAACATGGCGGGGAAATCGACCTTCCTGCGCCAGAACGCGCTGATCGCTCTTCTGGCGCAGGCCGGGTCGTTCGTGCCTGCGACCCGCGCCCATATCGGCCTTGTCAGCCAGATATTCAGCCGTGTCGGCGCCGCCGACGATCTGGCGCGCGGCCGCTCGACCTTCATGGTCGAAATGGTGGAAACCGCGGCGATCCTCAATCAGGCCGACGACCGGGCCCTGGTGATCCTGGACGAGATCGGGCGCGGGACCGCGACCTATGACGGCCTCTCCATCGCCTGGGCGACGCTGGAGCACCTTCACGACATGAACCGCTGCCGGGCGCTCTTCGCCACCCATTATCACGAGATGACGGCGCTCGCCGCGAAGCTTGCGGGCGTCGAGAATGCGACGGTCACGGTGAAGGAATGGCAGGGCGAGGTGATCTTCCTGCACGAGGTCCGCAAGGGTGCCGCCGACCGCAGCTACGGCGTGCAGGTTGCGCGCCTTGCCGGGCTGCCCGCGGCGGTGGTCGAGCGGGCGAAGATCGTGCTGGAGGCGCTGGAGAAAGGCGAGCGCGAAGGCGGCACACGCAAACATGCGCTGATCGACGACCTGCCCCTTTTCAGCACCACGCCCGCCCCGGCGCCGGTCCGGGCACCCAAGGGCCCCTCACCGCTCGAAGACCAGATCCGCGCGCTGCATCCCGACGAGATGACGCCCCTGCAGGCGCTGGCGGCGCTTTATGATCTGAAGCGGGCGCTGAAATCCGACTGACATGGCCCGGGACATTGTCATAACCTGCCTCCACCTGGGAAACGGCGCTGAGCGCCACAAGTTCGGCAATTTCGCCGAAGATGTCGCACGCGCTTTTCTGGAAAATCCGGCCGTGACGGTCGACCTCGCCGCTGTCGACGGGGGTTCCAACGAGCTCCTGATCAAGACCACGTCACCACGGCGCGCTTCGGTTCAGTCAGAGCTGAGGCGGCTGCTGCGCCGTCACATGATTGCGGAGTCGGTTTCTGTCGCCTGATGCGCCGAGAGGCGCGGCAAGGGAAATGTATCCTGCCTACCTGCTTTCAGTGTCGTCAAGATACTCCACGGGGGCGCGGGGGTGTGAAACCCCCGCTCCGTAGCCGGGATCAGGATTTCGGCGTGGAACTCACGCCAACCTGCGCGGGACGCAGAAGCCGGTCGTGCAGCATGAAACCTTCGGTCATCACCTGGATGATGTCGCCGGCCTTGGTACCGGGCAGCGGCGCCTCGAACATTGCCTGATGCAGTTGCGGGTCGAAGGCGTCGCCCACGGCGGGCGAGATCGGCGTGACGCCATGCCGCGTCATCACATTCGTCAGCTCGCGCAGCGTCAGTTCCACCCCTTCGATCAAGGCCTGGGCGGCTGCCCGCTGTTCATCGCCCGCGGCATCGAGCGCGCGCCTGAGATTGTCGTAGACCGGCAGGAGGTCGCGGGCGAGCTTCGAGCCGCCATATTGTTCCGCCTCGCGCCGGTCACGCTCGCTACGCTTGCGCATGTTCTCGGCGTCCGCCAGGGCCCGCATGAAGCGGTCCTTCATCTCGTCGCGCTCGGCCTTCAGCGCCTCGACCTCTGCCAGAAGCGGGTCGTCCAGAAACTCGTCGCCCATCAGGGCCTGGTCTTCGGCCAGTTCGTCTTTCTTCATGTCGTTCATCAGTTCTACCCTTGACGCTCGCCGGACAGGAGCTTGCCCACAAGCTGCGCCGTGTAATCGACGATCGGCACGATGCGCCCGTAGTTCAGCCGCGTCGGTCCGATCACGCCCACGGCGCCGATGATCTTACGATCCGCGTTCATATAGGGAGAAACCACCAGAGAGGAACCCGAAAGTGAGAAAAGTTTGTTCTCTGCCCCGATAAAAATGCGCACCCCTTCGCCGGTTTCCGCCAGTTCGAGGAACTGGGCGATATCGCGCTTGCGTTCGAGATCGTCAAAAAGGCTGCGGACGCGTGCAAGGTCCATCTCGGTCGCCGCATCCAGAAGGTTCGACTGGCCGCGCACGATCAGTCTTTCCTGCGAATCGCCCGGCGCATCCCAGAGCGCGAAGCCGCTTTCGACAAGGTCGCGGGCCAGCTGGTCCAGCTCCTGCCTCCGCGCGGCAATCTCGCGCGCGATGTGACCGCGCAGTTCCGACAGGGTCCGGCCCTCTGCAAGCGCGTTGAGGAAATTCGCAGCCTCGCGCAGCGAGGCGGGCGTCTGGCCCGGAGGCGGGGAGAAAAGCCGGTTCTCTACCTGTCCGTCGGCGAAGACGAGCACCACAAGTGCCCGGTCGGGCGCCAGCGACACGAATTCGATATGGCGGATCGGCGCCTCGCGCTTCGGCGTCAGCACCAGGCTCGCGCCGTGGGTGATGCCCGAAAGCGCCGCGCCGACCCGGTCGAGCATCGTGCCCACATCCTGTTCGGGCGCACCGAGCGTGGCGTCGATCGCCTGCCGGTCGGCAAGCGTGACGGCCGAAACCTCCATGATCCCGTCGACGAACATCCTGAGGCCAAGCTGCGTGGGGATGCGGCCCGCCGAGATGTGCGGGCTGTCGAGAAGGCCGAGGAATTCCAGATCCTGCATCACGTTGCGGATCGTGGCGGCCGACAGTTTCTCGCTCATCGTGCGGGTGAGCGAACGCGAGCCGACCGGATCGCCGCTTTCCAGATAGCCTTCGACCACGCGCCGGAAGACCTCGCGCGAGCGGTCGTTCATCTGGGACAGGATTTTGTGGCCGTCGCTCATACCCTTGAATAAAGAGCGGGCGAGTGCTGCGTCAATCGGGGTTGCATCGGGGCAGTCGCCCCCTCTAATTGGCGCAACCACTCTAGGAAGGACCGCCGATGCGCCCCTCTGGCCGGAAACTCGACGAAATGCGCCCGATCTCGATCGAGGTTGGCGTTACGAAACATGCCGAAGGCTCATGCCTGATCCGCTGCGGCGAAACCCAGGTGATCTGTACCGCGACGATCGAGGACAAGGCGCCATCGTTCCTGAAGGGTACCGGGCTTGGTTGGGTGACGGCGGAATATGGCATGCTGCCGCGCGCGACCAATACCCGCAACAAGCGAGAGGCGGCAACCGGGCGGCAATCTGGCAGGACACAGGAAATTCAACGGCTTATCGGGCGCGCGCTGCGGGCGGGCGTGGATCGCGTGGCCCTGGGCGAACGACAGATCGTCGTCGATTGCGATGTGATCCAGGCCGATGGCGGCACGCGCTGCGCCTCGATCACCGGCGGCTGGGTGGCGCTGAGGCTCGCGGTCAACAAGCTGATCAAGGCAGGACTCGTGACCAGCGATCCGATCGTCGATCATGTGGCGGCGGTCAGTTGCGGCATCTATGCGGGCCAGCCGGTTGTCGATCTCGACTATGCCGAGGACAGCGAAGCGGGGACGGACGGCAATTTCATCCTGACCGGGCGCGGGCGGCTGATCGAGGTTCAGATGTCGGCCGAGGGCGCGACCTTCTCGCGCGATGAGATGGGGCGCTTGCTCGACCTCGCCGAGGGCGGCATCGCCGCGCTGGTCGCCGCGCAGAAGGCGGCAGTATGAGGCGCTTTGCTGGCGACCGGCTTCTGGTCGCGACACATAATGCTGGCAAGCTGGAAGAGATCGCCGCGCTGCTTCGGCCGTTCGGCATCACTTGCGTGAGCGCGGGCGAGATGGGGCTGGCGGAGCCTGAAGAGACCGAGACGACCTTCGTCGGCAATGCGCGGATCAAGGCACATGCGGCGGCCAGGGCGACGGGCCTGCCGGCGCTGGCCGACGACAGCGGTATCGAGGTTGACGCTTTGAATGGCGCGCCGGGCGTCTATACCGCCGACTGGGCGATGACGCCCACCGGGCGGGATTTCGTGCAGGCGATGCGCCGGACCTGGGCCGAATTAGAGACTGTTTCGGCCCCCTACCCGCGTCACGCGCGCTTTCGCGCGACGATGGTTCTGGCCTGGCCCGACGGGCATGACGAAGTGTTCGAGGGCAAGGTCGAGGGGCAGGTCGTCTGGCCGATGCGCGGCATTCAGGGGCATGGTTACGATCCGATGTTCCAGCCCGACGGCCATGAGATTACCTTTGCAGAGATGGATCCGGCCGAGAAGAACCGGATATCCCACCGCGCGGATGCGTTCCGCAAACTCTCAGCCGCTTTCGGAGGCAGGACATGAAGCTGATTTCCACCGGATCCCCTTTCGAGAAGAAGATGGGTTACAGCCGCGCGGTGGTGAAGGGCCCCTGGTGCTTTGTCTCAGGCGTCACCGGCTATGACTACGGCACGATGACCATTCCGACCGACGTCGCCGAACAGGCGCGCAACTGTTTCGAAACGATCACATGGGCGCTGAACGAGGGGGGCTTTGCGCTCACCGATATCGTGCGGGTGCAATATACGATCACCGACACTGCCTTCGTCGATGCGATCACCCCGGTCCTGGGCGAGTTCCTCGGCGAGATACGGCCGGCGGCGACCATGGTCGTGGCCGGGCTGATCCGTCCCGAGATGAAGATCGAGATCGAGGTCACGGCGCTTAAGGAATAGAGACTGTTCCTGCAGAAAGTGGGCATATGGACGATTGGCGTCACGGCGGCTTCGGCCTTTATCTGCACTGGCCGTTCTGCACGTCCAAATGCCCCTATTGCGATTTCAACAGCCATGTCGCGGCGCGTATCGATCAGGCCCGCTGGCAGCGCGCCTATCTGGCCGAGATCGACCGGATTGCGGAGGAGACCCGCGACCGCGTCCTGAACACGGTCTTCTTCGGGGGTGGCACGCCATCCTTGATGGACCCCGACCTGGTTGCAGCGATCCTTGAGCGGATCGGCGCGCGCTGGCGGCGTGCGAACGATTTCGAGGTGACGCTTGAGGCCAATCCCGGCTCGGTCGAGGCCGGGCGCTTCCGGGCCTATGGCGCGGCGGGGGTGAACCGGCTGTCGATGGGTGTTCAGGCGCTGAACGACCGCGACCTCAGGCGGCTGGGGCGGATGCATTCGGTGGCCGAGGCGCGCCGGGCCTTCGATATCGCGCGCGACGCCTTCCGACGTGTGAGTTTCGACCTGATCTACGCCCGGCAAGATCAGAGCGTCGAGGATTGGCGGCGGGAGCTGACCGAGGCCCTGTCGATGGCGGTCGATCATTTCTCGCTTTACCAGCTGACGGTCGAGGAGGGCACCGTCTTCGGCGCGCGCGCGGCGGCCGGGCATCTGAAAGGCCTGCCAGATGAGGAACGCGCGTCGGATATGTATTTGATAACGCAAGAGATTTGCGAGGCTGCGGGCCTGCCCGCCTATGAGGTTTCAAACCATGCAAGGCCGGGGGCGGAAAGCCGCCATAACCTGATCTACTGGCGCTACGGCGATTACGCAGGGATCGGCCCGGGTGCCCATGGCCGCGTGACCGGCCCGACGGGGCGCCATGCAACCGAGGCGCCGCGCGGTCCGCAAGACTGGCTGACGCGGGTGGAAACCGGGGGAAACGGTGAAGCAGCGCGCGAGCGGCTTTCCGGCGCCGATCAGGCAACGGAGTTCCTGCTGATGGGGATGCGGCTGTCGGAGGGCGTCGCGCTTGATCGCTGGCGCGCGCTGCGGGGGTCCGAGCTTCCTTCGGCACGGATCGATGCACTGGTTGACCTGGGCGTCCTTTGGCAAAGCTGCGGCCGGATCGGCGCGACACGCGCGGGACGACCGGTGTTGAACGCGCTTCTCAGGGAGCTTCTGGCGTGATTCGGGCGATCTGGATGGTTGTGGGTTTTCTGGCACTGGCGCTCGGCGTCGTCGGGATCTTCCTGCCGCTTCTACCGACGGTTCCCTTCCTGCTGGCCGCCGGTTTTGCCTTCGGCAAATCCTCGGCGCGGCTGCATCGCTGGCTTCTGGCGCATCCGCGGCTCGGGCCGCCGATTCACGATTGGAACGAGCGCGGCGCGATTTCGCGCAGGGCCAAACTATTGGCGAGCCTGTCTATTCTGGCTGCCTTTTCAATATCTTGGTTCATGGGCTTTGGCGCGCGTGTGCTGGTCATCCAGGCGATCACGCTCGTCTGCGTGAGCCTTTTCATCTGGACGCGGCCGGACCGCTGATCAGCGGAGCTGCGACAGAAGCTGGCAAAGCTCGTCAAGCTGGTCGAGCGTCTTGTAAGTGATGGTCAGATGGCCGCCGTCGTGGCCCTTGTGGTCGATCACCACCTTCATGCCGAGATTGGCGGACAGATCCTGCTCCAACACCCTGGTATCGGCATCCTTTTCCGGCGCGCGGCGGGTCTGCGTCGTGCTGGTGCCCTGCCCGACCTTCGTCTTGGGCGCCTGCGCCAGCCGCTCGATCTCGCGTACCGACAAGCCCTCGTCGATCACCCGGCGGGCAAGTGCCACCGGGTTTTCCGTGGTGATCAGCGCGCGCGCATGACCGGCGGTCAGCTTGCCCTCGCGCAGCCAGACCTGAACCTGATCGGGAAGCGACAGAAGGCGCAGAAGGTTGGCGATATGACTGCGGCTCTTCGAGAGCGCCCCGGCGAGGCGTTCCTGCGTATGGCCGAACCGGTCCATCAGCTGGCGGTAGCCCATCGCCTCTTCCACCGGATTGAGGTCGGCGCGCTGGATATTCTCGATGATCGCAAGCTCAAGAAGTTCGCCATCGCTGACCTCGCGGACAAGGACCGGCACTTCATGCAGCTGCGCGAGCTGCGCCGCGCGCCAGCGCCTTTCGCCTGCGACGATTTCATAACCACCTGATTTTCTTGGGTTTTCTCTGACGATCAGTGGCTGGATGATGCCCTTCTCGCGGATCGATGCGGCCAGTTCCTCCAGCGCGTCGCGCGGGAAATCCCGGCGCGGCTGGTCGGGGTTCGGTTCGACAAGCTCGACCGGAACCATCAGGTCCGGGCGGCGGGGCCTGGCCTCTTCGGCCGGCGCGACATCGGCCATCAGGGCGGACAGACCCCGGCCAAGACCGCGACGTTCGGATTTCTTGTCAGCCAAGGTTCAGCCCTTTCCTTCTTTCTTCTCATGCCGCGCCAGAAGCTCCCGCGCCAGCGCCCGATAGGCCGCCGACCCTTTCGAGGCGCTGTCATAGGCAAGCACCGGAACGGAATAGCTCGGCGCCTCAGACACACGAACGTTACGCGGAATCACGGTCTTGAAGACCAGTTCGCCAAGGTTGCTCCGGGCATCCGATTCGACCATCTGTGACAAGTTGTTGCGGCCGTCATACATGGTCAGCACAACACCTTCGATGCGCAGGTCCTTGTTCGCCGACTGGCGCACGGTGCGGATCGTCAGCATCAGCTGCGACAGCCCTTCCAGGGCGAAGAATTCCGCCTGCAGCGGGACCAGCACCGATTGCGCGGCGATCATCGCATTCACGGTCAGAAGCGACAAGGACGGCGGACAATCGATCAGCACATAATCGAACTCATAGGCGTCGATCGCCGGCTGGATCAGAGCGTCATGCAATAAGAACGAGCGCTTCTCGTTCGCCACCAGCTCGATATCCGCCGAAGACAGATCGGTCGTTGCCGGGCAGAGATAGAGATTCTCGATCGACGAGGGGCGGATGACGTCGAGAATGTCGGCATCCTCGATCAGCAGATCGTAGGTCGTCAGCCCGCGCGACTGCGGCTCGAACCCCAGCCCGGTCGAGGCGTTGCCCTGGGGATCGAGATCGACGAGCAGCAGGCGCTTGCCCTGCTCGACCAGCGCGGCCGCGAGGTTGATCGCGGTCGTGGTCTTGCCCACCCCGCCCTTCTGGTTGGCAATGGCAATGATGCGGGGGCCGGAAGGGCGCGTCGGATCAGGCACGGGAAAGCCCTCGGATAGAATAGATGACCGCGTCCGGATCGGTCGCGCTGGCATGTGTTTGGTACGAAAAGCGCCAGCTTTCAAGGGCTTGACGCAGCTCTGCCGCATGATTCGCGCCTTTCGGGAACAGCGCGGTTCCCGGCGGGGCGAGATGGCGTTCGGCATGGGCGAGCAGGTCGGTGAGCGGCGCCAGGGCGCGGGCGGACAGGATATCGGCGTCGAGCGCGGGGAGCGATTCGATTCGCGCCGCATGGACCGCGGCCTGAAGTCCAAGCGCGCGCACGGCTGTCGCAAGGAAGGCCGCTTTGCGCTGATCGCTTTCCACCAGCGCCACGCGCAAATCGGGCGCCCGTTCGGCGGCAAGAATCGCGACGATCAACCCCGGGAAGCCGCCGCCAGACCCAAGGTCCGCCCAAAGGCCGGACTTCTGGTCGCTCAATACAAATATCTGTGCGGAATCAACGATATGACGTTCCCAAATCTGGTCGAGGCTACTGCGCGAGACGAGGTTGATCGCGGAATTCCATTTGCGGACCAGCGCCTGGAAGGCTTGCAGCCGCTCCGATGTTTCACGTGAAACATCGCCCATCCCCGCGACCATTTCGGTCATCCGGTGGCCCGGACGCGCGCATCGCGGCGCAGGACCGCGAGAATCAGCGTAAGCGCCGCTGGCGTCATGCCCTCGACCCGTCCAGCCTGGGCCAATGTCGCAGGTCGGATGCGACCGAGCTTGGCTTTCAGCTCAGCCGAAAGTCCGTCGAGCCGCTCATAGTCGAAGCGCTCCGGAATCGCCTGTCCCTCATCGCGACGCAGACGTTCCGCATCCTCTGCCTGGCGGTCGATGACGGGGGCATAAAGCGCGTCGCGGCACAGCTGGTCCCTAATCACGGGTTCGATGGACGAGAGTTCGGCCTGCGAATCGCAGAGCTGATCGAAGGTCACGTCGGGATAGGATAGCAGCTGATAGGCGGTCCGGCGCTTGCCATCCTGATTCAGATGTATATTCGCCGCGGCGGCATCTCTATGCGAAAAGCTGATTGATTCCAAAAGTTTACGCCCGGCGTCAAGCGCCTCCATACGTTCCGCAAAACGGCGCTGGCGCACCTCCCCCACACAACCCAGCGCAATCCCCTGCTCGGTCAAGCGCTGATCGGCGTTGTCGGCCCTGAGCGACAGGCGATATTCCGCGCGCGAGGTGAACATCCTGTACGGCTCCGACACACCGCGGAGCGTCAAATCGTCGATCATCACGCCGATATAGCTGTCAGTCCGGCTGAAGGTGATCGCCTCGCCCTGCAGCGCCCGCCGCGCCGCGTTAAGCCCGGCAACCAGCCCCTGGGCCGCCGCCTCCTCATATCCTGTGGTTCCGTTGATCTGACCTGCAAGATATAGACCAGGCAGCGCCTTCAGCTCCAACGACAGGGTCAGGGCTCGGGGGTCGACATAATCATATTCAATCGCATAGCCCGGTTGCGTTATGGTGACCGATCCGAGCCCGGCGATCGAACGGACATAGGCCTCCTGCACGTCGATGGGCAGAGACGTCGAGATGCCGTTCGGGTAGACCGTCGGATCATCGAGGCCCTCAGGCTCCAGAAACACCTGGTGCGAAGACTTGTCCGCGAATCGCACGATCTTGTCTTCGATCGACGGGCAATAGCGCGGCCCGACGCCCTCGATATGGCCGCCATACATCGCCGACCGAGACAGGTTGGCGCGGACGATCTCGTGCGTCTGTTCGTTGGTGTGGGTAATGCCACAGGCGATCTGGCGCGCGAACGGGTGGTCGTGCAGGAAGGAAAACATCGTCGGTACGTCGTCGCCCGGCTGGCTTTCCAGACAGCCCCAGTCGATGGTCCGGCCATCAAGGCGCGGCGGCGTCCCGGTCTTCAGCCTGCCGATCGGCAGGTCGAGCGCGCGCAGACGCTCGGCCAGCGGAACCGATGGCCGGTCGCCAACTCGGCCGCCCTCGCGCCGTTGGTCGCCCACATGGATGACGCCGCGCAGGAAGGTTCCGGTGCACAGGACAACGGCGGCGCATCGCACCTCCGACCCGTCTGAAAGACGAACGCCGGAGAGAGCCCCGCCCTCCATCATGAGGTCAGCAACCTCTCCCTCAACAATATCTAGCAGGGGCGACGCTGCCATCTCTGCCTGCATTGATTCGCGATACAGCTTGCGGTCGGCCTGCGCGCGCGGCCCCTGAACAGCCGGCCCCTTGCGGCGATTTAGCAACCGGAACTGGATCCCCGCCCGGTCGGCAACGCGGCCCATGACCCCGTCCAGCGCGTCGATTTCCCGCACCAGGTGCCCCTTGCCCAATCCGCCTATCGCCGGGTTGCATGACATAACGCCGATCGTGTCAGCGCGCATGGTCAGCAGGGCGGTCCGCGCGCCCATGCGCGCCGCTGCATGCGCCGCCTCGGCGCCCGCATGGCCGCCACCGACCACCACCACGTCGAAATGTTTCACGTGAAACATCGCCTATTTCCCGATGCAGAAGCTGGCAAATATCTCGTCCAGAAGATCCTCGACATCCACCCTTCCGACCAATGAATCCAGCGCCCGGATCGCCCGCCGCAAATCTTCTGCCGCAAGCTCCGTCCGCCCGGACCCTGCCCTTACCTCATTTCGCGCCGATTCCAAAGCCTCGATCGCACGAACCGCCGCGATGCGATGCCGCTCCCGGATCATCAGCCCGGCACCATGGGCCCGCGCGCCCAGGCGCTCTGTCACCAACGAAATCAGCTGATCAATGCCCGCGCCCGTCTTGCCCGACACCGCAACCCCCTTCGCGGGGGACAGGTCGGCCTTACCGTGAACCAGCAGGTCCGCATCTTCTGGCGGCAAGAGCGGTACGTCCTCGCCGTCGAGAAGAAACACCCTCAGGTCCGCCGCCCGCGCCCGCTCCAACGCCCTCTCGATCCCGATCGCCTCGATCCGATCGTCGCTGTCGCGCAATCCCGCTGTATCCAGCAGCGTCACCGGCAAGCCGCCAAGATCCATCCGGACCTCAATCACATCCCGCGTCGTGCCGGCGACCTCCGAGGTAATCGCGGCCTCGCGACCGGCCAAAGCATTGAGAAGCGTAGACTTTCCGGCGTTCGGCCTCCCCACTATCGCCACTTCATACCCATCGCGAATCCGTTCGGCCGCGCCGACTCCCTCCGCTTCGCGTCGCACCTCCTGCAAGACCCGTTCCGATAGATGCAGAACCTCCGGCGCCACATCCACGGGCACATCCTCGTCGGCGAAGTCGATGGTCGCCTCAAGAAGCGCCGCCGCCCGGATCAGGTCGCGCCGCCAGCCTTCGGCCCGGCGACCCACCGCGCCCGACAGGACCCGCTGCGCCTGGCGACGTTGCGCCTCGGTCTCCGCCTCGATCAGATCGGCCAGCCCTTCGACTTGCGCCAGATCAAGCCGCCCGTTCTCCAGCGCCCTGCGCGTGAACTCTCCCGGCTCCGCCAGACGCAGGCCCGGCCGTGTGCCCAGCGCCCTCAAGACCGCACTGACAACTGCTGTCGCGCCATGCAGATGCAGCTCGGCCGACGCTTCACCGGTAAAGCTCGCCCCCGCGTCAAAGACCAGTACCAGCGCCTCGTCCAGCACCTCGCCTCGCCAGTTCAGCCGGCGAAGCGACGCCCGACGCGCCTCTGGCAGCGATCCGCACAGGTCCGAAACCGCACCATGTGCCCCCGGCCCCGAAAGCCGCACGACAGCGACACCGGCCTTGCCGCGCGCAGAAGCGAGCGCGAAGATCGTATCCATGGCAAGCTCTTGTTCTACATGAACAATCAGGCGTTCATCGACTCGAAGAACTCGGAATTTGTCTTGGTCTGCTTCAACTTCGAGATCAGGAATTCGATCGCATCCGTCGTGCCCATCGGGTTCAGGATGCGGCGCAGCACATAGGTCTTCTGCAGATCCTTCTGGTCAACCAGCAGGTCTTCCTTCCTCGTCCCGGACTTCAGGATATCCATCGCCGGGAAGACGCGCTTGTCGGCGACCTTGCGGTCGAGCACGATCTCGGAGTTACCCGTGCCCTTGAACTCTTCGAAGATCACCTCGTCCATCCGGCTGCCGGTGTCGATCAGCGCGGTGGCGATGATGGTCAGCGACCCGCCCTCTTCGATATTCCGCGCCGCACCGAAGAACCGCTTTGGCCGCTGCAGCGCATTTGCATCGACACCGCCGGTCAGCACCTTGCCCGAAGACGGCACGACGGTGTTGAAAGCCCTACCAAGTCTTGTGATCGAGTCGAGTAGAATCACAACATCTCGCTTGTGCTCGACCAGGCGCTTGGCCTTCTCGATCACCATTTCCGAAACCGCCACATGCCGCGTCGCAGGTTCGTCGAAGGTCGAGGATACAACCTCCCCCTTCACCGACCGCTGCATGTCGGTCACCTCCTCGGGCCGTTCGTCGATCAGAAGAACGATCAGATAACACTCCGGATGGTTTTTCTCGATCGAATGGGCGATGTTCTGCAGAAGCACCGTCTTGCCGGTCCGGGGCGGCGCCACGATCAGCGCGCGCTGGCCCTTGCCGATCGGACTGACGAGGTCGATGATCCGGGCCGACCGGTCCTTGATCGTCGGATCCTCGATCTCCATCTTCAGCCGTTCGTCGGGGTAAAGCGGCGTCAGGTTGTCGAACGCGACCTTGTGGCGCGCCTTCTCCGGATCCTCGAAATTGATCTTGGTGACCTTGGTCAAAGCGAAATAGCGCTCGTTCTCGCCCGGCGCCCGGATCACGCCTTCGACCGTATCGCCCGTTCGCAGAGAGTATTGCCGCAGCATTTCCGGGCTGAGGTAGATGTCATCCGGCCCCGGCAGATAGTTCGCCGCCGCCGACCGCAGGAAACCGAACCCGTCCTGCAGCACCTCGACCACACCATCGCCGCCGATCTCGTAGCCCTCGTCGGCATATTCGCGCAGGATCGAGAACATCATCTCGCCCTTGCGCATGGTCGAGGCATTCTCGATCTCCAGCTCCTCCGCCATCGCCAGAAGGTCGGCGGGGCTCTTGAGTTTCAGATCGGCAAGGTTCAGACGCTCATTGGTCATGCGGGCATATCCTGCGGTCGGCGTGATCGCGATGTAAGAAGGGAAAGATCCTTCCGGACGGAAGGTTGCCGCGCATTATCAACGCGAACCGCCCGGAGTCAATCAGCATCGGGTCAGAACTTCACGATCGCCGAAATCACGATCAGCGCCAGAAACACCGTCGGCACCTCGTTCATCACCCGGTAGGTTCGCCCCGACCGCCGGTTGGCGCCGGCAAGGAAGTCCTTCCGCCGGTAGCCCAGCCAATGGTGAAACCAGGTCATGCCGATCACGCCCGCCGCCTTGGTCCAGGGCCAGACTTCCGACCAGCTGACAATCCCCGGCGTGAAGACCAGCGCCAGGCCGAAGGCCCAGGTCGCCACCATCGCCGGGTTCATGATCAGCCGCAAAAGTTTCCTTTCCATCGTCTGGAACAGAAGGTCGGTTGCAGACCCCTGCTCAACGCTCTCGGCGTGATAGACGAACAGCCGCGGCAGGTAGAAGATGCCAGCCATCCAGGCGATGACCGAGATCACGTGAAAAGCTTTGGTCCAGAGATAGACCGAGGCCAGAAAATCACCCATCGCGCATGCTCCACGTCTCCGCCTCTTCCCTAAACAAGATTAAGACAAAGAAAAAGATGATGATGATCTTGGCCCTGTGGAGATCGGGATATCGCATCTTATCCCTGCCAGTTTCCCCAGCGGGACAAGCCTGGGGATAAGGCGAACAATCCGGGATGAACAATAGTATATCTTTTAAATTCAATAAGATAAGAAATGTGATATGCATGTGATCTTCTGGCGTTGTCCACAAATGCGCCGCATCGTCGCATCTTTCACAGCCCCACGCCGATGCCATGCACATCGGGAAGAGCCGCCCCCTGCATCTTGACAACCCCGCCCTTTCCCACACTCCTCGGCGCCATGCCGATCAGCCCCCGGATCATCCGGCGCCCTCGGCCCCGCTTGTCCACAGAGCCGTCCCCATGACCCCTTCCCTGATCCTGGCCTCCGCCTCTGACATCCGCGCCCGGCTGCTTCGAGATGCCGGCCTTGCCTTCGAAATCCTCCCCGGCCGGATCGACGAGGAAGCGGTGCGGCAAAGCCTGATCGCCGAAGGCGGCAAGGCGCGCGATCTGGCCGATTTGCTGGCAGAGCTGAAGGCCACGAAAATCTCCGACCGGCGGCCCGAGGCGCGGATCATCGGCGCCGATCAGGTGCTGGAATGCGACGGCCGGATCTTCGCCAAGGCCGAATGCATCGAGGAGGCGCGCGCGCAGCTTTCCTTCCTTTCCGGCAAGGAACACCGCCTGTTTTCGGCCGCCGTCGTCGTCGAGGGCGGCAAACCTGTCTGGCGCCATACCGGCCAGGTGCGCCTGACCATGCACGCGCTCGGCCCCGGCGAAATCGACACTTACCTGACCCGGACATGGGAGTCCGTCCGCCATTCCGTCGGCTGCTACAAGATCGAGGAAGAAGGTGTGCGGCTTTTCAGCCGGATCGAGGGAGATTTCTTTCACATCCTCGGCCTGCCCCTGATCGAGCTCTTGACCTGGCTTCGGATTCGCGGCGACATCGCCCCATGACGGACAATCCCCGCATTCCGCTCGCCGGTGTGATCGGCTCGCCCGTGGCGCATTCGAAATCGCCGCGGCTGCATGGCTATTGGCTGAAGAAATACGGGATCGCCGGGCATTACATCCCGCTTGATGTCGCACAGAAGGATCTGCCCGACGTGATCCGCGCCTTGCCGAAGGCCGGGTTCGTCGGCGCCAATGTGACGATCCCGCACAAGGAAAGCGTACTCGCACTGGCCGATGTCGTGACCGACCGTGCCGCGCTGATCGGGGCGGCCAACACCTTGATCTTCAGACCTGATGGCCGGGTGCATGCCGACAATACCGACGGCTACGGCTTTACCGCCAACCTGACCCAGAACGCCCCCGGCTGGCAGCCGCAGGCCGGACCGGCGGCCGTGATCGGCGCAGGCGGCGCGGCGCGGGCGGTCATCGCCTCGCTTCTCGAGGTTGGCGCGCCGGAAATCCGGCTGACCAACCGCACCAAGGCCCGGGCCGAGGCGCTGCGCGCCGAGTTTGGTGCGCGTGTCGTGGTCTATGACTGGGTGCAGGCCGCGAACATGCTCGAGGATGCGGCGACCGTGGTGAACACCACCGCGCTTGGCATGGTCGGCAAGCCCGATTTCCGCATCCCGCTCGATGCCCTGTCGCCGAAGGCCGTGGTGACCGACCTCGTCTACGCGCCGCTGCGCACCCATCTTCTGGAAACGGCCGAGGCAATGGGCTGCACGGCCGTCGATGGCCTTGGCATGCTGCTGCACCAGGCGGTTCCTGGCTTTGAACGCTGGTTCGGCTTGCGGCCCGAGGTCGATCAGGCGCTGCGCGACGCGGTTCTGGGCGCATGACGCGCCCGTTCCTTCTCGGCCTCACCGGCTCCATCGGTATGGGAAAATCGACGACCGCCGCGATGTTTGCCGCCGAAGGCGTGCCGGTCTGGGACGCGGATTCCGTGGTTCACCGGCTCTATTCCGCAGGCCAACCGGCGGCGCAGGCCATCGCGGGGCGATTTCCCCAAGTGATGGCGCCGGATGGCGGCGTCGACCGGTCCCGGCTCAGGGCGCTGGTCGCCGCAGACCCGGCGGCGCTCGACTGGCTGAATGCGACCGTCCACCCGCTGACCGCCGCCGACCGCGCGGCTTTCATCGCGGCGCACCGCACCGCACCGCTTCTGCTCCTCGACATTCCGCTCTTGTTCGAGACCGGGGCTGATGCGCTTTGCGATGCGACGCTCGTCGTTTCCGTGCCGCCCGAAGTTCAGCGCGCCCGCGTGCTGGCGCGCGGCGTCAGCTCGGCTGACTTCGAGATGATCCTTGCCCGCCAGATGCCGGATACAGAAAAGCGCCGTCGCGCGACTTATGTGATAGAGACGCTGACGGAAGAGGGCGCCCGCGCCGCCGTCAGGGCACTGCTGAAGGACCTGAGGTCAGACCATGCGTGAGATCGTGCTCGACACCGAAACCACCGGCTTCGAACCGGCCGAAGGTCACCGGATCGTCGAAATCGGCGCGGTGGAACTTTTCAATCACGTCGCCACCGGGCGGACCTACCACCAGTATATCAACCCCGACCGCGGCATGCCGCCCGAGGCGTTCGAGGTGCACGGCCTTGGCGACGACTTCCTGCGCGACAAGCCCCGCTTCGCGGAAATCGGCGCGGCTTTCCTCGATTTCATCGGCACGGATTCCCAGCTGGTGATCCACAATGCCGCCTTCGACATGAAATTCCTCAATGCCGAGCTGAACTGGGCCAATCTTCCGACCCTGGGGCCGGAACGCGCGCTCGACACGGTGGCGCTTGCACGGCGCAAGTTTCCCGGCTCCCCCGCCTCGCTCGACGCGCTCTGCCGCCGGTTCGGCATCGACAATTCCGCCCGCGAAAAGCACGGCGCGCTTCTCGACAGCGAGTTGCTGGCAGAGGTCTATCTGGAACTGATCGGCGGCCGTCAGCCCGACTTCGGCCTCTCGACGCTGGATCACAAGTCGGGCGACGGCGCCGGGGTGGATACCGGCGCCTGGACCGCGCCGCGCAGGCCCGCACCCCTGGCTCCGCGCATCACCGAGGAGGAGGCAGCCGCGCACCGAGCCTTCGTCGAGGGGCTTGGCGAAAAATCCTTGTGGAAGCGGTTCGGCTGAACCCGGGCTGCCGTCAAAGACCGGTCGCCCGCATCATCACCCAGAATGTCCGCCAGATGATCCTGAGGTCGAGCATCAGGCTGACCCGCATACCGTAATCTTCATCATAATGCACCCGTTCGACGAACGAACCCGCATTGCGGCGGCTGATCTGCCACAGGCCGGACAGGCCGGGCCGCAGCCGGTAGTAGGCCGATGCGCTGTCAGCGGGATAAAGCGCGCGCTGGTCGGGCGTGAAGGGCCGCGGACCCACGAGCGACATGGTGCCGTTGAGCACGTTCCAGATCTGGGGCAGCTCATCAAGGCTTGTCTGGCGCAGGAAACGACCCAACCGGGTGATGCGGGGGTCGCGCGCGAGCTTCTGGTTCGCTGCCCATTCCGCCGCTGCCGCCGGGTCTTCTGCGATCAGCCGCGCGAGCGCGGCGTCGGCGTCGAGAACCATCGTGCGGATCTTCCAGAAGCGGAAGGTCCGGCCGCCATGCCCGACGCGCTCCTGCATATAGAAGGGCCGTCCGCCTTCGACCCAGATCAGCGCGGCAATCAGAAGAAGCACCGGCAGGACCACCGGAAGCGACAGAACGACGAAGAAAATATCGAAACAGCGTTTACCCGCGGTCTCATAGAATGTGCGCCCGGCGCGAACCTGTAGGGGGGCTGAGAAGTCGGCATAGGGAACAGTCACGATGCGGAACTCCGGTCTAACTCAATCGCCGGACCCCGCCCCCAGGCCGACACAGGCAAGCTACGGGCGCTTGGTAAACTGTTCGTAAACAGACGCCCTTAGCTGCATCTTGCAAAAAGGCTTGTTCAAACCACGACGGCTGTTTGGCCCAATCGTGATGATCGTTTCCGAATTTTGCCAGATTCGGGCGCTTTGACGCCTTTTTGCCGCAGGTCTTGTCAGACGAACCGGTTCCAGAGGTTCTCCAGCCGTTCCTGGCGCCCCGATTTCGGCTGCGGGTTGATAGTCTCGTCCAGCACACGTTGTGCGACAGTTTCCAGCGAGGCCGACAGCATCTGCCGATTCGCCGGCCTGTCCCAGTCCGCGTAACGATCCGAACGCGCCCGTTCGAGCGATCCGTCCTGCAAAAGCGCCGCCGCTGCCTTCAGTGCCCGGGCGCAGACGTCCATGCCACCGACATGCGACAGGATCAGGTCGGCCGGGTCCAGCGACTGGCGGCGGATCTTCGCATCGAAATTCGTGCCGCCGGTGGTAAAGCCGCCCGCCTTCAGCACCTCGTAATAGGCGCGCGCCATTTCCGGCACATTGTCGGGAAACTGGTCGGTGTCCCAGCCCGACTGGTAATCGTTGCGGTTCATGTCGATCGACCCGAAAAGGCCCAGCGAGGCGGCGAGCGCCAGTTCATGTTCGAAGGAATGACCCGCCAGGATCGCATGGCCCTGTTCGATGTTGACCTTCACCTCGCCTTCCAGCCCGAAGCGCTTGAGGAATCCGTAGACGGTCGCCACATCGTAATCATACTGATGCTTCGAGGGTTCCTGCGGCTTGGGCTCGATCAGGATCGCGCCCTTGAAGCCGATCTTGTGCTTGTAATCAACGACCATGCGCAGGAAGGCGCCCGCCTGCTCCGCCTCGCGCGACAGGTCGGTGTTCAGAAGCGTTTCATACCCCTCGCGCCCGCCCCACAGGACGTAATTCTGCCCGCCAAGCTTGTGCGTGGCGTCGATGCAGCTTTTCACCGTCGCGGCGGCGTAAGCGAAAACCTCCGGGTCGGGGTTGGTCGCGGCGCCCGACATGAAGCGGCGGTGCGAGAAAAGGTTTGCCGTCCCCCAAAGAAGCCGGGTGCGCGATGTCTCCATCTTCTGCGCGAAATGGTCGGTGATCTCTTCCAGATTGCGCAGGCTTTCGGCAAAGGTCGCCCCTTCGGGGCGGGCATCGGCATCGTGGAAGCAAAAGAAGGGCGCGTTCAGGATATCGAACATCTCGAACGCCACATCGGCCTTCAGTTTCGCATCCGCCATCGTCGGCCCGAACCAGGGACGTTCGAACGTCTGGCCGCCGAACGGGTCACCGCCTTGCCAGGCAAAGGAGTGCCAATAGGCGACGGCGAAGCGCAGATGGTCCTCCATCCGCTTGCCCATGATAAGTTCGTCGGGATTGTAATGGCGGAAGGCGAATTCGTTTGTGCTGTCCGGCCCCTCGTAGCGGACCTGCGGAATGCCTTTGAAGAAGTCGCTCATGTCAGTCCTCTGATCGCATCGCGCGCGGCGCGGTAACGGGCGTGGCCCTCATCGAAGGCCGCGGAAAGCCGGGGGTCCGGGTCGATGGTCCGGTCAATGGCCGGAAGCGTGGCGATCTCGGCGCCCGCGCCGGTCGCGGCCATAATGGCAAGCCGCGCCGCGCCGAATGCGCCGCCGAAATCGCCCGCGACCGGCACCTGAACGGGCGTTCCAAGTGTGGTTGCGATGGCCTTCAGCCAGTAATCCGAACGCGACCCGCCACCCACTGCCAAAAGCCGCGATATCCGGGTGCCGGTCGCCGCAAGCGCATCACGGCAATCGCGGATCGCGAAGGTCACGCCCTCCAGCACCGCACGCACCGCCGCGTCGCGGTCGGTCGCATGTTCCAGCCCGATGAAGGCGCCGCGAATCGAGGCGTCGTTCAACGGCGTCCGTTCGCCGCCGAGATAGGGCAGGAAACGGGTCTTTCCGGGCACCTGAAGCGGGCCGAGCGATTGGGTCAGGTCGGCAGCCGACGCCCCCGCAAGCCGCGCGAACCAGTTCAGCGCATCGGTCGCGGCCAGGATCACGCCCATCTGGTGCCAGGCGCCGGGAAGCGCGTGGCAGAAGGTATGCACTGCCGTCGCCGCATCCGGGTGGTAGCCGTCGTTCGCCGCAAACAGAACACCCGAGGTGCCAAGCGAAACGAAGGCCTGCCCGGCCTTCACCACCCCAACCCCGATCCCGGCCGCCGCATTGTCGCCTGCCCCGCCCGCGACCACGATCCCGGGGGCAAATCCGAACCGTCCCGCGACTTCGGGCCTTAGCCTGCCTGCAACCTCCGACCCTTCGACCAGCCGGGGCATGTGGTCCCGGCCCAGCCCGGTCGCCGCCAGCAGATCGTCCGACCAGTCACGCGCGCCGGTATCAAGCCAACTCGTCCCGGCGGCATCCGACATTTCGGCGACGTGCTCGCCTGTCAGCCACAGGCGCAGATAATCCTTCGGCAGCAGAACCTTTGCCACACGGCCGTAGATTTCCGGCTCATGCGCCCTGACCCACAGAAGCTTGGGTGCGGTGAAGCCGGGAAAGACGATATTGCCAGACAGCGCCCGAAAGCGCGGGTCCGCGTCCAGCATCGCGGCTTCGGCATGCGCGCGCGTATCGTTCCACAGGATCGACGGGCGCAGCACATTGTCCGCCGCATCCAGAAGCGTCGCGCCATGCATCTGACCCGAAAGCCCGATGGCTTTCACGCCCACCCGAACCTCGGCGGGCAGGGCGGCAAACACCGCCTCTGCCGCCGCAATCCAGTCGGCTGGGGATTGTTCCGACCAGCCATCGTGCGGGCGCGAAACGGTCAGTGGCGCGGCGGCTTCGGCGACGATCCTTTGCGCCGCGTCCACCACCACGCCCTTGAGGCCCGATGTTCCAAGATCGAGCCCCAGATACATCAGGCGGCCTTTCCGGGCTGTTTGCCAAGGATGATCATCCCGAGGATGTCCTCGTCTGTCACCTCGTTGACATTCACCGTGCCGACAAGCTGGCCGTTCTTCATCACGCTCGCCCGGTCGCAGAGGTCCATCACCGCGTGGATGTCATGCTCGATCAGGAAGATGCCGATCCCTTGGGCCTTCAGCTCCTGGATCAGCTCGGCCACCATCTGCGTTTCGTGGGGCCCAAGGGCGGCGGTCGGTTCGTCCATGATCAGGATCTTGGCGTTGAAATAGACCGCCCGCGCAATGGCGACCGACTGGCGCTGACCGCCGGAAAGCGCCGAGACCGGAACGTTGAACTTGCGGAAGTTCGGATTGAGACGCGCCATGATCTTGCGCGTCTCCGCCTCCATCGCAGCATCGTCGACGAAGCCTGCCGATGTCACCAGTTCGCGCCCGAGGAACAGGTTCGAGGCGGCATTCAGGTTATCGGCCAGCGCCAGCGTCTGGTAGATCGTCTCGATATTGTAGCTGCGCGCATCGCGGGGATTGGTGATCGTGGCTTTTTCACCGTTGATGAAGATGTCGCCGCTGTCGGGCCGATAGGCACCCGACAAGCACTTGATCAGCGTCGACTTGCCCGCGCCGTTATGGCCCAGCAGCCCGACGACCTCGCCCGGGTAAAGATCGACCGTGACGTGGTCCACCGCGCGGATGCCGCCGAAGGAAATCGAGATGTCGCGCATCTCGACCAGAGGGGTTCCCTTTGTCGGGTTCATGGTCCGGTCTCCTTACTTCACGCGCTTGCGGTAGAGGATGTCGAGATAGACGGCGAGCACGAGAACCGCGCCGACGACGATCTTCTGGTAAGACCCGTCCCCGAAGCCGATCAGCACCATGCCTTGCTGCAGCGACCACATGATCAGGGCGCCAAGGATCGCGCCGTGGATCGTGCCGACGCCGCCCGCAAGCGACGTGCCGCCGATGACGGCCGAGGCGATGACGAACAGTTCGTCAAGTTCACCAAGCTGGGCCGAGGCTGAAGTCAGACGGGCCGAGGAGACGATGGCCGAAAGCCCGGCCAGGAAGCCCATGAGCGCAAAGATCTTGACGGTCATCCAGCGGGTGTTGATGCCCGACAGTTCCGCCGCGTCGGGGTTGCCGCCGATCGCGTAGACATAGCGCCCGAAACGGGTCCGCGTCATCAGGATGGTCATCACCAGCGCCACGACGATGAGCATCATCACCGGGATAGCCCAGCCATGGCTGATGAAAAGGCCCTCCTCGGGGACGGCGATGCCGTTTTCGCTGGCATATTTCTCGACGATGCCCTTGGGCCAGGGATAGGCGTTCACCACCAGCGTCGCCCCGACCACCAGCGCGAAACCGATGGCGCCAAGCGTATATTCCGCCCACATCGGGCGCAGCGGGAAGCCATGCTTCACCCGGCTGCGACGGCCTGAGACCAGCATCCACAGGATGCCCGCGCAGGCCAGAAGGCAGACGATCCAGCTGCCGACCGATCCGATGGCGCCAAGCGGCCCGCCGCCAAGCAGTAGAAAGGTCGAATCGAGCGGCGTGATCGTCTCGCCCCGCGACAGAAGAAAGGCGACGCCACGCCAGACCATCAGCCCGCCAAGCGTCACGATGAAGGACGGAATGCCCAGGTAGGCGATCAGCGTGCCGTGGAAGGCGCCGATCAGCGTGCCGCAGAGAAGCCCGGCAAAGACGGTGATGATCCAGATCGCCGGATGACCAAGCCCAAGCCAGCCGGGCAGCACCCAGGACTGCAGCATCGCCATGATCACGGCCACGACACACAGGACCGACCCGACCGAAAGGTCGATGTGGCGGGTGACGATCACCAGCACCATTCCCGTGGCCATGATCGCGATCGACGTGACCTGAACCGACAGGTTCCACAGGTTCCGGGGCGTCAGGAAGCCGGTCGATTCAATCGCGGCAAAGCCCGAGAAGATCGACGCGCGGCCAAGCCAGAAGGCGACGTAGAGTTCGAACCCGACCCAGATCAGGAACAGCGCTCCGACCATGCCAAGAAGGCGCGTGTCGATTTCGGTCGCTCTCAGGAAGCGTTCGACAATCCCGGCATTGGGATTGGTGGGGGTATGGGGGCTTGTTGTCTGGGTCATGTCCTCATCCAGCTTTGTCGGGGTGAGACGGTGCCGACAGGCAAAGGCCTGCGACCAGGGGCGGAACCGGCTTTTCAGGGGTCAGGCGTCGGCGCAGTTTGGCGGCCGGATCGCGCAGGGGGATGCCCGGCGCCGTCACAGGCGGCACCGGGCGTTGTTCGCCTTACTGGCAAGCAGCGACGCCTTCCATCGCGCCTTCGCAGGCCTGCTCTTTCGAGATGTGGCCGGCATCGATCACGATGTGGAGGTTGTCCTTGGTGATCGGGGTCGGCGCAAGGAAGATCGCGTTCATTTCAACACCCTTCTCGCCGCCCGACCACTTGGTCGCGCCCTCGACCGCGTCCATCGCGGTGCCTTCGGCCAGCGCCGAGGCGATCTTGCCCGCCGCGTCGCCCAGCTGGCGCGAGTCTTTCCAGACCGACACGGTCTGGGTGCCGCGCGCCACGCGGTTCAGCGCGGCAAGGTCGCCGTCCTGGCCGCCGACCGGGATGTTCAGGCCCTGAGCCGAGAGTGCGGCGATGACGCCACCGGCCATGCCGTCGTTTTCGGCCAGAACGGCGTCAACGGCGTTGTTGTTGGCGGTCAGGATCTGCTCCATGTTCGCCTGGGCATTCTCCGGCTTCCAGCCGTCCGAGAAGGCTTCGCCGACGATCTTGATCGTACCGGCGTCGACATCGGCGCCGATGACTTCCATCATCCCTTCCAGAAGGAAGGCGGCGTTCGGGTCGCCCGGGTCGCCCTTCATGATCGCGTAATTGCCGTCGGGCTTCGCGGCCTTGACGGTTTCGGCGATGATGCGGCCCACGCCCTTGTTGTCGAAGGTCAGATAGAAGGCGCGCTCGTCCTCGATCAGACGGTCATAGCCCACGACCGCGATGCCCTCGGCAGCGGCCTTGTCGACGGCCGGGCCGATCGCGTCCTTGTCCATCGCGAGGATGACGAGCGCGTTGGCGCCCTGGGCGATGAGCGATTCCACATCCGTCAGCTGCTTGGCGGCCGAAGCCTGCGCGTCAGCCGAAATATAGGTGTTGCCAGCGGCTTCGATCGCGGCCTTCATCGCCGCCTCGTCGGTCTTCCAGCGCTCTTCCTGGAAGTTCGACCAGCTGACGCCGATAACCTTGCCCTCGGCAAGTGCCGAGGACGAAAACCCGACGACCGCCATTACGGCGGCCAGAACAGTCTTGTGCATATGATCCTCCCGTTTTCGGGCAACTGCCCGTTCGGCGACTGGCCGAATGCAGCAAAGTTGGCGTCAATAAATTCAGTTGTCAAATTAAAAAACATCGCACAATGTCAGTTTGTGGGGCTGAGGGCCGAAGATTCATGCGGTCAGGCCCGTCGGAACGGCTGGTCGGACGCCAATCGGCATAAATTTTCTTCGGGAGAAGAACAAATGACAGCGCAGCGAGTCGGCCGCAAGCGGATGGGAACGGAAAAGGCCGGCTGCGGCCCGCTGATTCCACCCCTCTCCGAATCCGGTCGCCCGCTGCGCCAGCAGATATTCGAGCGGGTGCGTGCGGCAGGCTCGATGCCGCGCGTTCAGGTGGCGCGCGAACTGGCGATCAGCCCGGCGAGCGTCACGACCCTGACGTCGGAACTGATCGACCTCGGTCTGCTCGAGGAAACCACCGCCGGGGGCGGCGACGGCGGACGTGGCCGACCCGCCGTGGCCCTGGGCGTCCGGGCCGACGCGCATCACGTTGCCGGGATCAAGCTGTCGGACCGCGAACATACCGCCGTGATCGTCGATTTCGCCGGAAACCTGCTGGCCGATGTCGCCGTTCCGCGCCGTCCCGGACCGCTGGAGCTGGCGGCAATCGTGGAGTCGACAGAGACGCTGCTGGCTGAAGTCTGCGCCAAGGCAGGCGTCGATCGCGCCGCCCTGACGGCGGTTGGCCTCGGCGTACCGGGCTTTGTCGATAGTCAAAGCGGCGTGGTCCACTGGTCGCCGATTCTCTCCGCGCGCGAAGTGCCGCTCGGTCAGGCGGTCGCCGCGCGCATCGGTCTCACTGTTCATGTCGACAATGATGCAAACCTCGTGACGCTGGCCGAGCTTTGGTTCGGCGCCGGGCGCAGGCTGTCGGATTTCGCTGTCGTCACCATCGAACATGGCGTCGGAATGGGCCTTGTGCTCAACCACCGGATCTATCGCGGGGCGCAGGGCCTCGGGATGGAGCTTGGCCATACCAAGGTGCAGCTCGACGGCGCGCTCTGCCGCTGCGGCCAGCGCGGCTGCCTCGAGGCCTATGTCGCCGACTATGCGCTGGCGCGCGAGGCGACGACGGCACTGAACTGGGGCGGGCGCGAGGCCCAGCCGATGAACCAGCTTCTCGAAAGCCTTTACGATCATGCCAAGGCCGGCAACGGCGCGGCCCGGTCGATCTTTCACCGGGCGGGGCGCTATCTGGCGCTGGGCCTCGCCAACGTGATCAACCTTTTCGACCCCGAGCTGATCATCCTCTCGGGCGAACGGATGCGCTATGACTATCTCTACGCCAACGAAACGCTGGCAGAGATGCGGGCGATGGCGTTGAACACCGGCCAGCCCACGCCCAAGATCGAGATCCACGCCTGGGGCGATCTTCTGTGGGCGCATGGCGCGGCGGCGCTGGCACTGGCACAGGTCACAGAGAACATTCTCGGCGCGACCCGCGATCTGGCCGCCTGACCTGACATCACCGCCGGATTTCGTCACGAAATCCGGCCCGAAATCTTTCAAAGATTTCGGCACCGGCACGAAGCCCACGCACCGCCAAGGGCATTGGAGCCGCCCACGCCGGGCGCTATGGTCACGCCATGGGCGATGATGCGGCGAACAAGACGAACGATCCCGGCTTCCGGCAACTGGCCGCAGCCGTCTGGCAGGCACTGGACGAACGTCACCTCGGCCTCATCGCCGCGGGCGTCGCCTTCTATTCGATCTTCGCCATCTTCCCCGGCATGGCCGCGACCATCGCCATCTGGGGCATCTTCGCCGACCCGTCCGTCGTCTCTTCCTATATGGACGCGGTCCACGGGCTTATCCCGGACGAGGCCTACGCGCTGATCGCGGGTCAGCTGAACGGCCTGATCGGCGCCCATGCGGGCGGCTGGCACTGGGCGGCGCTTCTGCCGATCGCCATCGCGCTCTACTCCGTCCATTCGGCGGTGTCGGCCCTGATAGCCGGCATCAATGCCGTGCAGGCCCGCCGACACCGGCCGAGCCTGATGCGCATCGCCGGGTCGGTGGCGCTGACGCTCTCGCTTCTCACGCTCATCCTCACCGCGCTCGCGCTTGCCGTCGCCGTGCCGCTCGCGCTCCGCTTCCTGCCGCTCGGCCCGGCCGAGGCGACGATCCTGCGCTTCTTTCCCTGGATCGTGCTCTTCCTTGCCGTCAAGGTGACGCTTGGCCTCTTCTACCGCTGGGGCGCGACGCGCGAGGGCGCGCGCCTCTCGTGGGTCTCGACCGGCAGCCTGGTCGCGGCCCTCCTCTGGGCGGCGGTTTCGTTCGCCTTCTCGCTCTATCTCGAGAACTTCAACAGCTACAACCGTATCTACGGCTCGATCGGCGCGGTGATCGCGCTGATGATGTGGCTTTATCTCTCCGCCTATATCGTGCTTTTCGGCGCCGTCCTGAACGCCGAGATCGCCCGCCTGAGGCGCCCTCAGTAATCCTTGGTGAAAAAGACGCCCAGCCCGGTCTGGCCGTCGGTGCCGACGCTGCCTTTCAGCGTCAGGTCGCGGCTCAGGTCGATTTCGACCTCGACCTTGCTCTTGCCTTCCTGGCCGATCGAAACCTCGGAATAGGTCTTGTCCGACAGATATTTCCCCGCCTTCACTGCCGCCTTGCCGTCCTCGTCGGCGGTGATGTCAAGATCGTCAAGGCCAATGGACTTGCGCAGCTTGACCACCACACTTTCATCCGTCCGCCCGGTCAGCGTGGCAATCGCATCGGCAAGCTGCAGCAGCTGGAAAGTGGATATCTTCGATATGCTGTTGCCGAAGAGAAGTTCCGACAGGACCTCTTCCTCCGGCAGGCCGCTGGTCGAGGCGAAATGGATCTCGGGCCTGTTCGCCGGGCCTTCCAGCAGGATCGTGGTCGTCGAGCCGAACGTGTCGGCCAGGGCGGTGAACTCCACATAGGGAATGAAGGACCCCAGCAACTGGACGATCCCGCGGTCGAGAACGAAGCGCTTGCCCAGGATCGACAGGCGGCCGCGGATCAGCTCGAACTGGCCCGAGGGAATGACGGCGGCCGTCGTGCCGCCAAGACGCAGCGACCCGCCCATCTCGGCCTCAAGCCCGAGGCCACGCACGAAGATCCGCGCGGGCGCAGCGATGGTCAGATCGAGCCCGTAGACCGGCCCGCCGGAGGGCCCGCCGGAACCTGACGACCGTCGATCAAGCCCCGCGCGGCGACGGCTGGCGCGCACCTCGGCACTGTCGTTCACATGGCGGACATCAAGGTCGGCCGTGACCGATGAAAGCGCCGGAGAGAGACGAATTTCGCTTTCATGCACATCGACCCGCCCACCGATCACCGCGCCGCCGCCAAGCGGACCGTCGAGCGTCAGGCCGGCGCTGAGACGGGCCGAGAAAAGTGCCGGATCACTGAATGTCACGGAGTCGAGCGCAAGCGTCAGGTGCGATGCCGCCTCGGGCAAAAGCGCCAGATCGCCGCCAAGGCTGAACTGCCCCCCGCCCCGGACGGTGCCGCTGCCGGTAACCGCCGCCGACCCGCCCGCCAGCTCTGCGGCAAGCGAAATCCCTTCCAGAGCCAGATTGTCGGCAGGCGAGGACAGACGCGCGCCCGAAGTCGAAACGCGCCCGGACAGCGCCGCGAGCCCCGGCGTGCCGCGCAGCGCCAGATCGAACGCCACCCGGCCGTCGATGCTGCGCGGCGCGATGAAGCGGTTGAGTAGCGCAAGCTGCGCCTGCCCCGTCAGGGAAAGATCGCTGTCCGACAGATCGGCGGCGATCGCGCCCGCGACGCGCCCGCGCATGCCTCCCGGTCCGGCAAGCCCGAGGTCGAGGGCAACCTCGCCATCTCTCAGCGATGCGGTGCCCGTGGTGTCGAGCGGCCCCGAAAGCCCGGGCGCCAGCGCCGCGACATCGGCAATCCGCGCCGTGACGCTGTACTGCCCCGGATCGGTCTCCGCCAGATCGGCGGACAGAAGCGCGCTGTTCAACGTCAGCTTCGCCGGCGCGAAACCGCCGCCCGTCTCGACCGCTTCGGCCATGACACTGGTCCGGCCCGCGAAAAGCGGCGCCAGAGACGGGCTGCCGGGCACGAGACCGTCGGCGGTGCCGGTCAGCCGCAGCCGACGCGATCCGTTCGGGCCGGAAAGATCGGCCTCGGCCGCGAGCGCGCCGGCGAAACCCGGCCCAAGCACCGAAAGATCGGGGAAATCCAGTTCGGCGCGCAGGCCGGTTTCTCGGGAATCCAGACGGCCCTGCGCCGAGAGCCGCAGATTGGCGGCGGTGACCTGCAAGTCCTCAAGCGTGATGCCCGCCTCGTTCCGCTGCGCCGTGACGCTTATGACCGACTGCCCGGCCAGGAGCCGGTCGGCCATCGGCTGATCCAGCGACAGGTTCTGTCCTGTCGCTGTCGCCCGCGCATCGAAGGCACGCGACAGAAGGTTGGCGCGGCCCTCCACCGTCAGGTCCGCCGTGCCGCCAAGCTGTCGGCCCGCGAGGGCGGAGAACCGCGCCATGTCCGCAACCGCCAGCGACAGTTTCCCCCCGGCCGCGATGTCGAGCCCCTCGGTCGCCAGCTCGAGGTCGCCCCTGACCGCCATGTCGCCTGCCCGCAGGTCGAGGCCGGTCAGCCGCAAGGGCGCACCTTGCTGCCAACCAAGATCGAAGGCGCCGCTCAGCCGGTCGCCCAGCGGCTGTGCAAGGGCGGGATCGGCGGGCGCGAGATCGGTAGCATCAAGAGTGATGTGGCCGTCCAGACGCGCAGCGCCGGTCGCATCCGCCGCGACA
This sequence comes from Frigidibacter sp. SD6-1, assembly GCF_030143255.1. GTDB lineage: Bacteria > Pseudomonadota > Alphaproteobacteria > Rhodobacterales > Rhodobacteraceae > TMP-24. The sequence continues at coordinate 169,658 of NZ_JARJNR010000007.1, forward strand.
TCGGACAGTGTGCCCCGCCCTTCGAGCGTGACCGACCCGACGCCCACCGCGTCTGTCACCAGCCCCTCAAGCAAGCCCGTAAGCGCCCAGCGCTCACCGGCGGCCGCATCGTAGCGCAGCTTCAGGACGCCGTTCCTGACCGTCGCCTCCGACCCCGGCAGCTGCATCGGCCTGTTGTCGGGCAAGCCCAGCCGAACCGTCAGCACCGCCGCCAGCGGCAGGTTTTCGGCCGACAGGTTCAGCCGGCCCGAAACGCCGGTGCCCGCCGACTCGATGATTACGCGGCTGAGAGTCTTCTCGCCGCTGGGCAGCGTCATGCCATCGGCTTCCACCCGGGTTTCTCCGGCGAAGAAGGGGCGATATTCGGTCTGCAGCAGCGGCGAGATATCGCCCTGAAGGCGCGCGGCGAAGCTCCGCGCGCCTTTAGCTTCCGGGGGTGATTTCGTCTCTATATTGCCTGAAAACCGCGAAACACCAGCGGTCGACAGAACCAGATCGCTGCGAAAATCCGCCGCCCCGCCCGAGCCATGCAGCGCAAGCTGCAGCGAAGGCAGGCCGGGAAGATCGAGCATCCGCGCGGCGATCCCACCCTCGCCTTCCTTGACCAGAAGGTCGATGGTGCCGGTTTCCTCGGCGTTCGAATAGGCGGCCTGCAAGGTCAGATCGCCCGCCCGCCCGTCGATCCGGTGAAGCGTCAGCGCACCGGTTCCCTCGCCGTTGGCGATTTGGCCCTGACCTGTCACCGACACCCGCGCCTCCTCGCCCAGGACGGCGGCACCGATCCTGAGGTCGGCAGCCGAAAGTGCGCCGATGGAGACGGAAACCGGAAGCTCTGGCAGCTTGAAGGACCGCGCTTCGGCGGTCGTGCCCTCGCCTTTCGGGCTGCGGATCAGGTCGATCCGGGCCGCCGACAGTTCCGCGATCTCGACCCGGCCCGAGAGGAGCGCGGAACGGTTCCACTGGATCGCGCCATCCTCGATGCTGAGCCAGACGCCGTCGGCGTCGGCGATCGTCAGCCGCTCGAACGTCGCGCGTGACGACAGTGCGCCCGCGAAGCCGTCGATGGTCACGGTTCGCCCGGCACCCGACAGCTGACCCTCAAGCAGCCCGGTCAGGAAATCCTTGTCGCTTTCCTGCGCCCCGGCAACGGCGCCGGTCATCAGGAACATGAGGGCCAGGAACCAGCGCCGCATCAGAAGGCCTGCCCGATGCCGACATAGACCTGCATCCCGTCGCCGGTCGATCCGCTGACCGGGAAGGCCACGTCAAGCCGCACGGGGCCGAAGCCCGTATCATAGCGCAGGCCGAGGCCCGCGCCCGCCTGCCATTCGCCCGCGCCGCCGAACCATTCGGCATCGCTCACATAGCCTGCATCATAGAAGGCCACCGCGCCGATCCGCTCGTTGATCCGACCACGCAGCTCGCCCGACAAGGCGATCCGGCTGAGGCCGCCGGACAGATAACTCGACCCGCCCGCGACCGCCGGAACTCCGAGCGATTCGAACGGATGGCCGCGCACCGTGCCGCCGCCGCCGGAATAATAGAGATAGTCGGGCGAGGTATTGGCAAGCGACGTGCCAAGCGTCGTCGCCAGTTGCACCCGGCCCGCGAACACCAACTGGTCGCGCGCGCCGAACCCTTTGTAGTAGCGCGCGTCAGCTGACAGGCCGGTCCCGGAATCGGCGGTGCCGAAGCCCGCGAAGGGCGTGACGCTGCCCTTCAGATAGAACCCGTCAACCGGATCGAGCTTGTCGCCGCGCCGGTCCCATTCCAGTGACACCGGCAGCGCCAGCAGGCGATAGTCGAAGCGGAAGGTCGTATCCTCGATCGAGGCGGTCTGGTACGACAGCCCGGCTTCGAGCGTCAGAGTGTCGGTGACGGTGCGCGTCGCGCCAAGCCCGAAGGTCAGGCTGCGGATATCGAGGTCCGCGACCTCGGCCCGCTCGAACCGCGTTTCGGCAAAGACCGAACTGTCGGTGAAGGGCGTGCCGGGCCGGTCGATCCGGGCGCCAAGCTCATATTCGGTGAAACCCGCGTCGCCGTCGATGCCGTTGATCAGCCCGTCGAGCCTCAGCCGCTCGCCGCCGCCCAGAAGGTTGCGGTGCAGCCAGAAGGCCGACAGGCTGGCGCCGTCGCTTCCGTTCACCTCGGCACCGAAGCCGAAGCGGCGCAGCACCTCCTCGTCGAGCTCCAGCAGGATATCGAGCGTGCCGTCCGGGTTAGGCTCTGCCGCTTCGCGCACCGAGACGCTGCGGTAAATGCCGGTGCGGCGCAGGCGCGAGGCCATTTTTTCCAGCACTTCGGGGTCGAAGACCTGGCCTTCCTGGTAGCCCGCGATCTTCACGACCCGGTGGCGGGGCAGGCGTTCGATCCCCTGTATGTCGAGCGCGCCGAAGGAAAGTCGCGGACCCGCGGCAAGCGTCAGGCGCGCGTCGATCAGGGTGGTCGCATGGTTGGCGGTGATGTCCTGACCCGCAACCCGCGCCTTGGCATAGCCAAGCTTCCGCCAGCCCGCGATTCCGGCCCCGGCCGCCTCGCTGATGGCGGTGGCGCGGGCGATCTGTCCGTCGCGGTAGCCGGGCGGCAGGTCGGTGCCCGGCGCATAGGGCGCCATCCGCGCGGCACCGAACCGGAAGGGCGGACCGGGCGTGACGGTTATGCTGACATGGTCGATGCGCGCTGGCGCATCAAGCAGCGGGATATCCGCCGCCTCGCGGCCGTCGATCCGGATGTGGATCACGCCGGCGTAATAGCCTTCGGCATAAAGCGCCTGTGTCAGACGGGCATAATCGCTCGATGCCGCCGCAAGGATGTCCTGCGGGTCGGTCGTGCCCTCCCGCCCCGCCGCAACGAGAAGCGAGGCCGACATCAGGGCGCGCGTCAACGCCTTGTCGGCACCGGGAGCAGAGAAGCCGATCATTTCTTCGTCCGCCAGGCCGCCGGTCGGGATCACCGCCGGAAACCCCGCGACGGCGAGGCATAGGCAGGCGGAAAAGACAGCAGCGCGACGCAACTTGAACCCCGGGTTACAGCACTCCCATTCCTTGCCGCAAACTGGACCGGATTGCCAGTAACAGTGCTGAGGGACGGCGCCTATCGGCCCAACGCCGGAAAGTTTGCTCAGTTCCCGAAGATTTCGGCGAAATGATCGCGCAGGTAGATTCTCAGCCAGGGCGTGAAAGCCTCGGGTGCCGTATCAATCAGAACCGCAAGACCCGCAACCGGTTCCCACCGGCATTGCATCACTTCGGCCGGATCGGGCGTGAGAGCAGGCTTTTGGTCGAGGGTTGCGCGAAAGACCTCGACAACCTCATGCTCCACCATGCCCGCGCCCACATCGGCGCGATATTCGACCGTTCCGCAATGGACAAGATCGCCGACCTCCACCCCCAGCTCCTCGCGCACCCGGCGGCGGGCGCAGGCCTCGGGCGTTTCCTGCCAGTGCGGATGGGTGCAGCAGCTGTTCGCCCACAGGCCGGGCGTGTGATATTTGCCCAGCGCCCGGCGCTGCAAGAGAACCTCTTCGCCCACCGTCAGGAAAACGGACACCGCCGGATGGCAGAGGCCACGGCGGTGCACGTCGATCTTGTCATGCGGCGAGAGCACCCCGCCCTCCCAGGCGGCGATCGGGGCGCCCGGCATGGATCAGGACAGGGTCGGGGTTTCGGCCGTCTGCTGCGCCGCGCGGCGCTGGGCCTCTTGCCGGTAAAGCGCCAGGAAATCGATCTGGTCGAGATTGAGCGGCGGGAAGCCGCCGTCGCGCGTCACGTCCGAGATGATGCGGCGGATGAAGGGGAACAGCATCCGCGGGCATTCGATCATCAGGAACGGATGCATCTGTTCGTCCGGCACGCCCTCGACCTGGAAAATCCCGCCATAATCGATCTCGAGGATGAAGAGCGGCGCCTGATCGGCCTTGTTGGTCGAGGTCGCCTTGATCTTCACATAGACCTCGAACTGGTGCGCCACGCTGCGCGCACGGCCGTCGAGGCTGACCTGGACCTGAATGTCGGGCTGGACGTCGCTGGACGAAATCCCCTTCTGCGCCACCACATTCTCGAACGAAAGGTCGCGAATGAACTGGCCGAGGACCTGAAGTTTCGGCTGCTGGGGATCCTGCGGCGCGGCGCCGTTGCCGAGATCGGACATGGCTGTCTCCTTGAAACTGTTTTGGCCGCTCTATCAGCTTGCAGGCGAAGCCTCAATGCCGCGTCCAGCCCGAAGGCGGAATGCCGGGACTGTCTGGGGGAATTTCGTAGAAGTCGCCGTCGACCACATCCGGGCGCGACCCCGGCCGGTCCGAAAACGCGTCACGGGGCTGCGGGCGCGCAACATTCAGTATCTGCATCCGGCTGGCGACACGCGCCAGAATGGCGGCGCGCACCGGGCGGATCAGCAGGGCGATGCCGATCATGTCGGTGAAGAAACCGGGGGTCAGCAGCAGGAGCCCGGCGAACAGGATCATCAGACCATGCGCGAAAGGTTCGGTAGGGTCACGCAGCTCGCTCATCGAGCGTTGCAGGTCCGCAAGCGCGCCAAGCCCCTGCTCGCGCACCAGCCATGATCCGCTGATGGCCGTCAGAAGCACCAGTGCGAGTGTCGGCCAGAGCCCGATCAGCCCGCCAACCTGGATGAACAGCGCGATCTCGATGATCGGGACCGCGACGAAAAGCGCAAAAAGCCACATATTTCCTCGTATCCGGCCCAAGGTGGACTTGGCCTGACCGCTCACATACATAAGTAGGAAGCAAGATGTTACCAACCCCGTCCGGTCTACGGGCGAAGGAAAGCCCATGAACAATTCGATCATCCAGCTTCTCGTTCTTGCCGGTGTGGCGATCTTTCTGATCCTCAAGCTGCGCAGCGTTCTCGGCACCCGGGACGGGTTCGAGGGTCGTTCTCAACCGGATGCGCTGCCCAATCCGGCGCGGCGAGAACGGCGCGGCTTCGACGTGATCGAGGGCGGCCCCGACCGCGATATCACCGATCATGTGCCCGAGGGCAGCGACAGCGCCGCCGCGCTTCAGGCGATGAAGAATGTCGAGCCGGACTTTTCCGTTGGCACCTTCCTTCAGGGCGCGCGCGGCGCCTACGAGATGATTCTCGGCGCCTTCGCGAACGGCGATATCGACAGGATCCGCCCCTTCCTGTCCCCCGAAGTCGCCGCAAGCTTTGCCGCTGTGGTCGAGGACCGGAAAGCGAAGCGCCTGACGGTATCCAGCGAATTCCTCGGTATCCGCGAGCTTTCCGTGCAGTCTGCCGCATTCGACCGTGCCGGGAATGAGGCGGAAGTGACAGTGCGCTTCGTCGCGGAACTCATTTCCTCGACCCGCGACAGCGCGGGCGAGGTGGTCGAGGGCGACCCCAAACATGCGCGCAAGCAAAAGGACGTCTGGACCTTCGCGCGTCGCATGGGCGCGAATGATCCGAACTGGCAGCTCGTCGCCACCGGGGAATGAGCGCGGCGCCGGGTGTCGCGGGCCTGCAGGGCTGGTCGAACGACGACCATGAGGCCGCGCTGGCTGCCTATGCGGCAAGCATTTCCATTCTGCCTGGCCATTGGCCCCGCCCCGATGGCCGTCCGGCGCGCGCCTTCTTTCAGGAAGCCTTCGACATCGACGTGTCGGCCGAGGGCCTTCTGACCGGCTATTACGAGCCCGAACTGCAAGGGTCGGACCGCCCGCAAGGCAGGTTCCGTTTTCCGCTCTATTCCCTGCCGCCCGATCTGGACCCGGGTCGCCCGTGGCACGACCGTGCCGCAATCGAGGTGGGCGATCTGCTGGCGGGGCAAGAGCTGGTCTGGCTCGACAGCGCCCTTGAGGCGTTCCTCGCGCAGGTACAAGGCTCGGTCCGGGTGCGGCTGTCCGACGGGTCGGTGCGACGCTTCGGCTATGCCGGAAAGAATGGCCAGCCCTATTCCTCGATCGGCAAGGAACTGATCCGGCGCGGCGCCTTGGCGGAAAGCGACGCCTCGGTCGCCGCGATCCGGGCCTGGGCGGCAGCCAACCCCGCAGACCTGCCGGATCTTCTGCGCGTGAACCGCTCCTTCGTCTTCTTCCGTCCGCTCGACCTCGACCCCGCGCTCGGCCCCATCGGAACCGCCGGTTGCCCGGTCACGCCGCTGCGCTCGCTCGCCGTCGACCCCGACCACATCCCCCTCGGCGCGCCGGTCTGGGTCGAATGGCAGGGCGCAGCGCGGCTCATGATCGCGCAGGATACCGGCGGGGCGATCCGGGGCGCGGGGCGGGGCGATATATTCTTCGGCACCGGCGGGGCGGCTGGCGACGCGGCCGGTGCCCTGAAATGCACAGGGCGGCTGACGCTGCTTGTCCCCAGGGCGGGCAGGGCATGAGCCGCCGCCGCCATCTGAGCCCGGAGGAGCGCGAGCTCTGGAACCGTATCGCCGCCTCGGCGCGCGCACTCAGGCCCGAGCGGCCGGTGCCGCATGATCCGGCGCCGCATCCGAAGGTGGCGCCGAAGGCACCGCCGCACCGGGCACCCGACCTTGCGCCCTTCGTACTCGGCGAACGGGCCTTGCCGCGCGCCGCCACGCACAACCTTTCGCCCGCACCGCACGAAAGGCTGAAGGCCGAACCCTTGCGCATGGATCACAAGACCTTTGGCCGCATGGCGCGCGGCAAGCTCGCGCCAGAGGCGCGGCTTGACCTGCATGGCATGACCCTGTCCGAGGCGCATGCCGAACTTGTCCATTTCGTGCTGACCTCGCAGGCGGCGGGTCTGCGGCTTCTCCTCGTCATCACCGGCAAGGGCAAGGCGAAGGACAGCCACGGGCCTGTCCCCGACCGGATCGGCGCCCTGCGCCATCAGGTGCCGCACTGGCTGATGCTGCCGCCCATCGGCTCGCATGTGCTGCAGGTTGCGCCCGCGAGCCTGCGCCACGGCGGGCAGGGCGCCTACTACGTCTATCTCAAGCGCGGCCGCTGATCACTGGTCGGCGATCGCCGTCACTGGCGACAGGATGATCTGTGTGGCGCTCTGCAAGCTGAGGACGACACCCCCCAGAAGCCCGGGCCTGCCCGTCCGATCCGAGGCGAATGCGGAATCCACGTCGCCGATCCGGCCAAGGATCGACAGAAGCGCGGGTGAATTGCCGACATTGAAATGCCCGCCGCCGGTCGAGAAGGCGGTGGTGTCGATCAGCGTCACCTCCAGATCGGCCAGCTCCGACGGGTCCCTGAGGTTGCCCACCCGGTCACGCTGCCCGGTCAGCCGGGCGGAAAGCGCCAGCGCCTTGTCTTTCTTCGAAGTGAAGATCAGGAAGGGCTGCGGCAGCCGCCCGATCCGGCGCGCCTGTTCATGGAAGACGTCGATATCGATGTCGGGAGACATCAGCACCACGCCGTCGATACCGGCGATCAGGCCGCGCTTGCCGCCAATCGCCATCTGCCGCAGCGTTTCCATCGCCACCATGCAGCCGATCGAATGGGCGATGATCGTCACGCGCCGCGCGCCCGCCGCACGGACCTGACCGATCAGCTCTTCCAGCCCATCACGAGCGAAAAGCGCGCTGTCGCGATCATAGACATAGCCAAGCGGGCTGGCGCGCGAGGGCCAGGAATAATGGACGAGCACGGCCCCGATCTGCAGATCATGGCCAAGTTGCGCCAGACGGTAGGTACCTTCGGCGAACGTGTTGTTGAAACCGTGAATGAAGATGACCGCATCCCTCCTGGTGCGCAAGGCCCGCACCAGATCGGCCCGGAACGCGCCGGGTCCGTCATAGATTTCCTGTGCTGTCGCCACGAACTCCGTCTCTGGATCGGCCTTGTGCTTTTTCGCGGGCCAGTCGATCTCTCCCGGCCGGTGGCCCGGCGGGATCGACACGTCGACCCGGACGAAGCGCAGGGTGGCGGTGCGCCCCCTGCCGAAGGGCTCCGCCTCTTCCTGATCGAAGCCGCGTGTCGTGCCGATGAAGACCTGCTCGCTCGCGCCAAGACCCCTGGCTTCGGGCACGATCTTGATCGCGCCGCGCGCCGCGCAGGCGGCAAGCGAGGCGACCGACAGCGCGAGGATCGCGCGGCGCGGGATCAGGCCGGGCGCCTCCTCGTACGCTTCGCGTCTCGTCGGCAGGCCCGAAGAGCGCACGAAGTGCGACGATGAGGGCCTGTCAGAGCACATAGCGGCTGAGGTCGGCAGACCGCGCCAGATCGCCCAGGTTCGTCTCGACGAAAGCCGCATCCACCGTCACCGCCTGCCCCGACCGGTCGGGGGCATGGAAGGAAAGTTCCTCGAACACCCGCTCCATCACGGTGTAAAGCCGCCGCGCGCCGATATTCTCGACAGAGCGGTTCACCTCCGCCGCAATGCCCGCCAGCGCGGCGATCCCCTCGGGCGTGAAGGTCACGCCGACCCCCTCCGTCTCCATCAGCGCCGCATATTGCCGGGTCAGCGCATTGTCGGTCTCGGTCAGGATGCGCACGAAATCCGCCTCGGTCAGCGGCCTGAGTTCCACCCGGATCGGCAGGCGGCCCTGCAGTTCGGGCAGCAGGTCCGATGGCTTGGCGATATGGAAGGCGCCCGAGGCGATGAAGAGAATATGGTCGGTCTTCACCGGCCCGTATTTGGTCGAAACCGTCGTGCCTTCGATCAAGGGCAGAAGATCGCGCTGCACCCCTTCGCGGCTGACATCCGCGCCGCGCGTCTCGGCCCGGGCGCAGACCTTGTCGATCTCGTCCAGAAACACGATCCCGTTTTCCTGCACCGCCTCCAGCGCCGCGGCCTTCACCGCCTCGTCATCCAGAAGCTTGTCGGCCTCTTCCGCGATCAGCAGATCGTAGCTTTCCGCGACCGTCATCTTGCGCCTGATCCGCCGCCCGCCGAAGGCCTTTCCGAATATATCGCCCAGGTTCATCATGCCCATCCCGGGCTGGCCGGGCATTTCCATCGCGGGGAAGGGGCTGGAGGTATCGGCAACGTCCAGCTCGATCAAGGTCTTGTCCAGCTCGCCCTTCTTCAGCTTGGCGCGGAACATCTCGCGCGTCTGTTCGCGCGCATCCGCCCCGGCGACCGCCTCGACCACCCGGTCCTCGGCCGCCTTGTGGGCACGGGCCTTCACCTCCTCGCGCATCCGCTCGCGGGTTTCCGCGATCGCCGTGTCCATCAGGTCGCGGATGATCTGGTCGACATCGCGCCCGACATAGCCCACCTCGGTGAATTTCGTTGCCTCGACCTTAAGGAAGGGCGCGCGGGCAAGCTTCGCCAGACGCCGCGAAATCTCGGTCTTGCCGACGCCCGTTGGCCCGATCATCAGGATGTTCTTCGGATAGACCTCTTCGCGCAGGTCGTCCGGCAGCTGCTTGCGTCGCCAGCGGTTTCTGAGCGCGACCGCGACGGCGCGCTTGGCATCCGACTGGCCGATGATGAAGCGGTCAAGCTCCGAGACGATCTCGCGCGGGGTCAGGTTGGTCATGGATCAGGCCGTATATGGGGGAAGGCTGGACTTGCCGGGGAAGTCCGGCAGCGCGCGCATCAGGGCGCCGCGCAAGGGCACCCACCAGGTGCCGAGCGCGGTGATGAAGAACCCCAGGATCAAGAGGATGAAGGCCCAGTGGCCGGGCCCGGCATCGTCGGCGCCGTTCCGCACGATCCAGGAAATGACGAGTGCCACATAGACGATCCCCGCAGTCAGAAACGACCGGCGGTCGATGACGAGCGCGAGCGCCGCGATAAGTGCCAGCGCAGCGCCCGTCGCAGCCATCCCGGCCGTGCCGCCGATATTCATCAGGGTCAGCGCGACCGTATTGACCAGCGCGGGCGCGGCCAGAAGGTGCAGCCAGAAGGCGGTCGCTGCATGGCGGCCAAGCCGGTGCGGGTCGCGCGTGTCGAACCACATGCCCGCAATAAAGGCAGCGATCCCGAAGCCGAGCGTGGCAAGCGAGAAGCGCGGGCTTTCGCGCAGGTCGAAGATGCCGTTCGCCATCCCGCCCCGCATGTCGAAGATCGCCTCGACCGAGGCGGTCAGCCCGTAAAGCGCCAGAAGGCCGAAGCCGCCGAGGATGAACATCGAAAAGGGCAGCTTGAAACGCCAGTACCAGATGGCCATCGCCGCCATCGCCGCGATATTGGCCACGACGAACGCCCCCCGGTCGGCGAGATCGCCGCTTGCAAGAAGCGTCAGCACCATCAGGTAGACGCCGGTCCCGTAGGCAACCGCCAGCACCATCGACGGCAGGTTCATCCGCCGTTCCAGCGTGAAATAGGTGGCCCACCACCAGGCGATGGCGGCAGAGATCGCAGGCAGCGCGACCATCATCGCGAAGCCGCCGAACCAGGCGAGCAACAGCGAGATGCCCGACAGAAGGATGATCAGGCCGAGCGAGACGAAAATCTCGGAAAAGCCCTTGAAGAATTCGAAAGGCTCGTCCTCGGCGGGCATCGTCGCGCGTTTGCCCTGCCGCGTCGCGGCCAGCGCCGAAAGGCCCGCCGCCTGCGCCTCGCTCATCAGGCCCGCCTGGACCGCCGCCCGAAGGTCGGATGCGGCGATGGTGTTTGCCTCGTCAGCCACTGATACGCTCCACCGTGAGATTGCCGTTCGTATAGACGCAGATGTCGGCGGCGATCGCCATCGCCCGGCGCGCGACCTCTTCCGCCGAAAGGTCGCTGGCCATCAGCCCGCGCGCCGCCGCCAGCGCGAAGTTGCCGCCCGAACCGATGGCGGCCACGTCATGTTCGGGTTCCAGAACGTCGCCCGCCCCAGTCAGCACGAACAAGGCCTTGCCGTCGGTCACGATCAGCATGGCCTCCAGATTGCGCAGATACTTGTCCATGCGCCAATCCTTGGCGAGTTCCACGCAGGCGCGCGACAATTGGCCGGGCGCGGCCTCAAGCTTTTTCTCCAAACGCTCCAGCAGGGTAAAGGCGTCCGCCGTCGATCCGGCAAAACCCGCCACCACCTCATGCCCGCCCGGCGACAGCCGCCTGACCTTGCGCGCGGAGCCCTTGATCACCGTCTGGCCGAGGCTGACCTGCCCGTCACCCGCCACCACAACCTCGCCGCCCCGTCGCACGGCCAGGATCGTGGTCCCATGCCAGCCGGGGAATTTCTCGTCGCTCATGCCAAAGGTCCGTCCTGGGCTCCGTTTCGCCAGATATGGGTCATGGAAACCGGCAGGGCAAGCGGTGGTTCTGCGGCTTGCCGTGCGCGGTGTCGCATGGGTAGTGTTCCGCCCATGACAGCTGCACGTTCCGTCCGCATCCATCTTGGTCCCCAGATCCTCGACGCCGCCCGCGCCGGGCGTCACAATTTCCTCAACCGGCTGACGGATGTGCTGCGCGAATGTGGCTACGAAACCGAATACCGCGAGACGAATTACGCCGAACGGATCGCCACCGGCGCGCTGCCTGGCTGGTCGATGTTCGAGATGGAACCGCCCGAAGGCCCGCGCTCGCTGGTCTTCCGCCTCGCCTATGTCGCGCCCTTCTGGCAGATCGACCGGACCGACCGGCGCTGGGACTGGTCGGTGGCTCAGGCGGCCTTCGACCCAGATCCGCGCCACCGGCAAGAGGCGGAAAGGTTCGCCGCCTTCTGGCGCCGCCGCCTCTATGGTTCGGCGACAGAGAGCGTGGTGCGGGGCGGTGTGATCTTTGTACCTCTGCAGGCGCGGCTTCTTGACCGGCGGCCGTTTCAGGCGATGTCGCCCGTCGAGATGCTTGACTGGCTGCTTGTCCGGTTTCCCGGCCGCAAGATCGTGGCGACACTTCACCCCAGGCATGATGTGACGGAGGAGGAGCGGGCCGCGCTTGCGGCACTGACGGCGCGGCACGGTAAGCTCACGGTCGACCACCGCTCTGCCCCTGAGATGCTCGCTCGCTGCGATTTTGTCGCGACCGAGAACAGCGCGGTCGCGTTCGAGGCGCTCTTCTTCCGCAAGCGCGCGCTCCTCTTCGCGGGGATCGACTTCCACCACCCGTTCGCCTCGGTCTGGCGCGACGGCGAGGCGAAGGCGCTTGCCGATCTGGAAGGCGAGCCGCCGGATTTCGACGCCTATCTCCACTGGTATTTGCAACGTCAGAGCCTGAACGCAGGGCGCGAGGATTTCCGGGTCAAGACGATGAGGCGCCTTGGCGATCTGGGGATGGACCTGCTGGTCGAGGGCTGAAGCGAATGTGACCGGCCCTCTGGTTGCCGGTATGTGACCGCTTCGCTAGCCTGCGGCCATGACCGCCGCCCGTTCCGTGACCGAAGAGATACCGACCTGCAGGCTCTGCGTCGATCGGTTCGCGGCGACCGCGACGGCGCATGTGCCGCGCCCGGTCGTCTGGCTGTCGCGGAGCGCGCGCATCCTGATCGCCGGGCAGGCGCCCGGGGCGCGGGTCCATGCCTCTGGCAAGCCGTTCGACGATCCGTCGGGCGCGCGGCTGCGCGACTGGCTGGGGCTGGACGAGGCGACGTTCTGGGACCGGTCGCGCGTGGCCTTCCTGCCGATGGCCTTCTGCTTTCCCGGATATGACGCGAAGGGCGCCGACCTGCCGCCGCCACCGATCTGCGCCAGAACATGGCGGGCACCGCTTATGGCCGACCTGACGCAGGTGCGGCTTACCTTCCTGATCGGCGGCCATGCCCAGCGCTGGCATCTCGGACCGCAGGCGGTCGCGGGCGGTGTGACAGCCACGGTCGCGCGCTGGCGCGACCATGTGCCACGGCTTTTCCCCTTGCCCCATCCGTCCTGGCGCAATAGCGGCTGGCTGAAACGCAATCCCTGGTTCGGCGCCGAGCTTCTGCCGCGCGCCCGGGCCGCCGTGGCGGAGGTTCTGGCCGATGGCTGAGTCGAGCGCGCTTGACCGCGCCCACCGCGAGATGATCGCCCGCCCCGAGGACGAGGCGGCACGGCGCACCTATTATCACAGGCTCGCGGCGGCGGAACTCTGCCTTCTCCTAGACAGGGAGCCGGAGGGCGACGATCTGGCGCCGACCGTGGTCGACCTCGACGAGGGCAAGTTCATCCTTGCCTTTGACAGCGAGGAGCGGTTGGCCGCTTTCGCCGACGGCCCGGTTCCCTATGCCGCCCTGCCGGGTCGGGTAATCGTCGGGCTGCTTGCCGGACAGGGGATCGGCGTCGGGCTGAACCTTGGGTCTGAGGAAACAGCCTTCCTGATGGCCGCCGTGGCGGTCGACTGGCTTGCCGAGCTTCTTGCGGCAGAGCCAGTGGCAGGCGCCGCGCGCCCCGTCGGATGGGCTGCGCCTGCCCGGCCCGAAGCGGCAGAGGCGCTTTCGGCCGCGCTGTCCGGTCTTGGCGTGCTCGCCGAAGGCGGTTGGCTGGTGACCGTTCGGCATGCAGACAGCCGCGTGGCGATGGCGTTGGTGATCGAAGGCGCAGCGCCGGGGGCGGAAGGCCCGCTTGCCAAGGCCGCTGCCGAGGCTTTGGCCCTGACCCTCGGACCGGAAGAGGCGGATGTGCTGTTCCTGTCCTCGGAGGAGTGCGCGGCGCTTGGGCTTGCTCGTTTCGCGGCGCCGGTCATCCTGACGCGTCCGGTGGCACCGGCACCGATGTCCGAGCCCTCAGCGCCCGGATCAGACCCGGATCGTCCGCCGCGCCTGCGTTGAGCGCGCCGGATTTCTGCAAGAAATCCGGTCCGGAGCCTTTCAAAGGCTCCGTGCCGATGTTTTTGAAAACATCGGTCCCGCGTCAGTAGCCGCGCGCCATGTCGACGAGATTGAGGAAAGGCTCGCCCGCCTCGCCGCGCCGGATGTTTTCGACAAGCTTTTCGCAAGCTGACGGAACCCTCGTGTCGGCGGCGATATGGGGCGTGACCGTCACGCGCGGATGCGCCCAGTAGGGATGAACGGCCGGCAAAGGTTCGGTCCGGAAGACATCGAGCGTCGCATGGCCGATCTGACCCCTGTCGAGCGCCGCAAGAAGCGCCTCATCGTCGATCAGCGGCCCGCGCCCGGGGTTGATGATCACCGCGCCTTTCGGCATCAGGGCCAGCCGCCGTGCGTTCATCAGGTTAGTCGTCCCCGCCGTAAGCGGCAGAAGCAGGACGGCGATCGCTGCCGTCGACAGGACATGATCCAGCCCCGCCTCGCCGGAATGGCAGTCGATCCCGGCGATCTCCTTGGGGTTCCGGCTCCAGCCCATCACCGGGAAGTTCAGAGCGGCGAGCGCCCGGGCAGAAGCCGCGCCAAGCTCCCCCAGACCCAGCATCGCCACGGGGCGTTCGCGGGCGAGCGACGGCAGGATGTGGTTGCGCCAGACGCCATCCTGGCCGTGGATATGGGCATCCATTCCGAGGTGATGGCGCAGGACATGGCCGACCACATATTCGACCATGCCCTCGGTCAGTTCGTTGTTGACCATCCGGGCCAGCGGCATCGTCAGCGTCGGGTTGGGCACGATCTTCTCGACCCCCGCCCAGAGGCTGAGCACCGCCTTCGCCCGGGTGTAGGGGGAAAAGTCGCGCAGGCCGCTCGCGGGCGCATAGACGATGTAATCGACCGCCGACGGATCGGGCGCCTCGTCCGACAGCCGCGCCGCGATGCCAGCGCGCGCCAGCGCCGCCGCCAGCGGTTCGCGGTACTCGGCCCAGTTCTCGGGTCCGGCAGAGACATGGATATTCAGCATTTCTACCTCGGCCTGTGGATATGGGCGCTTTGCACGAGGCCAAAGCCCATCAGAAGGATGATCATCGCCGTCCCGCCGTTCGAGACGAGCGGCAAGGGCACGCCGACAACCGGTAACATCCCCATCACCATCCCCATATTGACCGCGATCAGAAGGAAGAAGGCGGTGGCGATCCCGTAGGTGACAAGCGCGCCGTAGCGGTCACGGTTGGAAAAGGCCGACAGGAAGCAGAAGCCGATGATCAGCACATAAAGCGCCAGAAGCGAGATGCCGCCGACGAAGCCGAATTCCTCGGCCAGCGTGTTGAAGATGAAATCGGTGTGCTTCTCTGGCAGGAAATTCAGCTGCGACTGGGTGCCTTGCATGAAGCCCTTGCCGCTCCAGCCGCCCGAGCCGAGTGCGATCTTGGCCTGCATGATGTTGTATCCCGCGCCAAGCGGGTCGGCGGAGGGGTCGAGGAACGTGTCGATCCGGCGGAACTGGTAATCCTTGATCAGTTGCCAGCTGGTGCCCCGGCTTTCGAAGACCGCGGATACCAGACCGATCGCCGTGCCGATCACGGCGCCGAAATACCAAAGGCTGACGCCAGCCACGAGCATCACCGCGCCGCCGCCCGCAAGCAGCAGAAGCGTGGTGCCGAGGTTCGGCTGCTTGAGGACGAGTGCCGCCGGTATCAGGATCAGCAGGACCGGGATCAGGACCCACAAGGGGCGCGAGACCTTCTGCGGGTCGAGCCAGTCGTAATAGGCGGCAAGCATCATCACGAGGGTGATCTTCATCAGCTCCGACGGCTGCAGCCGGATCGGACCAAGCTCCAGCCAGCGCTGGGCGCCCATGCCCATCGAGCCGAAAAGCTCTACCGCGACGAGCAACAGGACGGTGCCGACATAGCCGACGACAGACAGGCCCTTCCAGACCTTTATGGGCGTAAAGCCGATCACGAACATCACGATCAGGCCGACAGCGAAGCGCTTCATCTGCGGTTCCGCCCAGGTGCCCAGATCGCCGCCCGCGACGGAATAGAGCATCAGGAACCCGATCGAACTGACCGCGCCGATCAGGAAGACCAGCGGCCAGTGCACATGCAGGATCTTGCGCCATCCGGCGGGCGAGGTGGCGAGACTGTAGTCAAGATAGCTCATGCCCGCGAAATGCCTCCGGTCGTGAAGGTCGAGGGGTCGGCCAGCGGCATCTTTTCGAGCAGTTCCCGCATCTTTTCGCGTTGGGCGGATGGGTAGACGTCCAGAGGCGGCAGCCCGTCAAAGAGCGCGTAGAGAAGGATGTCGCGCGCCAGTGGCGCCGCGACGGCGGAGCCGCCGCCGCCATGCTCGACCACGACCGAGACCGCAACGCGCGGCGCATCATAGGGGGCGTAGCAGACGAAAAGCGCATGGTCGCGGCGTTCCCATGGCAGGTCCTCGTTCCGGGTCACGCCGGCGGCGCGTTCGGCGGCCGAGATGTTGCGGACCTGGCTGGTGCCCGTCTTGCCCGCCATCACCACCGACGCGTCGACCGTGCGGCTGGCCGAAGCCGTGCCGCGATTGCCGTTCATCACCGCATGCATGCCGCCCCGGACTGCGGCGAGATGCGCCTCGGGAATGCCGAGGGGCGGAGCCTCCGGTTTGGGCAGGGGGACATCGTCGAGCGCCTTGATCAGCCGGGGCGAAAGCGCCTTGCCGGTTGCCAGACGCCCGGCCATGACAGCAAGTTGCAGCGGAGAGGCAAGCACATAGCCCTGGCCGATCGCACTATTCAGGGTATCGCCGATGATCCAATCCTTGCCGTATCGCGTCTGTTTCCACAGCTTGTCCGGCGCGACCCCTTCGGACACCGCCGACATCGGCAGATCATGCTTCACCCCGATCCCCAGCCGCCGCGCCATCTCGGCGATCCTGTCGATGCCGACGCGCTGGGCGATCTCGTAGTAATAGACGTCGCAGGACTGTTCGAGACTGCGCTCCATATCCACATGCCCATGCCCGCCGCGCCGCCAGCAATGGAACTTGCGGTCGCCGAGCTGGGTGAAACCGGGGCAATAGACCGTCTCGCCCGGGCTGACCACGCCCGCCTCGAGCGCGGCAAGCGCCGTGACCATCTTGAAGGTCGATCCGGGCGGATAGGCGCCCTGAACCGTCTTGTCGGCCAGCGGCCGGTGATCGTTTTCGGTCAGAAGCGCATAGTCCGCGCTTGATATACCGCGCACGAAAAGGTTCGGATCGAAGGTGGGCGCAGAGCCAATGGCAAGGATGTCGCCAGCCTCAAGGTCAATCGCGACCGCTGCGGCACTTTCGGCCCCGAGCCGCGCGATGAGGAAATTCTGCAGCCGTGCATCGAGCGTCAGCACGACATTGGCGCCCGCATCGCCTTCGCGCCGGTCGATCTCGCGCATCTCGCGGCCGCGGACGTTCACTTCCACCCGCTTGACGCCCGCGCTGCCGCGCAGCACCTCCTCAAGCTTTGCCTCGATGCCAAGCTTGCCGATCTGGAATTTCGGGATCTGCAGGATCGGATCGGGGTTTTCCATCTTCGACAGATCATAATCGCTGACCGGCCCGACATAGCCCAGCACATGGGCGAAATCGCCCCGGTGCGGATAGATGCGCGACAGGCCGACCTCGGTCGAGACGCCGGGCAGCGCGGGCGCATTGACGGCGACGCGCGAGAACTCCTCCCAGGTCAGCCGGTCGGCGATGGTGATCGGCAAGGTCGGGCTGCGTTTCTCGATCTCGGCGATCAGCTTGGCGATATCCTCGTCCGACAGCGCGATGAGCCGCGACAGGTCGGCCAGGGCACCCGGCACATCCTCGGTATCCTCGCGGATGATGGTGATGCGGTAATTCTGCTCGTTCCCGGCCAGAAGCACGCCCTTGCGATCCTGAATGAGGCCGCGTGCGGGCGGGATCAGCCGGATCTTGATGCGGTTCTCGTCGGCCAGAAGCTGAAACTCGCCCGCCTGCTCGATCTGCAGCTGCCGCATCCGCCAGGCCAGCGCACCGATGAAGGCACCTTGCAGCGATCCAAGCAGGAAACCGCGCCGCGTCATCTGCCGCGAGGCTTCGACGACAAGGTGCTGGGCCCGCCTCATATCCGGTTCCCCCAGCTATCCACTTCGCCCGGCGCGGCGCGGTGCAGGCCGAAGGTCAGCTGCATCAATCCGGCGAGCAGCGAATAAAGCAGGATCGTTGCGCCCATGTGAACGAGGACCGGGCCAAACCCGACCTGCGGCACCATGAAGATCGTCAGCACCAACCGATTGGCCAGCACCATTGCGGCGATCACCGCCCCCGCCATCAGCCATTCACCGACGAAGGGCAGATCGCGACTGCGCGCCTCGCGCGATCGCAGGAATTCGGTGCCGACGACGACGATCAGGGTCCAGAGGCCCGGTGGCCGCCCCGACAGAAGATCGTCCAGAAGGAAGGCCGCGGCAATCAGCGGCGCGGGCACGAAATCGGGCCGCCGCTGCACCCAGACAAGTGTCAACGCCAGCAGCATGTCGGTGCCCGGCCAGTCGTGCGGGTAAAGCCAGCCGGGCATGACGTCGACGATTCGCTGCGGCAGTGGCCAATCCTGCGGCAGGGCCGACAGGGGCAGAAGCCGGAAGAACAGGATCAACACCGCGAGCGCGAGGAAAAGCGCCCGGAACCCCCAGAGCTTTGCCGTGCGCGGATCAACCATCGCCCGCCTCCCCCGCGGCGGGCGTCAGCGCCGCCGGATCGGGAAAGGACAGCGACGGCGCGACCGGCGCGGGCGGCGGGATCAGGACGCCCGCCTCGTTGATCTGCTCGGCCGGATGGCTGCGCAGCACACGCACGAAATCCAGCCGGTCGTAATCGGCCGCCAGCCGCACCCGGAACCGGTTGTCGGTGGTCTTGACCACCGTGCCCACAAGGATGCCCGCCGGAAAGACCCCGCCGTCGCCCGACGAAATCACCCGGTCGTCGGGCCGCACCTGTTCCGGCGCCTCGATGAAATCCAATGGCGGTGCCGCTGAATTGTCTCCCACCAGCATCGCCTTCTGGCCCGAGGGCTGGATGGTCACCGGAATGCGGCTGGAGGCATCGGTCAAGAGAAGCAGGCGCGACGTATTTTCCGCGACACCGGAAATCCGCCCCACCAGACCCAGCCCGTCCATCGCCGCCCAGCCGTCGACGATCCCGTCGCGGGCGCCGACGTTCAGAAGCACCGACTGGCGGAAGGGCGACCCGCTGTCGGCCATCACCACGCCCGACACCGAGGTGAGTTTCGGATCGAGCCGCACCTGGTTCTGCGCCAGGAGCTTGGCGTTCTGCTGCTCCAGCTGAACCGCCGCCTCCTTCCAGGCGCGCATCTGCTGCAATTCGCGCCTCAGCTCCTGGTTCTGCTCGTAGATGCGGGCGTAGGACTGGAAACTGTCGATCATGCCCGCGACTTTCGTCACCGGCGCCATTGCCCAGTCCATCGACGGCACGATACGGTCGATCAGCGCATTGCGCATCCGTTCGACCCGCGGGCTGTCGATCCGCCACAGAAGGAACGTCGCGCCAAGCACGAGGACAAGAATCGCGATCATCACCCGCCGGACCGGGCCGCGATAGTCCAGATCGCTCATGCGTTCTCTTGCCACGGTCGGCCCCTCAGGCGGCTGTCAGCGGGCGCGGAGTATCAGCTGTCGTAGTCGATGACGTGCTTCAGCTGCTTTTCATATTCAAGCGCCTTGCCGGTGCCGAGGGCAACACAATTCAGCGACTGGTCGGCGATGGAAATCGAAAGCCCCGTCTGTTCGCGCAGCGCCAGATCCAGCTCGCCCAGCAGCGCCCCGCCCCCCGTCAGCATCACGCCCCGGTCGACGATGTCGGCCGCCAGGTCCGGCGGCGTCGTCTCGAGCGCCGTCATCACCGCCTCGCAGATCTGCTGCACCGGTTCCGCCAAAGCCTCGGCCACCTGCGCCTGGTTGATCTCGATCTCCTTCGGCACGCCGTTCAGAAGGTCGCGCCCGCGCACATGCATAGAGGCACCGCGCCCGTCGTCGGGCATCCGCGCCGTGCCGATCGAGGTCTTGATCCGCTCGGCCGTCGATTCGCCGATCAGGAGGTTCTGCTGGCGGCGCAGGTAGGAAATGATCGCCTCGTCCATCCGGTCGCCACCGACACGGACCGAGCGTGCATAGACGATGTCGCCCAACGACAGGACCGCGACTTCAGTGGTACCGCCGCCGATATCGACGACCATGTTGCCCGTGGGTTCGGTGATCGGCATGCCCGCGCCGATGGCCGCCGCGATCGGCTCGGCGATCAGACCTGCGCGCCGCGCCCCCGCCTGGATGACCGAATTGCGGATCGCGCGCTTCTCGACCGGCGTCGCGCCATGCGGCACGCAGACGATAACTTTGGGCTTCGGCCAGCTCGTGCGCATCACCTTGCGGATGAAATGCTTGATCATCTCTTCGGCGGCCTCGAAATCGGCGATGACGCCCTCGCGCATCGGGCGGATCGCCTCGATCGTGCCGGGCGTGCGGCCGAGCATGAGCTTGGCATCCTCACCGACCGCCAGAACCTGCTTCTTGCCGCCCTTGATATGATAGGCCACGACCGAAGGTTCGTTGAGGATGATCCCCTTGCCCTTCACATAGACGAGCGTGTTCGCGGTCCCGAGGTCGATCGCCATGTCCGACGAAAACAGCCCGCCTAGAAATCCTGCCATGATCTTTTCCGCTACCCCAATAAGTCAATGGCCCGCGACTCGGTGACCGCGCGCAGGCCGGGACCTTATATTGGTCGAACGCCCGGGCAGGAAGGCCAAAGCAGCCCTTCACGCGGGATTCCGCGCGCGCCGCCGCCGCGTCACCCGCGACAAATGTCGAACAGGCCCCTTTGCTTTCACTCTGGTCCAAATATCCTGCGGGGAGCGCGAGGGGTGCAAAACCCCTCGCTTCCAGTCCGGAGGCAGGATGAACGGATTTCGGGACAGGATCGCCATCGTCACCGGCGCGGGCAGCGAAGAGGGGATCGGTTTCGCGGTGGCGCGCGCGCTGGCCGAAGCGGGCGCAAGGGTCGCTGTCACAGCGACCACGGAAAGGATCTTCGACCGCGCGGCCGAACTTGGCCCCGGTCACGCGGGCTTCATTGCCGACCTGACCGATGCCGGAGCCGCGAACCGCCTCGTGGCCGAGGTCACCGAAAGGCTCGGCCCGCCCGCGATCCTCGTCAACAATGCGGGCATGGTCCAGACCGGCCGCACCCACCGGCTGCGGCGGATCGAGGCGACCGGCGATGAGGATTGGCGCCGCGATCTCGACCTCAATGTCACGACCGCCTTCCACATGATCCGCGCCACCCTGCCAGCCATGCAGGCGGCGGGCTATGGCCGTATCGTGAATGTCGCCTCGGTCACGGGTCCGGTTGTCGCCATCGAAAAGGCGGCGGGCTACGGCGCCGCCAAGGCCGCGATGTGCGGCCTGACGCGCGGCGTCGCGCTGGAAAACGCCCGGCACCGCATCACCTGCAATGCGGTGCTGCCGGGCTGGATCGCCACCGGATCGTCCAGCAAGGCCGAGATCGCGGCGGGCAGGCGCAGCCCGACCGGCCGCCCCGGCACCCCGGGCGAGGTCGCCGCCTGCTGCCTCTTCCTCGCCAGCGCCGGGGCGTCTTACGTCAATGGCGCGATGCTGGTGGTCGACGGCGCCAATTCGATCGTCGAGATGAAGTGAGGGCGCCCAAGAATTTTCCAAAATTCTTGGCAAAATCCTTCACGAAGGATTTTGCGCCCCGCCGCCCTGCCTCAGGACCCGAAATAGCGCTGCCAGAGCCAGATGAGCAGCATGGCGCCGAGGATCGCGCCGACGAAGCCCGCCGCCCATCCGGCGATGACGGCAAGGAACCGGATCAAGAGGCCGCCCGCCAGCGCGCCGAGGATGCCGATGGCGATGGTCGTGCCAACGTCGGCCTCGACCTTCATCAGCCGGGTGGCGATGAACCCTGCGGCGGTGCCGACGATCAGCATGGCAAGGATGGGCATCATGGCGTTGGCTCCTCCTGGCCGGAATATGGGAACGGTGCGCGCGGTTGTGAAGGTCAGCCGATCCGCTCGGGCAGCACCAGACCGCGCAACAGTTCGTCCGCCGCCATCGGGCGCTTGCCCTCCCTTTGCGCCAGCGTGACCTCGACCGCGCCCTCGGCGCAGGCAATGGTCAGGCCGCGCAGCACCGCGCCGGGGGCGCCCGCGCCACTCGCAAGGCGCGAACGCAAAAGCTTCACCCGCTCGCCCGCCACATCGCACCAGGCGCCGGGGAAGGGCGACAGGCCGCGGATCTGGCGGTCCACCTCCGCCGCAGGCCGGGTCCAGTCGATGCGCGCCTCGGCCTTGTCGATCTTGCGGGCGTAGGTGACGCCTTCCTCGGGCTGTGCTTCGGGGCTCAGACCGTCGAGCCTATCGAGCGTCTCGACGATCATCGCCGCGCCCATCTCCGCGAGCCGGTCATGCAGGTCGCCGGTCGTTTCGTCCGCCCCGATCGGGGTCGCGCGACGCAAGAGAACCGGCCCGGTGTCGAGCCCTTCCTCCATCTGCATGATGCAGATGCCGGTCTCGGGGTCGCCCGCCATCACCGCCCGGTGGATCGGCGCCGCGCCGCGCCAGCGCGGCAGGAGAGAGGCATGGATGTTCAGGCATCCCTTGCGCGGCGCCTCGAGCACCGCTTTCGGCAACAGAAGGCCATAGGCCACGACAACGGCGACATCGGCCTGAAGGGCGGCAAGCGCCGCGATGTCGGCCGGATCGCGGAAGTTGACCGGGTGGCGTACGGCAAGGCCAAGCTCCTCGGCGGCCTGATGGACCGCAGATGGCCTGTCCTTCTTGCCGCGTCCGGCGGGACGGGGCGGCTGGCTGTAGACCGCGGCGATCTCGTGCCGGGCAGCGAGCGCGCGCAGCGCCGGCACCGAGAAATCCGGCGTGCCCATGAAGATCAGCCGCATGGCGATACTGCTCCGTCGGGAACCTGCCCCCCCTCCCCATCCCTCCCCCGCAAGGGGGGAGGGAGGCGCGGGGCCGGCACTGTGGCACAGGTCCCGATCGCCCTGTCGGCTCCCCTCCCCCTTGTGGGGAGGGGATGGGGGTGGGGGGGCGTCACGCGGCTGCGCAAGAAACTCATCCCTGCCGCCTCAGCTTGTCGGCCTTGGCGACCAGCATCTTCTTTCTCAGCGGCGAGAGGTGGTCGATGTACATCTTGCCGTTCAGATGGTCGATCTGATGCTGAACGCTCGTGGCCCAGAGCCCGACGAAATCGCGGTCCTCGATCTCGCCCGCCTCGTTCAGGAACCGCACCGTCACTGCGCGCGGCCGGTCGATATGGGCGGAAACGCCGGGCAGGTTGGGGCTCGCTTCCTCGTGCTTCCTCAGCTGGATCGAGGCATGCAGCACTTCGGGATTGGCCATCCTGACCGCCTGACCGCGCTTTTCCGACGCGTCGACGACCGCGAGCCGCAGCATGATGCCGATCTGCGGCGCGGCGAGGCCGACGCCCGGCATTGCCTCCATCGTCTCGACCATGTCGTCCCAGATCATGCGGACGGTTTCGGTGATGGCGCCGACCGGTTCGGCCGGGGTGCGCAGCCGTTTGTCGCCATAGGGCACGAAAGGGCGGACCGCCATCAGCCGCGCACCCTAACCACGCGCCCGGTCGCGTTTCAGCTTTTCCATCTTGCGGGTGATGAGCTGGCGCTTGAGCGGCGAGAGATAATCGATGAAGAGCTTGCCATCGAGATGGTCGATCTCGTGTTGGGCACAGGTCGCCCAGAGGCCGGTGAAATGCTCTTCCTGTTCCTTGCCATCAAGCCCTGTCCAGCGCACGCGCACCTCCGCCGGACGCGTCACCTCGGCATATTGTTCGGGGATCGACAGGCAGCCTTCCTCGTAGACGTTCGTCTCGGCCGAAGTCCAGGTGACGGCGGGATTGATCAGCACCATCGGGCGCGGCGCGGCCTCGGGGTCCTTCACGCAATCCATCACGAACATGCGCGCCAGAAGCCCGACCTGCGGCGCGGCAAGGCCCACGCCGGGGGCGTCATACATTGTTTCCAGCATGTCCTCGGCCGCCTGCATCAGATCGTCCGTGATCTCGGTCACGGGCGGGCAAGCCTTCTTCAGGCGAGGATCGGGGTGGATGAGGATCGGGCGCAGGGTCATGGCCCGGGATTTAGGCCAGAGCGTCCGTTTGCGCAATGGCGCGCCGCGCGGTCGGACCAGGGATTGTCGCCAATACAATATTCCCCGGACTTCGCCGTTCTCAGGCGCGGGCTTTTCGGCTAAGGCGGGACAAACCCGTGCGGGACAGGCACCCCGCGCCCGAAAGACCGGAGAGACCATGGATTTCGACCGTATCATCGACCGCCGCGGCACCCATTCGGTGAAATGGGACATGATGCAGGCCGCCTATGGCGTCAGCCCCGAGGACGGGATCGCCATGTGGGTGGCCGACATGGATTTCGCCCCGCCAGCCTCGGTCCAGCGCGCGGTCGAGGCGATGGCAGCGCACGGGGTTTACGGCTATTTCGGCGATGACCGCGCCTATCTGGACGCGATCGGCTGGTGGATGCGCGAACGCCACGGCTGGACGGTCGATCCGTCGTGGATCTTCACCACCCATGGCCTCGTGAACGGCACATCGATGTGCATCGACGCCTTCACCAAGCCCGGCGATGGCGTGGTGCTGACGACGCCGGTCTATCATGCCTTCGCCCGTGTCATCAAAGCCTCGGACCGACAGGTCGTCGAGTGCCGCCTGAAGAACGGGGCCGGGCGCTACGAGATGGATTTCGACGCCTGGGATGCGCAGATGACCGGGCGCGAGACGATGTTCATCCTCTGCTCGCCCCACAATCCCGGCGGCCGGGTCTGGACAGAGGCGGAGTTGAAAGGCGTGGCCGACTTCTGCAGGCGGCATGACCTGATCCTCGTTTCCGACGAGATTCACCACGATCTGGTCTATCCCGGCCGCAGGCATACGGTCATGGCCAAGGCCGCGCCGGAAATCATCGACCGGCTGGTGATGATGACGGCGACGACCAAGACCTTCAACATCGCGGGCTGCCATTCGGGCAATGTGATCATCCCCGACGAGGCGCTGAGGAAGGCCTTCGGCAAAAGGATGATGGCCATGGGCATCTCGCCCAATTCCTTCGGGATGAATATGGCCGAAGCGGCCTACAGCCCCGGAGGCGCCGCCTGGGTCGATCAGCTGATGACCTATCTCGACGGCAACCGGAAGATCTTCGACGCGGGCATCGCCGCCATTCCGGGCCTTGCCTCGATGAGGCTTGAGGCCACCTATCTTGCCTGGGTGGATTGCAGCGGAACCGGCATGGGAGCAGAGGAGTTCACAGCGCGCGTCGAGAAGGACGCGCGGATCGCGGTGAACCACGGGGCCACCTTCGGGTCGGGCGGCGAAAGCTTCCTGCGCTTCAACATCGCCACGCCGCGCGCCCGGGTCGAGGAAGCGGTCGCGCGGCTGCAAACGGCCTTCGCCGATCTGCAGTGAGCGGCATCCGGCGCTTCGTCCGGCTCATGATCTGGCTCGCCGCCCTTCTGGCGGCGCTGGTCGCGCTCGGCCTCTGGTCGGGCGTCAGGCCGCCGCCCGTCCCGCCGGTCGAACGGGTGCCGTTGACCGGGCAGGTGGACCTGATCCTGGTGGAAAAGGCGGCACGGCGCCTGACGGTCTTTCGGGATGGCGAACGCTTGCGGACCTATCCGATCGCGCTCGGTTTCGCGCCGACGGGTGACAAGGTAAGGCAGGGCGACGGCAAGACCCCGGAAGGACGTTTCCGGATCGACCGGCGCAATGACAAAAGCCGCTTTCACCTATCGCTCGGCCTCGATTATCCGCAGGCCGAGGATCGCGCCCGCGCCGCGGCGGGCGGCTACGACCCGGGCGGCGATATCATGATCCACGGCCAGCCGAACGCCTTCTTCGGCAAGGCGACCCTGACCCGCGACTGGACGGCGGGCTGCATCGCGCTGGCCGATGCCGATATCGAGGAACTCTGGCGCATCACGCGGGTCGGAACCGAGGTCGAGGTCCGGCCCTGACGGGCGCCGCCCGGCACCCTCCTTGAGCACTTCGTGCACGCGTCGGGGCCTCCCCGCGAGGAGTGCCCGCAGGGCTCGACGAGCCCCGCCGGTCAGTGCCGGGTCAGATAGCCCATTGGCGCGTCATCCTCGCGCACATAGTCCAGCGCCGGACGGTCGCTGGCCGCCGTATGCCACTTCATCGTGCAGATCAGTTCGCCATCGACAATCTCGGACGCAATGATCAGGCATTGCCAGCGATGCCGCGCCCCGTCGTAGACATCGACGATGCCGCGCAGATGATCCACCTCCGCGGCATCGAGCGTGAACCCGTCCGGCAGCATCCTGAGAACCGGATAAGTCTCATCTCCCGCGGTGATCGTCATCCGCGTGCGCTTCTTCAGCGCCTGCTTGCGGGCGGCCTCCATCTCGGCCCTGATTTCACGCGACAGAAAATCCGACATCTTCCCCTCCGCACCTACACACGCAGGCAAGTCTGCGCCCGGGCGGCCTTCATCCCTAGTTAACTGGGAAATCTGTAAGCAATGTGAAGAGGATAGGGCACCTCATGCCGCATTGTTGAAGAATTGTGTAGAAATTGTCGCACTTTCGGCGCCGGTCGGGAGGACCGGCCTTCTGGTTGACGCGCGGGATAGTGCCGCTAGGCTGCGCCCGCCTGTTGACCGAAGGATCTATCCGTGCGCCCCTCCAAGCTTGCCACTGCCCTTGCGGCGACGCTCTGTTCGATGCCCTTGGCCGCCCAGGCCCAGTGCGGCGGCTCCTTCGACAGTTTTGTCGCTGGCATACGCGACGAGGCGATCGCGCGCGGACATGATCCGGCCCGGGTGAAGAGCTTCCTCGCGGGCGCCCGCATCGACAAGAAGGTGCTGGGCGCCGACCGTAGCCAGGGCGTCTTCCGCAAGACCTTCCTCGAATTCTCGCAGTCGTTGATCTCGAAGAACCGCCTCGTCACCGGCAAGAGCCGGGCCGAGACATATGCCGCGACCTTCGACCGGATCGAACGCGAATATGGCGTCTCGCGCGGCGTGCTTCTGGCCTTCTGGGGGCTCGAGACCGATTTCGGGCAGGTGCAGGGCGATTACAATACGCTGAACGCGCTGATGACGCTGGCGCATGATTGCCGCAGGCCCGAACTGTTCCGCCCGCAGGTCTTCGCCGCGCTGGAACTCTACGGGCGCGGCGATTTCGATCCGGCGCAGACCAAAGGCGCCTGGGCGGGCGAGATCGGGCAGGTACAGATGCTGCCGGATGACATTCTGCGCAATGGTATCGACGGCGACGGCGATGGCCACGTCGACATGAAAGGCTCCTCGCCCGATGCGCTGATGTCGGCGGCGAAGATGCTCAAAGGTCTCGGCTGGCGCGCGGGCGAACCCTGGCTGCAGGAGGTGGTCGTGCCTGCGGGTCTCGACTGGTCGAAGACCGGGCTCAATCATGAATTGCCCACGTCGGACTGGGCGGCGATGGGCGTCACGGCGCGCAATGGCGCTCTTGCGCGCGGGCTTCAGGGATCGGTCCTCTTGCCGATGGGTCGCAAGGGCCCGGCCTTCATGGCCTACCCGAATTTCCGCATCTATTTCGAATGGAACAAGAGCTTCATCTATGTGACGACGGCGGCCTATTTCGCCACCCGGCTGGAAGGCGCGCCGGTGATGGACGCGGGCAGCCCCGAGAAGGGTCTGGGCCCGGACGAGATGAAGCGCCTGCAGGAGAAGCTCGCCGCGCGCGGCCATGACGTGGGCAAGATCGACGGCATCCTCGGCGAAAAGACCCGCGAGGCCGTTCAGACCGAACAGGAACGGCTCGGCCTGCCCGCCGACGCCTGGCCGACACGGGCGCTTCTCGACGCACTTTGAAGGACGGGCCGCTCGTCGGCCCTCTCAGGCCTCCTCGCTGAGATATCGCAGCGAAGAAAGCCCGCCCGGGCTTGATGAGCGGCCGCTTTTCTGCAAGCGTCGCAGCGGACATTTGATCAATTTCCGGGTTCCGCCATGACGCCCCATCTGATCCTTACGAACGCCCGCATCCTGACGATGGACGCCGCCCACCCGCGCGCGGGCGCCATAGCGCTGGCTGGCGAACGCATCCTCGCCCTCGGCGCGCCGTCGGTGATCGAACCGATGGCCGGACCGGGGACGGACGTGATCGACTGCAAGGGCGCGACGCTACTGCCCGGTTTCGTCGAAAGCCATCTGCATCTGATCTTCGGCGGGGCGGAACTGTCGCATCTGCATCTGACCGGGATCGAGGGCGAAGAGGCGCTGACCCGGGCCTTCCGCGTCTTCGCCGAAAAGCATCCCGACCGGCCGCTCCTGATGGCGCAGGGCGGGCATTATGCGCTTCTCGACCATCCGATGAGCCGACATGACCTGGACCGGATGATCGCCGATCGGCCGATCGCGATCATGGCGCATGACCATCACACCGTCTGGGCCAACACCGCCGCATTGAAGGCGGCGGGCATCCTTGGCGGTCTCAAGACTCCGCCGGGGCATGAGGTGGTGATGGGGGCTGACGGCCTCGCTACCGGCGAGCTGCTGGAATTCGAGGCTTTCGCGCCCATCGTCGCCTATAACGGCGAGGCGCGGATCGGCCTTGGCATTGCGACCGGCGCCGAACCTTCGCCTTGGCCCGCTGACGCCGAAATGGCCATCGACCGGCGCGCGGCGGCGGCTGGCCTTGCCCATGCGGCGCGCCATGGCATCACATCGATGGTGAACATGGATGGCAATCTCTATTCACTGGAACTTCTGAGAAGTCTTCAGAAGGAAGGCGGGCTGACCGCGCGGGTCAAGGTGCCCTTCCATTTCAAGCCGCACATGGATCTGTCGGAGCTTGACCGGGCCGACCACATGACGCGGGCCTTCAATGACGATTGGCTGACCTCGGGCTTCGTGAAGATGTTCATGGATGGCGTCGTCGACAGCCGCACTGCCTATATGCTGAACGACTATCCCGGCCATCCAGGCCAACGGGGCGAGCCGCTGTTCCCCGGCCCCCGCTTCAATGAGATCGCGACCGAGATCGACCGGCGCGGCCTGCAGATCGCCGTCCATGCCATCGGCGACGGCGCGGTGCGCACGACGATCGACGGCTATGAGGCGGCGCAGAGGGCCAACGGCCACCGCGACAGCCGCCATCGGATCGAACATATCGAACTGATCGACCCCGCCGACATTCCGCGTCTCGGCGCGCTCGGTATCACCGCCTCGGTCCAGCCGGTCCATGCGCCGGGCGCGATGGATTTCGCGCTGGAACCGACGATCCACACGGTCGGCCTCGACCGGCTGAAGGATGCCTATCTCTGCCGCACGCTGGCAGAGGCGGGTGCGCCATTGGCCTTTGCCTCCGACTGGCCGGTGACCGATATCAATGTCATCCGCGGGATCGGCGCGCAGATGTGCCGCCGCCCCTATGCCGCCCCCGGCGCCACCGACCAGCGCGTCAGCCTTGCGGAGACGCTCTACGCCTATACAGCGGGCGGCGCCTGGGCGGCGCATCGCGAGGGGCTGGTGGGGACGCTCCGCCCCGGCATGGCGGCCGATGTCGTGGTGCTGACAGGCGATATCGAAAACACCCCGGCCGAAGAGATCGCCAGCCTCGACGTGGCGCTGACCGTCGCGGGCGGCCGGATCACCTGGCGCGCCTGATCAATCGGCCTCGTAGGGCGATGTGCCACCGAGGCTGTCATTCGTATGGGCGATCAGCAGGTCCACAAGGCAGGCCTTGTCGGCGCAGGCATCGCGCGCCTCGATAAAGGAATCATCAAGCGGCGGGTCGGAATGGTCGGTCTCGGTCCCGGTCGCATTTTCGACGGCATAGACCCAGGCCCAACTGTCCAGAAGCCCCATCTGCCAAAGCGCGTCATCCTCGCACATCAGCCTGTGGGCGGCGATGGTCGGCGCGTCGCAAGACATATCCGACAGCACGTCATGATAGGACGATAGCCCCGCCTGCGCGGCATGCACCTTGGCCGGGTCGGGAAGGTCCGCGGACTGCGCCGGCAGCGCGATGGTAGTGGCGAAAAGCAGCGCCGCCAGGGGGCAATGAAACGCTCTCACATCGGACTTCCCTTCTTGTGGCCGGCCAAGACGCGGCGGTTGTGGCAGAGCAATAGCGCCCGTTTCAGGGAAAAAACAGGCAGGAATTCCACCATGGCGGCCGCTCAGACAATCTCCGACAGCGATTTTCCCACCCGGAACGGCGCCGCGAAAGCGATCATGGCAAGCGCAAGGACCTGGATTTTCAGGAAGATCGAGCGGGAACGCAGGTAGTCCCATTCCTCCTTCAGCGCCACGACATCAGCGATAAGCTCCTCATAGCTCATCGCCAGAACCTGAAATTCCGCTGCTACCGGCGCCCGGCCGTTCGTACGCAAGGCCGCAATGGCTGCGCCCGTCGCCTCGTCCCGCGCGGTGAAGGCAAGGATTTCCTGTGTATCGAACGCATCCGCCTCGGCGGCCATGCCCGCCATTTCCTCGCCGCCGCCAAACAGCGTCAGCCGCTGCAGGGGCGCTGCCATATGGGTGATGTCGAGGAAGAGCGGCAAGTCGCGGTTGAGCGCGGTCGAGGCAGAGAGGTAATCGGCCTTGTCGCACAAGGGAACCAGAAGCGCGTCCGGCACCTCGCACCAGGCCAGCCGAAAGCGCGCCGCATCGCGGTCGAAGGCGCGGCTTGCGGCATAGGCAAGGTCGATCTGCCGCTCGATCCGCGCGGTATCGGCCCGGTAAAGCCCGGCCATCACCGCGGCAACGGCGCCGAAGCCGCCCAGAATGACCCAGATAAAATCCGCGACCCGCCAAGCCCTGTGGCCTGTGGCCCGCAGGTTTCGTCAGGATGAAAAGCCACCCGAGTGTGCCCGCCGCGACGGCGCCGAGGATGATCAGAAGCTGGTTGTCGAGAAGGAAGGACATGAGAGCCTCGCCGGTTGATGCAAGTCTTAGGTCAACCTGTCACCGGCGCAAGCGCTTGGAAGAGTCTCTATCCCCACAGGTTCAAAAGTCTCACGCCTGATGAACCGCTTGGAGTGCCAATATGCGGCATCAGTCTTCGGAATGGGCCAAACCAAATCGCTCGCCATTAAGCGTATGTGTGCAGCATGAACAGAATGGCTTCATGCTATCGGCGACCAATGTGGGATCGACAAGTTGCAGAATGTTCTGCTCGTCCACATAGAGCTTGCTGAAATAGCTGCTCTCGCCGCACCTGAAGTAAGACTCTCTGTCTTCTGCGCGGAGCGCGACCATCCAGAAGATCGGCTCCACACAGTCGATGCGGCTGACGGCCTCACCAAAGGTTAGGTTCCAATCCTGGCCGACCCGCGAAAGAAGAAAACGAAAGAGCGGCGTGTAATCCAGCCCGTGCCTGTGTCCGGAGTGCATCGAGCCCAAGTGGGATTCATTGGCTTTCTCTGCCTTTGTGTTTCGTTCGTGGCGGTAATCCCCGCCGTGACCGTGCCTCACATTGTGGGTTCGGCTGTTTACTTTCCGGTATAGCGGTCTTGGCTTATTTTCCGGGCGCATATCTGTCTCTAGAGACCATCTGCGGCAATGATAGCAACCGAGTCCAACTGCTCAAAGCGCAATGCTTCGGTTGTGATACATCTGGCCCGTCGTATCGCGGAGAACCCGCACTTGACCCCCGCCCCCCTTCCCCCTATACGCCCCCTGTCCGGGGCCCCTAGCGAGTCGTCCGGACCCTTGTGCTTTGGCCGACGCGCCTGCCTTCTTCGGCGGGAACCGGGCCGGGGCGCCGGGATAAAGAGAATGACCCTACCTCTGGCGGGCGCGCGGCCGAAAGGCCCATGCGGACCCGGATGAAGACCGAGAGCTCTGGGATCGTGTCAGACCTTCGCGGACCAACCGCGAGCAGATGAGGAAAAGCGATGGACATTATCGCCCAACTGGAGGCTGAGCAGATCGCCAGCCTCGGGAAGAAGATCCCCGACTTCAAGGCCGGCGACACCGTGCGCGTCGGCTTCAAGGTGACCGAAGGCACCCGGACCCGCGTTCAGAACTATGAAGGCGTGGTGATCAGCCGCAAGGGCGGCGAGACGATCGCGGCCTCGTTCACCGTGCGCAAGATTTCGTTCGGCGAAGGCGTGGAGCGTGTGTTCCCGCTCTATTCGACCAACATCGACACGATCGAAGTGGTCCGCCGTGGCCGCGTGCGCCGCGCCAAGCTTTACTATCTGCGCGAGCGTCGCGGCAAATCGGCCCGGATCGCCGAAGTCACCAACTACAAAGAAAAAGCCGAGTGAGGAGCGGACCGATGAAACAAGGCACTCATCCCGACTACCACTTCATCACCGTGAAGATGACCGACGGTTCGACCTATCAGACCCGTTCGACCTGGGGCAAGGAAGGCGACACGCTGTCGCTCGACATCGACCCGCTGGCGCATCCGGCCTGGACCGGCGGTTCGGCCAAGCTGCTGGATACCGGCGGCCGCGTGTCGAAGTTCAAGAACAAGTACGCGGGCCTCGGTTTCTGAGATCGTCCTGCAGACTGAACCAGACGCCGCCCTTCCGGGGCGGCGTTTTTCTTTGGCGGAGCGGCCGTCACGACGGGGAGACATCATGCAAAATTCCCGCGTGCGCCTTTTCCATCTCATGCTAGAATCAGCGCGCCGTTGCCCGGGGAAACAGACGCGCAGCGGTCAGCAGCAATTGTGGGGACAGAAATGATAAACGAATTCAAGGAGTTCATCGCCAAAGGCAATGTCATGGACATGGCCGTAGGTATCATCATCGGTGCGGCCTTTACGGCCATCGTAACCTCGCTTGTCGGCGACCTGATCAACCCGATCATCGCTCTGGTCACCGGTGGGATAGATTTCTCGAACCTCTTTGTCGTGCTTGGTGATGGCGAATATGCCTCCCTCACGGCAGCGCGTGACGCAGGCGCGGCGGTCTTTGCCTACGGGTCGTTTATCACGGCGGTCATCAACTTCCTGATCATCGCTTTCGTCGTCTTCCTGCTGGTCAAGGCGGTGAACCGGATCAAGGATGCCGCGGTCAAGAAGGAAACTGCGGCCGCTCCTCCTCCCGGCCCGAGCGAGCTGGATGTGCTGCTGCAGATCCGCGATGCGCTGAGGAAGTGATTGCCGGTCAGAAAAGCAAAAAGGCCCGCCAGACGGCGGGCCTTTTCGTTGTGAGCGGTCGTCTTACTTCAGAACGTCGGCCGCATTGACCGTCGGCAGGTTCAGCGCCTGGCCGACGGCGGCGTAGGTCAGCTTGCCGGCATGGACGTTCAGGCCGTTCAGAAGATGCACATCGTCGGCGCAGGCCTGTTTCCAGCCCTTGTCGGCGAGCGCCAGCATGAAGGGCATCGTGGCGTTGCCAAGCGCGAGCGTCGAGGTGCGGGCGACAGCTCCGGGCATGTTGGCCACGCAGTAGTGCATGATGCCGTCGACTTCATAGATCGGGTCCTGGTGGGTGGTGGCCTTCGAGGTCTCAAAACAACCGCCCTGGTCGATGGCGACGTCGACAAGCGCCGCGCCGGGCTTGAGGTCTTTCAGTTGCGCCTTCGAGATCAGCTTGGGCGCAGCCGCGCCCGGGATCAGCACGGCGCCGATGATCATGTCGGCCTGACGGGCCAGCTCGGCCGTGTTGCCTTCGTTGGCATAGGCGTTCTTGAAGGTGCCGCCGAAGACGTCGTCCAGATAGCGCAGGCGCGGGATCGAACGGTCAAGCACGGTCACATCCGCGCCCATGCCCGCGGCGATCTTGGCCGCATGGGTGCCGACAACGCCGCCGCCGATCACGAGCACCCTGGCGGGCGAGACGCCCGGCACGCCGCCGAGCAGAACGCCACGGCCGCCATTGGCCTTCTGCAGCGTCCAGGCGCCGACCTGCGGGGCCAGACGGCCCGCAACCTCGGACATGGGCGCAAGCAGCGGCAGGCCGCCGTTCCTGTCGGTCACGGTTTCATAGGCGATACAGGTCGCGCCGGATTTCAGCAGGTCATGCGTCTGGTCCGGATCGGGCGCGAGGTGGAGGTAGGTAAAGAGGATCTGGCCTTCGCGCAGCATCTTGCGCTCGACCGCCTGCGGTTCCTTGACCTTGACGATCATGTCGGCCTTGGCGAAGACCTCGGCCGCCGTGTCGAGGATCTTGGCGCCGACGGCGGTGTAGTCCGCATCGGCAAAGCCCGCGCCGGTGCCGGCGTTCTTTTCCATATAGACGTCATGGCCGTGGCTGATGGCCTCGCGCGCGGCATTGGGCGTCATGCCGACGCGGAATTCCTGCGGCTTGATTTCCTTGGGGCAGCCGATTTTCATCGTGGATCCTCCGAATGAACGATTGGATCCAGTATGCCGCAGCATGCGCGCAATTGCTTTGCAAAGAACGGTTGTGCTATCGCTACAGCGTCGATTAATGTTCGATGACATTGCCATTTTTTCGAAGAATAGTGCGTAGAAATGGAACTGGACGCAACGGATCACCGCATACTTTCTGCGCTGCAGAAAGAAGGCCGCCTGACGAATGCCGACCTGTCGGAGCGGGTGAACCTGTCGCCCTCGGCCTGCCACCGCCGCGTCGCGCGGCTGGAGGAAGAGGGGTTCATCGCCGGTTATGTGGCGCTTTTGGATGCGCGCCGTATCGGGCGGCCGACGACGGTTTTCGTGGAAATCACTTTGTCCGGCCAGGCCGACGAGGTGCTGGAGGCGTTCGAGACCGAAGTGCGTCGGGTGCCGGACGTGCTGGAATGCCATCTGATGGCCGGGACGGCGGATTACCTGCTGAAGGTCGTGGCGCAGGATACCGACGATTTTGCCCGTATCCACCGCCAGTACCTCGCCCGCCTGCCCGGCGTCGCGCAGATGCATTCCTCTTTCGCGCTTCGCACGGTTTTCAAGACGACGGCGATTCCGGTGTAGCGGCCACTGCCTCGCTCCGCCGCCGCCGGATCGCATCGGCGATCCACAGCCGCGAGAGCGCGTGGTAGAGCGGTTCGGGCGAGATGAGCCGCGACACGCCATAGCCCAGCATCGCCGCCGCCATGATCGGCACGACATTCTCGTGATTGCCCGTCATCTCGACCACGATCACCACGGTCGTCAGCGGCGCTTGCACGACGCCCGCGAAATAGCCCGCCATGCCGAGGATGGCGCCAAGCGTCACGGATGCGCCGAGGATGAGGCTGATCGAGCTGCCAAGGCCCGCCCCCACGGACAGAGAGGGAGCGAAAAGCCCGCCGGGGATGCCCGAGACGGTCGAGGCGAGGGTTGCGATGAACTTCGCAAGGAAGAAGGCGCCGGGCAGCCCGTCGCCCTCGATCGCGCCGCGCGCCTGGTCGTAGCCGGTGCCGAAGGTGGCGCCGCCGGTTGCGACACCGAGGATCGCGACGATCAGCCCGGCGGAACCCGCCACCAGAAGCAGCCGCCGTTCACGCGTGAAGATCTTCGCCCGGCGCAGGCGCGTGACCAGCCCGACGGTGGCGAGGCTGAAAAGCGCGCCCAGAAGCCCGCCCGCGATGCCGGTCGCCGCCACCAGACCCCAGTCGCCGGGGAAGCTCGCGCTCACATGGGTGACGCCGAAATAGGTATAGCTGCCGAGGATCGAAAGCGAGGCGACACCGGCAAGGATCACTGCAGACAGGACAAGGCCGTTCGTGCGGGCCTGATAGGCGCGGCTCATCTCCTCGATGGCGAAGACGATGCCGGCGAGCGGGGTGTTGAAGGCGGCGGCGATCCCGGCGGCCGACCCCGCAAGGATCAGGCCCCGCGCATGCGCCATGCCGCCAAGCCGCCCCGAGGCCAGCATGATTGCCGCGCCCACTTGCACCGTCGGCCCCTCGCGTCCGATCGACGCCCCGGCGAGAAGCCCCGCGAGCGTCAGGGAAATCTTGCCCACGACGATCCGCAAGGTCAGGTAACCGCCGCGATCCTCATCCTCGCGCAGGTGCCGCGCGGCAATGGCCTGCGGAATGCCCGAGCCCTGCGAGCCCGGGAAGAACCGGTCCGCCGCCCAGGCGCAGGCGATGAAGCCAAGGGGCGTCACCAGAAGCGGCAACCAGCGCCGCCAGCCGTCCCCGAAGGCGGTCAGGAACAGGCCGTGCGCCTCGTCGGCCAAAACCGCAAAGCCCGCGCTGATCAGTCCGATCGCAATCGCGCCCGCCCAGAAGACCAGCCGCGCGCGCCACAGCCGCGGCGAGGCGACAAGCGCGCGCGAGCGGCGCATCATCTGGTGTCTGATCAATCCCGGGCGCATCCACGTCCCTTCCCTCCGGTCCGGGATGCAACAGCCAGCCGCAACGGGCAAGGCAAAATCCTGCCTCGCCCTGATTTTGCGCCGGTTCAGGCGACCAGGCCGGTCTCTTTCAGAAGGCCCAGCCGCTTGGCTTCGTAATAATAGCCCTTGGCATACCACATGACCGCACGGTCCTCCTTGCCGCGCGCCACCAGCCAGGCGCCGCGCAGATACTTACCCGCGTACATCAGGTTGGTTTCGGCATCGAGAAGCCCCTCTGGCGTGCCGCGATAGCCCATGGTGCGCGCCGTCTGCGGCAGGATCTGCATCAGGCCCCAATAGGGGCCGTTGCGGGCCGCCGGGTTGTAATTGCTCTCGCGGCGCACGACGCGGTGGAGGAGCGATTCCGGTATGTCATGGATCCGCGCATATTTGCTGATCAGCCGGTTGAC
Source organism: Frigidibacter sp. SD6-1 (assembly GCF_030143255.1). GTDB lineage: Bacteria > Pseudomonadota > Alphaproteobacteria > Rhodobacterales > Rhodobacteraceae > TMP-24. The sequence continues at coordinate 205,942 of NZ_JARJNR010000007.1, forward strand.
GTCCGCCGGGCCCGCGGGCGCGGCGCGGCGGGGCCGGGCGCCGCAGGCGGCAAGCGCTGCAAGGGAAAGGCCAAGGGCCGCGCGACGGGTGACAGATTGCATGTTTCCTCCTTGCCCCGGTCCCTCTTTATTCGAGGACGCCCCGCGCGCCAATCGAGGCGGCGTGGATCGGCAAGAGATCGCCACCGTACCGGCCGCCGGCGTCAGAGATCGAACGCGGCAAAGACCGGCGCATGGTCGGACGGCTGATCCCAGCCGCGCGCGGCGCGCAGGATCCGGCTGCCGTGGCCTGCGTTCGCGATATCGGGCGTGGCCCAGATGTGATCCAGCCTGCGACCCTTGTCGGCCGCGTCCCAGTCGGGCGAGCGGTAGGACCACCAGCTGTAAAGAGTGCCGTTCGGGATATCTTTCCGCGTGATGTCGATCCAGCCGCCCGCCTCCCGCGCGGCGCTCAGGTGATCGACCTCAATGGGCGTGTGGCTGACGATCTTCAGAAGCGCCTTGTGGTTCCAGACATCATCCTCACGCGGCGCGATGTTCAGATCGCCCACGAGGATCGCCTTCTCTGGCCGTTCCTCGCGGAACCAGTCGCGCATATGGGTCAGGAAATCGAGTTTCTGGCCGAACTTCACATTCTCTGCCCGATCGGGAATGTCGCCGCCTGCGGGCACATAGAAATTATGGATCGTGACGCCGTTTTCCAGCCGTCCAGCCACATGGCGGGCGTGGCCGAGGCTGGCGAAATCGTGCGAGCCGGCCAGAGTGATCGGCAGCTTCGACAGGATCGCCACGCCATTGTAGCTTTTCTGGCCCTTCGCCACCCGCCAGCGGTAGCCGAGCGCCTCGAACGCTTCGACGGGGATCTGTTCCTCAAGGCATTTGCATTCCTGCAGGCACAGGATGTCGGGCGCCTCCTCTCCCATCAACTTCGCCACGATCGGTTCGCGCAGGCGCACGGAATTGATGTTCCAGGTGGCGACGGTGAAGGTCATGGGCGGCTCCTCGATGATCGGGCGCGACAATGGCAGCTTGGGCGGGAAAGCGCGAGGCCAAATGCTAGGCCCTTGCCCGGCCCCAATGTGCATGCAAGATGGTTGGCACCGTCCGCCAATGGAAGTGTCTCATGCGCCTTGCCCTTCTCACCGCCCTCCTTGTCGCCCTCGGCCTGCCCGCAGTCGCCCGCCCGCTGACCGAGGCGGAGGCGAAGGCGCTTGAATCCGCGGTGGCGCGCTATGGCCGGGCGACGATGGCGAGAGAGGCCGAGAAAGTGGTGGGTACCATCCCGCCGCGCGTGCTGAATGTTGTCGCGGGCACCGCCGGGATCGAGGCAAGGAAGGTGACAGAGACACTCGTTGCCCAGACGAAAGAGGTGATGAAGACGACGAAGATCACCGATTTCGTCACCGCGCCCGGCCCATGGGAAGGCAATGACGCCACGCTTGCCGACGGGACGGCGGTGGTCTGGGCGGTGGTCCCCGCGCAGTTCGTGGCCGAAGGCGGCGGCAAGAAGACCCTCAACCAGCAGCCGCTTCTGGCGATCGAAGAAGAGGGCACATGGTTTTTCAGCCGGATCGACGGCCCGGCCCAGTTGCAGATCGTCGGTTTCGCCTATCCGTTCGTGACGGGGCTGGAACTGCCGCCCGCCACCTCTGTGCCCGCGAACTGACGGCGCGATGGCGGCCGCTCTCCTTCGCCGCAACCGCAACTATCGTCTGCATTTCACCGCAAGCGTGATCTCGAACCTCGGCGATGGCGTGTCGGTGCTGGCCTTTCCCTGGCTCGCGACGCTGCTCACGCGTGATCCGTTCCTGATTTCCCTGGTCGTGACCGGCGCGCGCCTGCCCTGGTTTCTTTTCGCGCTGCCCGCGGGCGTCTGGACCGACCGCGCCGACCGGCGGCGGATGATGGTCCGGGCCGATCTGGTGCGGATGGTACTGACCTTCGGCGTGATCGCGCTGATCCTCTCGGTGCCCGGTTTGCCGCAGCCCGACACCGCCGGTCCCGCCGCGATCCTCGCGCTTTCGGGCCTCGCCTTCCTCCTCGGTACGGCCGAGGTTCTGCGCGACAATGCTGCGCAGACGCTGATGCCCGCTATCGTCGCGCCCGCCGATCTCGAACGCGCCAACGGTCAGATGTGGAGCGCCGAGCAGGTGATGAACCATTTTATCGGGCCTCCTCTCGCCGGTGCACTGATTGGTCTTGGCATCGCCTGGCCCTTCGGCTTCGACGCAGTGACCTTTGCGGGTGCCGCAGCACTCGTCGCATTAATGGTGCTGCCGCCTGCCTCGCTTCCGCCGCGCCGCCCCTTTCTGGCGGAACTGAAGGAAGGGCTCGCCTGGCTGATGGCCAATCCGCTCATCCGGCGTCTCGCGGTGATCCTCGGGGTGACGAATGCCGTCTTCACCGCCGCCATGACCATGGCCGCGCTTTATGCGCAGGAGATTCTCGGGCTTGACGCCTTCGGCTTCGGCCTCCTCCTGACCACCGGCGCGGCGGGCGGGGTGCTCGCGGGTCTAGCGGGTCCCGCCATCGCCGCGCGCCTCGGGCCGGAAAGGACAGTTCATCTTTCGATGGCGATCTTCACCGGCGCCTATTTCATCCTCGGCCTCTGGCCAACGCTTCCCGGTGCGGCGCTCGGCTTCTTCGGCGATGCGTTCGGCGGGGTCCTGTGGAACGTGGTGACGGTCTCCTACCGCCAAAGGGTGATCCCGCCCGCGCTTCTTGGCCGGGTGAATTCGGTCTATCGTTTCCTCGGCTGGGGGACGATGCCCGCGGGCGCACTCCTCGGCGGGGCGCTCGTCCGCCTGGGCGAGCCGCATCTGGGGCGTGAAACTGCGCTTCTCGCCCCTTTCGTCATCGCCGGGATCGTGACGCTGGGGCTGACGATCTATGGCTTCTTTCGGCTGGGATTCCCCGAAGAACAGCCCTGAGAAGGACCTAGATCAGCCCCGCCGCGCGGGCGCCATCCAGAAGGCTTTCGGCCAGATGATGGGCATGGCGCCCATCCGTCGCCTGCATGTCCGGCACCTGCACCACCACCATCCCGGCGGCTTTCGCCGCCGCCGCACCGGTGTCGCTGTCCTCGAAGGCGATGCAGCGTTCCGGCCGATGGCCCAGACGCGATGCCGCAAGCAGGTAAGGGTCCGGCGCGGGCTTGGGCCGCGTCACGCAATTCACCGTGACAACCGCACCGAAATAGCGATGAAGCCCCGTCTTCGACAGCTTGTGGTCGGCGCTCTTTCGCTGGCTCGATGTCGCAACGGCGCGCGGCAATCCCAGCGCCTCCAGCCGGTCGAGAAGGTCGGTCGCGCCGGGGCGAAGCGGGATGCCCTCCTCCAGCGCGGCAAGGAACAGCCCGTCCCAGCGGCTACCGAATCGCTCGATGGGGAAATCCTCGCCATAGTGAGAGACGAGCGCCCGCGCGCCGGTGGCATTGTCCTTGCCCACGAGGCCTTCGAAAAGCCCGTCCGTCCTTGGCAATCCGAGGTCGGCCAGCGCACGATAGCCTGCCACGATCGCGATCCGCTCGGTATCGAGCAACAGCCCGTCAAGGTCAAAGATCGCGGCATCGTAACGCATTTGCACAGGCCTTTCGCTGGCCCGGTCGCAGAGCCGCGAGGATGCAGGGCGCTGGGCTGGGGTGAGAGGCTGGACAACGACCCAAGCGGGGCTCGTTACGGCTGCTTCCTTCCGGACCTGACCGGGTTGGCGAGGCGCTCGCCCGCGCCAACCTCTCGCCGCCTAGATAGGCTTTGCGCAGAGGGAATGCAAGCTTGCGCGCATGTCGCGCTTCGGTTGGCCGACAGGAGCGCTTGGCCGCTCTTCGGCCCTTCAAGCCTCATCGCTCAGCGAAGAGCCGCCGCAAGGGGGCGATGAACGGCCACCCGCGGCGCGGCGTCAGAAGAGGACCCGGCAGCGCAGGAACCGGGGCGGCGCCGGGCCGACCGTCTCGACCTGCAGAGGAAGCGCCTCGTGCAGGTGCTCTGCGGCATCGACATGGGTATCGAACCACAGTGCGGTGCCGGGCGGCACGCCGGTCAGCCGCCAGTCGCACTGGGGGCCAAGACCGATGTTCGCGCCGCTTTCGACGAAATGGCGCAGGACCGTGGTGCACAGGACCAGCGGATCGGCGATCACGTTGTCCTCCCCCAACTCGGGATAATTGCCGCCGCCGCCCGCGCGGAAATTGTTGGTGACAAGCAGAAACTCCTGCGATGCCGCGACAGGCGCCCCCCGGAAGCGCAGGTTCCCGATCCGGCGCGCCCCCGGACGGACGAGGCTGCCATCGGGGTCGTGGCGTGCGGGGACAGACAGGTTCACCTCATAGCTCAGCCCCGCGACCGTGTCGAAATCATAGGGCCGCGCCCCGGCATGGAGGAGCGGCTGGTCGCCCTGGCCTGGGGTGATCTGGCAATATTGCGATACAGCACGCTCAAGCCAGTCGTGCATCTGGGCGCCGGTCACGCGCAGGGCGCGGATCGAATTCGGGAAAGGATAAAGATCGTGGATGTGGCGCAGAAGGAAATCGCCCGCCGCGATCCGGGTGAAATTGCACGGGCCCGCCAGTCCGCCGAACTTGAAGGGGCTGGCCGCCGAAAGGCGCGGCAGATGCGACAGCCCGGCGGCGCCCGCGACCGCCGCCAGCCAGGAAAGCTGGGCGGCATGAATCAGATCCATCATCGGTCCCGGCAGAACCGGGGCGAAATAGCTGTTGAGCGGGCGGTCGGCCCGCCCGATCGGGCGGCGCACATAGTCCAACGTAGTCGCGTGGCAGGATGCGACGGACTGCTCGACCGCAGGGTCGATATCGACACGCGCGACGAACTGGCCGCTTGCATCGCGCAACGCCACGGGTTCCAGTCGGCTTTCGCTGTCCCCGACGGTCCAGCGCCCGTCCCTGCAAAGAAGCTCAAGGTCGATGACGCCCAGATGCGAGCCGCGAAAGCCGGGTTCGACCGCCGGCTTTCCGCAGATCCTTCCCCGCTCGGGGTCGACCTCGTCGGTCTGGGGAATGCCTGCGCCGGGAAACAGCCGATGGGTATGTCCGGCGATCACCACATCAACCTCGCCAAGCCGCGCGACCTCCAGGGCGACATTGTCGTGCTGCCGTCCGTCGCTGTCGCCGCCGATGCCCGAATGGCAGAGCGCCACGACAATGTCCGCGCCGCGGCGGCGCAGGTCGGACGCCCAGGCGGCCGCGGCACAGACCTCGTCGCGGGTCTTCAGGCGCCCGGCCAGATGCTTGCGCTCCCAGGTCTCGACCTGCTGGGGCAGGAGGCTCAGAACGCCGATCTTGACCAGCGCCGGGCAACCCGCGTCATTGACCAGCAGGCGTTCCAGGATCAGCGTCGGTGTGGTGAAGAACTCGTCCTGACCGGGCGTTGTCCCGAGCCGCCGGGCGATATTGGCGGACAGGACCGGGAAGCGCGCATCGGCGAGCGCTCGTTCGAGGAAGGCGATGCCATAACCGAACTCGTGATTGCCGAGGCCGACCGCATCGTAGCCCACCGCATTCATCGCCGCGACGACCGGATGATGGCGGCCCTTCGGCAGCTGCCCGTCAACGGCAGTCAGCTCGCCCAGGGGGCTGCCTTCGATGAAGTCGCCATTGTCGAGCGTGATGGAATTGGCCACTTCCGCCCTGGCCCGCCGGATCAGGGTCGTCAGCCGGGCGAGGCCCACCGCCTCGAGCGGACGGTCGGCGGCGTAATCGTAAGGCATCACATGCGCATGGATATCGGAGGTCGCGAGGATCCTCAGGCCGTATGTCTGCTGCTGCGGTCCGCGAACTGTGTCTGCCAACGCCTTTTCTGTCAGCACCGATGCGCGGCCACGCAAAGTTCAAACGGCTCGCACCCGCCTGTCAGCCCCTGATATCAATGGCTTGATCCTACATGAGAATGCGGGGTCGCGCCACCGCGATATGTAACTTCGTACAATAAATCTCCTAATGGTTGTATTTTCTGCAACAGTCGGGCGCTCGCTTGTGCCGCTGTCGATCATATGGTCTCAGATGGGCGTTGCGGACCGGAGGGTGACGTGCACGGCGATCCGACAGTGACCTTTGGGGCGGCCGGTCTCGACCGGGCCGCCGATCTGCGGGCAGACGATACGGCATTGCGTGACCTGGCGGGCAGCGCGGCTGCGCGTTGCCTCGCGCTCTGGCGCGGCAAGCTTCTGATGTCGGGCGCGCATGTCCTGCGCCTGCCGCCCGCCCATCCGCTGGTCGCGGACCGCGCGTTGCTGTTCCTCGGCCGATCCTGCGGCGCGCCGCAATTTGCTGCCGATCTTTCCGACTGGGAACCGGAGGAAATGGCCGACGGCAGCGCCTTCGTCGATCATACGGTCCAGCATCACCCGCTGATCGGCCCGGATTGGGGCGATGCGGCCGGGTTTGCCGAGTTGCGCACCGTGCTGGGCGATCTCGATCCAGTGGAGGCCGAATTGGCGGCGACGGCCAAGGCGCTTTGGGCCTGGCACCAGACGCACGGTTTCTGCGCCCGCTGCGGGGCGGAAAGCCGGATCGCCAAGGCCGGGTGGCAACGCGACTGCCCGCGCTGCGGCGCGCAGCATTTTCCCCGCACCGATCCGGTGGTGATCATGCTGATCACGCGTGCCAACAAGGTGCTTGTCGGGCGCTCGCCCGGCTGGCCCGAGGGGATGTATTCCTTGCTTGCCGGTTTCATGGAGCCGGGCGAGACGGTCGAGGCCGCCGTGCGCCGCGAGGTGAGGGAGGAAGCGGGTCTTGCCGTCGGGCGCGTGCGCTATCTGGCCAGCCAGCCCTGGCCCTACCCCTCCTCCCTGATGATCGGTTGCGCGGGCGAGGCGCTGGCCGACGAGCTTTCCATCGACCCGACGGAAATCGAGGCCTTGCTCTGGCTGACGCGGGAAGATCTGGCAGATGTCTTCGCGGGCACGCATTCCGTGGTCAAACAGCCACGCCGCGGCGCGATTGCCGGATATCTGCTTCACGAATGGCTGTCGGGCCGGGTAAGGAACGACTGGTAACTAGTCAGAGAGGCCTCGGCGGCGAACGATGCGGCTTACCTCGAAAACCGATATCGATGCGACGCCCGAAGCGCTCTTCGCGGCGATGACCGACCTTGACTGGATCGAGGGGCTGGCCCGGCGTGGCGGCGTCCGGCTGGAACGTCTGTCAGGCGCAGGCCCGATGGGGCGCGGATCCTCGTGGCAGGCGGTCTTCCGGCTTCGCGGCAAGGACCGCACCGTCGTCAGCCGGATCGAAGCGCACGAGCCGCCGCGCCGGCTGCTTTTGTCCGGCGAGACGGTCAGCTTCAGCTTTCTTGTAGAACCGACGCTCATACCCCTGTCGCGGCAGGTGACGCGCCTCGCGCTTTCCGTCGAGATCAAGCCGCTGACTTTCGGGGCGCGGGTGATGATCCAGACCCTGAAGATCGGCAAATCGAGACTGCAGCAGCGCCTCGACAGGCGGCTGGAAACCGCCGGACGGATGCTCAAGGAACGGGCATCGCGCGCCGGTCGCGCCTGACGCCGCGCAAATACTGATCAAAGTCTTGCTTTGGTCACAAAGCCCGGGCACCATCAGTCCCAGGACCCTTTTCCCCAAGGAGACTTTATTGGGCATCAGTGCCTTGACCCCGCCGCCGCATCCGGAAGACCACCACGAGACGCTTCTGGAATTTTCCAACAACCGGCTTCTGATCGACCTGTGCGGCGAGTTCGACCGCAATCTGGCGCAGATCGAACATCAGTTGGGCATCCATATCCTCAGGCGGGGCAATCAGCTGGCGCTCGTCGGGCCGTCCGGGCCCCGGGGTCAGGCGGCGGCGATCCTGCAGACGCTCTACGGCAGGCTCGAAGCGGGGCGCGCGGTGGACGCGGGCGAGATCGACGCGGTGATCCGGCTGACCGGAGAGGCGGGCACGCCCGCCCCTGTCAGTCTTGACGAACAGCTGGAGCTTTTCGCGCAAGGCAGGATCGAGATCCGCACCCGCAAGAAACAGGTCGAGCCGCGCACCGAGGCGCAAAAGACCTATGTGAAGAACCTTTTCCTGAACGAACTGGCCTTCGGCATCGGCCCGGCGGGCACCGGCAAGACCTATCTGGCGGTGGCCGTGGGCGTGACCATGCTGATCGGCGGCCATGTCGACAAGATCGTGCTGTCGCGCCCCGCCGTCGAGGCGGGCGAGCGGCTGGGCTTCCTGCCCGGCGACATGAAGGAAAAGGTCGATCCCTACATGCAGCCGCTTTATGACGCGCTGAACGACTTCCTGCCGGCAAAACAGGTCGAAAAGCTGATGGCCGAAAAGCGGATCGAGATCGCGCCACTGGCCTTCATGCGCGGCAGGACCCTTTCCAATGCCTTCGTCGTCCTCGACGAGGCGCAGAATGCCACGACCATGCAGATGAAGATGTTCCTGACCCGCCTTGGCGAAGGCAGCCGCATGGTCATCACCGGCGACCGGACCCAGATCGACCTGCCCAAGGGACAGGCTTCGGGCCTTTCGGATGCGGAGCGCATCCTTGACGGGGTAAAGGGCATCAGTTTTAACTATTTCACCGCGAAAGACGTGGTGCGCCATCCCCTTGTGGCGCGCATCATCGAGGCCTATGACCGCGACGAGCCATAGGCGCGATCTATCGTCATAGTTGTGCCTCAATTCTGGGGAAACGTCTCCGCGTTGGTAAGGAGAGATGACCCATGTTCGAAGTTAAGCGCCATTGCACGGTTCTGCCGAATGGTATTCGGGTGGTCAGTGAGCGCGCGGACAATTTTAGTGGCGTCGCGGTCGGCGCGTGTTTTGGGGTCGGTTCGGTGCACGAACCGGCCGAACAGGCCGGGATCGCGCACATTCTCGAGCATCTGATTTTTCGCGGAACCGAAACTCGGTCCGAAGAGGCGCTGCAAACCGCCTTTGCTGAACTCGGCGGCCACGTCAACGGCACGACCCACCCCGACCGTACAACCTACACCGCCACGGTCCTGCGCGATGACTTCGGCCGAGCGCTTGGGCTCTTTGCAGAGATGCTCGCCGCGCCCGCGCTGAGTGAGGATGACCTTGCCCTCGAAAAGAGTATCGTGAACGAGGAAAACTGTCGCGGGTGCCACAATTGCACAATGTCCGAGGCGTTCTACGCCACCGCATTCCCTGACCAGAACATCCGTCACCCGGTGATCGGCTACGAAGAGACACTGGAGGCGCTGACGCGCGAAGACCTCCTGGCCTTCCATGGCCGCTTCTATGTAGGTCGCAATCTGACGGTTTCGGTTTGCGGAGATCTTTCCCACGAGACAGCCGTGGCCGAGGTCGCCAGGGCATTTGCACACTTCCCGGCCGGGGAGGAGGCAGGCTACCCGCCCTATTCCTACGCGGGCGGGGACATGCTCCTTGGCAGCAATGGCACCGATGCGAGCGTGTGGATCGGGTTCGACATTACCGGACTGGGCGAAGCGCAAAAGCGGGCGCTCTTCATGTTCTGCGATATTGTCGGTGGGCATCCGCAGTCCCTTCTCATGCACGAATTGCGCCGCAAGCGTGGTCTCGTCTATGCTGTCTGGTCCACCATCGACACTGTTGCACGACGTGATATTTTCAAGCTCTACATCAGCGGACAGGCGGCGAAGATCGGCGAGATCAGCAATGTCACGATCGCCACGGTGCGCGCCGCCGCTGACGGGCTTGACCCGGCAGTCCTGACCGAAGGTCAGCGGCGCCATCACGTCGGTACGCTGATGGGACAGGACGACCTTGCGTCCCGCGTCGACGATATGGTGACGGATATCACCGAACTCGGTCACGTGACCGAAGTCCAAGAGCGGTATCGCGCCTATCAGGCGCTCTCGGTCGATGACCTCAGAACTGCTGCAAGGGAGATGCTGTCCATCAGCCCGACTATCGTGATCCGCGCGCCGTTACGCCAGGCGCCCAAGTTTATGCATTTGCGCGAGCAACTTTTGGGCAGGCGACAGAAAGCGGCCTGACAAGCGTAGCAGGCCAGAGAGGGGATTGGGCAGATTACTCTTGTAGAGGTCTAGCGTCAGGCACGCTTCGTCGGCTATTTCTCGCCGAAATCGGCGTCGGTTTCGCGACTGACCCGTAACGACGTTGCAGCGCTTGAGGCCTATGACCGCGACGATGGAGCCACTGGTTGACATACTGATCGAGGATCCGCGCTGGAACGGGCTGGATCTTGAGGCTTTGGCCGAAGCGGCGGCGCGTGCCACGCTGGCCGAGCTTGGCCTGCCGGGCGAGGGGTTCCTCATCAGCCTTCTCGGCTGCGACGACAAGCGGATCGCCGTGTTGAACGCCGATTTCCGGGGAAAGCCGCAGCCGACCAATGTGCTGTCGTGGCCGTCGGATGAACGTGGCGCGGCCACCGACGGGGGCCAGCCCGCCCGGCCCCGGCCCGGGTTCCCGGACATGCCCGAGGAGCTGGGCGACGTGGCGATCGCCTGGGAAACCTGCGCCCGCGAGGCCGAGGAGCAGGGCAAGGCGATGACCGACCATGTGAGCCATCTTCTGGTGCATGGGATCATGCATCTTCTGGGCTATGATCACATCCGTGACGGCGATGCGGCGCTGATGGAGGCGACCGAGGCGCGCGTGCTGGCCGCAATGGGCATTGCCAATCCCTATGAGTGACGAGATGATCGGTTGCAAGAAACGGACGGACCGGAATGGGTGAACAGGCAGATACGGTCTCCGCCGAGGGCGGAGAAGGCGCTGCTGGCGACAGTAGTCGCGAGGGCGGATTTTTCGGGAGGATCCTCAGGGCCTTTTCGGCTCCGGACACCGAAGAAGACGCCGATGACGGGCAAAGCGGCGCCTCGCCCGCCAAGGTGGCCCTGCCGGGGGTCGGAAATCTCAGGAAGCTGCGCGTCGACGACATTGCCATTCCCAAGGCCGAGATCGTCGCCGTCCCCTCGACCATCCCCCTCGACGATCTGATCGCGCGTTTCAGGGAAAGCGGCTTTTCGAGGTTGCCGGTCTACAAGGGCTCGCTCGACAATCCGCTGGGGCTTGTCCACCTGAAGGACCTGGCGCTCGACTATGCCTTCGCCGAGGTGAAGCCGAAGTTCAGCCTGACGAAGATGCTGCGCCCGCTGATCTATGCGCCACCGTCGATGACGCTGGGCGTGCTCTTGCAGAAGATGCAGGCCGAACGCACCCATATGGCGCTTCTGATCGACGAATATGGCGGCGTCGACGGGCTGCTGACGATCGAGGACATCATCGAAGAGGTGATCGGCGAGATCGACGACGAACATGACGAGGCCGAGGACAAGCTGTGGGTGCTGGAAAAGCCCTTCCAGTATCTGGTGCAGGCCCGCGCCCCCCTTGAGGATTTCGAGGCCGAGATCGGCATGCGGCTGGCCGACGAGGAAGACCGAGAGGAGATCGACACGCTCGGCGGTCTGGTCTTCATGCTGGCGGGTCGGGTGCCCCTGAAAGGCGAGACGGTCGAAAGCGAGGGCGGCGTGATCTTCGAGGTGGTCGAGGCCGATCCGCGCCGGGTCAAGCGGCTGAGAGTGCGCCTGCCGCGTCCGCAGGAATGAACCGACTGACGGCTTTATCGCGGGCCGCCGTGCTGCCCGCGCTCGCGGGCGTGGCGGCGGCGGCCGGGCAGGCGCCCTGGGGGCTCTGGGCGCTGTCACTTTCTGGCTATGGCGTGATCCTGTGGCATGTGGCCAGCGCGGAGGGCTGGCGTCAGCGTTTCTTCCGGGGCTGGGCGGCGGGGACAGGGCATTTCGCTGCGGCGATGTTCTGGATCGTCGAGCCCTTTCTGGTCGATCCCGCGCGCGACGGCTGGATGGCGCCTTTCGGTGTTACTTTCATGGCGACGGGGCTTGCGCTTTTCTGGGGCGCGGCGGCGCTGGGCGCGGGGCTGGGGCGCGGCTGGGCGGGCCGGGTTCTTGGCGCGGCACTGGGCTTCGGTCTGGCAGACCTTGCGCGGAGCTATGTTTTCACCGGCTTTCCCTGGGCGCTTGCCGGGCATGTCTGGATCGACACGCCGGTGGCGCAGATGGCAGCATATGGCGGGCCGATCCTTCTGTCGGCGCTGACCCTCGGTCTTGTCGGCCTGCCGGTTCTGGCCCTTGGCCGGATTGGGCCGCTCGTCGTCGCCTGCGGCTGTGCCTCGGCGCTCCTCGCTGGGGTCTGGGCGGCGGGCAACGTGCGGCTCGCTCAGCCGCTCGCGCCGCGCGATCCGGCGATCCAGGTCCGCCTTGTCCAGCCGAATGCGACCCAGTCGCTGAAATGGCAGGCGGGCATGTGGAATGTCTTCCTCGACCGGATGGTCGCGGCTTCCGCCGCGCCGTCCGAAGTGCCGCTCGACCTGATCGTGTGGCCCGAAACCTCGGTACCCTATCTTCTCGACAGCGCCGGACCGATTATCGAGGAGGCGCGCGTCGCCTCCGGAGGCGTGCCGCTGGCGGTCGGCCTCCAGCGCGAAGAAGGATTGCGCTACTTCAACACGCTCGCCGCCTTCGACGGCGAAGGGCGGCTGACCGGCTTTTATGACAAGCTGCATCTGGTGCCGTTCGGCGAATATATCCCGCTGGGCGACCTCTTCGGACGGTTCGGCATTTCCGCCTTCGCGGCCCAGGCCGGGAACGGCTATTCGTCAGGCACGGAGGCGAAGCTTCTCGACCTCGGCCGGGCCGGGCGCGTCCTGCCGCTGATCTGCTACGAAGCCGTCTTCCCCCAGGACCTGCGTGCTTTTCCGGGCCGCGCCGACTGGATCCTGCAGGTCACGAACGACGGCTGGTTCGGATCGCTCGCCGGGCCCTACCAGCATCTAGCGCAGGCGCGGCTTCGGGCGATCGAACAGGGGCTGCCGCTGTTGCGCGATGCCAACACCGGCGTGACCGCGGTGATTGATGCGAAGGGGCGGGTGCTGCAGACCCTGCCTCTCGACACCGACGGCTGGATCGACACGGCGGTACCGCCCGCCCTGCCCGCGACGCTTTACGCCCGCACTGGCGACATACCGGCAACGATGTTGCTTCTGGGTTGCATAGGGGTCATTGCGCTGAACAGGCGCCGACTGGCCATTGACCGTGGGGCACAAGGGCGCTAGGGCTGCCCCTCGAACCGCCACAACGGCTTCCTGGCGTGGCGGGGGTAACCCCAATGGAGCATTTCATGTCCCGACAAGACTATATCTTCACTTCCGAGAGCGTCTCGGAAGGGCACCCCGACAAGGTCTGCGACCGGATCTCGGATGCCGTCCTCGATGCTTTCCTCGCCGAGGACCCCCTTGCCCGCGTCGCCTGCGAGACCTTCGCCACCACCGACCGCGTCGTGATCGGCGGCGAAGTGCGGGGCCCGGCCACTGTCATCCAGCGGGTCGAGGACATCGCCCGCGCCTGCGTGCGCGATATCGGATACGAGCAGGACGGGTTCCACTGGGCGAACCTCAAGGTCGACAGCTATCTGCATGCGCAATCGGCCGACATCGCCCAGGGCGTCGATGCGGGCGCTGGCAAGGACGAGGGCGCGGGCGATCAGGGCATCATGTTCGGCTATGCGGTCGACGAGACGCCCGAGCTGATGCCCGCCCCGATCCAGTATGCCCACGCCATCCTGCGCCGTCTGGCGGAAGTCAGGAAGAACGGCATCGAGCCACGCCTTGGCCCCGACGCCAAGTCGCAGCTGTCGATCCGTTATGCGGGTGGCAAGCCGGTAGAGGTCACCTCGCTCGTCCTGTCGACCCAGCATCTCGACGCGTCCATGTCGTCTGCGGACGTGCGGGCTCTGGTCGAGCCCTATATCCGCGAGGTCCTGCCCGAAGGCTGGCTGACGGCGAAGACCGAATGGTGGATCAACCCGACCGGCAAGTTCGTGATCGGCGGGCCCGACGGTGACGCGGGCCTGACCGGGCGCAAGATCATCGTCGATACCTATGGCGGCGCGGCACCGCACGGCGGCGGCGCCTTCTCGGGCAAGGACCCGACCAAGGTCGATCGCTCGGCCGCCTACGCCGCGCGTTATCTGGCGAAGAACGTGGTGGCGGCCGGGCTTGCCAAGCGCTGCACGCTGCAGCTGTCCTATGCGATCGGCGTGGCGAAGCCGCTCTCGATCTATGTCGACACCCACGGCACCGGCCAGGCGGACGAGGCGGCGATCGAGAAAGCCGTGGCCGAGGTCATGGACCTGACGCCGCGCGGCATCCGCACCCATCTGGGCATGAACAAGCCGATCTTCGCCCGCACCTCGGCCTATGGCCATTTCGGCCGTGCGCCGGAGGCGGATGGCGGCTTCAGCTGGGAAAAGACCGATCTGGCCGAGGCGCTGAAGAAAGCGGTGTGAGCAGGTGCCGGGACCCTCACGGGTTCCGGTCTTCGCTCCGCAATGCTAGGACAGGATGCCCCGCGAGGGGCATCTTTCATTCCGGAGACAAGGATGACCAAGACCGATGTGTCAGGCCTGACCCAGCTCGGGCAGGCGACCGAAGCGCCGCAGAGCCCCGAGGCAGCGGTGCTGGAACGGGTGCCTGCCGGCCATTCAGGGACGCTTTATGTGGTGCGCTTCACCGCGCCGGAGTTCACCTCGATCTGCCCGATGACCGGCCAGCCCGACTTCGCCCATATTGTCATCGATTACGTGCCGCAGGACTGGCTCGTCGAAAGCAAGAGCCTGAAGCTCTACCTGCATTCCTTCCGCAATCACGGCGCCTTCCACGAGGATTGTTCGATCGATATCGCCAAGCGGCTGGTCTCGCTGCTGGAACCGGTCTGGCTGAGGATCGGCGCCTACTGGTATCCGCGTGGCGGCATTCCGATCGATGTCTTCTGGCAGACCGGCGCGCCGCCCGAGGGGGTCTGGATCCCCGATCAGGGCGTGGCGCCCTATCGCGGGCGGGGATAGGTTCGCCCGCTTGCGCGGGCGACCCGCCGGGAGGGCTCTGCCCTCCCGGACCCTCCCGGAGTATTTTCAGACAGAAAGTGGAGACGGTCAGGCAGGACCGGAGACGAGATGGCGGACGAGCGCGGAACGGGACGGCGGAATTTCTACGGGCGGGTGCATGGCAAGACGCTGAGGCAGAGCCAGAAGGCCTATCTGGCCGAGGATCTGGGGCGTTTGAGCCTTGAGCACATCTCGGTCGCCGACAATCCGGGTCGCGAGACGATCGATCTGGGCGGGGTTTTCGGGGCCCGGCCCTTGTGGCTGGAAGTGGGCTTTGGCGGCGGCGAGCATCTGGTGCATATGGCGGCGCTGTATCCGGAGGTGGGCATCGTCGGCTGCGAGCCCTTCGTGAATGGGGTCGCGATGCTGCTGGGCAAGATCCGCGCCGCGGGGGTCGAGAACCTGGCGCTGCATCCGGGCGATGTGCGCGACCTCTTCGACGTCTGCCCGGACGGAACCTTCGAAAAGGCCTTCCTCAACTATCCCGATCCCTGGCCGAAGGCCCGCCATCATCGCCGCCGCTTCGTGACGCCCGGCTATCTGGCGGAGCTGCACCGGGTCTTGAAGGCGGGAGCGGAGTTCCGGGTGGCGACCGATATTCCCGATTATGTCCGCCAGACGCTGGAGGAAGTGCCGAAGGCGGGCTTCGCGCTTGTCGGGCAGGGCGACGCGCCCTGGGAGGACTGGATATCGACGCGCTACGAGCAGAAGGCGCTGCGCGAGGGGCGGGCGCCGCATTATCTGACATTCCGGCGCATCTGAGCGCCTTCGGCGGCGCGACGGATGGCAGGTCCACCCCTTCCGGCTGCAGGGAGAGGCTTGGCGCAGCATGAGCGCGCCGGGGCGTTGCGAAGCATGGGTCAGATCGCAGGCAACGCGCGGCAGATGCTCATCTGGGCGGGACCCGCCGTCCTGTCCCACGGCGTCCGGCCTTCTGCTTGCCGTCGCTTATGCGCCCGCGCTCCTGAAGCCGCGCCTTGCGATCACGGCCCCGTCTGCACGCCCTGCGCATCGGGGTTGAGGAATTCCGCCTCGATCCGGATCGTCACCAGATCGCCGACACCGATCGTGGTGCCGGGGGCGGGAATGCCGAAACCCATGCCGAAATCGGACCGGAAAATCGCCCCTTCGGCGGAAAAGCCGATCCGCGCGCCCGCGTCGAGCGGATGGCCCGCATAGCCGCCGTTGTAGCGCACGCGGAGCGTGATCGGCCTCGTGGTCCCGTGCAGCGTCAGGTCGCCGGTGACGGCGGCCTCATGCGGGCCGGTCTGGCGGACGATGGTACTTGCGAAGCGGATCTCCGGGTGATTGGCGGCATCGAGGAAGCTTTCGCCTGCAAGGATCGCGTTGAAATCGTAAGCCGGGTCCGGATAGAGCGTTTCGACCGAGGAGGGATCGACCGTCGCGGTCAGGGTCATGGATTCTGGATTGTCCGGATCGAAGCCGAGTGTCGCGTCCATCTTGCGGAAAAATGCGGTGTAATCCGAAAATCCCAGGTGGCTGACCGAGAAGATCAGGCGTGCATGGGCCGGGTCGAGTTGGTAGCTGCCGGGCGGCGGCGCCTGCGAGGGGCCGGACGTTTCCTCGGCCGCAGCGGACAGGCCTGCGAACAGCAAGGCGGCAGTGGAAAGGGCGAAGTGGCGCATCGTGGCCTCCTGATGCCGCGGAGCCTCGGCGCCCGGGCCGCGTGCGTCAAGGCCGGGGCGCTTCACCATCGCGCGATTGGCAAAAGCCTGCTCTTCGCCGCTCTTCGCAGGGGCGCCCCGGCGAAGAGAAGCGAAGCGCACGATGAGCCGCCCTGTGCGCCACCCGGTCAGGCTACCAGCGGATGCCGAACCTGAGCGCGTCGTAGGTCGCGGCATGGATGTTGCGCGACTGGACGGCATCGCCGATGCGGTAGAGCGTGAAGGAACCGGCCGGGTTCCGCGCCGGGAAGGGATCGCCCGTGTCGGTCAGGGCCGCATAGTCCACCGCGCCCAGATTGCGGCTTGCGGGCTTCAGCGCGAAGTAAAGATCGCTCATCGGCAGTGTGCCATGTTCGGCCACCAGATGATCGACCTGCCGCTCTTCGCGCCAGCCGGGCGCGAAATCGGACCCGAGCGTCACCGTCAACCCGTTGCCCGCCCGCGCGGCCCCGGTCACACGGGTGTTGATGGTGATCCGCGTGCCGGTCTCGTGGAAGGCGCGCATGTAGGGCACATGGTTCATGCCGCCCATGTCGGGGGCAAAGAACCGCTCGGGCGTCACCAGTTCCACCTCGGCGCCCGCCCGCGCCAGCATCTCGGCCGCCGTCATGCCCGCATGCGCGCCGCCGTCGTCATAGACCATCACGCGGCCCGTAGGCTTCACCGCGCCCGAGATCACGTCCCAGCTCGAGATCGCCAGATCGGCGCCCGCCATTTCGGGCATCTGCGGCAGGCCGCCGGTGGCGATCACCACCACGTCGGGCGACAGCGCCAGGACATCGGCCTCCTCGGCAAAGACATTGTATCGGACATCGACCCCCAGCCGCTCCAGCTCCGCGAGCCGCCAGTCGACGATGCCGATCATCTCGCGCCGCCTCGGGTTCTGGGTCAGCAGGTTCACCTGCCCGCCCGCGCGGTCGGCGGCCTCCAGCACCGTCACCTCGTGCCCGCGTTCCGCCGCCACCCGCGCGGCCTCCAGCCCCGCCGGTCCAGCGCCGACGATCACCGTCCGCCGCCGGACTTCGGCGCGCGGTATCTCATGCGGCATGTGCGCCTCTCGCCCCGTCGCCGCATTGTGGATGCACAGCGCCTCGCCGCCCTCGTAGATCCGGTCGAGGCAATAGGTCGCGCCAACGCACGGCCGGATACGATCCTCGATGCCTGCCATGACCTTGCGCACGATATGCGGATCGGCCAGATGCGCCCGCGTCATGCCGACCATGTCGAGTTTGCCCGCCGCGATTGCATGGCGCGCGGTTGCGACGTCAGAGATTTTCGCCGCGTGGAAGACCGGAAATTTCGTCGCCGCCCTGACCTCGCCCGCGAAATCGAGATGCGGGGCCGAGGCCATGCCGGAGATCGGGATCACCCCGGTCAGCGCCGCATCGGTGTCGATATGGCCGCGGATCAGGTTGAGGAAATCGATCTTCCCGCTGGCCGCCAGCCGCCGCGCAATCTCCACCCCTTCCTCGCGCGACAGGCCCCTGTCCCAATCCTCGTCCGCGACCAGCCTGAGCCCGACAATGAAATCGGGGCCGACGGCGGCGCGGACGGCGTCCAGCACCCGATGAGTGAAGCGCAGCCGGTTATCCAGAGATCCGCCCCACCCGTCCGTCCGCCGGTTGGTGGCGGGCGACCAGAAACTGTCCATGAAATGGCCGTAAGCCTCGAACTCGATCCCGTCGAGGCCCGCCGCCTGCATCCGCGCCGACGCGTCGGCATAGTCCTGCACGATCCGTTCAATATCCCAGTCCTCGGCCTCCTTCGGGAAGGCGCGGTGGGCGGGTTCGCGGATCGGCGAGGCGGACAGGACCGGCAGCCAGTCGGCCTTGTTCCAGCCGGTCCGGCGGCCAAGGTGCGTCAGCTGGATCATCACCGCCGCGCCATGTTCATGGACGTCATCGGCAAGCGCCTTGAGGTAAGGCACGATCTCGTCGCGGTAGGCATGGAGGTTGCCGAAGGCCTGAGGGCTGTCGGCGGATACGACCGCCGAACCGGCCGTCATGGTCAGCGCCATGCCGCCCTTCGCCTTTTCGCGGTGATAGAGCCGGTAGCGGTCCTTCGGCATTCCGTCCTCGGAATAGGCGGGTTCATGCGAGGTCGACATCACCCGGTTCTTCAGCGTCAGGTGTTTCAGCCTGTAAGGCGCAAGCAGCGGATCGTTCGACATCGGGCACCTCCGGAACCGATCTTCACTGTAGCCTCACGAAGCCTCTGGTCAAATCGCGTCAGGAAATGTTGATTGGGCGGCAGATCGGAGGGCACGATGACCTTTCTCGACCGTGTGGCCCGGATTGTCGGGCCGGCAAACCTGCTGACGGGTGGCGACTGCGCGCCCTATTCCCGCGACTGGATGGGCGAATATGACTGGACGCCGATGGCTGTCGTCCGGCCAGCCAATACGGCCGAGGTTGCGGCGGTCGTGAAACTTGCCGCCGCCGAAGGCGTGGCCATCGTGCCCTCTGCCGGGCGCACCGGCATCACCGGGGCCGCCGTCGCCGAGGGGCAGCTGGTCCTGTCGGTCGAGCGCATGAACCGCATCCGCGCGGTCAAGCGCGATGCGCGGCTCGCGGTGGTCGAGGCGGGGGTGATCCTGACGCAACTGCACGAGGCGGCAGAGGCGGAGGGGCTTTACTTCCCGCTCTGGTTCGGGGCGCGCGGCTCGGCGATGATCGGCGGTGTGCTGTCCACCAACGCGGGCGGGTCGAACGTCTTGCGCTATGGCTCGACGCGGGCGCTGTGTCTGGGGCTCGAGGTCGTGCTGGCCGACGGGCGGGTGATGAACCTGATGAGCGAGCTGCACAAGGACAATACCGGCTACGACCTGAAGCAGCTGTTCATCGGCGCCGAAGGCACGCTCGGCATCATCACGGCGGCGGTGATGAAGCTCGTGCCCGCGCCCCGCGCCCATGCGACGGCGGTTCTGGCGGTGCCCGACCTTCCGGCGGCGCTGACGCTTCTGAACCGGCTGCAGGAGGCGACGGGCGGGCTGGTCGAGGCGTTCGAATTCATGCCGCGCGATTATCACGAGCGGCTGCGGGTCGCCTGCCCCGACCTCGGCCTGCCCTTTGCCGAAATCCACGACGTGACGATCCTGGTGGAGCTTGGCGCCACCGCGCCGCGCGATACAGACCCGGGTCCCGATGGGACGGTGCCGCTGGCCGCCCTTCTGGAAGACACGCTTGGAGCCATGTTCGAGGAGGGTCTGGTGATCGACGCGGTGATCGCCCAGACCGAGGCGCAGCGCCGCGCGATCTGGGCCCGGCGCGAGGCGGCGGCGGAAATCATGGTGGGTGTCGCCCACACGGTCGATACCGACATTTCCGTGCCGCTCGACCGGGTGGCGGACTTCCTTGACCGCGCGCTCGCAAGCCTTGCGCGCCTCGACCCCGGCGCGACGACGATCACGGTTGCCCATCTGGGCGACGGCAACCTGCATTATTCGGTGGTGCCCGCCTCGGGCGGCAAGGACCTGAAGGCGCGGCTGATGGAGGATGTCGAGGGGATCGTCGCCGATCTGGGCGGCAGTTTCTCGGCCGAACATGGGATCGGGCTTTCGAAGAAGGGCTCGATGGCGCGGCGCAAGGATCCGGTCGCGCTTGACGTGATGCGGGCGCTGAAGGCGGCGCTTGATCCGCAGGGAATCCTCAATCCCGGAAAGGTCATCCCCGACCGGTCATGATCCCCGCGCTTGGCCCCGTTCTGCGGACGCCCGGGCTCAGGCTCGCGGCGCTTCTCCTGATCCTGAACGGGGTGATCGGGGCGACGCTTGGACCCTATACCTCGCTTATCGGGATCGACCGGCTGGGGCTGTCGCACGAGGCCTTCGCCGCGATAATCGTCTGCGCCTCGACGGTGTTCGTCACCAGTTCGGTCCTTTTCGGCATCCTCGGCGACCAGCGGCTTGACCGCCGCCGCCTGTCGCTGGTGGCGGCAGGGGCGATAGCACTGGGGACCGGGCTGATGAGCCTTTTCCCCTCCGTCCCGGTCTTTCTTCTGGCCCATGGCGTGCTGACACCCTTCGGTGGCACGCTCTTCGTGCAAAGCTTCGCGCTCGCGCGCGAGGCGGCGGCGGAGCGGCCCGAGGCGGAGCGACCGGCGATCCTGACGACGATCCGGGCCGGGTTCGCCCTGCCCTGGGTCCTGGTCCTGCCGGTCTGGTCGGCGCTTTTCCGGGGCGGCCTCGATATCCTCTGGATCTATCCCGCGGCCTGTGCGGCGGCGCTGGCGCTGGTCGCCGTCCTTTGGCGGGCCGGACGGGCGCAGGCGGGTGCGCGGATCGCGGGTGGCCTGTCGCTCCGCGCCGCGCGAATTGTCGGCGCTGCCGGTGATGGCGCGCGTCCTGCTTCTTGGTCCGGCGAGTTCGATCGTCGCGCTTTACATGACGCTGCTGGGGCTGGTGCTGGAGGGGGCGGGTCGCCCGGCGGGCGACGTGGCGCTCTATGCGGCGGGGCTGGCGGGGCTCGAAGTGCCGTTCATGCTGATGCTGCCCCGGGTGCTGGCGCGGGTCAGCCAGACCCGGGTGATCGCGGCGGGGACAGCGCTTTATTGCTGTCATCTGGCGCTGCTCGCGCCGGTTGCCGCCACGCCCTTCGTCTGGCTTCTCCTCCTGCCGGGCGCGATGGGGGGCGCGGCGATCCTGACCCAGCCCATCGCCTATCTGCAGGAGCTTCTGGCCGACCGGCCCGGCGCGGGCGCCTCGCTGATGGCGCTGCAGAAGATCGCGGGCGACGGGGTGACGGTCTTGTGCTTCGTCCTGGGTACGGCCTTGGCCGGCTACTGGCTTGTGGCGCTTTTCGGGGCCTTTATCGCCTTGCTGTCCATGGGTGCCCTTCTCACGCTAGAGCGCCACAAGCCCTAGACACGACCCTCCGCGGGCACGTCGTGCCTCGTCGGCATTGTGCCCGCCTGCGAGGAGTGCACGGAGTGCTCGACGAGCCGCTGCCGGAAGAGCGTCAGGCTTGGTCGAAGAAGCCATTCGGGGCCTTCGCGAGCAATTCACGCGCAAGGTCCTCGCCCGCCGCCGCCCCGTCGGCGATGGCGACGCGCCGTTCGCCCGAAATTGCTTCCGATCCGTCGGGGCGAAGGATTTCGCCGCGCAGCCAGAGGTTTGGCCCCTCAAGAAGCGCGAGCCCCGCGATCGGCGTCTGGCAGGACCCGTCGAGCCGTTTCAGGAAGGCCCGTTCGGCGGCGAGCCGTTCGCCCGTCGGCCTGTCATGGATGGCCGCCAGCATGTCGGCGGCGCGGCTGTCAGCCACCCGCCGCTCGATCCCGATCGCGCCCTGGGCGACGGCGGGCAGCATCTCTTCGGGTTCGATCGCCGCACGGGCGACATGGGCCATGCCAAGGCGGTTGAGGCCTGCCATGGCGAGGAAGGTCGCAACCGCGACGCCCTCTTCCAGCTTCTTCAGCCTTGTCTGGACGTTGCCGCGGAACTCCACCAGCCGCAGGTCGGGCCGCCGGTGCGAAAGCTGCGCCCGGCGGCGGAGCGAGGAGGAGCCGACCACCGCGCCTTCGGGCAGGTCCGCAAGCCGCGCGACCGTGGGCGAGACGAAGGCATCGCGCACATCCTCGCGCGGCAGATAGCAGTCGAGCATCAGCCCGTCGGGCTGCAGGGTCGGCATGTCCTTCATCGAATGGACGGCTATGTCGATGGCGCCTTCGCTCAGCGCCTCCTCGATCTCGCGGGTGAAAAGGCCCTTGCCGCCGATCTCCTTCAGCGGCCGGTCCAGGACCCGGTCGCCGGTGGTCTTGATCACCACGATCTCGAACGCGGTCTGGGGCAGGCCGAAGGCCGCCATCAGCCGGTCGCGCGTCTCATGCGCCTGGGCGAGCGCCAAGGGCGAGCCGCGCGTGCCGATGCGGAAGGGATCTGTCTCGGTCGGGTGTCGCATGATGCTTCCCTAGCTTGCGACCCTCTGCCGCGCAATGGGCCCCGATGACGCGCCCACCTTGACAAGGGGTCGCAGGCACCCTTGAAGGGACCCGAAGGAGCGCCCGATGACCAAGACAATCCTCAAGGCCCTGAAGGGCGAGCGTCAGGCGGTGCCGCCCGTCTGGATGATGCGGCAGGCCGGGCGCTATCTGCCGGAATATCGCGCGACGCGGGCGAAGGCGGGGGATTTCCTGTCGCTCTGCTATACGCCGGACCTTGCAGCAGAGGTGACCCTGCAGCCGATCCGCCGCTACGGGTTCGACGCGGCGATCCTCTTTGCCGACATCCTGCTGATCGCGCAGGCGCTGGGCGCGGACCTGTGGTTCGAGACCGGCGAGGGGCCGCGTCTGTCGACCATCACCAAAGCTGCCGATCTTGCCGGGCTGAAACCGGCGGGCGCCATCCATGAGACCCTGTCGCCGGTCTATGAAACCGTCCGCATCCTGTCGGGCGAACTGCCGAAGGAGACGACGCTCATCGGTTTCGCGGGTGCGCCCTGGACTGTCGCCACCTACATGATCGCCGGGCGCGGCACGCCCGATCAGGGGCCCGCGCATGCGCTGAAGGCCGCGGATCGCGCGACCTTCGTGGCGCTGATCGACCTTCTGACCGCGGCGACGGTTGACTATCTGAGCGCGCAGGTCGAGGCGGGCGCCGAGGTGGTGAAGCTCTTTGACAGCTGGGCCGGATCGCTGAAAGGTGCGGATTTTACCGATTTCGCGGTAGCGCCTGTCCGGCGGATCATATCCGAGCTGAAGGCGCGCCACCCCCGCCTGCCGGTCATCGCCTTCCCACGCGAGGCGGGCGAGGGCTACGTCGGTTTCGCCCGCGCCACCGGTGCCGACTGTGTGGCGCTCGACAATTCGGTCAGTGCCGACTGGGCGGCGGCCCATGTGCAGTTGGACGGTTGCGTGCAGGGCAATCTCGCGCCCCATCACATGGTTACGGGCGGCGCGGCGCTGGTCGAGGAAACCCGTCGTATCGTGCGGGCCTTCGCGGGTGGGCCGCATATTTTCAACCTAGGTCATGGCATCACGCCCGATGCCGATCCGGGCAATGTGCAGCGCATGATCGACACGGTTCGGGAAGGCGTCTGAGGTCGGAAGGGGGGCTCTGCCCCCCCGAACCCCCCCGGGATATTTGGAAACGAAAGAGAGGGGCGTCAAATAGGTCAATTATATTGACTTAGTTTTTGATGCATCCGAGAGTGGCGCCGATTGCGGGAGGGATTCGATGCAGTGGGCGGATGTTCTGGCGACCCGGTCGTCGCGGATGAAGGCGTCGGAAATACGGGAGCTTCTGAAGCTTCTCGACCAGCCGGACATCATTTCCTTTGCGGGCGGTATTCCCGACCCCGCCCTTTTCCCGGCAGAGGCATTCCGCGACGGTTTTGCGGCGGCGCTTGAGGGCGGCGCGGCGGCGGGGGCGCTGCAATATTCGGTTTCCGAAGGGTATCGGCCGCTGCGCGACTGGCTGGCGGCGCATATGACCGCGATCGGCGTGCCTTGCGGGGCGGAGAATATCCTGATCACCTCGGGCTCGCAGCAGGCGCTTGACTATCTCGGCAAGCTGATGCTGTCGCCGGGTGATACCGCGCTCGTGACCTGGCCTACCTATCTTGGTGCGCTTGGCGCCTACAACGCCTATGAGCCGCGCTATGATCGGCTTGACCCGAAGGGCAACCGCCCGGCAGAGGAGATCGCGGCAGCGGCAAAGAACGCGGGCGGGCGGGTGAAGTTTGCGTATCTGTCGGCCGATTTCGCCAATCCGACCGGGGAAACGCTGGACTTGACGGGTCGCGAGGCGCTTTTGGATCTGGCGGGCGATCTTGAGTGCGCGGTGATCGAGGATGGTGCCTATCAGGCGCTGCGCTTCGACGGCAGGCCGGTGCCGCCGATCTTGGCGCTCGACATCGCGCGGACGGGATCGATCGAGGCGGCGCGGACGATCTATTGCGGCTCGTTCTCCAAGACTTTGGCTCCCGGCCTTCGGGTGGGCTGGGTCTGCGCGGCGAAAGAGGTGATCGGGCGGCTGGTCTTGATGAAACAGGCGGCGGATCTGCATTCCTCGACGGTGAACCAGATTGTCACGCACCGCGTGGCCGAGGCTTTGTTCGACAGCCATACGGCCAAGCTGCGGGAAACTTACGGCGCGCGGCGCGACCATATGCTGGCGGCGCTCGCCCGCGAGATGCCGGAAGGCGTGCGCTGGCAGCGGCCCGAGGGCGGCATGTTCGTCTGGCTGACCCTGCCGCCGGGTATGGACGGGGCAGACCTGCTGGCGCGGTCGCTGGAGAGCGAGCGGGTGGCCTTCGTTCCGGGCCGGGCCTTCTTTGCCGACGGGTCGAACGCCAATACGGCTCGTCTGAGCTTCTCCTGCGCGGGCGACCGGATGATCGACGAGGGCATCGGGCGGCTTGGGCGGCTGATCCGTCGGGAAATGGGCAAGGCGGCGGCCTGAGCGATGCTCTGGGTGCCGGTCACCATCGTCGCGGCGCTGGCGCAGACCGGGCGGAACGCGGCGCAGGCCGGGCTGACGAAGAGCATCGGTACCGTCGGTGCCACGCAGGTACGGTTTCTGTTCGGGCTGCCGTTTGCGGTCTTTTTCCTGCTGATTGTCCACTTCGCGACCGGCGAGACATTGCCCCTGCCCGGCGCCCGCGCGTTCGGTTTCACCGCCATGGGGGCGCTGGCCCAGATCGGCGCCACCGCGCTGATGCTGATGGTGATGCAGGCGCGGTCCTTCGCGCTCGCCACCGCCTGGATCAAGACCGAACCGGTCCTGCTGGCGCTGGGCGCGGCGCTCATCCTCGGTGACCCCTTGGGCTGGGGGATGATGGCGGCCATCGCCATCGCGACGCTCGGGGTGATCATCAGCTCGACCAAACCGGGTGCGGCGCCGTGGGGCGAGGCGATGCCTGTGCTGACCGGTATCGCGGCGGCGGGCCTCTTCGGGTTGTCGGCCATCGGCTATCGCGGCGGGATCGTGGCGCTTGACGAGGGTTCCTTCGTGATGCGGGCGACGGTCACGCTAGTCATCGCGCTGACGATCCAGACCACGATCCTGATGATCTGGATGCTGCTCGCCGACCGGCAGGCGCTGGTCGCCTCCTTCCGCGTCTGGCGCGCCTCGCTCGGCGCGGGGTTCCTTGGCGCCTTCGCCTCGGAATTCTGGTTCCTCGGTTTCGCGCTGACGGCGGCGGCGAATGTCCGGACGCTGGCGCTGATCGAGGTGATCTTCGCGCAGGCGGTTTCGGTCTGGTGGTTCGGCCAGGATGTCAGCCGCCGCCAGTGGGTCGGCATGACGGTCATCGTCCTTGGTGTCGGGCTTCTTCTGCGGGCCGGTGCCTAGCCGCGCGTCTTCCAGGCGAACCAGAGGGCCACCAGAGCGAGAAGCGCGGACAGCGCGCGCCGAGCGGCCCGTTCGCGCAGCGGATCCTCGAGCCAGCGCCGCGAGAAAGCGGCGGCGGTGACGATGGCGGCATGGATGGCGGTTGCTGTCAGGACATAGAGGACGGACAGGAACAGCGTCTGCGACAGGACCGGCCCGGACAGATCGACGAAGCCGGGCAGCACCGCGATATAGAAAACCGCGGCCTTGGGGTTCAGGATGTTGGTGATCAGGCCCCGGCGGAAGTAAAGCGAAAGGGGTGAGCCGAGCCGCGCCATGCCCTCGACCACGCCATCGCCACGCCAGCCGTCCCAGGCGAGCCAGAGGAGGTAGAGAACGCCGCCCCAGCGCAAGGCCTGATAGGCTGCGGGCGAGGCGCTGATCGCTGCCGCAAGGCCCAGTGCCGCGGCAATGCCGATCAGCGCGAGGCCGAGTGCTACCCCGCCCACCGCCGCATAGCCGGGCCTGCGCCCCTCGGTCACCGCGACGATGGCAAGCCAGGTCATGTTTGGACCGGGCGTCAGTTCGATGATCGCCGACAGCGCCAGGAAAGCGCCCATCGTTTCAAGCGTCAGGCCGAACGGATCCACCTCAGACCCACTTGGCCAGGGGCGGCAGGCTCATCAGGACCGCATTGGCATCATGCCCGGTTTCCAGCCCGAACTTGGTGCCCCGGTCGTAGACGAGGTTATATTCGGCATAAAGCCCGCGATGGACAAGCTGCCGGTCCTTGTCCGCCTCGCTCCACGCTGTGGCACGGCGGCGGTCCGCGAGCGGCAGGAAGGCGGGCAGGAAGGCCTCGCCCACCGACCGGGTGAAGGCGAAATCCGCCTGCCAGTCGCCGGTGTTCAGATCGTCGAAGAAGATGCCGCCCACGCCGCGCGCCCGGCCCCGGTGGGGGATGAAGAAATACTCGTCCGCCCAGGCCCTGAAGCGGGCGTAATAGGCCGGGTCGTGTGCATCGCAGGCGCCTTGCATCGCGGCGTGGAAATGTGCCGTATCCTCGGCGTACTCGATGCAGGGGTTGAGGTCGGCGCCGCCGCCGAACCACCAGGCATGCGGCGTCCAGAACATTCGGGTGTTCATGTGGACGGCGGGCGCATGGGGGTTCTGCATATGGGCGACGAGGCTGATGCCCGACGCCCAGAAGCGCGGGTCTTCGGCCATTCCGGGCACACCGCGCGCCGCCATCGCCTTTTGCGCCCTTTCACCCAGACGACCGTGAACGGTCGAGACGTTCACCCCCACCTTCTCGAACACCCGCCCGCCGCGCATCACGCTCATCAGCCCGCCGCCCGCGTCGCTGCCGTCCTCGGACGTGCGGACCGTTGGCGTCACCTCGAACCGTCCTGCTGCTCGATCGGCGAACGGGCCAGCAAGATGGCTGTCCTCCAGCGCTTCGAACGCCGCGACGATCCAGTCGCGCAAGGTACGGAACCAGGCGGAAGCGTCGGTTTTCTCGCGGTCGAAAATCTCGGTCATCGGCAGTCTCCGTGCTTGAAGGACCTGCTAGCAGGTTCCTGCCGGAGCGGCCATAGCGACCCTTGCGCGCAGGCGGCGGCGGAGTAGACTCCGGCCGCATCCAAGGAGCGTCGCCATGCGTACCCGTGCCCTTCTGCTGATCCCCCTCGCCCTCGTTGCCTGCGGCACACCGCAGGAGCAGTGCATCCGCCGCGAGACCGGCGAGTTGAGGAAGATCGAACGGCTGATTGCCGAGACCGAGGGCAATCTCGCGCGCGGCTATGCCTATGACTATCGCGAGGTGACGCGCTGGGCCTGGGTCGCCTGCATCGCGCCGGGGCCACAGACACCCGGCACGCGGGTCCGCACCCAGATGTGCTGGGAACCGCAGGAGGATACGGTGCGCGAAGAGGTGCCGATCGATCCGGCGGCCGAGAAGCGCAAGCTCGCCGGTCTGACCGAGCGGCGGGCGGCGCTGATGAAGGCCGCCGCGCCCGCCGTCGCGGCCTGCAAGGCCGCCTACCCTGAATAGGCAGCTTCCGCCGCGCCGCGCCGGGTGAACCTCCAGGTGGCATAAAGCCCGACCGCGACCGCCGGAAGGCAGCCGATGAACAGCCCGCGCGCCAGATGGGCGGCCTCGGGTGCCGTCATGTCGGCGCTGAAGCCCATGGCATTGGCGAGGATGCCCAGAAGCGCCGCCCCGAACGCATAGCCGAAATGGCCGATGGTCGAAGAGGCGCCCGACAGCCGGTCTAGATCGTCCGGGGCGGTCAATCGGCGCGCGCGGCGCAGGACGAAGGTCCAGGCCAGGCCGAAGCCGAAGCCCTGCAGGCCGGAGGGGATGGTGATCAGGGCCAAAGGCCCCTGCGGCACAATCCAGATGGCGCTGGCCACGCCCGCCGCCACGCAGCCGATACCGAGCGCGATGTGAAACGGGTCACGGCTCTCCGGCGCGCCGGAAAAGGCGAAGGCCGCCACCGTCCAGGCAATCGCTTCAACCGCCAGCACCATCCCGGCCTCGGTCGGCGAGGCGCCGTGTATGAGCACCATCAGCAGCGGCCCGTAAGCCAGAAGCGTGATGGTCGCCACACTCATCGCGAGGTTCATCAGTTGCGCCGCGCCGATCGGCGTGCGCGGATCGAGCGGGCGACGCGGCAGAAGCCGGTCGGCGCCCGCCCGGTCGTCGGCGACGAGGAAGAGCGCGAGCGCGGCGAGACCCGAGACGAGCAGCAGGCTCGTGCGCAGGGGTGAGATGCCGATCCCGGCCCAGGCCACGGCAAGGACCCCGAGCCCCAGAAGCGCGAGCCGCGCGAGCGGCAACGGACCCCCTTGCGCCACGGACCCGGCCGCAGGCGGCAGGCGCAGGATCAGGAGGATCCAGAGCGCAAGCGCAAGCGCCTGCGCGCCGAAGAAGACAAAGCCCCAGCGCCAGCCCAGATGTTCGGCGAAAACCCCCCCGACCAGCGGGCCGAGAAAGGCCGCGCCGCCCCAGAGAACCGAGATCATCGCCATGACGCGGGCGAGGTGGCGCATGGCGAACAGCCGGTTCATGGCGATGAAGGACATGGCGGTCAGCCCGCCGCCGCCGATCCCCTGAAGAAGGCGTCCGACCAGCAGAATGGGCATCGTCGGTGCCACCGCGCTCAGGATACAGCCCGCCGCGAAGATCAGCGCCGCCCCGCCCATGGGCTTCCTGAGACCGATCCGGCGCGTCAGCCAGGCTCCGGCCGCGCCCGCGAGGATCGTGCCGATTTCATAAAGCGCGATCGACCAGGCGACATATTCCTCGCCCCCGACCGAGGCGACGATGGCGGGCATCATCGTCGCGACGATCAGCGCATCGGCCGCATGCAGCCAGACACCCAGACACACAAGCATCAGCGACGACATCTGCGCGCGCGTCAGAACCTCCCGCCAGGGTACATGCGCCGCACCGGTTTCCTCTGCCGTTCCCGTCATGGTCTGCTCTTTCAGTATGATCCTCGGGGCGTTCTAATTTCTCAAGCTAGGTTGAGATCAAGGACTTTCTTCGCGCATCAGATCTTTGCCGGAAACAATAGGCAGGGGCCGCTGCGCCCTACGCCCGATGGAAGCACCTTTCCCCCGGCGGAAGCAATGGCGGCTGTGAGTCATGGCATATCAGCGCTATTGATTGAGAGAGCACCAGAACGCAGCCTTTGGAGGCTTCACCTGGCATGAAAGGTCAAGACGTCATGATAGGGTATGTGACACTCGGCGCCGATGACATGGGGGCTGCGGAAAGGTTCTATTCCGCCTTCCTGCCGCGCCTCGGTTACGAACTGGAAGTATCCGACGAGGGGCTAAGCTGTTCGATTCCGGCCCGACCGGACAGTCAACAGCAGCCTGCCGATCTCTATGTCCGTCACCCTTTCGACGGACAGGCCGCATCGGTCGGCAACGGCGCGATGGTGGCGTTTGCCGTCGGGACGCAGGCGCTGGTGCGCGACCTTCACGCGGCCGCATTGGCGGCCGGTGGGCGGAACGAGGGCGCGCCCGGCTTTCGTGACGCCTATGGCCCGCATTTCTACGTTGCCTATCTGCGTGACCCGCAAGGCAACAAGATCGCCCTCTATTGCAACCGCCGGGACGAGCCGAAACGGCCGGACTGACGGAGACCGGGCCGAAGCCCGATGCTCAATGCGCGGTCAGCACCGGGACCTTCGCCTTCTCCAGCATTTCCAGCGTCGTGCCGCCGAGGATCGCCTCGCGGAAGCGGGAATGGCCGTAGGCACCCATGACCAGAAGGTCGGCGTTCACATCCTCGATATGGCGGCAAAGCTGGTCGGAGACATGCGGCAGCGTCTTGGCCAGCACCGACACTTCGCTGCGGATGCCGTGGCGCGACAGGAATTGCGAGAGCATCCCGCCGGGGTCGGACCGTTCCGGCCCGTGCGCGGGCGGGGCGATGACCGCGACATCGACGAAGCTGGCGGCCTTCAGGACCGGCAGTGCGGCGCGGACGGCGGCCATCGACTGGTCGCTCTGGTTCCAGGCGACGACCACCCGGCGGCCATAGTCGGCATCGACCCTGCCGGGCGGCAGCATCAGGACGGCGGCGCGGCCGTCGAAGAGCGCGGCTTCGAGGATCTGCTCCTGTTCCGCATCCGACCCGGCGCCGTAGGGTTGGGGCACCACGACCAGATCGGCGAATCGGGCGAGCCGCCCGACCTCTGGTCCGACCGCGCCCATCTGGGCGATGGCGGTATCTACGGCCCAGCGGATGTCTTCGGGCGCAAGCTGGGCGCGGACGGCGGCTTCTATCGCCTTTGCCTCGTTTTCCGCCTGCTGGAGTGTTTCCTGCAGGACAATCGGCGCCATCGGCGCGGCACCGATGTAATAGTAGCCGCTCTGCGTGCGGTCGATGGACAGGCAGAGCACGTCGAGATGTGCGTCCTCGCGCCGCGCGAGCGCCACGGCGGCATCGATCTGGGCGGCGGCAGACTTGGCCGCTGTGACGACGGTCAGGATGGATTTGTAAGCCATGTTTGTCTCCCTCCGGGGAAGGTCGGTGAACCCCCGATATGGGGATCGCTGCCCGAGAAAGATAGCGCCAGCCTGATGCGCCGCATTGACGCGGATCAAGGCGCGCGCTTGCGGCTTGACCCAGATCAATGTGAAACGGGTGCCGGCCGGACTAAGTGCCGGACAGTGAACGGGGGGTGGGACTCTGTCCTGCGGGAACCCGCGAAGCGACGAAGGGACGCGAAAATGTGGGATTACATCAAGCTTGCCGTGCTGGCGGCGATTGCGGTTCTGGCCGCCATCGCGGCCAATTACGCGCATGATCTGGCCTATATGGTGAACGCGCTGACCGTCATGCTGGCCGCCGCCGCGACATTCGTCTGGGCGCTGAAGACGGCGGGCGACGTGCGGGTGCATCCGCAGGACGAATATAACGACGGTGTGGTCCGGGCGGGGGCGATCGCCACCGCGCTCTGGGGTGTCGTTGGTTTTCTGGTCGGCGTCGTCATCGCCTTTCAACTGGCCTTTCCCGCGCTGAACTTTTCGGAGCTGACGCAAGGCTATCTGAACTTCGGCAAACTGCGTCCGCTGCACACATCCGCCGTCATCTTCGCCTTCGGCGGCAATGCGCTGATCATGTCGACCTTCTACATCGTGCAACGCACCACGGCGGCGCGCCTTTGGGGCGGCAACCTCGGCTGGTTCGTTTTCTGGGGCTATCAGCTGGTGATCGTGCTGGCCGCGACCGGCTATATCCTCGGCGCCACGCAATCCAAGGAATATGCCGAGCCGGAATGGTATGTGGACTGGTGGCTGACCATCGTCTGGGTCGCCTTCCTCGCGACCTTCATGGGCACGCTCTTCAAGCGCAAGGAACCCCATATCTATGTGGCGAACTGGTTCCTTCTGGCGTTCATCGTCACCGTCGCCATGCTGCATCTTGTGAACAACATCTCGATCCCGGTCTCGATCTTCGGGTCGAAGTCGGTGCAGCTCTTCTCGGGCGTGCAGGATGCGATGACGCAATGGTGGTACGGCCATAATGCGGTGGGCTTCTTCCTGACCGCGGGCTTCCTGGGCATGATGTATTATTTCGTGCCGAAACAGGCCGAGCGCCCGGTCTACAGCTACAAACTGTCGATCATCCACTTCTGGGCGCTGATCTTCCTCTACATCTGGGCCGGTCCCCACCACCTGCATTACACCGCGCTGCCCGACTGGGCCGCGACGCTGGGCATGGTCTTCTCGGTCATCCTGTGGATGCCGTCCTGGGGTGGCGCGATCAACGGGCTGATGACGCTTTCCGGCGCCTGGGACAAGCTGCGCACCGACCCGATCCTCAGGATGATGGTCATCTCGATCGGCTTCTACGCCATGTCGACGTTCGAAGGGCCGATGATGTCGATCAAGGCGGTGAACTCGCTTTCCCACTACACCGACTGGACCATCGGGCACGTCCATTCCGGCGCGCTCGGCTGGAACGGCATGATCACCTTCGGCGTCCTTTACTACCTTGTGCCGAAGCTTTGGAAGCGCGACGGGCTTTACAGCCTCAGCCTTGTGAACTGGCACTTCTGGCTGGCCACCATCGGCATCGTTCTCTATGCCGCCTCGATGTGGGTGACCGGCATCATGGAAGGGCTGATGTGGCGCGAAGTGGATGCGAACGGCTTCCTCGTGAACGCCTTCGCCGACACGGTCGCCGCGAAGTTCCCGATGTATGTGGTGCGCGCGCTGGGCGGGACGCTGTTCCTGACCGGAGCACTCATCATGCTCTATAACCTCTGGGCAACCGTCGCCAAGCAACCGGCCCGCGCCGGGCTGGGCGTCGCGATCCCGGCCGAATAAGGGGGGCCGGACCATGGCAATTCTTGAAAAACACAAGCATCTTGAAAAGAACGCCACGCTCCTTCTCGTTGCCTCGCTTCTGGTGGTGACCATCGGCGGGATCGTGGAGATCGCACCGCTCTTCTACCTGCAGAATACGATCGAGAAGGTGGATGGTGTCAGGCCCTATACGCCTCTGGAACTGACAGGGCGGGACATCTACATCCGCGAAGGCTGCTATGTCTGCCACAGCCAGATGATCCGCCCGATGCGCGACGAGGTGGAACGCTACGGCCACTATTCGCTGGCCGCGGAATCGATGTACGACCATCCGTTCCAGTGGGGCTCGAAGCGCACCGGGCCGGACCTTGCCCGCGTGGGCGGCCGCTATTCCGACGAATGGCACGTCGCTCACCTGACTGACCCGCAATCGGTGGTGCCGGAATCGGTGATGCCAAAGTACGGCTTCCTGACCGACCGCATGATCGAGCCCGAGCATATCGTGGCGCGGCTCGAAACCGACGCGCTGGTAGGCGTGCCCTACACGTCCGAAATGATCGAGGCGGCGAAGGAGGACTTCAAGGCCCAGGCCTCGCCCGACGCCGACACCGAAGGGCTTCTGGCGCGCTATCCCAAAGCGAATGTCGCGAACTTCGACGCCCAGCCCGGGATCAGCGAAATGGACGCGCTGGTGGCCTACCTTCAGGTTCTGGGCACGATGGTCGATTTCTCGACCTTCGAACCCGACCCAGAGCGATAGGGGGCGGACATGGACCTCTATTCCATCCTCAGGGAATTCGCCGACAGCTGGGCGCTTCTGGCCCTCTTCACGGTTTTCGTCGGCGTAATCTTCTGGGCCTTCCGGCCCGGGTCGCGCGCGGTGCATGAAGACGTGTCGCAAATTCCCTTCCGCCACGAAGACAGACCCGCCCGCGCCGCATCTGCGGCAGGGGTGAAGGAGACCGGACGATGAGCAAGAAACCGCAAGACAGGAAGGCGCCTCCGCCGACCACGGGCCATCAGTGGGACGGGATCGAGGAGTTCGACAATCCGATGCCGCGCTGGTGGCTCTGGATCTTCTACGCAACAATCATCTGGGGGATCGGCTATACGATCCTCTATCCGGCCTGGCCCCTGGTGAACGGCGTGACCCACGGTCTCTGGGGCGGATCGACGCGGGCCGAAGTTGCGGCCGAGATCAAGGCCTTCGACGATGCGAACGCGGCGATCGAGGCGAAACTCGCCGCAGCGCCGTTGGACGGCATCGCCGCGGACCCCGAGCTTGGACCCTTCGCCCAGAATGCGGGCAAGGCGGTCTTTGCCACCTGGTGCGCCCAATGCCACGGCGCGGGGGCGGGCGGCGCCAAGGGCTTCCCCAACCTTCTCGACAATGACTGGCTTTGGGGCGGCACGATCGACGATATCCACACGACGATCAGCCACGGCATCCGCAACACGACCGACCCGGACGCCCGCTTCTCGCAGATGCCCGCCTTCGGCGACATATTGGAGAAGGGCGACATCGACGCGGTGGTGAACCATGTCCTCGCCATCTCGGGGCAGGAACATGACGCGGCGCTGGCTGCGGCGGGCGCGACGGTCTTCGCCGACAATTGCGCCGCCTGCCACGGCGATCAGGGCATCGGCGACCGGGCACAGGGCGCGCCGAACCTGACCGACGCGATCTGGCTTTACGGCGGTGACCAGGCAAGCCTGACCGAGACGGTCACCAAGGCCCGCTTCGGCGTCATGCCCGCCTGGACGGGCCGCCTGAGCGACTCCGACGTCCGCGCGGTGGCAACCTATGTCCACAGCCTCGGCGGCGGCGAATAGAATTCGCCGGGGCCCACTGGCCCCGACGATACGCACCGGCGCCCGTCCTGTTCGCGCGTTTCCTGGGGGTGCCGGTGCGTTCCCCCTGTTTCAGAAGCAGGCCGCCACAGCGATCCGCCCGTGTCGGACGTTCGTGCCGCTCGGACCGGCGCAACGAGCCGCTGGCTTTTCGGCTGCGCCAGCTGTGAGCTTTCAACAGCTTGTCCGTTCGATCCTTCTGAAGTCGTTGAAGTTACCAAGCGCCAACGCTCTTTCGAGGGATCGAATGAACGTGCACGAGAATGCCAGACTGACACCTTTGGGTCGAGAGCGGCTTATCGGAATGATTGCAGGCGGGATGAGTTTTTCGCGGTTCGGAGCGGTCTGCGGCTGTTCCGCGAAGACCGCAGCGAAGGGGTGGCGGCGATATGAGCAGGAGGGGCGCGAAGGTTTGCAGGACCGCGGTTCACGCCCTTGTTCTTTGCGCAAGCCGACGCCTGATGGCGTGGCGGATCGGATCACCGCCCTGCGCCGTCAGCGTCGGCACCCAGCGCCGGGGGCTTTGGCGCGCCAGGCCGCAACAGGATGTACCCGACGTGGGCCGTGAAGGCGAGGCCGTCAGCAGATGCCAGGCACATACGGGCGAAAAGAACGAGCCCGGGCCGAAACTGGCCCGGGCTCTAAGACCGCTTGTCCAGAGTGCGGACATGCTTGGCTGATATTGCCCGAACTTACAGTTCAGACGGGAAGCGGTGCGTCAGCGGACGATATAGACGATGCTGTGATCGGCGTTGTTGATGACGACCGGCACGCCGTTGATGTAGGCGTAGGAATAGTCGCTTTCCGGAACGGGATGGATCGTGACCGTGTCGGGCACGCCCGCGCCAACGACCACTTCGCCGTCGAGGTAGACATAATCGACCGGGTGTTCCGTCACATAAGTGGTGACAGTCGCGTCAGGCGCGGACGTCCCGCCAGCAGTCGCACCGGCGACCGCACCGACGGCGGCACCAGCAGGACCGGCGATCAGGGCGCCGGCGATCGCGCCCATCGTGCCGCCGGCGGCCGCGGCTGCATCCTTGTTCTCTTGATACACCACGGTCTTGACCTGGGTTTTCGTCCGGTCGAGCGTCAGGATCATCGGCTCTTCGCCGACAGTCGTGGTCAGATAGTCGCCGAACGACCAGCCGACATTGCCGTCATAGCTG
The DNA here is from genome assembly GCF_030143255.1 of Frigidibacter sp. SD6-1. Lineage (GTDB taxonomy): Bacteria > Pseudomonadota > Alphaproteobacteria > Rhodobacterales > Rhodobacteraceae > TMP-24. The sequence continues at coordinate 241,634 of NZ_JARJNR010000007.1, forward strand.
ACCTGGCACCAGCTTGCGGCATCGACGCAGCCCTCGACCTCGACCGTGGCGCCCGCGGGGATCACGCCGACGATCGCATATTGCGGACCGGGACCCTGACGCAGGTTGAGATCTGTCGTCGCCGACGATTCCAGCGCCATCGCCGCACCGGAACCCATGAGACCGACAAGACCGGCCGAGATTGCAAGCGTTCTGAACATGACATACTCCTTCAATGTCTTGACGAGCGCCGTGGGTCCCGACTGTTTCGGGGTTGCACTGCGTCGCTGCGAACAGACAACTCGGCCATCACATTCGGGTTCCGATCCGTTGGCGAAAGCGCGGGAATAGTGGCGGCAATTTGCCGCCGCTCGCGCCGTCTGCCATGCAGGCAGGCACACCCGTCGAGGGCGGGATGCGCGTCCGCCAAAACCGCAGACGCGGCCTTGGGGCCGCGTCCGGCGGGTCTTGCGCATCTACCCGTCTATGTCGCTGCCCCCCACCTGCAGAACGGAGCGCTCGTCCCGGTCCTCGTGGACTACATGGTTCCATTTGGCGTCCTCAAGCTTGTCTGGTCGTCGAACAAGCAGCTATCGCCGAAAGTCCGGGCTTTCGTGGATTTCGTCGTCGAAAATGTCGGGCGCCACCCCATTGCATTCAAGCCCGCGAGAGAATTGTCTGGCCAGTGATCTCTTTCTGTCGGTGCCCGGCAAGCCCCGTAAGGACGACAGGCGGGCGCTGAGCGGGATTATCTTCATCAATCGCAATGGGTTGCGCTGGCGCGATGCGCCTGCGGACTATGGGCCTCACAAGACGCTCTACAGCCGCTGGAAGCGCTGGAGCGAGAAGGGCATTGAACCGCGCCGGAAAACTCGGAATGGTTCACGTTCACTCCGCCGCCTTTCAGACGCGGAACCCGGAACAGCACCCAGATCATCGCGCTGTTTGACCGACCCTTACGCCACCACCAAGTTGGCAGGCGGGGTGCCGGTAAAGATTACATCTGACCAACTCAGTCCGGTCTCGGCGATAACGATCCGCAGATCCTGATCCGGCAAGCCGCTGCCGGTCAGCCGGATGAGGATTTCGGTTTCTCCGGCAGAGATGTCCTCGGTCAGGGTGCCACTTTCGGCGGTATAGGTGCTGCCCAAATCCGACAGATCGATTCCGATCTGGTCGATGCCCTTTTCGAAATCAGTGATGACGGCGGCTTCGTTCACAAAGACAGGCGGGTCATCGGGCAAGGGCGTGAAATCTCCGTTCCCCGTTGTCAGCACGATCTCGAACAGGTCCGAGCCTTCGCCTCCGGTCATCCGCGCTGCGGTGTCCGAACTCTCGTCTGGCAGGGGAAAGGCCTCGACCGAATGGGTCAGCGTGTCATTGCCGGCACCGCCATCCGCGCCGATGCCATAGCCGGCCCCGCTAGAGGTACGGCCAGAGGTCAGGATCGTGTCGTTGCCGGCGCCGCCGGACAGCACCACGTTGTTTGACCCAGTACCGTCCAGGATATCATCGCCCTCACCGCCAAAGGCGGTTGTCACGGAGCCGTTGGCTGCGATAACGCGGATCATGTCATTTCCGGCATCGCCCGAAATGGTCGCATCTACCATGTCGGCGCTGATGATGTCGTCGCCTGCGCCACCCGAGATGGTCGAGGTTTCTCCGGCGGCAGAGATCGCATCGTTGCCGTCGCCGCCCGACAGATTTGCACCGCTGAGGTATGCCCCGTCGAACACACCGGCCAGGCTGATGGTGTCGTCGCCTGCGCCGCCATCGATCGTCGCGGCGACATTGCCGGTGGTCTTGGGGTCAAAGAGGTAGACGTCGTCGCCATCACCCCCCGTGGAGATGAGTCCGTCGGTGACAAAGGTGATCTGGCCGCCATCTTCCTCGCCGCCGGGAGTCTCTGGTGCGGTGTCATCGTCATTGAAAAGATCGAATGCGGTGCAGCCAAGCGCCCCACCCACAAGAACCAACAAAAGCATTTCCATTGCGACACCTCATTACCCAACATCACAGAGCTTTTAAGGTCAACTGCTGTCAAGTACGTTCTATATGGGTCTGTTGCTTTGACGGTGATGAACGGGATGCCCATGGGGGGTAATCCCCCCGAAAGCAAGGGGCTGCATAAGTAGAATTTTCTCGCCAAGATGAACGAGGAGATTCTGAATGAAGACAAGCAGATACACTGAGGCGCATATCCTTGCGATCCTGCGGCAGGCCGAAGGCGGGATGCCGGTGGCCGATCTGTGCCGCGAGCACCGCATGAGCAGTGCGTCGTTCTACAAGTGGCGCGCCAAGTATGGCGGCATGGACGCATCCCTCATCAGCCAGATGAAGGCCATTGAAGAGGAGAACCGTCGGCTGAAGCGCGGGGATAATGGCGGAAATTTGCCGCCGCTCGCGCCGTCTGCCATGCAGGCAGGCACACCCGTCGAGGGCGGGATGCGGGTCCCCCAAAACCGCAGACGCGGCCTTGGGGCCGCGTCCGGGGGGTCTTGCACTTCGATGGATCGTCACAGCGAATCGACCATGAGCCGTGCAACGGTTTGCTGGTTCAGAAACCCGCTGACCGGCAGGCCGCGCGATTTCTGATATCTGCGCAGGGCGCGTCGCGTATCCTCGTCGACGATGCCGTCGACGTTTCCCGGATTGAGTTGCAACGCATCCAGCCGATCCTCGATCACCCGTTTGATGAAAGGTGTAAGGCCGAGGCCGTCCTCGGCGGCGGCGGCCGCCTCGATCCTTTGCTGATCGGCCGGGCTGGGGCCTTGCCGTTCGATCAGCAGCTTTGCATCGGCCGCGAACGCGCCTTTCGGATAGGCCGCAAGGTAATCCTGGTAGCCCTGGACCGTGTTGATGGCAACGGCGCGATCCCACGCGGCCCGATCTGCCGCCTGCGCCTGACGCCTGCGTTCGTCGTCAAAGGGCTTCAACCGCTCCTGCGCGAGTTCCGCAAACAGGCCGTCCGGATAGCGCTTGAGGTAGGCCCGAAGCCCCGCCTCGTCGCCCGCCGCGCCGGTACTGTCCCAGAAGGCCCGGTCCGACGCGTCCTGTTCAGCCTTGCGCGCGGCGGCCTCTGCCTCGAGTTCGCTGGCGCGCCGGGCAGCCTGACCGGCGAGGGTCGTCACCTGCTGGCCTGTCAGATAGCCCGTGGCGGACAGATCGTTTCGCTTCTGCCAGCTCTTGATCGCCGCACGGGTTCCGGGGCCGAACAGCCCGTCGATGCCGCGGGGATCGAAATCGAGCAGAAGCAGGTTCTGCTGGATCTGGCGTCGCTTGTCGCGGCTGAGCCGAAGCGCATCCTCTTCCGCCGCCGCACGCGCCAGCGGGTCGTCCAGCAATTGCAGCGCCGTGCGGGCGTCGTCCGCGAACAACCCGTCCGGGTGACTGTCCAGGAAGGATTGGTAGGCCTGACGCGTGTCCAGCGCCTTGGTCGCAGCCCAGAGCTTTGTCTCGGCGCCAAGGCTCGCTTCGGCATCGGTTTTCGCCGGGGCAGCGCCGTCGGGCCGCTGAAACACGTGTCTGTCCGAGACATAGCCGGAAACGACGACACCTTTCGCCCCTCGGGTCAGGGCGGCAATGCTTTCGCCACGGCGGCTGGATATCTGGTCGGCCAGCCGGGCGATCGCCGCGACATTGCCGGTCATCACGGTAACGCCCTGCGGTGGGTCGATCCGGCCGAGCCCTTGCGTCAACCCGCGCCCGAGGTCAACCGAGCCACCTTCTGTGGCGATCAACAGGAGCGCTGCGCCGGGATGTTCGGCCGCGGCGGCGAGAACGGTGGAAAGGGACAGGCCTTCGTCGCCGATCGAGGCGAGGGTCGGCCCATCGGCATCGCGGCCAAGCAGCCAACTTTCCTCGCCCGCATGGGCGAAATGACCGGCAAGCAGGATGACGGAGGAGCCTTCGGAGGCGCTGTTGCGGTAATAATCGGCAAACAGCCGATGCAGCGAAGCCGCTGTCGCGTCGCTGCCGGACGTGACAAGAAACCCGGACGCATTCAGCGCCGTCACGACATCAAGCACGTCACCGGCGCGGGCGACGTCGTCTCCTGCCCAATACTTCTCGTTGCCGATGACAAGGGCGGCGTCCTGCCCCCAGGCGGGGCCCATTGCGAGCGCCATGAACAGGCACGACGGCTTTAGAAACGGCATGAAGACCTCGATCCCCTGAGGCGAGGCCGACACATTCGCAACGCGCGTCGGCTGCCAGTTCATGTCGCGACCCTTCACGGCCAGACACGGCCAGATTGGAAAGCCTGCGATCCAGGTCGAAATTTGAACGTCCGGGAGCCCCGTTTGTCCCGAAATCGCTTTATGGAGCCCGCGATCGTTGTCATGACTCGGTCCAGACAGACAGGGATTCCGGGCCCGGGAAATTGCGCCTCCAAGCCGGAATGGAACTGAGTGACGTCGCGTGCGTTTGCAGGATCAGCGGCAGGTGGGAGGCTCAGTGGCTCAGGCTGACGACATCGAACCGATCCAGCCCCAACGCCCGATGGTAGGGTCCGCGCCGGGTGCATCGGTTGCATCGATCAGGGTGCTTGTGACCATCGTTGCGGTCTGCACGATCCTCTATGTGGCAAGAGACCTTGTCCTGCCGCTTGTCCTTGGCATGCTGTTCGCCTTCATCCTGACGCCGGTGGTGAATTACCTGCGCGCCCATGGTTTGCGGGACACCGCCGCGGTCACGGTGACGGTTGTCGCGACCTCGATGCTTGTTGGATCGTTCTTGCTGATCCTTATCTATCAGGTTGGCCAGATTGGCGCGAACCTGCCGCAATATCAGGGCAATGTCCTTGCCAAGGTCGACACGCTTCTTGCGGCCGGAACGGAAAACGAGATCATTTCGCACCTGCAAGGCATGGTCGAGCGAATCTCGGAACGGCTTGACGCACAAACCACCGAGACGGCAAGCAATCAGGCCATGAAGGTCGAGCTGGTCGAGCAGACCAGCCTCATGGCCTGGCTGACCGACGTCATCCTGCCGGCGCTGACACCCGTCGGCGTGTTCGGCCTGATTTTCATTGTCGTTATCTTCGCCTTGCTTGAGCGCGGAACCCTGAGGGACCGGCTGGTGCAGCTGATCGGAGGCTCGAACATCCTGGCCACGTCACGGTTGCTGGAAGAGGCAGGCATGCGGGTTTCGAAATTCCTGGTGGCGCAACTGACGGTGAACGCCATCTATGCGGTGCCGATCTGGCTTGGCCTTTGGGTCATCGGCGTTCCCAATGCGCTTTTCTTCGGGCTTGTCACGCTTGTGATGCGCTTCGTGCCCTATATCGGATCGGCCGTCTCGGCCGTCCTGCCCCTGCTGATGGCCGTGGCCGTATCGTCCGGTTGGTCGATCGTTCTGTGGACCGTGGCCCTGTTCCTGCTGGTCGAACTGGTCACATCATATGTGATCGAACCCTGGTTTTATGCCCAGCAAACCGGCATGTCGCCGCTGGGCGTGATCGTTTCGGCAATGTTCTGGACCTGGCTCTGGGGTCCGATGGGACTGATCATCGCCACGCCGCTGACAGTGTGCCTGGTTGTCATCGGGCATCATGTGCCCGGTCTGAGGCTGTTTCCGATCATGTTGGGGGATGAGCCGGTGCTGACCGAATCCGCCCGGCTTTACGATCGGCTGCTCGCCGGCCGGTCGCTCGACTTCACCGAAGCCGCGGCATCGACAACCAGGCAACGCCATCTGGCGGACTATTACGATCAGACGGCAATCCCCGCGCTGGCGCTTGCGAGGGTTGATCATGAGGCGGGGCTTCTGTCCGACTATCAGGTGCAGCGGATCGCCAGCGCTGCCTGGACCCTCGCCGAAGAGCTGGAAACGGTGGTCGAGGACGAGCTTGCCAATGCAGAAGAGGAACCTTCGGAAGAGGGGGCGAATTCTCTGGTGACGAACGGCATTCTTGACGGGATCGGCGCCCGGGTCGCTGTGATCGGGGCGCAGTCCGAGCTGGATGCGGTTGCGGCGATGATGCTTGGTCAGTCGCTGCGTGCCGAGGGCGCGGAAGCGCTTGTCCTGCCGCTGCGTGCCGCCATTCCGCGGGCCCTGGGCAAGTTCGAGCCGACCGCGCTGATCATCGTCACGCTTGATGCGGTCGTGGCGACGCCCGTGCCGTTGCTCGTCCGGCTGATCCGGCGTCGTCTGCCCGGGGTCGGCGTCTCTGTGGCGCGGTGGGCCATCCCCGTCGGGCAGGCGCAGTCACCAACCGGAAAGGAAAGGAACTTTCCGGTCGCGGAAGGGATGGAAGCCGTCTTCGCGACGGTCTTCGGAAAGGAGGCGCCGGCGCCTTCCCTGGAAAAACCCCTGACGCCCGTGTCGCCGGAGGCGCGACCGGCTTGATGGCCCGGCCCGTGATCCCCGCCAGTCCGGGACGAGGTCGGAAAGCCTGCCGGGCAGATGCCCGGCAGATCGCGCAAGGGCGTACAAGATGCGTGACGATTTCGTACCCTTCGACATTGCACGGATGTTTCTTGGCACCCAGCCCACCCTCTTTTACCTGGAAATCGTCTTTCGCACCTGCCTGGTCCATGCCTGCTCGCTCCTCCTGCTCCGCTGGACCGGCGGGCGGGCCTGTCGATCGAGCCGTCGTGGGATGTGAAGTCACTGCAAGGTGCCGGGTCTGCGGTGTCGGTCACCGGGCCGCTGGGCTGCCTGGCTTGCGGACGGGTTCAGCACGGGGGCAAGCGCGATATGCCGCGCGCCTGAGACAGCCGTGACTGGACGAAGGCCGAGAGGGTGTCCGGCAAGTAGGTCGGGCGACGAAGACATGCCCGGCCGGGTGGAGGGCCGCCGGAACCGGCAGCCCATTCCGGCGTTGAGGGCGCAAAGGGGACCATCATGAAAAAAACCGTAGCAAGACCGCATCTGGCCGCTGGCGTGATTCTGGCCATCTGCCTTGGCGCGACGGGCGCGCGAGGCGAGAAGGTGGGAGAGGTCGGCGTCGACTGGTTCGGCAATGATATCGTGATCGAGGCGCTCGTCGATCCGAAGGTCGAGGGGGTGACCTGTCATCTTGCCTATTTCGATCGCGGTGTCATCGACCGGCTTCAGAACGGCAACTGGTTCGAGGATCCGTCCAATTCGTCCATCGCCTGCCGTCAGACCGGCCCGATCGTCCTGGGCGATATCGACCGCAGCGAGGACGGCGAAGAGGTGTTCAAGGAGCGTCGTTCGATCCTGTTCAAGAAACTTGTGGTCCGGCGGGTCTTCGACGAAATGAACCAGACCCTGATCTATCTGTCGCACACGCGCGAGGTCGAAACCGGATCGGCGAAAATGTCGATCTCCACCGTGCCGCTTTACCAGGGCACAGATTGAAACGGCCACGGGCGCACCAAGATGCGGTGCGCCCGGGCACGAGCCTTGTCAGGCTGGCCCGGTCAGACCACCCCGGTCAGGCCGCCGCGTTCACCGATTCCACTGCCATGCTTGTCAGCTTGGCATTCGCCGCCTTTTCCATGTCGAGGATCTGCGACAGCATGTCATGCGCCTCGGAATGGCCAAGCACCTTGGCCCATTCGCGCAGCGTGCCGTAGCGGGCGATCTCGTAATGCTCCACCGCCTGCGCGGCGGCGACGAGGGCGGCATCGAGGGCGACACCGCTGGCCCCTTTGATCAGGCCCTCGGTTTCCTTGATCAGCCCTTCGATCGCATCGCACTTTTCGCCCTCGGGCTTGGCGCCGATCGACGCGAAGACCTTGCCCAGAATGGAAATCTGTTCCTTGGTCTCGGCAAGGTGGTGTTCCACCGCCTTCTTCAGTTCGGCGCTTTTCGCCGCGGCGGCCACCTTGGGCAGCGCTTTCGTCAGCGCGTTTTCAGCGTAATAGACATCTTTCAGCGTGTGGTGAAAGGCATCGGCCAGCGTTTTCATCGATTTCTCCTTTTCAGTTCTGGGCAATAGTATCTTCACCTCCCGAGGCGCATCCGGAGGGGCAATGTGTGTGACAGTCGCCGTATTCAGATGAGATAGGCAGCGTCGGCAGCCGATGGCAGCCGCCCCTCGGGCGTCAACCGGTCAATCATGTCGGGCAAGGCCTCGGCCAGGCGATCGACGATCACCTCTTCCGCCAGGCCGGTACGCCGTGCGAGATCAGACAGCAGCGGCGCGCCGAGACGGTCGCGCAGCTCGTCACGGGACATCGGCTTGTTGGGACCGCTCGCCACCCAGCTGTCCGCAGCCGAACCTCCGGTGTCGCCGGAGAGAAGGCGCATCAGACCGCCAACCGCATCGGATAGGGCCATACCCGCATTGTTGCCCGTAAAGATCGAGCCGACCTCAGACAGGAAATCTCCGCCCCGAGGCCTGTCGGTGGCTGCACCGTTCGCTTGCTGGCGCGTCCTCACATCCGTGATGACGGAGCCGATCTTGTCGCGGTGCTGGTAGCCAGCGATGGCAGCCAGGCCGAGAAGCGCGAGTAAGGACGGAGTGCGATTACTCATTGAAGCAACTCCCTTTTGTGCAAGCTCCGGGCGGAGACGAGCTTACCGAACTCATGCCCGACGGGAGGCGAGGCCCCAGACAAACAGCACGATGATGGCACCGACGACGGCGCCGATGAGACCCGCACCCTCGCCCGGCGCATACCAGCCGAGGTTCTGGCCGAGATAGCTGGCCACGAAAGCACCCACGATGCCGAGAATTGCGGTCAGGACGAAGCCCGACGGTTCATTGTCGCCCGGCATGATGAACTTGGCGATGACCCCGGCCAGAAAGCCGATGATGATGGTCCAGAGGATACCCATTAGACGCTCCCTTTGCCGGCGGCTTGCCGGACTGTCGGCAAACGCCGCAGGCGCCTGTTGGTTCCCGAACCGGCCGTCGATCCGTCCGGAATGGCGCCCTTTACATGATCGGGCGCCGCTTGGGCTGTTCCAGTTCGATGAGGGCGAGATCGGCGAGCGGGCCGATCTTGTGGATACACAGTTTGCTGTCAGACCAGTTCACCAGACCGGCGCCGCGCAGCGACTTCAGGGTCTTGTTCGTGTGCACCAGCGACAGGCCAAGCGCATCTGCCAGGTCCTGCTGGCGGAAAGGCAGGGGGACGACATTGCCGTCTGCCAATCCGATGGCGCGCAGCCGTTCGAAGATGCGGATCAGCGCCCAGGCGATCCGTTGGCTGGCGTCGCGCTGGCCCAAAGAGGCGATCGTCTCGCCCAGGAAATGTTCCTCGACGGCCGCGATCCAGGTCAGGTCGTAGGCACGTTCGGGATGCGACTTGAAAAGCTCCCAAAGGTCGCCGCGCTTGAAGACGCAAAGGCGCATGGTCGTCGTCGCCTCGACGGAATGCATCATCTCGCCCATGAGCCCGGCCTGAAGGCCCGAGAAATCGCCGGGAAACACGAAGTTGATGACCTGCCGGCGCCCGTTCTCAAGCGTCTTGTAGCGCGTGCCCATCCCCTCGAGCACCGTGAAGAGCTGCGGGCTGTTGGACCCTTCCATCAGGATCGTGGTGCCCGGATCGACCGCAAGTTCGCCCGACTTGAAGCGGATCATGAAGGCCAGCTCTTCCTCGGTGAACTGCGTGAAAAGCTCCTTCTTTCTCAGCGGGCAGGCCGCGCAGGCTGTGGTCAACATTTTGGCCATCCTCGATCCTATGTCACAGTTTAATGCGAACGGCCTCGCCTGGTTCCATCATGTCAAAAGGACTGGGGGTCTGCCATGCGTCCCGAGAATCACACAGCACGTTCCGGCGCGCACTATCTCGTCGTTGTCGGCGATTGCGTCGTCTTGCAGGATTTGTCCGATACCGTGGCCGAATTCGACACTGGCGCGACCGTGATTGCCGTCAACCGTGCGAGCGATGCGCTGCTGGCGATTGCCAAGGTTCCGGAGATTGTGGTGGCCTTCATCGAGGCCGCACCGGACGACTTTGCCTGCACAAGGCTTTGTGCGGCGATACATGCGCGTCGGGGGCGGATGATCTTTCTTGGCGACGAGGCTGAAGAAGCCTGTGCAAGCGTCCGCACCCCCATCCTTCATAGGCCGTTTTCATCGGAAATCGTGTTTCGCCGCCTCGGTCTTGTGCTGCGCGGTTGAACACCGGCGCCTCGGCTGTCGGCGGTGTCCGCCGCAAGGTCGTCCAGCACAGAATTGATCTCGGCGCCCAGAAGCACGATGTAGGCCGAGAGCCACATCCACATCAGCAGGGAAATGACACCGCCGAGGGTGCCAAAGGTTTCGTTGTAGTTGGCGAAGTTCCGGACATAGATCGAGAAAAGAGCAGAAGCGATCATCCACAAGACGGCCGAGGTGACAGCGCCAGGGGTGATCCAGCGCACGGGCGGGCGGCGATGCCGGACGGAAAGCCGGTAGAGCAGTCCCAGAGCAAGTGCCGTCAGCGCCGCAAGCAAGGGCCAGCAAACCAGCGCAACACATTGTGCGCCCTTCTCGTCGGTGAAGAAGGTTGCAAACAGGATCGGAACGCCGACGCTGCAGAAGATCGCGGCAAGGACGAGACCCAGCAGAAGAAGTGTCATCGTCAGCGTAAAGACTGTGTTTGCGAAATAGCCGCGGTCGTCAGCTTCGTCGTAGGCGGCATGGACCCCGGCGATCAGGCTGGCAACAGCCTTCGACGAAGAATACAAAGCAAGAGCAAAGCCTGCCAGAGCCGCTAGCCCCAGTCCGCCCTCTCTGGACCCTGCAACATCGCTGGCCTGCGAAATGATGATGTCTGAGGGCTCTTTCGGAAGGACTCTGCCGATCGCCTGGAAGTTTTCGACAAGCGTCGCGGGTTCGGTCAGCAGCCCGCCAAGCGCCAGAAGGGCGGCGATACCCGGAAAAAGCGACAGAAGACCGTAGAAGGCTATACCTGCGCAGATGAGGCAAATTCGGTCGTCTCCAAGCTCTCTCCAGATGGTCGTTGCGATTGCGTAGGGGTGAATTTTCATTCCTGCACTCGCACCACCGGCGGGACGCGTCATGCATCCAAGAGGAACGCCCCGGAACTGAAGTTCCGGGGCGCCGATAGCGGCAAGACCAAAGATCTTACTTGAGGTCGGCCACAACCCGATCGGCGAAGGCCGCGATCATCGCGTCGTAATATTCCTTGCTGTTGGTGGTCAGCTGCGCGAGGTCGGTGCCGGATACGATCAGTGGGCCGGCCTGATCGAAGGTGACGGTCAGGTCGTAGCTGTCGAACACGGTGTTGTTGTTGTCATGCGTCACGTTCACGTGACCCGTCAGCTTGGAGTCGGCAACACCGGCCATCTGCTCGATCGTATTGGCGAGCGTAACCTCGTCGATATCGATCGATATCTTTGCGCCGTCATCCGCCGTGCGGCCGGCAAGGCGGCCAACCACTGCGTTCTCAAGATCGTCGGCGATGTTGGCCCACTGGTTTGCCGCCTTGAGGTTCTGGACCGCGTCCATGTCGATATCGACCTGAACCTCCTTGACCATCGTTTCCGCGAAGGCCGGGCCTGTGGACAGCAGAAGCGCCGCGATCAGGGCAGACCTGGCTTTTTTCGTGAACATTGTCTTGTCTCCGTTCCTAAGCTGTCGCGGCATTTCGTGGCCGCGTCAGCGAAACAACGCCGACCTCGCCGATAGGTTCCGGACGCGGTTTCTTTCGACTGCGCCAGACTGCGCACCGGCAGATATTCTGGGCCGAGACGAGGATCGGCGGACAAGCAAAACCCCGGACCTTCCGATCCGGGGCGACAAGGCTTGTCGTATCAAGAAACGAGTGGCCGCGCTCAGGCCGCGCTCAGGCCGCGAGCGTTTCCGTCGACGAGAAAAACATCGCCTGACTGACGGCGGAACGGACCTGCTCTTCGCTGAAGGGCTTGGTGATCAGGAACGCGGGTTCGGGGCGCGTGCCGGTAAGAAGCCGCTCAGGGAAGGCGGTAATGAAGATGACCGGCAGGTCGTCGAACTGGGCAAGAATATCGTTCACTGCATCAATGCCCGACGAATTGTCCGCAAGCTGGATGTCGGCCAGGATCAGGTCCGGGCGTTCGCGTCCCGCAAGCTCGACGGCTTCCGTCCGCGTGCGCGCGATGCCGGTCACCTTGTGCCCGACTTCCTCGACAATGGCCGAGAGGTCGAGCGCGATGATGGCCTCATCCTCGATGATCATCACTTTGCCGGAAATGGCATCCAACATCTCTCGTCGCGCAATCGTCACAAGGTCGTCGCCCTCGCCAGGGTCGAGGCTCATGATCGTCTCGATCTCATCCTTGGAAAATCCTTCCACGGCATGCAGGAGCAGAGCTTCGCGCGAATTGGGTGTCAGCTTGGACATGTGGTTCTGGGCGCTTGCAGAGAGCTTCGAGTCGGCGTCTCCGACGGGGGCTCCTGCGCTCGACCAGACAAGGTGAAATGCGCGGAACAGCGCGACCTTCAGATTTTCGCCGGCGTCGAATGGCTGGCTGTCGGCAAGGATCGCCTCCAGGGTTGCGGCCGCGTAACGATCGCCGGTGTCCTGATTGCCGGTCAGCGCACGCGCATAGCGGCGAAGGAAAGGCAGATTGGCACCAACCGACGAAGCAAGATCGGTCGCGTCTGTATTAGGCATTTAGCTTCCCTCTTTTGAATTTCTTGGGAACCAAACGTCTGTGCATGCGTTTGGTTCCCTGCGAAACTGCGAAAAAGACAACTGGAACAGGCATGCAGTCAGTCATGGCAGAGAAGCGGGACGCCGAGGGATTAAAGGCGAGAATCGACGAAAATCTCAAGCGGGTATATCAGGAAGTGCTCGAGGAAGAGGTTCCTGACCGGTTCAAGCAGCTTCTGGATCGGCTTCGGCAGAAGGGATCCGCGAAATGAATTCGGGCGCTGGCGATCCGCGCGACGAGCTTGCCGAACATCTTCCCGCGCTCAGGGCTTTTGCGATCAGTCTGGTTCGCGAAGTCTCCACGGCCGATGATCTGGTGCAGGACACGGTCGTGAAAGCCTGGAGCAACATCGACAAGTTTTCGGCCGGAACCAACATGCGGGCCTGGCTGTTCACGATCCTGCGCAATACGTTCTATTCGCTGCGCCGCAAGCGCAAGCGCGAGGTTGCCGATCCGAACGGTATCCATGCGGCGCGATTGTGTGAACAGCCTGCCCATGACGGGCGGCTTGCGATGAACGACTTCCGCAGGGCCTTCGACTTGCTCTCGGTCGAGCATCGCGAGGTTCTGATCCTGGTCGGCGCTTCGGGCTTTTCCTACGAGGAGGCTGCCGAAATGACCGGCCTCGCCGTCGGGACGGTCAAGAGTCGCGCCAATCGCGGACGCGCCCGGCTGTGCGAGCTGCTCGGGCTGGAACATGGCGAGCATCCGGTCGCGGGCGCCGACAGGGCGACGCTTGCCGTCCTCGGACAGTCGGGGGCGCAGGCCGCATGACGCAGATACCGGCGCAGCGGCGCCGGATGCGCGATACGCTCGGGTTCCAACTCGCCTTCATTTTCGCCGTCGTACTTCTACCGCTTGCCTTCATCTCGCTTTCGAAATCGCTGGCCTTCGTGGCCGAGGCAGATGCCCGCAAGCGGGCCGCACATGACCGCTGATCAGGCAAGCCCCGGACCGAGATGCCAACCGTCGGCGGCCTGCTGACCAACGCCCCTATCATCGCATCGGCCTGAATCAGCCTATCGGGTGCTTCCCCGCCGGACCGGATGAACAAGACCGGAACCGGCCAGCCCGGCAAACGTTTCCGTCATGTAGAAGCGGCAGCACCCACGATGTCGCAGGCAACCCGGAGGACGATATGAACTGGGATCAAGTCAAAGGCGAATGGAAACAGCTCAAGGGCAAGGCGCAAGCCAACTGGGGCGACATCACGGATGATGAATGGCATCAGGTCGACGGCCGCCGCGAGCAGCTCGTCGGCCTCGTCCAGGAAAAGTACGGTCGCGCGAAAGAACAGGCCGAGCGCGAAGTCGACGAATGGATGGCGGGTGTCTGATCGCCGTTTCCTGACATTGGATCAGGCGACACTCAAAGGCCGGCGGGAAACCGCTGGCCTTTTCCTTTGGCGTCGACAAGTCCTGCCGCCTGGGCGATGCCCTGCGGCCGGGCGCGCATATGTCGGCATAAAAGAAAACGCCTGCCGCAGAGCGGACAGGCGTCTTGCTCGAGTTGGTTGGCGAGTTTGGAAGATCAGCCGACCTTGTCCTTCACTTTCGACGGCCCTGCCGCAGCAGTCGCTGCCGCAGCGATGTCGCCTGCCTCTTTGGCGGCTCTATCCTTCACCGCCTCGGCATCCTCGCTCAGCTTGTCGGAAAGCGCTGCGGCATGAGACCGTGAGGCGTCCTTCACTTCGCCAGCGATCGTATCGGCAAGGTCGCGCGACGATTGCTTCAGCTCGTCCGCAACGCCTGCCGCGACGCGGCCGAGGCGCGCGCGCTCTTCGCGCAAGAGACGCGTCGCTTCCCGGGTCAGCCGGTCGCTTTCCGACCCGAAGGCACGGTCTTCGGTTTCGGTGCGTGGCAGAGCGGCGGCAAAGGCAGCGCCCGCAGCAAGGGCGGCGACGCCCGCGACCAGCGGATAGTCCTCGATCAGGCGACCCGCCTCACGCGTTCCGCCGCGCATGACGCGCTCGCCCCGGACCCGCGCCGCATAGGCCTGTTCGCGCGCAGCGGCGATCTTTTCGCGCGCCGCATCGCTCAGGTCACCAAGGCCCGAGCGGAAGCTCTTTTTCATGCCTTCGGCAAAATCGCCCAGAACCGCCCCACGCTCGGCCGCGAAGTCGCGCGCCTTGGATAACGTATCGGCAGCGCCACGGCGAAGCGCCTCGGCATGGCGGCGCGCTTCCGCATCTATCCTGCTCAGCGTACTCGACGCGGAATCGCGCAGCTGATCGATCTCGCGCTGCCACTCATCCTCGGTCGGTGCAGCGCCGTCGGCGAAGGCAAACCCGCTGCCGCCCTCATCTTCCCAACGCTCCATCGGTGCCTCGACCTGCGGTTCTTCGGCCTTCTTGCCGCCGAAGACCAGCCAGGCAATGCCGACGCCCGTCAGCGCCAGTGCCAGCGGATTGGCGCGCACCGCGCTGTCGATCGACCGGGTGTAGGCAGCGGCGTTGGTCTTCACCAGACCCAGCGCTTCCTTGGCAAGGTGGTCCACGGACACGCGGTCCTGCAGGGCGCCCAGCGTCGATGCGAGCGAGGCGCGCTCGCGTTCGATGCCGGCCTCGATAGTGTCGGTTTCGTTCGTGTAGGTCATTTCACGATCTCCTTGAGGGTTTGGGCGTCGCGCCGCACATTCCGCATCGTGCGGTCCGGCGCGAGACTGGAGGGTTTGAGCGCCGCGGCACCCTTGCGCGCCAGCAGGAAGGCGATGAGCGCGAATAGAATGCCGACCGCAAGCGCCGACCAGCCCGCAGCCAGGCCAAGTTCCGTCAATCCGGCGACCAGAGCACCCGTCAGCACATTCAGCGCCGTTGTGGCGATCACGGCCGCCGCCAGGACCAGACCGACGCCGGTTCCCGCGGCGCGGACATTCTCTTCCACCTCGGCCCGGGCCAGCGCGACCTCGCCACGGACAAGGTTGGACAGATGGTCCAGAATATCGGTCAGCAACTCTCCGGTTGATTTCGTCCGGGGATCGGGGGTCACGGCATGGTCTCCGCAAGGGAAGATGCACCAGTGTGCGAGGTGGCAGCCGCTTTGGCGGTATTGTTCTTCTGCGGCGACCCGACGATCACGCCGCTGTCCTGCGGGGAGGTCTGGGCGGCTTCGCCAGGCGACGCCGGATGATCCGGTTGGCTGCTCGCGCGGGCAAACCGTGCAACGGCAAAGCCCGCAAGCGCCGCATCGGCCACGAAGGCGCCAGGATTGCGCCGCGCGAAACTTTCCGCCTGCTGCAGGATCGACGCGATGCTGTGACCGCGCAGCCCTTCCGACAGGTCGGCGACGCCGTTTGCCATCGTATCGAGGACCTGGCCCTGAAAGGTCTTGTTGCCCCGGCGCCCGGCCTCGGCCCGCAGATCGTTTGCGAAACGCTGGCCCTGCTCTGCGGCCAGGTTCTTGCCGGCCTCGGCGCGGCTTTCCGCCTCGTCGCGCAATGCGGACCCTACCTGGGACGCTGCGTCCACCACACCATCCCTGGCTGCGGCATAGGCGTCGCGCCCGGTTTCCCTGACGGCCTCCGCGGCCTTCGCGGCCGAGGTCCGGATATCTTTGTGGTTCATTTTTCGGCTCCTCATACAAGAAGGTTGATGACGAACAACGCCACGACGACAACGCCGATTGCATAGAAGATGCGGTCCATCTCGGGCCCTTCAGCTTCGGCCCCGGGGATCGGGCAGTATCTGAAGTAGCAACGCAGCCGAAGAAGGCTTGTTCCGCGCTGATCGAGACCAAATCGGATTGCGTCCAGCCAAGGCCGAGCCGACACAGGTGCACGCGACGCCATACGTGATGGCGCGCAGCGAAGGCGGCAGCCCGAGGGCCGCGGGGCCGGTGGGAACCAAGTCGGCGCCCTTGCGTTTCATTTTTGCAAACGCCGAAAAGATCCATTCCCCAAGGAGAAAATGAAATGCTTGGTTGGGCCCTCACCTTTCTCGTCATCGCCCTGATCGCAGCCGCTCTTGGCTTCGGCGGCATCGCCGGCGCATCGGCCGGCATCGCGAAAATCCTGTTCGTGATCTTCCTGATCCTGTTCGTCGTCGCGATGGTGGCGCGCGCCGCGCGCGGCAAGCCGCCCGTCTGACAGAGCCGGACGTGACGCCAAAGCGCCGCGAGGTCTCCTCGCGGCGCCTTTGTATGCGGCGCCCCGACATGCGCGTTGCAAGCCGTTCAAACTCATGGATATATCGCGCATCTGGTCGTTCGGGGTCGATGGAAGCAACGCAGATGCCGGAACTTGCGCGGAAGTACAGCCTGACCTGGATGGTAACCCCCGACCTGTTGGGGATTCTCAGCGAAAGTGGCAGGTTCGAGAACACCAATCCCGCCTGGCTGAAGACCCTCGGCTACACGGCCGAAGAGGTCGAGAACCGGCTGTTTTTCGAACTGCTTCACCCTGACGACGTCGAGCGCAGCGGCAGGGCGTTCGAGCTTGTGAAGGCCGGGCGCCCGATCCTGAATTTCGAGAACCGCTATCGTCACAAGGACGGAACCTATCGCTGGCTGTCTTGGAATGCGGTGCCGGAGGATCATCGGTTCTTCTGCAGCGCGCGCGACATCACCGAGCACAAGCAAAATGCCGCCGCCCTTCTGGCCAGCGAAGAGGCAGCGCGCCTGAGGGAACAGTTCATTGCAGTGCTGGGTCATGACCTGCGCAATCCCCTTGCGGCAATCTCTGCCGCGACCCGGATGATGCGGCGCGAGGCACAGGGCGAGAAGATGCTGCATCTGCTCGACGTCACGCAGGGTTCGGTCGACCGCATGGCCAAGCTGATCAGCGATGTGATGGATTTTGCCCGTGCCCGTCTTGGCAAGGGCCTGTCCGTCAATCGCCGAACATCGGTCCCCCTGAAGCCCGCCCTGGAACAGGCGATCTCCGAGATCGGCCTTGCGCAGCCATCGGTCGCCATCGAAGTGATGCTGGATTTTGCAGAGGGGCTGAACGCGGATCCGGGCCGCATCGCGCAGCTTCTGTCCAACCTTCTTGCCAACGCGATTTCACATGGCGACGGGACCCGTGCGATCCGGGTGCGCGCGGTGGACAGGGACGGAAAATTCGTGATGACAGTTGCGAACTCCGGCCCGTCGATAGCGCCGGCGGCGATGGACGATCTGTTCCAGCCCTTCTTTCGCGCCAATATCGACAACAACCAGCAGGGTCTCGGGCTGGGTCTCTACATTTCGGCCGAGATCGCGCGGGCCCATGGCGGGACACTGACCGTGACATCCGAAGGCGACGACACCATCTTCAGCTTCGAGATGCCGCGGGCCTGAACGCGCAAAAGAGCCCGCCGACCGGCGGGCTCTTCTGTCTTGAAGCGGGCTTACTTGTCGTAAGTCGGCAGCGCTTCAAGCTGTTCCTTCGTCATCCCGACATAGACGCGCAGGTCGCTGCCGTCATCCTTGCGCAGGATGTCGATATCGCCGATCTTCAACTGGACCGGCTTTTCGCCGATGCCGAGGAAGCCGCCGACATCGACGATCGCGTCGGTGATCTTGCCGTCGGTCGTGATGAGAAGCTGCGACACATCGCCGATCCATTCGTCATTGGCGTCATAGACCTTCGTACCGGTCAGCATCTCAGTGGTCAGGTCTTCGGGCTTCGCAGGCGCGTAGCCTTCACGCACGATCGGCTCGCGAGCGGCGTCGGCTGTGTTCTCTGCGGCCTGCTCAACCTGATCCCCTGCTGCCTCTGCAGTCGATGTCGCTGCATCGACGGAGTTTTCCACGGCCTGATCGACCTTCGCCGCGGCGTTATGCGTCCAGGTGTATTCCGGTGCACCCTCGACGGCGGCGCGCGGCGCAGTGATCACGAGGAAATAATCCGAAAGGTCTTCGGGCGTCGCATCGTCGGCAAGGAACCGAACGGCAGCCATGTCGATGGCGATCTGGCGCTCGCCGATGCCGAGGAAACCTCCCACGTCGACCAGAACCGCCTCGACCTTGCCGTTGCGCGACAGGACCACATCATTGATCTCGCCGATATCTTCCCAGTCCGGCTGCGCGCGCTCATAGGATTTGCCTTCAATTTCGGCCTCGCTCGCGTAGATGCGCTTGCCGATGAAGTCCGACGCATGGATTTCCATCGGATCTGCTTCCATGCGGAACATCGCGGTCTTGTCTTCCGCAAATGCAGCGGTGCCGACGGCAGCAAGAACGGCCGTCGAAAGCAAAAGATTCTTCATCAGAGGTACTCCAGAATAAATTTCTGTGCGTGTCGGTGGCGCATGTCAGAGCAACGCGACAGCCGATTTGTTGTTCCGAGGAAACTCTCTCAGGGCAGCGCCGCCGGTCGGTTTCTTGCCGGCTCGGCGATCAGCTCTGCGCGCACTCTCTGGGCAGAAGTTCCGTCACGCTTTCACTGTCAGATGGTGCCACTGCAGACGGATCGAGATCGCGCAGCAGGTGCCGCGCATGGTCCGCCATCGCCTCGCGCGCCTCGTGGCCTCCGCTTTCATACAGGTTTCATACAGGCGCCCGTGGGCCCGGGCCAAACCCTGCGACATCAGGATATTGCCCTTTGCGGATCCGCGCAGCGGATGAAATGCCTGGCCGAAAATCTGCCGCAGGCCGACCCCGGGAAGAATGGCGCGCGCCCAGCCGTCCGATCCGGCCAGCACTTCCGGACGGGGATGCTGATCCGCGATTTCGGCAAGCACGCCCGAAAGCATGTCGGTAGCGGCCATTGCGGTGAAAAGCTGCAGCCTGCCGAGGATGACGGCAAGAAAGCCGAAACTCTGGCCAAGATGCTCGATCAGGAAACGCGCGGGCGTGTCGGGCAGATGCGTGCGCAGGATCGCCTCTCCCAGGACGGACAGGCCCATCAGAACGCCCGCAGCCGCCCCCGACCACAGAAGCGACGCAGGCGGTCGCGCCAATTCCGCCTCGCCGTCGCGGCAAGTGATCTCGTAGATCAGCCGGGCCGAGAGTTTTCCGGCCTCCTCCACGGCGATCGCCCCCTGTTCGCTATCGAGTGTGTGATCGGCTTCGACGGTCGACAGGGTCTTCTCGGGTGACATCCGGATTCTTCCTGTCCGGTCCAGATCTCAACCAGGCGGGCACGCGAAAGGTTCCGGCGCAGGTTTCGCGGGGACTTCGCCCGGCGGCGCATTTCGCCGTGCAACCCGCATTGCCCCATCGGCGTTCACCCTTAGGACCGTCGCGACCGGTCCGGGGCGAAATGCACCGCGCCATCAGGAAGGATGACCAGAGTGATCGGCAATATCGCCATCGTCGGAACCGGCCCGACGGCCATCTACCTGCTGCAGCATCTGATCGCCGAGGCGGGACCCTGTTTCATCACTTTGTACGAACGATCCGGCCTTGCGGGCGTCGGCATGCCGTATAATCCCGAAACGACCCATGCGGCGATGCTGGCGAATATCGCCAGCATCGAGGTTCCGCCGGTCGCGGAAACGCTTCTTTCCTGGCTGCAACGCCAGCCGCAGGTCATCCTCGATCTCTACGGCGTGTCGGCCGAGACGCTGTCGGACCGGACATTCGTGCCGCGCGTTCTTCTGGGCGGCTATTTCCGCGACGCGCTCGAGACGCTGGTCGCGCGGGGGCGAGAGGCCGGCGTGCAGATCGCGCTGCGCGAGGGAAGCGAGGTCGTCGACCTCCGTCCCGACCCTGACGGCATCTGGCTTGAGATTGCCGCGGGCGACGTGCCGCAACAGCCCATCCTGCACGACCGCGTCATCCTCGCGATCGGTCACAGTTGGCCACAGGCAGCGCGCGTCGGCACGCCTGCCCCCCGGCGGCTGGTGCCCAGCCCCTGGTCGGGGCTTCTGGAGGGCGGCGTGCCGGCGGCACCGATCGGCATCCTCGGCACATCGCTCAGCGCGATCGACGCCCTCGTCGCGGTCGTCTTGCAGCATGGCAGCTTCACTGACGACCCCGGTGGCGGGCTCGTCTATACGCTTCTACCCGAAAGCCGCGGCCTGCATGTGACCTTGATGTCCCGCAACGGCCTGCTCCCCGAGGCCGATTTCTACTGCCCCCTTCCCTATGATCCGCCGAAGGTGATGACCGCGCACGCCGTCGCGGCAGCGGTGGGGGAAGGTAACGCGGGTCTCCTCGACCGGCTTTTCGCGCTGTTCTTGGCAGAGTTTCGCGCCGCCGATCCTGCGGCGCCGGTCCTCGGGGCGGCAGACGAGCCCACGCCTGACACATTCGCCGACCATTACTTCGCGGCGCGCAAGGCGGCCGATCCGTTTGACTGGGCCGCGCAGGACCTGCGCGAGGCAGAGGCCAATCAGGCCGCCTGCCGGACAGTCGCATGGAAATACGCCATCCTGCGCGTGCACGAGATTTTCGACGCGATCTATGGCGATTTCGATGCGGGCGACCGGGCGCGGTTCGATGCGGGCCTGAAGCGCGTCTTCATCGACAATTACGCGGCCGTGCCGCCGCATTCGATCCACCGGCTTCTGGCCCTGCGGCGCGCGGGTCTCATCGACGTCTTGGCGCTTGGCGAGGATTACGAGATTGCCGAGGCGCGCGGCGGCATTGCCGTGAACGGTAACAACGAAAGGTTGCGGCTTGCCGCGGTCATCGATGCCCGTGGGCAGGGTGCGCAGGGCGCGGCGGACCTGCCCTTCGCCGGGCTGCGTGCCGCCTTGGACACTTCCGATGAACGCGGCGGGCCTGTGCCGCTTTCCGGCGATCTCGAAATCCTGTGCCCCGCCGCAACGCCGGGGCGCATCTGGCTGCCCGCCGCGCCGTTTCTGTTGCACCGCCGCCCGTTTCTTCAGGGCATTCCCGGCTGCGCCGCGATGGGACGGGAGGTCGGGGCAGCGGTCGTCGCCTCGCTTGCCGCTGGCCCGCGCGGCGTGCCTGCCGGACCATATGACAAGGCCGCCGCGGTCCCTGTAGGCTCCGACAGGATCGCGAGCGGCACCGGGCATGGCTGATCCGGCCCGCGCAGCCGGAACGAGACGGATGGAAAGGGCCGACATGGCGGCGAACCAGACCTCGTTGCCCCCCGGCGCCCCGCCGCTCTTGCCGCGAGCGGAGGGGCTTTATTGCCCGGCGGGCGATTTCTTCGTCGATCCGGTGCGCCCGGTCGCCCGTGCCCTGATCACGCACGGCCATGGCGATCATGCGCGGGCCGGGCACGGCGCGGTCCTGGCAACGCCCGAGACGCTCGACATCATGGCGATCCGCTATGGCGCGGATTTCGCCGGAACACGACAGGCAGCCGGGACCGGATGGACGACGCTCGGCGATGCACGCGTGCGCTTCGTTCCGGCCGGGCATATCCTCGGCTCGGCCCAGATCGTCATCGAAACCGGCGGCCGGAGGATCGTTGCGGCGGGTGACTTCAAGCGCGGCAGCGATCCGACCTGCGCCGATTTCGAACCGGTTGCTTGCGACATCTTCATATCGGAAGCCACCTTCGGCCTGCCGGTCTTCCGCCATCCGTCACCGCAGCACGAAATCGCAAAGCTCCTCGGCTCGCTTTCCGCCAACCCTGACCGCGCACATCTGGTAGGTGCCTATGCGCTTGGCAAGGCGCAACGGGTGATCCGCCTCTTGCGTGACGCGGGCCATGATGCACCTATCTACCTGCATGGCGCCATGGCGCGGCTCTGCGACTATTACGTCGCGCGCGGCGTGACGCTCGGGCCGCTTCTGCCCGCGACCGGGGACGGGCCGCGCGACCGGTTCGCCGGGCAGGTCATCCTTGGCCCGCCCGCCAGTTTCGGCACACCCTGGGCGCGGCGCTTTCCCGACCCGGTCGTTGCCTTCGCATCTGGCTGGATGGGGGTGCGCCAGCGGGTTCGGCAACGCGGCGTCGAACTGCCGCTTGTGATCTCCGACCATTCCGACTGGCCCGAGCTGACGGCGACGATCGCCGATGTCGCGGCAGAGGAAATCTGGGTCACTCATGGCCGCGAAGAGGCGCTGGTGCGCTGGTGCACGCTGAACGGCCAGGCGGCGCGCCCGCTGCACCTGGTGGGCTACGAGGACGAGCCGGAATGAAAGCCTTCGCCCGTCTTCTCGCCCGTCTGGTCACCACACCCTCCCGCACCGGAAAGCTGCGTCTGGTGCGCGACTATCTGGCCACGACGCCCGATCCTGACCGCGGCTACGCGCTGGCGGCCTTGACCGGCGGGCTCGACCTGCCCGGCGTCAAGCCCGCGCTTTTGCGCGCGCTGGTGGCGGAACGGGTGGATGAGGTCTTGTTCCGCCTCTCCTACGATTACGTGGGCGACCTCGCCGAAACCATTGCCCTTATCTGGGACGGCCGCGAGGACAGCGACCTGCCCCTGTCCGAGGTCGTTCACCAACTTGGAACTGCGGGAAAGGTCGAGGCTGCGCGCGTCGTCGCAGGCCTTCTCGACCGGTTCGATGCCTCATCGCGCCATGCGCTGATCAAGCTTGCCACCGGCGCCCTGCGCGCGGGTCTTTCGGCCCGTCTGGCCAAGACCGCGCTTGCCGACCATGGCGGCGTAGCGGTCGACGAGATCGAGGAAATCTGGCACGGGCTTCGGCCGCCCTATCCCGAGCTGTTCGCCTGGCTCGACGGTCGTGGCCCGCGCCCCGCCGCCGTCGGCCATGCGCCGTTCCGCCCGGTGATGCTGGCCACGCCCCTTGCGGACAAGGACAGCGAGATGCTCGACCCTTCCGATTTCGCAGCGGAATGGAAATGGGACGGCATTCGCGTGCAGGTGGTCTGCGAACAGGGCACAAGGCGGATCTACACGCGCACCGGCGACGAGATATCCGCGGCCTTCCCGGACCTGTCGGAAGCGCTGATGTTTGAAGGCGCGTTTGACGGCGAGCTTCTGGTGCGCAAGGGCGATGGCGTTGCCCCGTTCGCCGACCTTCAGCAGAGGCTTAACCGCAAGACCGTCGATGCCCGTCTCGCCGCGCGTTTCCCCGCTTTCATCCGCGCCTACGATATCCTGGTCTGGAACGGCGAGGACCTGCGGCCCCTGCCGTTCCGCGACCGCCGCGACCGGCTTGAAACCGCCGTCGCCGCGCTGGGCTCTCCGCGCGTCGACCTGTCGCCGCTGGTGACGTTCGACAGCTGGACCGCGCTTGCCCGCCATCGCGCCGAGCCGCCCGACCCGGTGATCGAGGGTCTGATGCTGAAACGCTGGGACAGCCCCTACCTCGCCGGGCGGCCGAAGGGCGCCTGGTTCAAGTGGAAGCGCGATCCCTTCCTGATCGACGCGGTGCTGATGTATGCGCAACGCGGCCATGGCAAGCGGTCGAGCTATTATTCCGACTATACATTCGGGGTCTGGGCGGCCGACGGTACGCTGACGCCGGTCGGCAAGGCCTATTTCGGCTTCACCGACGAAGAGCTGCTTCAGATCGACCGCTATGTGCGCGAAAATACCACCGACCGTTTCGGCCCGGTGCGCGCGGTGCGCGCCACGCGGGATCGGGGGCTCGTCGTCGAGGTCGCATTCGAAGGGCTGAACCGATCAACCCGGCACAAATCCGGTGTCGCCATGCGATTTCCCCGTATTTCGCGACTGCGCTGGGACAAGCCACCTTCCGAGGCCGACACGCTGGAAGGGCTTTCTGCCTTGCTGCCTCCGGCCTGATGGCTTCCAACCACAATCAGGGCCTGTAGACCGATGGCATTGCGGTCGAGATTGCCGCATCGACCGAACTGCGCGTGAAAGGTTTTTGCAAGACCACGCAGGGCCGATGAGTCTCGACAAGATCCTGTGCCTCGCCATATCCCGTGGCGAGCACGAAGGGGATGCCACGCCGCGCAAGTTCTTCTGCCACAGGCAGGGATTGTTCATCGCCAAGATTGACGTCGAGAAGCGCGAAATCCGGCGTGGCCTCCTTCAACCATTCCAGCGCCGCACCGACCGAGGAATGTATCTTCACCTCCGACGCGCCAAGCTCCTCAAGCATGCTTGCCGCATCCATCGCGATGATCAGCGTATCTTCCAGAACGAATGCAAGGCCGGTGAGCGATCGGCTCTTGCCGTCGGCGGTCCGAGCGCCGGCGGGTTCCGGGGGCGCAGCATCGGCTGTTCCGGGCACGATCGCATCGATTGCCATGGGAGGAATGCGAAAGCGTGCCTCCAGCCCGGTCATCTTGTAGTTCACCGTCGCGTCGGCCTTCAGTTCGTGCGGGATTGAGCTTTCAATGATCATCGAGCCGAAACCGCGCCGCTTTGGTGGGGTCACGGGCGGGCCGCCGCGTTCCTGCCAGTTGATCACGACACCGCCGCTCCGGTCGGTCGACAGCGTGATCTCGACGCGGCCCGACCGGTCGCAGAGCGCACCATACTTGATGGAATTGGTCACCATTTCATGCAGCACAAGCGCCAGTGTCGTGTAGGCAGAGGGCTTGATCAGCGCGTCCAGTCCGCCGATGGTGACGCGATCGACCTTCCTGTCGGCATAAGCTGCGAATTCGCAGGTGATCAAAGCCCGCAGCGAAGTAGGCTCCCATCTCTCGGCGGTCAGCTGGTCGTGCGCACGCGCCAGCGCCTGGATCCGGCCGTCGAGATTTGCGGTGAATTCCTGAAGCGATCGCGCCGAAGTCCGCGACTGCGCCAGAAGGCCGCGCATCAGCGTCAGGATGTTGCGCACCCGGTGGTTCAGCTCCGATACCAGAACAGGCCCCAAAGCTCGCCATCCTTCATGATCGAAACCGACATCGAGGCTTCGACGCCCATGTTGCGCAGATATTCGATATGGATGGGCGAAACCGCCCGCGTGACTGCCAGCGAAAGATCGACCGGCCGCCCCGCCATGTCGACGCCGGGCTGGATGACATTGCCCGCATCGTTGACGTCGGCGATCAGCCGCAACAGGGATCGCTTGTAAAGCGCGCGCGCCTGAACCGGAATGTCGGTGGCGGGAAACATCATGCCATTGTAGACCGACCGGCCGTCCGCGCGGATTTCGGCAATGACGCGGCCGGAATGGTCCGGCTGGAAATGATAGACCATGACGCTGTCGAAGCCTGACAGCGCCCGCAGCGCCTCGGCGGCGCGGCTGGCGAGGCTTTCAAGATCGCCCATGTCGCGCAGGCCCGCGATCTGCTGATAGACCTCGCCCATCAGATCATGTCCTGCGCGCGCGCCCTTTGGCTCGAATTCGACGGTCATATGGGCGCCGGACTGATGCAGCGACACGTCATAGGCCGCGCCGTTCGATTTCAGGACGACGCCGAAAATCCGGATGGCGACATCGCCTTCGGTGACGAAACGCAGGCTTTGCCGGATCCTGTCGTAACCCTCCGAAACGACAAGCTCGGACAGCGGCTGCCCGAGCGCCTCGGCAGCGGGGACGCCAAGGATCCTATCCAGATTTGCCGACGCCTGCTGGACGATCCAGTCCGACGACAGGCCCAGAAGCGCGCCGTAGGATTGCACGCGGCCCAAAAGGTGGATCGCTTCGCGGTCGCAGTTCGTCAGATCCACGGTCGGGGTATTGGCCGTCTGCACGTCAACTCCTGTCAGGCAAACTCATGTGTCCAGGCTGGTTCTGGCCCGCCTTCCTCCTGCCGAAGGGCCGCAAGCGCTGCGCGCTGTGCCGCCAGATACCAGAACAACCGGCTTTCGGGCGACTGAAGGAATGGCGCGAAAACTGCCTCGACGGCGTCATGATCGTGCGAAACCGCGGCGCGAAGCCGATCGCGGAAACCGCTCGGCGCGCCAGCATCCTTCGCGTGCGGGCCTACTGTTCCAGCTTCCATCGCTCCCCCGTAAACGTCCCCGGACTCTTGCGAGAACTGTTTGTGTCAGGGAAGAGTTCCCAAGAAGCGCAGCGTTGCATTTGCGTGGCAAACCATCCTTGAAACTGCGGAAGGAAGATCGAATCCCGCTGATCAACGCAGACTGCTGTTGCCGTCGCCGACGATCGCCAGAACTTCCATCGTCTCGGGGTGCACCTCGTAGACGCGGCCATCGATCCGGTAATAGCGCCAGTAGCCCGTGACGGGTGGCAGGCCATGATATTCGGGATTGAACAACATGGTGGTGCCTTCGGGAATCCGGTCGCCGACCGCAAGGCTTGACGTCACAAGGTTGGCCGGAACGACCGAGACGCAGCGCGCGCCGTCGGTTTCCATGACGCAAAGCGCCTGTGCCCATCCCGGGAAAACCGCGACAGCCGCAACCGCCGCAACCTGACAATGAACGCGCATCCCTTCCTCCATCCGATACCGCCCCTACTTCCGCACAACCCGCAATGCGCGTCCGGGTTCCGGAGGTCGGGGAAGGCGCGAAACCTCAGTGTGCTGCCCCACGGCTTTCGGCCTTCCGTCTCGTGTTCTGCAAATTCGTTCGGCAATGGAACCTGTCAACCACCCTCTCTTCAGATGGCCGAGTTCCGACGCCAGGCGCATTAGACTACGACATAGACGGCTGAGGTTGCGGGCCCGGGCCGCAGCGATTTCCGCCAGGTCAGTGGATCCGCCGGGCCAGGACTGGCCTGCGCCTGTCCTGCCAGACGGTGGGCCGTCTTTGGGCCGGCTTCCGAAATCATTTCGCGGCGGTAAGGTGGAACCGGCACCCGCCACAGGCATTGGAAAGACGCGCACCGACGTCGGCCCCCGCGAACCAAAGGGAACTTTCATGGACAGAACGAACCCCAAGCACTCCTACCTCGCCCTCGCGATCTTCCTTGCAATTGTCATGGGGGGCGGCCTCTTCATTGGCACGCAGACCGCGCCCGGCCCCTGGTACGCCGCGCTGGCCAAACCCTGGTTCAATCCGCCCAACTGGCTCTTCGGCCCGGTCTGGTCCGTGCTCTACCTGCTCATGGCGATCGTGGGCTGGCGCACCTGGCGGCGCGCGCCTGCGGGAACGGCGATGCGCGCCTGGTACGCACAGCTGGTTCTGAACTTCCTCTGGTCGCCCATGTTCTTCCTGGTGCACCGCATTGACGCCGCGCTGGCCATCATCGTGGCTTTGTTCGCAGCCATTGCCGTTCTCTTCTTGGTCAGTTGGCGGCAGGACCGTCCTTCGGCCTGGATGCTCGTGCCCTATGCGCTCTGGGTCGGGTTTGCGACGCTCCTGAATGCGGCGCTCCTGATGCTGAACGGTCCGACGGGCTGAGGCCGCGCCGCCGCGCCTTTATGTCACGTCAAGGTTGTAGGTGCGCGCCAGACGATCGGCATCTTGCAGGGACAGCCGCCCGTCGACCAGTTCCAGGTGCCCCGCGCGCCGCAGCTTTGCGATGGTCTTGTTCATGTGAACCAGTGACAGGCCAAGCGCATCGGCAAGGTCGGCCTGACGGAACGGAAACGCCATCGACGTGCCGCGCAGCATGCCGTGCGTCCGGGCCCGGCTGAACAGAGTGTGCAAGAGCGAGGCGACGGCTTCCTCGGCGGAAAACTGTCCGATCGCCACCATGGCCTTGGTCAGCCGCACCTCTTCATAGGCCATCGCCTGCAGCGACAAGACCACGGCCTCGAACCGCTCGCGCCAGAGCGCGCGCAAATCCCGGCGCTCGATAACGCTGACACCCATGTCTGATCGGGCCTCGGCGCTGTTGAGGAACTGACCGATCAACAGCGCCTGCAGGCCGATGATATCGCCCGGAAACAGAAAGCTGACCACCTGACGGCGCCCGTCCTGCAAGAGGTTCGCGCGCAGGCCCTGTCCAGAGCGCACCAGAAAAACCTGCCGTCCGTCCTGGCCCTCCGAGACGAACGGCGTACCGGCAGGGATCACGAGTTCGTCAGTGGCGATCTCGTGCAGGACTTCAAGAAAGTTCGGGGGCAAGGGAACCAGATTAGGCAAGGTTCGTTCCCGGCGAAAATCTTTCAGTTCTCAGCATCGTGCTATGTCCCAGTTTAAACGGGTCGAGAGTTTTCCGGATATCTGGGCACCTCTCGCGGCGGCCGACAGCGGTCCGTCCGACCGCGTGCAACTGGCCGAAGTGATCCGCACCTGCCGCACCTCGTCCGGCCGACGTTCCGGGCCGGTGCCGGTCAGGCTTTGACGGGCAGACGCGGCCGACGTTCCTCGTGGTCGAGCCAGGGCATGGCCTGTTCAAGAACACTGGCGACGTGGAAGACGCGCGGGTCGTCGAAGGCGCGGGCGGCGATCTGGACGCCCGCAGGCAGGCCGTTCGACGCGATCCCGGCGGGCACGGCCAGGACCGGCAGCCGCGACAGCATGTTGAAGACGGTCTGCAGGTTGCAGTCGTAGTCGCTGTCGAAATCGCGTCCCTGCACGATCATCCGTTCCCAGGGCATCTGTTCGGCGCGGATCTCGTGCGTGGCGAAGGTCGGGCAGATGAAGGCGTAGTAATCCTCCATCATCGGGCCGAAGCGGCTGTAGATGTCGCCCGCCACGTCAAGCGACCAGAGAAACTGGTCGGCGGTGGTTGTGCCGGATCGTTCGGCGTAAAATGCGGTGTAGTCGCAGACCAGATCGGGATGCGCCGCGACTTCGCGCTTCAGGGCCGAGCCCATCAGGTGGTCGAGGTAGTACTTGCAGCCGTCGCGCACATCCGCGCCCCAGCCGAGCGACACTTCCTCGACGACCGCCCCGGCAGCGGCAAGTGCTTCAAGCACCTTCATTGTCTGCGCCGCCACCTCATCGGCCACCACGCCGTTGCCGACATCAAAGGTCCAGGCGATGCGCTTGCCCTTCAGGTCGCCCCAGCCGCCGGTGGGGATCACCATCTTTTCGCGCACGGTGGCGATATCCTGCGGGTGGATGCCCGAGATGACGTTCTGCATCAGCGCCGTGTCGCCCACCGTCCGCGCCATCGGGCCGACATGGCAGTACCAGTCGAGGTTGAAGGGCGGCTCGTCGGGGACGCGGCCATAGGGGGGCTTGTAGCCGACGATACCGTTCGCGCCGGCCGGACCCCGGATCGAGCCGCCGATGTCCGAGCCGGTGGCAAGCGTGGTGGTCCCGGCGGCAAGCGCCGCCCCAGCCCCGCCCGAGGAGCCCGAGCAGGTATATTCGGGGTTCCACGGGTTGCGCGTCACGCCATGAAGCCGCGAGGCGGTGATCCAGGCGCAGCAGAATTCAGGGGTCGTTGTGCGGGCGTGAAAGATCGCGCCTGCCTGTTGCAGCCGGGTGGCGACCGGGTGGGTATGGTCGGCGACATAATCCTTGTAGATCAGCGATCCTTGAGTGTTGCGCTGGCCCCTGACCGGCATCTCGTCCTTCACCGCGACGGTGATCCCTTCCAGCGGCCGCGCGGTTTCGGGCCGCTTTGTCCAGACCTCCTCGGCGCGCCGCGCGGCGGCCATAGCCTCGTCCGCGAAGGTCTCGGTGAAGGCGTTGATCACCGGCTCGACCGCCTCGGCGCGGGCAAGCTGCGCCTCAAGCACCTCGACCGGCGACAGTTTGCCCGCACGGAACAGCCGAAGCTGTTCGGTCGCGGGCATGTAGCAGAGGTCGAGATCGACGGTCGTCGCGCGGGCGGTCATGTCAGGCACTTTCATGGGTTGGAAGGTCGTGATGGGCGGCGGCGATCAGCCGCGCCGTGTAGTCGTGTTCGGGGGCGGCGAAGATGCGGGCGGTCGGGCCGGTTTCGACGATCTGACCTTTCAGCATCACTGCCACCCGGTCGGCCGCATGGCGGACGATGGCCATATTGTGGGTGATGAGCAGGATCGAGAGGCCGAGCCGTTCCTGAAGGTCATTGAGAAGGTTGATAACCTCGCCCTGGACCGAGACATCGAGCCCCGCCGTCGGTTCGTCCGCGACGATCAGCCGGGGAGACATCGCGAGCGCCCGCGCGATGCCGGCACGCCTGGCCTGACCGCCGGACAGCTCGTGCGGATAGCGGTCGGCGAAGCGGCTATCGAGGCCCGCGAGCGTCAGAAGCTCCACCGCCTTCGCGCGTGTGGCCTCGGCGCGGCGACCATGGACGATCAGTGGTTCGACCACCTGTTCGGCCAGCGTCCTGCGCGGCGAGAGCGAGCCTGCCGGGTCCTGGAACATCATCGACACCTCGCCCCGCGCGGCCTGCCAGCCGCCGCGGTCGGCCTTGGTGAGCTCTCGCTCGCCAAGGCGGATCGTGCCCGCATCCGGCCGCACCAGCCCCAGGATCGACCGCGCCACGGACGATTTCCCCGAACCGCTCTCGCCGATCAATGCCAGCGTTTCGCCCTTCGAGATCGAGAAGGAGACCTGCCGGACCGCGTGAATCCTTTCCACCGCTCCGCCGATGGCGGCGGGGAGAAAGCCGCCACGGTGGAAAGTTACAAAAAGATCGGACACCGCCAATATGGGTGATTCCGATCCCTTCACGCGTCCGGCAGGTCCTACCACCGCGGCGGCCGTCGCGGCTGGTGCGTCGGCCATGGTCGGCAACCGCCGGGTGGGTTCGATGATCCGCGCGGGATCGCAGCGCAGCAGCCGCGCGGTATAATCATCTTCGGGTCGGGTGAAGACCTGCGCCACCGACCCGTCCTCGCGAATTTCGCCATCCTTCATCACCATCACCCGGTCGCAAAGCGTGGCGACGGTGCCGAGGTGGTGGCTGACGAAGATCACCGCACAGCCGGTTTCGCGCTGTAGGCGCTTCAGCAGGTCCAGCACCTCGACCTCAAGCGTTGCATCGAGCGCGGTCGTCGGTTCGTCGGCCAGCAGCAGATCGGGGCCCAGCATCAGTGCCATGGCGATGGAGACGCGCTGGCGTTGGCCCCCCGAAAGCTCGTGGGGATACATCTCCATGCGCCGTGCCGGGTCGGGCAGGCTGACCCACTCAAGCGCGTCGATGGCGCGGGCACGCTTTTCCCGGGCGGACCAGGGCTCGCGGTGCAGCACGTCCATCATCTGCTGGCCGATCGTCAGGCCGGGCGCGAGCGAGGTCATCGGGTCCTGCGAGATGTAGGAAATCCGGGTCCCGCGCAGGGCGCGCAGCCGGTCGGGCGGCAGGCGCAGAAGGTCTTCGCTGTCGAACCAGACCTCGCCCGAGTTGATCGCGGCGGTTTCCGGCAGAAGGCGCGTCAGCGCCCAGAGAAGCGTCGACTTGCCCGATCCGCTTTCGCCGACGATGCCGAGCGTTTCGCCCCGCCCCAGCGCGAAGCTGACCCATTTGACCGCCTGAACCGGGCCGAAGCGCACGGCGAGGTTGTCGACCTGAAGAAGCGTGTCCATCTTAGCCCCTCCGCCGCAGTTTCGGGTCGAAGGCGTCGCGCAGGGCCTCCCCCAGAAACGTGAAGCCGAGCGTGGCGAGGATCAGCGGCAACCCGCCCGCGATCACCAGCCAGGGGGTGTGGCCGACATAACGGAAGCCCTGGTCGAGCATCAGGCCCCAGCTGGTCGCGGGCGCCTTCACGCCGACACCGAGGAAGGAAATCCCGGCCTCGGCGGTGATATAGGCGGGGATGTCCATCGAGGCGATGATCAGGATCGGGCCGATGACATTGGGCAGGATGTGGCGCAGCACGATCCGGGCCCGGCCCATGCCCATCGCCCGCAGCGCCTCGACATATTCGGTGGAGGATTGCGCGATGACCGACGATCGCATGACGCGGGCGTAATAGGGAACCGAGGTCGCGACCAGAAGCCCCAGAAGAACCCCCATGCCGCCGCCGAAGATCGGCCCGATGGCAAGGGCGAGGATGATGACCG
The DNA here is from genome assembly GCF_030143255.1 of Frigidibacter sp. SD6-1. GTDB lineage: Bacteria > Pseudomonadota > Alphaproteobacteria > Rhodobacterales > Rhodobacteraceae > TMP-24. The sequence goes on from NZ_JARJNR010000007.1 coordinate 273,711, forward strand.
GATAGGCGCGGACCGTGTCGAAGCCGAGCGTCAGCGCATAATCCAGCCAGCGCGGCCCCATCGCCGCCAGCATCCCCAGAAGCCCTCCGATCATCACCGAAAGCGTGGTGGCGACCAGCGCCACGGTCAGCGCGACCCGCCCGCCCCAGATGGCACGGCTGAGGACGTCGCGGCCCAGTTCGTCGGTGCCGAGCCAATGGGCCGCGCTCGGCCCCTGCAATTTCGCGGGCACATCCAGCGCCGCCGGATCATAGGGCGCGATCCAGGGCGCGAAAAGCGCCGAGAGGATCAGAAGGACCGCGATGGTCAGGCCGAACAGGCCCATCGGATCGCCGAGGAAAGCGCGAAAGCCCCCGGCCGGTTTCACGGCGCTTATCTCTGTGGGCACGGCGCTCATTCCCGGCTCTCCTTGAAACGTGGGTCGATCAGCGCGTTGAGAATGTCGGCCAGCGTGGTGGCCGCGACCAGAAGCGCGGTGGCGGCAAGGACGGCGCCGAGGGTGACGGGATAGTTCCTGAGGATCACCGCATCATACATCAGCTTGCCGATGCCGGGCCGGGCGAAGACGATTTCCGCAAAGACCGCGCTGCCAAGCATGTAGCCTACACCGACGCCAAGGACCGTGATCGTCGGCGCGACGGCGGTCCGCAAGGCATAGCGGTAGACGATTCGCAGTTCCGGCAGCCCAAAGGCGCGGGCATTGCGGATGTAGTTGGCGCTCAGCACCTCGATCATCGAGGCGCGGACGAGGCGGGCGATGTAGCCGACCCAGCCGATGCCGACCGCGATGGCGGGCAGGATCAGGTGGTGCAGCCGCGAGCCCAGGCCCTCGCCCACGCCCGCGCCGATGGCCGGGAGCCAGCCGAGAGCAGCAGAGAAAAGCAGCATCCCGTAGATCGCGATGATCACAGGCGGGACCGAGATCAGGCTGACCGACAAAAGCCCGATCGCCTGGTCGAACAGGCTGTTGCGCCGGACCGCCGCCGCGCAGCCAAGGGGAATGCCAAGCCCGGCGGCAATCAGCAGCGAGGCGAGGATCAGTTCGACCGTATAGGGCGCGTGGGCGGCCAGAACCTCGGTCACCGGACGGCGCGACCGCAGGTCGGTGCCGAGATCGCCGCTGAGGACCGAGCCCACATAGCGGACGATCTGTACCGGCATCGGCTTGTCGAGGCCAAGTTTCTCGGCGAAGGCCGCCTTGATCGCGGGCGTGGCCTTGGGCCCGAGCATGGCCGAGGCCGGATCGCCGGGCGCCGCCTGCACGATGACATAAAGCGTCGAGATGGCGAGCAGAAGCACGGCGCAGCCAAGCGCGATCCGCCGCAGGATATAGCCGAACATGAAGGGGCTCCGGTCAGGTCGGGGGGCGGGGTTGCCCGCCCCGTTCTGTCGATCAGTTCGCCGCTTTGGCGAAAGCGCCGAAGATCGGGCGGCCATCGGGCAGGCTACCCGGGACGATGCTGTCGCGCCACAGGACCGTCAGCGGCTCATGCGTGAGGAAGAGGAAATCGCCGCTTTCCTCCAGCATGTCCTGAAGCTGGACATAGATCGCGGCCCGTTCGCCTTCGTCCATCGTCTCGCGCGCCTTTTCCACCAGCGCGTCATAGTCGGGGTTTGCAAGGCCCTCCCAGTTCCAGATGCCGACCTGGTCCGAGATGAAATATTGCAGCGTGTAAAGGCCGTCCGGGTTGCCGAACCAGCTTTTCACATGCAGTTGCAGATCCTTCGCGCGTTCCTCGTCCACGGCCCAGAACGTGCCTTCGTCCTGACCGTTCAATTCGACCGTCAGACCGATCTCGGCCAGGTTCGCCTGCATGATCTGGGCGATGGCCGCGCGGTTGGCGTTGTTGACATAGTCGAGCCGGATCACCGTGCCCTCGGCGCCGGCCTCGGCGATCAGGGCCTTCGCGCCCTCGACATCGCGTTCGATCAGCTTGCCTTCGCGGTAGCCGGGAAGGCCGGGGGCGACGATGCCGGGCGCCTGCTTGGCATGTCCGTTCGAGGTGGCCTGAAGGATCGTCGGAATGTCGATGGCCTTCTGGATCGCATGACGGACGCGGATATCAGCAAGCGCGGGATGGGTCTCGGAAATCCCCAGCCACAGCGGGTCGATGGACTGTTTCAGCGCCACCTTGCCGCCGCGCGGCGGATTGGCGGCCCAGCCGTCATATTCCAGCGCCGAGACGCCAAAGACGTAATCGACTTCGCCCGCCTCGAACGCCACGCGCGAGGCATTGTCGTCGGGGATGGAAATCAGCTCGATTTCATCGAATGCGCCCGGAGTGCCGGTCCAGTCGGGGTCCTTCTCCAGCACCATCGGCTGGCCCGGCTCGAAGCTCTTGAACCGGTAAGGGCCGGTCGTGGCGGCCGGTGTCGCCTCGAAATAGCCGCCCGCCGCCTCGGCCGCGGCCTTCGATACGATGGCGCCGGTGCCATAGGTCATCGTCGCCGACCAGAAGCTGGGCGAAGGCTTGGCCAGATGGATGATGCCGGTATATTTGCCGGTCACCTCGACATCAGTCAGCAGCGCATATTCCGGGGCCAGCGCGCTTTCGAGTTCCGGATTGGCGTGGCGTTCGTAGGAATATTCCACATCCTCCGCCGTCAGTTCGCCATAGCCGCCCGACCACATGATGCCCGGTTTCAGCTCGAACGCGATGTTGGCCGGGTCGGACAGGTCGACCGATTTGGCCGCGTCCAGTTCGACCTTCCATTCCTCGCCCGCCACATATTTGGCCAGACGGGGGTAAAGATTGTCGATCAGCACCCATTCGGAAGTCGACCCCGCATAGGCCGGGTCGAGATAGCCGGGATCGGCAGGAATCGCGATGCGCAGCGTTTCGGCCGATGCCGCGAGCGGGAGGATGGTGGCCAAAGCCGTCGAAATCAACAGGCGAACGTGGCGGGTCATGGGTCGCTCCCTCTTCATGATCGGTAGTAAGAGAGCATAGGGGTCGACCGGACGGCACGGAACGTTGAATCGTCAGCAGGTTTTATGCTAGATGACCCCAATGAGCATAAATTTGCATAATGTCGACAGCAGCCTCCCGCAGAATCTCAGGCTCCTGTGCAGCTACGGGCGCTCGGCATCGGAAATCTGTCGACGACTTGGCCTGAACCGTCAGCAGATGAACAAGTATCTGAGCGGCCACACCCGGCCGTCGTTGTCCACCCTGCGGCGAATCTGCGATTTCTTCGGCGTGGACGAGGCGGAAATTCTCATGCCGCCGCGCGATTTCGCCACTCTTGTCCGCCTCAGGCCGCCGCGCCTTGGCCCGGTGCAGGACCGGTTCGCGGCGCAGCTTGACCGCCTTGTCGATCACCGAACCGCCTCGGCCCAGCTTCTGGAACGGCATGAGGGCTATTATCACGTACACTTCAGCCCCGATCCGGACCGGGACTACATCCTGCGCGCCCTGTGCCATCTTTACCGCGCTGACAATAGATGGCTGTCGAAGACCATCGAACGGCATGGCGAAGAGGAATTCGCCGTTCCTTCCCCGCTGCGGTTCAATGGCATCGCGATAGAGGCGCATAACCGCCTGATCATCCATGAACGGGAAGCCGGCATGGGTCGCGGCTTCTGGTCGACCATGCTCATCGCCTCGGAATATGCCGCGCCGACATTCCTGCCGGGCCTCGTTCTCGGCATCACGCCGGAAGGATCACATGATATCGTTGCGACCCGTGTCGTGTGGCAGTTTCTTGGCCGCGATCCGGATCTTCGCGAGGCTTTGCGCGGTTGCGGTGTCTATGCGTACGACAGCCCGGACGTTGCAGAATATGTACGCCGCTCCTGGGCTGCCGACGCGCATCTGGGACAGCGCATACTGACCGCATCCTACTGAGAACCTTCTGCCTCGACCTTCTGGATCGGTTGCGACGGCGTCGAAGCGGACCACGGAAATCGCCCGCGCCGCAATCTTCTGATCCCGGCCCATGTAAGTCCAAGCTACCCCGCCCCGATGACGGCGCCAATCTTTGGTTTCACGAAACAGGCGACAGGATCGTTCCGGACGAGCTATGACCCGGCGGCCGGAACGGTCGGCGTGCTGTTCCTTGTCGCACTCATGCTTCGTGGCCGAGAGCATTGAACCGGTTGATGTGGGCGATGCGGGTGGGGATTTCGCAGGTCTGGCGGTCGGGCCTTGTGACGCGATCCCGATCCGGCATCCATCCTGCTTGCGATTGCCAGGGCGGAAACCCTGCAGCGCGACCTGCGCGCGTTTCGGGGCCGAGCGCGGCGGGGATCATCAGGCCAGGGCGGTCGAACCGGGAAAGAATCGTTCGAAGAACGGAATGCTGGCAGCGCCGATCGGCCCGTTGAGGTCGCCAAGCGGTGACGCGGTGACGGGCGGTATCGTCAGGCCGCGCGAGGGACCATCTATCGCACGCCCATTCAGGGCCAAGGCGATCCGCTCTGGGATCGGGGTGGGCAGGGCGCCGCCCAGAACGATCAGCTGGGGGTCGAACAGGCCGCTGATCAGCCTGACCGCCTGCTCGATCTGTGTGCTGGCCCGCGCAATCCATGCGTCGGCCCGCGCCTCGCTTTCGGCAGACAAAGTGCCTTCGGCGAGCTGTTGCCTGAACCGCCGTCCGGTCAATCCAAGCGTTGCCTCGTAGTCCTGAAGGGTCGGGCGGTGACCGTCATAGGGAAACAGCGCACCTGGCAGGCAGGCATTCCCGTGAGCGCCGCGATAGGGCCTGCCATCCAGCACCGCCCCGCCGCCAAGCCCGTAACCGATATGCAGCAGGAACAGGTACTCCACCCCATGCCGACCAAACAGGTATTCACCCAAGGCGACCGCGGTGCCGTCGTTCTCTAGATAGATATCCCAATCGGTTTCCCGGCTCAGCGCCTCCTGGATTGCGTGACCGTCAAGCAGGGGGAAAACCTCATGCGCCTTGATCTGGTCGCGGGCAGTGCCGAAGTTGCCAGGCAACCCGAGACCGATTCCCAGGAATTTCTGGTCTTTCGGCTTGGTGTTGGCGAGGAATTCGGCGGTCGTGCCGCCGATCACCTCGATCAGCGCCGCGGCCGAAAGGTTGGACCAGGGGATCGAGCGCTGCGCCAGGATCTCGCCGGTGAGGTTGATGAACACGGCCTCGATGCTTTCGGACAGGATGTAGAAGCCCGCGGAACAGAAACGTTCACGCTGAAGCGCCAGCTGCTTTTTTGGCTGCCCCCGTTTTCTGTCGCCTTCCTTCTGGACGGTTTCCGTGAGTACCTTTTCGTCCAGCAAGCCCGAGACAAGCCGCGTTACGCTGGCCCCGGTCAGGTCGATGGCCTGGGCAAGGTCGACCCTCGCGATTCCCTGGTTGCGATAGACCAGATCGACGATGCGCCGTTCATTCTTGGAGAGGAGCCGCATTGAAGCACCCAAAAGCCGTTCATTCTGTTCGGTTTATCTTGTCATCATTTTTTTACTTTACACAAAGTAATTTAAAAAGGATGCTGTGAGACATGGTTGCTGATGGCAATGGCCTTCGCATGGCAGCACCAGTGCAACAGGAGGAGAGACTGATGACACTCAAGGGAATCTTCACCGCAATTTCCGTCTCCGCCGTTCTGTCCGGGTCGGCGGCCTGGGCGGAGCCGCTGACGATCTATTCGCCGCAGGGCGAGGAGCGCGCCGTCTGGATCACCGAGCAGGCCAAGGCGGCAGGGCACGACATCACCATCCTGTCGGCAGGCGGCAGCGAACTGTTCGACCGGATTCTCGCGGAAAGGGCCAATCCGCAGGCCGACGTGGTCCTCGGGCTGATCGACGCGTCGATGGCGACGCTCAAGTCAGAGGGGCTTTTCGAAGCCCATGTGCCGACATGGGCAGAGGGTCTGCCCGCCGTCTATCGCGACGATACCGATCATATGGTTTACAAGTTCTGGCAGACGCCGATCGTCGTGGCTTACAATGCCGATGTGATGACCGCGGACGCGGCCCCTCACAGCTGGCTCGATCTGATCAAGCCGGAGTACAAGGGAAAGTACGTTATCGGCTCGACTGCCTGGCAGACCACCAGGTCCTTCCTGGTCGGGATGCTGGTGCGGTTTTCCGACGAGAACGGCGAGATCACCGACGTAGGTTGGGATTTCATGTCGAAGCTTTATGAGAACGCGATCGTCGTCGACAGTGGCGATGCGCTGACCGCGGCTTTCGTCAACGGTGAGGCGGTCATCAACCTGAATTGGTTCGGAGGCGTCGGCAAACTGGCCGAAAGCGTCGGCTTCACGCCGGGCATTGTCGATACGGAGGGTGGCACGCCCTTCATTTCCGAGGGCGTCGCCATCATGAAGGGCACCGACCAGCCTGACCAGGCGAAGGCCTTCGTTGACTGGTTCGGAAGCCCCGAGGTCATGTCTGCCTATGCGACCGAGTTCGGTCAGGTGCCGGTGCATCCCGCTGCCATCGCAATGTCGCCAGAAACGGTTCAGGCCAACGCGACCCTGCTGACGCCGCAGGACATCGACTGGGATGCGGTCGCGCCGAAGATCGATGGCTGGATCCAGAAGATCGAGCTTGAGATCAAGTAGGACCGGTGCGCTGTTGCCAGAACGCTCGGGCGCGGCCCTACCGCTGCGCCCGAGCGGCAGGACAAAGGGACGACGATGATTTCTCTGGACAACGTAAGTATCAGGTACGGCGCGATCGAAGTGGTCAAGCCACTGTCGCTGGAGATCGCCTCGGGCGAGTTCTTCACCTTGCTCGGGCCCTCGGGCTGCGGGAAAACCACGATCCTGCGCGCCATCGCGGGTTTCGTGCCGGTGGCCGAAGGGCGCATTCTGATCGCTGACCGCGATGTCACCGACCTGCCGGCCGAGAAGCGCGATGTCGGGATCGTTTTCCAGAACTACGCCCTGTTTCCGCACATGACCGTGAGGGAGAACGTGGCATTCGGCCTGCGCGTGGCGCGAAGGTCCAAGGCGCAGATCGCGGCGGATGTCGACAAGATCCTCGACGTTACCGGCATCGCCGCGCATGGCGACAAGAAGCCGGCCGCCCTGTCGGGCGGTCAGCAGCAACGTGTCGCCATAGCAAGGTCTTTGGTGATGGGCACGCGCGTGCTGTTGTTCGACGAACCGCTCTCGAACCTTGACGCGAAGATCCGCGACGACATGCGCCGCGAGATCAAGGCATTGCAGCGCGAACTGGGATTTACCGCGGTGTTCGTCACCCATGACCAGGAAGAGGCCCTGTCGATGTCCGACAGGCTTCTGGTCTTCAACGCGGGTCAGGTCGAACAGATCGGCACCGCACGGCAGCTTTATGAAAGCCCTGCGACACCTTTCGTCTGCCAGTTCGTCGGCAGCGCCAACCTGCTTGGGCCGGTCCTTTCGGCGCGGCTGGGCGTGAACGGCCAGGGCTATCTGAGGCCCGAGCACATCCGCATCGTGCCGAACGACGCCCCGGATGCGCTGGACGCGCAGGTCGAGGACGTGGATTATGTCGGGCCCCTGACCCGTGTCTATCTGCGGGTGGCGGGCGAAGCGATCCAGCTTCAGGCCTTCAGCAGCGCCGCGATAGCGGATCTCGCGCCGGGGCAATCCGTGTCACTCCAGATCGATCGTGACCGCATCAATCTGTTCGGGGTGGCGGCATGAGGGCGCACTTACAGGATTTCCGCCGATCGCCTGTTCAAGCGGTGCTTTTCCTGGTCGTTCTCTGGCTTGCGGCGAGTTTTATCTACGGTCCGATCTGGTCGGTGCTCAGGTTCGCATTCGCGCCCGAGGGCAAGCCGGGCCTTGGCGCGGCCGCCGAACTGGCGGCCTCGCGCCGCGTCATCACGGCGATCTGGAATACACTTGTCGTGACCGGGCTCTCGATCATCACGGTGAATGTCGTCGGACTCTTTCAGGTCGCAGTGCTCGAATATCTCAAGGTGCCCGGCCGCGGCTTCCTGCGCTTTGCCTATTCCACGCCTCTCATCTTCGTTTCGGTCGCCGCCGCCACGGGCTACGGTTTTGTCTACGGGCCGACCGGTGCGCTGACCCGGATCATCCAGAGCATCTACCCCGCATTGCCGAACGACTGGTTCTCGGGCACGTTTGCCGTGGTCTTTGCGCACAGCTTCCTGCTGACCAGTTTTCATTTCCTGTTCCTGCGCGCAGCGATCCGGCGTGTCGACTATGCGACGGTCGAAGCCGCGCGCAGCCTGGGCGCCTCTAACATGCGGGCCTTTCTGCAGGTCGTGTTGCCGGTGCTCCTGCCGACGATATTCGCCACGACGCTGCTCGTCACCTACAAGTCCCTGGGCTCTTTCTCGATCCCGGCTGTGCTTGGCGGACAGCGTTTCGACATGGTGTCCGAGCTTATCCTGACGCTGAATTCGCTGCGCCGGCCCGACATGGCCGCGATGCTCTCGATCGGGCTTGGCGCGGCGGTGATCCTGTGTATCGTCGCCATGCAGTACATCGAACGGCGCGGCAGCTTCATCGGTGGCGCGAAGACGCCGGTACCGATCGAGCGCGTCCGGATCGCCAGCCCGCCGATGCGAACGCTGGTGACCGGGCTGGCCTATCTGGTGGCGCTGATCCAGCTGGTGCCGATCGTGCTTGTGGTCCTGTTTTCCTTCGCACCGGCCAGGTCCATCGGCACAGAGGTGCTGCCCTCGACCCTGACGCTGAAAAACTACGTCACGGTCTTTTCGCAGGACACCGCCTTCGTCCCGCTCAGAAACTCGATCCTGATGGCACTGGCGGCGATCGCGGCCGGTATCCTGATTTCGCTGTTCGTCGTCGCCATGGCGCAGCGCGTGAAGGGTGCGGTCAGCAACGCGCTTGACCTGACATTCATGATCCCATGGATCCTGCCCGCGCCCTTCGTTGCGATCGGACTGATCCTGACCTATGACGAGCCCAGCCAGCTGGTCTTCGGCGCGACGTTGCTTGGCGGGTTCTGGATCCTGCCCATCGGCTATGCGATCGTTGCCATACCGATGATGATCCGGTTTCTTCGCGCGGCTTTCCTGTCGCTGGACCCGGCTCTGAACGAGGCGGCGCAATCGCTGGGCGCCCCCGCCTATTACCGGTTCTTCCGCGTCACCCTGCCCATCGTCCTGCCGGTCATCGTGCTGGTTTCGGGCATGACGCTGAATTCCCTGATGAGCGAATATTCGATGTCCGCGTTCCTGTTCAACGTGAACAACAAGCCGCTTTCCATCGCACTGTTCGAGGGCGCCCGATCCACCAACCCGGAACTGGCAGCGATCAACATGGTCTATATCGTCCTGATCATGGCCTTCTCGCTTCTCACCATCACGCTTGCGGACAGATACGGCCTGGGCAACGGGCAGGAGAAACGCTGATCATGAGCACTTTTGATCCACGGCAACTGCACGAACGGTTCCGCGACCCGAACGGCACGCCGGGAGAGGTCTTCGTCACCGCGCATCGTGGCGATTTCCTGTCCTGCGGAAAGGTCGTGACGGCGGAGAATTCGGTGCGCGCGGTCGAGCGGGCGCGCGACCTCGGCGTCGACATGGTCGAGGTCGACGTCCACCGGATCGCGGACGGGTCGCTGGTCGTGATCCATGACCGCACGCTGGAACGTACGACCGATGCGACCGGCGAGGTTGCCGCCCTGACGAGGTCCGACCTGCGCGCTATCGAACTGGTCCACCCGACCACGCGCGCGCCGCTTGGCTGTCACATTCCATCGCTGGAAGCGGTCTTTGCCGCGCTCGGACCGCAGATGATGATCAACGTGGAACTGAAATCCGGGGTCGAGCTGCTGACCGACGTGGCGACGCTGGCCGAAAGATGCGGCGTCTCTGCGCAGGTCACGGTCAAGACGAACCTTCGCGATGGCACCGACTTCACCACGATCCGCAAGATGATCGACGCCTGCACGGCGCCTGTCGACGTCATCCCGGTGATCATCGACAGCGCGGACGGTTTCGAAGGCTTCGAACGTGCGGTGCGTATCCTCAGGCCCAATTGCGTGGAATGCGTGGTCGACTATGAATTCGGCGCGGATGACGGCTACAGCCTGCTGGCCCGGCGGGGGATGACACTGGACGGCGGCGTGCTGTTCTCGCCCCGCGCGCGGCGGCTGGCGGTCGAACACAACGTCCGGCTGTTCGTCAACACGCTGTATGTAAACCCGGTGACCAACGGCAATCATCAATGGAACGGCGGGCGCAGCTGTGAACTTGGACGCGTCGTTCCGGACGCGGTCTACGGTTTCTGGATCGCCCATGGCGCAACGGTCATCCAGACCGACGAAGCGCCCTTCGTTCTGGCCTGGCTGCGCGCGGCGGGGTTTCACTCATGACGATTGCAGAAACCGCCCTTGGTGCGACCGATCTGTCGACACTTGCCGACATCATTGATGAGGCCGGCCGTCTGGCGATGGGCTTCTTCGAAGACCAGCATGCGCGGACCGTGACGGTCAAATCGCCGCTGGATTACGTCTCGGACGCGGATCATGCGGTCGAACAGTTCATTCGTGATCGTCTGATGATCGAGTTTCCGGGCGTTCCGGTGATCGGGGAAGAGCTTGGCGGAAATCCGTCCCGGCGATACTGGAGCGTCGATCCGATCGACGGAACGGCCAACTTCCTGTCCGGCCTGCCGTTCTGGGCCATATCCATCGGCCTCGTCGAAGACGGGGTTCCGGTCGCAGGATCGGTCCACGCGCCCGCGCTGCGGATCAGCGCCAGCGGATCGGCGGGTCAGGGGCTTTGTTCAACCGGTCTGTCGGCGAAATCCGCGCCCGCCCGGCCCAATTGCTTCGCGGTCGGAAGAAACAGCGCCTGGACCTCCCGCGACCGGTGCGCAACGGAAGATCGCGTGACGTCAGAGGGCTATAACATCGTCGGCTACGGATCCTGCGCGCTTTCGCTGATGCTCGTGGCGGCCGGACGGCTTGGTGGCTACATCGAACGATCGGTTTCGGGGATGTGGGACTGCGCGGGCGGTGCGGCGCTTTGCAAGGCGGCCGGAGTGAAAGTGCGTCTGGATGTTGAACCGGGGGGCGCCGTCGATGTCGAGGCCCGTCTTACCCCGTTGTTTGAGCCCACGGTTTGAGGGCGTGATCCCGACTTTCCACCGGAAGAATGCCTTACCGGCCAGATTCTGGCAAAGGGCATCACGGCGGCGGCAGCGAACCGGGACCGGGGGGTGAGGTCGACAAGCATCTGAGCGACGCCCTGCTCGTGCGCCCCTGTCGGCGCGTTCGCAGGGGGAGGCCGAAAGGGCGGAACCGGGAGGACTGAACACAGGACCGCTGCGCCACCTCGCCTTCGAGGCCGCTCGTCCGCATCGCCTCGTCGTTCGGCAGTTCGATGCGAAAGCGGTCGCGCGCATTGCCGAACTATCTCCGCCGCAGAGCCGCCGCACGCACAAAGGTAGCCGCCTGGCACAGGATCGGATCGTTCCGCGACCAGTTCGCCCCAAAGCAATGCGCGAACGACATCCGGACCTCGGGATACGGTTCGTATCAAGCCATCGCGTCCCGATCACACCCCACCATCGGCCCTGCGGCCATATGCACCCGGGATACCGAGAAACTGGCGATACTTTGCGACAGTGCGCCGCGAAATCGGCAGCCTTGCCTTGTCGAGTTGTCTTGCCAGCGCCTCGTCCGAAAGGGGGCGTCGCGGGTCCTCGGTCTCGACGAGCAGGCGCAGCCTGTTCAAGAGATGGTCGCGTGTCCGTTCGGGGCATCGTCGCTGACCGGGCGTGCCAGAAAGTGCCCGGCGGGGAGAATGCCGAGCTCGGTGCTGATCCTGCAATTGGACAGCGCCCGGCTGATCGTGCTTTTATTGACGCCGATCCTGTCGGCAAGTTGCGCCATGGTCAGGGGCAGCTTGTCGTGCAAGCGCCCGGTCCGGATGTACTTGGGCTGATGGTCGGCGATGGCCTGACCGGCCGCGAGCAAGGTGTTGGCGCGCTTCTGCATGGCGCGCACCATGGAGGCGGCCCCGCGATAGCGATCGCGGTAATAGCTTTGTGCGTGGGCATCGGCTTCGGCAGCCATTGTCGTGGAGAAAAGCGCGTCATCGGTCAAAAGCCGGGGCAGGGCCGCTTCGTTCAGCGATGCAGAACAGCTGCCGTCGGAATTTGCGCTGATGATCAGTTCGGGCTGACCCGTCGGCAGCAGGTCATGGGACTGGCGGGCCAGAGGGCTTGGGTTGAGCGAACGGATATCGCCGGCCGTGCAAATCCCATCGATATCCTGACGCGCGATCAGGTCGAGCCGACCAAGAAGCCTTTCGATCAACGGGTCGAACCGGTTCTTCGCCTGCAATTGCAGCCGGAAGCTGTCGGCAAGCGACCAGGCAAAAATGCCCGCGGGTTCCACGCTTTCCTGAAGGATCGGCAGAAGCGCGCCAAGCTCTGTCTGGCTGCACTTCAGGTACCCCGCCGTCTCTTCAGGGCTGTCGGGCAGAAAGCCGCGCTCGTCGAGACTGTGCACCAGGTCTTGCGCCAGCCGGTTTTGCCGGGGCGACAGGCGGATGAGGGAGATTTGCCGCAGCAGATCATCGGTCGCACTTTCCGAGTGCGCACCTCCGGGGCGATCTGCCTCGCCGCCGCCGCCGCCGGACAGGGTCGGGGAGACAGCCCGCAGAAAACTGTTGCGGCCCTGCTCGCGCCGGATCGCATGCAACGCTTCGTCGCCATCCATCGCCAGGAGCGAGAGAGAGGTCCGCATGGACTGCGTCAGGGAGAGTTTCTGTATCTGGGTCTGGCGCTGAACCTGCTGCACATCTTGTCCTGGCCCGATGCGATAAGGTCTTCCCGCACCCATGAAGTCACCCGGCATTCTTGGCATCAAGGTTGCGTGCGGTCAAACGCCAGGACCGGGCGGGAAATCACGGCGAGAATGCCCGGGGCCCTCGGCGGATTGGCTGCCGCATCGCCTCTCAGGGGCCGCTTTGCGCTCAAGGGCGATGCGATCAGAGCGCCTGTTCACCTTTCTTCCGCAGGGGCGCTGCGTTTTCAACCCGCACGGGCGATCAGCGGCGCGGCTGCGCGCGGTGACCCGAGCGGGCGATGCAGCCGGTGACAATCGTCGTCTGAATGACCGCCGCCAGGCTTCCGGTCCTGGGCTGCACACCCGCGCCCAGACCTATTTGGCACGGTCGTTGCTTATTGGGTCGAAAGGAGACCGCCTTCATGACCAAAGTCGGCATCATCGCCAATCCCGTCTCGGCCCGCGGCATCCGGCGGATCGTCAGCCATGCGGGCAATCTGCCGATCAACGACCGCGCGAATATCGTGTTGCGGATGCTGACGGGGCTGATGGCGCCCATCGCCCCGGGCCTGATCGAAGAGGTCGGCATCGGTGGGGTCGAGAAGGTTCTGCCCGACACGGTCTATCTGCCCAGCGTCTCGGCCGGGTCCTTCGCGCTGGATGGCGAGCGCGAGCTGACCTTCAGCGAAACCTGCGATGTCAGCATCCGGCTTCAGACCGATGCGTTTCGCACCGTCAACGTGCCCGATTGCATGGCCTATGCGGCCCGGCACGGGCTTCTCACCCGTGCAGCATCCGAGGCGCTGCACTCTGCTCAGCCAAAAGGGAGGATCACATGAGCAACCCGTTCCCACTGGAAAAAGACGGGCTTTTGCAAGCCTATCGCCGGATGAAGACGATCCGCGAATTCGAAGAGCGCCTGCATGTCGATTTCGGCCGCGGCGACATTCCCGGCTTCGTCCACCTCTATGCGGGCGAAGAGGCCGCGGGCGTCGGCATCATGATGCATCTTAAGGATCATGACCGCATCGCCTCGACCCACCGGGGCCACGGCCACTGCATCGCCAAGGGCGTGGATGTGAAAGGCATGATGGCCGAGATCTATGGCAAGGCGACCGGGTCCTGCGCGGGCAAGGGTGGGTCGATGCATATCGCCGACCTGTCCAAGGGCATGATGGGCGCGAACGGCATCCTTGGCGCCGGTGCGCCGCTCGTGTGCGGTGCGGCTCTGGCGGCGCAGAAGCTCGGCCATGACGGGGTGGCGATCACCTTCTTCGGCGATGGCGCCTCGAACCAGGGCACGGTGCTGGAATCGATGAACCTGGCCGCGATCTGGGACCTTCCCGCGATCTTCGTCGTGGAAAACAACGGCTATGCCGAATCGACCAGCGTTGACTATGCGGTCGCCTCCGACAGCTATGTCGACCGTGCGACTGGGTTCGGCATGCCGGGCATCACGGTGGATGGCACCGATTTCTTTGCCGTCTATGAAGCTGCGGGCGAGGTCGTGAAGCGCGCCCGCGAAGGCGGCGGTCCGACGCTTCTGGAATGCAAGATGATCCGCTTCTTCGGCCATTTCGAGGGCGACGCCCAGACCTATCGCGCCCCGGGCGAGAACGAGGACAACCGCAAGAACCGCGACTGCCTCAAGATCTTCCGCGCCAAGGTGACCGAGGCCGGTGTTCTGACCAACGCCGAGCTGGACGCCATCGACGCCGAGGTTGCGACCCTGATCGAGGACGCGGTGCGCGAGGCGAAGGCAGCACCCCTGCCCACCCCCGCAGAACTGACCACCGATGTGTACGTGTCCTACTGACACGCGCTGACACGAGAAAGGAGAGAAAAATGGCACGTACATTGAGCATGAAAGACGCGATCAACGAGGCGCTGGATCAGGAGATGAGCCGCGACCCCACGGTGATCATGATGGGCGAGGATATCGTCGGCGGCGCGGGTGCTGCGGGCGAGGATGACGCCTGGGGCGGGGTTCTGGGGGTCTCCAAGGGGCTGTACCACAAGCACCCCAAGCAGATGATCGACACGCCGCTTTCCGAAAGCGCCTATGTCGGCGCGGCGATTGGTGCGGCGACCTGCGGGTTGCGCCCCGTGGCGGAACTGATGTTCATCGACTTCATGGGCGTCTGTCTGGACCAGATCTACAACCAGGCGGCCAAGTTCCGTTATATGTTCGGCGGCAAGGCGGAAACGCCGGTGGTGATCCGCGCGATGTGTGGCGCGGGCTTCCGCGCGGCGGCCCAGCACAGCCAGATGCTGACCCCGATCTTCACCCATATCCCGGGGCTGAAGGTCGTCTGCCCTTCGAATGCTGACCTGCCACGGGATTTTTCCTCCATTAGGAACTAGAGTCCGACCCAACGAAGGGACGGA
>NZ_JARJNR010000008.1 GCF_030143255.1 Frigidibacter sp. SD6-1
GCCCTCCAAAGAATCCATATCACCCCTCACCGCCAGAGATATTTCTCAAATGCGATTCCCCTGCTGTTTTCAGGCGGAGCGCGGCGCTGTGGCGCCGCGCAAGCCATCTCTCGCACCCCGGACATGGGTCCGGGGTGCTCGGGATTGCCTCCGGCGGAGGTACTTGGGCCAAGATGAAGGGTCAGGCGCAGAGCCAGGCAAGAAGCGGAAGGTGTGCGCGCGCGATGGCTGCGAGCCGTTCGGGCGCCTCTGGCGTGAAGAGCCAGTCTGGCGGCGCGAGATTCTCTTGCGTCCGGGCGATCAGACTCTTGCGGCGCAGGAGATGATCCCAGCCCGGCTCGGTCTCGTACCCTTTGGGCGTGCGGGCAAGATCGGGCGCGTCGAGCGTGCTGCCCGCCTCCGCCGCCCGGTCGAGCGCAGACAGGAGCGCCGCGCGGTCCTCAGCATCGCACATGCGCGCGCGCATCCGGTCGAGCGCTGCGGGGTCCAGCCCATAATGCCCGGCGCCGTAGCCGAGGCCCTCGGGCGTCAGCACGATATGCATGCCCGGCACCTTGTTGAAGGCAGACCCGGTTGACAGGATCAGGTGCAGCGAGGGCTGATAGGGCGTCTTGTCCCTGGAAAAGCGCGTGTCGCGGTGGATGCGGCGGAGCGACTGGTTGAGCTTCGGCACGGCGAGAAGCCGGGGTTCCATCCGGTCGCAAAGGGGTGCCAGCGCCGCGATCAGGTCGAACCCGGCAGAAAGCCAGTGTGCCTCATAGTCCGCCCGATGGTCTTCAAACCAACCACGGTCGTTGTTCTGCTCGAGATCGGCGAGGAAATCGAAGGTCGCGCGCGGCAGTCCGCTGTAGGTCATGGGTCACCTCCCCGACCATTCTGCCATGATCTGATCGGCCTTGGTCAAACAATCTCCGGCTTGCGCCGCGCCTTTTGGCGTTGCATCTAGCGGGAATGACCAGCGCATCCCCCGACATTCTCTGCATCGGTTCGGTCCTGTGGGACATCATCGGCCGCACGCCTGCACATATGGAGGCGGGCGCCGATGTGCCCGGCCGCATCAGCCGCCTGCCGGGCGGCGTGGCGATGAACATCGCGATGACACTCTCGCGCTTCGGCCTGCGGCCCGCCGTCCTGACGGCCATCGGCCGTGACGCCGAGGGCGAGGAGATGATCGCCGCGTCGGCGGGGCTTGGCGTCGATTGCAGCCTTGCCTACCGGTCCGACGACCTGCCGACCGACCGTTACATGGCGATCGAGGGCGGCAACGGTTTGATTGCCGCGATTGCGGATGCCCATTCGCTGGAACGCGCGGGCGACAAGATCCTCGCGCCGCTCGGTGATGGCCGGCTTGGCCGCGCGGGTGCGCCCTGGGCGGGGCCGATCGCGCTTGATGGCAATCTGACCGTGAGCCTTCTGTCCGAGATTGCCGCCTCGCCGCTTTTTGCCAGTGCTGACCTTCGCATCGCGCCCGCCTCGCCGGGCAAGGCAGAGCGGCTGCTGCCGATCCTGCCGATGGAAAATGCCACGATCTATGTAAACCTTGAAGAGGCCGGGCTGTTGTGCCAGCGCCGCTTCCACTCGGCGCCCGAGGCGGCCGAGGGACTTCTGGCACGCGGTGCGCGCCGGGTGCTGGTGACGAACGGCGGTCAGGCGGCGGCTGACGGTGCCATCGGTGAAGGCGTCATCAGCGCCCCGCCCCGGCCGGTTCTGGTGACACGTGTGACCGGCGCGGGCGATACGTTCATGGCGGCGCACCTCGTGGCCGAGCGACGCGGCGCGACCCGCGCCGATGCGCTTGCGGCCGCGCTGGAGGCTGCGGCCCTTTACGTTTCGGGAGATATCACATCATGACGGCCCTGCCGCTGCACCGTTCGCCCGAGGTTGCCGAGGCGGCGGCCGCGGGCCGCGCCATCGTCGCGCTGGAATCGACGATCATCACCCATGGCATGCCCTATCCGCAGAACCTCGAAACCGCGCGCCGGGTCGAGGCCGAGGTGCGGGCGGCGGGGGCGGTTCCCGCCACCATCGCGGTCATGGCCGGCGCTATCCATGTCGGCCTTGATGATGCGGGGCTGGAGGATCTTGCCCGCACGCCGGACGCGATGAAGCTCAGCCGCGCCGATATCGCCGCCTGCCTCGCCTCGGGGCGGACCGGCGCCACGACGGTTGCCGCGACGATGATCTGCGCCCATCTGGCCGGGATCGAGACCTTTGCGACCGGCGGTATCGGCGGCGTCCATCGCGGCGCCGAGACGAGTTTCGACATTTCCGCCGACCTGCACGAGTTGGCGCAGACGCCGGTCACCGTGGTCGCCGCCGGGGCAAAGGCGATCCTCGACCTGCCGAAGACGCTTGAGGTGCTGGAAACCCTGGGCGTGCCGGTCATCGCCTACGGCCAGGATGACTTTCCCGCCTTCTGGTCGCGCGCCTCGGGCCTTCGCGCGCCGCTGCGCATGAACAGCGCGCCCGAGATTGCCCGCGCCCACAGGATGCGGGGCGCGCTCGGGCTTTCGGGCGGCCAGCTTGTCGCCAATCCGATCCCCGCCGAGGCAGAGATTCCGCGCGAGGTGATCGTGCCGGTGATCGAGGCTGCCCTTGCCGATGCGGAACGTGACGGGATCGCCGCCAAAGCGGTCACGCCCTACCTTCTCGACCGGATCTTCCGGCTGACGGACGGGCGCTCGCTTGAGGCCAATATCGCCCTTGTCCTCAACAATGCCCGCCTTGCATCGGCCATCGCGATTTCGCTCGCTTCCGGCCATTGATAGGGCGAGAGCACTTGCCTAAGTTCGAAGGCAAGGGAAGGGAACGCCATGACCGCCGAACCGCAGCATCCGCCTGCCCATAGCCATGCCCGACGCACCCTCCTCGGGGCGTTCCGGGCGAATTTCCTGACCGGTCTGGTGGTCGTCCTGCCCGTCGGGCTGACCATCTGGCTCATCTGGAAGATCGTCGGCTGGATCGACAGCTGGGTTCTGCCCTTCGTGCCCTACGCCTTCCATCCGGACGTGATGCTCGACCGCTATCTCGGCTATCAGCCGCCGGTGTCGATCCGTGGCTTCGGCGTGATCATCTTCCTCGTCTTTACCATCTTCGTCGGCTGGATCGCCAAGGGGCTGATCGGGCGGCAGATGATCGGCTGGGGCGAAGGCCTAGTTGACCGGATGCCCTTCGTCCGCTCGATCTACAACGGATTGAAGCAGATCGCGGAAACCGTCTTTTCCCAAAGCGAATCGAAGTTCGACACGGCCTGCCTGATCGAATATCCGCGCCCCGGCATCTGGGCGGTGGGCTTTGTCTCGACCGCCGCGAAGGGCGAGATCGCCGAGAAGATACCGGTTTCCGGTGAATTGCTGACGGTCTTCCTGCCGACCACACCGAACCCGACCTCGGGCTTCCTGCTCTATGTGCCACGCACGGATGTGATCTTGCTGGACAAGATGGGGGTCGAGGATGCCGCCAAGCTGATCATCTCTGCCGGTCTCGTCTACCCGGCCGAAAAGGCCGCGATCGCGGCCCGCTGAGGGCGCGCAGGGGGCGTCGGGGGATCGCCCCCGCGCGGTCGCATAGAGCTAGGCGGCAACGATAGAGGGTTCGCGCCGCGCCGGGCAGGCGGTCTCGGCGCAGACACGGCAGGAGGAGCCCACGGCACGCGCTGTATCGGGCGCGGCCCGCAGGGGAAGCAGAAGCATCCAGGCTTCGGTCACCGGCGGCGCGGCAAGGCCCGCCGGATAGGCTCTCTCCGCCCAGGCATAGGCGCGGAACAGCCCGCCGCTGCCGCGCGCGGCGGTCCGCAGAAGCGTCGAGACCGGGGTGAAAGGCTGCGACAATGCCTCGTAAAGCGGCCAGAGCGCACAGGCCGCGCCGAAGCGCGGCAGGGCGAAGCCCGCGCAGGGGCGGCGGAAGGTGAGCGTGCCGGACGCGTCGCAGGCCACCGCCGCAGCCCCTTCCGGAAAGGCGGGCGTCCCGGTTTCGGCAGGGGACGACGGCAGCAGCGCCAAGCGCCGAAGGACCAGCGCGGGAGGCAACCCCAGTCGTGTCGCGACCTCGAACGGATCGCCGGTAGCGGCGTGAACCGGCGCGAGCGCCGCGTCGGGCAACAGCCGCAGGTCGGACAGATGCCGTGCGATCAGGCGCCCGGCAAGCTCTTGGGCAGCGCCCGAGGCAAGGTCCGGCGCGGGATCGTCGGCACCCCCGCCCGGTCCCGGCAGTTCCCAGCCGCGCGAGGCGAGCCAGGCCTCGACCTCTTCCTGAGGGGCGGCCAGTCCCGCCTCGGGCGCATGCGCCTGATCGAGCCAGGCGGCAAGCGCGGTCGAGACCTCGGTCAGGCGGATGCTGTCGGCGTAAATGTTGCGGTGAAAGCGGGCGCGCCATTCGGGGTCGAGGTCGCTTTCCTCGGCGAGGATGGCCGAGCTCGAGCGGATCGCGGTGATCGCCGAGAGGACTTCGTGCAGCGAGGCCGACAGGAACGGGTCCTGCGCCATCCGTTCCGACAGGGTCTCGATCCGCCGCGTCAGGCTTTGCACACGTCCCTGACGTTCGGCCAGGAGGGCGGCCCAACCGGGAAAGCGGCTGACGAATTCCTCGATGCGCGCCGTTTCCGGCGGCGCCGCCGTCGGCTCGACACTCGCCGCCGCTTCTGTCAGCGCCTGAAGAAGCGCCCCTTCCGCCCCTTCGGCCAGCAGTCCGGTTTCGACACCAAGCGTCGCGGCAAGCCTTTCCAGCAGCTCGGGCCCGACCGGGCGGCGATTATGTTCGATGAGATTGAGATAGGCAGGCGAGACGCCCGCGCGGCGGGCGCAATCGGCTTGCGTCAGGCCAAGCAGCAAACGCCGTTCGCGGATGCGGGTTCCTGTTAGCGCGCGGCGCATGTGCCCTCCTTTACAGGAGGGAGTTTACAGGATTTTCAAGCAAGGAAAACCGCAAGCGAGTCCTGCAACTCAATTCGACGGGCAGTTCGGCGGCGCCACGTCATGGATGCGTGGCACGGCGGGCACGTCGCCCAGGCATTCGGTCAGTTTCGGCTGGCCACGGTTGCAGGCCGAGAGGGCCGCCAGAATGACCGCTGCGGCGAAAACCGACTTTATCCGACCAATATTCCGCACCGGCGCCTCCTGTCTCTGTCACCCTTCTAACGGCTTTTTCGCCGCCGCCAAGGGTGAAAGGCAAGGCGCGGAGGAAGACCTCCGCGCCCCTTGATCCTCGTACAGACCTTACTGGAGCGCCTTGTCGGTGATCTGGTGCGTCCAGGCCCCTTCCGGCGCCTTCGTGATCACCGGGTCCGACCCGCCCGACATCAGCGCATCGACCGTGCGCTGGTAGTCCGCCTCGTCCAGCGCGCCGTTCGATCCGGCGGTCAGCTTGGCGATCTCGCCCATCATCCGCTTCTGGTGGGCTTCGGTCTGCGCGCCGGTGGCGTCATTATCGAGAACGATCATCGCCGCGTCATCGGGATTTTCCTCGGCCCATTTCCAGCCCTTCATGGAGGCGCGGACGAAACGCACCATCTTGTCCTCGAAGGCCGGGTCGGCGAGCTTTTCCTCCATGACGTATAGCCCGTCCTCCAGCGTCGCCACGCCCTCGTCCTCGTACTTGAAGACGACAAGGTCTTCGGGCGTCAGCCCGGCGTCGATGACCTGCCAATACTCGTTGTAGGTCATGGTCGAGACGCAGGCCGCTTGGCTCTGCAGAAGCGGATCGACGTTGAAGCCCTGCTTCAGGACCGTCACGCCGCCGTCCGACCCGTCGGTCTTCAGGCCAAGCTTGTTCATCCAGTTCAGGAACGGATATTCATTGCCGCCGAACCAGACACCCAGCGTCTTGCCCGCGAAATCGGCCGAGGTGGCGACGCCGCTGTCCTTGCGGCAGGTCAGCATCATGCCTGACGATTTGAAGGGTTGGGCGATGTTCACCAGCGGCAGACCCTTTTCGCGCGCAGCCAGGGCCGAGGGCATCCAGTCGATGACCACATCCGCGCCGCCGCCAGCGATCACCTGCGTGGGCGCCACGTCCGGGCCGCCGGGAAGGATGGTGACATTCAGCCCCTCTTCCTCGTAGAACCCTTGTGCCTGGGCCACGTAATAGCCCGCGAACTGGGCCTGTGTGACCCATTTCAGCTGCAGCGTCACATCGTCTGCTGCCTGCGCGCCGCCAGCGCCTAGCGCGGCAAGGATGGCGCCCGTCAGTAGCTTCCTCATTCCTTCGACCTCCATGTTGCGTCGCCGGTTTGGCCCGGCGCCTGAGTCACGTTCTTTGCGACGGATGCCAGAAAGTCATCCGTCGTTCGATCAGCGCGACAAGGCCGTAGAAGGCCGAGCCCGCCAATGCCGCCACCGCAATCTCTGCCCAGATCATGTCGAGCGCAAGCTGCCCGATCGAGGCGTTGATGCGGAACCCCATGCCGACGATGGGGCTGCCGAAAAATTCCGCGACGATGGCGCCGATGAGGGCGAGCGTCGAGGAAATCTTCAGCCCGTTGAAGATGAAGGGCATGGCCGCGGGCAGCCTAAGCTTTGCCAGCGTCTGCCAGTAGCTCGCCGAATAGGTGGCCATCAGGTCGCGCTGCATCGCGTCCGTCGCCTTCAGCCCTGCGACCGTGTTCACCAGCATCGGGAAGAAGACCATGATGACGACGACCGCCGCCTTCGACTGCCAGTCGAAACCGAACCACATGACCATGATCGGCGCCACCCCGACGATGGGCAGCGCCGCCACGAAATTGCCGACCGGCAACAGGCCTTTCTGAAGGAACGGCGACCGGTCGATGGCAATCGCCGTCAAGACCGCCGCGCCACAACCCAGCAGATAGCCAGTCAACGCGCCCTTCACTGCCGTCTGCCAGAAATCGGCGCCCAGCGTCGGCAGGCTGGAGCCGATCCGCGCAGCGACGGCGGAGGGCGGCGGCAGGATCACCGGGCTGACACCGAGGCCACGCACCAGACCCTCCCAGAGGACCAGGACCGTGATGCCGAAGATCACCGGCACGGCCAGCTGTCCGACCCGGGTCCGCGCCGCCCGCGAATGCGACAGCCGGACGTTCACATACCAGCCGCCCGCCCAGGCGGCGAGTGCAAGTGTCACCCAGCTCATCGGACCATCCCCATGCGCCGCAAGGTCCCCTTCTCGATCAGGCCGATCACGATCACCATGCCCGCCGCCACGATGGCCGCCGCGAAAAGCGCGGCCCAGATCTGCACCGTCTGCCCGTAGTAGGAGCCGCTGAGAAGCCGCGCCCCTAGCCCCGCCACCGCGCCGGTCGGCAATTCGCCGACGATGGCGCCAACGAGCGAGGCCGCGATCCCGACCTTCAGCGAGGCAAAGAGATAGGGCATCGAAGACGGCACGCGCAGCTTCCAGAAGGCGCCCGCGGCACTGGCATTGTAGGTCTTCAACAGGTCAAGCTGCATCTGATCGGGGCTCCTCAGCCCCTTCACCATGCCGACCACGACCGGGAAGAAGCTGAGGTAGGCCGAGATGATCGCCTTCGGCACCAGCCCCTGCAGCCCCAGCGAATTCAGGACGACGATGATCATCGGCGCGATGGCAAGGATCGGAATGGTCTGGCTGGCAATCGCCCAGGGCATCACGGACATGTCCATCGCCCGGTTGTGAATGATCCCGACCGCCAGCAGAACGCCCAGCCCGGTGCCGATCGCAAAGCCCAGCAGCGTGGCCGAGATCGTCACCCAGCCATGATAGACAAGGCTGCGCTTCGAGGTCACCGCCATGCCGACCGTCGATTTCCACAATTCCGCCCCGACCTGATGCGGCGTCGGCAGAACCGGGCGGTCCTGGTTCATCGTTTCGGAGACCACCTGGGAAAAGGCAGGCATGTCCGCCCCGGCGCGCGTGGCCTGATCATAGACCCAGGCGGAGTTCAGTTTCACCGCCGCAAGATACCAAAGGACGACAATGGTCGCCACGACAGTCAGGATCGGCAGGATGTTCCTCATGCCCCCGCCCCCTTCGGCCAGGCAATCATCAGAACGGCAACCACGCCAAGCCCGATCCCGGCCCATTGCAGCCCGGTCAGCCGCTCACCAAAGGCGACCATCGCCAGAAGCGAGATCGCGACCATCTGGAAGACGACCGACATGGCAATTGCGAGGCCGAGCCCGCTGCCGCGCATGACCTGCACCATCATCGTGTTTCCGATGCAGAAGAGCGCCAGCGCGCCGATCAGCATGGCCCAGCCGCCATTCGTGGCATGAATCTTCAGCGCGGAATTGGCCGCCATAAAAACGGCGGTCGAGCCGATAAGCCAGGGAAGAACACCGCTCATGCCCGCGCCTCACATATCATCGCCATGCCCCGCCCTCAGCCCCTCGCGCACCCGGTGGGCAATCTCGATGAACTCCCGGCTGTCGCGGATGTCCAAGGGCCGTTCTTTCGGCAAGGGGCTGTCGATCACGTCGGTGATGCGACCCGGGCGGGGCGACATCACCACGATCTTCGTGGACAGATACACCGCCTCGGGGATTGAATGGGTGACGAAACCGATGGTCTTTTCCGTCCGCGCCCAAAGCTTCAACAATTCCTCGTTCAGCCGGTCACGCACGATCTCGTCCAGGGCCCCGAACGGCTCGTCCATCAAAAGCAGATCGGCATCGAACGCCAACGCGCGCGCGATCGACGCGCGCTGCTGCATGCCGCCCGACAATTGCCAGGGAAACTTCTTGCCGAAGCCCTTGAGTTCCACCAGCTCCAGCACCCGCTCGACACGGCTCTCCTGCTCGGCGCGGTCAAAGCCCATGATTTCCAAGGGCAGTTTGATGTTGCCCGCAATCGTCCGCCAGGGGTAAAGCCCCGCCGCCTGAAAGACATAACCATAGGCCCGGCTTTTGCGCGCCTCATCGGGCGTCATGCCGTTCACGGTCAGGGTGCCCGCGGTCGGCGTCTCCAAGGCCGCGATACAGCGCAGGAAGGTGGTCTTGCCGCAGCCCGAGGGGCCGATGAAGCTCACGAACTCGCCCTTGCCGATGGTCAGGTTCACGTCCTTCAGCGCATGCACCGCGCCATCGGCCGTGTCGAACGTAAGGTTGAGGTTGCGCGCCTCGATCACCGGAGCCGCCGCATTGATCGTGTCCTTCATCAGCCCGTCCCCTTCCGGCCCCGTCAGATCGCGCATCACACCCCCGTCGCCGGTATCCCCGTCCGTTCCACCGGGCGGGGCGAGGTCAGTTCCTTCCAGGCGCTCAGCGCCCGGTTGACCGTGCCGTTCGGATCGCGCTTCACGAACGCCCCGTGGCCCTCGCGGGTCTCTACCTTGCCGTCGTTGATCGCCACCTGGCCGCGCGTCAGCGTATAGCGCGGCAGGCCCTTGACCTTTTTGCCCTCGAACACGTTGTAATCGATCGCCGACTGCTGGCTCTTGGCGCTGATCACCTTCGTCTTCACCGGGTCCCAGACCACGAGGTCGGCATCCGCCCCCACCAGAACCGCGCCCTTCTTCGGGTACATGTTCATGATCTTGGCGATGTTCGTCGAGGTCACCGCCACGAACTCGTTCATCGTGATCCGGCCCGTATTCACCCCGTGGGTCCAGAGCATCGGCATCCGATCCTCCAGCCCCCCGGTCCCGTTCGGGATCTTGGCGAAATTCCCCAGGCCAAAGCGCTTCTGCTCGGTCGTGAAGCTGCAATGGTCGGTTGCGACGCATGAGAGCGTCCCCGAAGCAAGCCCCGCCCAAAGACTGTCCTGATGGTGCTTGTTGCGGAAGGGCGGCGACATCACGCGCCGCGCCGCATGGTCCCAGTCGGGATGGAAATATTCGCTCTCATCCAGCGTCAGATGCTGAATGAGCGGCTCGCCCCAGACCCTTTTGCCCGCCTGCTTTGCCCGCCTTATCGCCTCATGCGCCTCCTCGCAGGAGGTGTGGACGACATAAAGCGGCACGCCCGCCATGTCGGCGATCATGATCGCGCGATTGGTGGCCTCGCCCTCGACCTGGGGGGGGCGCGAATAGGCATGGGCCTCGGGCCCGGTATTGCCTTCGGCCAGGAGCTTTGCTGTCAGTTCGGCCACCACATCGCCATTCTCGGCATGGACAAGCGCCGTCGCCCCCAGTTCCGCACAGCGGCGGAACGAGGCGAAAAGCTCGTCGTCGTTCACCATCAGCGCGCCCTTGTAGGCCATGAAATGCTTGAACGTGTTGATCCCGTGCTCGCGCACCACCGGCGCCATGTCCTCGAACACTTTCTCGCCCCACCAGGTCACCGCCATGTGGAAGCTGTAATCGCAGTTCGCCCGGCCCGACTTGTTGTGCCACATGGAAAGGCCGTCCATCAGCCCCTGCCCCGGCGCGGGCAGCACGAAATCGACCACCATCGTCGTCCCGCCCGAGAGCGCCGCCCGCGTGCCGGACTCAAAGTCGTCGGTCGAATAGGTGCCCATGAACGGCATCTCGAGATGGGTATGCGGATCGATCCCGCCCGGCATCACATAGCAACCCGAGGCATCCAGTTCCCGATCGCCTTTCAGGTTCGGCCCGATCTCGCTGATCCGCCCGTTTTCAACCCGTACATCCGCCTTGTAGGTCAGGTCTGCGGTGACGATGGTGCCGTTCTTGATGATGGTGGACATGACTTGCTCCCCTCTTAGCGAGCGTTAAACTGGCGTACTGCCGTATCCCACTCGTCTCGAATGTTCTCTGCTTCCGAAATGGCAGACGCGCCATCGCGCTGGAATTCCTCAATCTCATAGGTGAGTGACGAGATTGAGGTTCGCCTGGAATCGATCTCGTCTTGCAGACAGTCGATGTAACTTTCTACGTCGTCAAAGTAGTCTTCGACATCACGCTCGGCGCGAGTCATGGTGTCATAGTCGGCCGAATAACCGGCGGGGATGTATGGTTCGGACGGCTCCGAACAATAGTAAGCCCTCGCGTCAGAGGCGCAGATGAGGCCTGTCACGGCTGCCAGCAGGCGGACGACACTCACCCCACTACCCCCGCCGTCTCGACGACCGCGTGGAACAGGACATCCGCCCCTCGCGCCGCATCAAAAATCGCGCCCGCCCCGGGCTTGACCCGGGGCCTCCCCCGCCGCCGATGCGCGGGTTGAAGGCGAGGTCCCGGGTCAAGCCCGGGACAGGGTTTGCGGACATGTTCACCCCACCACTCCCGCCGTCTCGACGACCGCATGGAACAGGACATCAGCCCCTCGCGCCGCCCAGTCTTGCGAAATCTCCTCGGCCTCGTTGTGGCTCAACCCGTCCACGCAGGGGCACATGATCATCACCGTCGGCGCCACGCGGTTGATCCAGCAGGCGTCGTGGCCGGCGCCGCTCACAATATCCATATGGCTCAGCCCCAGCCTTTCCGCCGCCGCCCGCACCCGCTTCACCAGCGTCGGGTCGAAGGTGACCGGGTCGAAATGCCCGACCGGTTCGATCGAGCACCCAAGGCCCAATTCCTTCGCCACCGCATGGGCCGCACGTTCGACCTCGCCGCGCATCGCGTCCAGCTTCGCCTGTTCGGGCGAGCGGATGTCGACGGTGAAGACCACTTTCCCCGGGATGACATTGCGCGAATTCGGAAAGACCGTCACCTGCCCCACCGCGCCCACCGCGTTCGGCTGGTGCGCCATGGCGATCTGATGGACCCGTTCGGTGATCCGCGCCATGCCAAGCCCCGCGTTCACCCGCATGTTCATGGGCGTCGATCCCGTATGCGCGTCCTTGCCTGTCAGGGTGATCTCCAGCCACCACAGGCCCTGGCCATGGGTGACAACGCCGATCTCTTTGCCCTCGGCCTCAAGGATCGGGCCTTGTTCGATGTGATATTCGAACATCGCATGCATCTTGCGCGCGCCGACCTTTTCGTCGCCCACCCAACCGATGCGCTTTAGCTCTTCGCCAAAGACCTTGCCCTCAAGGTCGGTCCGGCCCTTCGCGTACTCCTCGGTATGAACCCCCGCGAAGACGCCGGACGCCAGCATCGCCGGTGCAAACCGCGCGCCCTCCTCGTTCGTCCAGTTGGTCACCACGACGGGATGTTTCGTCTTGATGCCCAGATCATTCATCGTGCGCACGACCTCAAGCCCCGCGAGCACGCCCAGCACCCCGTCGAACTTCCCGCCCGTCGGCTGGGTATCCAGATGCGAGCCGATATAGACCGGCAGCGCGTCCGGGTCGGTGCCGGGGCGCGTCGCGAACATGTTGCCCATCGAATCGACGCCCATCGAGCAACCCGCCGCCTCGCACCAGCGCTGGAAGAGGTGGCGCCCCTCGCTGTCGGCGTCGGTCAGCGTCTGGCGGTTGTTGCCACCGGCGACGCCCGGGCCGATCTTGGCCATTTCCATCAGGCTGTCCCACAGGCGGGCGGAATCGATGCGGGCATTGGCCCCGAGTGCGGTCATGTCTTTTCTCCCCGTCGTCCGGCCGGGGTCTTCATGCCCCTTGCGGCGACTCGCTTCCTGACCGTATGGTCAGCTTTGAGACGACCACAACCTGACCAAGCGGTCAACGAATTTCTTGACGACCCGGAAGGGACCCCGACCCGAAGATGAGCGAGCCCGAGCGCCTCTCGAAACGCAATGCGATCCGGCTGGAAAATGAACAGCGGATTCTGTCGGCGGCCGAAAAGGTCTTTGCCGAGGCCGGTTTTGGCGGCGCGACGATGCAACTGATCGCCGACATGGCCGGTCTGCCGAAAGCGAACCTGCATTATTACTTTCCGACCAAGGAGGACCTCTACCGCGAGGTCGTCCGCAAGATATTCAACATCTGGCTCCATGCCGCCGACAGTTTCGACAATGCCCCGGGCCCGGTCGAGGGGATCGGCGCCTATATCGACGCCAAGATGGAAATCTCGCGCCGCCACGCCGACGGATCCAAGGTTTGGGCGTCCGAGGTGATGCACGGGGCACCGGTGATCCAGGATTATCTGGAAACCACGCTGCGCGACTGGACCGCGGGGCGCGCGGCGCTCATCCAGCGCTGGATCGACGAGGGCAAGATGGCGCCGGTCGATCCGCGCCACCTTCTCTACATGCTCTGGGCCACCACCCAGCATTATGCCGACTTCGGCCACCAGATCGAGACGCTGAACGGCGGCAAGCCACTTTCCGACAAACAGTGGAAAGCGGCGAAGGAGAGTGTGAAATCGATCATCCTGCGGGGGATTGGCGCGCTATAGCAGCACCCTGCCTGTGCGGGGGCGTCGTGGAATTGACAGCAGCGCGGTTCTCGGGAAGGGTCCGGCGAGTTCAGAAGAGACGCCGCATGACCAATACGCCCCCCACCCAGCCGATGAAGAAAGCCCGCAAGCGCGGGCTGAACCGGCTCTCGGGTCTCAGGAACCTGCTTGTCGGCCTCCGGCGGACCTTCTATGCAAAGGTGATGGGCATGGATCTGCATCCGACGGTGCAGATGTCCTTGTCCGCCAAGCTAGACCGCACTTTTCCGCCCGGCGTGCATGTCGGCGAAAACTCCTACCTTGCCTTCGAAAGCCGCATCCTGACCCATGACCGCACGCGCGGGCTGTATCTGCATACGCGGATCGGCAAGAACTGCTTCATCGGCGGGCGCGCCCTGATCCTGCCGGGGGTCGAGATCGGCGACGGCTGCGTGGTGGGCGCGGGCGCCGTGGTGACGAAATCGGTGCCGCCGGGCTGCATCGTCGCGGGCAATCCGGCGAAAGTGATCCGCACCGGGATCGAGGTCGGACCTTACGGGCGGTTCCTGACGGCCGACGCCACCGAAAGTGCGCTCGCCGAACAGGGGCTGACCTGAGCTATTTCAGCTCGACCTCGACAAAGCTCATGGGCGCGTCGCCGTCATTGACGACATTATGCTCGACCCCCTCGCTGCGGCGATAGGCCGTTCCGGCGGGCACCGTGACGCGGCGCGTGCCGCCGCCCGGCTCCTCGAGAAGCATGTGGCAATCGGTGATCGCGGTGATGACATAGTCGAACCCGTGCCGGTGCCAGCCGGTCTCGGCCCCCGGCACAAAATCGAAACGGGTGACGCGCACGCGGGGGTCGTCGATCATCTGGGTGGCGGTGCAGGCGGGGCGGTCGGTCATGAAAGGCTCTCCATGATCTGGGAAACGGACCGGCGTTCTGCCGGATAGAAGGACGGCGCGAGGGTCATGTTGGCGATGCGGACCGGAATGCCGCCGGTACCATTCGCATAGGCACCCTCGCTTTCATACATGAAACCGTTCCGTTCGTAGAAGCGTCGGGCATTCAGGGTCGCTTGGAGGATCACCGGTCTTAGGGTTTCGGCGCAGGCGAGCTCGATCCCGTAGCGGACGAGGCGCGCGCCTAGCCCCTGCCCTGCCACCTCTGGTGTGATGAAAAGCCGAGTAAGCTCGCCGGGGGCAGAGGAAACGAACCCGACCGCACTTCCCGCCTTTTCTGCGATGATCGTCCGCCCGGCGGCGATATCGGGCTCGTAATAGGCGGGCGTGCGGTCGCGCGTCCAGGCGGCGATCTGGTCTGCGTCGTAGTGGCCACCGGTCAGGCGTTCGACCGAGGCAAGCACGATGCCGAGCATCCGCGCCCCGTCCCCTGGCCGTGCCGGTCTGAGATGAATATCCAGGGCACCCTCCCGCGAAAGAAGAAGGCCGGGGTTCCCCCCGGCCCGTCCGTCATTCCAGCGTATCCAGCACTTCCTTCAGCGTGCCGATCAGCCGGTCGATCTCGGCCTTCGAGATGATGAGGGGCGGCGACATGGCGATGATATCGCCGGTCGTGCGGATCAGGATGCCCTTCTCGTAGGCCTTCAGGAAGGCACTGAACGCCCGCTTGGTCGGCTGGCCCGCGATCGGCTCCAGCTCGACCGCGCCAATGAGGCCCATGTTGCGGATGTCGATGACATTGCGCGTGCCCTTCAGCGCATGCAGCGCATCGCCCCAGTAGCTTTCCAGCTCCCGCGCCCGCTCGAACAGACCCTCTTCCTTGTAGGTATCCAGCGTCGCCACGCCTGCAGCCGCCGCGATCGGGTTGCCCGAATAGGTATAGCCGTGGAAGAGCTCGATCATATGCTCGGGCCCGGTCATGAAGGCATCATGCACCTCGCCCGTGGTGATCACCGCGCCCATCGGGATGACGCCGTTCGTCAGGCCCTTCGCCGTCGTCATCATGTCAGGCAGCACGTCGAAATGCTGCGCGGCGAAGGCAGACCCCAGACGGCCGAAGCCGGTGATGACCTCGTCGAAAATCAGCAGGATGCCGTGCTTCTTGGTGATCGCGCGCAGCTTCTCCAGATAGCCCTTCGGCGGCAGAAGAACCCCCGTGGACCCCGCCATCGGCTCGACGATCACGGCGGCGATGGTTTCGGCCCCATGCAGCGCCACGATCCGCTCCAGATCGTCGGCGAGGTTCGCGCCATGCTCCGGCTGGCCCTTGGAAAAGGCATTCTGCGGAATATGGGTGTGCGGCAGGTGGTCGACGCCCGCCAGAAGCGTGCCGAAGAACTTGCGGTTGTTCACGATCCCGCCGACCGAGATGCCGCCGAAGTTCACGCCGTGATAGCCGCGTTCGCGGCCGATCAGGCGCGTCCGCGTCCCCTCGCCCCGCGCCCGATGATAGGCGATGGCGATTTTCAGAGCGGTTTCAACGGATTCCGAGCCGGAGTTCGTGTAGAACACATGCTCCATGCCCTTCGGCGCGATGTCGATGATCCGGTTGGCCAGTTCGAAGGCGATCGGATGGCCCATCTGGAACGCCGGCGCATAGTCCAGTTCCGCCGCCTGTTTCTGGATCGCCTCGGTGATCTTCGGACGGCAATGGCCGGCGTTGCAGCACCAGAGGCCCGCCGTACCGTCCAGAACCTGGCGGCCGTCGGAGGTGGTGTAATGCATGTCCTTGGCGGCCACGAACATGCGCGGGCTTTGCTTGAACTGGCGGTTCGAGGTGAACGGCATCCAGAAGGCGTTGAGGTCATTCGGTGCGGGCTTGCGGTCAAGCGCCATGTCTCTCTCCCATGAACGGGCTTCCGGCCCGGTGAGCGCCCCCTGTGCGGCGCCGCGAATCTCGCGGCAGGCGCCTGGCCGGACGATGGCCATAATGTAGCAGAGCAGCGCGAAGCAATAAATAGAAACGAAACAAATCCGGCAGAATCGCTAAATAAATTTTTCACCCCTTCAGGGCGCAGGCTGGACGGTCTGCGCTTGCGGGCGGCGGGTGCGCGCGTCTATCCTGCCGGTCGGAGGACCGACGCGTGAGCGAACCCCAGAAGAAGAAGCGAGCGCCGACACGCATTCAGGCGCGCAACCGGCAGGCGATCCTCGATGCCGCGCTCGATGTTTTTTCGGCGCAGGGGTTCCGTGGCGCCACCGTAGACCAGATTGCAGAGGTCGCCGGCCTGTCGAAACCGAATCTTCTTTACTATTTTCCGTCGAAAGAGGCGGTTCACGCCGAACTGCTGGGCCAGCTACTCGATACCTGGCTCGATCCCTTGCGCGCGCTTGACGCGGCGGGCGACCCGCAGGGCGAAATTCTCGACTATGTCCGCCGCAAGCTGGAACTGAGCCGCGACTACCCGCGCGAAAGCCGACTTTTCGCCAACGAGATCCTGCAAGGCGCGCCCCGGATCACGCAGGCGCTGGGCGGCGATCTGAAGGCACTCGTCGACGAGAAGGCCGCGGTGATCGCTCGCTGGCAGGCCGAGGGGCGGATCGCCGCAGTGCCGCCGCATCACCTGATCTTCTCGATCTGGGCGCTCACGCAGCATTACGCCGATTTCGACGTGCAGGTACGCGCGGTCCTGGGCGACGGCCACGATCCATATGCCGAGGCGCAGGATTTCCTGGAGACGCTCTTCGAACGGCTGCTTCGCGTCTGACGCCTGCCGTTTTCTAACCTTTTCTTAATGCCCCGGTGCGACGCTGTGCGTTGGTGGGGGTTTCCTCGAAGGGGAAGCTCAGATGGTGGATATGCTCACTTCCGTGCAGCCCTTGGCGGGGCTGCCGATGCATGTGCGGCCCGCGCGGCCGCAGACGACCGAGGCGATCAAGCCATCGGACGGGTCCGGGACTGCGCGCAACGATGCCGACCAGCGCAGCCCGCGCGAACGGACACGCGACTGGCTGGAAGGCTTGCCACGGGTGATCGGCCCAGAGCCGCCGACGGGCCCGCCGCCTGCTTTTGAGGCCAATGTGCTGGAGGCGGAGGCGCGGGAGCGCAAGAACCTTGCGCGGGCCGCCGAAAGGGCGGCCGAGAGCGCCGACGCGCAGGAGCGCGATGCGGCGGACCGGTCAGACGAGGCTCAGGCCGACGCGGATCGGGCGCGTGCCGAAGCCGGGGCATCCGACGCGACTGCGCGACCGCCAAACGACTGGCGGGCGACGGATGATCCCGCGCCCGCCAGGGTCGATATCCAGGTGTAGGCCCTACTCGGCGGCCTTCGCCGCCGGGTTGTTCGGGTGCGTCGTCCAGTTGGCATAGGTGCCGACCTTGCGGCCGGTGCGCTTGTCCAGTTCGCCCTGATCGAGCGTGCGCATCGTGATGCAGCTCTCGACCGGGCAAACGTCGATGCAGAGGTTGCAGGCGACGCATTCCTCTTCCTTGACGGTAAAGGTCCGGTCGGCCGACATGTCGATGGCCTGGTGCGACGTATCCTCGCAGGCCGCATAGCAGCGCCCGCATTTGATGCAGGCATCCTGGTCGATGACCGCCTTCGTCACATAGTTCAGGTTCAGATACTGCCAGTCGGTGACATTCGGCACCGCCCGCCCGACCAGTTCGGCGGTCGAGGCCATGCCCTTTTCGTCCATGTATTGCGACAGGCCCGAGATCATCTCCTGCACGACCTTGAAGCCATAGGTCATGGCCGCCGTGCAGACCTGGACGTTGCCCGCGCCAAGCGCCATGAACTCCGCCGCGTCGCGCCAGGTGGTGACGCCGCCGATGCCCGAAATCGGCAGGCCGCGTGTCGCCTCGGACCGGGCAATCTCGGCCACCATGTTCAGCGCGATCGGCTTCACCGCCGGGCCGCAATAGCCGCCGTGCGTGCCCTTGCCGTCGATGGTGGGCTCCGGCGCGAACAGGTCGAGGTCGACCGATGTGATCGAGTTGATCGTGTTGATGAGGGAAACCGCATCGGCCCCGCCGCGCTTCGCCGCCTCCGCCGGACGGCGGATGTCGGTGATGTTCGGGGTCAGCTTCACGATGCAGGGCATGCGGCTGTATTGCTTCACCCAGCGCGTGACCATCTCGATATATTCCGGCACCTGCCCGACGGCCGATCCCATGCCGCGTTCGGCCATGCCGTGCGGGCAGCCGAAGTTGAGTTCCACCCCGTCGGCCTCGGTATCCTCGATCCGGTGCAGGATGTCCTTCCACGAGTCCTCGTCGCAAGGCACCATCAGAGAGATGATCAGCGCGCGGTCGCGCCACTTGCGCTTGACCTCCTTGATCTCCTGCAGGTTGACCTGCAAAGGCCGGTCGGTGATCAGCTCGATATTGTTCAGGCCCAGAAGCCGCCGGTCCGCCCCCCAGATCGCGCCATAGCGCGCGCCGTTGACATTGACGACCGGCGGGCCCTCGGAGCCGAGCGTTTTCCAGACGACCCCGCCCCAGCCCGCCTCGAAAGCGCGCTCGACGTTGTATTTCTTGTCCGTGGGCGGGGCCGACGCCAGCCAGAACGGATTGGGGCTTTTGATGCCGATGAAAGTGCTGGTCAGGTTTGCCATGTCTCAATCTCCCTGTCCGCCGCGTCCCGGACTCGATCCGGGACCTCATGGCGATTGCTGGAGGCCCCGGATCAAGTCCGGGGCGTGGGGTTTCGCTTCAGCCCATCAGGCTTGCATGAATATCCTCGGCCGCGTCGCGCCCCTCGGCGACCGCCGTCACCGTCAGATCCTCGCCACCCGACGCGCAGTCGCCCGCCGCCCAGACGCCGGGGACGGAGGTCCGCCCCGTCCCGGTCACCGCGATCTTGCCGCCCTCGAGCTTCAGCCCCTCGGGCTGGCCCGACAGGGTCTGGCCGATCGCCTTCATCACCTGATCGGCCTTCAGCCGGAAGGTCTCGGACGACAGTTTCAGCCCCGATGGACCATCCTCGGTATAGGCGAATTCCACTTCCTGCGCCGCGCCGTTTCCGACAACGCGGACAGGCGCCACATTGTGCAGGATACGCACGCCGACGCCGGTCGCATGGTCCTGCTCGTCGGTCGAGGCCGACATCTTCTCGCGCCCGCGCCGGTAGGCGATGGTGACATTCTCGGCCCCCAGCAGCTTCGACTGGACGGCCGCGTCCACCGCCGTCATGCCGCCGCCGATCACCACCACATCGCGCCCGACATTCAGCTTTGCCTTGTCGGGCTGCTGGCGCAGCTCCGCGATGAAATCGACCGCATTCAGGACATTGCCCAGCCCCTCGCCCTCGGCCCGCAACGCATTGACGCCGGCAAGTCCCACGGCCAGCACGACCGCATCGAAATCCTGCTTCAGACTGTCCAGCGCAAGACCGTCCCCGAGGCTCTTGCCGTTCTCGATCCGGATGCCGCCGATCTTCAACAGCCACTGCACCTCGTTGGCGGCGAAGGATCCCGGCGCCTTGTAGCTGGCAATGCCATATTCGTTCAGGCCACCGGCCTTGGCCCGCGCATCATAGACGACAACATCGTGACCCTTCATCGCCAGACGATGGGCGGCCGACAGCCCCGCCGGACCCGCCCCGACAACCGCCACCTTCTTGCCGGTCTGTTCGGCGCGGGCGAAGGGATGCACCCCCGCCTCCATCAGGCTGTCGGTCGCATAACGCTGCAACCGCCCGATCTCGACCGGCTTGCCTTCGGCCGTCTCGCGCACGCAGGCCTCTTCGCAAAGCTGTTCGGTCGGGCAGACGCGGGCGCACATGCCGCCAAGGATGTTCTGGCTGAAGATCGTCCTCGCCGCCGCTTCCGGCGTGCCCGTCGAAATCTGCCGAATGAAGAGCGGGATGTCGATCGAGGTCGGGCAGGCCGTCATGCAGGGCGCGTCATGGCAGAAGTAGCAGCGATCCGCCGCCACCCGCGCCTCGTGCGGCTCGAGCCGCGGAGCGATATCACCGAAATTCCTTGCATAATCGTCGGCTGCAAGCCTTCCCGACGCCACGCCGGGCGTGAACTGGCTATTGGACACGGAGGCCTCCCTGGCTTGTTCTTTCGGGAATCATGACACGAGTCGATTTTTTTATCAAATGGTAAATTTTTAGAACGGCTCCTCGTCGTCTTCGACGCTCGTCGCCAGGCGGGCGCCCGCGAGGAGTGCCCGAAGGGCTTCGACGAGCCGCCCGGCCCGGGCCAGCAGATCGGCGCTTTTCACTCCGCTGCCTTGCGGCTATACAGGCCCAAGCATGAAAGGCCCGCGCGCGAAGAATGACGGGCGACAGACAGGATCCTTAGAGGACTTCATGACCAAGACCCCCCACGAGAGCGACGTTGCCTTCATCGAGGCGCTGGCCGCGCTTCTGAACAAGAACGACCTCGCCGAACTGAGCGTGAAGCGCGAATATGGCGAGAATGACAGCCTGAATGTCCGCGTATCGAAATATGCGGCCCCGGCGGCCGTGGCGCCGATGCCGGTGATGCACGCGGCCGCGGCCGCCGCACCTGCCCCGCATATCCCCGGCGCGCCCGCCCCGGCCGCCGCCGTCGGCGGCGGCGATCCGGCCTCGCACCCGGGCGCCGTCACCTCGCCCATGGTCGGCACCGTCTATCTTGCCGCCGAACCGGGTGCCGCGCCTTTCATCGCGGTTGGCGATCAGGTGAAGGAGGGCCAGACCGTCCTCATCATCGAGGCGATGAAGACGATGAACCATATCCCCGCGCCCCGCGCGGGCACGGTCAAGCGCATCCTCGTCGAGGATGGCACGCCGGTCGAATTCGGTGCGCCGCTTCTCATCATCGAGTGAGGGCGCGATGTTTGAAAAAATCCTGATCGCGAACCGGGGCGAGATCGCGCTCCGGGTGATCCGCGCCTGCAAGGAAATGGGCATCCGTTCCGTCGCCGTCCATTCCACGGCCGACAGTGACGCGATGCATGTGCGCATGGCCGACGAAAGCGTCTGCATCGGCCCCGCGCCCTCGTCGCAATCCTACCTGTCGATCCCCGCCATCGTCTCGGCTTGCGAGATCACCGGGGCGGAAGCGATCCATCCTGGCTACGGCTTCCTCAGCGAAAATGCCGCCTTCGTGCAGGTGCTTGAGGACCACGGCATCACCTTCATCGGCCCGTCGGCGGAACATATCCGCATCATGGGTGACAAGATCACCGCGAAGGATACGGCCAAGCGTCTGGGCATTCCGGTGGTGCCGGGGTCGGACGGCGGCGTCGCCGACCTGACTGACGCGAAGAAAGTCGCAGGCGATATCGGCTATCCCGTCATCATCAAGGCGACCGCTGGTGGCGGCGGGCGCGGCATGAAGGTCGCTCGCGACGAGAGCGAGCTGGAAGTCGCCTTCCGCACCGCGCGGAGCGAGGCAAAGGCCGCCTTCGGCAATGACGAGGTCTATATCGAGAAATACCTCCAGCGGCCCCGCCATATCGAGATCCAGGTCTTCGGTGACGGCAAGGGCCGCGCGGTGCATCTGGGCGAGCGCGACTGTTCGCTGCAGCGCCGCCACCAGAAAGTCTTCGAGGAAGCGCCCGGTCCGGTTATCGATGCTGCAACGCGGGCCAAGATCGGCAAGATCTGCGCCGATGCGGTGGCCGAGATCAACTATATCGGCGCGGGCACCATCGAATTCCTCTACGAGGACGGCGAGTTTTATTTCATCGAGATGAACACCCGCCTGCAGGTCGAACATCCGGTGACCGAGGCGATCTTCGGCGTCGATCTGGTGCGCGAACAGATCCGTGTCGCCGCCGGCCTGCCGATGGACTTCCGGCAGGAGGATCTGACGGTCCATGGCCATGCGATCGAAGTGCGGATCAATGCAGAGAAGGTGCCGGATTTCGCCCCCCGCCCCGGCCGCGTGACCCAGTTCCACGCGCCGGGCGGCCTTGGCGTGCGGATGGATTCCGCACTTTACGACGGCTACATGATCCCCTCCCATTACGACAGCCTGATCGGCAAGCTGATCGTCCATGGCCGCGACCGGCCGGAGGCGCTGGCGCGGCTGAAACGCGCGCTGTCCGAACTGATCGTCGACGGTCAGGGGGTGGAAACGACGGTGCCGCTCTTCCATGCGCTGCTTGCCGACGAGGATATCCACCGGGGCGACTATTCGATCCACTGGCTGGAAAAGTGGCTCGCCCGGACCTACGGCTGACCGGCCCCTGCCCGGCCTTGTCGCGGGGAGGCTCCGCCTCCCCGCACCCCTCCGGAGTATTTCCGGACAGAATGTGAGGGTAACCTGGCGCTGACGGCCGACATCATGCTTCAGGGCTACCGGCGCGGCATCTTTCCGATGGCCGAAAGCCGGGACAGTCCGGAACTCCAGTGGGTCGAGCCGCGGCTGAGGGGCATCCTGCCGCTCGACCGGTTCCATCTGTCGCGGTCGCTCCGGCGGCGACTCTTGAAGGGCGGCTACGAGATCGCCATCGACCGCGATTTCATGGGTACGGTCAGCGCCTGCGCCGACCGGCCCGAGACCTGGATCAACGACACGCTTCTTCTGCTTTACGGCGCGCTCTTCAACGCAGGCCACGCCCATTCGCTTGAAGTCTGGCGCGAGGGGCGGCTGGTGGGCGGGGTCTTCGGCGTGACCTTCGGCCGGGTCTTCTGCGGTGAGACGATGTTTTCCCGCGAGACGGACGCTTCGAAGATCGCGCTTGCCTATCTGGTGGACCGGTTGCGGCGAGCGGGTTTCATCCTTTTCGACACCCAGTTCCTGACACCGCACCTTGCCTCGCTCGGCGCGGTCGAGATCACGCAGGCGCAGTATCTGAGGCGCTTGGCGGCGGCGCGCGAGATGGAGGCGGACTTCGGCGCGGCGGATGTGCCTCAGCCGCCCGAACTGGTCTCTGCACTCTCTTCGGCGGGCGCGGGCGCGTCGGGCAGGATACAGGACAGGACCCAGACATCATAGCGCGGATGGTCGAGCGCAGAGAGTGCGGGGCTGGAGGCCACCATCCAGCCGCCGAACAGCGCCGTGCCGCCCGCGTCGATCACATCGAGATTGGCAAAAGCGTCGGCGGCGGGGTTGTCCTTCGGATAGCGGCATTCGCTCATCGTCACGGTGAGCGGCGCACTGGTGGCAGCGCCGACCGTGCCGCTCTCGCCGTCCTTCAAGGTCAGATCGACGGTCTGGCCGGAGACCTTGTCGAGCGCGCGCAGGATCGCGCCGGGCGCGTCCGTGGTCTCCGCGGTGCTGATCTGGCCCGCGCCCTGATCCTGAGCAAGGACGGCCACCGGAAAGAGAGCTGCCACCGGAAGAAGGATCGCCCTCATTCGCCGCCGCCGGACCCGCTGTCGGACGCTTGTCCGACGAACTTCATCAACAACTGGATAAGCCCGACCGCGCCCTGCGTATCGAAGATCTCACCCCCCGGCTCGACCGCGACGGGGCTGCCGCCGGGCTGGATTTCCAGGAAATTGCCACCAAGCAACCCTTCGGAAGAGACAAGCGCGGTGCTGTCATCGGGAATGACGATTCCGTCCTTCATGCTGAAGGTCGCGTCGGCATAATAGGTATCGGGGTTCAGGTCGAGCCGCGTGACCGTACCCACCTTCACGCCCGCAAGCCGCACATCGGTGCCGACCGAAACGCCATCGGCGCTGCGGAAGCTTGCATGCAGGTCGTAGGACCCTCTGCTGCCCGTCGCGCTTTCACCAAGGCCCGCATAGAGCGCAAAACCGATGGCCACGGCGACGACGCCCGCGCCGGTCAGGACCTCGCTGACATTCTCGGCCATCTCAAGCCTCGGGCGACCAGGCTTCGTAATCCCGGCGGTCCGCCGGTCGGGCCTGGCGCAGCGATCCGGCGGGCGCATAGGCAAGGGGCGTGCCGGTCAGGTTTTCCTGATGGGGCTTTTCCCAGGGCTTGTGCTTCAGGGCCTTTTCGGTCGGCGGCTCGTCCCAGGTGAAATGCAGCCAGCCGTGCCAGTCGGGCGAGACGCGGCTCGCCTCGCACTCGCCATTGTAGATGACCCAGCGCCGCTTGCCGTCCCTGGTCTGGTAGAAGGCATTCCCCTGCGCATCCTCGCCGACCTTCCGGCCCTTGGCCCAGGTGAACAGCTGGGTGCCGAGGGTCTGGCTGTTCCACCAGGTGATGAGACGGAGCAGGAATTTCATCGAAGTCCTCCGAAGGCGCGTCAGGCTCTCTATACAGGCTGAGGCGGAAAGGTCCAGTGCCGGGCGCCCCGGCCCGGTTCGAAGAATTTTCGCGAAAATTCTTCGAACACCCGCCCCGCGGGGCGGAAAAGTCTTCGCGAAGACTTTTCCGCATCACCGTCAGTAAAGACCGCCCGACGAAACCGTGCCGAAATCGGCCTTCTTTGGGATGATCTTGCGTTCGCCATCCGCGGTGGTCACGGTCGTGGTGCCACCGCCCTCGTCGCCACCAACCTCCCCGATGGCGTAGAGCGGCAGATTCTGACCCATGGCAAAGCCGCCGTCGATGAGCGTATCGAGGCCGAAGAGCGTCTCCTGCCCGTCGCGGAAATATTCCGCCTGGACAAAGTCGCCCGAGGCATCGTCGGTCAGCCTTTCGCCGGTGAACCGGTTGATCTTGATGAAATGCCCCCCCGGCGGCACCTTGAACGATCCGCCGCCGTATTTCCTGATCGCCTCTTCCATGAAAGCCTGGAAGACCGGGACGCAGAGCGTGCCGCCGAAGGCGCCGGCGCCGAGCGTGCGCGGCTGGTCGTAGCCCATGTAGCACCCGGCCACGATGTTCGAGGAAAAGCCGATGAACCACACATCCTTGGCGTCGTTCGTCGTGCCGGTCTTGCCCGCGATCGGCACCGGCAGCCGGACGCCCGACCCCGAACCGCGCTGCACCACGCCCTGCATCATCGAGGTCAGCTGATAGGCGGTGACCGCGTCCATCACCCGTTCGCGCTGCGAGCTGATCCGCGGGCCGGCGCCTTCGGGCAGGGTCGCGGCCGTGCAATCCTCGCAGGTGCGCTGGTCGTGGCGATAGATCGTGCGGCCCCAGCGGTCCTGCACGCGGTCAACGAGCGTCGGCTCCACCCGCTCGCCGCCATTGGCAAACATCGCATAGGCCGCGACCATCTTGAAAAGCGTCGTCTCCTGTGCGCCGAGTGCATTGGCCAAAAACGGCTCGAGCCGGTCATAAACCCCGAATTTCTCGGCATAGGTCGCGACCAGTTCCATAGTGATTTCCTGCGCGATCCTGACGGTCATAAGGTTCCTGGACTGTTCGATCCCGGTTCGCATCGGCGTCGGTCCGTAGAATTTGTTCGAGGCGTTCTTAGGCCGCCACAGGCCCTGCGGCGTGTTCACCTCGATCGGGGCGTCGACGATGATCGTGGCGGGCGAGAAGCCGCTGTCGAGCGCGGCCGCATAGACGAATGGCTTGAAACTCGACCCCGGCTGGCGCTGCGCCTGGGTCGCGCGGTTGAAGACCGACGACTGGTAGGAGAACCCGCCCTGCATGGCGATCACGCGGCCGGTATTGACGTCCATCGCCATGAAGCCACCCTCGACCTCTGGCACCTGGCGGAGCGACCAGCGCTTGGGCGTGCCGTCTTCATTGGCAAGCTGGGTGACCAGAACCACATCGCCCGCCGCCACCAGATCACCCGCGACCTTGGCCTTCCTGGCAAGTGTCCCGTCCTCGAGCCGCTTGCGCGCCCAGGTCACATCCTCGGCCGGAATCCAATGGCCGTCGCCATCTTCCTCGACGCCTTCGATCCCGACACGCGCGCTGGTGTCGCCGACCTCCAGAACGACCGCTGGGAACCAGCCCGGCACATCGCGGGGCACATCGACGATCTCGGCCAACGCCTGACGCCAGGTCGGTTCGTCGGCCAGCGCTTCGGTCGGCAGTGTCAGCTTCGTGCCGCGCCAGACGCCCTGGCCGCGGTCGTATTTCTCCAGCGCTTCCTGCAGGGCCGCGGCCGCCGCCGCCTGCATCACCGGCTCGACCGTCGCGCGGATCGTCAGACCGCCGCCGAAGAACTCCTCTTCGCCGAAGCTCTTCGACAGCTGGCGCCTGATCTCGTCGGTGAAATAGTCGCGCGGCGGCAGGCTGCCCTTGAACGAGGGGTAATCGCCGCCCTGCACGGTCTTCAGCGGCGCCGCGACAGCCGCCTCATAGGCGGCCTTGTCGAGATAGCCGTTCTGGAACATCTCTCGCAGCACGAAATTCCGCCGCTCGACCGCCTTTTCGCGGTTCTTGACCGGATGATAAGAGTAAGGCGCCTTGGGCAGCGCGGCGAGATAGGCCGCTTCCTCGGGGCGCAGCTCCGACAGGGTCTTGTTGAAATAGGTCTGGGCGGCGGAGGCAACGCCGAAGGACTGGAAACCGAGGTCGATCTCGTTGAGATAAAGTTCCAGTATCTTGTCCTTGGGCAGGGCGTCGACGAGCCGCGTGGCCAGGATCAGTTCCTTGATCTTGCGCTCGACCGTCCGGTCGCCCGACAGAAGGAAGTTTTTCGCGACCTGCTGGGGAATGGTCGAGGCGCCGCGCAGGTTCTTGCCCCCTGATTTCACCGCCTCGTAAAGCGCGCCCGCCATGCCGCGCGCATCGAACCCGCCATGACTGTAGAAATTCTTGTCCTCGGCCGAGATGAAGGCCTGCTTCACCAGATCGGGAATTTCCTCGATCGGGGCGAATATGCGCCGTTCGGTGGCGAATTCGTCCATGAGCCGCCCTTCGCCGGAATAGATCCGGCTGATGGTGCGGGGCGTGTAATTGGCAAGCGTCTCGTGATCGGGCAGATCGTGGCTATAGACCCAGAATACCGCGCCAAGGCCGATCGCTGCGATGGCGAGCGCGGTGACAGCCCAGCTGAACAGGGCGCCGACAAACGACAGAATGAAACGGACCACGAGCGCTCTCCTTACCGGCGCGAGCTATAAACCGTACGGATGGCAGGGTCAAAACAAGTTCGGGCGGGTCACGGTTGCGGGCGCGCGCCCGCCGGTCACTGCCGGATCAGCGTGGCCTCGGCCGCGTCGGCCACCGCCCAGTCGGCGAGCGCTGTGACGATCGCCTCCTGCATTGCCGTGCGCCAGGCCGGATCGGCCATGCGCGCGCGGTCCTTGGCGGACGAGAGAAAGCCCAGTTCCAGAAGAAGCGAGGGAATGTCGGCCGATTTCAGCACCGAGAAATCCGCAGTTTGGATCGGATGGCGATGCGTCTTCAGTCCTGCGGTCTTGAGGGCGGAAACAAGCGCATCGGCCAGACGGTCGGCGCGCGGCCGCGTCTCCTGCCGGGCAAGGTCCATCAGCACGCCCGCCACCGCGTCATCCTGACCGCTGAGATCAAGGCCCGCCAGAATGTCGGCCCGGTCGTGGCGCTCCGCAAGACGCTCGGCAGCCTCTTCAGAGGCTTTCTCATCCAGCTTGTAGATCGTGGCACCGGTGGCCGTCCCCTCCTCCAGCGCGTCGGCGTGGAGCGAGAGAAAGACGTCGGCGCGCGCGGCCCTCGCGATGGAGATACGCTTTTCCAGCGGCACGAACTGGTCTTCGGTCCGGGTCAGTTCCACGTCCATGCCCGCGCGGCGGAGCCTCTCGGCCAGTTCGAGCGCGAAACCGAGGACAAGATGCGCCTCACGCTCCTTGCCCGCTTCGGCGCCGGGGTCGATGCCGCCGTGGCCGGGGTCGAGTGTAACGCGCAAGGGCCGGTCGCCGCGCTGGCGGGTGAGCGGATGGGGGGCGGGTTGCGCGGCGGGTGTCTCGTCGCGGACAGTGGCGGCGCTGTCGGCGACCCTGCGCTCATAATCCGCCGAATTCGTCGGGCGGAAGATAAGAAGGATGCGGGCGGTTCCGTCGGGCCCGCTCACTTCCTGCGATTTGTCCAGCGCGAGAGGGATGTCGACAAGTGCCACCAGCCGCGACCAGCCCGGCCGGAACCGGCCCCAGTGCAGGTCCGCGACCCGGTCGGAGCGGCCGAGACCTGCCGCCGCATGGCCGTCGAAGTTCACCTCCTGGAACTCGACCACAAGGCGGAGCGGGTTGTCGAGATAGAGAACGCGGTAGGGCACGGGCTGGCTGAGCGACAGTTCGATCCGGACCCCCTGCCCCTCGTCGGTCAGGACCGAACGGTCGAGGTCCAGTTCGGCGAGTGGGCTGAGCGTCTGGGCGGCCACGCAGGTCGCGCCGATGGCGAAGAGACATGCAAGCAGCACCGTGATCCGCGTCAGCGCCCGGTTCACAATCGCGACACAGGCCCTTGCCCCCCTTGCAGCCGACACGTCAACCTTCCTATCCTGCCCCGACCTCGCGCCTTCCCTCTTCTCAGCGGGCGCGGCTGCGGTCAATGGTCCCGCTACAGAACAATCGCGGCCGGGAGCCGCGGCAAGACAGTGAACGAAAGGCATCTTGATGCGCAGTCTCCTTCCCCTCTCCCTGGCAGCGGGGCTTGCAGCGGGGCTCCTTGCCTCTACGGCGCTTGCCTTCGATCCGGCCAGCATGAGTGACGCCGAGAAAGAGGCGTTTGGCGCGGCGGTGCGCGCCTACCTGCTGGAGCATCCCGAAGTCCTGTCCGAGGTTGTGCAGGCGCTGGAGGCGAAACGGGCCACCGCGCAGGCCGAGGGCGACAAGGCAATCGTGGCCGCCAATGCCGCCGAAATCTTCGCCGATCCTTCGAGTTTTGTCGGGGGCAATCCCGAAGGCGGGCTGACGGTCGTCGAGTTTCTCGATTATCGCTGCGGCTATTGCCGCAAGGCCCATGCCGAAGTCGCGGAGCTGGTGCGGTCGGACGGCGACATCCGTTATGTGGTCAAGGAGTTCCCGATTCTCGGCGAGGAATCGCTTCTGGCCTCGCGCTTCGCCATTGCTGCGCTGCAGGTGGCGGGGCCGGAAGCCTATGAGAAGGTCAATTCCGGCTTCTACGAAGGCTTCCGCGGCGATGTGACGACCGAGACGCTGAGCGCATTCGCCGCCGCGCTCGGCCTCGACCCGGCGCCGATCCTTGCCCGAATGAACGCGCCCGAAGTGACGGCGATCATCGAAGCCAATCACCTTCTGGCGCAGCGGATGGACATTTCCGGCACGCCGACCTTCGTCATCGGCGATCAGGTGCTGCGTGGTTTCGCGCCGCTCGAGGCGATGCGCCAGATCGTCGAGGACGCGCGGAGCTGACGACGCCTCCTCGACGCACTTCGTGCACTCGTCGGGCGCCGGTTCCAAGCGCGCTGTGTCTTTCGACGCATGACCGCTCGGAAAGCAGAACGGCCGGGGGCGCCCCCGGCCGTTTTCCTTTGCCTGGCCCGTCCGCTCAGGCTTCCATC
The DNA here is from genome assembly GCF_030143255.1 of Frigidibacter sp. SD6-1. GTDB lineage: Bacteria > Pseudomonadota > Alphaproteobacteria > Rhodobacterales > Rhodobacteraceae > TMP-24. Next base: position 29,295 of record NZ_JARJNR010000008.1, read on the forward strand.
ACATCGTCGCCCTCTTCAGCAGAGGTGCCGAAATCCAGCCCGTGGCTCGCGCGGATCTTGTCCTCGATGGCGAAGGCCACGTCGGGATTGTCCTTCAGGAACTGCTTGGCATTCTCGCGGCCCTGGCCGATCCGCTCGTCACCATAGGAATACCAGGCGCCCGACTTCTCCACGACACCGGCCTTCACGCCGAGGTCTACCAGTTCGCCGGTCTTCGAAATGCCCTCGCCATACATGATGTCGAACTCGACCTGCTTGAAAGGCGGCGCGACCTTGTTCTTCACCACCTTCACGCGGGTCGTGTTGCCGACAACCTCGTCGCGATCCTTGATCGCGCCGATGCGGCGGATGTCGAGCCGGACGGAGGCGTAGAACTTCAGCGCATTGCCGCCCGTCGTGGTTTCGGGATTGCCGAACATCACGCCGATCTTCATGCGGATCTGGTTGATGAAGATCACCATGCAGTTCGACCGGCTGATCGAGGCGGTGAGCTTGCGCATCGCCTGGCTCATGAGCCGCGCCTGGGCGCCGACGGTGGCATCGCCCATGTCGCCCTCGATCTCGGCCTTGGGCGTCAGTGCCGCGACCGAATCGACCACCACCAGGCTGACCGCGCCGGACCTGACCAGCGTATCGACGATTTCCAGCGCCTGCTCGCCGGTGTCGGGCTGCGAGATCAAGAGCTCGTCCAGGTTCACGCCCAGTTTCTTCGCATAGAGCGGATCGAGCGCATGTTCGGCGTCGACAAAGGCGCAGACGCCACCCTTCTTCTGCTCTTCCGCAACGACATGTAGCGTCAGCGTCGTCTTGCCCGACGATTCCGGCCCGTAGATCTCGACCACGCGCCCCTTCGGCAGGCCGCCGATGCCGAGCGCGATGTCGAGACCGAGCGAGCCGGTCGAGGTCGCCTCGATCTCCAGCACCGGATTGTTCGTGCCGAGTTTCATGATCGAGCCCTTGCCGAACTGCCGTTCGATCTGGGCCAGCGCACTGTCGAGCGCCTTCTGCTTGTCTGCCGTGCGCTTGTCGTTCATGTCGAAAAGGTTCGCTGCTGCCATTGTCCCGTTCCTTATTTCACACCCCGCCCATGGCGGCAATGTCGCCTGATGTTCGCCTCTTGTTCTCATCCTTATGAGATCAAAAAGAGAACATTTCAATCAAATTCTTCCGATAGTCTCCGCGCTCTTCCTTAAGAACTGGTTTACGGCTTGCCTCGGCGCCGGGCGGGCGGCTAGAGACCGCGGGAAGGGGTGTTTCATGCTGATATTCTGGAAAGAGCGGCTCGTGCTGCTTGCCACGCCCAAGACGGGCTCTACCTCGATAGAGACCGCGCTCGAGCAGATGGCGCATGTGGCGATCCGCCGCCCGCCGGAGCTGAAGCACCTGTCCGCCCCCGCCTATCACGATCACATGGGGCCGATGCTGGAACATGCCGCGGGCGAACGCTTCACCACCGTGGCCTTGATGCGCGATCCGATCGACTGGCTCGGCAGCTGGTGGCGGTACCGCCAGCGCGATGATATCCGCGACATGCCGCGTTCGACCGCGGGCATGAGTTTCGAAGAGGCTGTCCTGTCGCATCTCGACGACCGTGCGGGCGGGCCGATGAATGTGGGCTCGCAGGGTCAGTTCCTGGGGCTGCGCGGCGGACACGCGCCGGTCGATCAGGTCTTCCGCTATGAAGAGATCGACCGGTTCGTGCATTTCCTCGAAGATCGTCTGGGGTGCGAGCTGATCCTGCCGCGGCTGAACGTGTCGCCGAAAGGAAAGATGGATCTGTCAGACGCAACCGTCGCGCGCCTCAAGGCGAAACTGGCGCGAGACTGCGACTATTACGCGACCCTTGCCTGACCGGCCGAGCGCTCGGTCACTGCATCTGGCTTTGCACCGTGGCGGTCAGTTCCGACAGCGAGAAGGGCTTGGGCAGGAAGATCGCATTCTCGATCCTTTCGCGGTCTTCGGTCAGCGCCTCCTCCGAATAGCCCGAGACGAAGACGACACGGGTGTTCGGCCGGTCCTTGAGCGCCTGCCGGACCCAGGTCGGCCCGTCCAGACCGGGCATGATCACGTCGGTGACGAAGACATCGACGGCGAGCGCGCGGTCGGAGAGAACCTTCAGCGCCTCCTCGGCATTCTCCGCCTCGATCACCGTGAAGCCGCGCATCTTCAGCGCCCGCGCGGCGAAGGCGCGCACCGGTGCCTCGTCCTCGACCAGAAGCACGACGCCCTGGCCGACGGGTGCTGCGCGCCGCGCGGGCGGCGGCGCCTCGGGCGCAGCTTCCTCCTCGGCGCCGCGCTGATAGGCGGGGAAGAAGAGGGCAAAGGTCGTGCCCTCGCCCAGGATCGAATCACAGAAGATATAGCCGCCCGACTGCTTGACGATGCCGTAGGCCGTCGAAAGGCCGAGCCCCGTGCCCTCGCCCGGCCGCTTGGTGGTGAAGAAGGGCTCGAAGATCTTCTCGATCTTGTCGGGCGCGATGCCGGTGCCCTGATCGGCGACGCGGACCATGACATAGTCGCCCGCAGGCACGCTGGCACGGTCGCGTTTGAGGTCCGAGGCCAGCCGCACATTCTCGGTCGAGATCAGGATCCGGCCCCCGTCCGGCATCGCATCGCGGGCATTGACCACGAGGTTCATGATCACCTGTTCCAGCTGCCGCCGGTCGGCGCGGATCGGGCAAAGCTCCGGCTCGTGCTGCAGGATCAGTTCCACCTTCTCGCCGACCAGCCGGTTCAGAAGATGGGTCAGGTCGGACATCGTGTCGCGCAGGTCGATGACCGCCGGTTTCAGCGTCTGCTTGCGCGAGAAGGCCAGAAGCTGGCCGACGAGCGAGGCGGCGCGATTGGCGTTCTGGTTGATCTGGATGAGGTCGGCATAGTCGGGATCGGACTTGTCGTGACGCAGAAGCAGCAGGTCGCAATGGCCGGAAATCGCGGTCAGCAGATTGTTGAAATCATGCGCGACCCCGCCCGCAAGCTGGCCGATCGCCTGCATTTTCTGGCTCTGCACGAACTGCGCCTCGAGCGTTTTCAGCTGCGTCGCGTCCGACAGGATCGCCATCAGCCCGGTGCGGCCCTCCTCGTAGACGCGCGAGAGCATCACCTGCAGGTAGGTATCCTCGGCGACGCCACGAAGCCGCAGCACTTCGGGACGGTTCTCGGCCCGGCCGCTCATCGCGTCATGCAGCCAGTCGGCGACCGGCCGGCCGAGCCCTTCCAGAATGTCCGAAAGTGCGGTGCCCGGCTGCTGCTCGCCGATCAGGCCGCGGGCGGCGCGGTTGGCCTCGCGCAGCTCGCCCCGGGCGCTCAGCCTGAGAAGCGCGACCGGCAGCCGGTCGAACGCGGTCGGGTCATGGGCGCCGGTCGGATTGCCCCTGGTCGGCAGGAAATAGATCTCGCGCCGCCCGCCCTGCCCCTCGACCTCGGCCACCAGCGCGTTCACCGGCCCGTCGACGCCCGAAATCTCGTTCTCCTCGCCCGGGCGGATCGGCAGGTCGGTGAAGATGCGGTCGAGTGTCTTAACCCGTTCGCCGGTAATGCGCCGGAGCGCCTCGTTCATGAAAAGGATCGTGCCGGTCTTCGACACGGTCAGCATCGGCAGGCTGATCGATTCTGCCCCCCGCCCGCCGGTCGCGCGTTCTGCCATATCCTCAAGCCGCCAGAGAAAGCCCTGCGCGCCGATCCGGTGCACCGACAGCCGCACATGGCCACGCCGCGTCACCAGATCCTCGCGCGCCGCGCCATGACCCTCGGCACGGTTCTGCAGGCGGAAGAGGACGGCGGCGGGATTTGCGAATATCTCCGACAGCGCCCGGGCGAGTGTCTCGCCCTCGCGCGGGCCGAACCGGTCAAGCGCGGCACGGTTGAGATATTTCAGCTGGCCTTCGCCGTCGGTGGTGAAACTCGGCGCGGCATCAAGCGCCACGAACGTGGCCAGATGACGGTAAAGCTGGCCATCGACCCGCTTGCGCTTCAGCGCGACCAGCGCCACGACGACGGCAAGCGCCGCCAGCGTGCCTGCGAGCGCGAAGACCGCAGGTTCGATCCGCCCGACCGGCAACAGAAAGCCCGCTGCCGCAAGCATCCCTGCCGCAAGCGCCAGATAAAGGCCATGCGGTGCGAGCGTCCCGGCGGTCTTGACCACCGGATGTTCAGTCAGGGCAGGATCCGACACATCGCCCCCGGGGAATGAGATTCGTTCAAGGCATTCCGACCCCGAAATGCTTAAGCGGCAATTAACCCGCGCAATGACAACCTGGGATTGTGTACTTTTCGCGACCGATTCGCGTCAAGACCGCGAGAGCACGGCGAGATAGAAACCGTCCCCGCCCTCGGTGGGTAGGAACCGGCGTTCGTGGCTCAACGAAAAGCCATCCTGTGCGCCGAGGAAGCCGGCGACGACCGCGTCGTTTTCCGCGTCGAGCAACGAGCAGGTCATATAGGCGAGCGTACCGCCGGGGCGAAGATGAGCGGCGGCCGTCGACAGGATGCTTCGCTGTAGGCTGACCAGGTCTGCAACCCGCCCTGGCGTAAGCAGCCATTTCGACTGCGGGGTACGCCGCCAGGTGCCCGACCCCGAACAGGGCGCGTCGACAAGGACGAGGTCATAGGCGCCGGGTCTCAGTGCGGCGCTCTCCACAATCCGTAGCTCCGCGCCAGCGCGCTTGGCCCGGGCGGGCAGGTCACGCGTCCGGCCGGGGTTCGCATCATGGGCGTCGACCCGCCCGCCCGTCCGCGCCGCCATGGCGAGCGCCTTGCCGCCGCCGCCCGCGCAATAGTCGAGAACCTTCATGCCGCGTTCCAGCGGCAGGTCGGCGACGGCCGCCTGAGAGGACAGGTCCTGCAGTTCGACCAATCCTTGAAGATAGGCGCGCGAGCCGTTGATCTTGTTCGACTTTCCGATAACCTCTAGGGCCGTGTCGCAGCTCGGTGCCTCGCGGCATTCCACCCCGTCCGCGGCAAGCAGAGCCATCGCTTCGACCCGTGTGCCGCGCGCCAGATTCACGCGCAGGAAAACCGGCGCGCGGTCGCGCATCGCGGCCAGCACCGGTTCGAACGCCTGTCCGAGCGCGCTGCGGAGCGGGGCATCCAGCCAGTCAGGATAATCGAGCCGCACCGGATCGGGCGGCTCTCCGCCGGGCGCTTCCAGAGCTGCCCTTTCGGCTTCCTCAAGCGCTGACGGACCATAGGGCAGACCGGCGAAAAGTGCGTCGAGATCCGCCGGGCCGGCGAGCGCGATCATCAGCGCCCGGCCCGTAGGCTCTGCCGCCCCGGCACGCGCGGCCAGGCTTCGCTGGCAGCGCAGCGCGTCATAGACGAGGTCGCGTACCGCCGCCCGGTCGCCCGACCCCGCATGGCGAGAGGCGCGCGCCCAAAGCGTCAGCGCGCGTTCGGCCGGTTCGCCCGCGAGGATACGGTCGAGAAGCTCTATCGCGGTCTGGACACGCGCGGCGGGGGTCATGCGCCCCTCCCTACATCACCCGGTAGTTCGGGCTTTCGCGGGTGATCTGCACATCATGGACATGGCTTTCCTTCAGCCCCGCGCCGGTGATCCGGACGAACTCGCAGTTGGCCCGCATCTCTGCCACCGTCCGGTTGCCGGTATAGCCCATCGCGGCGCGCAGACCGCCCACCAGCTGATGGACGACCGCGCCTGCCGATCCCTTGTAGGGCACCTGCCCCTCGATCCCCTCGGGCACCAGCTTGTCCGACGCCGCATCCTTCTGGAAATAGCGGTCGGCCGAGCCGCGCGCCATGGCACCGAGCGATCCCATGCCGCGATAGGATTTGAACGATCGGCCATTCCACAGGATCACCTCACCCGGGCTTTCGTCCGTCCCGGCGATGGCCGATCCCACCATGGCGCAGGAGGCGCCCGCCGCGATGGCCTTGGCGAAGTCGCCGGAATATTTGATGCCGCCGTCGGCGATCACCGGAATGTCGCCGGCCGCCCCCGCCGCGTCCATGATTGCGGTCAATTGCGGCACGCCCACGCCCGCCACGATCCGCGTCGTGCAGATCGAACCCGGGCCGATCCCCACTTTCACCGCATCGGCGCCCGCGCCGATCAGCGCCCGCGTCGCCTCGGCCGTGGCGACGTTGCCCGCGACCACCTGCACCGCGTTCGACAGTTTCTTGATCCGCTCGACGGCCCTAGCCACCCCTTCGGAATGTCCATGCGCCGTGTCGATCACCACCATGTCGCAACCGGCGTCGATCAGCGCCTGGCTGCGTTCGAACCCCGCGTCCCCCACGGTCGAGGCTGCGGCAACCCGCAGGCGCCCGAGATCGTCCTTGCAGGCATGGGGGTTCAGCACACTCTTTTCCGTGTCCTTGAGCGTCAGCAGACCCGTCAGCTTGCCCGCGCCGTCGGTGACCAGAAGCTTCTCGATCCGCCGCGCCTTCATCAGGCTGATCGCCTGTTCGCGGTCCACCGGCTCTTTCAGCACGGCGAGATTGTCGGCGCTCATCATCACGCGCACGGGCGTCTTGTCGTCTGAGGCAAAGCGCATGTCGCGGTTGGTGACGATGCCCACCACGCGGCCCGCCTCATCCACCACCGGAAAACCGGTGATATTGTAGCGATCCATCAGCACCTTCGCGTCGGCAAGCGTCTGGTCGGGCGTCAGCGTGATCGGTGCATAGACGACGCCGGATTCGAACCGCTTCACCCGGCTGACCTCACGCGCCTGCGCCTCGGGGTCCAGATTGCGGTGAATGACGCCGATGCCGCCCGCCTGCGCCATGGCAATCGCCATCCGGGCCTCTGTCACCGTGTCCATCGCCGAAGACAGCAGCGGGATGTTCATGCGGATCGCGCGGGTGACGAATGTCGCCGTATCGGCGTCCGACGGCAGGACGCTCGATGCCGCGGGCACCAGGAGCACATCGTCAAAGGTGAGAGCCTCGCGAATCTGCATGGGATATCTCCATCGGCACGTTCGTTTGGCGCTTCGCTCTTTCACGCCCGTCAGGTGAGCGCAAGGGCAAATGCGCCGATGCCACCCTTGCCCTTCCGAGCGGTCCGTGCTCTCTCTGCCGTCGGGGAAGGACGAGGCGGATATGCGCGTTGCTGTGATCGAGAATACCGAAGTATCTCACCTCGGGCAGGTCGGTGTTGCATTGCGCGAGGCGGATGCAGAGATACAGACCTACCGTGCCTGGGCAGGCCAGGCGCTGCCCGACGGCAGCTATCACGATGCGCTCGTGGTGCTGGGCGGCGAGCAGAATGCGCGCGCCGACAAGACCCACCCCTACCTGCCCGATCTGGTGCGGCTGATGCGGCGCATGGGGCAGGCCGACAAGGCAGTGCTGGGCATCTGCCTCGGCTGCCAGCTTCTGGCCCGTGCCTGGGGCGGGCGAAACCTTCTGGGCATCGCGCCGGAGTTCGGGTGGCACCAGGTCCGCGTGACGAAAGACGGGCTCAAAGACCCGGTCCTTTCGGTGATCAAGGGTCATTTCCCGATCTTCCAATGGCACTGCGATACGTTCACGCTGCCCGACGGGGCCGTGCGGCTGGCGCGCAACCGCGTGGTGGCGAACCAGTGTTTCAGGATCGGCCGGGCAAGCTATGGCATGCAGTTTCACTTCGAGGCGAGCCGCAAGGTCGTCGAGGACTGGAATGCCGATTTCCCCGACACGGTCGAACGGATCAGACCGGGCTGGCTCGCGGATTATCCGCGCCTCGCCGCCGAACATGGGCCGGAGGCAGACGCGGCGGGTCTTGCCATCGCCCGTGCCTGGGTCGCGCTGATCTGATCTCAGGCAATCGCGGCGTTGGTCTTCACCGCAAGCTGGCCGCCCAGCCAGAGCCGCCCGATCCGGTAGGCGATCGCCAGATTGATCCCGCTCGCCGCCGCCAGCAGCAGGAGTCCCGGCACTGTCCAGCCCGTGCCGACAAGAAGCCACAGGCTGGCGGTCGCGGCCGACGGAAAGGTGATTGCCGCCCAAAGCGCGGAAAAGCCGCTTCCCAGCGTCGGTCTCAGCGCCGGGAGCAGCAAGAGAAGAACGACCGCGGCAAGCGCCGCCGCACCGAGCGCTATCTCGTCGTATCCCAGAAGCTTTGCGGTGCTGCCCGAGACCGAGATCGCCGCGAGATGCAGCGCCAGAAGCGGTCTCAACGGGGCGGGCATCGGCCGTTTCACCAGATCCAGCACGCCCCAGAGGCCGATCGCGAGGCCGGTCGCACTGAAAAGGTAGAAAAGAAACTGCGCGAGCGGACCGAACCCGAGGCTCGCGGCCGCAAGCGCGCCCACGATCGGGGAGGTGAAGTAAAGCTGTCCCGCCGGGGAATAGCGGCGCGCCTCGGGCGGCGCGGTCGCAATCTGGCGCAGGATCAGGCCGATGACCAGCAGATGGAACACTAGGCCGACATGGAAGACGACCGCGGCAAGGACAGGGTGCGCCGGGCCGGTGAGCATGGCCGTGAGATAGAGCGATCCGCACAGGGCCGACAGTCCAAGCCGCCCCGGCAGAACCGCAATATCGTCGGACAGGACCGACATCCGGCGCATGAGCTTCGCCGCATAAGCCACGAGCGCCACGCCAAGAACAAGGACCGCCGCCCCTGCAAGCAGATCGGCCAGCGGCGCGGCCGCCTCCAGCTGTCTGGCTGCGCGGCGCCAGGCGACGGCAAGGCCGAGAAGCCCCAGGATCGCGGGGAAGACGGCGGGCGGCGTGCGGCGGGCGAAGCCTTTTGGCGTGGGCGTCGGGGCGACGAATCTCATGCGAACCTCCTGGCGGCGGCACATGATATCCACTCCGCCCGCGCGCAGAACCACAAACCACGACCTGCGACCGATAACCGCGCACAGCACCGGTTTCAGGATGGACAATTGCCCCGTCGCGTCGGACTGTCGCGGCGACACTGCCGGAGCCCTTCTTGACACAGGTCCATCGTCCCGTCACCGCCGCGCTCTGGATGGGCGGTTCGATTACCGGCTTCTGCCTGGTGGCCATCGCCGGTCGCGCGCTCAGCACCGGGCTCGATACGTTCGAGATCATGTTCTACCGCTCGATCGTCGGGGTCTTTCTGGTGGTGACGCTCGCGCTTGCGACAAGCCAGACGGCAGATCTGCGGCCCCGGCACCTTAGGACCCATGTCCTGCGCAACCTTTTCCATTTCGCGGGGCAGAACCTGTGGCTCTACGCCCTCACGCTGATCCCGCTCGCCCAGCTTTTCGCGCTGGAATTTTCCTACCCGATCCTTGTCGCGCTGAGCGCCCCCTTCTTCCTGGGCGAGCGCCTGCCGCCCCGGCGCCTTGTCGCGGCGGCGATCGGTTTTGCGGGCATCCTCATCGTGGCGCGGCCGTTCGGGGGCACGGGTCTTTCCATCGGACTTGGCGCGGCGCTTCTCTGTGCGGTGGGCTTCGCGGGGGCAGCCGTCATCACCAAGAAGCTCACGAGCGTCACGAGCGTCCTGGCAATCCTTTTCTGGCTGACCGTCACCCAGACCCTGTTCGGCCTTGTCGGCGCCGCCTTCGGCGGCGGCCCCGCCTGGCCGGCGCCCGGTCTCTGGCCCTGGATCCTCGCCATCGGCTTGGGCGGGCTCGGCGCGCACCTGAGCCTGACCAAGGCCCTGTCGCTCGCGCCCGCCTCGCTTGTCACCCCTCTCGACTTCCTGCGCCTGCCGCTCATTGGCGTCGTCGGCATGCTCTGGTACGGCGAAGCCCTTGACCTGTGGGTGTTTATCGGCGGCGCGATCATCTTTGCCGCGAACTGGCTCAACATCTCGTCGGAAGACAGCCATCCCCGCCCCGCATAGTGCGGGAATGTCGCATCTCTTCGATCACGTTTTCGCGACGCAACGTCATTCGTTGACCGGTGGGCAGAGCGGCGCCTACCCTTGCGCATGACAGGAACACAACTCATGGGGATGAGTGAAATGGAACGTATTCTGTTGACGGCAAGCGTCATCGCCATGGGCGCGAGCGGCGCATTCGCCGGTGGCATCGACCGCTCGGGCCAGTCGGTCGCGGTGATCTTCGAGAACGGCAACTATGCCGAATTCAGCCTGGGCAGCGTCAGCCCGTCGGTCTCGGGCCAGGCAGTCGCGATCCCGGCGCCGGGTCTGAACGGTGCGCTTTCGGGCGACATGGCCGCGAGCTACACCCAGTTCAGCGGCGCGATCAAATACAAGTTCTCCGATACTCTCGACGGCGCGCTGATCTTCGATCAGCCCTATGGCGCCAACGTGGACTACCCGGCCGGAACCGCTTATTACGCGACCGGTTCGACCGCTACGCTGAAGACCACGGCGATCACCGGCGTCCTGCAATACACCATGCCCTCGAATGTCAGCGTCTATGGCGGTCTGCGCTATGAGACGATGTCGGCCGAAGCCTCGATCCCCTTCGTTGCGGGTTACACCGCGACCGGTTCCAAGGATGGCGCGCTCGGCTATCTCGTCGGTATCGCTTACGAAAAGCCCGAGATCGCGCTGCGCGTCGCCCTGACCTACAATTCGAAGATCAAGCATGAGATCGATACGGCCGAGGCTTCCGGGTTGGGAGCCCTGAGCACAGTGACCGAAGTGAACTCGCCGAAGTCGGTGAACCTCGAATTCCAATCCGGCGTCGCAAAGGACACGCTGGTCTTCGGCTCGATCCGCTGGGTCGACTGGTCGAACTTCGACATATCGCCCGCCCAATACGGCGTCCTGACCAGCGGCGGGTCGCTCGTGTCCTATGACAATGACACGGTCAGCTACTCGATCGGCGTGGGCCGCAAGTTCAACGAGCACTGGTCGGCGGCGCTGACGCTCGGCTATGAAAAGCAGGATGGCGGCATTGCCTCCAACCTCGGCCCGACCGACGGCTACAAGAGCATCGGTCTCGGAGCGACCTACACCCAGGACAACATGAAGATCTCGGCCGGCGTGCGCTATGTCGATATCGGCGATGCGCAGGTGCAGCTCGGCCCGGTGTCGCCTTCGGCTAACTTCACCGACAACCATGCGGTCGGCTTCGGCATGCGGGTCGGCTTCAGCTTCTGATCCGGCTTCACCCTTTCGGAAGGGCCCCGCGATCCGCGGGGCCTTTTTCGTTTCGGATCAACGCCGCAAGAATCCGGGTGAATCTTGCCGCCCGACGGGCTAAGGGGATTGGGGGATATTCAGACGGAACGGCGATGATCTATCAGTCCGCAAGAGAATGGCAGGCGGCGCGCCGCAAGCGCGTGCTGCTCTTTGGCATGTCGGGGCTTGGGAAGACCCATATCTCGAACCTCCTGCGCGATGCGGGCGACTGGTTCCATTATTCCGTCGATTACCGGATCGGCACGCGCTACATGGGCGAGCACATCGCCGACAATTTCAAGCGAGAGGCGATGAAGGTGCCGCTTTTGCGGGAACTTCTGATGACGGATTCCGTCCATATCACCTCGAACATCACCTTCAACAATCTGGCGCCGCTTTCGACCTATCTCGGCAAGCCGGGCGATCCGGCCAGAGGCGGCGTGCCCTTCGCCGAATATCTGCGCCGCCAGGAACAGCATCGGGTGGCGGAAGTGGCCGCCCTTCTCGATACGCCCGCCTTCATCGAACGCGCCGAGGGTCTGTATGGCTATCCGAATTTCGTCTGCGATTCCGGCGGCTCGATCTGCGAGGTCGTGGACCCCGACGATCCGGCCGATCCGGTCCTGACGGCGCTCGAGGAGAACCTGCTGCTCGTCTGGATCGAGGGCGGCGAGGCGCACCGGGCCGAACTGATCCGCCGGTTCGACCGGGCGCCGAAGCCGATCTACTATCAGCCCGATTTCCTGAAAGCGCTCTGGGCGGACTACCTGAAAGCCGAAGGCAAGTCCGAGGCCGAGGTCGATCCCGACGCCTTCCTGCGTTTCGGTTATGCGCGCCTTCTCGACCACCGTCAGCCGCGCTACCGCGCGATGGCGCGCCGGGGTGTCACCGTCACGGCGGAAGACGTGGCGCGCGTGTCCTCGCCCCGGGCCTTCACCGATCTGATCGCTACCGCCCTTGAGCGTCGCGGCCAGGCGGCATAGATCAACCTGCGAAGGAGCGTCTCATGCCGATCACCCTGCCCGAAAGCCTCCCCGCCTTTGGTGTCCTTTCCAAGGAAGGCGTGATGGTCATGTCGCCGGATCGCGCCAGCCATCAGGACATCAGGCCGCTCAGGATCGGGCTTCTCAACCTGATGCCGAAGAAGATCCAGACCGAGAACCAGTTCGCCCGGCTGATCGGCGCCACGCCCTTGCAGATCGACTTCCAGCTGATCCGCATGACCGAGCATGAGACGAAGAATACAGCAGCCGAACATATGGCGGCCTTCTACCGTCCCTTCGCCGACGTCGCGGCCTCGGGCGAGACGTTCGACGGGCTGATCATCACCGGCGCGCCGATCGAACATCTTCCGTTCGAGGAGGTGACCTACTGGGACGAGCTCTGCCGCGTCATGGACTGGACGCAGAGCCATGTCCATTCGACCTTCGGCGTCTGCTGGGGCGGCATGGCGATGATCTATCATTTCCACGGTGTGAAGAAGCATATGCTGGACCACAAGGCCTTCGGCTGCTTCCGCCACCAGAACCGCCTGCCCGCCTCGCCCTATCTGCGCGGCTTCTCGGACGATTTCGTCATTCCTGTCAGCCGCTGGACCGAGATGAAGCAGGCAGAGATCGACGCTGCTCCGGGCCTCAGGACGCTTCTCGGCTCGGACGAGGTCGGACCCTGCCTGGTCGAGGACCCGGGCCACCGCGCGCTCTATATCTTCAACCATTTCGAATATGACAGCGGCACGCTGAAGGAAGAATATGACCGCGATGTCTCGAACGGCACGCCGATCAATGTGCCGATGAACTATTATCCCGACGACGACCCGGCGCGGCAGCCCATGAACCGCTGGCGCAGCCATGCGCATCTGCTCTACGGCAACTGGGTGAACGAGATTTACCAGACGACGCCCTTCGATCTTTCAGAGATCGGCAAGACGCGCTGAGGCCGCGCAAGGCGGGCGACCTCCTCGGACATTTCATGTCTCGTCGGGCTCTCCGCGCGAGGAGTGCACGAAGTGCTTCGACGAGCTGCCGCGCAGAGAATAGGCCCGGACGGTACCGTCCGGGCCCTTGAACTTCGTCCCCGTCAGGCTCAGCGCCCGCTCGTGGCCTCTTTCTTGGCGTCGGCATGGATCAGGAGCGGCCGCGCACCTTCGGTCTCGACCGCTTCCTGGTTGACCACGACTTCCTGCACCGAGCCCATGCCCGGCAGTTCGAACATCGTGTCGAGCAGGATATCCTCCATGATCGACCGAAGGCCGCGGGCACCGGTCTTGCGCTTGATCGCGCGCTTGGCGATCGCGGTCAGCGCGTCGGGCGTGAAGGTCAGCTTCACCCCTTCGATGTCGAAGAGCCGCTGGTACTGTTTCACCAGCGCATTCTTCGGCTCGGTCAGGATGGTGACCAGCGCATCCTCGTCCAGGTCTTCAAGCGTCGCCAGTACCGGCAGACGGCCGACGAATTCCGGGATCAGGCCGAACTTCAAGAGATCCTCAGGCTCCAGCTCCTTGAAAAGCTCGCCCACGCCGCGCGCATCGGGGTCCTTCACGTCGGCACCGAAACCGATGCCCGATCCCTTGCCACGCTGCGCGATGATCTTTTCAAGCCCGGCAAAGGCGCCGCCGCAGATGAAGAGGATATTGGTCGTATCGACCTGCAGGAATTCCTGCTGCGGATGCTTCCTGCCGCCCTGCGGCGGCACCGAGGCGACCGTGCCTTCCATGATCTTCAGAAGCGCCTGCTGCACGCCCTCGCCCGACACATCGCGGGTGATAGACGGATTGTCCGACTTCCGCGTGATCTTGTCGACCTCGTCGATATAGACGATGCCGCGCTGCGCGCGTTCGACGTTGTACTCACTGGCCTGCAGAAGCTTCAGGATGATGTTTTCCACATCCTCGCCGACATAGCCCGCCTCGGTCAGCGTCGTCGCGTCGGCCATGGTGAAGGGCACGTCGAGGATACGGGCGAGTGTCTGAGCCAGCAGCGTCTTGCCGCAGCCCGTCGGGCCGATCAGCAGGATGTTCGATTTCGCCAGCTCGATGTCGGAGGATTTCGCCGCATGGTTCAGGCGCTTGTAATGGTTATGGACCGCGACCGACAGCACGCGCTTGGCATGTTGCTGGCCGATCACATAATCGTCCAGAACCTTGCAAATCTCGCGCGGCGTCGGCACGCCGTCATGCGATTTCAGACCCGTGGTCTTCGTCTCTTCACGGATGATATCCATGCAAAGCTCGACGCATTCGTCGCAAATGAAGACCGTGGGGCCAGCAATCAGCTTTCTGACCTCATGCTGGCTCTTGCCGCAGAACGAGCAGTAAAGCGTGTTCTTGCTGTCGCTGCCTGAATTGTTCGCCATCCGTCACCTCTGCGGCCTGCCCCCGGCCATTAGCGCTCATTTAGAGCCGCCCTTTTCGGCAAGATTAGGGCAGCAACCGGGTCATCACAACGTCTAATTGCCCGGCCACACATTCTTGTGGCCGAACGTTACGTTCAGTCCTCGACCTTCGGGCGGCTTTCGAGGATTTCGTCGATGAGGCCCCAGTCCTTGGCATCCTCGGCCGACATGAAATTGTCCCGCTCCAGCGCCGCCTCGACCTTCTTGATCGGGTTGCCGGTGTGCTTGACGTAAATCTGGTTCAGCCGGTCCTTCAGCTTCTGGGTTTCCTGGGCGTGGATCATGATATCCGTCGCCTGGCCCTGATAGCCGCCCGAGGGCTGGTGGACCATGACCCGGCTGTTCGGCAGCGAGAAGCGCATGCCTTTCTCGCCCGCCGTCAAAAGCAGAGACCCCATCGAGGCCGCCTGCCCGATCACCAGGGTCGAGACCTTGGGCTTGATATACTGCATCGTGTCGTAGATCGACAGGCCCGAGGTCACAACGCCGCCCGGGCTGTTGATATACATCGCGATTTCCTTCGAGGGGTTTTCCGCCTCAAGGAACAGGAGCTGCGCGCAAATGAGCGTCGACATGCCGTCATGAACCGGACCGGCAAGGAAGATGATCCGCTCCTTCAGAAGCCGCGAATAGATGTCATATGCCCGTTCGCCGCGCGAGGTCTGTTCGACCACCATCGGCACGAGAGTGTTCATATAGAGATCGTACGGGTCTTTCATCGTCTGCCGCCTCGCGCTCATTCCGGTGTCTAGTCTTATGGGCCTTTGCTTACACAAGTCTTAGTGGCGCGCGACGGGGGCTGCAAGGGCGCGTCCGACCTGATGTGACCGCCAGCCGAGGGGGCGCCGCCAAGGCCCTTCTCAAAGCGCGCCTCCCGAGGCAGCATGCCGGAAGCACGGACAGGGGAATCTGATGGAATACGAGCGACTCGATGCAACCGGCATGGCCGCACTGGTCGCCCGCAGGGAGGCGAGCGCCGAAGAACTGCTCGATCTGGCGCTTGCGCAGGTGGAGCGGCTGAACCCGGCGCTGAACGCGGTCGTGCTGTTGCAAGAGGACGTGGCCCGCCGCGCCATTGCCCGGGGCCTGCCTGACGGCCCCTTCAAGGGCGTGCCCTTCCTTCTTAAGGACCTCGGCTGCGAGGCGGTCGATTTCCCCTCGCACAATGGCTCGCGGTTGCACGCCAATACCCGCTATCCCCGCGACAGCGCGATCTATGAGCGTATCCGCGCGACCGGCGTCGTCACTTTCGGCCGCACAACCTCGCCCGAGGGCGGTATCGGCCCGGCGACCGAGTCGGCCGTCTATGGCGGGCCGACGCGCAACCCCTGGGACCTATCGCGCACATCCGGCGGCTCTTCGGGCGGTGCGGGCGCGGCGGTCGCGGCGGGGATCGTGCCCGCCGCGCACGGGTCCGATGGCGGCGGGTCGGTGCGCATCCCGGCCTCGTCCTGCGGGCTTGTGGGCTTCAAGCCGACCCGCGCCCGCCTGCCCGACGGGCCCTATGTCGGCGAAGGCTGGGCGGGCATGGCCATCGACGGCTTCCTCACCCGGTCCGTCCGCGATACCGCGACCTTCCTCGATGCCTGCCAGGGCGCCGACCCCGGCGCGCCCTACTGGGCGCCGCCCTTGCACGAGAGCCACGCCGCCGCCATCGCCCGCCCACCCCGGCGGCTGCGCGTCGCGCTGTGCGACACGACCTTCACCGGCGAGCCGATCCACCCCGACTGCCGCGCGGCGGTTCTGTCGGCGGCGCGGCTTCTGGAAAGCCTCGGCCATCATGTCGAACCCGCAAGACCCACGGCGGATGTGAAGGGCATGATGCGCGCCTGGACGCGGATCGTCGCCTGCGGCACGGCGCTGTCGGTCCAGAAGACCGTCGCGGCGCGCGGAAGGCCGCTTGAGGAAGGCGAGGTCGAGGGCGTGACGCGCGGCGCCATGGACTATGCCGCCACCCTGTCAGGCGCGGATTATCTTGAGGCGGTCGGCAAGATCCATGCCTTCGGGCGAGAGATGGCGGCCTTCTTCCAGCCCCACGACATTCTTCTGTCTGCGACCCTGGCCGAGCCCCCTGCCCGCGTCGGCCGCTTCGGCCATGCGACCGAGGATTATGTCCACTACCGCACCGGCCCCGGAATGGTTTTCGACTATTCGCCCTTCTGCGCGGTCTTCAATGCCTCGGGCCAGCCCGCTGCCTCGCTGCCGCTCCACTGGAATGGCGACGGCCTGCCGATCGGCGTGCATCTCGCCGCCCCTTTCGGCGCGGACGAGATGCTGATTTCGCTCGCGGCGGAACTGGAGGCCGCTCAACCCTGGATGGCGCGACGTCCGCCCGCACCTTCAAATGCATACTAACATATTACCCCAGGTCACTTTTCGATTGCGCCGAATCCCCTTCTGCTGAAATCTGATCAAAAGCCGGGGGATCAGAGTGCCAAACGATGCGATAGAGGCCCGGAATATCTCGAAGATATTCGGGCAGGGCGAGGCGGCCGTGCGGGCGCTCGACAATGTCAGCGTTTCGATTTCGCAGGGCGAGTTCTTCACCCTCCTCGGCCCCTCCGGCTGCGGCAAGACCACGCTCCTGCGGATGATCGCCGGGTTCGAAAGCCCGACCAGCGGACAGATCCTGCTCGACGGCGCCGATGTGACCGAACTGCCGCCGAACAAGCGCCCGGTGAACACGGTGTTCCAGAGTTACGCGCTCTTTCCCCATCTGACCGTCGCCCAGAACGTCGCCTTCGGGCTGCAGATGCTGGGCAAGCCGCGCGCGGAGGTCGCCGAGACGACGGATCGGATGCTGGCGCTGGTGAAGCTCGACCAGATGGCCGGACGCAAGACCAGCCAACTCTCGGGCGGCCAGCAGCAGCGGGTGGCGCTGGCCCGCGCGCTGGCCCCTGCGCCGCGCGTGCTTTTGCTGGACGAGCCGCTTTCCGCGCTTGATCTGAAGCTCCGAAAGGAAATGCAGATCGAACTGAAGCGCCTGCAGCACGAAACCGGCATCACCTTCATCTTCGTCACACACGACCAGGAAGAAGCGCTGACAATGTCGGACCGGATCGCCGTGATGAGCGCGGGCAAGATCCAGCAGATCGGCGCGCCGAGGGATATCTACACCCGCCCGGTCAACCGCTTCGTGGCGGGCTTCATCGGCGAGACCAACTTCCTCGCGGCCGAAGCCGCAAACGGCCGCGTCACGCTCAAGGGCGGTGGTCCGACGGATGCGACGGTCGAGAGCGGGCGCAGCGGCGCGGTGACGGTCGCGATCCGCCCCGAACAGGTGCGGATCGGCGCGCCGGGCGAGGGCAGCCTGCCCGCAACCCTGCGCGATCTCGTCTATTTCGGCACCGACACCCATTGCTACCTCACGCTCGCCGACGGGTCCGAGGTGGTGGTGCGTCTGCAAAGCCCGGCCTCAGGCGATGTCGGGCTTGAACCGGGCGCAGAGGTCGGCCTCAGCTTCGCGCCGGGTGCGGCGCAGGTCCTGGGGGACTGAGATGGCAAATCTAGAAGACCGGCAGGATGCGCGCTCGGCCCGGAACGGCTGGCTCCTGTCGACACCCGCGCTGGTGCTTCTGGCGCTCGCGGCTGTCGGGCCGCTTTTCATAATGCTGGTTTATTCCTTCCTGGTGCCGGGCAAGTACGGCAATGTGGAATGGGGCTTCTCGACCGACGGCTGGACCGGCATCCTCTTTTCCCGCGACATATTCGACGACACGGTGAAACTCGCGGACGCGCATCTGACGATCTTCTGGCGCTCGATCAAGCTCTCGCTCCTGACGACGATCTTCACCTTCGCGGTCGGCTTCCCCACCGCCTGGTTCATTGCCACCCGCCCGCCGCGCGCCCGACCCTTCTGGCTTTTCCTCATCACGATCCCCTTCTGGACCAACCTTCTGATCCGCACCTATGCGATCAACGAGGTCATCCGCATCGAGGGGCTGATGAATACGATCCTTCTGAAGCTCGGGCTCATTACCGAGCCCTTGCGGATCATCTACACCGATTTCGCGGTCTTCATCGGCATGACATACGTCTACCTGCCCCTGATGGTGCTGCCCATGTTCGCCGCCATCGACCGGTTCGACATGCGGCTTCTGGAAGCCGGCTACGACCTTTACGCCACGCGCTGGCAGATCCTGCGCCGCATCATCCTGCCGGTGGTGAAGCCCGGGATCATCGCCGGATCGATCCTCGTCTTCGTCCCCTCGCTCGGCGCCTATGTGACACCGCGCGTCCTGGGCGGCGGCAAGCAGATGATGATCTCGAACTTCATCGAACTGCAGTTCGGACAGGGCCGCAACTGGCCGCTGGGCGCAGCGCTCTCGATGCTGCTTCTCGTGGTCGTCACCATCGCTCTTCTCATCTATGTCCGCTACGCGAACCGGGAGACGAGCCATGGCTAACCGCGCCTTCTCGGTCTCGCGCCTGCCGGGCTTTACCGTGACCGCGCTCGCGGTCTTCGCGATCCTCTATCTGCCGATCCTGACACTCGTCGCCTATTCCTTCAACGCGA
This sequence comes from Frigidibacter sp. SD6-1, assembly GCF_030143255.1. Classification (GTDB taxonomy): domain Bacteria; phylum Pseudomonadota; class Alphaproteobacteria; order Rhodobacterales; family Rhodobacteraceae; genus TMP-24. The sequence goes on from NZ_JARJNR010000008.1 coordinate 48,218, forward strand.
GCCAGTCGGTCGCGGTTTGGGGCGGGCTGACACTCGACTGGTATGGCAAGGCCTGGGCAAACGATCATGTGAAGGACGCGACCCTGCGGTCGCTGACCATTGCGGTTTCGGCCAGTCTGATTTCGACAACCGTCGCCACGCTCGCCGCCCTCGGCACCACGCGGCGGAAACCATTCAAGGGCCAGACCTTCATCTATGTGATGATCAATCAGCCGCTGATGGTGCCGGAGATCGTAACCGCCGTCGCCCTGCTGATCTTCTTCGCCTCGATCAAGATCGCCACCGGCTATCAGGGCCTCGGCTATCTGATCCTCGCCCATTCCGCCTTCTGCGTGCCCTTCGCCTATCTGCCGATCCGCGCGCGCCTTGAGGGGATGGATTTCAGCCTGGAAACCGCCGCCGCCGACCTTTACGCTTCCCCCTGGCAGACGTTCCGGCATGTGACGCTGCCTTTGCTCGGCCCCGGCATCATCGCCGGTTCGATGCTCGCCTTCGTCATCTCTCTTGATGATGTGGTGATCACCGAATTCGTGAAATCGGGCGGGCAGGATACATTGCCCACCTACATGCTCGGCCAGATGCGCCGCCAGCTGACGCCAGAGATCAACGCGGTCTCCTCGATGCTTCTGGCGCTGACCGTGGCGCTTCTGACCGCCTTCTTCCTACTGACGCGCAAGAAAACAAACTGAAACAGGGAGTATCGACATGAAGAGACTACTCACGGCAACCGCCCTTCTTCTCGCGACCACCGGTCTTGCCAGTGCGGAGGGTGAATTGCAGCTTTACAATTGGGGCAATTACACGAACCCCGACCTTCTGGCGAAGTTCGAGAAGGAGACGGGCATCAAGGTCACCGTCACCGATTATGACAGCAACGACGCGGCGCTGGCCAAGGTCGAGGCGGGCGGTCACGGGTTCGACCTGGTGGTGCCATCAGCCAATTATGTGCCGATCTGGGTCGAGAAAGGGCTGATCCAGGAACTGGACATGTCGAAACTCGCCAATCACGGCAATATCGCGCCGGAATGGATGGATGTCGCCTGGGATCCGGGTCGAAAATTCACGGTTCCGTGGCAGTGGGGCACGACCGGCATCGCGGTTAACACCAAGATCTACGGCGGCGACATCAACACGTCGAACGTCTTCCTCAACGTGCCGGACGAGCTGAAGGGCAAGATCAACGTCGTGCCCGAGATGAACGACATCATCAACCTCGCGATCTTCTGGGCGGGCGGCGAGCCCTGCACCGAGGACAAGGAAGTGCTGAAGAAGGTGCGCGACGCGCTGGTCGCGGCCAAGCCCGACTGGCTGTCGATGGATTATGGCGCGACCGAACATCTGTCGAACGGCGACTGGGCGGCCTCGGTCAACTGGAACGGTTCGACCATGCGGGTGCGGCTCGCCACCAATGGCGACGTGCAATATGGCTATCCGGTCGAGGGCTACCCGATCTGGATGGATTCGGTCGCCCTTCTGAAGGACGCCCAGAATGTAGACGAGGCCTACAAGTTTCTCGACTTCATCGCCTTGCCGGAAAACGCCGCGCTGATTTCGGCCTTCGCCCGCTATGCCAACGGGATTGCCGGGTCCGAGGAATTCATGCCCGACGACATGAAGGACGCTCCGGAAGTGGTCATTCCCGAACAGTTCAAGGCATCAGGCCACTTCCTGCCGACCTGCTCGCCCCAGGCCCAGGAATATATCACCGCGATCTGGACCGAGCTTCAGAAGTAAGCGCGACCCATCTTGCCACTGCCAGCCGCCGGATCAATCCGGCGGCTGTTCTTTTGCGCGCACCGCCCTATGTTCGGCACATGACAGGTTCCGCCCTCATCGTCGCGCACGGCCAGCCCTCCGACCCCGAACCACCCGAGGCGGAAATCGCCGCGCTTGCGGCTGCCGTCGGCGCGTTGCTGCCAGGATGGCGGATCGCCGGAGCAACCCTCGCCGCCCCGCGCACACTTGAGCAGGCCCTGCAAGACCTTAGCGATCCGCTCGTCTTCCCCTTCTTCATGGCCGACGGCTGGTTCACCCGCAGCGAGCTGCCGCGTCGGCTGGCGGCGGCGGGTCATTCCAGCCTCGCGATCCTGCCCGCTTTCGGCCTTCTGCCCGGCATCGCCACGCTCGCCGCCGAGGTTGCACGAGAGGCGGCGACCGCCAACGGCTGGGTGGTGGCGGGTACCAGTGTCCTCCTTGCCGCGCACGGCTCTGGCCGAAGCCGCGCTTCGGCGGCAGCGACGCGGGCCATCGCCGCCAGACTGACGGGCTTTGCCTCGGTTCATGTTGGCTTCGTCGAGGAGGCGCCTTATGTTGCTGACGCGGCGCGCGACCTCGGCCCCCGCGCGCTTTGCCTGCCGCTCTTCGTCGCGCGCTGGGGTCATGTGCAGACGGATATCCCGACCGCGCTTGCCGAGGCCAGGTTCGGGGGCGAACTGCTCGCCCCGCTTGGCACCCATCCCACCGTCCCGGCCCTCATCGCCCGCGCCTTGGCGGATCACCGCGTAACGGCAGGGTAATCCTTTCTCAACCTGTCGGTGCCTAGCCTTTCCCCGGGTTGAGAGGGGAAGGACCATGGGACGTATTGCAGCGACGGGAAGGTCAGCGCGCGAAAGCGGCAGCGGCAACGACCCGCTGGACTATTGGCTTGAACAGGAGCGCCAGCAGGGCATCGAGGATGACTGGGCGCAGGCGGGCGACGAGCGGCTCCCTTCCGGCTGGTGGCTTCTGCCGGTGATGGTCATGGCCCTGCCGCTGTGGGGTTTCCTGATCTGGATGGCCTTCCTGCGCTGACGCCTCCAGTCAGCGATCCGACGGGTCGATTGCCGCGCCGAGGGCCGCGACCAGGCCCGCCCGCACCGACCGTTCGCAATCCAGCGCCAGCGCCTTGCGTGAGGCAAAAGCGTCGACGCTGACCGGCGGGTGAAAGATCACCTCGACCCGCCCCTGCCGTTTTGCGGCCAGCGTGTGCATAAGGTGCGGCGCGAGGTCCATCTCGCCCCACCAGCCGTAGAACCGTTTGTCGGCGCCCGCAGGCGCATGATAGGCGACCGTGACCGGCTGGATCTGCATCACATGTTCCAGCCCGTGGGTATAGAAGGCCTGAAAGAGAGTTGACTTGAACGGCAGGACCCGCATGCCATCGGTCGACGTGCCTTCGGGAAAGAACAGGAGCCGATGGCCCGCGCGAAGCCGCGCCTCGAACTCCGCCTGCTGTGCACGGGCCCGCCGCGGGTCGCGCTCGATGAAAACCGTACCGGTCGCGCGCGCCAGCCAGCCGATGAAGGGCCAGCCCGACACTTCCGCCTTCGAGACGAAATAGACCCGTTGGCAGGCGTTCAGCGCGAATATGTCGAGCCAGGAGGAGTGATTGGCGACGGTCGCCCCGCGATGCGCCATGGGTTGGCCGCGACAGACATAGCCCATGCCGAGGATCAGGAAGGCCAGACGGCAGACAGCTTGGGTGATGAAGGGCGTCACCGGCCGCGCCTGCCCGCAAAGCGGTGCCTCGAGCAGACGGGAGAGGAGCATCACCACGAGCCCGAGCGAGGTCAGAAATCCCAGCGAGATCGCGCGCACCAGTGCCCTGACCCACCCCGCCGCTGTCGGCGCGGCAAAGGTCGGCTCCTCTTCCGGGCGCCAGGTGGTCACACCTTGGCCTCATGCTTGCGCGTGTAGAAATCGCGATGGCGGGTGCTCATCGCCTGGGTGTCCATCAGAAGGCAGACGTCGGTCGTGTTGAAGACATGGTCGACAAAGGCCCCCTCGCCGACAAATCCGCCAAGCCGCAGATAGGCCTTCATCAGCGCGGGCATCTCGACCATGGCCTGGCGCCGGTCGATCTCTGCCGCGGGCATCAGGTCCATGCTCTCGAACCGGCGCGACCGCACCCGCAGGTCCGGTGGCGCCAGATGGTGATGATGAAGCCAGCTCAGCGGCCGCCGCAGTGCATGTATGTCGGTGCCGTGAAACGAGGCGACGCCAAACATGATCTCGATCCCGTTCTCCAGCACATAGTCCGCAAGCCCGTTCCACAGAAGGAACATTCCTGCCCCGCCCCGATGCCCGGCATCGACGCATGACCGGCCCAGTTCCAGGAGCCGCCGCCCCGACCGCCTGAGCGGCGCCAGATCATATTCCCCGTCGCAATAGAACCGGCCGAACGCCTCGGCCCGGCCGCCGTGCAGAAGCCGGTAGGCGCCCACGACATGATCGAGCGCGCCCGTGCCGCGTGTCAGATCCACAAGCACCAGATGATCGTTGATATCGTCGAACTCATCGCGCTCGAACCGGCCGAGATGGTCCACATACGGCCCGTCACCGCCCAGTTCCTCGACGAAAACCCGGTAGCGCAGCCGCTGCGCTGCCAGAAGGTCGGCCTCACCCTGGGCCAGCCGCACCTGGTATTGCGATGTCTCGGCCGTCATCGGCATCCTGTCATCAGCCTCGGGTCTTTACCTTCGCGGTGGCGGTTTTACGGGCAGGCGCGGGATTCGGCAACATGCTCGCCGTTGACTCGCGTTAAAGCTGCATTAACCATTCGGCATCATTCCTGCGGTACGGACCGTCCCGAAACCAGCCTGAGCACCACATGATTGCCGTCGATCACCACCTTGCCGCGATGTTCGAAATTCACGGTGATCTTCAGACCGATGCGGCTTTGCACCTGACCAAGGCCCCAGTCCGGTTCCCGCGGATGGGCGACGATCATTCCGGGCTCCAGAAATTCGTTCACCTTTCACTCCGTTCCGGGGGTACCCGATGCATTTAGCCGCAGTCGCCGACGACGCCAAGCCGGACATGGCGTCACTCCTTGCCTCCCGGATCTGTCATGACCTCGTCAGCCCCCTCGGCGCCATCGCCAACGGGCTGGAGCTGCTCGCCATGTCCGGCATTGCCGCGGGACCCGAGCTCGCGCTGATCTCCGAAAGCGTCGCGGCGGCGAACGACCGTATCCGTTTCTTCCGCATCGCCTTCGGGCAGGCCCACGCCGATCAGCGGATCGCGCGCGCCGATCTGCAGGCCGCGGTCGACGCGCAAGGCCGCACCAGCCGCCTGGCAATCGACTGGACCGTCGCGCCCGATGGCGCCGAACGCGGACCGGCGAAGCTTGCCCTTCTCGCCATTCTCTGCCTCGAAAGCGCGATGCCGCGCGGCGGGAAGGTGGCGGTCGAGGCTGGCGGCCAGTGGCGCGTGACCGGCCAGGCCGAGATGATCCGCCAGGACAATCCGCTCTGGGCCCGGCTCGGCGCCGCCGGAGAGATAAGGGACCTGCCCCCCGCGCTCATCCAGTTCGCGCTTCTCGCAAGCGAAGCGCAGCGCCTCGGCCGCGTCCTCGGGGTCGAGATGGCTGCAAACCGGATCAGCGTGAGCTTCTGACCTCAGGGCCGGACGGTCCCGTCGCCGGTCACCAGATATTTGAAGCTGGTCAGCTGTTCGGCGCCCACGGGCCCGCGCGCATGCATCTTGCCGGTGGCGATGCCGATCTCGCCGCCCATGCCGAACTCGCCGCCGTCGGCGAACTGGGTCGAGGCATTGCGCATCAGGATCGCGCTGTCGAGCCGCTGGAAGAAACGGTCGGCGGTCGCGTCATTCTCGGTCAGGATCGCCTCGGTGTGCGACGAGCCATAACGGCGGATATGGGCGATGGCCTCGTCGACGCCGTCCACGAGTTTCGCCGCGATGATCCTGTCAAGGAACTCGCGGCCGAAATCGTCCGGCGCGGCCTTGACGGTGCCAGGCACTTTCAGAAGCTCGCCCTCGGTCCGGACTTCGACGCCCGCCTTCAGCAGGTCCTCGATGAGGACCGCGCCATGCTTCGTATAGAACTGCCAGTCGATCAGCAGGCATTCCGCCGCGCCGCAGATGCCGGTCCGGCGGGTCTTGGCGTTCAGGACAACGGCGCGGGCCTTCTCAAGGTCGGCGTCACGGTCGGCATAGACATGGCAGATGCCTTCGAGATGGGCAAAGACCGGCACCCGGGCCTCCTTCTGCACAAGACCCACGAGCCCCTTGCCGCCACGCGGCACGATCACGTCGATATGGTTTACCATGCGCAGCATCTCGGCCACCGCCGCCCGGTCGCGGGTGGGGACAAGCTGGATCGCATCCGGTGAAAGGCCTGCGTCCTTCAGACCCTGAACCATGCAGTCATGAATCGCTTCCGAGGAATGGAAGCTTTCCGACCCGCCGCGCAGGATGACCGCATTCCCGGCCTGCAGGCAAAGCGCGCCCGCATCCGCCGTCACATTGGGGCGGCTTTCGAAGATCACGCCGACGACGCCGAGGGGCGTGCGCACCCTCTTGATATTCAGCCCGTTCGGCCGGTTCCATTCGGCGATCACCGCGCCCACCGGGTCCTTCTGCGCCGCAACCGCCTTCAGCCCGTCGACGATCGCCCGAATCCGGTTCTCGTCAAGCGTGAGGCGATCCATCATCGCCGCGGTGAGGCCCTTTTCCGCGCCATAGGCGAGGTCCATGTAATTGGCGTCGAGAATCTCCTGCCGCCGGTCCCAGACCGCCTGGGCGGCCGAGACAAGCGCGGCATGCTTGCGCTCGGACGAGGCACAGGCAAGCTCCCCGGCCGCCGCTTTCGCGCGGGCGCCAATGCCCGCCATCAGCGCCGCGATATCCATCCTGCCCTGATCCGCCTGCATCTCTTCCGTTCCCAAATATCCCACGGGGGTCCGGGGGTGTGAAACCCCCGGCCCGCGCGTCTTTAGAAATCCATCACCAGATCGTCGCGATGCACAAGGGCTGCCCGGCCCTGATAGCCGAGGATCGTGGCGATCTCGGACGATTTATGACCGGCGATGGCCTTGGCCTCGGCCGCCGTATAGCGGATGAGCCCCTTCCCCAGCGCCTCGCCTGCGGGGCCGAGGATCGCCACCGGCTCGCCGCGCCCGAACGTGCCTGCAACCGCGCGGACGCCGGCGGGCAGGAGCGACTTGCCCTGTTCCAGCGCCGCGACCGCGCCCGCATCGACCGTGATCTCGCCCTTGGGTTTCATCGCCGCGATCCAGCGCTTGCGCGCCGCCTGAGGATCGCCGTCGGGCAGGAACCAGGTGCGGTTCGCGCCGCCAGCAAGCGCCTTCAGCGGCCGCATCACCGACCCTTCCATGATCGCCATCGCGCAGCCGCCCTGAACGGCGGTCTTGGCGGCCATCAGTTTCGTCTTCATGCCGCCCTTCGACAGGCCCGAGACCGGATCACCCGCCATCGCCTCGAGCCGGGGGGTGATCTTCTCGACGAGGTCGAACCGTTCGGCCGCCGGGTCTTCCTTGGGGTTGGCCGAATAGAACCCGTCGACGTCGGACAGCAGCACCAGCTGGTCCGCCCCTACTGTCACCGCGATCTGGGCGGCCAGCCGGTCGTTGTCGCCGAAGCGGATCTCGTCGGTCGCGACCGTGTCGTTTTCGTTCACGATCGGCACGACGCCCGCGGAGAGAAGCGTTTCCATCGTCGCGCGGCTGTTCAGATAGCGGCGGCGGTCGGCGGTGTCTTCCAGCGTCACCAGGACCTGGGCGGTGGTGATGCCATGGGGGGCCAAGACCTCCTCGTAGGCGCGGGCGAGCCTGATCTGCCCGACGGCGGCGGCGGCCTGCGCCTGTTCCAGCGCCAGCGCGCCCGTGGGCCAGCCGAGCACGCCCCGGCCGAGCGCGATGGAACCCGAAGAGACGAGGATCACGTCGGCGCCGCGCAACTTCGCCTCGACCACGTCGAGGGCGAGGGCCGACAGCCAGTCGCGCTTGAGGCCCTTGGCGTGGTCGACAAGCAGGGCCGAGCCGATCTTGACGACCAGCCTGCGCGCCTTGGTGATATCGGGCGTCAGGGCTGCCACGATGCGATATCCTCGGCCGCGTCGCTGCGCTTGTTCTGTGTGATCTCTGCCCAAAGCGCGCGCAGGACCTCGGTGACACCCTTCTTCGCCGCGCCGGACAGGAGCATCACCTCGCTGCCGCTGGCCTTTTCCAGCGAGCGCTTGCGCGACGCGAGTGTCTTTGCGTCGAGCGCGTCGATCTTGTTCAGGGCTGTGATGCGGGGTTTTGCCGCGAGCTCGGGGGAATAGGCTTCCAGCTCGGCAATGATCGTCTTGTAATCCTTGGCGATGGTCGAGGAGGTCCCATCGACGAGGTGCAGAAGCACCGAGCAGCGTTCGACATGGCCGAGGAAGAGATCGCCGAGGCCCCTGCCATCGCTTGCCCCCTCGATCAGGCCCGGAATGTCGGCCATGACAAACTCCTTGCCGTCAATTCCGACGACGCCGAGATTGGGGTGGAGCGTTGTGAACGGATAGTCCGCGATCTTCGGCCGCGCGTTCGAGACGGCGGCGAGGAAAGTGGATTTGCCGGCATTCGGCAGCCCCAGAAGGCCCGCGTCGGCGATGAGCTTGAGCCTGAGCCAGATCGTGCGTTCGATCCCCTCCTGCCCCGGATTGGCGTTCGCGGGCGCGCGGTTGGTGGCCGACTTGAAGCGCAGGTTGCCCCAGCCGCCGTTGCCGCCCTTCGCAAGGCACACGCGCTGACCGACTTTCGTCAGGTCGGCAATCAGCGTTTCCTCGTCCTCGTCGATGATCTCGGTGCCGACCGGGACCTTCAGGACGATATCGTCGCCATCCGCGCCGGTCATCTGCCGGCCCATGCCGCCCCGGCCGTTCTGGGCAAAGAAATGCTGCTGGTAGCGGAAGTCGATCAGCGTGTTCAGGCCATCGACCGCCTCGGCCCAGACCGAGCCGCCCTTACCGCCGTCGCCGCCGTCCGGCCCGCCGAATTCGACGAACTTCTCGCGCCGGAACGAGACGCAGCCGTTTCCACCCGAACCCGAACGGATATAGACTTTGGCAAGGTCGAGGAACTTCATGGGGCACGGCTTTCGGGCTGGGTCGGTCAGGCGATAGAGATTTCGGAGCGCAGGATCAAGTGGCGAGGAGTTTCGCCGCCTTTCGGCGGCGATCCGCCGGGAGGGCTCTGCCCTCCCGGACCCTCCCGAGGTATTTGAGCCAAGATGAAGAGGCGGTTTCAGGAAGGTCGCGCGGCCGACCAGCTTTCCCGCGTCAGTTCCATCCGGCACGACAGCGTATCTTCATCCGGGCGCGCCACGGTGCGTCTGATCTTGTAGCCAGCGATGCGAAAACCGAGCTTTGTCAGGACATTCGCCGACCGGGAATTGCCGTCGAAGTAACCGGACTCGATCATCGTGGCCTCAGGTTCTTCGAAATGCGCGGCAAGAACGGCGCGGGCGGCTTCGGTCGCATAGCCCCGGCCCCAGGCATGGCGCGCAAACCAGTAGCCAAGCGCGCCTTCATTGCCGATGACACCCACGAAACCCGTGCGATCCTCGATCGCCCAGGTTTCACCCGGTTCGGCGATGGACAGGAAGGTCCGGAAATCGGCCGGCCCGTAAGGAAAGGGCACGACCGCAAGCCAGCGTGTCACGTCCCAGTCGTTCAGACCGGCCACGACGGCGGCCTCGTCCGAGGCTTCAAGGGGGCGGAGGGTGAGCCGCCCCGTCTGAAGATGGGGGCGGCGCATCTCTCACCTCATCCCATCTTCTTCATGTAGGTCCAGGTGGGCACCTTGGCACTGCGCGCCACCGACCAGGCCTCGGCATCGCCGAGATAGTCGAAGCCCGCATTCACCAGCACCCGGGCGGAACCGGGATTGTCCTGAAAGACCTCGGCAAAGAGCGTGCGCGAGGCATGCGGGTTGGCCGCGACCATGGCCTGCACGGCCTCGGACGCATGGCCGGTGTTCCACAGGCCCGGCGCCACCCAGAAACCGATCTCGGACTGGTCGCGATCCATCCGCATCAGGCTGACGAGGCCGAGGACTTCGGCCTGGCCATGGGCCGCGCCGTCCATCACCCAGATATCCTCGTCACGCTTCTCCGAGAGGGCGCGCGCGACGAACGCCTCGGCCGCGCCGGGCGGCAGCGGATGGGGAATGGCCCTTGTACCCTCGGCCAGCCTTTTGTCCGACGTGTAAAGCGCGATGAGGCCCACGTCGGAGGCCCGGATCGGGCGAAGATCAAAACGCTCTGCTTCGATAACGGGTTGCAGGGCAATCGTCTCAGGTCTCACGTCTTCACTCCTCCGAAAACCGTGATCCTCCCGGGCCAGAATGGACCCGGTGGAATAAAGGTGGGCGCCACGGGGCGCGGGCGCAAGGGCGTCGTGCAGTCTGGTCGCGGATTTCGTCAGGAGCATGACAGAATCTCTCTGTCCGCTGCCGGTCCGGCCCCTACCGTTCTGGAGGCAGGCGGGAAGCCTGCGCCCGAAAGCTCAATAAAGTCTTGCGCTTGGGCGGCAAGGCCTACAGACGGTCGCGCCAGCCTTTCGGCGGCGCGGCGCCAAAGGCCCGCAAGGCGCTGGCGAAGGTCTGCCATGGGGCGCATTGCCAGGCGTTCCTGGACAATCTCTTCCGCAAGGTCGGATTGGTGACGAAGTTCAAGCGGGAAAGCGAAAGCCCAAGCGCAGCCGCGGGCGGCAAGCATCGACTCGATGCCGGTGATGCGGGTCTCACGTGAGATGTGCTTGGTCATGATGGTCCCTTTCGCTTGGCGCTTTGCGCCGGGACCCCGTCCGTCGAAACTGGAAGGGGGACCGGCTTGTCTGCCGATCCCCCTTCTGAACCTTCGGTTCTTTTCGGTTTGTCGGCTTACTCGGCCGCCTCCGTCTTGGGGAGAACCGAGATGAAGGTGCGGCCTTTGAGGCCTTTCTTGAAGGTCACGTGGCCTTCGGTGACGGCAAAGATCGTGTGGTCACGGCCCATGCCGACGCCTTCGCCCGGGAACCAGGTGGTGCCGCGCTGGCGCACGATGATATTGCCCGGAACGGCCTTTTCGCCGCCGTAGAGCTTCACGCCAAGGCGACGGCCCGCGGAATCGCGGCCGTTACGGGAGGAACCGCCTGCTTTCTTGTGTGCCATGGGTCAGTCTCCTCTTACGCGTCGGCTTTTTTCGTCGCGCGCTTGGCCTTGGGGGCTTCGGCGGCAGCGGCGGGGGCGTTGTTGTGCGCGGCGCGGCGGGCGATCGCGGTGCCGGTCGCAGCTGCGACATCCGACTTGTCCGCGCCCTTGGCGAGGATCTCGGTCACACGCACCAGCGTCAGCTTCTGACGGTGGCCACGGGTGCGCTGCGAGGAATGCTTCCGGCGGCGCTTGTGGTAGGTGATGACCTTGTCGGCCTTGATATTGTCGATGACTTCGGCCTGAACCGCGGCACCGGCCACCAGGGGCGAGCCGAGAACGGGCGCGTCGCCGCCGATCATCAGAATTTCGTTGAACTGGACTTTGTCGCCAGCATTTGCGGCAATCAGTTCGACGCGCAGCACATCGCCCGCCTGAACCTTGTATTGCTTGCCGCCCGTCTTGAGGACCGCGAACATGGGTCTTTCCTTCATCGGTTTCCGCGCCCTTCGGCCCCGTTTCCGGCGTTTGTCGGCTTGTCGCCGCCTCGGACAGCGCGCCCTCTCTCGAAGGCGTCATTGCAAAGAAATGGCCGGGCGAGTCGGATGACTTGCCCGGACCGGGGGCTTATCGGCGAGCGGGGACGCGAAGTCAAGGGCCGAAGGCTTCTTCTCAGCCAAGCAGTTCAAGGCCCGGGAAGGTCTCCAAAAGCCAGTAAGAGAAGCGCGAGAGGGAATTGGTGATCAGCGCCAGCCCGACGATGATGAGAAGAAGCCCCATTGCCTTTTCGATCAGACCCATGTGGCGCTTAACCCGCGCCATCGCATCCATCGCCCGTCCGATGAAAAGCGCGGCCAGAAGGAACGGCAGGCCGAGGCCGATCGCATAGATCGCCAGCAGCGTCGCGCCGCGCCCGACCGAGGCTTCGGAGGCGGCGATCGACAGGATCGCGCTCAGTTGCGGGCCGATACAGGGCGTCCAGCCGAAGGCGAAGGCGAGGCCCAGCACATAGGCGCCAAAGGCCGACCCGCCCCTGTCGCCGGCATCGAGCCTCGCTTCGCGGTCGAGGAAGGGGATGCGGAAGACACGCAGGAAATGCAGGCCGAGGAGGATGACCACCACACCGGAAACCTTGGTGAGCACGGGCTGATACTGCAGGAAAGCGCGCCCGAAGGCGGAGGCGGCGGCGCCCATGAGAAGGAAAACCGTGGAAAGGCCGAGCACGAAGAAAAGCGCGGGCAGGACGACCGAGCGCCTGCGCCCCGAGGCGCCGGTCAGATCGCCCATGCTGATCCCGCCCATATAGGCCAGATAGGGCGGCACCACCGGCAGGACGCAGGGGCTGAGGAACGACAGTATCCCCGCCGCCAGCGCGATGAGCGCGCCAAGCCCGAAACCTGCGTCCATGATCGACGTGTCAAACATGTCTCTGCCATAGCCGAGGCCGTGCCCGCCGTCACGCCGCCTTTCGCTGACTGGCTATCACAAGCCCGTGGACTTTTCGCCGCATCCCGCCTAACCGGCAGGCATGACCAAAGACGCCGAGATCGATGCGACCGGGCTTCTTTGCCCCCTGCCCGTCCTGAAGGCCCAGAAGCGCCTCAGGCCGATGGCGCCGGGCGAAGTGCTGCGGCTTCAGGCGACAGACCCGGCCTCCTGGGTGGATGTGCCGCATTTCTGCGCGACCGCCGGTCACCGGTTGATCGAGGCGACCGACCAGGGGGGCGTGAAGACCTATCTGATCGAGCGCGGTCCCGGGTCTTCCGAAGACTGAGACCGAAAAGCAAAACCCCGGCGCATGGCGCCGGGGTTTGCCGTTTCGTTTGCCGTTTCGTTTGCCGGTGACGTCAGCGGCCGAGCGACCACCAGCCGCGCTTCTTCTGCTTCGGCTCGTCGCTGTCGGCTGGCGTTTCCGCCGCGACCGGATCGGGCTGAAGCCCTTCGGTGGCAAGCGCCACCTGCGGTTCAGGAACCGGCGTCGGCTCAGGCGCTGCGGGCGGGGTCTCGATGGTCGTCTCTACCGCAGGTGCCGTTTCCGCAACCGCCGCCTTCTTGGCGCGCGAGCGCGCAGGCTTTGCCTTCGGCGCCGGAGCTTCGGCCGCAGGTGCCTCAGCCGCTGCCGCGGGCGAAGCCTCGGTCGAGCCCTCGGGGGCTAGTTCAACCGCAGCCTCGGCCTTCTTCGCCCGCGTCCGGCGCGCTTTCGGCTTTTCGACCGCCGCCTCCGCCGGAGCCTCGGTCGCAGGTTCAGCCGCAGGTTCAGCCTTGGCCATCGCAGGTTCGGCAGCAGCCGTCTCAGCAGCCTCAGCCGCCTTCACTTCCGCCTCGGCAGGATGGTCGGACTTGCGCGAACGGCCGCCGCGGCTGCGGCTGCGTTTGGGTTTGGCAACTGAGGCCTCTGCCTCGGCGGCGGGCTCGTCGTTGCCTTCGGCCTCCTCGCCAGCGCCATCATCGGCATCCTCACCGCTCTCGTCATCACCAGCGCCCGCCTCGGCGCCCTGCGCCTCGGCCTCGCCGTCGCGACCCCCGCGCCGGCGGCGCCGGCGGCGGCGCTTCTTCTTGCGACCGGGTTCGCCATCGCCATCGCCGCCGCGTGCCTCGGCCCGGGCTTCGCCCCGGCTCTCGGTCGTCGCCACGGCCTCGGCGGCCTCGTCTTCGACATCCTCCTCCGGCTCTTCCTCCGGCTCGTCCATCGCCGTCGTGTTCACCGAGACGACCGGCGAGAGGTTTTCCGGCACGACCCGCGTCGCGGTCTTGAACTTCTCGAGGCTGAAATCGGGGCTGACCAGCGAGGGATCGGCCTCGATCCGGACCGACAGGCCATAGCGGGCTTCGATCTGGGCTATATGCTCGCGCTTCTGGTTCATCAGATAGTTGGCGACCGCGACCGGCGCCTTGACCAGAACCTCGCGTGACCGCTTGCGGGTGCCCTCTTCCTCGATCTGGCGCAGGATCGACAGGGCAAGCGAGTCATCCGAGCGGATGATCCCCGTCCCATGGCAATGGGCGCAAGGCTGCGTGGTCGATTCCAGCATGCCCGGCCGCAGGCGCTGGCGCGACATTTCCAGAAGCCCGAAGCCCGAGATGCGGCCGACCTGGATGCGGGCGCGGTCGGTCTTCAGCTTTTCCTTCAGCCGCTTCTCGACGGAGGCGTTGTTCTTCCGCTCCTCCATGTCGATGAAGTCGATGACAATAAGGCCCGCAAGGTCGCGCAAACGCAGTTGGCGGGCGATCTCTTCGGCCGCCTCAAGATTGGTCTTGAGCGCGGTTTCCTCGATCGAGCCTTCCTTGGTCGCGCGGCCGGAGTTCACGTCGATCGCGACAAGCGCCTCGGTCACGCCGATGACGATATAGCCGCCCGATTTCAGCTGGACGACCGGGTTGAACATGCCGCCGAGGTAGCTTTCCACCTGATAGCGCGCGAAAAGCGGCATCTGTTCGGTGTAGAGCTTCACGTTCTTGGCGTGGGACGGCATGATCATCTTCATGAAGTCCTTGGCGGCGCGATAGCCCTTGTCGCCCTCGACCAGAACCTCCTCGATATCCTTGTTGTAAAGGTCGCGGATCGTCCGCTTGATCAGGTCGCCCTCCTCGTAGATCGGCGCGGGCGCGATCGATTTCAGCGTCAGGTCGCGGACCTGTTCCCACAGCCGCATCAGATATTCATAGTCGCGCTTGATCTCGGCCTTGGTGCGCTGCGATCCGGCGGTGCGGATGATGAGACCAGCGCCATCCGGCACTTCCAGATCGCCCGCGATGTCCTTCAGCTTCTTCCGATCGGCCGCATTGGTGATCTTGCGGGAAATCCCGCCACCGCGCGCGGTGTTGGGCATCAGCACGCAATAGCGGCCGGCGAGCGACAGGTAGGTGGTCAGCGCTGCGCCCTTGTTGCCGCGCTCTTCCTTCACGACCTGGACCAGCATGATCTGGCGGACCTTGATCACTTCCTGGATCTTGTAGCGGCGCGGGCGCGGCTTCCTCGGCTGACGGATTTCCTCGGCCACATCCTCTTCGGCGACCGATTCGATCTCGGGGTCGCTGTCGGCCGCGTGGTCGGCCGCGACATAGGGCTCTTCGCCGTTGCCGTTCGCGGGTTCGACGGCGTCCTGCGCCCCGACGGCCCCGACGGCCTCGTCGGCCTCGTCGGCGGCGCGGACCTGCGCCTCGCCTTCGTCTTCGCCGAGGTCGATGACCGTCATGCCGGGGATGTCATCGCTGGACCGCTTGAGGTCGCCGGCATCGGCGGCCTGCGCCTTCGCCCCGCCCCGCTGGCGACGGCGCGAGCGGCCGTGCTCCTCCGCCTCCATCGCCTCGGCATAGGCCTTTTCCTCGGCCAGGAGCGCCTGCCGGTCGGCGACGGGGATCTGGTAGTAGTCGGGATGGATTTCCGAGAAGGCGAGGAAGCCGTGACGGTTTCCGCCGTAATCCACGAAGGCTGCCTGCAGCGAGGGTTCGACCCGCGTGACCTTCGCCAGATAGATGTTTCCGGCCAGTTGCCGCTTGTTTACGGTCTCAAAATCAAATTCTTCGACCTTGTTGCCGTCCACCACCACGACGCGGGTCTCTTCCGCGTGGGTGGCATCGATAAGCATTTTCGTTGCCATTGTAGGTTCCAGACGCCAACAGCCGCCCCACCCCTGGCGGGGCCGGACGGCGATCGACGGTTTTTGCTAAGGCGATGGCGCGCGCAGACAGGTTCGGGGCGGCCTCTCGCCGTCCCCCAAGTTCCTGCCCGATCAGCGCGCGTTGCATCGCGGTTCTCATTTCCCGGAGGGTTTAGACCCTCCTGTTCTTCCGCCCGGACCTGCGCCCGGACAATGCCTTGGGCCTTCCGGCCCTTCATCCGCAAACGCGCGTCCCGACCGGTGGGGGCCTGGGATCGCGCGGCGGCGAAACTCACGGACGGCGCGCCTGATCGGCGCGACCCGTCACAAAACCGACATTAGCGGTCTTGGGGCAGCAATGACAATGGGCTTTTTGGCAGATCGCCCCTAGCCAGCCCGGGCCCCTTGTCGAGCCCTTGCGCGCGCGCCTCGGGTTTCCCGGCGAGGCGTGCACGAAAAGGGCACGACGAGCGGCCCGGTCCGGCCATAACGGGATCAGAGATAATCCTGCCTTTGCAGCCCGTATTTTGCCATCTTCTCGTTCAGCGTCCGGCGCGGCAGGCACAACTCGTCCATCACCGCCGAGATCGAGCCCTTGTGACGGCGCATCGTATTGTCGATCAGCATCTTCTCGAAGCTCTCGACATATTCCTTCAGGGGCTTGCCCTCGGTCGTCACCGTCGCCGCCGCCTCTTCATTGTCGCTCATCAGGAGCGAGGCGATCGAGCCCGAGCCGCGGCGGTTCTGCAGGACGGCGCGCTCGGCCACGTTGATCAGCTGGCGGACATTCCCGGGCCAGGGCGCCTGCAGAAGCTGGGCCGCCTCCTGTGCCGTGACCTGCGGCGCGTCGCAGCCATATTCCTCGGCGAACTGCTCGGTCATGCGGGTGAAGAGCGTGAGGATATCCTCGCCGCGCGACCGAAGGGGCGGCAGCACGATCTTCAGCGCCGACAGGCGGAAATAGAGGTCGGGGCGCAGTGCCTCCTCGGCCGAGCGGCCCTGTTCGTGATCGTTGCAGATGGCGACGATGCGGGTTTCGGCCGGCGTGCCCTGTTCGTTGATGAAGGTCAGAAGGCGGGCCTGCAGCGCCTGGCTCAGCGCCTCGATATCCTCAAGCACTAGCGTGCCGCCCCTCGCCTCCTCGACAAGCGGCATGGCGCCGCCATCATTCATCGGTCCGAACAGGCGCTGTGCCAGCATCTCCTCGGCATAGGCCGCGCAGCTGACCACCACGAACTTGCGGCCTGCCCGCGGCCCGACCGCATGCAGCGCATGCGCGACCAGCGTCTTGCCGGTGCCCGTCTCGCCATCGATCAGCACATGGCCGTCGGCCTGGCCAAGGTCGAGGATATCCTCGCGCAGCCGCTCCATCGCGGGCGAGGCGCCGATCAGCTTCTTGATGATCGTCGCGCCATCCGAAAGCTCGCGACGCAGCGCCCGATTGTCGAGCGCCATGCGGCGGTTCTGGCTGGCCTTCTTGGCAAGTTCGGTCATCCGGTCGGGATTGAAGGGCTTCTCAAGGAAATCGAAAGCACCCACCCGCATCGCCTCGACCGCCATCGGCACGTCGCCGTGCCCGGTGATCATGATCACCGGCAGCGCGCTGTCGACGCTCATCAGCTTTTTCAGGAAGGCCATCCCGTCCATGCCGGGCATCTTGATGTCTGAGACGACGACACCGGGATAGTCGGCGCCGATGGTCTTCAGCGCGTCCTCCGCACTGGGGAAGGTCTCGGTATCGAAGCCCGACAGGGCCAGCCACTGGCTGATCGACTGGCGCATGTCCTGCTCGTCATCGACAATCGCCACTTTCATCGCACGGGCCATCATTCACTCCGCCGCTCTGGTCTTCTGGTTCAGGATGGGAAGCTGCACCTCGAACACGGCGCCGCCCCCACCGGCCGCATCCTTCGGCGCATTGCGCGCCGTCAGCCGTCCGCCAAGGTCGTTCACGATACCGGACGAAATGGCAAGCCCCAGGCCGACACCCTCGCCGGGCTTCTTCGTCGTGTAGAAAGGCTCGAACAGGTTATCGAGATCGGTGACCCCCGTGCCGTTGTCACGCACGGTCAGGATCGCCATCTCGCCCGCCGTCAGGAGAAGATCGATCTGCGGCAGCGCCACATCCTTGGTCGCGTCCAGTGCATTGCGCAGGAGGTTGATGATCACCTGTTCCAGCCGGATCCGGTCGGCCATCACCATCACCGGCAGGCGCGGCATGGCGCGGGTGATCTTGACCGAACGGGTCCTGAGCGTCGGCTCCATCATCGACAGCGCGCCCGAGACACAAGAGCGAACATCTATTGGCTCAAACGCCTCGCCGCCCTTCCTCGCATAACTCTTCAGCTGCCGCGTGATCGCCCCCATCCGCTCGATCAGATCGTCAATGCGCTGGAAGGAAGACAGCGCCTCGTCCGGGCGCTTGCGCTGCAGAAGCAGGCGCGCGCCCGCCAGGTAGGTCTTCATCGCCGCGAGCGGCTGGTTCAGTTCGTGGCTGACCGAGGCCGACATCTCGCCAAGTGCCGCGAGTTTGGAGGATTGCGCCAGCGTCTGTTCGGCCACCGCCAGCTCTTTCTGCGCCTTTTCCCGCTCGGCGATCTCCTGCTGAAGGCGGCTGTTCAACTGGCGAAGTTCCGCCGATTCCCGGCGGAAGAGCGCGCTCTGCAGCTGGGCGCGGCGGGAAACCAGGTAGAAGGCCAGCGCCAGAACCAGCGCGAACCCCATGATTTCCAGCGCCAGAACCGCATTCACCCGGTCTCGGATCGAATCGTATGTGGTGAAGCTGACGATGCGCCAACCCTGGAAGGGAATGCGCAGCTCGGACCGCATCACACCCACACCGCGGACATAGGCGTCAGGCGGGTCGTTCGCCCAATCGGCCGTGACGCGCAGGGCGCGCTGGACCGCCGAGGGCGCCGATCTGACGGCGAGCGCATCGTCGATGGCAAGGCCGCGCCAGCGCGGTTCGGTCGCGAGGATGATGCGGTTCGTCGTGTCGAGAACCGCGACCGCCTCGACCTCGCCCGCCCAGGCCCGTTCGAAGCGCGACAGGTCGGCGGTGACAAGGATGACGCCGACCCGCTTGGCCTCGGCATAGACCGCACGCGAGAAGGAGAATTCGAAGCGCCCGCTGTCAAGCTCATGGACGGTGAAGACCGTCCCGCTCTGCCGCTGTGCCAGGATGAAGGCCTGGTTCTTGCCGAGATTCTGGCCCAGCCGGTTGCGGTCGGTCGCGCCGACGACCCGCCCGCCCTGATCGAGCAGAAGGATGGTCGAGGCGTCGATCTCGCGCTGGACCGACATCAGGCGCTGCGAGGTGAGCGAATAGCTCTTGTCGGCCAGCGCGCGGCTGAGCTCCGCGTCGCGGCCCAGAAGCCGTGGCACGATCGCGGTGCGCTGCAGTTCCGACATGAGCTGGCCGGAGTAAAGCGCCTGGCGGACCTCGGCGCGCGTGCGCGTCGTCTCGGTCAGACGGTCGGTCAGAAGGGCATTCGTCGCCCAGATCGAGGCGACGGCCGTGGCGATGAATGCCACCAGAATTCCCCGCATCGCCCAGAGCGACCGACGGCCACGGGGCTGCGGCGCCTCGTTCGGCCGGGCCAGGGCGGGGCTGGTTTCGTCGTCACTCGCCATGGGAACAATCTAGGCCGCGCCCGGCGCCCCGGCAAGCCGGAGGGATCAGGCGAGGGCCAGCGCCCCCGCGAGCGAGCGGAAAAGCACCGATCCGTCGGTGCCGCCAAGCCGGGCGTCCGCCGCACGCTCAGGATGGGGCATCATGCCCAGGACCCGGCGGTTCGCCGACAGGACACCGGCAATGCCCTCGGTCGCGCCGTTCACATCTTCCCGATAGGTGAAGGCGATCCTGTCTTCGTCCTTCAGCCGCGCAAGGCCGTCGGCGTCGATCGTGTAATTGCCGTCGTGATGGGCGACCGGAATATTTGCCACGTCCCCGGCATTCCAGCCGCGGGTGAAGTCGCTGTCCGAGGTTGCGACCTTGAGCGTCACGGTCTTGCAGACGAACTTCAGCCCCGCGTTGCGCATCAACGCGCCCGGCAGAAGGCCGGTTTCGGTCAGTATCTGGAAACCGTTGCAGATGCCGAGCGCGTAGCCGCCCTTTTCGACATGTTTGCGCACCGCCTGCATGATCGGCGACTGGGCGGCGATGGCGCCGCAGCGCAGATAGTCGCCGTAGGAAAAGCCGCCCGGGACGCCCACGATATCGGTGCCCTCGGGCAGGTCGTGATCCTTGTGCCAGACACGTGCGACCTTGGCCCCCGCCTGTTCGAAGGCGACCGCCAGGTCGCGATCGCAGTTCGATCCGGGGAAGGTGATGATCGCGGCTTTCATCGGCGTCTCCTCGGGGTAGATGGCTGTTGGCCGCCCCATAGCGCAAGGGCGGTGGGAGTGCCAGAGAGAATGGGGGCTCTGCCCCCAAACCCCCGGGATATTTCGAAACGAAAGAGGGTCAGCGGGTTAGGATGTGAAGTCCGTGATCACCGCGACACCCGGCGGGGTCGGGCCGTTGAAGGCAGCGAGTTCCGCCGAGGCCGAGGAGAGAGGGACGCGGCGGGCGATGAGGGGAGAGAGATCGACCCGGCCCGCCTCGATCAGCGACAGAAGGCTCGGGTAACGCCAGGCGGGCATGCCGCGCGTGCCGAAGATCGCCAGCTGGCCGGAATAGACCGTGTCCCAGGGCAGCGTCATGTTGACATGGCGCCCGGCCGGCATGCCGATCTGGACCATGCGGCCGAGTTTGCCGAGCGCGCGCAGCGCGCTGGCCGTCGTCTCCTCGATCCCGAGCGCCTCGAGCGCCACATGGGCGCCCCCGCCCGTCAGGGCGCGGATCGCGGCGGGGGCATCTTCAGTCCTTGCGTTGATCACCGCGTCGGCCCCCAGCGCCTGCGCCTGGGCGAGCTTTTCCGCGACGACATCGACGACGATGGTCCGCGCGCCGATGGCGCGGGCCAGGAGCATCGCCGACAGGCCCACCCCGCCGCCGCCGAAGATCGCCACCCATTCGCCGGGCTTCACGGCGGCGCGCCCGGTCAGCGCATGCCAGGCGGTCGTGACACGGCAGCCAAGGGCGGCGGCAAGCGCGGGGTCCATGCCTTCGGGCAGGCCGGTCAGGTTCGCGTCGGCATGCGGCACCGCCAGATATTCGGCGAAGGCGCCCGGCCGGTTGAACCCGGGAATGGCCTGCGTCGGGCAGGTCGTCTGGTTTCCGGCTGCACAGGCCGGGCAGGTGCCGCAGGCGAGGATGAAGGGCGCGATCACCCGGTCGCCGGGGCGCCAGCCGCGAACGAGCGGCCCGCACTCCTCGACGATGCCGCAATATTCATGGCCAGGGATATGGGGCAGATGGACGTCCGGGTCGGTGCCCGTCCAGCTGTGCCAGTCCGACCGGCAGACGCCGCAGGCCAGGACCTTCAGGACGACCCCGTCGGCCGGACAGTCCGGCATGGGAACGTCGGTGACATCAAGATCCCGGTTGAATTCCGCCAAGACCGCCGCGCGCATCCCAAGTCTCCCTCGTCGCTGGACAGACAGGGCGCGGGTTTTGCGGGAAAGGCAAGCGCAAGCGCGACGGGGCATGTCGGGAATGGCATGTACCCCCACACCCCCGTCCCGGGCTTGACCCGGGACCTCCTGCCGCGACGGAGAGCTCCCGGGTCGAGCCCGGGAGGGGCGTTTCAGGCGATCTCGACCGAGTATTTCTCGATCACGGTGTTGGCGAGGAGCTTCTCGCACATGACCTTCACCTCGGCCTCGGCGGCGGCACGGTCGGTCGCGACGAGGTCGAGCTCGATCACCTTTCCCTGCCGTACGCCGTTCACGCCCTGAAAACCGAGCGTGCCGAGCGCATGGCGCACCGCCTCGCCCTGAGGGTCAAGGACGCCGTCCTTCAGCATGACATGGACACGGGCTTTCATGGGTGGCTCCTTCGCTGTCGGGCTCGCGCGTCCCATAGCGCCCTGCCTGAGACGCCGCAACCCCTGTGGGTGGCGCTGCTCACCTCTGCGGGCCTCGCGCGTCGTCAGGCGCTGCCACGCGCGCAGCATAGCCCTCAGTCGCCGTCGCGAGCCCGTCGACGAGCTTGCGGAAGCGGGTACCAGTGTAAAGGCCGACAGCGCCAAGACTAGCGAGTACCACAGACGGCCAGTGCGCCCAGAAGGAGACGGCCGCATCGGCGCCAGCCGAATAAATGCGAGCAGCCGCCAGGGCGAGCGCGAGGCCGAGTACGATCCAGCCGAACCGCAGCATCCGCCGCGCGGCGGAGCCGAGTTGCCAATGCAGAACCTGAACGACCAGATAGGCCGCAAGGCGCGTCAGAAGCCCTGACTTCGGCGTCATCTCAGTTGATCAGCGTGGGTTTCGTCATCGGCGTCGACTGCGTGGGCAGCACGCCCAGACGCCGCGCCACCTCGGAATAGGCATCCGTCAGGCTGCCCAGATCGCGGCGGAAGACATCCTTGTCGAGCTTCTGGCCGGTCTTGATGTCCCAGAGCCGACACGAGTCGGGGCTGATCTCGTCCGCCACGATCAGGCGCATGAAATCGCCGTCCCAGATGCGGCCGATCTCGATCTTGAAGTCGACAAGCTTGATGCCCGCGCCGTAGAAGACGCCCGAGAGGAAATCGTTGACGCGGAGCGCCAGCGAGATGATGTCGTCGAGGTCCTGCTGGGTCGCCCAGCCGAAGGCGACGATATATTCCTCGCTCACCATCGGATCGCCGAGCGCGTCATTCTTGTAGCTGTATTCGACGATCGGGCGCGGCAGGGCAGTGCCCTCCTCCATGCCAAGGCGCTTGGCGATGGAGCCTGCGGCGAAGTTCCGCACGATCACCTCAAGCGGGATGATCTCCACCTGGCGGATCAGCTGCTCGCGCATGTTCAGGCGGCGGATGAAATGGTTCGGGATGCCGATGTTCGTCAGCCCCTGCATGAAGAATTCGCTGAGGCGGTTGTTCAGGACACCCTTGCCCTCGATCGTCGCCTTCTTCTGGGCGTTGAAGGCGGTCGCGTCATCCTTGAAATATTGCACGAACGTGCCGGGTTCGGGGCCTTCGTACAGGATCTTGGCCTTGCCTTCGTAGACTTTCTTCCGGCGCGACATGGCGTCTCCCTTCAACCCTCGGGACAGGGCGCCTGCCTCGGCGGCACCCGGCTTGCCGCCCCTATAGGCCAGATGCCCCTGCCCCGCAAGGCGCGGGATCGAGCTTCCCCCGGAGGCGCGAGCCGGGGTAGCCTGCACCAGGACGCAGACCGGAGGAGAGATGGGACGCGAGGCGATCTGCACGATCCGCTGGCAGGGCGAGGCCGCCGAGGGCAAGGCGCTGCTGGAGGGCGAAGAAATCGTCCTGCGCGGCGATATCCGCGCCCGCATTCCGCGCGCCGCGATCACGCGGGCCGAGGTCGATGGCGAGGGGCTGCGGCTTCTGACTGCGGGCAGCTGGCTGGAACTCGACCTTGGGGCGAAGGCGGCGGAAAGCTGGCGGAAGGCGATCCTCAAGGGGCCGCCGACGCTCGCCGAAAAGCTCGGGGTCGGGTGCGGCGCGCGGGCCTTCGCCCTGACGCCCCTGACCGACGAGGCGGTGATCGCCGCGCTTTCGGGCGCCCTGGCGCCGCAAGCGGCGGGCGCGGCCTTCCTGATCGCGGAGCTGAAGTCGGACGCGGGGCTGGAGGCCGCGCTTGCCGCTGCTGAAGCTCCTGCAGCGCCGCCGATCTGGTGCCTCTTTCCCAAGGGCAAGGGGGCAGAGCCGCCGGATGCGCGCGTGCGCGAGGTCTTTCGCGCGGCGGGTTTCGTCGATGTCAAAAGCTGCGCCGTCTCGGCCCGGCTGACCGCCACCCGTTACCAGCGGCGGCGAGGCTGATGCGGCACCCGGGCGCCCTTTCCGATGGCGCTCTGGACCTCGGCGCCACAATTCCTATATATTCGCTCGGGAAATCCGGGGAATGAGATGACCGCAGAACCGACCGAACCGATCGAAGGCACGCCGCTGATCAAGCCGTCCTCGACCGACCATCCGCTCTACGACAATGTCGTGGATGCCTGCCGCACGGTCTACGACCCCGAAATCCCGGTGAACATCTACGATCTGGGCCTTGTCTACACGATCGAGATTTCGCCCGAGAACGCCGTCGGCATCATCATGACGCTGACCGCCCCCGGCTGCCCGGTCGCGGGCGAGATGCCCGGCTGGGTGCAGAACGCGGTCGAGGCGGTCGACGGCGTGCGGGACGTCGATGTCAGCATGACCTTCGAGCCGCAATGGGGCATGGACATGATGTCCGACGAGGCCCGGCTGGAACTGGGGTTCATGTAGCGGGCGGTCGCCTGAGGATTGGGGACCAAACAATATCGGAACCGCTTGGGCAGGTCACGCGCCCGCCCCAGTTGATTCAGCGAATTGCCCGGCAGCGACCGATCATGAAGCAGCCAAGCCGCCTGTCGGTCTTCAGTTCGATCTGCAAGCAACTGATTTATTTGGTGGAGCCAAGGGGAGTCGAACCCCTGACCTCTTGAATGCCATTCAAGCGCTCTCCCAACTGAGCTATGGCCCCACCGGAGGTCCGGGCCATCCGGCCCGCGTGGGCTGTGCTATAGGCAGTCGGGCCGACGGGCGCAAGAGGAAAACGAGGGTCCTGGCGGAGTTTCTGCGGCGGCGCGGCACCGCCTTCGGCGCGCCCCGAAAAGGCGAACGCCGCCCCGGGCGGACCGGCGCGGCGTTCGGTGGAAACATCCTCTGCAGAGGCGATCAGACTTCGTCTTCGCCGCCGCCGACATCGGCGATATCGTCGAGCGAGACATTGTCGTCCTCGTCATCGTCGAGGAGATCGTCGTCAAGGTCGCTGTCGTTGCCCGCCTCGTCCAGATCGGTATCGTCGGCCAGATCGTCGAGGTCGAGATCGCGTTCCTTCACCACCGCCTTCTCGGCGATCATCGCCCGGCCGCGGGTCATCACGAGGCTTTCAGCGGTGAAGCTGTGGCCGCATTCCGGGCAGGTCATCGGGTCGCGCTTCAGGTCGTAGAAGCGGCTGGCACAATGCGGGCAGAGGCGTTTTGTGCCCCATTCGTCCTTTGGCATGGAACTCTCCTTCCGTGCGCGTCTATCTCAGAGTCGCAGCCAAATGTCACAAGTGCCGGGGGCTGTCAAACGCTTTGCTCGCGCGGCCGTCCCCGGTGGAAATCGGCCCTTTCCCCGGCGTGGCGGACGGGCGAGAATGTGGCCGAGGAAAGGGCAGAGATGAACCACCGCGATCTTCCCGGCCATCCGGGCGTAACACTCGTTCTGCGCCGCACGGCGCGGGCGCGGCGGTTTTCGCTGCGTGTCTCGGGGCTCGACGGTCAGGTCACCCTGTCGCTGCCCGCCCGGGCGCGCGAGGGCGATGCCCTGGCCTTTGCCGCAGAACAGGCCGACTGGATCGTCAAGGCCCGCGCCCGGATCGGCAGCGCGGTCGATGTGGGCTTCGGCACGGTCTTGCCGGTGGAGGGCCAGCCCCTGACCCTTGAGCCCGCCGATGTCCGGTCGCCGCGCATCGAGGGGGGCGACCTCCTCCTGCCCCGCGACCCGGGCAAGGCGGCGGCGCGGGCAGCGGCCTGGCTCAAGTTCCGGGCGCGGGCGCGGCTGGTCGAGGCGTCAGCGCGTTACGCCGCACAGCTCGGGCGCGCGCATGGCCCGATCACGCTGCGCGACACCCGTTCGCGCTGGGGCTCCTGCGCGGCGGACGGGGCGCTCATGTATTCCTGGCGGCTGATCCTCGCCCCGCCCGAGGTGCTCGACTATGTCGCGGCGCACGAGGTGGCGCATCTCGTCGAGATGAACCACTCGCCCGCCTTCTGGGCGGTGGTGGCGCGGCTGATGCCCGACTATCAGCGTCACCGCCGCTGGCTGAAACGCGAGGGCGCCGGGCTGCACCGCTACCGGTTCGACGCCCGTTGACCCGCTTCTGCGCCCGTGATCACATGGCGCCATGATCGCCCCGCGCACGCTCGATCCCGGCCTCGCCTCGCATGACCGCGTCTACCGGACGCTGCGCCAGCAGATCATGCATGGCGAACTGCCTCCCGGACAGGCCCTGACGATCCGGGGACTGGCCGAGCAGTTCGGCCTGTCGATGACGCCGGTGCGCGAGGCGCTGAGGCGGCTTGCCGCCGAAGGTGCGGTGACATTGT
The DNA here is from genome assembly GCF_030143255.1 of Frigidibacter sp. SD6-1. Taxonomy (GTDB): domain Bacteria; phylum Pseudomonadota; class Alphaproteobacteria; order Rhodobacterales; family Rhodobacteraceae; genus TMP-24. The sequence continues at coordinate 73,894 of NZ_JARJNR010000008.1, forward strand.
CGGCGTCGGGCCGGGTCGCGACGCCGGAACTGACCAACGACCGGATCGAGGAGCTGGCGGCGCTCCGCGCGCTCCTCGAGCCCGAGCTTGCCAGCCGCGCCCTGCCCCGCGTCCATATGGCGCTGGTCGAGCGGATGCAGGCGATCAATGCCGCCAATCAGGAGGCGGCGCTCCGGCGCGATGCGGTGGGCTATCTGCGCACCAATCTGGAGTTCCACCGGCTTCTCTACCTGCGCGCCCAGTCGCCCGCGATCCTTGCGGTTGCCGAAACCGTCTGGCTGCAGTTGGGCCCCACCATGCGCGCGCTTTACGCGCGCCTCGTTCGCCGCGAACCACCGCAACATCACCGCATGATCATCGCAGCGCTCAAGGCGGGCGACGAGCCCGGCCTGAGGCTCGCGGTCCGGACCGATGTGACGCAGGGCCTGAGGCATCTGGTGACCTAAGGGACTCACCCGCCCGACAAACCGCCCTTCCCTTCTTGCCGGGGCGGCAGCGCTCGTTTAAACAGGCGGGGCGTTGCCCTCTTAGCTCAGCTGGCCAGAGCAACCGCCTTGTAAGCGGTAGGTCGTCCGTTCGAATCGGACAGGGGGCACGCGCAATCGCCTGACGAAAAAGCGAAACGCCGGGGCCGAGGCCACCGGCGGTTCATGGTCTTGTCGTCCCGGACCGGCGCGTGAACCCGTCGGCTGACCGGTGCGCGCCTCAGGCCTTTTCCAGTTCGAACGCGTCGTGCAGCGCCTGCACGGCCAGTTCCATATACTTGCGGTCGATGAGGACGGAGATCTTGATCTCGGACGTGCCGATGACCTTGATGTTCACATTCTCCGCCGCGAGTGCCGAGAACATCTTGGCGGCGACGCCCGCATGGCTGCGCATCCCGATTCCGACGACCGAGACCTTGGCGACATCTGTATCGACGACCAGATCCTCGTATACGATCGACCCGGCAGCGCGGGCATCCTCGACCGCCCTCTTGGCGCGTTCGACCTGGTTGACCGGGCAGGAGAAGGTCATGTCGGTGACGGCGCCGGGATGGGCATCGTCATGGCCCTTCTCGGAGATGTTCTGGACGATCATGTCCACGTTCACGCCCGCGTCGGCCAAAGGCCCGAAGATCGCCGAGGCGACGCCCGGCCGGTCCTCGACCGTGACGAGGGTGATCTTGGCTTCGTCGCGGCTGTAGGCGACGCCCGAGACGACTTTCGATTCCATGATTTCCTCCTCGTCGCACACCAGGGTGCCGGACGTTTCATCGGTATCTTCAAAGGACGATAGCACCCGCAGGCGCACCTTGTAGCGCATGGCAAGCTCGACCGAGCGGGTCTGCAGGACCTTGGCGCCGAGGGATGCCAGTTCCAGCATCTCCTCGAAGGCGATCTTGTCCATCTTGCGCGCCTTGGCGCAGATGCGCGGATCGGTCGTGTAGACGCCGTCCACGTCGGTGTAGATGTCGCAGCGCTCGGCCCCGAAGGCGGCGGCGAAGGCCACTGCGGTCGTGTCCGACCCGCCCCGGCCGAGCGTGGTAATGCGTCCCTCCGGGCTGACGCCCTGGAAACCCGCGACCACGGCGACCTTGAACCCTTCGGCGAATTTCGCGTCGAGATTGTCGCGCGGGATCGAGACGAAGCGGGCGGAGCCATGGGCGGACGTCGTGTTGATCGGCACCTGCCAGCCCTGCCAGGACCGCGCCGGCACGCCCATCTCCTGCAACCTGAGCGCCATCAGCCCGGCGGTGATATTCTCGCCCGAGGCGACGACCGCGTCATATTCGCGGGCATCATACAGCTTCGAAGTGGTCTCGACCCAGCCCACCAGCTCGTTCGTCTTGCCCGACATGGCCGAGACGATGACGATCACGTAATAGCCACGCTCGACCTCTTTCCGGACCTTCTTGGCAGCATTCTCGATCCGCTCCAGGTCGGCCACCGACGTGCCGCCGAATTTCATAACAAGAAGCGGCATCTGCCCCCCTTTTGTCCCGGAACGGGTTCCGCTGATCGAACCGCGGGCTTCTTATGCGCGCAGGGGGGAGAGGGCAAGAGGCGAAAGCGGCGCGAAAGGTCAGGTCGCCTCTTCTTCAAGGTGCAGCTTCATGTCGATCAGCACCTTCTGGATCGCCAGCGTCTCGTTCAAGAGCCGCTTGGCCTCGTTGATCGAAATCCGGCCATCCTCGATCGAGGCGTTATATTCCGCCATCAGCATCGCGAACCGCTGGCTGAGGGCCACGACATCCGAATTCACGCCCCCCTTGCCGTCGCCCCTGCGGTCCTGGTCGTAGGAAAGCGTGATGCCGCGCAGGTCGGCAAGCGCGGCCGTGACATGGGGAAAGCGCGAAGCGGCTTCGAGCGCCGCCACCACGTCGATCGGCATGAACCGGTCACCATGCTCCGGATCGTCGGAATAATAGCGACCAAGCGTCGCCTTGGACTTGCCGGAAAGGGCGGCGGCGGCCTCGATGCCCACATCCTTCACCAGCGCCTCGGTATGACGCTTGAGATAATTCGTCGCCGTCCTTGCCACGTCCCGCCCCCCGCAAGTCAGGCCCGTCCGCGACATTTTTGTGCGGGGAAAGGGCCAGTCTCTTTCCCATTAAGTCCGCGGCGGGCCTTTGTCATTCATTAACCGTTCCGGACGTTACGGAACCTTTCATGTGACCGCCTCTGGCGGGTTTTAGCAGGGCGTCTTAGCCAATAGGGGGCTGGCCGGGGTACGGCTCTGGCGTTTGGTGGTGCGAGTTGATTTAGGACATTGGCCTCTCCCGTCGCCCGCTGGCGGCGGGAGGGACCGTCCTGGAAGGCCGGCCCCCGCCGACCTTGCCGCAGATGGGGGTGCCGGGCTAATGAAGCCCATGGCCAAGCTCTATTTCCATTATTCGACCATGAACGCGGGCAAGTCGACGCTGCTTCTGCAGGCGTCCCACAATTACCGCGAGCGCGGCATGACGACCTACCTTCTGACCGCGCGCCTCGATGACCGGGCGGGTACGGGCCGCATCGCCAGCCGGATCGGCATCGGCGAAGAGGCCGACATGTTCGACGCGACAACCGACCTGTTCGATCTGATCCGCCGCCGCCTCGGCGCCGGGCCAATCGACTGCATCTTCCTCGACGAGGCGCAGTTCCTCAGCCGCGACCAGGTCTGGCAACTGGCGCGCGCCGTCGATGATCTGGGCCTGCCGGTGATGTGCTACGGCTTGCGCGTCGATTTCCGGGGCGAGCTTTTTCCCGGCTCGGCCGCGCTTCTGGCGCTGGCCGACGAGATGCGCGAGGTCCGCACCATCTGCCATTGCGGCAAGAAGGCCACGATGGTCGTCCGGCGCGGGCCGGACGGCAAGGCGCTGCGCGACGGGGCGCAGGTGCAGATCGGCGGGAACGAGACCTATGTGTCGCTCTGCCGCCGCCACTGGCGGGAAGAGATCGGCGAGCCGCACAGATAGCGCAATTGCCAAAGGAGTCACCCGGCGCCTGACATTTTCCGGGCCGGCGCACGCAGCGCACCGGCCCGGACCTTTCAGGCGCGCTCAGAGGTCCCGCGCGGCCGTATGCTCGATCGACTTCCAGTTTTCGGCGGCCTTGGCGATCGTCCCGGCCTTGTCCTTGAGGAAGGCCTGATAGATTTCCTCGCTGAGGAAGACATAGAGCTTGTCGTCCACAACGGCCGCGAAATTCGGATCGCCGTCGAATTTCTTGTTCACCGAGACACCGAAGGTGCAGAAGCCGCCATTCTGGACCTTGTAGCGATCGGGATTGGCCTCGAACACCATGCGGTTGGCCTCGGAGGAAAAGTAGTAGGCGACCCCTTCGTGAACGGCTGTCTGCGTCGCGACTCCTTCGACATTCTTTCCGTCATCGAGCAGAGCAACGGGATCGGCCCCGTGCAGGCCAAGGGGCGCGCCGACGGCGGTCAGGCCGGGAACGACGTTGACCTCGTCGGCGGCCATCGCCGGGCCAAGGGCGCAAAGCGACGCGAACAGCGCGGCGGCCAGAGTGAGTTTGGGAAACATGGTTGGTCCTTTCGGTCGGTTTTGATCCTGTCCGGCCCAAGCGGACCGGACGCGCCGCGTCATCTGGAAAGGCGTCTCTGCACCTGACGTCGATCGAAGCGCAGTGCCAATTGAACCCATTTCCTTCGTTGTATTAATGCCCCTTTGTCCGGCATACATTGCAGATCGTCCGGAAGTCTGGACGACTGGCATTCATGTGTGTAGGGTCGCCTCATGCTGGACCTTCTGAGCGACATCCTCACCCGCCTCTCGCTGCGCGGCACGCTGTACTTCCGCACGAGCTTTTCCGAGCCATGGGGGGTCAAGGTGCCGCCCTATCGCAATGTCGCGCGTTTCCATTACGCCCATCGCGGCGATTGCCTGGTGCATGTGCCCGAGACCGGGCAGACCCTGATGCTGGCGCAGGGCGATCTGGCGATCATACCGCATGGCGCCGCCCATGTGCTGCATTGCCCCAAGACCCTGCCGCCCGAGGCGATGGAACTCGATTCCGTGCTGGAACGGTCCGGCTATCGCGGCGAGGGCGTGCTTGTCTGGGGTGGCGATGGCGGCAAGCGCGACATCCAGCTCATATGCGGGCATTTCTCGCTGGCCGAGGGCTCGCGCCATCTTCTCTTCGAACGGCTGCCGCCGGTTATTCATCTGCGCGGCTACGGCGCCGAGACGGGTCCCTGGCTGGAAGCGACGCTGAAGGTGATCGGGGCCGAGGCCGGACGGGCGCGTCTGGGCAGCGACCTTATCGCCCTGAAGATGTCCGAGGCGATCTTTGCCCAGGCGATCCGCGCCCATGTCGAGGAGGCGGCGGCTGGCGACAGCGGCATCGCGGGCTTCGCCGATCCGCATCTGTCGCGCGCCCTGTCGGCCTTTCACCGCGCCCCGGCGCGCAGCTGGACCGTCGCGGATCTCGCCCGCGAGGCGGGCCTCTCGCGCACCAGTTTCGCCGAGCGCTTCACCGGCCGGCTGGGTGTCACGCCGATGGCCTATGTCACGTCCTGGCGGATGCAGATCGCGCGCGACGCGCTGTCAGCGCGCGGGCTGAGCGTGGCCGAGGCGGCGGAACTGTCGGGCTATGGCTCGGAATCGGCCTTCAGCCGGGTCTTCAAGAAAGAGATCGGCATGCCGCCCGCCGCCTTCCGCCATGCGCAGGCCGATCTGGAAGCGGCCTGATCATCGTCCACCCTTTCGGACGATCAGGCAGGTCATGCGAACGATCTGAACTTAATCGTCCAGGACATTGGGTCTAGGAAGGCGGAAGTGCGGCACCGCCGCCAGACGCCAACCTCACGAAAGGACACAAAATGCGCTTCGTTACCAAGACCATCCATGCCTGGATCGACTATCCCGTCGCCCTCGCCCTCATCGCGCTGCCCTTCCTGCTGGGCCTCGGCACATCGCACCCGCTTGCCCTGACCATTTCGCCGGTCGTCGGACTTGCGGCCTTCGCGCTGACCATCTTCACCGATCATCAGACCGGCCTGGTCCGGGTTCTGCCCTACAAGGTCCATCTGGCGGTGGATCTGTGTGTGGGGCTCCTCTTCCTCGCCCTGCCTTTCGTCCTCGGCTTCAGCGGGCTTGATGCCGCCTACTACTGGCTGAACGGCGCGGCCGTGGTGACGGTGATCGGCCTCTCGAAACCCGAAGGCACGGCGCTTTCCGCCTGAGCGATCCCACAGGGCGGGCGCTAGTATAGCCGTCCGCCCAAGGGCACGTCATGGCCCGGGCCGATCAGCACCACCTCGCCATCGGCATCGGGCACGCCAAGCGTCAGCACCTCGGACATCACCGGGCCGATCTGGCGGGGCGGGAAATTCACCACCGCCAGAACCTGCCGCCCGATCAGTGCCTCGGGCGTGTAGTGCCGGGTGATCTGGGCGGAGGATTTCTTCACGCCCAACTCCGGTCCGAAATCGATCCAGAGCCTCACAGCAGGCTTGCGCGCCTCAGGGAACGGTTCGGCGCGGGTAATGCGGCCGACACGGATATCGACCTTCAGGAAATCGTCGAAGGTAATGGTCATCGCCCAAGCTCCCTGCCCCGTTTGGCCGCGGCATGGACGGCCTCTTTCAAGAGCGCCGGGAAACCGCGCCCTTCATCCATCAGCACCTTCAGCGCCGCCGCCGTGGTGCCACCCGGCGAGGTGACATTCACCCTGAGCTGATCCGGCGCCTCGGCCGCCGCCTCGGCCAGCGCGCCCGCGCCCGCGACCGTGGCCTTGGCAAGCTGCATGGCCAGCGCGGGCGGCAGGCCCTCGGCCGCACCCGCCGCCGCGAGCGTTTCGATCAAGTGAAACACGTAGGCCGGGCCGGAGCCGGAGACGGCCGTGACCGCATCCATCTGATGCTCGCCCTCGAGCCGCACCACCTGACCAACCGCCGACAGAAGCTCTTCCGCCTGCGCCAGATGCGTGCCGGTCACCGCCGTGTTGCCGCAGATCGCCGTGATGCCCTTGCCGATGGCGGCGGGCGTGTTGGGCATCGCCCGCACGATCGGCGTCGCCCTGCCCAACACCCGCTCATAGGTCGCAATCGTCGTCCCTGCCGCGACGGTCAGGAAAAGCGTCCCGCCGCCGCCAAGGGCTGCAAGACCGGGAAGCGCCTCCGCCATCATCTGCGGCTTCACGGCGATGAGAACAATGGCCGGGTCTGGCGGCAGTCCCTGATTGATCCGCACCCCCTGCCCTGTCAGCCAGTCGCTCGGGTTCGGGTCGCTGACCCAGACCGCGCCCGGCGCCAGCCCACGTTCGAGCCAGCCCGCAAGCATGGCCGAGCCCATTTTGCCGCAACCGATCAGCACGAGGCCGCGGCGGTCCAGTTCCGTCATCGACATGAATGATCCTCCATCGCCCGCGACATTACAGGCGCGCGCGGCAGAGGAAAGGGGTCAGGCGCGGCCGTAGGCCTCGTTCAGCGCCACGTCGAGCGCGCGTTCCGGCGCATCATCGCCCCAGGCGACCAGCTGGAAGGCGGGATAGAAACGCTCCGCAGCGAGAACCGCCTGGGTGATCAGCCGGTCGATCTGTTCGGGCGTGGCGATCTGGCTGCCCGCCAGAACCAGGCCATAGCGCCAGACCATCAGGCGCTGTTCGGCCCAGAAGGTGAAGGCGCCCGACCAGACCATGTCATTGGCCCGGTTCAGGACTTCGTAGAGGGCCGGAAGCTTCTCGGACGGCGGATCCATTTCGAAGGTCGCGATCAGCCGCAGCGTTTCGTCATGGCCCGACCAGGCGAGGGTGATGGAATAGGTGCGCCACTGTCCCTCGACCGTCATCGCGATCTGATCGTCGGTGACGCGGTCGAAGTCCCACTGATGCGATTCGGCAAAAGTCTCGACGATATCAATCGGATGGATCTCGTCCGATCCGAGGAATTCTTCGGAAATCGACATGCCCGGCCCTTGCTTTATTGGCAGATGGGACGCTACCCCCAAATGCTCGGTGTTCCTACAAGGTTCGGCGTTGCCTGTCGCCTCCCCTTACCAGATATGGTGAACGCAGGGGTCGGGGCTGTAAAGCTTTATTTCTCCACAGGTTGCCGGATGGCGACCAATCACGGCCCCGAAAAGCAAAAGACGGGGCACGAGGCCCCGTCTTTCAGTCCGTCAGGCCTGAGATCAGGCGAGTTGGAGGTTCGTCGCCGATTCGCGGCCGTCGCGGCCCGCTTCGATGTCGAAGGTGACCTTCTGGCCGTCCTTCAGTTCGCGGATGCCCGCACGCTCAAGCGCGGTGATGTGGACGAACACGTCCTTCTTGCCGCCATCGGGGGCGATGAAGCCGAAGCCTTTGGTGGCATTGAACCATTTCACGGAGCCGGTGGCCATCGTGTGTCTCCTATAAAACCCGCCCGCAGGATGCGGCGGCTCGGCGCAGTCAGGCAGAATCGAAAGCTGAGGCCGAAGTCGGAGACAGGGTCGATAAAGTAACGTCGCCATGCCGATATGGACCCTATTTGTCCACAAAGCAAGGAAAATCGGGGCTTAGCGGTTTGAGGCCGGACGGATCAGCGGTCGGGATGACGCCGCCGGACCGTGCCGGGCCGCCCTGCAATCGTCAGCCGTGTGTCGTTTCGGTGCCGCCGGGCGATGACCTTGCCGTTCGCCACGACCGCCAGACGTTCGGCCCGGAGCCGCAGCGCCTCGGTCGGGTTGCCAGCGTCGAGAACCACAAGCGAGGCCTTGTCGCCGACCTTCAGCCCATAGCCCTCTAGGTTCATGATCCGCGCATTGTCCTCGGTCACCATGCGGAAACAGCGGGCCATCTCTTCGGGATGGGTCATCTGCGCGACATGGAGCCCCATGAAAGCCACGTCGAGCATGTCGGCGGTGCCCAAGGAATACCAGGGGTCCATCACGCAATCCTGGCCCCAGCCAACAGTGATGCCCTGGGCCTGCATCTCCTTCACCCGGGTCAGGCCCCGGCGCTTGGGATAGGTGTCGTGGCGGCCTTGCAAAGTGATATTTATCAACGGGTTGGGGATCGCGGTCATCCCGCTTTCGGCAATCAGCGGCAGGAGTTTCGAGACATAGTAATTGTCCATCGAATGCATGCTGGTCAAATGGCTTCCCGCCGCCCTGCCCCCAAGCCCGTGGCGCGTGACCTCGCGCGCCATCACCTCGACATGGCGGGACATCGGGTCGTCGGTCTCGTCGCAATGGACGTCCCACATCAGGCCCCGTTCGGCGGCGATCCGGCCAAGGTCGCGCAAGCTCTCCGTCCCCTCCTCCATCGTCCGTTCGAAATGCGGGATGCCGCCCACCACATCGACACCCATGTCAAGCGCGCGGATCACGTTCTCGCGGCCCGTCTTCGTGCGGTACAGCCCGTCCTGGGGAAAGGCCACCAGTTGCAGATCGATATAGGGCGCGACGCGGGCCTTCACTTCCAGCATCGCCTCGACGCCGCGCAGATGGTCGGGCGTGGTGTCGACATGCGTGCGGATCGCCAAGAGGCCCATCGAGGCCGCCCAGTCGCAATAAGTCACCGCCCGGTCGACCATCTCGTCAACGGTGGCGATTTCCCGCAACTCCCCCCACAGCGCGATCCCTTCCAGCAGCGTGCCCGAAGCGTTCACGCGGGGGGTGCCGTAGGAGAGTGTCGCATCCATGTGGAAATGCGGGTCGACGAAGGGCGGCGAGACGAGATCGCCGGTGGCATCGATCACCTCGCGCGCCGCGCCCTCGATCCGGCCCAGGGCGGCGATCCGGTCGCCCCTGATCCCGATGTCGCTGGCCGTGCCGTCTGGCAGGGTCCCGCCCTTGATCAGAAGATCGAACATCAGCGTTCCCCCTTGTTGAACGGCATCATCAACGCCGCCGGCACCTCGGCCCGCCGCGACATCAGGATCAGCGCGAGGATGGAGAGGACATAGGGTACCATCAGGAAGAGCTGATAGGGTACAACCGCGCCCATCGGCGTCTGCTGCAGCCGCACCTGAAGCGCATCGAAGGCTGCGAACAAAAGCGCGCCGAGCGCGGCCTTTCCCGGCCGCCAGGCGCCAAAAACTACCAGCGCGATGCATATCCAGCCGCGCCCGTTCACCATCTCGAAGAAGAACGACGAAAAGGCCGACATGGTCAGGAAGGCCCCGCCCACCGCCATCAGGCCCGATCCGGCGATGACCGCCCCCATGCGGATCGCAGTGACGGAAAGGCCCTGCGCCTCGACCGAAGCCGGGTTTTCCCCCGCCGCCCGGATCGCGAGACCGAGGGGCGTGCGGTAAAGGAGGAGCCAGACCGCAAGGATCAGCGCGAAAGCCAGATAGGTCAGCGCGGTCTGGGCGAAGAAGGCAGGCCCGATCAGCGGAAGCTTCGCCAGAAGCGGTATCTCGAGCGGCTGGAAGGGCTCGATCTTCGGCGGCGAGGTCACCTCGGGCAGCGACAGCCGATAGGCGAAATAGGCCGTAGCTGTGGCCAGAAGCGTGACCCCGAGCCCCACCACATGCTGCGACAGCCCAAACGGCACGGTGAGCACCGCATGCAGGAAACCGAAGGCCATGCCCACCAGCATGGCGACCAGCACCCCGGTCCAGAGGCCGAAGCCGAGATAGACCGTCATCCAGCCCGCGAAGGCGCCCGCGACCATGATCCCCTCGATGCCGAGGTTCAGGACGCCCGCGCGTTCGCAGATCAACTCGCCAAGCGTGGCGAAGATCAGGGGCGAGGCGATGCGCACCGCGGCGGCCCAGAAGCTCGCATTCAGGAGGATGTCGAAGAGATCCATCTTACCTCCAGCGGACGCGGGCGTGGGTGAGCCTGAGCGCCAGCACCATGGTCAGAAGCGCGGTCGCGGTCAGGATGTCGGCGATATAGGTGGGCACGGCGGCGGCGCGGCTCATGCTGTCGGCGCCGACGAAGACGCCCGCGACGAAGAGGGCGGAGAGGATCACGCCGAGCGGGTTGAGGAGCGCCAGCATCGCGACGATGATCCCCGCGTAGCCAAAGCCCGGGCTGAGATCGAGCGTCAGGTTGCCCTTCAGCCCCGCCACCTCGGAAAAGCCAGCAAGCGCGGCAAGCCCGCCCGACAGAAGCGCGGTCTTCACCATCACCCGGTTGACCGGAATGCCCGCAAAACGCGCCGCCTCGGCATTCAGCCCCACGGCGCGGATTTCATAGCCCAAGGTCGTGCGGGTCTGGATCACCCAGACCGCGAGCGCCGCCAGAAGGGCGAGCGCAAAGCCCCAATGCAGCCTGAGGCCGGTCACGATCCGCGGCAGCCGCGCCTCGGGGATCAGCGCGGCGGACTTGGGCCAGCCCATTCCCATCGGATCCTTCATCGGTCCTTCCAGAAGATAGGACACGAAGAGAAGCATGATGAAGTTGAAGAGAAGCGTGGTCACGACCTCGTCGACGCCGAGGCGGGTCTTCAGCAGCACCGGGCCCAGAAGGATCGCGGCACCGGCAAGCATCGCCGCAAGCGCCAGAAGCGGCAGAAGCAGCGGCGCGGGCAGGCCAAGCGCCCCGGTCCCCAGAAGCACGGTGACGACCGCGCCCGCGTAAAGCTGCGCCTCCGCCCCGATGTTCCACAACCGCGCCCGGAAGGCGACGGCGGCGGCAAGGCCGGTGAAGATCAAGGGCGTCGCCCGGTTCAGCGTCTCCAGCAGCGCGAATTTCGACCCGGCCGCGCCCTGAACGATCAGCCCGAGGGTCGCGAAGGGATTGGCACCAGCGAGAAGCGCCAGAAGCGAGGCGGCGATGACCGTGAGCACCAAGGCGACGGCGGGCAGGCCGATCCGCCGCGCCAGAGTGGGATTGGCGATCGGTTCAAGCCGCATGATGCGCCCCCCCGAACCCCTGCCCCGCCATCCACAGCCCAAGCTCGGCAGGCGTCTTCGTGCCCCGCGCGAAACCCGGCGAGAGCTGCCCCTCGTAGATCACATGGATGACATCCGACAGCGCCGTGACCTCGTCAAGGTCTTCCGAAATCAGAAGGATCGCCGCACCCGCGTCGCGTGCCGCGATCAGGCGGTTATGGACGAAAGTCACCGCGCCGATATCAAGGCCCCGGACCGGCTGGTTGGCCAGAATGATCCGCGGGCCCGCTTCCAGAACCCGGCCGAGGATCAGTTTCTGCATGTTGCCGCCGGACAGAAGCCGGATGCGGGCCGAAGGCCCCGGGCAGCGCACGTCATAGGTGTCGATGATCCGCCGTGCGAACATGTCCGCGGCGCGCCAGTCCATCCAGCCCCTCCGGCTCATCGGCTGGCGGGCGTAGCTTTCAAGAATCGCATTTTCGGCAAGCGAGAAATCCGCGACGGTTCCGCTGCGGTGGCGATCCTCGGGAATGCGGGCGATCCCGGCGGCAATGGCGGCACGCGGCGACCAGTCGGCATTCTGGCCGCCGTCCAGTTCCATCCGCCCGGCGACCGGGCTTTCCAACCCGCCGATCAGCGCGGCGAGCGCGGACTGGCCATTGCCCGACACGCCCGCCAGCCCGATGATCTGGCCAGCCCTGAGGTCAAGGTCGACGCCCTTCAGCCCCGGCGCATTGCCTCGTCGCGCGGTATCCACGGCCTTCAACGTCAGAAGCGCGGGCCCCGGCGCCCGGTCGGCCACCTTAGGCGCGGCAATCTCGGCCCCCACCATCATCTCGGCCAGCCGGTGCCGGTCGGTCCGCGCCGTCTCGACCTCGCCCACAAGTTTTCCATGGCGCAGGACGAGTACGCGGGAGGAGATTTCCATCACTTCGCCCAGCTTGTGCGAGATGAAGATGATCGAGAGGCCAAGCGCCACCGCCTTCTTCAGGGTCGCGAAAAGCGCGGTGGTTTCCTGCGGGGTCAGGACCGCTGTCGGCTCGTCCAGGATCAGGATACGCGCGTCGCGATAAAGCGCCTTCAGGATCTCCACCCTCTGGCGTTCGCCGACCGAGAGGGAACCGACCCGGGCATCGGGGTGAACGGCGAGGCCGAAGTCCTGCGCAAGCCTGTTCACACGCGTCCGCGCCGCCGCCTTGCCGAGGCTGGCCGAAAAAAGCGGCCGTGTGCCGAGAAGGACATTGTCGAGGACCGACAGGTTGTCGGCGAGCGTGAAATGCTGATGCACCATGCCGACACCGGCGGCGAGCGCCGCGCGCGGATGGCCGGGCGGAAGGGGCTGTCCGAAGACCTCGACTGTACCTTCATCGGCCGTGTAATGGCCAAAAAGGATGTTCATCAGCGTGGTCTTGCCCGCGCCGTTTTCGCCGAGAAGGGCGATGACCTCGCCCTTTCTCAGATCGAACCCGATCGCGTCGTTGGCCAGAAGCGCGCCGAAGCGCTTGGTGATGCCGGAGAGGCGGAGGACAACCTCCGCCCCGTCCCTTTCCCGGTCAGTCACGAGGATTTCGGCTCGCCATCGTCGATGGCGACGGTGAAGGACCCGTCCCTGATCGCCGCTTCCCGTTCGGCCGCGAGTTTCACCGCCGCTTCCGGCACCTTGCCCTCGAACGTGCCGAGCGGCGCAAGCGAGCAGCCGCCTTCCTTCATGAAGGAATAGACCCCGTAATTGTCGGCCTTGAAGGTCCCGGCCATGACGTTTTCCAAGGCCTTGTTGAAGGTCGGCTCGAAATGCCAAAGCGCCGAGGCGACGACAGTGTCGGGATAGTCGGCCTGGGTGTCGATCACATTGCCGATCGAGAGGACGCCGCGTTCCTTGGCGGCGTCCGACACGCCGAACCGTTCGGCGTAAAGAAGGTCGGCGCCCGCGTCGATCATGGCGAAGGCGGTTTCCTTGGCCTTGGGCGGGTCGAACCAGGAGCCGATGAAGGAGACCTGGAACCTGGCGTCGGGACGGGTTTCGCGGACGCCTGCCATGAAGGCGTTCATCAGCCGGTTCACTTCCGGGATGGGGAAGCCGCCGACCATGCCGATATTGCCGGACTGGGTCATGGAACCGGCAATGATACCAGAGAGATAGGAGGCGTCCTGAATGTAGTTGTCGAAGACGGCGAGATTGGGATAGGCTACGTCCGGCATGAAGGACGACCCCAGAAGGAAGGCCACTTCGGGGTAATCGAGCACCACCTCGCGCGCTTCCTGTTCGGCGCCGAAGATCTCGCCCACGATCAGTTTGGCCCCGCCCTCGGCATATTCGCGCATCACGCGCGGATAATCGGTGTTGGCAGTGTTCTCGGTGTAGCTGTAGTCGATCAGGCCCGCGGCCTTCGCCGCCTCGGCCGCCTTGTGGATGCGGCTGACCCACTGCTGTTCGACCGGCACGGTATAGATGCCCGCTACCTTCACAGGGTCCGCGGCGAGCGCCCGGTGCGGGAGGAATGCGAGGCCGGTCGCGGCCCCGGCGGAGGCGAGAAGCATGCGCCGGGTCAGGCCGGCGAAGGGTGTCTTGCTGTTCATTCTGGTCCCCGTTGGTTGGCAGTGATTATTTTTATCAATTGGTAAATTTATTCACAGATTCGCGCAACTTTATTTTACCCGGCGTCAGCATGGGATGTGAGGTATTTCGCCCCGCGCTTCGCGCGGGCCGATCCGCGCGGGGGGCTCTGCCCCCCGCGACCCCCCGGAGTATTTCCGGACAGAAAGTGAGGCATGGAAGGCGCGCGCCTGCGGCTCAGCGGTGCAGGCCGGGGAAGAGGCGGCGCGCGTCGGTGGCGCTGTAGCGGCCAAGGCGCACATCCTCGGCCACCGACGCCGGGTCGCGCCGGGCCGGATCGCCATAGCCGCCGCCGCCAGGGGTGCGGACGCGGACCCGATCGCCGGGGTTGAGCGGGATGTCCTGCGCCTTGGAGAGATGCTCGGGTACGATCGTGCCTTCGGGCGTGATGATCTCGACCCGGTTCACCGCGCCGTCCGCGCCGCCAAGCGCGCCTTGCGGGCCGGTGAGGCCATGGTCCATGACAAAACTCGCCCGCGCGCTGCCGCGCAGGAGCTCGATCTCGTAATCGAGGCCGAAGCCCCCGCGATGTTCGCCTGCCCCGCCCGAGCCCTCATGCAACGCATAGCGGCGGTAAAGGACCGGATAGGTCTGTTCCATGATCTCGACCGGCGGCGCCTTCGAAATGCCGATGGTCGAGCAGCCGTTCGAGAGCCCGTCGTGGTCGGCATTGCCGCCATAGCCGCCGCCGGAAATCTGATACATCACATAGTCGCGGCCGCGTTCGGGATCGTGGCCGCCCAGGCCGAAATTGCCCGAGGTTCCGGCGGGCGCGGCGGTGACGCGGTCGGGCAGCGCCGCGACAAGGGCTGCGAAGACGGCTTCGGCGATCCTCTGGCTGACTTCTGCGGCACACCCCGAAACGGGGCGCGGATACTGGGCGTCAAGGAAGGTGCCCTCGATATTCACGATCTCGAACGGCTCAAACGCGCCAGCCGACATCGGCACGTCTGGGAAGATATGGCGCATGGCGAGATAGACCGCCGAGAAGGTGGTGGCGCGGACCGAGTTCATCGGCCCCATGCAGGGCGCCGAGGTGCCCGCGAAATCGAAGGTCAGGCGGCCGTCCTGCCGGGTGACGGCCAGCGCGATGGTCAGGGGTTCGTTCACCACGCCGTCGCTGTCGATATGGGCGCGCGCGGTCCACAGGCCCTCGGGGATCAGGCGCAGGTTCGCCTCCATCTGGCGCGCGGCGCGGCGGCGCATTTCGGCGATCGCCGCGCGCACTGTCCCGTCACCATAGCGGTCGAGAATCGTGGTCAGCCGTTCGGCGCCCACGAGAAGCGCCGCGGCCTGCGCCTTCACGTCGCCGATCCTTTGTTCGCTGACGCGGATGTTCGAGCAGATGACCTGCCAGAGTTCGTCCTGCAGCACGCCCTTCTTGAAAAGCTTGACCGGGGGCAGGCGCAGCCCCTCCTGTTCGGCGCTGATCGCGCTTGCCGAAAAGCCGCCCGGCACCGCGCCGCCTGTATCGGGCCAGTGGCCGGTGTTGGAGAGCCAGCAGAAGATCTCGCCCTGTCGGTAGAAAGGCATGGCGAAGCGCACATCCATCAGGTGGGTGCCGCCAAGATAGGGGTCGTTGACGATGTAGATATCGCCCTCTTCCGGCGGCTTGGTAAGGCCCGACGCAATCCGTTCGATGATATGGCGGGTCGAGAACTGCATGGTGCCGACGAAGACGGGCAGGCCGCGCGAGCCTTGCGCGATCAGGCTTCCGTCGACTGCGTCGTAGATCCCGTCCGACCGGTCGTCGGCTTCGGCGATCACCGGCGAGAAGGCGGCGCGGGAAAAGGACAGGTCCATCTCGTCGCAGACCTGTTGCAGGCCCGCCTGGATGACGGCGAGGGTGACCGGGTCAAGCATGTGTGCCTCCTACCGTCACGATCAGGTTGCCCTCGGCATCGGTCTCGACCCGGTCGCCGGGCTCGATCACGATGGTCGTGTCCATCTGCTCGATGATCGCGGGGCCGGTAAGGCGTGCGTCCGCTGGCAGATGGTCGCGCCAGTAGACCGGCGTCTCCACCCAGCCGCCGAACCAGACGGGGCGGGTGCCGGTCCGGGCATCGGTCAGGGTCTGGCGGCGCCCGGCGGGGTCGATGAGGGTGGAAAGGTCGATGGCGGGACGTTCGCCGATGACCGAGCAATTGAGGTTCACGAGATTGGCGCGGATCGTCGGCAGATCGACGCGGAACCGGTCGAAATAGGCGCGTTCGAACGCCGCTTGCAGCGCCTCCCGCGTGGGCGCGCCGTCCGGCAGGCGGACGCGCAGAAGATGGGTCTGGCCGATGAATTGCATGTCGGCGGTGAATTCCGTCCGCAGTTCGCGGACTTCGATCCGCTCGTCACCGATCAGCCGACGACCCTCGGCCTCCTGCGCGGCCCAGATCGCATGGACCTCGTCCATGTCGGCGCCATCAAGCGGGCGGTTCAGGGTGCGCACGAAATCGTGCCTCAGGTCTGCCACCACGCAACCCAAAGCATTGGTGATGCCGGGCCGCGCCGGGATCAGAACCTTCGGGATCGCCAGTTCGCGCGCGAGCGCCGTGGCGTGCAAAGGTCCCGCGCCGCCGAAGGCGAAAAGCGCGAAATCGCGCGGGTCGGCGCCGACCGAGATCGAGACCATGCGGATCGCGCCCGCCATATGGATATTGCCAAGCGTCAGCACCGCCTCTGCCGCCTGCTCGGCCGACAGGCCCAGGGGCGCGCCGATCCGCCTGGCGAAGGCCTCACGAACCCGGTCAAGCGCATGGCCGAAGCGCGTGGGCGACAGGCGACCAAGAAGCACATTCGCGTCGGAAATCGTCGGCTCCGTCCCGCCGCGCCCGTAGCAGATCGGTCCTGGCTGGGACCCCGCGCTTTCAGGGCCCACGCGCAGCATGCCGCCCTGATCGACCCGGGCGATTGACCCGCCCCCCGCGCCCACGGTCCGGACATCGACCATCGGCACATGGATCGGCATCGCATATTCGACCTCGATCTCGTTCGACACGGGCGCCCTGCCCGCCCGGATCATCGCGACATCGGTCGAGGTGCCGCCCATGTCGTAGGTGACAAGATTGTCCATCCCCGCCCGCCGCCCGGTATAGACGGCAGCCATCACGCCCGAGGCTGGGCCGGACATCACCGTCTTGACCGCCTCGCGGGCGACGGAGCGGGCCGAAACCATGCCGCCATTGCCGTTCATCACCAGAAGCTCGCGCCCGTAGCCGCGTGCGGTGAGTTCGTCCGAGAGCCGCGCCATGTAGCGTTCCAGAAGCGGCTGGACCGAGGCATTGACGGCGGCTGTCACGCCCCGTTCGAACTCGCGGCTTTCGGAGAGGAGCGCATGGCCGAGCGTCACATAGCGGTTGGGCCAGAGCCGCGCGGCAATCTCGCCCGCGCGCAGTTCATGCGCCGGATTGGCATAGGAATGCAGGAAGTGGATGACAAGGCTTTCGCAGCCCCGATCCAGAAGCTGCCGCACCGCCGTGGCGAGTGCCTCTTCATCAAGGGGGGTCAGTACCCTGCCCCGCGCGTCCATCCGTTCCGGCACTTCCAGCCGCAGGTCGCGCGGGATGACCGGAACGAAGCGGCCCGTCATGCCATAGGGCTGCGGGCGGGTGCGGCGCCCCAACTCCAGCACGTCGCGGAACCCTTCCGTCGCAATCAGGCCGGTGCGCGCGAGTTTGCGTTCAAGGACGGCGTTCGTTGTCGTCGTGGTGCCATGGACGATCAGGTCGAGTGCGCCGAGGTCTGCCCCCGCCTCGTCGAAGGCACCAAGCACGCCGAACGCCTGATTGTCGAGCGTCGTCGGTACCTTGGCGAGCTTTACGCCGCCGCTTACTGCATCGAAGATCACCAGATCGGTGAAGGTTCCGCCGACGTCCACACCCGCGACCAGCCCCGCCATCACACCCCCACATAGGTCTGGAACTGCGGCGCGGTTGCGGTCAGCGCCGCTGCTTCCGCCACCTCGGCGACCGCGCCCGCCGAAACGAAACCGATCCGGTCGGCGACCGACAGCGCCACATCCACCCTTTGTTCGATCAGGATCGTGGCTACGCCCGTCGCCTTCAGGTCGCGCACCGTGTCGCGGATGAGCGCGATCATCGAGGGCTGCAGCCCTTCGGTCGGTTCGTCGAGAAGAAGCACCTTCGGCTCAAGACATAGCGCGCGGGCGATGGCCAGCATCTGCTGTTCGCCGCCCGACAGGGTGCGCGAGACCTGGGAGAGACGCTCGCGCAGACGCGGGAAGAGTGTCAGCACATGGTCGCGCACCCGCGCGCCCCGGCCCCTTGTCATCAGCCCGACCTCTAGGTTCTCGGCCACCGTCAGATCGCCGAAAAGCCGCCGTCCTTGCGGGACAAGGCCCACGCCGCGTTTGGGGACCTCATGGGCGGGCAGCGTCGAAATGACTTCCCCATCCAGCATCACTTCACCGCCTGTAAGCGGGATCAGCCCCATGATTGCCCTCAGAAGCGTCGTCTTGCCCGCGCCGTTGCGGCCCATGAGGCAGAGAACCTCGCCCTCGCTCACCTCAAGCGTCAGGCCGTTCAGGACCTGCACCGGGCCGTAGCCCGCATGAATGGCGCTGACCCTCAGCATGACCGCACCCATCGCGACCAAGGCCCGCTCATGCCTGCCCCCCGAGATAGGCGGCCTGAACGGCGGCATTCGCGCGGATCGCCTCGGGCGTGCCGGTCGCCAGCACCTGGCCGAAGTTCAGGACGGTGATCCTGTGGGCCAGGTCCATCACCACATCCATATTGTGCTCGATCAGCAGCACCGTCCGTTCCGGCACCAGCCCTTCGATCAGCCGCTTGAATGCCTCGATCTCGCCGATCGCCAGCCCCTGCGTCGGCTCGTCGAGGATGAGCAGGCGCGGGTTGAGCGCAAGGCCCATGGCAATCTCAAGCAGGCGCTGATGGCCGTAGGAAAGTGTGCCCGCCACGTCGTCGGCACGGTCGCCAAGGCCGACGCGGTCGAGCGCCGCGCGGGTCTCGCGGGCAAGCCGCTTCGATGCGCCCCTGCCCTGCACGGCCAGGGCCACATTATCGAAGACTGTAAGGTTGGCGAAGACTTGGGTGATCTGGAACGTATAGGCGATGCCCTGCCGAACGCGGACATGGGCCGGCAGGCGCGTGATGTCCCGGCCCTCGAAGCGGATCGTGCCGGACTGCACCGGGGTGCGCCCGGACAGAAGGCTCACGAAGGTCGTCTTGCCCGCGCCGTTCGGCCCGATCAGCGCATGGATCTCGCCCTCTGCCAGGTCGAAATCCACGCCATCGACCGCCTTCAGCCCGCCGAAATGCCGGACGAGGCCGCGCGCTTCGAGAAGGGTCAGGGAAGCCATATGCGCCCCTCCTTCCCGAGCCGCTCGCGCAGCGCGCCAAGGGCGCCCTTCGGTGCGAAGAGGACCAGTGCGACAAGCGCCACGCCCACCACCAGAAGCGTGGCGGAGGTGAGGGCCGAGGCATAGTCGATCAGGTAGAACATCAGCAGGCATCCAAGGAACGGCCCCGCCACCGTCCCCGCCCCGCCGAGCAGGACCCAGAGCATCGGCAGGATCGAATATTGCACGCCTGCAAGCGAGGCGCCCGCATAGCCGAACATCAGCGCATAGGCCGCCCCCGCCGCCCCGGAATATAGGCCCGAGAGGGTCAGCGCCGCGAGTTTGACGGTGAAGGGGTTGTAACCCAGCATCCGCGCACGCTCCTCATTCTCGCGCATCGCCACCATCACCCGGCCGAAAGGCGCGCGGACGAGGCGCAGGCAAAGAAGAAGAGCCAACGCGAAGAGGAGAAGCGCCGCGAGATAGCGGGTCGCACCGTTCGACAGATCGAACCCCGCGACCTGACGCAGCGGCTGGGCGATGACGATCCCCTCGTCGCCGCGCGTCCAGCGGCCAAGATAAAGGATGGTCAGATAGAACGCCTGCGCGAACATCAGGGTCACGATCATGAAGGACACGCCCCGCGTCCGAAGCGCCAAGAGCCCCACCGCCGCCGCCATCGCAGTGCCCGCGACCAAGCCCGCCGCCAGCGCCGTTCCGCCCGTCCAACCCCAAAGCGTCAGTGGCATCGCCGCGCCATAAAGCCCGGCCGCGAAGAAAAGCGCATGCCCGAGTGACAGCATACCGGTGTAGCCGAAAGCGATGTTGTAGCCCATCGCATAGACCGACAGGACCAGCACCTTCGCGACCGCATCGTGATGGTAGGCGGGCAGAAGCCAGTGCGCGGCGAAGAGAACGGCCAGAAGCCCGAGATGGGACAGAAGCGCACGGTCCGTCATGCGGTCCGCCTGCCAAAAAGGCCCTCGGGCCGGAAGACGAGGACAAGGGCCACCAGAAGCGTGGCCATGATCTTCGCGAAGGTCGGCGGAAAGAAGAAGGCGGTCGAGAGCAGTCCGTCGAGAAGGCCGATGAGCAGCGCGGCAATCAGCGTCCCCCTGAGAGTGCCAAGCCCGCCGAGAATGACCACGATGAAGGACAAAAGCAGTGGATCGCCGCCCATCAGGTAATGTGCCTGCTGGATCGGCACGACCAGTACCGCCGCAATCGCCGCCAGCCCCGCGCCGATGCCGAATGTCATCGCATAGACCCGGTCGACATTGATGCCAAATGCCCGCGCCGTCGTCCGGTCGATCTGCGTCGCGCGCATCACGAGGCCGATCTTCGTGCGCGCGATCAGGAGCCAGACGAGGAGCAGCAGGACCCCTGCGGCGAGGATCACGAAAAGCTTGTAGCCGGAATAGCCGAACCAGGGCAGCTGGACGCGGAAGTTGAAGGGCGGCGCCACGGGGCGCGCGTTCGGGCCGAAGAAGCTGAGCGCCGCCTGCTGGAAGATGTAGAGAAGCCCGATGGTGGCGACGATGGTCGCCTCGGGTTCATAGTTCAGCCGCTTCAGGATCAGCACATCCGCCAGCACCGCGACACCCGCAACGACCAGCGGGCAGATGACCATGGCCAGAAGGAAAGCCAGAAGCGGCGCGTCGGGAAACCACTGGCTGACGAACCAGGCGAGAACGGCGCCGAGCATGAAGAACTCGCCATGCGCGACATTCACCACCCGCATGATGCCGAAGGTCAGCGAAAGGCCGACCGCCGTCAGCGCCAGCACCGCGGCCGTCACTGTCCCTTCCAGGATCGCCAGCAGAAGAAGCGGCCCGAAATCCATTTGCTAGCGCTCCGTTCCATCAACCGGTTGGTGCCGCTCGTAGAAAGCTTTGAACGACTGTAGCGCCACCGGCTGGGAGCGAACGAGCTTCAGGAACCGACCTCGAAACTTAGCTTTTTTTGCGCAGGCAGGTAGGCTACTCAGCCAATGCTTGTTCAATGTGGTTTCGAATTCTTCACCTCGCGTGAGGCCGAGGGCGGTAGGAAACGGCTGCATCGCAAACACGGAGCAAACATGGTCAAGCTCTTCTGGAAGCCAGAAATAGAGTGCAACGCCATCAAGCCGCACGGAGAGTTGTGCCCATTCATTTCGACCCGCTTTGATATGCGGATCAAACAATTCCTCGATACGGCGCGAACTTCCCTTCCTGACCCACTGCTCTCCATCCTCGTGAACCAGCACAGCTGTGCTGGAGTCTTCCTCGCCGGGGAAGCACCTCCACCCTCGGAGCGGGGCGTTGGCCCCAAAGTGAAATGAAATGGACATGTTCTTCATTGTCGGCCTTGGCCACGCTGAAATCTGAGGGCAAATAGCGGGTCGGACAGGGCCGCCCATGGGGCGGCCCCAAAAGTTCAAAAGTTCTGCGAGGTGTAGTCGACCTCGTCGGGATACATCCCGTCCTCGACCGAGGCCGTGTGCGCGACCACCAGCCTGCCGCCCTCGACCTTGGTGATGTTCTGGATGCCGAAGGCCTGGTGGGTCTTGCCGTTGAAGGTCTTGGCGCCCTGCGGATGATCCTCGCCTTCCTCGAACCCGGTCATCGCCTCGATGGCTTCCACCAGCTTCTGGCGGTCGGCGGCACCGGTATAGCCTGCAGCCTCCATCCCCGCCTTGATGACGGAAAGCGTCTCCCAGACCGAGAACATGTGGCTGTAGGTCGCCACATCGGCCGCGTCGCCGACCGAAGCCCCATTGTCATCGACGCCCACGGCCGCGCGATAGGCGGTTTCGGCCTCGGACGCATCGGCCTGCTTGTAGCGCGGATGGGCTTCCCAGAAGTGCGAACCATCGAGGAATTCGAGGCCCGCCGAATTGATGTCCACCGCCTCGAGCGAATCGATGAAGCCGAAAAGCTGGGGCCGCGCGCCCGAGCCGTAGAATTCGCCCAGTTCCTTGACGAAGGTCAGGACCGCCGGGCCGACCATGACGTGATAGATCACCTCGGTCTCCGCCGGGATCTGCGGGAAGTAACGGGTGAACGAGGTTTCCGTCGGCGGGATCGCGATCTGGGCGATGACCTCGCCGCCCTGGGCGGTGCAGGCAGCGGTGAAATAGTCGCGGTGGTCATGACCGAAGGCGAAGTCCGGGAAGATCATCGTGACCTTCTTGCCGAGGTTCGAGGTCACGAAGGGCGCCATCGCCTGCACCTGGCTCTTCACGTCGGTGATGCCGGGCTGCAGGGTCCAGCGGTTCAGCATGCCTGAGGCGACATGGTGGCCCTCCGAACAGACGAGATAGGGCACTTTCAGTTCCGCCGCGCGCGGCGCGGTGCCGATCACGACATGGCTGAAGAGCGCACCGAAGACGAGGTCACAGTTCGACTGCGTGGCAAGCTTGCCGAAGACCTCGGCGCCCCGCGCCGGGTCGGTGCCGTCATCCTCGAACAGGATCTCGACCGGCCGCCCGCCGATGCCGCCTGCCGCGTTCATGCGGGCAAGCGCGGCGGTCGCGGTGCGTTCGTACCAGCGGCCATAAGCCGCGCCGATGCCGGTGCGGTGCAGCTGGAAGCCAAGCCGGATCGGCTCGGACGATTGGGCGTTCGTGTAGCCCGGGAAGAAGCTTGCCGCCGTGGCGGCGCCCATGCCCGCAAGCACCGTGCGGCGGGTGGGCGTGAGGGTCAGTCCTTTGGTCATGTCCGTCTCCTCTCTGTCGGGACGCGGGTCTTGTGCCCGCGCCTGTTTTCCGGTTTGCGTGTGTGCATATAAAAACCGTTATAAATCAACCAATTGCGGGCGTGGCCAATAGCCACAGGCCGAAGCAGGTGTAAAGGACCATCAAGAGCGTCAGCGGCATTTCGCGCCATGGCGTCAGCCGGAGCCCGGCATTCGCCGCGATCCGGTGCGACAAGAGAACCGCCACCACATGCGCGCCGAGGATGATCGCGAACTGCAGGATCCAGATTCGCCAGACGGCATCGTGGTCGGTCAGGAAGCCGAAACCCACCCAATGCGGCCCGAGCCCGAGGAGGTCGTCGCCGCGCGCCAGCGGGTCGGAAAGCGCGGCGATCGCATATTGGCCCTGGGTCAGGAGAGCGGTCAGATAATGGGCAACATGATAGCCCGCAGCGATAGGCAGGAATGAGAGCGCCAGCGGACCCAGAATCTGTGCAAGCGTCACGCGTTCCGCCCGGACCGCGAGCGCCACCGCCCCGCAGATCAGCCCGGCCATGATCGCCCAGGCGGCAAGAAGGCCCGCCGTGTTCACCACCATGACCGCCGACCGCCCTGGATAGTCGAGCGGGTTGAGGCCAATGGCCGCCACCCAGAGGTAGGTTTCATGCAGCCCGTCGAAGCTGACCGAGGCGATCATCAGCATGAGGAAGGCAATGGCAGAACCGGAAAGCGGCGGCAGCCCCGCCACCTGCGCGCCCGGCAGTCCGGCCTTCACCGTCACTCTCCTGCCCTCATAGTCGGCCCAGAAGGGTGCGATCCGCGCCACATTGGCAAAGAAGACCGTCAGGAACTCGCCCTGCCTCAGCCAACCCTCACCCTCGGCCACGGCGAGAAGGAAGATTGCAAGCCAGTAAAACGCGACGATGAGGGCCAGTTCCGCCGGATCGTCTGGCGAGAGAGAGACGATCTCGAACCAGGCGAAGGCCAGAAAGCCGAGGGCGGCGGGCCATTGGCCAAGGCGCGCAAGACCCATGCCGCCGGTCCGGCCCAGAAGCGCGCGACAGGCGCGGACCGGCCCGCGCCAGGGATCGAGGTCGCGCCAGAGATTGCCGAAAAACGCCTGAAGGGCGGTGAGGCCGACCCAGAGTACCGTCCAGATCCAGAGCGGCAGGGGATTTCGATAAGGATCATGTGTGCCGTAAAGGCCCGCATAGACGAGGAGGAGAAGGACGGCAGCCGACAGCCAGCTTGTCAGACCATCGGGACAGAGGCGTGGGCGGCTGAAGAGGCTTCGCGCCTCGAAGGCGGGGCCACGGCGCGTCACGCCCGAGAGGAGCGCGGTCAACGCGACAACGATCGCCGCCGCCCAGACGAACCCCTTGGTCGGCAGGGTCAGGAGGACGGCGCGCTGCGAGGCATGCGCGAGCGCCGCCCCCGGCACGAGGGCGAGCGCTGCCGCCGCCGCTGTCGCCCTGCCCCTCACCGCAACCCGTCCTCGCCCTTGACCTGCCAGACCTCGAGCCCGCCCATGCGGGAATGGACCCGTCCGCCCTTCGCCATGGCGAGGACGAAGAGGATCTCGTCGGCGCGCGGACCGTCCGGCATCTGGACGGTCATCGCATCGAAATGGCTGCGCACATAGGCGGCGTTGATATGGCCCAGAGGCACGTCGAGCGTGGCGCCCATCGCGCCCACTTTCATCGCCGAGGGCACGATGGCGCGGCTTTCGCCGAGGCGCTCGCGCATCGCATAGCCGCCCGGCACATGCCAGAGCGCGCCATGTTCGGCCTCTCCGCCCGCGCCGACGATCGCCCCCTTGCCATAGGCGTCGATCCCCTGCGGCCCGCCGAGCGCGGCGATCAGCCGGTCGGTCATCATCAGGCCGAGGGGCTTGAGGGTCTCCATCGCCGGTTGCAGGTCGGGCGCGTAGCGGCCCGAGAACGGGTTGGCGCAGAGCGCGAGGATCGCCGCCCGGCCGCGCGGCGGGTCGGCGGGCGGGCCGCCGTCATGGTGGACTTCCTCGATCAGGATCGAGAGTTTGCGCAGGGCGAAGTCAGGCAAGGGTCAGCTCCTTTCGGGCAAGGGTTTCGCCGCCTTTGGCGGCGATCCGCCGGGGAGGGCGCTGCCCTCCCCGGACCCCACCCGGGATATTTGTGAACGAAAGAGAGAGGGAAACGGAAGGGGAAAGCGTCCGGATCCGGCCCTGAAGGCAGAGCGCGGCGGCTATGATCAGCCTTCGGGATTGCAGGGCGCGGGCGCAGCGCAGGCCGTTTTCCAGGGCGCTGTCGCAGTCGGTCGCGCCAAGCCTGCCGACGCCGGTCGTGACGAGGCGGGTGCCGAGATCGCTGTCGGCCTTGATCTGGGCGGCCGGTTGGCGGGTGATCGCCGGATGGCCGGGCAGGTCGACGGCATTGGCGATGATCGTGGCGGCGGCATCGGCCATCGCTGCGGTGGGTGCAAGGATAGTGGCCGCATCGGCGATGCCGAGCGAGAAGGAGCGGCCCCGCCAGCCCGAGGTGGCGATGCCGCGCACCGGATCGTCATGGCTGATCGTGACGCGGTCCGGCAGGCCCGCGCGGGCGGCGATGGCGGCAGTCAGGCTCTCGCCCGGCGTGAGGTAAAGCGCGATGTCGCCGCCGTTGTTCACATAGGCCCTGGTGATGCCCGGCCCGGCGAGCGAAGCGAGCACCTCGTCGGCGACCGCGCCCGCGACAGCGGCCATCGGCGTGATGAAGGCGGGCCGGTAGGGCCGGACGGCCGCCGCCATCGCCCGGGCGACCCGCCCGCTCACAGGCGCCCCGTCCGAGGCGCGAAGCGCCGGAAGTTCCGCGACGAGCAGGGCGAGGAGCGGCTCGAACGCGGCCCAGGCCCGGGTGTAGGCGGCGCGGACAGCATCCGGCGCGCCCCAGGCCTCGACGATCAGATCCATCGGCCCGTGCTGCAGGTGCAGGCGACCATCAGGCAGAAGGCGGGCGGTGGCGGTCATTCGTCGCCCCCCGGCCAGCTTTCAAGGCGCCCGGCCGTGGCATATTCGCCCCCGGTCTCGGCAATCTCTTCGAGCGAGCGGATCGCGCCCTCGTGCCCGCCAAGCGCCACATAGGCCTCGCGCGCGAGGGTGAATTCGAGCGGCGCGACGAGGGCCGGGGTCGGCACATAGCCGAAGGCGCCGCGTGGCAGGCGGGTGACATCGACCATGAAGGTGATGCCGCCGCCCGGCCAGACAAAGCAGGGCGCGCCGCCCGAGGTCAGCCGCGTCTCGCGGCCCTGCACCGAGCGGGTCAGGCGCACCGGGTTCCGCGTGACGCCGGCCCTGAGCGAGCCGCCTGCCCCGCCCATGAAAAGAACCGTGCAAAGCGAGGGTTCGCAATTCTCGTCAATGAGCCGCACCGTCGCCTGCAGGGTTTCGGGCAGAGGCTGGCGCACCGGCTGCAGCGCCGCGTCCAGGACGTAATAGGCATATTCCTCGCCGGTGGTGGAGACCATGAGGAGCGTGAGCCCCGGCCGCGCGCCGCGCTTGGCCTCCCAGGGACCGAGGATTTCCAATGGGTCGGTGATGCAGGTGCCGCCCCAGCCGAGGCCGGGTTCGGAGACGCGGAAATAGCGGCCGGGGGTGGATCTGTGGCCCTTGACCCTGATGCCCGTGGCCTGCCAGCCCAGAACCTTGCCCGCCTGATGTTCCGACACGACCCCGGTGATATGGTCGTCGACCACGACGACCTCGTCGACCAGCCCCTGCCATTGCGCGGCGAACATGCCGATGGTCGCGGACCCGCAGCCGACCCGCATCCGGTGCTCTTCCCTGCCGTCGACGACGGGCGCGCGGCCCGCCTGGACGATGACCGTCGAGCCGCCGTCGATGGCGAGCGTCACGGCCTCGCCGTTGCAGAGCGCCAGCAGCGCGGCGCAGGTCACCCGGCCCTCGGGCTTCGACCCGCCGGTCAGGTGGTGGACACCGCCGAGCGACAGCATCTGGCTGCCGTATTCGGCGGTGGTGACATGGCCTATGGGTTCGCCGTCGGCCCGGACCGTGGCGCCTTCGGGGCCGAGGAAGCGGTCGGTGTCGATCTTCACCTTGACGCCGCAGTAGGAAAATATCGCCTCGGTCACGACCGTGACCATGTCGGCCCCCTCGATGCGGGACGAGACGATGAAGGGCGCAGGCTTGTAGTCCGGGTAAGTGGTCCCTGCACCGATGCCGGTCACGAAGGCGTCGGCCGGGCGGATGATCTCGCCGTCCCAGGCGGGGCCCGCGAAGGGCACGATCCGGCCGCCCTGTTCCAGCGTCCTCGACAGGATCGTGACGGGATCGCAGCGCACGATCCGGCCCCGGTCGTTGGCATAGCGGTCGCAGGCGCCGGTCTGACCGGGCGCGATGTAGCACATCACCGGGCAGGCATCGCAGCGGATCTTTTCGGCGGGGTCGCTCATGCCAGGTGTCCCGTGCGCTGTCCGCCGGGCGGGGACGCCGCCCCCGCACCCCCGGGAGTATTTGGGCAAAGAAGAAGGATCATGCGTCTTCTCCCTTCATGGCGGCCAGAAGCCGGTGCGGCAGGACCGGCAGGCGGGACGGCAGGGCGCCGGTGGCATGGCGGATGGCGTTCAGGATCGCGGGCGCGGTCGGGATGAGCACATGTTCGCCGAGGCCCTTGGCGCCGAACGGGCCTTCGGGGTGCGCGACCTCGACGATCAGGCTCTCGATCGGTGGCACATCGCCGGTCGTGGGGATGAGATAGTCGTGCAGGTTCTCGGTCCGGCCGGGGATGTAATCCTCCATCAGCGCCATGCCGATGCCCTGGGCGATGCCGCCCTCGATCTGGCCCTCGACCAGGGTGGGGTTGATGGCGCGGCCGACGTCATGGGCGGCGGTGATCTTGAGAAGCTTCACCCTACCGAGGCCCGTGTCGACCGTGAGTTCCACCATCTGCGCGCCATAGCCGTAGACGGCGTAGGGCCTGCCCTGCCCATTGTCGTCGAGCGCCGTGGTGGGCGGATCGTAGGTCTCTTCCGCCGACAGGACATAGCCCCGCGCATCGGAGGGCAGGCGCGAGAGGTCGATGCTGCCGCTGGCGGACCCGAGCAGCGGGCCGTCGAGGCTCAGGCGCGCATCGTCCCCCCAGTTTCCAAGCCGCAGGATCAGGGCGCGGAGCGTGCGGGCGGCCGCCTCGGCGGCGCGACCCGTCACATAGGTCTGGCGCGAGGCCGAGGTCTTGCCCGCGTCGGGCGACAGCGCCGTGTCGGGGCCGACGAGGGTGAATTTCCCGACCGGCAGGCCGAGCGCCTCGGCCGCGATCTGGGTGATGACGGTATTGGAGCCCTGCCCGATGTCGGTCGCGCCCTGATGCAGGACGAGGCGCCCTTCGGGCGTCAGGCCGATGCGGATGGTCGAGGGGTTCGGCAGCGAAGTGTTGCCGCAGCCATACCAGCAGGAGGCAAGTCCGACGCCGCGACGTGTCTGGCCATCCGGGGCCGCAGCGGCGTCGGCCAGCGCGCGCGTCCAGTGCGGGCGAAGGGCCGTGAGGCACGCGTGGATGCCCGTCGCCTCCATCACCTGGCCGGTCGCCGAGAGGTCACCGTCGCAGAGCGCGTTCCTGAGCCGGAACTCCAGCCGGTCGATGCCCGCCTTCTCGGCAAGCCGGTCATAGAGCGTTTCCTGCATCACCGCCGCCTGCGGCACGCCAAAGCCCCGGAAAGCGCCGGATACCGGGCCATTTGTATGGATCGCCCGCGCCCGGGCACGGACATGCGGAGTGCGGTAGGGGCCGGTCGCGTGGACCGGGACCCGGTTCGCGACCGTCGGCCCCCAGCTCGAATAGGCGCCGGTGTTGAAGATGCCATCGAAGTCGAGCGCGGTGATGCGCCCCTGCGCATCGCAGCCGAGGCGCGCGGAGATCGAGGCCGGATGACGCTTGGTGGTCGACACCATGCTTTCGGTCCGGCTGTAGATCATCCGGGAGGGTCGACCGGTCTTCAGTGTGACGAGGCCAAGAAGCGGCTGCACCGAGATATCGAGTTTCGAGCCGAAGCCACCGCCGACGGCAGACGGGATGATCCGTACCCGGTCGGGCGGCAGGCCAAGGATTGCGGCCGTATCGTCGCGGTCCATGTAGGGCGCCTGGGTGCAGGCGCGGATGACGAGTATGTCGCCGTCCATCCAGGCCGCACCCGCCTCCGGCTCGATATAGGCATGTTCGACGAAGGCGGTCTCGACATGGCCCTCGACCACATGGGCGGAGGCGGCGAGCGCGGCCCCGGCATCGCCGCGCCGCACATAGCCTTGCGTCAGCTGGTTGCCCGGGCGGGCGCCATGGATAAGCGCGCCCTTGATCGCCACGACCGGATCGGTAAGCGCAGTCCGTTCGGTCCAGTGGATCGGAAACTCCGAGAGATCGGGATCGGAACCGTCATCCTCGAAGGCCACGAGCGCGACCGCCTCGCCCCGGAAACGCGCGGTCCCCTCGGCGAGCGCCGGCTGGTCGGCAAAGGCCGGGATCACGCCGAAGGCATTGCGGCCCGGTATGTCGGCGGCGGTGAAGACATGGGCGGCGCCCGGCCGTGCGGCCAGCCAGGCCGCAAGATCGCCAAAGGCGAAGGCCGCATGGGGAAAGGGAGAGCGCACGGCTTTCAGAAGAAGCCCGCCCCTCTGCCAGATATCCGCGCCGAACCGGTCGCTTCCCGCGACCTTCGGGCCGCCGTCCAGCCGCAAGGTCCGCTCGCCAACCCCGCCCCGGACCTGATCCGGGGCCTCCCGGCCTCCACCTGCTCCGGCGTCAAGGACCGCGGCAATGATCTTCTGATAGCCGGTGCAGCGGCAGAGCACACCACCAAGCGCCTCCTCGACCTCCGGTCTTCCCGGCGCGGCTCGCTCGGCGAGAAGCGCGCGGGCTGCCATCAGCATGCCAGGCGTGCAGATGCCGCATTGCGCCGCGCCGTGGCGCAGGAAGGCGGCGCGCAGCCGGTCGAGGACCGGGTCCTCCGCCTCGACGGTCTGCACGTCGCTGCCCCGGACCCGTGCGGCTGGCGTGAGACAGGCGCAGTGCGCCGCGCCGTCGATCAGCACCGTACAGGCGCCGCAATCGCCCGCGTCGCAGCCGACCTTGGTGCCGGTCAGGCCGCAGTCCTCGCGCAGGACCTCAGACAGGCGCCGCGTCGGTGCGGTTGCGACGGCGACGGGGGCACCATTGAGGGTAAAGCGCACCTCAGCCATGCGGCCCTCCCGCAAGCGCGCCCACCGTTCGGCGCACCAGTTCGGTCGCGGCTTCCAGCCGATAGGCCGCCGTTGCCCGCACATCGTCGATGGGCGAGAGCGCCGCCGCGACATCGCTGGCCCGCACCTGTCCCGCCGCCCCGGCGAGCGCTGCACCTTCCAGCGCCGCCTCGACCGCGGGAAGGCGCCGCGCCACCGGCGCGCAGGAACCCACCGCGATCCGCGCAAGCGCGATACGGCCCTCTCGTTCCAGAAGCCGGACGGCAACCGACGCTATCGAGATCACAAGGTACTTCCGCGCGCCGAGTTTCAGGAAGTGCGACCGCCCCATCAGCGCGGGGCGCGGGATTTGGACGGCCACCAGAAGCTCCCCGGACGCGCGCGCGGTGCGGCGCGGGCCGGTGATGAAATCGCCGAGCGCAAGGCGGCGCACGCCCGCCTGCGACGCAAGCTCCACCTCCGCCTCCAGTGCCAGGAGAGGCGGCACGCCATCGGCGGCGGGCGAGGCATTGCACAGGTTCCCGCCGATCGTGCCCGCGTTCTGTATCTGCCGTCCCCCGACCTCGCGCGCGGCCTCCTGCAAAGCCGCAAGCGCGGGCGGCAGGCGGGCGGTTGCAATCTCGGCCCAGGTGGTTCCGGCGCCGATCCGCAGACCGTCGCGACCCGAGATGATGCCGGAAAGGTCTTCGATGGCAGACAGGTCGAGGATATTGCCGCCCAGCGAGCGGCCGCCCGTGGCCGGATAAAGGTCCGTTCCTCCGGCCAGAGGCGTCCAGCCGCCCCGCGCCAGAAGCTGCAGCGCGCCGGTCAGGCTTTCTGGCCGTTCATATGCCGCCTCGCCCGCCATCCGTTCAGCCCCTCCCCGGGCCCCGGATCATTTGCATGCAAATTATCCTGCGCCGACCCTGCCCTTCTGTCAATGATCGAAGAGCACGCTTCCCCTACCCTCGCCCGCGGAAAGCTTGCGCGCAAGACCGCGAGCGATTATGCCCCTGCCATGGCGACGGAAAAGAGCTACATCCTCGACGACCAGATCGGGTTCGTGCTGCGCCGCGTGACCCAGCGCCATCTGGCGATCTTCACCGATGCGATCCCCGAGGTCACGACCACCCAGTTCGCGACCCTCGCGAAACTGGCCGAAATGGGCCCCCTGTCGCAAAACCTTCTCGGCCGTTTGACGGCCATGGATGCCGCAACCATCAAGGGTGTCGTCGACCGGCTGCGAAAGCAGGGCCTTATTGAAACCACCGCCGATCCCGACGACCGCCGCCGCCTGACTGTCAGCCTGACCGAGGCGGGCCGCGCGCTTTTCGAACGCTCCCTGCCCGCTGCCCATGCGATCACCGCCCGCACCCTCGCCCCCCTGAGCGAAGAGGAGCGACAGGCTCTGCTCGCCATCCTTCTCAAACTCGCCTGAGCCGCACGAAAAGCGGGTGACGGGCCGATTGCATCTGGCATAAGATTTCGCCCGACGGGTCTGGAATTGCGCCGTGTCCCGACGATATTGTGAATACGTTTAACATGAGGGAGCCCCATGGCCGACTTCAACGCCCAGATCCTCGAAAGCCAGAAGCAGGTCGCCGAGGCCCAATCGAAAATCTCCGACCTGACCGCGCGGATCGACGCGGCGCGCCGCAATGTCGCGAACGGTCAGGCCATCGACATCGCCAATGCGACGCTTGAGGATGTCCACAAGCATGTCGATGTGATGAACGCCAATATCGCCGAGCTGATCATGGGGCTTGACGATGTGACGGCAGGCTTTTCCAAGGATTTCGACGCGATGCGGTCGAAAACCGGGTGGGAAAGCTTCATCGGCATCTTCTCCTCGGCCAAATCGGAATCGCTCCGCCAGGAACGGCTGCGCACGGCGAGCGTGGATGAGAAACTGCAGGATCTGATCGCCAAGTCCGACACGATCGTGAAGCTTCTGGAAAACCAGCTTGCAACGTTGAACGACCACAAGGCGCGCGTCGAGAAGAACCTGACCGAGACGTTGACCGACCGGGAAACGACCGTGGGCGAGCTGGAGCAGGTGCGCGCGATGCTGCAGGGGATGGACCCCAGGATCATCGAGCTGGAGAACAAGATTTCCGTGGAAACCGACGCCGCCGCCCGCACGCGGCTGGAAAGCGATCTGGCCGAACTGAACAAGCAGCATAATGCGCTGGTGCAGGAAGAACAGGTCAAGGTCGCGAAATCCCAGACGCTGGAGCGCTATATCGAGACCGGCAAGACCTGGGTGGATTCGCTTCAGAACCAGGCGGCGACCCAGATGGTGCTGATCAACAAGCTGCAGACCGACACAAAGCAGCGCGTGGTCCTTTATGACGCGCTGACGAAATCGCTGAAGACCGCCCAGCAGCAGGACGTGGCCCACCGGATCAACGAGATCGGGGTCGAGACCGACAAGGAAGCGCAGGCGGCGATGGCCGCGATCGGCGCGGCCACCAACGACCGGATGGCCGACATGCTGGAACGCCACGAGGGCGACATGGTCTTTGCCCGCAAGGTGCTGGAGGAAAAGGCCAAGGCCGACGAGCGGTTCGCCCGGCGGTTCCAGGCGATCGTCGAGAAGCACGACAAGAATCTGTATGGCGGGTGATCCGTGCCCGAAACGGACCTGACCGACGATCACAAGCTGCTCGACGACGATCTCGCCGCGCGGCGCTATTTCCGCAAGTTCGACCGCATCACCAAAATGATGATCGGCGCTGCCGGAGCGATGCGGGGCGATGGCGGGCTTTCTGCGCTCGATCAGGAGGTGCTGGAAGGCTACGCCTCGGCCATCGCCGCGACCTTCAAGGCCTTGTCGATGAAATATCTGGTGTCGGGGCGGCTGAAATCCGGCGCGCGCCATCTGACCATCGACTTTCATGAAAGCGGTTTTCCGGTCTTTCAGGAGATCGTCACGCTGGCGAACGACGCCGCGCAGGCCGCGACCCATCTGAAATCCCTGCCCGACCCCGACCGGCTGAAGGACGAGATGGTGAAGATCATCATTTCCGAACGCCGCCCGCCGGTCGAACTGCAATATGCCATGTCGCAGCGGCTTTATTTCCAGCGGCTGGCAGAGGGCGGGCTCTTCTTCGCCCAGATGCACCCCGAGGCGCGCTGGACCGGCGATCAGCCGAACGGTCGGCGGCGTTTCCTGCTCCATTGGGCGGTCTATGACAGCCAGATGAACGTTCCGGTCGTCTATCTGATGGAGTGCGACGACAGCGGGCGGCGCGCCCTGCCGAAGGACGAAGGCCGCTGGCCCGCCGCCCAGGCCCATCTTCTGGCGCAATCGGTGGGCGGGCTGAAGCTTCTGACCATCGCCAGGGGCTTCGACAGTGATTTTCCCGACCTGCACCCCAAGCGGCTGCGCCGCTTCTTCCTCGGGCCGATGTATTCCTCTGCCTATACATTGCAGACCGGCCCGATCCGCGACGTGCTTCTGGAAGCGAAGGCCAGCGAAGGCGACGACTGGGCGCTCGCCTGGACGGTGGAGGAGCTGGAAAGCGAACGGACCGAGGTCGAGAACGGCTGGTTCTCCAGGGCCGAGCGCGAGGTCTTCCGCCTCGACCCGCTGACCGGCGGCCCCGATCAGGGCGCGAGCCGGATCGTCCGCAACATGCTGCTGCCCGAACGGGTCTTCCAGTCGCTGGCCGAAAAGGACCCGTCGGGCTTCCGCGCGGTGCGGAAATATGTGGCCAATCGGCAGGGACGGATCATCCAGCATGACTGACGCCAGCCCCGCGCGCTCCCGAAGCACTGGTCTGGGCGCCGACTGGATCGGGCTCTTCGCGGGTCTCGGCCTGTTCCTCTGGTCGCTCGGCCGCCATTTCCTCTATATGCCGGATGACACCTACATCACCCTGATCTACGCGAGAAACCTCGCGCAACATACTGAACTTGCCTGGAATCTCGGGGAACGGAGCGAAGGTTACACCAGTTTCCTGCATGTCGTTATCCTTGGCGGCCTCATCCGCGCAGGTCTGCCGCCGGCGACGGCCGCCTTCGCCATCGCGCTGACCGCCGCGCTGCTGCTGGCAATCGTCGCCTTCCGCGCCGCACGTCTTGTCGCGCCCGGGCCCGAGACCGCGCGGGCGCGCGGCCTTGCGGTCTTCTCGCTGCTGGCCACGCCCGCCGTCGCCGTCTGGACGGCGGGCGGGCTGGAAACGGTCCTGAATGCAGTGCTCATGGCTGCAGGGCTTTCCTGCCTGCTCCGCGCCGCAACTGACCCTCGCACCTATCGCAGTGCGGCGCTGGCGGGGCTTTGCTTCTCGCTCGCGATCCTCACGCGGCTCGACAATGCCCCGGTCATCGCGGCGGCGGGCCTTGTCGCCCTGATCGCCGGGCCGGGAGCCCTGTCGCGCCGCCTTCTTCTCGCCGTCCTCGTCACCGGCATCCCGGCGGCGGTCGCCTTCGCCCAGATGGCGGTGCGGTTCGCCTATTACGACCTCGCCTTTCCGCTGCCCTTCTATGCCAAGACCGGCGTGCCGATCACGCTGCGCCTGCAGAACGGCATCAGCTACTTCCTCATCTCGCTGGCGTGGCTGCCCATTCTGTTTGCCGGCACTGCAGCCGCTCTGCTCGGCATCCGGCGCGGAGCGGGGTTCGCCTTTGCTCTGACATCGGCTGCCTTCGCGGTGCAGATCCTCTTCGTCCTCTGGGCCGGTGGCGATCACATGCTGGCCGGGCGGCTGCTGCTGGCGGCAGCTTTCCCGACGGCGATGCTGCTTCTGGTGTCCGGCGGCCATGCCGCGACACGACCGCGCCTGTCCCTCGCCGCCTTCGCCGCAGCCGCAAGCCTCGCCGCGGCGATCCTGCAGCCGAAGAGTTCCGCCGACCCCGCGGCAGTGGTCGGCGAAATCGTGGCCGAGCATATCCGCGAGAGTTGGCCACCAGGCAGCCTTGTTGCGCTGCACACGGCGGGCTCCACCCCCTATTTCGCGCCGGACATGGTCTATATCGACATGCTCGGCCTCAATGACCCGACCATCGCGCTGCGGTCGGACTATCCGCAAACCGGCGGTTTTCAGGGCTTTCCCGGCCATGCGAAGGGCGACGGCGCCTATGTCCTGTCGCGGCAGCCAGACTTCATCATCGCCGGTTTCGCCGAAGGGTCGCCCGTCGAGGAGGGCTGGTTCCTCAGCGATGTCGAACTGGCAAGCGCGGCGGAATTTCAGCGCTGCTACCGGCGCGACACGGCCGAAATCGCCTATGACCGACGCCGGTTCGCCCTCGGCCCGGACAAGCCCTATCCGCTGATCTTCACCTATTACCGGCGCACCTGCGGCTGAGACGCGGGGCCCCAAGCCTATCGAGAAGGATGAGACGATGAGCCAGTCAGCAAGCGAGATGGAACTGCGCGAAGAAGATATCCGCAGCCATTATGCGGCGGCAGCGGAGATGCTGATGGGGATCGACCATGCCCCCCGTCTGGCGCAGGCGCGGCTGACGCTGGCGGCGCCGGAACGCTCGCCCGAAATCTCGGCAATGAACCGCCGCTTCCGCTCGACGACGCCGGGGATGATCACGCGGCAGATGGCGCGACCCGACGGAGTGCGGCTGATCGACCGGATCGCCGAAAGCGACGACGACGATCCTCTGACATCGGCCAAACAGGCCGCTGTCACCCATGCGCTGCGCCGGGCCTTGTCGATCGCGCTCGCGGCGGGCGCTGCCTTCGCCGACCGCACCGGCCTTGGTGAACTGAAGAAGGCCAACCTTGAGACGCGCCTGCCCGCCGCCCGTCAGGGCGAGTTCGGCGAGCTTCTGGGCGCCGAGGCGCTTGCCGTGCTTTTCACCTTCGGCAATGCGCTCGCCTTCCTCCTGGCGCCGCAGGCCAGCGAGCAGACGGTCGAGGTCGGCAGCGTCGACGAGGTTCTGACCGACAATGCACCCCTCGCCCTTCACGGCGCGCTGTGGGAACTGGACCAGATCATCGGCCTGCATGCCAAGAGTGACGACCTTCTCGTTTCTGCCGTCCTCGCCTATGCCGAACAGCTGATGGCGAAGGTGGCGCTCAGGGCCGAAACCCACCCCCGCGTCCAGCCCTTCGCCGAGGCGAAATACCGCGTCGAGGCCGACGATTTCACGCTCGCCGGATTCACCCCCGCCCGCAAGGCGCGCGGCACCACGCTGACCATGGCCTTCAAGAAGCCTGAGGAGGTGATCGGCAACCATATCGCCAAATATCAGGCGATGCGGCTTGCGAAGATGCTGATGGCCTATGATTTCTCCCGCAAGCTCAACCCGTTCGCGGAACTCGGCGGCTTCATCTTCACCTTCATGGGCGACGGCAAGCCCGGCACCGGCAAGACGACCCTCATCCAGATGATGGCGGGGATGATCAACGATTACTGCAAGATCGCGGGTTACCCGTTCCGCTACCAGAACCTGTCCATCGACAATGTCGACAGCTATCAGGGCAAGTCGGGGCAGAATGCGAAAGCCTTCATCACCAGCGTGATGGACCCCGCCGTCATCGGCTTTGGCACCATCGACGACATCGACCAGGTGGCGGGCAAGCGCGGCGAGCGCGGCTCGTCGGCGGGCCAGCAGGAGATCACCGCCGTGCTGATGGAGGCTTTCGCGGGCGCCAACACCGTGGTGCGCGGCAATGCGACCTTCGGCATGTTCTCGAACTATCCCGAGATGGTCGATGACGCGCTGCGCCAACGCGCGGGCGCCCGGTTCTTGGTGGACGGGCCGCAAAGCCGCGAGGATTACATCGACATCCTCGCCCTCCTCCTTGGCAAGAACCATGCGATCCCGGTGGGGGAACATGATCTTTATGCCGGACAGGAAATCCGCAAGGCAGTGGCCGCGAGCTTCGAGGGCCACTCCCAGCCGCACGAGGACGGGCTGAAGGCGGTCTGGGCGGCGGTGGCCGGGAAGATCGGGCCCCTGGACACGCTGGCGAAACTCGGCAGCTATCTGAAAGCGATCCAGGAGGCCGACGGGCGCTTCACCGGCCGCGCCATCAAGAACATCACCGACGCGGTCAAGGTCCGCGCGATGGATTTCGAACTGCCCGACGAATGGATGGAAAAGCCCGACCTCTTCCTCTTCAAGGATTACGACACGAAGAAAGCCATGATCGCCGATCTGCGCACGCCCATCACCGTCGAGATGGTGGTGCAGGAGATCAACCGCTACGCCGACAGCGAATTCCGCTATGCCGACAAGTCCGACGAGGCGGCGATCGAGGGGGCGGTGCGGGACATGCGGCGGATGGAAGAGGCGAAGCGCCGGTATCTGGAGGGGAAGGGGTGAAACGAGAGCCGGGACAGAAAACGAAGCCCTTGCTGACGCATAGCTTCCCCAGCACCTTGGCGCGTGCCCCCTCCCCTCTCCCCTCCCACAAGGGGAGGGGAAGCGCTTGAACGGTTGGCGGACAGCCTGTCGTGGACGAACCGACGCCTCCCCTCCCCCTCGTGGGGAGGGGATGGGGGCGGGGGGCGGCGCGCAGAGATGACGCGCGTCGCCGCTCATACGCGCGCCCGAGCCCGCGCGTTGCGGGCAACCATGACGCCGCAGGAGCGCCGCCTCTGGGCAGAGCTCCGTGATCTCAACCGTCGGCTTGGCACGAATTTCCGCCGGCAGGCGCCCATCGGCCCCTACATCGCCGATTTCGCAGACTTCGGCCGAAAGCTCGTGATCGAGGTGGACGGCAGCGGTCATGGTGGGCCGCGCGATCAAATCCGCGACGATTGGCTTCGCGCTCAGGGCTTCGCCGTGCTGCGGTTCTGGAATGCGGACGTGGGCGTAAATCCGGGCGGGGTGATGGAGGTCCTGCTCGACCAGTTGAGCAGCCCGCGCGGCACCCCAAAAGGGAAGGATGGATAGACGCTCATGCAACTCTTCGCTTTGGTCCTCATCGCCCCTGTTGGCATCGTCGGACTGATAGCAGCCTGGAAAGCAGCCGGAAAAGGGCCTGCCGGAGGTTCGGACCTGGCCGCGTTCAGGCGAGGGGCGATCATTTCCTTCGCGACGGCGGCGGCCTATGCTGTCCTCTTTGCGATGCCTGCTGTTTTCGCGGCTCTCCCTAAAACAGTGAGTGTGCCCGACGTCGAGAGATTCATCCTTCTGCTCGGGGCGGCCGGTGCGGCGGATTTTGCATTCTCTGTTCTCACCGTCGGGGGCTATACGGTCGCCTACCTGGTGTTCGAGCGGTTTCGCCGGACGAGGGCCTGACGCCGCACCCACCAAAGAAAAGGCCCGCGGATTTCCCCGCGGGCCTCTTTACCTCGCTCCCCCTCGCCTCAGGCGGCGCGGGTGAAGAGCATGTCGTCGACCTTCTTCTGGGCGCCCGCCGCATCGACGCCGGACACGGCGGCGATCTCGCGGGTCAGGCGGTCGAGCGCGGCTTCATAGAGCTGACGCTCGGAATAGCTCTGTTCGCGCTGGTCGTCGGTGCGGAAGAGGTCGCGCACCACTTCGGCGATCGCCATCAGGTCGCCCGAGTTGATCTTCTGTTCATATTCCTGGGCGCGGCGCGACCACATGGCCCGCTTGACCTTGGCCTTGCCTTTCAGCGTCTCGAGCGCCTTCGTCACCATATCGGGGCTCGAGAGCTGGCGCATGCCGATCTCGGTCGCCTTGTGGGTCGGCACGCGCAGCGTCATCTTGTCCTTCTCGAACGAGATCACGAACAGCTCGAGCTTGATGCCCGCGATTTCCTGTTCCTCGATCGACATGATCTTGCCGACGCCATGCGCCGGATAGACCACGAAATCATCGGGGCGGAAGTCGGATTTCTTCACCTTCGTCATTCAGTCCTATCC
Organism: Frigidibacter sp. SD6-1; assembly: GCF_030143255.1. GTDB lineage: Bacteria > Pseudomonadota > Alphaproteobacteria > Rhodobacterales > Rhodobacteraceae > TMP-24. The sequence goes on from NZ_JARJNR010000008.1 coordinate 112,725, forward strand.
TCGTACCTGTCCTGCACCGTCAAAGAAACCGAGCGCCGACGAACCGCCGCACGCAGGGTTTGAACCTTGTCGCTGAAAAGGCCGCCGTTGCCGCAGCAATCGGTGGCCCTCAAAGTGCCCTCATCCAGTTGTAACGGATATATAGCAGAAAAATGGCGGTTCCAAAAGGTCCACGTTACCGGCGGACCGCCGCTTTCGCGAAAATCCCGGGCCACGAGGGCCCTTGGCAGGCCTCTGACGCTGCCTTGCGCACCGGCGGATCGGCCGGGAAGCCGAATCAGGTCAAACCTCGTCAGTCGCCGCTGCCGGCGGCTTCCGAGAAGTATTTCTCGCGCTTGCCGGTCTCGCCGTCACGGGCCTCGGCCTCGGGCAGCGGGTCCTTGCGCTGGGTGATCACCGGCCATTGTTCGGAATATTTCCGGTTGAACTCGACCCATTCCTCCATCGCCGGTTCCGTATCGGGGCGGATCGCGTCGGCGGGGCATTCGGGCTCGCAGACACCGCAGTCGATACATTCATCCGGATGGATGACCAGCATGTTCTCGCCTTCGTAGAAACAATCGACCGGGCAGACCTCCACGCAGTCGGTATATTTGCAGGCGATGCAATTGTCGGTGACGACATAGGTCATGGCGGGCGTCCAGAAAGCTTTTGTCGCTGCTACCTAGCCCCGGACGAGGGATCATTCAAGAAGGGAGCGGGCGGGAGCCTGCGGGAAAGACCGATGTCGGTCGGAACCCCGTCGCGGCGGAAGATCATTCGCCCGGCAAAGGGTCAGGCGAACCGCCGGTTCCCGCCGCCTCGGCATAGAGCGTCCGCGCCTCGGTCGCCGGGCCGCGCCTTGCGCCGCAGGCGAGCACCCGGACGACACGCACCTCGCGGTTCAGTGCAAAGGTCAGCACATCGCCCGGGCCCACGGCCTGCGCGGGCTTCACCACATGCACGCCATTCAGCCGCACATGCCCCGCCTCGATCAGCGCCGCCGCCAGGCTGCGGCTCTTGAGGAACCGCGCCTGCCAGAGCCATTTATCAAGACGGATGCGGCCCTCCACGGCGATCAGAGCTTGTCGCGCAGCCCCATGAGCGCGGCGGCGAAAGGATTGTCGGGATCGATGCGGGCCTCGCGGCGCGGCGCCTTGGCCTCGAACTGGCGGGGCTGGTCCTCGCGGCGGTCGCGACCAGGCTTGCCTTTCGGGCCGCCGCCGGGGCCGCCCTTGTGGTCGCGCCGTTCCTTGCGCTCGCCGCGCTCGCCCTGGGGCCGGTCATCGCGCTTCTCGCGTGGCGCGCCTTCGGGGCGCGGACGGCGGTCGCGACGCTCGCCCACCTGCGCATCGCCTTCGGCGCGCGGCTGGCCATGGTCGCGGCGCGGCCCCCGGTCCGGGCGCGGGCGCGGCTTCGGTGCCCAGGTGAAGGTGTAGAAGACCTCCATCTCGGTCACGGTCTGGATCGCGACCTCTTCCTCGGTGATCGGGTTCACCGGCTGGTCGCCTTCGGCCGGGGCGGCCGCAACCGGCTCGGCCTTGACCTTCTCGCGCTCGCCCCTCTCGGCCTTGTAGCCAAGGCCGCCCATCAGGTCGGCGAATTGTTCAAGCGTCATGCCGGTGATCGACAGCATGTCCGGGATCGCCTCGAACCCGGCGCGGCTGTCCTTCTGGCGCAGGATATCGGCCAGCCGTTCCAGCATGTCGATCCGGATCGCCCGCGCGCCCGCCGGGTGATAGCCCGCGAGCATGTAATTGCCCTTCGGTACGTCGGGCAGATGCGGAATGGTCACAAGGCCCGGTGGCGGGCTGGTCAGGAACTCGGCCTGATCGTTCGCGAGCGACCAGAGCAGGAGCCTCAGCCGCGTCGGCGCGGGTTTGAGAAGCGCGGGCAGGAAGATCGTATACTGGCCGAAGCGCACGCCATGTTTGCGCAGCGCGCCGCGTGCGTCCTGATCGAGCGCCTTTACTTCGTCGGCCACGCTCTCGCGCGGCAGGACGCCCATCTGTTCGACCAGACGGAAGGCAAAGCCGCGTGCCAGACCTGTCAGCGTCTCGTCACGGCTCATGGCCATCAAGGGCTCGAAGGCCGCCGCGATCTTGCGGTCGATGAAATGCTGCAAGCGGCGGCGGACTTTCTCGGCCACGTCAAAGCCCGCTTCCTCATCGACGAAGGCCTCGACCTGCGGCTTCAGGGGATCGGCGCCCTTCACGAGCTTGCCGACGGCATGCGCGCCCCACATCAGCCCGCCCTGATCGGTGAAGTCGAGTTCGGTATCGGGCGCGTTGTAGAACCGGTCGGCCCGCAGATGGAATTCGGGGCGTAGCGCCTCGTAAGCCGCCTGTTTCAGGGTGCGCCCCTCGTCCGGCGTGGCGCTCGCATCGCCCTGGAAGCGGAAGGCTTCCAGACGGCCGACAAACTCGCCCTCGACCGTCACTTCGCCCTTGTCGTTCACCTCAGCCACAAGGCTCTCCTTCTGCTTGAGCCGGCGGAGGAGAACGCTCGTCCGCCGGTCCACAAATCTCTGGGTCAGCCGCGCATGCAGCGCATCCGACAGGCGGTCTTCTACCGCGCGGGTTTCGTCCCGCCAATGGCTTTCATCATCAACCCATCCGGCACGCTGCGCAACGTAGGTCCAGGTGCGGATATAGGCCAGACGTTTGGAAAGCGTATCGATATCGCCCTCGGTCCGGTCAATGCGCCTGATCTGTTCGGCCAGCCAGTCGGCGGGAACCCGCCCCTTGCCCTGCAGGAAGTCGAAGATACGGGCCAGCAGCGTGGCATGTTCGTTCGAGGAAATCGCCCGGAAATCGGGGATACGGCACACATCCCACAGAAGCCTCACATCGCGCGGCGCCTGTGCGCGCTTGAGGATTTCGGGCCGGTCTGCAAGGCTTTTCAGGGCCAGCAGATCATCGGCATCCCGGCCCCGGACCAGCCATTCGCCCTTGGGCGCGGTCTCGAGCGCGCCGATCAGCCGGTCGACCGAACCGAAATCGAGATCGGACGAGCGCCAGCTCAGCCGCTGGATCGGCGAGAAACGGTGATTTTCGATGGCGTCCACGATCTCGTCGGATATGGGCGAGGCCTCGCCCGTCACCCCGAAGGTGCCCGGCGCCATGTGCCGCCCTGCCCGCCCGGCGATCTGCGCCAGTTCGTGCGGGAACAAAGCCCGGATGCGGCGCCCGTCGAACTTGGCGGTGGCCGAAAAGGCGACATGGCCGATATCGAGATTGAGCCCCATGCCGATCGCATCGGTGGCGACAAGGAAATCGACATCGCCATTCTGGTACAGTTCGACCTGCGCGTTGCGCGTTCGGGGGCTGAGCGCCCCCATCACCACCGCGCAGCCGCCCTTCTGGCGGCGGATCAGTTCGGCGATCGCATAGAGATTATCGACCGAGAAACTGACGATGGCGCTGCGCGACGGCATACGGCTGATCTTCTTCGACCCGGCATAGGACAGCGCCGAGAACCGTTCGCGCCTGAGAAACTGCACCTTCGGCACCAGCGCCGCGATGGCCGAGCGCATCGTGTCCGATCCGAGGAACAGCGTCTCATGCAGGCCGCGCGCATTCAGAAGGCGGTCGGTAAAGACATGGCCGCGTTCGGGATCGGCGCAGAGCTGGATTTCATCCACCGCAAGAAAGTCGGCGCCGATATCGGTGGGCATCGCCTCGACCGTGCAGACCCAGTACTGGGCACGCTCGCCGACGATCCGCTCCTCTCCCGTCACCAGCGCCGCCACAGAGGGCCCGCGCGCCGCGACGATCCGGTCATAGACCTCGCGGGCGAGCAACCGCAGGGGCAGGCCGATGACGCCGGTGCGGTGCGCCAGCATCCGCTCGATCGCATAATGGGTCTTGCCGGTGTTGGTCGGTCCGAGGACCGCGGTGATCCGCGCTTGCGCGTTCATGGACAGGGTCATGGGGCCCGCTCCTAAAGTTCGGTGCCCGAGAGTTCCTGCTCCAGCGCCTCAGCCGCCTGACTTATGCCGTCCTGATGCGGATGTATAGCGAGGGACGCGCGGAAGGCCTTCAGCGCCTGCTCCTTGCGGCCAAGCTCCTGCAAGATGAGGCCGAGGCCGGAAATCGCGCCGAAATGCCGCGGCTCGAGCGCGAGCACATGCTGGATATCCGCGACCGAAGGGCCGTAGCGCCCGGTCAGGAAAAAGGCGGTCGCGCGGGCATTCCAGCCTTCGGCGAAGTCCGGCGCCTGATCGGTCAGCGCGGTCAGATGGTCGATCGCGGCCTCGAAGTCACCCGCCTCCATCGCCTCTTCGCCACGCTTCAGGAGAAGGTCGAAAGCAGGCGAGCCCGACTTTTCCCACTCCGCGACGATCTGATTCTGCGCCCGCTCCCAGCGTTCGTTGTCGGGATCGGCCAGTTCGGCAAACAGGCGATTCATCTGCTCTTCGTGGCTTTCCTGCTGCGCAAGTGCCGACTCCAGCAGAAAAATCGCCATGACCGCGCCCCAAAGCGACGCAACGATATATTTGCGATAGGCGTTCAGGCTAAGCATAACGGCATCAATCTAGCGCAATCGCGCCGGAATGCGAGAGCGCGGTCATCACAAACGGAGGAAGAGGCATGAGCACAACAATCGACAAGGCGGTCGAGACCCTCAACACCAAGCTTGCCAACGGATTCGCCGGATCGGCCAAGATCGTGATCACGGACGAAGGCGCGATCATGCTGGACGGTACCGGCGCGCGCGCGGGCGACGAGGACGCCGACGTGACGCTGACGGCAAGCGCCGAGACGTTCCTTGGCATTCTCGACGGCAGCGTGAATCCCACGGCGGCCTTCATGATGGGCAAGCTGTCGGTCGACGGCAACATGGGGCTGGCGATCCAGCTCGGCTCCGCTCTGTCGTGAGCGCGGCAGCCACGCCGGTTGAGGCGCCCTTCCACGCCGATGTGGCCGAGGCGCCGGGCGGCGTCCATTGCCGCTGGCTGACCGCGGCCGATGGCGTGCGCATCCGCGCCGCCTTCTGGCGGGCGGGCGAGAAGGGTACCGTGCTCCTCTTTCCCGGCCGCACCGAATATATCGAGAAATACGGTCCCGCCGCCGGGGAATTCAGGCGGCGTGGCTTCGCCATGGCAACGATCGACTGGCGTGGCCAGGGGCTCGCCGACCGGCTATTGCCTGACCGGATGACCGGCCATGTCGGCCGCTTCCGCGACTACCAGCACGATGTCGCGGCACTTCTGACCGAGGCGCGGGCGGAAAGGTTGCCGGAACCTTTCTTCCTTGTCGCCCATTCGATGGGGGGCGCCATCGGCCTGCGCGCGCTGCACGAACACCTGCCGGTGCGCGCCGCCGCCTTCTCGGCGCCGATGTGGGGGATCCGTATCCACCCCGGCCTCAGGCCCGCCGCCTGGGCGCTGTCAACCCTCAGCCGCCCGGCGGGTTTCGGACATAGCTACGCGCCCGGCACCTCGCCCCTGAGCTATGTCGCCGAGGCACCCTACGACGACAATGTGCTGACGACCGATCCCGACATGTATGCCTTCATGCAACGCCAGCTCGGCGCGCATCCCGAACTGGCACTTGGCGGCCCGTCGCTTCACTGGCTGAACGAGGCCCTGCGCGAATGCCTGTCGCTGCGTCGCCTCCGCGCGCCCACCTATCCCTGCCTCACCGCGCTCGGCTCGCGCGAGCGCATCGTCGATACCGGCCCGGTCCATCGGGTGATGGCGAAATGGCTGGGGGGCAAACTCGACCTGATCGAGGGCGCCGAGCATGAGGTGATGATGGAAACACCCGCGATCCGCACGCATTTCTACGATGCGGCGGCGGCGCTGTTCGACCGGAACCGCTGAGGCCCTTCGAGGAGAGGTTGCCACGGCGGCGCCATGTTTCGCCATGCGCCAGTCGTACAGATCGACACAATCGCTGCCCCTCGTTCGGCACTATCCCTTCCCTTACGTCAATTGATCCGTAGAATTGTGCGCGGGAGTAGATATCAGGCCAGAGCCAGTAGGCCTCAGGCCCCTTTGTTGCACTCCAAGAGCCCTGCCCGGGCAGCGAAGACAGCCTCCTGACAACCAAATGCAGGGCGGCAATGCGCAATCATTAGCATATTTAGGTCAAAAATGCGCCACATTAACAGCGAAGTAAGACGCGGTAGTTTAACGGTCGCATAAGAGTATTCGGGGGTAGGTGTGCATATTGAGCGAGTTTTCCAAAAGCTCAACAAGGCGGCGACGTCGACGACCGGCGTATTTCACACGGTTACCGACCTGCCGGTCGCGTTCCTGAAGGAGCGGACCTTCGATCTGTTCATTCACTTCGACAATCAATTGACCTTGAACAAGGTCAGAAATGTCCTGGGAAATCTGTGCCAACTTCATGAACTCGGTCGCTCAAAGGCTTCGAGAGCCCTGTTTCCCCGCGGCACGCGCGCCTCGATCGCGCGGGCGATGTTCCTGGACTGCCAACAGTCCTACCTGGAACGCGAAAGCCATTTTCCCGATATCCAGGCCCTGCTTGACTATGAGAACCGCCATCCCGCGCGCTTCTTCAGGCCGAAGACAGCCAACCGGCGCGATGACATTTGGCCGCTTGTCCGTTGCAGCAGTATCACGGTTCTGAGCGGCCCGCTGAAGGAAGTCACCTACGACGGATGTCTTGCGGTTCTAAGCTTCGAAGTTGCCTGGGATGCGTCAACCAACCGGGACATTTTCTTCACGGAAGGTGTTGAACCAGTACATTTTGCGCGGTCGGCGCCCCTCGTGCCCAGTCACGGTCACGATGATTTGGCACGCTGACCGTCCAGGGGTACCGTCTGGAAGCTCGTCCTGAGCGCCTCGGACCAGGCCTCGCTCATCGCGCGGAAATCCTGGTCGCCCGCCTCGATCCGGCGTTCGACCGTGACTTTGAGTCCATCGCGCGCAATGACGGCGAGGTCGAGCGGCATGCCGACCGACAGGTTCGACCTGAGGGTCGAGTCCATCGACAGAAGCACCGCCTTCTGCCCGTCAGCGAGCGAGGTCTCGGGCCGGACCACCCGGTCGAGGATCGGCTTGCCGTATTTGTGCTCGCCGATCTGCAGGAACGGCGTATCCTCGGTCGCCTCGATGAAATTCCCCTCGGGGTAGATGAGAAAGAGCCGCATCGCCCCGTCCTTCCGCTGCCCCGCGACGATCAGCGAGGCCGAGGCGCCTTGCCGCATCGAGGCCATCTTCTCGTCCACGACGCCACGCACCCGCGCCAGCGTGTTGCCGATGATCTCGGCCACCTTCAGCATCGTGGGCGCCAGAAGGATCGAGGTCTCCGCCGTCGCCGCGTCATCCTCGATCGCCTCGCGCAGTTCGGCAATCGTGGTCTGGGTGACCGACAGGCTCCCCGCCGTCATCACCACGATGACCCGCTCGCCCGGCACCTCGAAGGTGAACATCTTGCGGTAGGTCGCGATATTGTCGAGCCCCGCATTGGTGCGCGTGTCCGACAAAAGCACCATGCCGTCGTTCAGAAGAAGGCCAACGCAATAGGTCATGATTATTCCCGGCTGTTGCGCACCCGGCCTGATTATTGCTGCTGCGCCCTTACCGCAACCTCAACATTCAGGCTTTCCGTTGCCGCGCCGACGGCAACGCCGCGGATCGGGGCAGCGTCCCGGGCGTCAGAGCCCGAGCCAAGCCGGATATAGCGGTCGTCCGGGCAGCAGCGGTTTGCAGGGTCAAAGCCGATCCAGCCCAGCCCGTCGACCCAGATTTCCGCCCAGGCATGCGCGGCCTCGTGCGCCGCGCCGGAGGCGTCGGCGAAGAGATAGCCCGAGGCATAGCGCGCGGGCAGCCCCTGCGCGCGCGCCATCGTGATCAGCGCATGGGCATGGTCCTGGCAGACGCCTTCGCCAAGCGCCAGCGCCTCGGCCGCGGTCGTACGGGCGGACGTGGCGCCGGGGCGGTACGCGATCCGGTCAGACACGGCGGTCGACAGGCGGTGCGCAAGGTCGAGCCCGCCGCTCGCCCCGTCCGCCGCATCGCGCGCCAGCGTCAGCAGCGCCGCATCCGCCACGGTGGGCTCGGTCTCGCGCAGATAGGCCGAGGGCGAGACATTTTCACGGTGGCCGCGCAGGATGCCCGCCATGTCGGTCGTCTCGACCGTTCCCTCGACGCGGACCCTCAGTTCGGTGATCGGGCCGCGCACCGACCAGCTTTCGATCCAGTCGCCCGCCCCGTCGCGGAACGAACCGCCCTTGGTGCCGCCCTCGACCTGAAGCATCCAGCTTGCCGTGCGCTGCCCGTCGGTGCGCGAGGGCGTCAGGCGCAGGCTTTGCACCGCGCCGCGCACGGGCGCGGCATAATGATAGGTCGTCACATGGGAAACGGTCAGGATCATCTCGCCTCTCCGCTCAGATACTGATCCTGGACGAGGCTGGCGAGCGCCGCCATCTCGCCGACGAACCGGGCGAGGAATTCATGCAGGCCCTCGTCGAAGACCTCTTCGACCGTCAGTTGCGAGAAATCCTGCATCAGCGTTGCGGCCCGGGTCTGGGCGGGTGTCCGGCGCTGATATTCCTCGGCCAGGGCATTGAGATTCTCATGCGCGCCGGTCAGCGAAGTGTAAAGCGAACGCGGCATCCGGCGGTTGAGGATCAGGAAATGCACGACCTTCGCCGCCGTGATCTCGCCGCCATAGGCCCAGTGGAAGGCGCGTTGCGCCGACAGCGCCCTGAGAAGCGTCATCCATTGATGGGTATCGAGGCCCGAGCCCACATAATCGGCCTTGGGCAGCAGCACGTAATATTTCACGTCGAGAAGCCGCGCGGTATTGTCGGCACGCTCGATATGCGACCCGAGCCCGAGGAAATGATAGCCGTCGTCGCGCAGCTTCGTCGCGGCGATCGCGCCCCGCAGCATCGACGTATGGCGCGTCGTCCATTCGGTCAGCCGGCTCAGCTCCAGACTGCCCCGCTCGGTCCGTTCCAGCTGCCTGAGTTCCTGAAAGGCAGTGTTCAGCGCATCCCAGACCTGGCTTGTCAGCGCCGTCCTGACGATCCGGCCGTTCTCGCGTGCCCGCTCGATGCAGGAAGCGACCGAGGAGGGGTTGTCGCGGTCGAAGAAGAGATAGCTTTCGATATTGCGCTGGACCGGCTCACCGTATTTGGCGCGGAACCCCTCGGCGGTGCCAGAGGCCTGCAGAAGCGAATCCCAGTCGTCGCGGAAGCCCTGCCCCGCGGACGAGGGCAGAAGCGTGATGCGCGAGCCCACGTCGAGAAGCCGCGCGGTCATTTCGGCCCGCTCCATATAGCGGCCCATCCAGAAGAGGTTTTCGGCGGTCCTACTCAGCATGATCTCACTCCGCCAGAACCCAGGTATCCTTGACCCCGCCGCCCTGCGACGAGTTCACGACAAGCGAGCCTTCGGTCAGCGCGACCCGCGTCAGCCCGCCGGGCACCAGCTCGATCTGCTCGCCCACGAGGCAATAGGGCCTGAGGTCGACATGGCGAGGCGCCACGCCTTCCTCGACGAAAGTGGGCGTCGTCGAGAGGGCGAGCGTCGGCTGGGCGATATAGCCGGCCGGATCCGAGGCGAGCTTGCTGCGAAACGTCTCGATCTGCTCTTTCGTGGCCTTCGGGCCGACGAGCATGCCGTAGCCTCCCGAGCCATGGACCTCTTTCACCACCAGCTCCGGCAGATGGTCGAGCACATAGTTCAGATCCTCGTTCCGCCCGCATTGCCAGGTGGGCACATTCTGCAGGATCGGCTCTTCGCCTAAGTAGAAGCGCACCATTTCCGGCACGAACGTATAGACCGCCTTGTCATCGGCCACGCCCGCGCCGGGGGCGGATGCGATGGTGACGCCGCCCGAGCGGTAGACATCCATCAGCCCCGGCACGCCGAGCATGGAATCGGGCCGGAAACACAAAGGATCGAGGAAAGCATCGTCGATCCGCCGGTAGATCACATCGACCTTGCGCGGGCCTTCCGTGGTCCGCATCCAGACGAAGCCCGCCTCGACGAAGAGATCGACCGCCTCGACGAGTTCCACCCCCATCAGGTCGGCGAGGAAGGAATGCTCGTAATAGGCCGAATTGAAATGGCCGGGCGTCAGGATCACCACGGTGGGCTCGTGGTCGCATTTCTTCGGCGCGACCGAGGCAAGCGTACGGCGCAGGACCTCGGAATAATTGTCGATCGGTTCGATGCGGTTTTCCCGGAACAGCGTGGGAAACATCCGCATCATGATTTCGCGGTTTTCCAGCATATAGCTGACGCCCGACGGCGTGCGGCAATTGTCCTCCAGCACGTAGAAATCGTCCGGCCCGGTGCGCACGATATCGATGCCGACGATATGGCTGTAGACGCCCTTAGACGGGGTAAATCCCGCCACCGCCTTTTCATAGGCCTCGTTGCCATAGACCAGATGCTGCGGGATGCGGCCCGCCTTCACGATCTCGCCGCGCCCGTAGACATCGACCAGAAAGGCGTTGAGAGCGCGGGCGCGTTGCTTAATGCCCTTTTCCAGCCGCCGCCATTCGGCTTGAGTGAAGACGCGCGGGAACATGTCGAACGGGATCAGCCGGTCGGGATCGCCACCCTCGCCATAGACCGCGAAGGTGATGCCGATCCGGCGGAAAAGCGCCTCGGCCTCCTCCTGCTTCATGCTGCGGAATTCGGGCGGCATCGCTGCGACCCAGTCTTCCAGCCGCGCATAGGGCGCACGCACGCGACCGCCCTCGAACATTTCGTTGAAATAGCTGACTGCCATCACCCGCCCCCCCGAACCGGCATAGCCACCCGCCGGTCGTGGAAGTATGGGCGGCAAAGCCGCGGATGGTAAACGGGCAGACTGACCGGTTCTCCGGACAATCTGCCTGAAAAACTGACCAAATAGGCGGCTTGAGGCTCAACGGACCGCGCGCCGATAGAGATGCCAGGTGGCATGGCCGAGAATCGGCAGGGTCACCGCAAGCCCCAGAAGCAGCGGCACGGCGCCGATCACCAGCCCCGCGACCACCACCGCGCCCCAGGCCAGCACCGGGCCGGGGCTGAGCTGCATCAGACGGATCGAGGCCGCAACGGCCCGCGCGAGGCCGACATCGCGGTCGACCAGGATCGGAAAGGACAGAACCGAGAAGGCCAGCGCCACCAGCGCGAAGAGAAAGCCGAGCGGGATGCCGATGATGATCATCATCCAGCCGCCCGACGTGCCGAACACGGCGGAAAGAAAGCTCATCGCATCGGGATAGGCCGCGCCGCCCATGGTGAACTCATGGACGAACCAGGCGCTGACGATCCAGAGGAAATACCAGCAGCCGAGACCGAGCGCGAGCAGGAGGATGCCGCCGAAGCCCGGCGCCCTCAGCACATTCAGCGTATCGGCCCAGACCGCGCTCTCGCCGCGTTCGCGCCTGCGGCTGAGCTCGTAAAGCCCAAGTGCCGCAACCGGTCCGACCAGCGCAAAGCCCGACAGGGTCGGGAACAGAAGCGGCAGCACGCCCTTGTTGAAGGCAAAGCCCATCAGGCACAGGCCAATGACCGGATAGAGCAGGCAGGCCATGATGACATCACTGCGGAAATGCAGGAAATCGTCCAACCCCGCCTTCAGCGCCGCGCGAATGTCACCGTAGGTGATCGCTCGCACCTCGGGCAGTTCGCGTACCTCGCCCTCGACCGCGTGCTGGGCGGCATGCGCCACCTCGCGGCCCGCCTTGCCGATGTTCTTCGCCCCCCAGGAGAGCGGATTGCCGATCGTCGATACCATGGAACGCCTCCCTCGCGCTTTGTGCTGCCGTCCGTTCATCACGGGCGGCCCTCGGGCGACCGGAAGTGCGGCCTGCCTCAGGCCTCCGTACAGCCAGTCTAGCACGAATGCGCTCACCCCGCCTTCACTTTCCCGCAACCCTGTGCCGCAGACTTGTCTTTCTGGCGCCCGGCTGCCTATCTAACGTCCGACAAAGGAAAGGACCCACCGATGCCCATCGCCCTGCCCCGCCCCGTCTTCGACGCGAATGCAACCGCGGGCGGCGCGCTCGGCCCCCTGCCCGTCTGGGACCTCTCGGACCTTTACACGGCCGAGGACGCGCCGGAACTCACGCGCGATATGAATTGGCTTGAGCGCGAATGCGCGGCCTTCGCTGCGGATCATGAGGGCAAGCTTGCCGCACTTGATCCCGCCGCCATGCTCGCCTGCATCCGCCGCTACGAGCGGATCGAACAGGTCAGCGGCCGCGTGATGTCTTACGCGGGCCTACGCTATTACCAGAACACAATGGATGCAGGCCGGGCGAAATTCATGTCCGACTGCCAGGACCGGATCACCAGCTTCACCACGCCGCTTGTCTTCTTCAGCCTCGAATTCAACCGGATCGAGGACGCGTCCTATGAGGCGACATTCACGGCCGGGCCGGAGATCGCCCGCTACAAGCCCGCCTTCGACCGGATGCGCGCCATGCGGCCGCACCAGCTGTCGGACGAGCTCGAACGGTTCCTGCACGACCAGTCGGTCGTCGGCGCCTCGGCCTGGAACAAGCTGTTCGACGAGACGATGGCGGGCCTGACCTTCGAGGTCGCGGGCGAGGCGGAACCCCTGAGCCTTGAGGCGACGCTCAACCTCCTCTCCGAACAGGACCGCGCGAGGCGCGAGGCGGCTTCCCGCGCGCTTGCTGCCGTTTTCGGCAAGAACATCAAGCTCTTCGCCCGCGTTCACAACACGCTGGCCAAGGAAAAGGCGGTCGAGGACCGCTGGCGCAAGATGCCGTCGCCGCAGGCTGCGCGGCATCTGTCGAACCATGTCGAACCCGAGGTGGTCCAGGCACTTCGCAATGCCGTTGTCGCCGCCTATCCGCGCCTGTCGCACCGCTATTATGCGCTGAAAGCGAAATGGATGGGCCTCGACAAGCTGCAGGTCTGGGACCGGAACGCCCCCCTGCCGACCGAGGAGGTCCGCACCATCGGCTGGGACGAGGCGCGCAAGACCGTGACCGAGGCCTACCGCGCCTTCTCGCCCGACCTCGCCGAACTGCTCAAGCCCTTCTTCGACAAGGGCTGGATCGACGCGGGCGTGAAGCCCGGCAAGGCGCCAGGCGCCTTCGCCCATCCGACGGTGACCGACGCCCACCCCTATGTGATGCTGAACTATCTCGGCAAACCGCGCGACGTGATGACGCTGGCCCATGAACTGGGCCACGGCGTCCATCAGGTGCTGGCCGCACCGCAGGGCGAGATCCTCGCCAACACGCCGCTCACTCTCGCCGAAACCGCCTCGGTCTTCGGCGAGATGCTGACCTTCCGCGCGCTTCTGGCGAATGCCAAGGACAAGGTGGAACGCAAGACCCTGCTCGCGGGCAAGGTCGAGGACATGATCAATACCGTCGTCCGCCAGATCGCCTTCTACGATTTCGAATGCAAGCTGCACGCCGCCCGCGCTGAAGGCGAACTGACGCCCGAAGACATCAACGCGCTCTGGATGAGTGTACAGGGCGAAAGCCTCGGGCCCGTCTTCGAATTCATGGACGGCTACGAGACCTTCTGGGCCTATATCCCGCACTTCATCCATTCGCCCTTCTACGTCTATGCCTATGCCTTCGGCGACAGTCTGGTGAACGCGCTCTATGCCGCCTACGAGGCCGCGCCCGACGGGTTCGAGGCAAAGTATTTCGACATGCTGAAGGCGGGCGGATCGAAACACCACAAGGACCTGCTCGCGCCCTTCGGCCTGGACGCCACGGACCCGACATTCTGGGACAAGGGCCTTTCCATGATCGCCGCCATGATTGACGAGCTGGAGGCGATGGAGGCGTGATCACTCTCTCGCCCCTGCCGGCCGACCGGCTGAGCGACGCCGCACATCTTGAGGTGCCGCCCGATCAGCAACAATTCGTCGGAACGCTCGACAAGTTGCTTGGCGATCTGAGCTCCGACGTCGGCCTGCACGCGATCCGGGCCGACGGGCGGGTGATCGGCCTGTTCAAGACCGATCTGGCCTATGCGGAACGTCACGCATTCGCCCACCCGGCCGAGCCGGGGTTGCGCGGTATGCTGATCGGCGGCCAGTATCAGGGCTTGGGATATGGCAAGGCGGCGATGGCCGCCCTTCCCGCCTATCTGCGCAAGGCGCTTCCCGCTGCTGCGTCGATCGCGCTCACGGTGAATTGCCGCAATCCCGCGGCACGCCACATCTATCTCGCAGGCGGCTGGGTCGATACGGGTGAAATCTATCATGGCGGCGCGGCCGGACCTCAGCATATCCTGCGCCTGCCCCTCATGTGAGATCCCCCATGCGCCGTTTCATCGTCAAGCTGATCGCCTTCCTGATCGTCATCGGCCTTCTTGGCTTCTTTACCCTCGGCCCCGGCATCGTCGACGAGGGGCAGAACCCGGTTCTGGCCCACGACCCCTGGCCGGTGAGCCCCGCGGCGCAGGCCTTGCATGAAAAGCTGATCATCGGCGACTGGCATGCCGACCCGCTCCTGTGGGACCGCGACCTGACCCAGCGCTGGGACCGGGGCCAGATGGACCTGCCCCGGCTGATCGACGGCAATGTGGCGCTGCAGGTCTTCACGACCGTGACGAAAAGCCCCTCGGGCCTCAATTACGAGGAAAATTCGGCTCAGGCGCGCGACGATATCACGCTTCTCTTCATCGGGCAGCTCCGCCCGCTCAGCGCCTGGAAGAACCTGACCTACCGGGCGCTGGAACAGGCGCGGCAACTGGCGCTCGCCGCCGAAAAGGCGCCGGAGATGCTGACGATCATCCGCACCCGCGGCGATCTCGACGCGCTTCTCGCTGCGCGTGCCAAGGGGGCCAAGACCGTCGGCGGCATCCTTGGCGCCGAGGGCGGGCATGCCCTGTCCGGCGACATCGCCAACCTCGACAAGCTCTATGAGGCGGGCTTCCGGTTGATGGGGCTCACGCATTTCTTCGATAACGAGCTTGGCGCCTCGCTGCATGGACAGGCAGGCGAAACCGAGGGTCTGACCGACTTCGGGCGCGAGGTCGTGAAGAGGATGGTCGAGAAGAAGATGATCATCGATCTGGCGCATGCCTCGCCCAGGATGGCGCGCGAGGTCTTGGCCATGGTCGATGTCCCGGTCGTGGTCAGCCATACCGGCATCTATTCCCATTGTCAGACGGTGCGGAATTTCCCCGACGATCTGATGAAGGCAATCGCCGATGAGGGCGGGCTGATCGGCATCGGCTACTGGCCGGACGTGATCTGCGATCCCTCGCCCAAGGGCGTCGCCTCGGCCATTGTCGCGGCGGTCGATCTGGTGGGCGCAGACCATGTCTCGCTCGGCTCCGATTTCGACGGGTCGGTGACGACGGCCTTCGACACGTCGGAACTCGCCGCAGTGACACAGGCCCTGATGGACTCGGGGCTTGACGAGACGACCATCGCCAAGGTGATGGGCGGCAATATGGTCGCCTTCCTCAGGAATGCCCTGCCGGAGGGCTGAGCGCGGGGCCGGGCCGCTCGTCGAGCCCTGAGGCGCTCTCCTCGCCTCAACCCGACGAGGCGCGCAGTGTACGAGGAGGCACCCGGCGTCAGAGATCGATCGCCGAGGCAAAAACCCTGTCGATCATCGCCTGCGTGCCCCTCGCGTCTTCCAAAGACCACAGGTATGGCGCGCCGTCGCGCACCGTCCGGCAGAAGGCCTCGACCTGGTTGCGGTACTGGCGGACACCCGGGAAACGCTCGATGTGGTCTGCCTCTCCAGGCCGGAACATGTGAAGCTGGGCCTCGCCGAAGAGGCCCGCATTGAACGGACCCGTCATGCGGATCAGGCCCTTCTCGCCCTGAAACACCACTTCCTGCCGGGGCGGCAGCCGCATCGACGTCAGCGCGCCATAGGTGAAGCGACCCGCGGGGCCCTCCATGTCGGCCCAGACCTGGGTCGTCACATCCACGCCATTCTCGCGGAGGATCCGCGATTTCAGCGCCACCGGCTCCGCTCCCGTCACCCAGCGCACCGACCCATAGGCATAGACGCCGATATCGGGGACCGAGCCGCCCCCGGTTTCCGGCCGGTTGCGGATATTGCCGGTGTCTGCGCGGTTGTCATAGCTGAAATGCGCATCCGCATGCAGCACCCGGCCGATCGCGCCATCCTGCACCAGCATCCGCGCCCGCTGCCATTGCGGGTGGTGGACGATCATATAGGCCTCGGTCACCAGAAGGCCCGAGCCATCGCGCGCCGCGATCAGGGCGTCGATCTCGCCCGCCCGCATCGCGATCGGCTTTTCGGTCAGGACATGCTTGCCCGCGCGCGCGGCCTTCAGCGACCACTCGACATGCAGATGGTTGGGCAAGGGAATATAGACCGCCTCGACCTCGCGATCGGCCAGAAGCGCCTCGTAACTTTCATGGACCCTGAGGTCGGGGCAGAAAGCCCGGAACCCCTCGGCCTTGGCCCCGTCGGATGTGGCGAGCGCCAGAAGCCGCGCGCCTTCCGCCTCGTGGATCGCCCGCGCCATGTGATCTCGCGCGAACTTCGCCGCACCCAGAACGCCCCAGTTGACCGGCTTCATGTCTCGCCCTCCAGTGACCGAGGGAAGGCTAGCGCGCCGCACTCGTTAGCGCAATCAGGCGCGTTTGCGCAGAACCATGAAGCTCATCAGCCCAAGCGGAGGAACGCGCTTCTCGACGACAGGCACCAGTTCCGGCCCCGTCAGGACCTGTTCCCTGCGGAAGTCCGGATGCCAGCCCAGCCGGCCGGCCAAAGGCGCCGCCAGACGCTCGACCATCGCCATCGGGCCGCTTTCGCGGGCGAAATGGTTGACGATCACCACCTCGCCGCCCGGTTTCAGCACCCGCGCCACCTCGGCCATCACCCGCTGCGGCTCGGGCACCACCGAAAGGACATGCAGCGCGGTGACCGTATCGAAGCGCGCGTCCGGCAAATCGAGCGCGCGGGCATCCATCTGCCGCAGCGCGCTGACCTGCGTCAGGCCCTGCGCCGCGACCTTCTCGCGCGCCTTGGCAAGCATCTCGTGGCTGTAGTCGATGCCCGTGACGTCGAGATGCCTGCCGTAGGAGGCAAGCGAAAGCCCTGTCCCGACACCGACCTCCAGGACCGAGCCACCCCGGGCATTCACATGGGCGACCGCCATGCGTCGGCCGCGCGTGGTCAGCGACCCGAAAGTCGCGTCATAGACCGGCGCCCACATGGCGTAAGAGCGCCTGACCTGTGCCAGTTCCATCTCGCGTCCTCTCAGTGGCTGGACCGGCGCTGCCAAAGTAGCGCACCGGGGATCGACAGAAGATAGAGGATGTCGGCGCCGAAAAGTGTCGCCCAGGGATAGGCGGCGAGCGCCGCGGCACCGCAGGCAACCGCCAGAAGCAGGGGCCGCGCATGCCGCGCCGGAACGCGCATCTTCAGCGACGGGGTCGGCAACCGGCTGACCATCAGCCCGCCGACCAGCGCTATCCAGATCGCGATCGGCGTCGGGTCGGGGACCAGGCCCGGGACGGCCTGCGCAAGAAAGAGCGGCGCGAGCGCCAGCATGGCGCCCGCAGGCGCCGGAACCCCGGTGAAGAAGCGCTTGTCGAGCGTTCCTTCCTTCGCGCCCACATTGAAGCGCGCAAGCCGCAGCGTGCAGCAGACGACATAGACAAGCGCCGCGATCCAGCCGAGTGTCTGGTCGCCGTCCATCGCCCAGAAATAGAGAACGACCGCGGGCGCCACGCCGAAATTCACCACGTCGGCGAGCGAATCCAGCTCCGCCCCCATCAGGCTTTCGCTCTTCAGGATGCGGGCGATGCGGCCGTCGAGCCCGTCGAGAAGGGCGGCGAGGATGAGAAGCGCCACCGATTTCTCGAAATCATTGCTGTAGGCCATGCGGATCGCGCTGACGCCCGCGCAGATCGCGCCAAGCGTCATGGCGTTCGGCAGAAGATGGATCAGCGGGATTTCGCGGCGCGGCCGCGGCTGCATCTCAATCCCTCCGCGCCATCATCGCGGCGCCGGGCGCCGCGAGATCGGCGATCACCGTCTCGCCTGCGACCATGGTCTGGCCAAGCGTCGCAACGGGCTCGACGCCCGGTGGCAGATAGACGTCGAGGCGCGAGCCGAAGCGGATGAGGCCAAAGCGCTCGCCCGCACGCAGGAAGGCGCCGGGCTGGACGAAACAGACGATGCGGCGCGCGACCAGGCCCGCGATCTGCACGACGGCGATCTGGCGGCCGTCGGCGAGGTCGAGGCGGATGGCGTTGCGCTCGTTGTCCTCGCTCGCCTTGTCGAGCGAGGCATTGAGGAACTTGCCCGCCCGGTAGGCGACGGCGCCGACGGTGCCTTCGGCAACGGCCCGGTTCACATGGCAGTTGAAGACCGACATGAAGACCGAAACGCGGATCAGCGGCTCGGGCCCCATGCCAAGTTCGGCGGGCGGCACGGCGGGGCCGATGAGCGAAACGACCCCGTCGGCCGGGCTGACGATCAGCCCGTCGCGCAGGGGAACCGAGCGGACGGGATCGCGGAAGAAGTAATAGCACCAGATGGTCAGGCCGAGGCCCGCCAGCCCGAGCGGATGCCAGATCAGCCCCAGCACAAGCGCCGCGCCGGCGAAGGCCGCAACGAACTTCCGCCCTTCGGGATGCATCGGCGGAAGGAATGTGTCGATCAGCCTCATCGGCCCTCCCTCGTCACTCGTGGCGCTGACCTATCGCCCCCGGCCCGGAGCCGCAAGAAAAATCTCCTTTATTTTTAACGATTTGATCGGTCAATCAACAACCGGCCGCTCGTCGTCGCCCTGCGGGCGCTCCTCGCTGGCCGACGAGAAGCGTCAGCGCACGAGGAGGCTCCCGGCCGCGCGGCCGTACTCAGGATGCGGTCAGCATGCCCTTCTCGCGCGCCAGATCGCGCATCCGCGCCTGCAGCTTCTCGAAAGCCCGCACCTCGATCTGGCGGATCCGCTCGCGGCTCACGTCATATTGCGCGGACAGATCCTCCAGCGTCACCGGCTCGTCCTGCAGGCGGCGCTGCATCAGGATGTCCTTCTCGCGTTCGTTCAGCGTATCCATCGCCCGCACGAGAAGCGCGCGGCGCGCATCCAGCTCCTCGCTCTCGGCATAGGCGGTGGCCTGATCGGCACCCTCGTCCTCGAGCCAGTCCTGCCATTGCGACCCGCCCTCGCCATCGGCCCCGACCGTGACATTGAGTGAGGCATCCGAGCCCGACAGCCGCCGGTTCATGTCGATGACCTCGTCCTCGGTCACGTTCAGGTCGCGGGCGATCCGCGCGACATTCTCGGGGCGCAGGTCGCCCTCTTCCAGCGCGCCGATCTTCGACTTGGCCTTGCGGAGGTTGAAGAACAGCTTCTTCTGCGCCGAGGTGGTGCCAAGCTTCACGAGGCTCCACGACCTGAGGATATATTCCTGGATCGAGGCGCGGATCCACCACATCGCATAGGTGGCCAGCCGGAAGCCGCGTTCGGGATCGAAGCGCTTGACCGCCTGCATCAGCCCGACATTCGCCTCGGAAATCACTTCCGCCTGCGGCAGGCCGTAGCCGCGGTAGCCCATGGCGATCTTGGCGGCGAGTCTCAAATGCGAGGTCACCAGACGATGGGCCGCCTGCGGGTCCTCGTGGTCGGCCCAGCGCTTGGCGAGCATATATTCCTCTTCCGGCTCCAGGAGCGGAAATTTGCGAATCTCCTGCAGATAGCGGTTCATCCCCTGTTCGGGGCTCGGGGCGGGAAGGTTCGTATAGCTCGTCATCAAGGACCCTTTCGCGGGTTTGGGCTGGGGAATCTATGTCGCCCCGGCTGCCCGTACAAGACCCCAACCGGCGGCGCGGTTCCCGGTCAGTTGGATTGACCTTACCCCCGGGTGACCGGCCAGGCATCGGCAAAAGGCGGTTCATGTCCGCAGATCACGGCCATTTCAGCCAGCGCGAGCGGCGCGCGTCGGGAATTCCAGACTGTACGGTCCGTTTTGATGGTTCTAGGAACGCCCGCAGAGAACACCTGAAAATGGCGGCGCAGATGAACGACCTCTTCCCCCTTCTCAACCGGGCATCCCTCGTCCGGGCGGTCCTGTCCGCTTTTGCCCTCGTCGGACTGATGTCCGGGATGGCCGCCGCACAGGGTTACCCCTGCCCCAGCGGCCCGGGCCCGGGCGAGGTGATGATCGGGACCTCCGGCGGCGGCGCGAGCGGGATCGCGGAAATACCGATCTGCGCTCCGAGTGGCGGCGGCTACGGCGGCGGTTATGACACCGGCCCAAGCGGCTATTGGTCGGAACGATTCGCCGCCATCGCCTGGGGCACAGAGCCGGACGGTCGCCCGACCTATACCTACGCCTTCGACTATCCCAGCAACAATGAGGCCGTTAACGCCGCTGTTGCCGAATGCAAGCGTCTCGGCTTTCAGGATTGCCGCCCCGGCACCGATGTCGCCAACGGCTCGATCGCCATTGTCGTCGCGTCCGACGGCAACCTCTTCGCCGATTGGGGCAAGAACGGCAGGCAAGCGAAATCGAAGGCGATGAAGGCCTGCCGCGCCTACAACGGCAAGAAATGCACCGCCGAGGAGGTGATCGACAGTCCCGCGGTCTGGATGAGCTACTGATCGGAAGCGACAACAATACAAGGGCGCACGCAGGCGCCCTTGCTTCTGTCTGAGCACGCGGCTCACTGGCCGGTCGGCTTGAATCCCGTGATGATCAACAGATCGTCGGTCGGATAATCGTCAACCATCGACATCTGGCCGTCATCGGAATGCTGGATGTTCACCCAAGCCATCTTGCCGTCGTCGGAGAACAGGAAGCCGGTCGGTTCCGCCGACGTGTCAGCAACCGAGAGCATGCGCGCGCAGCCGTCGGACTTGATATCGCGGTCCGCACCATCGGGCAGGCAGGCCCAGATATCGCCGTTCGGGTGATCCTCGACGACATAGAGAAGGCCGGTCCCGGGCTGGAAGGCGAGATTGTCGAAGGAATTGGCCTCGCGGTCGCCCTCGACGAAACGGTTCACCTCGGTCGTGAAGGCGATCTTGCCCTCGGCATCAGCAACCGGCACCTCCATCGGCGACAGGTCGGTCGCGCAGATGACTTCGGCGAAATTGCCCGCATCCTCGTTGCCGGTATTGGCCCAGCAGAAGCGGATCCCCGCGCCCGCATAGGCCGGATCGGCATGCAGATCCTCGGGGCGATAGTAACCGGTCGCACCCTTGGCATCGGCATCGGCCCGTGCGATCAGCGGATCGACCGCAATCCAGCACGCATTGCCGATCTCGCAGCCCTGACCGGCCTGCATCTTGTCATCGCGGCACGAGACCTGCATCGCATAGGTCGCACCGGCCGCAAAAGGCGAGGCTTCGGGATCGGTGATCGGCCCGCCGGTCGCGGCCTTTGCGGGCACGAACTTGAAGATCGCGCCGCCATCGGCATCGGCATTCGCCGTGCCGGGCCGCAGCTCGTCGCCGCCGATCACCACGCCTTCGGGCGTGATCGTCAGCCCTTCCCAGGCCATGGTCGGCAGCGCCATCCGCCGCACCACGCGCGCATCGCTTACCTCGCCGGTCGCGCGATCACTGATCACGGCATTCTCAAGCGCCAGCGGATCGAAGATCTCATAGGCGCCGCCGTCATCCTCTTCCTCGGTCGCAAGGATCGTGCCCCAGGGCGTGGCGCGGATGCCGTCGCAGCCCTGCATGCCGCGCACCAGGGTCTTCACCGCCCCGCCATCGAGCGCCACCGACTGCAACGACGGGTTCAGCTTGCCCGCCGCGATCTCTTCGCGGTCGCCCTCGATGCAGACGATCAGATGGGTGGGCTTATCGGCCGGAAAAAGCGCCATCATGTCGGCCTTGTTGGCGATCTCGCGCGTCAGGTAGGTGGCGGTCAGCCCCTCGGCCAGCAGCACCTGCGCCCCGGCGGGCTGGTCCGGCGCACGGAAATTTTCGGCCGTTTCCGGCGCCGAAGCGGCAAGCGGCGCGGCAAAGCCGTACAGCGCATCGCTTTGTTCGGCGCGCATTCGGTCGACCATCGCGCCGAAATCTTCGGCCGCAAGCGGCAGGGGCGCGAGAAGCGCGGCGAGGCCAACCAGGCTGGCTGCGGGGATCGAGCGACACATCATCTATCTCCTTCTGAAGGTCGCTGTCGCCATCGCGCGCGAACGTAACAGGCGTCTGTCAGTCTCGCGATGCTTTTGCGATGATCGCCCGCTCAGCCCCTCAGCGCGTCGAGCAACCCGGCGAAATCGGCGGGCAGCGGGCTTTCAAACGACAGGTCCTCTTTCGTGACCGGATGCACAAAGCCAAGCGTCGCCGCATGCAGCGCCTGACGCGGGAAAGCGGCCGCCTGTTCCGCCGCCGCCCCGGCCACCGCCTTGGGCGACAGTTTCCGCCGCCCGCCATAGGTCTGATCGCCCAGAAGCCCGTGGCCCGCATGGGCCATATGCACCCGGATCTGGTGGGTGCGCCCGGTCTCGAGCCAGCATTCGACCAGCGCGGCGACCGGCGGCGTGCCGAACGCCTCGATCACCCGCACCCGCGTCACCGCATGGCGCCCGCCGTGAAACAGCACCGCCTGCTTTTGCCGATCGGTCTTGTGGCGGGCAAGCTGGGTGGTGATCTTCAATATCCCGCCCGCCTCGAAACTGGTGCCCTTCACCCCATGCAGGCGCGGGTCGTTCTGGTCGGGCACGCCATGGACCAGCGCCAGATAGCGCCGCTCGACGGTATGTTTCTCGAACTGGCGGGCCAGCCCGTGATGGGCGCGGTCGGACTTCGCCACCACCAGAAGCCCGGTCGTATCCTTGTCGATCCGGTGCACGATGCCCGGCCGCTTCTCGCCGCCGACACCCGACAATCTGTCGCCGAAATGATGCAAAAGCGCATTGACCAAAGTCCCCGACTGCGACCCCGGCGCGGGATGGACGACCATGCCCGCGGGCTTGTCGATGACGATGAGGTCGTCATCCTCCCACACGACCGAGAGCGCGATCTCCTCGGCGCGGGTCTCGACCTCCTCCGGTGGGCCCACCTCGATTTCGAACATGTCACCTTCGGCGACCTTCGCCTTGGCGTCCGTCACCACCGTGCCCGCCTTGCGGATGGCACCTTCGGCCAGAAGCTTCGCCAGCCGCGAGCGCGAGAGCGACGCTTCCTCTGGCACATCGCGCGCCAAGGCCTTATCAAGCCGGTCCGGCGGGTTCGGCCCGATCACCACGCTGAGAACGGGGGTTCTTATGTCCGACATGAAGCCTGCTTCCCTGCCCGAGGACCAGCCTGCAACCGGGATCGAGACCCTGCCGCCGGAACTGAGATTCCTCAAACGCCTGGTGACGGTCCTGACCGCCACGATGATCGCCGGTCTTCTAACCATCATCCTGATCTTTGTCACCCGCTTCCCCGGCGCTGCCACGCCCGGCGCGCTTCCCGCCCTGCCCGACCACATCACCCTGCCCGCAGGCGCAAGCGCAACGGCCGTCACCTATGGTCCCGGCTGGATAGGCGTGGTGACCGACGCCAATGCCTTCCTGATCTTCGATGCCGCCACCGGCGCCCTGCGCCAGACGGTTTCCCTCACACCTTCCATCGCGCCGGAAGGCTGAGCGAAATTCCCGCCACCTGGCAGACGTTTGGCCCTTGCATTGCCCCGGCGGGGGGGCTAAATGCCGCTCCCAACGGACCCGTAGCTCAGCTGGATAGAGCACCAGACTACGAATCTGGGGGTCGGGCGTTCGAATCGCTCCGGGTCCGCCATCCCCCTCCCATCAATGATGGTAACGGCGCTTCGGGCGCGCGCTGAGGAACGGGCGTCGCGCCATTGTCCATGCCTGACAGGCAGGATAGGACATCCCTGCCAATCCGGGACGCGCCGATGACCAACCGCCTCGCCTATCCGCTTGCCTTCGCCTCGGGCGGACTGCTGACCCTGATGGTGCTGTTCAACGGCCAATGGGCGCGCGAGGGGACGCCGCTCTTCGCCTCTTGGATGGCGCATGGAACGGGCACCGCAGCGGCGCTGGTCTTCCTGCTTCTGCTCCGTCTGGGGCGGAGACCATCGGAAACGCGCCGCCCTGCGCCTCTCTGGGCCTATCTCGGCGGTCTGTCCGGCGCGGTGACGGTGATGCTGACCTCGACCACGGTGAACAGTTTCCTCGCGCTCTCGGGCACGCTGGCGCTCGGGCTGGCCGGACAGGCGGGGTTCAGCCTTCTCTCTGACCGGTTCGGCTGGTTCGGCCTGCCCGCGCGTCGGATCGGCGGGACCGACCTTGCCGCGCTCGCGCTCATTCTCGCGGGCAGTCTTCTCGTGATCTTTACCTGAGGCCCTGATGCTGCAACCGATCCTCTTCGCTTTTCTCGGCGGCGCGCTCGTCTCGGTCAGCCGGGCGATCAACGGGCGGCTGTCGCTTGCAACCTCGGCGATGACCGCCTCGTTCTGGAACCATCTGGTCGGGTTCCTCTTCCTCTCTGCCGTGGCCCTTCTCTGGGGCGGGCTGATGCCCGGCGGCTGGCCCGACGCGCCGGTGACCGCCTGGTTCGGCGGGACGCTCGGCGTCCTCTTCGTCGCTTCCGGCAGCTGGCTCGTCGCCCGCATCGGCGCCACGCTGACCGCGATGCTGGTGATCGCCGGACAGATGGTGTCGGGCGTCGCGCTCGACCTAGCGCTTGGCCAGTCGGACAACCTCCTGCCCAAGGCGGCAGGCGTCGCGCTGATCCTCGCGGGAATGATGCTGGCGCGCCGCGGCCGGTAGGCCGTCAGCGTGCGCGCCAGGCCTGGGTCCGGCCGAGAATACGCCGCGAGGCAAAGGCATGCAGGATACGTGCTGCTGCATTCGTATAGAAGATCATCATCCCCATCGCCGCCGCCGGAGCGATATCGCCCGCATCATCCATGTTGAGGACCGCGACCGAGGCCAGCGCGGTATGGGTCGAATAAAGGAACACCACCGCCGACACGGTCGTCATTGCATTCACGAACATGTAGATCGAGATATCGAGGATCGCGGGCAGGCACACGGGCACCGTCACCCGCGCGAAGAGCCGCCAGAAGGGCTGCCGCAGCGAGGCTGCGACCGGCTCGAACTCCGCGTCGATCTGCTTGAGCGCGGTCAGCGCCGTCAGATGCCCGACCGTGTAGAAATGGGTCACGGTCGAAATCACCAGGATCGCCATCGTGCCATAAAGGAAGTTCAGCGGATTGGCCGGATCGTTGAAGAAGAAAATATAGGCAAGCCCCAGCACCATGCCCGGAATGGCCATCGGCAGCATGGCGAAGAACTGGAAGAGCGCGCGGCCCGCGCGGAACCCGTCGACCTTTTCGACCATATAGGCGCCGGTGAAGATGATCGCGGTGCCCGCCACCGCCGTCATCGCGGCCAGTTGCAGCGAGTTCCAGTAGGCAGCCCAGCCGCCGCCATCCATCCGGTTGAAGGCATAGTTCTTCAGGCTGAGGCTCAGGTCATAGGGCCAGAATTTCACCAAGGCCGCCACCTGGCAGACCGCGATGATCCCGGCGATGAAGATCGCGACCACCAGGCACCAGAGCAGCATCAGCATGTCGAACCGCCGGTCGGGTTTCGGCTGATAGGGCACGGAACGCGCCGACAGAAGCGAGACCTGTTTCTTCTGCACCTGCCGGTCGATGATGAAGGCAAAGACGGCGGGGATCAGAAGGACGACTGAAACAACCGCCCCCATCTCGAAATTCTGCTGGCCGATCACCTGCTTGTAGATGTCGATCGCCAGCACGTTGTACTGCCCGCCGATGACCTTCGGCAGGCCGAAATCGGTGATGACGAGGGTGAAGGTCACGAAGGCAGCCGAGATCAGGCCGTAGCGCGCGCCGGGGATGGTGACCGTCCAGAAGGTCCGCCAGCTTGAGGCGCGCAGGCTTTCGGCCGCCTCATACTGGCGCTGGTCGGCGATGGAAAGCGCGGTCGAGATGATGATCAAGGCATGCGGAAAAGTGAAGAAGACCGAGCCGATGACGATCCCCAGAGGCCCGTAGATCGACTGCCCCATCAGTAGGCCTTTGAGGAAGCCTTGATTGCCGAAGAGATAGATAAGCGCGATGCCGGGCAGAAGCGAGGGCACCAGGATCGGCATCATCGCGATCAGCCGGAACGTGCCCTTGAACGGGATGCAGCTGCGATTGAGCGCATAGGCGAAGCCGAAGGCGAGGCCCACGGTCAGCACGGTCGAGACGATGGCGATGAAAAGCGAGTTTTCGATCGAGGAGAAAAGGGCGGCATTCGAGAAATAATCGACATAATTCTGCAGCCCGACTGTCGTGACCGGCCTGAGATTCACGCGCCGGAAGGTGTTGCTGTCGAACTCCTGCCACTCGGTGGTGCGCTGCAGGTCAAGGCCGACGAGATAAGGCGCGTCGGCGGTCGTGCTGCGCAGGCGGTATTTCACCGGGCTCTTGAAGCTGAAGTCGGGGAAAAGGTCTGTGACGGCAAGCCGCCCGTCGGAAGAGGAGGCGAGATCATCGGCGGTGAACTTGCCCAACACCTCGTTGAGGCTGGCGGCGCTGACCGGCTCGCCCCAGACCGTGCCGCTTTCGTCGCTGACCTGGAATTCATAGCGCGCAAGGTCGAAGCCGTAGGTCACGAAGCTTTTCGACAGCATCGCGTAAAGCGGCAGGACCAGCGCGGCGAAGAGGTAAAGCCCGATCAGCGCCATGAAGCAGCGCTTCACGATCCCGTCGCGGTCGAGCTTCAGCTTGACGGAGCGACCGGCGGGAAGGGTCGAGGTCCCGGCCATCTCAGGCGCCTCGCGGGAAAGCCAGCACCCGTTCGGCCGGCAGTTCCACCGTCAGGGCCGCGCCGGGCTCGATCCCGAGCCTGCGGACCGCATTCATCGAGAAGTTGGCGACAAGCGGCGTCTCCCCCAGGGCCTCGCTCGTCAAATGCGTGCGCCAATAGGAACCGAGGAACTCCATCGACGTCACCGTCACGTTCAGATGGTTCGGCGCCGGTTGCGCCTCGTGCCCGGCCGCATGGGGCAAGATATCTTCCGGCCGCACCGCCATTGTTACGGGCGCCCCGTCGGAAAGACCCTGCGCGCCGGTGGCAAGCGTTGCCTGGCCGACCCGCACCGCACCTTCGTCAAAGACGCTCTCTATCTTGTTGGTTTCACCGATGAAATCGGCAACGAACAGCGTCGCCGGATCGCGGTAGATCTCGGTCGGCGTGCCGACCTGTTCGATCACGCCATGGTTCATCACCACGATCCGGTCGGCCATCGACAAGGCCTCTTCCTGATCGTGGGTCACCATGATCGTCGTCACACCAAGTTTGCGCTGCAATTCCTTGATTTCATGGCGCAAATGCACCCTGACCTTGGCATCGAGCGCCGACAGCGGTTCGTCCAGAAGCAGAAGGCCCGGATTGATCGCTATGGCGCGCGCCAGCGCGATCCGCTGCTGCTGGCCGCCTGACAGCTGGGCGGGATATTTCCTGCCCTGCTCGGGCAGGCCAACCAACGCCAGCAACTCCGCTACGCGCGCGGCGATTTCGGCCTTCGGACGCCCGGTGTTTTCCAGACCGAAAGCGATGTTGCGCTCGACCGTCAGGTTCGGGAACAAGGCATAGGACTGAAAGACGATGCCGTAATCGCGTTGCGATGCAGGCAGCGCGGATATGTCCCTTCCTGCCTGCCGGATCGTGCCCCGCGTCTGCGGATCGAGCCCGGCGATGGCCCTCAGAAGCGTGGTCTTGCCGCAGCCCGAGGGACCGAGGAAGCAGACGAACTCGCCCTTGCGGATATCGAGCGTGATATCCCTCAGCGCCACGAACTCGCCAAAGGCCTTCCAGCAGCCGTTGATCTTCAGATAGGGCTCGCCAGCCTCCGCGCGCGGCGCGTCTGCGATCAGTGCATTCATCATGTCCATCCGGGCAAGGGGCGGGCGCGCCGGACCGGCGCGCCCGGGAGAGGGATCAGTTCTTCGGCTCGGATTTCGAGTCGTAGCGCTTGGTCCATTCTTCCAGAATGGCCGCGCGATTGTTCGCCGCCCATTCGAAATCGTTCTGGATCATCTTTTCCGACACGTTGGCCGGATAGTTCTCGACCGGTTGCGCCATGCCCGGGATCGCCAGCACCGCGTAGCCCACGTTATATTCCTTCATCGCGGCGGGAGAGATCGTCCAGTCCACCAGCGTCTTGGCCGCGTCGGGCGCGTCGGTGCCCGCGACGATGGCGATCGCCTCCATGTCCCAGCCGATGCCTTCCTCGGGGACGATCACGTCGATCGGGGCGCCTTCATTCTTCGACTTGGCGCCGCGGAAGGCGAAGGACACGCCCATCACCGTCTCGCCCGCCGCCGCCATCTTGCAGGGCTTGGAGCCGGAATGGGTATAGGCCGCGATATTTTGGTGAAGCCCGTCCATATAGGCCCAGCCGCCCTCCTCACCCATCATCTGCAGCCAGGAAGAGACATCAAGGAAACCGGTCCCAGAAGACGCCGGGTTCGGCATGACGATATGGCCGGCATATTCGGGCTTCGTCAGATCGGCCCAGCTTTTGGGCGGGGTCAGCCCCAGCTTCTCGCCCTCGACCGTGTTGTAGCACACCGACGCAACCCAGGCGTCCATGCCGACCCACGAGGGCGGATTGTCGCCATCCCTGAAGCGCGGGTCGAGCGCGTCGAGGCCTGCGGGCGCATAGGGTTCCAGCATGCCCTCGGTCTTGAGAACCAGCAGCGATGTCGCGGCGAGGCCCCAGACCACGTCGGCCTGCGGATTGTTCT
The DNA here is from genome assembly GCF_030143255.1 of Frigidibacter sp. SD6-1. Taxonomy (GTDB): domain Bacteria; phylum Pseudomonadota; class Alphaproteobacteria; order Rhodobacterales; family Rhodobacteraceae; genus TMP-24. Next base: position 141,356 of record NZ_JARJNR010000008.1, read on the forward strand.
TTTCGGCCAGCAGCTTGGCGGTCACGACACCGGTGGAATCGCGTACCCAGTTGATCTTGATATCGGGATGTTCGGCATTGAAGGCCGCCGCGTAGCGTTCCAGGTCTTCGGCTTCGATCGCGGTATAGACGGTCAGTTCGGTTTCGGCCCAGAGGGCGGTCGTGCTCAGAACGGTGGCGAGGGCGCCCAGCGCCAAGGATTTCGTCAGTTTCATTCTACTCCCCATGTCAGCCCAAGGCAGGCGTTGCTTGCGGGCGAACCCGGTGGCACCACGCCCCGGATTTCATTCTTCAGGTAGCGGCCGTTCATGACAGCGCGGTAACACCTGCCCTCCCGGCACCCTCCAAAGCAATCTTGCGAAGGGGGGATGAATAAGTAAAATCTATTTATTTTATATTATGGTTGGAAATTTCGATGAATTCCGCCGCGCGACGACCAGCGGAAAGAGCGCCACGCCGGACCCGGCGGACGTTGAAAAGAAACGAGATTTCCGGCGGCCTCAGGCCGCCTCGGCGCGAATCGCCTCCGCCACGATCTGAAGCGCCCGGTCGAGGTCTGGCCGGGCAATGACGAGAGGCGGCGAGAGCGTCAGGACCGACCCCGCGCTGATCTTGAAACTCAGCCCCGCTTCCAGGCAGCGGTAATAGATCCGCTCGGCCCGGGCGCGGTCGGGCGTGCGCGCCGCGCGGTCGGACACGATCTCGACCCCGAACATCAGCCCCCTGCCCCTTATGTCGCCCACGATGGCACAGTCGCCGACCATCTCGCTCAACCGGCCCTGTGCATGGCGCCCAAGCTCAGCCGCGCGATCGACCAAACCCTCGCCCTCGATCACCGAAAGCGTTTCCAGCGCCGCCCGCGCGGTCACCGGGTTCTTCTCGTGCGTATAATGGCCGATGGCGAAATCGCCGCAAACATCCAGGTCACGCCGCGCCACGACGGCGGCGATGGGCAGGATGCCCCCACCCAGCGCCTTGCCCATCGTCACGATGTCGGGGACGATCCCGTCATGCTCGAACGCGAACATCCTGCCGGTCTTGCCCAGACCGGTGGGGATTTCATCCATGATCAGAAGCGTACCGTGGCGCCTGCAGGCCGCCTGCACCGCCTGCCAATAGCCCGGCGGCGGCACGGTCGGCACGGCCCGCATCGGCTCGGCGATCACGGCGGCCACGTCGCCCTCACGCTCCAGCACATAATCGACCATCTTCGCGCAGGCGAGCGCGCAGGCCTCGGGCCCCGGATGGCCATAGGCGCAATGATAGCAATTGAAGGGCGCGACATGTTCGGCACCGGGCAGCAAGGGCCCGGCAATATGGCTGCGGAAGGTCGCCTCGCCGCCGACGCTCGCCGACCCGAAGCCCGCACCGTGAAAGGCATCCCAGAAGCTGAGCGTCTTGAAACGGCCCGTGGCGGCTCGGGCAATCTTCAGCGCCACTTCATTGGCGTCGGACCCGCCTGTGGTGAACAGAACCTTGCCCAGATCGCCGGGCGCGAGGTCGGCCAGCCGCTCGGCCAGTTCGACCGAAACCTCGTTGGTGAAGCGGCGGGGCGAAAAGCTCAACGCGTCCAGCTGTGCCTTGATCGCCGCCACCACGCGCGGGTGCGCGTAGCCGATGTGATGGACGGAATTGCCATGAAAATCCATGTAGCGGCGCCCGGCGGTATCCTCGATCCAGATGCCTTCGGCCTTTGCGATCGTCGAAACGCAGGGCGAGGACAGAGACTGGTGCAGGAAGGCCTCGCCATCGCGACGCAAGAGATCGCGCGTCGCCGCATCGGGATGTTTCGCCGCCCAGGCGCGGCGCGCCTCGGACGTGTTCGATTCGCCTTCGGTATGGGTGATCGCTGTCATCGCAGTCTTCCGAAGCAAAGAGGCGAAGCCCCGGGAAGCGATGGCGCCCCGAGGCTTCGCCAGTTCGTGGGAGGGATGGTCCCTAACCCCACGGGAGCGAGAAAGTCTTGACGTTGGTGTAGGATTTCATCGCCTCGATGACCCCTTCCTTGTAGCCGTTGCCAGAGTCCTTGATGCCGCCGAAGGGCGACATCTCGATCCGGTAGCCGGGCACTTCCCAGATGTTCACCGTGCCGACGACCAGCCCGTCGATATAGGCGCGCATCCGGCGGAAATCGTTGGTGCAGACGCCGGACGACAGGCCGAAGGCGGTGGAGTTCGAAATCGCCATTGTCGCTTCGTCATCGTCGGGCACCCGGACGATGGGCACGATGGGTCCGAAGGTCTCTTCCATCACCAGTTCGCTTTCGTGCGGCACGTGATCGACGACGATCGGCGGCAGAAGCGCCCCTTGGCGGCCGGGATGGTAAAGCACCTTTGCCCCCATCTTCTCGGCCGCGAAGACCCGGCTCTCGAACGTCTCGGCGGCGCGTTCATGGACGACGCAGCCCAGTTCCGTCGCCGGATCCATCGGATCGCCGAACTTCAGCCGCTTCGCCCGTTCCAGAACCAGCGGCACGAACCGGTCGGCCACGCTCTCCTGAACAAGGATACGCTTGACCGCCGTACAGCGCTGGCCCGAATTCTTGGTCGCCCCCGCCACCGCCAGATCGGCGGCCTTGGCAAGGTCGGCGTCCGACAGGTCATTGCAGATGATCAGAGGGTCATTGCCGCCCAGCTCCAGCACCTGCCGCTTGTAGACCGCCTTCGCCGCGATCATCTTGCCCACCGGCACGCCGCCGGTGAAGGTGATGAGGTCGAAATCGGGGTTGGTGATCATCTCGTCGCCAATGTCGGCGGGCCAGCCGGTCACCACCGACAGCATCTCGGGCGGCAGCCCCGCCTCGTAAAGCGCGTCCGCCAGCCAGATCGCGGTCAGGGGCGTCAGTTCGGTCGGCTTGCAGACGATGCAATTGTTCGTGGCGATCGCGGGCGCAATCTTGTGGCTGATCATGTTCAGAGGATGATTGAACGGCGTGATCGCCGAGATCGACCGCAAGGGTTCGCGGATGGTGAAGATCTTGCGCGCCTTGCCGTGGGGGGTCAGGTCGCAGGAAAAGATCTCGCCATCGTCCTGGATGCACATCTGCCCCGCGAGCGTATAGACGTCATAGGCCCGCCCGCATTCGTACAAAGCATCGGCCAGCGAAATCCCGAGTTCGGCGGTGATGATCGGCGCCAGGTCTGCCTTGCGCTCGCTGATGATCTTCGCGGCATTCAAGAGGATTTTCTGGCGCTCGTAGCGGGTGAGTGTCGGCTTGTACGCGGCGGCAATCGCGAAGGCCTCGCGCGCATGCTCGGCCTGCCCGGCGGGCACCGAGCCGATGACCTCGCCGGTGAAGGGATAGGTAACCGGCACCCGGTCTTTCGTATCGACCTTGCGCCCGGCGATCCGCATTGCCTCGTGCCGCAGTTCAATGGGGGGCTTGCGCTTCAGCATGGCTCAGACCGCCGCCGCCGTGCAGGCGTAGAGAAAGGCGTCGAAGTTCCTGAGTTCCGGCGCGGAGGGCAG
>NZ_JARJNR010000009.1 GCF_030143255.1 Frigidibacter sp. SD6-1
GCACCCGTCCAGACAGATCGCCACGGCGGGGACCTTCGGCCAGGGATAGGCGCGGTCATTCGCGATCACCGGCGCGCGATTGATCATGTTCATTCTTCGTCCTTCCGTCAGATATCGGTGCCGCGTCAGGCGGCCAGTTTCGCGCGTTCGGCAATCGCCGCCGCAGGCGGCGCGGCCGAGGCCACGCCCATCTCGGCCAGCGCCTCCTGCGCGGCCTGCACCACGCGCGCCATCACATGTTCGTCCATCCGCCCGATGCAGCCGACGCGGAAACTGTCCACCACCGTCAGCTTGCCCGGGTAAATGATGAAGCCCTTCGCTTTCATCAGATCGTAGAAGGTGGCAAAGACGAACTTCGGATCGGCCGGGCAGAAGAAGGTCACGATGATCGGGCTGAGCCAGCGGTCTTTCAGCAGTGTCTCGAACCCAAGGCCGCGCATCCCCTCGACCATCACGTCGCGGTTCCTCGTATAGCGCCCCCCGCGCCCCGCGACCCCGCCTTCCGCCGCATGCAGTTCCAGCGCCTTCAGGAAGGCCGCGACCACATGTGTGGGCGGGGTATAGCGCCACTGGCCGGTTTTCTGCAGGTAGGCCCATTGCGCATGCACATCGAGCGCCAGCGAATGGCTGTTGCCCTTCGCCGCCTCAAGCTCGCTCTTCCGCGCGATGACGAAGCCGAAACCCGGCACCCCCTCGATGCATTTGTTGGCCGAGGAAACCATCGCCTCGTAGCGGATCTCGGTCACATCGAGGGAAAGCGCCCCGAAGGCCGACATCGAATCGATCAAAAGCTTGCGCCCCCGCGCATAGACCGCCTCCGATATCTCGGCGACCGGATTGAGGATGCCTGACGAGGTCTCGCAATGGATGGCGATCACATGGGTGATCGAAGGGTCTGCATCAAGCGCCGCCCCCACCTCGTCACCCCGCGGCGGCAGGTAATCGCCCTTGTCGATCAGGGTGTAGGCCCGGCCCAGATATTTCATCGTCTCGGCGGCCCTCAGCCCATAGGCGCCGTTCGCCAGGACCAGCACCTTGCCGCTGCGCGGCACGAACGTGCCCAGCATCGCCTCGACGCAGAAAGACCCCGAGCCCTGCATCGGCACACAGGCAAACTCTCCGTCGCGATCCCCCGCAAGCGCCACCAGCTGATCGCAGAGCGATTTCGTCATCGCCCGGAAATCGCCGTCCCACGACCCCCAGTCCCTCAGCATCGCCTCCTTGACCTCATAGGCCGTGGTCAGCGGCCCGGGCGTCAGAAGATAGGGTTCGCCAAGTCGCGGCGCGGGAAGGGGATTTTCGGGAGACTGGAGCATGATGCACCCTGCAGAACCTTGTTTGACCCCGTATGTCTCATGTACCGATATATCTGTAAAATCGTTATTTTGTATTGTCACATAAGTCTGACTTGTAGATGATCCGGGCGAAACCCGGAGGATAGACATGCGATACGTCCAGCTGCGCGCCTTCCACTATGTGGCAATCTGCGGCGGCTTCTCGCGCGCGGCAGAGGAGCTCTACCTCACCCAGCCCGCGATCTCCGATCAGGTCAGGAAGCTTGAGGAGGAATATGACCTCCTTCTCTTCAATCGCCACAAGAAACAGGTGATCCTGACCGATCAGGGCGCGCGGCTTCTCGACATCACACGGCGGCTCTTCGAGCAGGAGCAGCAGGCGCTGGAACTTCTCTCCGAGGCACGCGCGCTGCGCTCAGGCACGCTCCGCATCGTCGCCGACAGCGCCCACCATCTCCTCCATATCCTCGCCCGCTTCCGCGAGACCTATCCCGGGGTCCGAATCACCATGCGCGCGGGCAACAGCGACAATGTGATCGAAAGCCTCTACAGTTACGAGGCCGACATCGGCGTGCTGGGCGAGATCCCCCAAAGCCGCGACTTCGACTATCTGGCACTGAACGCGACACCGATCGTCGCCTTCACAGCCAGGACCCACCCGCTTGCCGGCCGCACCAGTTTCACCTTCGCCGACCTGGCGGAAGCGCCGCTCGTGATGCGCGAGCGCGGCTCGCGCACCCGGGCAAAGCTCGAAGAGGCAGCCGCCGCCGCCGGGGTACAGCTGCAGGCCGCCATCGAGGCCGAAGGCCGCGAGGCGGTACGAGAAATCGTCGCCTCCGGCGCAGGCATCGGCTTTGTCTCGGCGGCGGAATTCGGGCCCGACCCCCGCCTTGTCGCCATCCCGGTCGAGGGCACCGATCACGTCCGCATGGACGAGGCGCTGATCTGCCTGCGCGAACGCAAGGGCGGCAAGCTCGTGCAAGCTTTCTTCAACATCGCTGCCAGCATGGCGGCGATTTAGCCCTCGACGCGGCGCAGGGCGGTTTCCTCGCGCGATGCACCCGTATAAGGTGCGGGCCAAACGGGCAGAACCGGCAGGACGATGCGGATCAATTTTCACCTTGGTGTCCATGCGACGGACGACAGCCGCCTGATACGCGCCGTGTTGAAGAACCGCGGGACCCTGGCCGCGCAGGGCACCTATGTCCCGGCACCGCGCCAATACCGCTCGCTCATCCGCGATGCGCTCAACGCTCTCGGCGGCGGACGGGCCAGCGCCGATGCGCAGCAGGCGCTGATCGACGCCATCACCGACAGCGACGAGGTCAAACGTCTCGTGCTGTCGCATGAAAGCATCATCGCCATGCCGACGCGCGCCGTGCAGGAGGCAGGGCTCTATGTCCAGGCGCCGAGCCGGTTGAAAACCATCCAGAACCTGTTTCCCGACCACGAGGTCGAGTTTTCCATCGCGCTTTGCAACCCCGCGACCTTGATCGCCGGACTGGCAGCCCTCGCCGACGCGGCATCGCTGGCCGAAATGATCGCCGCCGCCGACGCGGTTCACCTGAGCTGGCTGCACACGATGCGCCGCATCTGCGACGCGGGACTGGAGCTGCCGGTGACCGTCTGGTGCAACGAGGATACGCCGCTCCTCTGGCCCGAGGTGCTGCGCGCGATCACCGGCTGGACAGAAGAGGCGCCGATGGAGGGCGAATTCGATCTGGTCGCGATGCTTCTGACCGACGAAGGTCTCGCGGCACTGCAACAGTCGCTGGCGGACGCACCGCCTGCCGATCGGGCCGACTATCGCGCGCGGCTCAGCGAGGCGCTCACTGCGCACGGGCGTCGCGATCAGCTGGAAATGGAGATCACCCTCCCCGGCTGGACCGAGGAGATCGTCGCGCGGATCACCGAGCGTTACCTGCGCGAGTGGGAGGAGATCTGCGCCCTGCCCGGCCTCACCGTGATCCGGCCCTGACACGGGTGTCCGGCCGTCGTCAGCTCATGCCGAGCGCGGCCTTGTAGACCTCCAGAACTGCCTCTTCCTCGGCCAGATCGTCCTTGTCGCGCTTCCTCAGCGCGATGATCTTCTTCATCACCTTGGTGTCATAGCCACGGCCCTTGGCCTCGGCCATCACCTCTTTCTGCTGCTCGACGATGTCCTTCTTCTCCGCCTCCAGATGCTCGAAACGCTCGATGAACTGCTTCAGCTCGTCGGCGGTCACGCTATAGGCATCGGGTGGGGCGGCGTTCATGGGCATCTCCTTCGGATCAGGCCCCCTGACTAGACCGCGCGGGCGCCCGCTTCAAGGGCCCCGCGCACCCACAAGGCAAGCCCTTGCCCGGCGGCCCGGTTCGGGCTAGGCGGAAGGCAAGGGACAGAGCGAGGGCAAGATGGACATCCTGATCTGGATCGGCGCGGGCGTCACGCTTCTGGGCGTTGCGGGGCTCGTCTGGTGCATCGCGACGGTCGCCCGCGCCCGCAAGGCGGGCCTCTCCGACCACGACCTGCGCGCCCGCCTGCAGAAGGTCGTGGCCCTCAACATCGGCGCCGTCCTCCTCTCCGCCCTCGGACTGATGCTGGTGATCCTGGGGATTTTCCTCGGCTGACCCGCCGCTTGCCGCCTGCACCCGACAGCGCTACGCTCGCCCGCACAGACAGGAGGCACCCATGCCCGTAACCGGCATCGGCGGCATCTTCTTCCGCGCGAAGGACCCCGCCGCCCTTCAGGACTGGTACCGCAGCCATCTCGGCACCTATATCGACTATTCCACCCCCTGGCAGCAGGAGGCGGGACCGACCGTCTTCATGCCCTTCGCCGCCGACACGGACTATTTCGCCCCCGACCGGCAATGGATGATCAACCTGCGCGTCCGGGATCTCGACGGGCTCCTCGCCGCGCTCCACGCCGCCGGGATCGAGGCCACGACCAATCCCGACTGGGACATGCCCGAGATCGGCCGCTTCGCCCGCGTCCACGACCCCGAAGGCAATCCGATCGAGCTTTGGGAACCCGCACCGGGCGCGCCCTAGCTTCGCCCCCTTCATCTTGGCTCAAATACCTCGGGGGGTCCGGGGGGCTGGCCCCCCGGCGGATCGGCCCGCCGAAGGCGGGACGAAACCGATCTAGCTCCCGCCGACCAGCCTTTCATGCTCCTGCAGCGCGAACCGGTCGGTCATCCCCGCCACATAATCGAGCACGACGCGGGCGAGCGCGGTCTCGTCCGCCGCCGCCGCCACATCCGCCTGCCATTCGTCGGGCAAGAGCCCCGGCTCCTTCAGGAACAGCGGAAAGAGATTGTTCACCACCGCCGTCACCCGCTTCCTCTCCACAACAACCGTCGGCGCGCGATACATGCGGGTGAAGAGGAAACTCTTGATCGCCTTGAGATTCTGGTAAAGCGGCTTTGAAAACCGGATGATCGGCCCGTCCATCGCCCGGATCGCGTCGGCCGACTGCGGCTGGCTCGCCTGCAGCCGGTTCTGCGCCACCGCGATCACATCCTCGACCATTACGCCAAAGACCCGCCGCAGCGCCTCGTGCCGCCGCCGCATCGGGTCGAGGCCCGGGTACATCTGGTCGACCTCATGGAAGGCCGGGCCCGTCACCGGCAGGTCCATCAGATCCTCTTCGGTGAAAAGCCCCGCGCGCAGCCCGTCATGCAGGTCATGATGATTGTAGGCAACGTCATCGGCGACCGAGGCCACCTGCGCCTCCGCACTCGCGAAGGTCGAAAGCTCCAGATCGATCCGCCCGTTCACCTCGGCCAAAGCATAGGGCATCAGCGCCGGATCGCTGACCGAATGCGAGCCGCTCGCATTCGGGCCGATCACCGGCCCATTGTGCTTGGCCATGCCCTCAAGCGTTTCCCAGGTCAGGTTCAGCCCGTCAAAATCGGCATAATGCCGCTCGAGCCGCGTGACGATCCGCAAGGCCTGCGCATTATGGTCGAACCCGCCATAGGGTTCCATCAGCACGGCCAAGGCATCCTCGCCAGTATGGCCGAAAGGCGGATGGCCGAGGTCATGGGCCAGGGCCACCGCCTCGGCCAGTTCGACATTCAGCCCAAGCGTCGCCGCGATCGTGCGGGCGACCTGCGCCACCTCGATCGTATGGGTCAGGCGGGTGCGGTAATAATCGCCCTCATGCTCGACGAACACCTGCGTCTTGTGCTTCAGCCGCCGGAAGGCCGAGGAATGGATGATCCGGTCGCGGTCGCGCTGGAAGGGCGAACGGAAGGTCGAGAGCTTCTCGGGAAACAGCCTGCCCCGGCTTTGATCGGGCTGGCAGGCATAGGGGGCGAGCATGGGCATGGGTCTTTCGTCTTTGCCCCGACTATAGGCGGCGAAGGCCCCAGCGAACAGGCCCTTCAGATCGACAGAAGCAGATCGTCCGCCGCCTCGCGCATCGCCGCCTCGTCGAACGCGCCCTTCACGAGGATCCGCAGCCCCACATAGGCGGCCAGCAGATGCCGCATCCGTGCCCGGCGCAGGCCCGCATCGTCGCGGTAGCGCGCGTCGGCCGAGAGCGCCCCGTCAAAGGCCGACGCCATCCGCCCGCTCATTATCGCCAGAACCTCCGCCGTCTCGGGATCAGCCGCACTCGCCTCGGCGCTGGCATTGGCAAGGAAGCAGCCGCGTACATCGCCCGCGTCCGAGGCCGAACGGATCACCCAATCCAGAAGCGCCGCGAAGCGCGCCCGCGCGGACCCCGGCGTCTGACCCAGTATGCGCTCGGCCTCCGCCACGACACAATCCTCGTATGTGCGCAGCGCCGCCAGATACATCGAATGCTTGTCGCCGAAGAGCCGGTAAAGGCTTTGCTTCCTGAGCCCCGTCGCCACCTCGATATCCTGCATCGACGTCGCCTCGTAGCCCCTCGCCCAGAAGATATTCATCAGCGCGGTCTTCGCTTCCTCAGGATCGAATCCGAGTGGACGTGCCATGGCCTGCTCCCGAATTTGTTACCAAATGGTCCGATATTATTATTTACCATACGGTCCGTAATATTATAGGACCCATGTACCGGCGCTGCAAAGCCCCTTCCCCAGAAAGTGAGAAAGACCGACATGCCCCGCATTTCCCCGCTGACCGATGCCAATGCCACGCCCGATGCCGCCGCGATCTTCGCCGCGGTCAAGGCCAAGATCGGCATGGTGCCGAACCTCTACCGCACCACGGGCCACAGCCCCGCGACGCTTTCCGCCCTCCTCGGCCTCGGCGAGGCGCTCGGCAAAGGCAACCTGACCGCGCAGGAACGCGAGGCGGTCGCCCTCACCGTCGGCCAGACCAACGGCTGCGATTATTGCCTCTCGGCCCACAGCGCCATCTCCTCGGGCCTGAAAGTGCCCGCGTCCGAGATCGCTGCGAACCGCCAGGCAGCATCTGCCACGCCGCGCACCGCGGCAATCCTCAAGCTCGCCCGCGCCATCACCGAGAAGCGCGGCCTGATCGCTGACGCAGACCTCGAAGCCGCCCGCGCTTCGGGTCTGACCAATGCCGATGTCGTCGAAACCGTGGGCGCCGTGGTGCAGAACATCTTCACCAACTACCTCAACCATATCTTCGCCACCGACATCGACTTCCCCGTGGTGCGCGCCGAAGCCGCGTGACCGGCATTCCGCAACCGGGTCCGATGTGCCTTGAACCCTGACCTTGGCCCAATGTCCCCCCAACCCGGTTGCGGAACCCCCTCCCCGCCACTATCTTCGGACATGAGAACAACCAGACGCGGCGACCATGTCCCTCACCCTGCCCCCGAAAGTCACCGACCGCGCCTTCGCGCGGCTGGCCGAGATCAATGAGGCCTCGGGCGAGGCCAAGGCCCTGCGCGTCGCGGTCGCGGGCGGCGGCTGCTCGGGCTTTCAGTATGAGATCAAGCTCGACGACCCCGCTGCGGACGATCTTGTGCTGGAAGGCTGGGGCCAGAAGGTGCTGGTCGACACGGTATCCCTGCCGTTCCTCGCCAATGCGACCATCGACTTTTCCGAGGAACTGATCGGCGCGCGCTTCGTGATCGACAATCCCAACGCGACGTCCTCCTGCGGCTGCGGGACCAGCTTTTCCATCTGATCCTTTCCCCCTATAGTCGCCCGACATTGCCGCGACCGGACCCGTATGCTCATTGAAATCCTGACCGTCCTCTGCCTCACCGTCCTCAACGGTCTATTGGCCATGTCGGAACTTGCCATCGTCTCGGCCCGGCCCACGAGGCTGAAGGTTCTGGCTGATCAGGGCCGCACGGGCGCCCGCACCGCGCTCGCGCTGCAGGAACATCCCGGGCGGTTCCTTTCGGCCGTGCAGATCGGCATCACGCTTGTCGGCATTCTTTCGGGCGCGATCTCGGGCGCCACGCTCGGCCTCAGGCTGACCAATGCGCTGGAGGCCGCGGGCTTTTCCGCCTCCTGGGCGCAGACGCTGGGCGTCGGCTCCGTCGTCGCCGCCATCACCTATCTGTCGCTGATCGTGGGCGAGTTGGTACCGAAGCAGATCGCATTGAAAAACCCCGAAGGGGTGGCGATCCGCATGGCCCCGCCGATGCGGGTGATCGCCGCGATCACGACGCCGCTTGTCTGGTTCCTTGACATATCCGGCAAGGCGCTTCTCTTCCTCCTCCGCCAGCATTCGGTCTCGGGCGAGGAGATGACCGACGAAGAGGTCAAGCTGACCATCGCCGAGGCGGAAACGGCTGGCGTCCTCTCCTCCGACGAACGCGAGATGATCGCGGGCGTCATGCGCCTTGCCGACCGGTCGGCCCGCACGCTGATGACGCCGCGCACCGATGTCGAGGTCCTGGACATCACCGCGGGCCCCGCCGCCGCGCTTAAACAGGCGCGCGAGACCGGCAAGGCGCTGCTGCCCGCGACCGAGGGCGGCGCGGATGCGATCATCGGCGTCATCCCGGTGCGCGACCTTCTTCTCGCCACCAAGGCCGCCACCGCCGACCTGCGCAAGTTCGTGCGCGAGGCGCCGATCGTGATCGACGTGGCCGACGCCGCGCAGGTGATCGAGAAACTGCGCGAAAGCACGGTGAACATGGTCCTCGTCTTCGACGAATACGGCCATTTCGAAGGCGTCATCACGCCCATGGACGTGCTCGAAGGCATCACCGGTTCCTTCGACACGCCCGGCGAGGAAGAACCCGACATGGTCGCGCGCGACGACGGGTCCTTCCTGGTGTCCGGCTCGATGGCGGCGGACGAGTTCGGCGACCGGATGGGCCTCAAGCTGCCCGATGACCGCGAATACGAGACCGTCGCGGGCCTCGTCCTCGACCATCTCGGCCATATCCCGAAGCTTGGCGAGAAACTCACCTTCGGCCCCCTGCAGATCGAAGTCATCGACCTCGACGGCTTCCGCATCGACAAGCTTCTCGTGCGCAACGCCTGACGGCGATCAGCCGTCCGCCGCGTTCAGTATCTTGCACAGGCCCGGCCGCACATGCCGGTCTTCCGCTACCTGCCCGGCCCTGATCCTGAAAGATGCCCGCGCCCGCGTGCCGTCCTTGGTCTTCTTGGCCGTGACCGTAAGCTTCTGCGTCCGCCCCGAACCCGAAGTCTCCTGATAGGCGGTGATGGTCAGACGCCCGCTGTCGACCTTGATGCCCGAAAAACCCTCGGACTTGACCGCGCGCGCCATGCGTTTCAGCGCCTTGTCGGGCGCCAGCCCTTTGAAATCCATCCAGGATTCGAAGACGATGGGCGTGACCAGCGGCACGCCGACCGCCGTGTAGTGCTTCTCGCACGGCCCCGCCGAGGCAGCCGTCGCGAACCAGACGGCGGCGAGCGCGGCAGGAAGGGCACGTATTGCAGACAAGGTCATGAACAGTCTCCGTGATCCGCCCCCCGGACCGCGACGAAAGCACGTCACGCGTGACAGATCGAGTAGGGAATTCCCGCCCCCCAAGGGCTCGCGCCCGACGGCTTGCGTCCGGGGCGCCCAGGACCGATGATAGGGTCAGACAGGGGAACCCGGATGAAGATCGCCACATTCAACATCAACGGCATCAAGGCCCGCGCCGAGGCGCTGCCCGCCTGGCTGGACGAGGCCGCGCCCGACATCGTGCTGTTGCAGGAAATCAAGTCGGTCGACGAGGCTTTCCCGCGCGACCTGTTCGAGGATCGCGGCTATTTCGTCGAAACCCACGGCCAGAAGGGCTTCAACGGCGTGGCGATCCTGTCGAAACTGCCCTTGGAGGATGTCGAACGCGGCCTGCCCGGCGATGCGGAGGACGAACAGGCACGCTGGATCGAGGCGACGGTTGTCGGCAAGGATGCCATCAGGCTCTGCGGCCTGTATTTGCCGAACGGCAATCCGGTGCCGGGACCGAAATACGACTACAAGCTCGCCTGGATGGGGCGGATGCGCGCCCGCGCGGCCGACCTGCTTGCGACCGAAATGCCGGTGGTGATGGCGGGCGATTACAATGTGATCCCGCAGGCGGAAGATGCGGCCAGGCCCGAGGTCTGGACCGAGGATGCGCTGTTCCTGCCCCAGACCCGCGCCGCCTTCCGCCGCCTCCTCAACCTCGGCTATACCGAGGCCTTCCGCGCCCGCGAGCCCCGCCCCGGGCACTATTCCTTCTGGGACTATCAGGCGGGCGCGTGGGAGCGGAACAACGGCATCCGCATCGACCATCTGCTTCTGAGCCCGCAGGCCGCCGACCGGCTGAGGGACTGCCAGATCGACAAGGCGGTGCGCGGTGGCGACAAGCCTTCCGATCATGTGCCGGTCTGGATCGACCTCGACGCCTGACATGGCTTTCCCCGACACCTGGTACGCCCGCACCGCCGCCGACCGGACCCGGCGCCCCGTGCTCTCGGGTCGCGAGGAGGCCGATGTCGCCATCGTCGGCGGCGGCCTTGCGGGCCTTACCACGGCGCTCGAACTCGCGCGCGCGGGTCTCGCCGTCGCGGTGATCGAAGCCGAACAGGTGGGTTTCGGTGCCTCGGGCCGCAATGGCGGGCTGGTCAGCCCGGCCTTCGCGGGCGGCGACGCCGCGATCCGCGCCCGGGTGGGCGAGACCGAGGCACAGGCCCTGCACCGCCTGTCCATCGAAGGGGTCGAGCGGCTGCGTGCCACGATCCGCGATCTGGAGATCGACAGCGCCGGGCTGGTGCCCGGCCTCCTCAGCCTGCGCCGCTTCGACCGGGCGGACGATCTGAAGGCACATGTCGACGAGTTTGCGTCGCTCTATGGCTACGAGTTGCACTATCTCGACCGCGCGGCCCTTGAAGCGCATGTCTCCAGTCCACGCTATTTCCACGCGCTCCACGATCCGAATGCCTTCCATATCCACCCGCTGAATCTCGTCCGCGCCATCGCGGTCGAGATCGACCGGCTTGGCGGGAGAATCTTCGAAGGCTCGCCCGCGACCGGCGCCCACCTCTCGGGCCCCGCCAAACGCATCGAAACCGCCCAAGGCACAATCGAAGCGCCGCGCCTCGTCCTCGCCACCGGCGGCTATACCGGCCGCCTCGTGCCCCGCCTGAAGCGCGCGGTCCTGCCGATCGCCACCTACATGATGGCAACCGAAGAGGCACCCGAGCTGATCGCCGGCGCGATCCGCACAAGCGCCTGCCTCTATGACGACCGCCGGGCGGGGGATTATTACCGGCTGGTCCAGGGGGGACGCAGGCTGCTCTGGGGCGGGCGGATCACCACCCGCGCCGCCGCCCCCGCGGGCATCGCCCGTGAACTCAGGCGCGAGATGCTGACCGCCTATCCGCAGCTTGAGGGGCTCAAGACCGAACTGTCATGGTCCGGCCTCATGGGCTACGCCCGCCACCTCATGCCGCAGGTCGGCGAGATGGCGCCCGGCATCTGGCACATCACCGCCTTCGGCGGCCACGGGCTGAACACGACGGCGATCGCAGGCAAGGTACTGGCCGAGGCGATTCTGGGCGAAAGCGACCGGATCGGACTGTTCGCGCCCTTCGGCCTCGACTGGGCGGGCGGCCCGGCGGGCCTGATCGCCGCCCAGTTGACCTACTGGAAGCTGCAGATTCAGGACCGGTGGCGCGAACGCGGCTGACAGGCGTCGCGGCCGGGCACCGGAAGAATTTTCACGAAAATTCTTCCGGTTGCGGAAAATTCTTCGCGAAGAATTTTCCGCCCCACCGTCACGCCCCGCTACCCGGGCGGGTCACGTCATGGCCGTAGAGCCATGCAAAGCGACCCGCCAGCATCCCGGGCGCAAACCGTTGCAGGCTGCGCAGCCCGAAATGCGCCAGATCGCGGCGCACCCCCGACAGGTGATAATTCCGCGCATTCGCGGTCGCCGCCGCGACGATCCGCTTGGCCCGGTCGCGCCGCGCCGCCTGATAATGGGCCAACGCCTCGGCCTCGTGATGGCGGGCGAGCGAGGCTGCCAGCACCCAGGCATCCTCCAGCGCCATGTTCGCCCCCTGCGCAAGGAACGGCAGGGTCGGATGGGCGGCATCGCCCACAAGCACCGCGCCATGGCCGTGCCAGTGCTCGGCCACCGGATGGCGGAAGAGGCCCCAGAGGTTCGGTCGTTCGATCCGGTCGAGCCAGCCGCGCACCTCGGGGATGAACGCTTCGAACGCGATCCGCAGCGCCAGCGGATCGTCGGTGAGGTTCCAGCTCTCCTCGGCCCATTTCTTCCGCTCCTCGACGGCAACGATGTTGCGCAGCCTGCCGCCCCTGAGCGGATAGGTCACGATATGCCGCCCCGGCCCCATATAGACCCGCGCGACCGGCGGAATATCCCCCTCTGCCGGAAGCGTCGCCCGCCAGGCGACCTGGCCGGTGAAGAAGGGCTTGCCGCCCTGGTCGAGCGCCGCCCGGACCCGCGAATGCAGCCCGTCGGCGCCCACGACCAGCCCCGCATGTTCCACCCCGCGTTCGGCCAGAAGATGTGGTCCCTGCGCCCCGAGCGTCAGGCTTTCGATCCGGTGACCAAGCTCGATCGTGGCGCCTGCCCGGCGCGCGGCCCCTTCCAGAATGTCGATCAGGTCGGCGCGATGGAAGAACCGGAACGCCCCCTCGGGCGCGATGCTGGCCAGGTCGATCCGGGTGACGAGTGCCCCCGTCTCGCCGTCGATCAGCTCGACCGCCTCGGCCGCCTGACCAAGCGCGTCACACGCCTCTTCCAGCCCCAGCGCCCTGAGAACCGCCATGCCATTGGGCGTGATCTGCAGGCCTGCGCCCACCTCGCGGATGACCGGCGCCTGTTCCAGAACCCGCACCTTCGCCCCGCGCTGGCAGAGCGCCGTGGCCACCGCCAACCCGGCAATCCCCGCGCCGATCACGGCAATATCGCGATCCCTGATCATGGTTCCTCATGCGAAAAGGCCGGAGCTTTCGCCCCGGCCCTGTCATAGACCTCGCCGATCGAGGTTAAAATCGGATTATTCGTCGCGGATCACTCGTCGCGGATCATTCGTCGCGGTGCACGCGCTCGCGCCGCTCGTGCTTTTCCTGGGCTTCCAGCGTCATCGTGGCGATCGGGCGCGCGTCGAGACGCTTGAGCGAAATGGGCTCGCCCGTCATCTCGCAATATCCGTACTCGCCATTGTCGATCCGGCGCAGCGCGGAATCGATCTTCGAAACCAGCTTCCTCTGCCGGTCGCGGGTTCTCAGTTCCAGCGCGCGGTCGGTCTCCTCGCTCGCCCGGTCGGCGATGTCGGGAACCGCGCGGGCGCTGTCCTGCAACCCCTCCAGCGTCTCGGCCGATTGTTCGAGAAGCTCTTCCTTCCAGGAAATCAGCTTGCGGCGAAAATATTCCAGCTGCCGCTCGTTCATGAATGGTTCGTCTTCCGCGGGACGGTAATCGTCGGGAAGAAAGACCTCGGGCTTCATACGCACTTCCTCCTCGGCCGGGTCGGTTGCACCCCCAAGGGGACGACCGGCCACTCGTGGGCGCCGCCATACAGGAAGCGGGAACGGATGTCACTAGCTGGCAGGGCTGGCATTGCAGCTTTGTGAACCGGCCGCTATGTCGGGCGGGACCTGACCGACAAGACTGCGGGAAAACGGATGAAATTCAACGGTACCGACGCTTACGTGGCGACCGAGGATCTGACTGTTGCGGTCAATGCATCAGTCGCGCTGGAACGCCCGCTACTGGTGAAGGGGGAGCCGGGAACCGGCAAGACCGAGCTTGCCCGCCAGGTCGCGCTGAGTCTCGGACTGCCTCTCGTTGAATGGCATGTGAAGTCCACAACCAAGGCGGCACAGGGGCTTTACGAATATGACGCCGTCTCGCGCCTTCGCGACAGCCAGCTGGGCGATGCGCGCGTGCATGACGTCAGGAACTATATCCGCAAGGGCAAGCTCTGGCAGGCGTTCGAAGCGCCGGGCAAGGTCGTTCTGCTCATCGACGAGATCGACAAGGCCGATATCGAGTTTCCGAACGACCTTCTGCAGGAACTCGACCGGATGGAATTCCATGTCTACGAGACGGGCGAAACCGTCCGGGCAAAACACCGGCCGGTGATCATCATCAGCTCGAACAATGAAAAGGAGCTGCCCGACGCCTTCCTGCGCCGCTGCTTCTTCCACTATATCCGCTTCCCCGACGCGGAGGTGCTGAAGCGGATTGTCGAGGTGCATTTCCCGGGACTGAAACAGGCACTCCTGTCCGAGGCGCTGACCCAGTTCTACGAGATCCGCGAAACCCCGGGCCTGAAGAAGAAACCCTCAACCTCAGAGATGCTCGACTGGCTGAAACTCCTGCTCGCCGAGGATGTCGGGCCCGAGGATCTGAAGCGCGACCCCAGGCACCTTCTGCCGAAGCTTCATGGGGCGCTTCTGAAGAACGAACAGGACGTGGCGCTCTTCGAGCGACTCGCCTTCATGGCCCGCGCCCGGGGCTGATCGGCCTATCCGTCCGCGCAGCAGGATTTGACTTCGCTTTTCACCCTGCGCCCGCTAGCGTGCCGGGAAAATCGAAGAACGAGGACGGCAGTGACAGGCAGATCTTTCCCGCGCGGGCTGGCGGTGGCTCTTCTCGGCCTTGCAGCACTCTCCGCCTGCGTCGCACCCAAACCTGCCCCCCGCGACACCGACGGCGCCGTCCTGCGCGCCTCTTTCGACCAGACGCCCCTGCCGCCCATGAAGCGTTTCCCGCCGGGGCCGGGCACGCCCGCGCGCCGCTCTAACGCCGACATGACGCGCGACTTCATGGACCTTTCCTTCCGGCTGGAAACCGGCCGCCCACTCGATGCCTTCTCGCGTTTCACCGGCCCCCTGAGCTACCGGCTGACCGGCGTGGTGCCGCCGACCGCCGCCAGCGATCTGGGCGAGCTGATCGCCCGCCTCAGGTCCGAGGCGGGCCTCGGCCTTTCCGCCGCTTCGCCGGACGAACAGGCCGCCATCACCATCGAATTCCTGCCGCGCCGCCAGTTGCAGGCCCGCGCCCGCGACGCCGCCTGTTTCGTCGCCCCCCGCGTGTCGTCCTGGGCCGAATACCGCCGCGCGCGCGCGTCCGATCTTGACTGGACCACCTTCACCTTCCGCGACCGGGTGGCGATCTTCATCCCCTCCGACACAGGCCCGCAGGAAATCCGCGACTGCCTGAACGAGGAAATGGCCCAGGCGCTCGGCCCCCTGAACGACCTCTATCGGCTGCCCGATTCGGTCTTCAACGACGACAATATCGAAGGCAGGCTCACCGGCTTCGACATGCTGATGCTGCGCGCCACCTATGCGCCGGACCTCTCGCCCGGCATGTCACCGGGCGAGATCGAGGCCCGCATTCCCGGCATTCTGGCCCGCCTCAACCCGGGCGGCGCACGGCCCGCCGACTATCCGCCCCAGACCCCGCGCGCCTTTGGCGAGGCGATCGCCCGGGCACTCGGCCCCGGCGGGCGCGGCGGTGGTGGACGCGTGCGCGCCGCCGAAGAGGCGCTCGCCATCGCCCGACCTTGGGCCGACTGGCGCACCGGCTTCGCCTGGATTTCGCTCGGCCGGGTCCTGCCGCGCGACCGGCTGGGCGAGGTGCGCGCCGCCTTCGCCAATGCCTCGGCCCTTTACCGGGCGCGCGGCCTGCCGCTGCATGCCGCCCATGCCGACCTGCAGCGTGCGCTTCTGGCACTGTCGGACGGCGCCTACAGGGATGCGCTCGCGCTCGCCGACGCGGCGGTCCCGGCCGCGCGCACGGGTCGCGATGCGGCGCTCCTCGCCGGTCTCCTCGCCGTCCGTGCGGCCGCACTCGAACGGACGGGCCAGCCCGACGCCGCCCGTGCCGCCCGCCTCGACAGTCTCGGTTGGGCGCGCTATGGCATGGCCTCCGACAAGGACGTCCGGGCGCGCCTTGCCTTCATTGAGGCGCTCGCGCCCGATCAGGGGAGGTAAGCCGATGGTGATATTTCTTGCAGCGCTCTTCGGCGCGCTTCTCGGCATCTACCGGGCGCGGGCGCGTGGCGGGAAGGGGCTGGACATGGCGCAATATGCCGCCGCGCATGCGATCCTCTTCGCCCTCCTCGGCCTTATCGTGATGATCTTCGCGACCCGGGCCTGAACCGATGTTCCTGCCCTTCTTCGCCGAACTGAGGCAGGCGGGCGTTCCGGTCAGTCTGCGCGAATATCTGGCCTTTCTCGACGGGATGGCGGCGGGCCTGGTCACCTACGAGATCGAAGGCTTCTACTATCTCGCCCGCACCGCGATGGTGAAGGACGAACGCCACCTCGACCGGTTCGACCGCGCCTTCGCCGCCGCTTTCAAGGGGCTTGAGGCTATCACACCCGATCAGGTGATCGAAGCGATCGACCTGCCCGCCGACTGGCTCAAGAAGCTGATCGAGCGCACCCTGACGCCCGAGGAAAAAGCCCAGGTCGAAGCTTTGGGTGGCTTCGACAAGCTCATGGAAACGTTGAAGAAACGGTTGGAAGAACAGAAGGGTCGCCATCAGGGCGGCAACAAATGGGTAGGCACCGCAGGTACCTCGCCCTTCGGCGCCTATGGCTACAACCCCGAAGGCGTGCGCATCGGCCAATCGGAAAGCCGCCACCAGCGCGCGGTCAAGGTCTGGGACAAGCGCGACTTCCGCAATCTCGACGATACGGTCGAACTTGGCACCCGCAATATCAAGGTGGCGCTGAAGCGGCTCCGCCGCTGGGCGCGCGAGGGCGCGGCGGAAGAACTGGACCTGCCCGGCACCATCCGCGCCACCGCCGAACATGGCTGGCTGGACGTGAAGACCCGCCCCGAACGCCATAACGCCGTGAAGGTCCTGCTCTTCCTCGATGTCGGCGGCTCGATGGATGCGCATGTGAAAGTGGTGGAAGAGCTCTTCTCCGCCGCCCGCGCCGAATTCAAGCATCTGGAATATTACTATTTCCACAACTGCCTTTACGAAGGTCTCTGGCGCGACAACCGCCGCCGCTGGGACAGGCAGACCCCGACATGGGAGGTGCTCAGGACCTACGGCAGCGATTACAAGGCGATCTTCGTCGGCGATGCCTCGATGTCACCCTACGAGATCGCCCATCCGGGCGGCGCCAACGAACATTGGAACGCCGAGGCAGGCGAGGTCTGGCTGCACCGCGTGCGCAGCCAATGGCCCGCCCATGTCTGGCTGAACCCGCTGCCAGAACGCTACTGGCCCTACACCCAGTCGGTCGGCATGATCGGCCGGATCTTCGAAAACCGCATGTTCCCGCTGACGCTCGATGGCATCACGCGCGCGGTAAAGGCGCTCGGCTGAAGCGCGCCTCACTTTCTGTCCGGAAATACTCTCGGGGGGAGGCCCCGGATGAAATCCGGGGCCCGGGGGGCAGACAGCCCCCCGCCTCACCCCAAAGGCTGCGCGCGCTCGACCAGCCGCGCGAAGAAACTTGCGCCGACCGGCGCGACCTCATCGTTGAAATCATAGGCCGGATGATGCAACCCCGCCCCCGGCCCCTGGCCGAGGAAAAGATAGGCCCCCGGCCGCGCCTCCAGCATGTAGGAGAAATCCTCCGACCCCATCTCGCGCGGACCGTCCGCCTCGACCGCCGCATCGCCCGAGATCTCGCGCGCCACATCGGCGGCGAAGGCCGCCTCGCCCGGATGGTTGATCGTCGCGGGATAGCCCCAGTCATAATCGATCCGCGCCGTCACGCCATAGGCCGACGCATGGCCCTCGACGATCTCGTAGATACGCTTCTTCAGCATCTCGCGCACCTCGGGCTTGAAGCAGCGGATGGTGGCGGCGAACATTGCCTCCTCGGGGATGATGTTCGACGCCGTCCCCGCCTGGATCATCGTGACCGAGATCACCGCCTCGTCCAGCGCATAGACATTGCGCGACAGGATCGTCTGGATCGCGCCGACCATGCCCACCAGCGCCACCACCGGATCGACGCATTCATGCGGCGTCGCCCCGTGGCCGCCCTTGCCGGTGACATGCACGATGGCCGTATCGACCGAGGCCATAAGCGCGCCCTGCGTCGTCTGGAAATGGCCGAAGGGAATGTTCGGCGCATTGTGGATACCGTAGACCTGGGCGATGCCGAACCGGTCCATCACCCCTTCGCGCACCATCACGTCGCCGCCGCCGCCATCCTCCTCCGCCGGCTGGAAAAGCAAAGCAACCTTGCCCCGGAACCGTCTGGTTTCGCACAGATATTTCGCGGCTCCCAGCAGCATCGTCGTATGGCCGTCATGGCCGCAGGCATGCATCCGCCCCGCATGGCCCGAGGCATGGTCAGCCCCCGTCAGTTCCTCGATCGGCAGCGCGTCCATGTCGGCGCGAAGGCCTATCACCGGCCCCTCTCCCTGCCCCTCAATGATCGCGACGATCCCGCTTTGCGCGATGCCTTCATGGATCTCGTCCACCCCGAACTCCCTGAGCCGTTCGGCCACGAAGGCCGAGGTCTTGGGCAGATCGAACGACAGTTCCGGGATGCGGTGCAGATGCTGGCGCCATTCCTTCATCTCGGGGGCAAGGGCTGCGATGCGATTGAGGACGGGCATGATGGACTCTCTTGAAGGCTCTTGTTAGCCGTCAGATGATCAAAATCCCGGGGGGAGAGCAATGACCAAAGACCGCGCGGCCTCCGACAGGCTGGTCCACGACCCTGACGGCGGCCTGCCCCGGCTTCTGGAAATCATGGCGCGGCTGCGCGACCCGCAGGGCGGCTGCCCCTGGGATCTGGAGCAGGACTTCGCCACCATCGCCCCCTATACGATCGAGGAGGCCTACGAGGTCGCCGATGCGATCGAACGGCAGGCCTGGGGCGAGTTGAAGGGCGAGTTGGGCGATCTGCTCTTCCAGGCGGTCTATCATGCCCGGATGGCGGAAGAGGCCGGGCATTTCAGCTTCGGCGATGTGACAAAGGCCATCGCCGACAAGATGGTGGCGCGCCATCCCCATGTTTTCGGCACGGAAAGCCGCGACAAGACCGCCGAGGATCAGACCCGCGACTGGGAAAGGATGAAGGCCGCCGAACGGGCCGGAAAGGCCGAAGGCGGCGTGCTCGACGGTGTGGCGGCGGGCCTGCCCGCGCTCATGCGCGCGGTGAAGCTTCAGAACCGTGCGGCGCGCGTCGGCTTCGACTGGCCCTCGACCGATGAGGTGATCGACAAGATCACCGAAGAGGCACGCGAGTTGAACGACGCCCGACAAACGCTTGGAGAAGAAGAAATTTTCGAGGAGTTCGGCGATCTTCTTTTCGTGGTCGCCAACCTCGCCCGCCATCTGAAGATCGACCCCGAGGCGGCGTTGCGTTCCGCCAATGCCAAGTTCACCCGCCGCTTCCGCTCGATCGAGGCCGCTCTTGCCGCCCGTGGCAAACGGCCCGAGGACAGCGACCTGGCCGAGATGGACGCGCTTTGGAACGCGGCCAAGGCCGCGGAGAAGGCCGAACACTTCGCCTGACCCGGCAGCGTTGCGCCGAACGCGCCCCGCTGCTATCCAAAGGAAAAGCGGGGCCCGGGCAGGACCGATGCAGACAAGAACCCCACCGCAACTTCATGTCCGCAGGCTCGCTTCCGGCACGGCGGGCGGCGTGAGCTGGCTTGATGCAACATGCGACCGCGACCCTGAAGGGCGGCGCGTGCGGATTTTCCTGCGCGCGGGCGAACGGCCCGCGCTTGCAGACGCCGCGCAAGGCTGCCTTGCCGTGCGGGAGGTCCGCGAAGTGTCGGGCGCGCTGATGATCAGCGGCCGTGATACGGCAGTCGACGACGCGCCCGCGCGACTCGTTGGTGACGCAGGGACCATCGAGATCGCCCTCAACCCGTCCGAACAAGAGCTTTTTGCCGGCCGCAACGTCCTCTTCGGGCTGCGCTCGGTCGAGACAGCCGAAACCGTGGTGGACTGGCTGACCTATCACGCGCGCCACCACGGTGCGACGGGGGCGCTGATCGTCAATCGACAGGACGACAAAGGCGTTTTTCAACAAAGCGTTGCGAGACTTCTTGAAAGTTCGGCCCTTGACGGGGAAATGCCCTTTGCCCTTCTTGTCGTCGAAAGCTCAATCCCCCTCGGCAAGGCCGATCTCGGCCCCGAACATCACCCCTATCTCGCCCCCGACGCGCCCGGCAAGTCGCGGATGGAGGTGCCCGCCCCCGACCCCTGGTTCTCGCCCCTCGGCGAGGGGCTGATCTTCGAGGCGATGAAGGCGCGCTTCCTCGCCCGCGCCCGCGCCGTCCTGCTGCTCGACCCTTCCGACATCCTTGCCGAACCGGGCCGGACGCCCAACGCCTTCGACCTCTGCCGGGCCGCGCCCAATGGCGTGATCCTCCTGGCCGGGCGGCGCATCTATCCCTGGCGCATCCGCAAGGGCGAGCCCGAGCGCTTCGGCGACCATATCTGCCGCCAGTTCGATGCAAGGCGCGGCATCGCGCGCTGGGGCGTCGCGCCGGAAAAGGCCGGTCTCGACAAGACCTGGCGGCTGATCCGCGTCGCCTATGCCCAGCCCGCGCCCGGGCAGATCGTGCCCTTCTGGCGGGCGATGGCGCTGAAGGTGCCGGGGCAGAAGCCCTCGGTTCTCGCCCCCAAGACCTCGCTTGTCGAGGACCCCGACCTTCTTCGCCTCGCGACCGGCTGCTTCGCCGCAAGACCGGTGCGGCCGAAACCTTCCGAAGTCGGCGCGGCCCCGATGCCGGACCCGGCAACGGCACGCACCGCGATCGTCACCACGATGAAGAACGAAGGCCCGTTCATCCTCGAATGGATCGCCTATCACCGCGCGATCGGGGTCAGCGATTTCCTGATCTACACCAACGATTGCACCGACGGCACCGACAGCTTCCTCGACCTTCTGCAGCGCAAGGGCCTTGTGCAGCATCGCGAGAACCCGTTCCGCTCGATGCCCGCAGAGGTCAAGCCGCAACATGCCGCGTTGCAGGCGGCCGAGGACGAGGACGTCGTCCAGAGCGCGGATTGGGTCATCTGCATGGATGTCGACGAATTCGTCGACATCAAGCTCGGCGACGGGCGGTTACCCACCCTTTACGCCGCGATGGGCGAGGCGAACATGATCGCCCTGACCTGGCGGATGTTCGGCAATGCCGATGTCGAGGCGTTCGAGGACCGGTTCGTCATCGAACAATTCCCCTGCGCGGCAGAGGAAATGATGCGCAAGCCCCATCAGGCCTGGGGCTTCAAGACCTTGTTCCGCAATATCGACATTTACAAGAAGCTGGGCGTCCACCGGCCGAAGGGGCTGAAATCCGACCTGTGGAAAGTGGTGAAATGGCTCAACGGCTCGGGCCAGCCGATGCCGCGCGAGATGCTCAGGAACGGCTGGCGCTCCTCGACCGATTCATTCGGCTATGACTGGGTGCAGCTCAACCATTATGCCTGCCGCTCGGTCGACAGCTACCTCGTCAAGCGCGACCGCGGCCGGGTGAACCATGTCGACCGCGATCAGGGGGTCAATTACTGGTTCCGCATGAACCATAATGCGGTCGAGGAACGCTCGATCCAGCGCATGATCCCCGCCCTGCAGGCCGAATGGGACCGGCTGATCGCCGACCCCGAGATCGCGGCCCAGCACGCGGCCTGTGTCGCCGCCCACCGCGCCAAGATTGCCGAGCTGATGGAACGGCCCGACCAGCAGGCGCTGCACGCCGAACTGGCGGGTGAGCGCATGCGGGCGCTGTCGCGCCTTCTGCGCCATTTCGGGGCGAATGTCTTCAATGCCGGCCCCCATGTCATCCCCGAAGACCTGCACCGGCAAGAGATCGGACCGGATTTCTTCTTCACCGTCGACCATTCGGGGGAGGCGCATCATTGAGGCTCCTCCTCATTCTCACCGTCCGCAACGAAGGCGCCTTCCTGATCGACTGGCTGGCCTGGCACCGGCACATCGGCTTTACCGATTTCCTTGTCTTTTCCAACGATTGCACCGACGGCACCGACGCGATGCTCGACCGGCTGGCGGCGATGGGCTGGCTCACCCATGTGCCGAACCCCGGGCCGCACGAAAAGGGCGCGCAATGGGAGGCCTTGAAGGCGGCGAACGCTCATCCGCTGAAGCGTCAGGCTGACTGGATCCTCACCGCCGACATCGACGAATTTGTGACGGTCCACGCGGGCGACGGAGGGCTGGCCGACCTGTTCGCCGCTTTGCCTGAGGCGACCGCGATCCCGCTCACCTGGCGGCTTTTCGGCAATGGCGGGGTGATCCGCCGCGACGGGCGCCCGGTGCCCGAGGTCTTCACCCGCGCCGCGCCTGCGGTCATGGGCTGGCCCTGGCGCGCGGCGATGTTCAAGACGCTCTTCCGCAACGACGGCAGCTATGGTGCGCTCGGCGTCCATCGCCCGAAGGATCCCACGCCCGAAGGCCTTGCCCGGCAGCGCTGGTTCGACGGCTCGGGTCGCGAACTGCCCGCAGAGTTCCATTCCGCCCGGCTCTTTTCGCCTTTCGGTCAGGACAATTACGGCCTCGTCCAGCTGAACCATTACGCCCTCGGCGCGATGGAGGATTATGTCCTGAAATGCGACCGGGGCCGGGCGAACCGCGCTGCCTCGGCCTTCGACCTTTCCTACTGGGTCGAGCGCAATCTCTGCGCGGTCGAGGACCGGTCACTCGCCGACCGGTTTGCCGCTTCGCGCCCGCTTTCCGAAGTGCTTCGCGCCGACCCGGTCCTTGTCGGTCTGGAACGGCAGGCGCGTGACTGGCGGGCGGGGCGATTGCGGGCACTGATGAAGGAAGAAGCCTACCGGTCGCTGCTCGGGCGACTGATGATGGCCCCACACAGCCGCCTGTTGAGCGAGCGCGAAAGCCGATTCCTTTTCGATCTGGCCAGGCAGAACCAATCCGGCGCCGAGACCGGAACTGGCAGAGCTCCGGAAACGAATTAACGACGCAAAACCGGCGCTTTTCCGCTTTCCGTCCCGTCGCCCTTGTGTGCGTGCGCGGCACTTCCCACACATATCTTGCGTCATCGGCACAAGCCGGTGCTAGGATTGCCGGGTACGGGCCGCGCTGCCGGACGTCGGGGCGGGGAATGTGGGCAGAGGGTGAATGGTGAAGGACCGCGAGTCTTTGTCTGAGGACGAGTTTGTCGAGCGTCTGAGCCATGTCGGGCGCCGCGAAGGGTTCTTTGCGCCACTCGGTCAGGATCACGCCGCCCTCTTCGCCGATCGCGAGGCGGTGCTTCTCGTCACGTTCGACGCGGCGGCGCATATCTGCAGCCAGTTTTCCGACGGGCTTCCCTATGGCTTTTCGCTGGCCCAGGGGCGCGACTGGTCGCACCTCAGCCTCATCGCTCACCGCCAGACCTGGTTCCGCGACCCCGAGGTCTATGGTTTTTTCGACCGGCTGACCGACGACGGGTTCTTTGACCAGTATGACCGGGTGATCTTTTTCGGCGCGGGTCCCTGCGGCTATGCCGCTGCCGCCTATTCGGTCGCGTGCCCCGGCGCCACGGTGATCCTCGTCCAGCCGCAGGCGACGCTCGACCCGACCTATGCCGGCTGGGACCCGCGGTTCGAGAACCACAGGCGGCTGAACTTTACCGACCGCTACGGCTTTGCCCCCGACATGAGCGACGGCGCTCGGGAAGTCTTCGTGATCTTCGACCCGGCCCAGACCTATGATGCGATGCATGCAGCACTCTTCCGGCGCAGCTTCACCACCTTCCTGCCCTGCCGGAACATGGGATCGGACCTTCTGGCCACACTGAGCGCGATGCATGTCCTGCCATCAACCCTCGCCGCGGCGGGCGACGGGGCCTTCGACGCACGGCTCTTCTGGACCTTCTACCGCGCGCGCCGCAACCACCTGCCCTATCTGCGCCGCCTTCTGAACCGGCTGGAAACCGACGGGCGGCCGGGCCTTGCGGCCCTTCTGGCCAACAATGCGGGCGGGCGGCTGAATGACGAGAGATTCCGCGCCCGCGCCCGCGACCTTGCCGCAAGCGTCCGGGGGATGACGGCGGGCTGAGGCGGCGCGGCGCTCGACGGACGGCGCGCGGGCCCCGCCCGGGACCGAAGTCTTGCAAAGACTTCGGACCGGAATTCTTCCAGAATTCCGGCGCCTGGGTGACGGCGCCTCACTCGGCCGGAAGCGGCTCGATCGCAGTAAGCTCGTAGCGTTCCTTCGGCCCCCCAGGCCCCGCCCGGCCAATGAGCGTCGCAAAACCGAAGTCGGGAAAATAGAGGAAGCTTTGCCCCTCCCAGTCGCGCGCGCGGATGAAGGTCGCCTCGACCGTCACCGCATCGAAGCTGCAGGCGCCGACCGCGACCTTGACTTCGCTGCCGAAGACGAAGGCGGCGGTTTCCGGCACCGGCGCGTCGCCGGGAAAGGTCGCGATCACCTGCCCGACCCAGCCCGTCTCGCCCGGCGCCGGTTCGATCAGCGGCCCACCGTCATAATCGTAGGTCACCCGGCGGTCCGGTCCTGCCCCGGCACCCGCCGCCGCTGCCTCAAGATCATAGAGCCCGTAGCGGCTGGCAAAGGTCAGATCGCCGCCATCCGCGCCGCTGCCGATCTCGGTGAATTCGATCAGCCCGTCGGAGCGCAGCCTTACACTGGTCGTGCCGCCCGCCCCATAGGTAAGCCGCAGGCCCTGTTTCATGTCGCCGGGCGCTGCACAGGCAGACGCGAGAGCCATGCCAGGGCCCAGAAGGCCCGCAAGCAAGGCGGCTGAACAGACAAGCTGGCGCATCTCGTTCGGTCCCGGAAGGAAGTCAGCCGCCACTGATCCACAGCGCGTCGCACGGGGCAAGCCCCGCTGCAGCGGTCGTCAGCAGGCGTAGACCTTGGCACGAAGCTCATAGAGCTCGGTCCCCGGCGGCACCAGATCGAAGACCACGGTATTGGCGCCCGACTTGCGCGCCTCGTCCTTCACCTGATTGCGGGTGTATTTCAAGCCTTCCGGCCCGAGGATCGGGCCGTAAACGCTTGGTGTTCCAGTGATATCAGAGACATAGCGGCAGCTTGTCACCTCCGCCGCCGTCGCCTCGCGCACATCCGGCACGCCGGTGAAACCCGGATCGTTCGTGCACCCCGCCAGCACCAGCCCGATCGCCGCCACCCCCGACATCCTGCCCATGATCTGCCCTTTCGCCTGTCCGGCGGTCGCCCGCTTCCGGCGCCGCCCTGGAAACAATGATGCCGTGCGCGCTTCGCAGGCGCAATGGCGGGCGCAAACAAGCGCGCGCCGTCGCCGCCATCCGGCAGCGATTCGGCGGAAGACCGCCTTCGGAAGCGGCCTGGTCGGCGCTCAGCGCTGGCCCCTGACACGCTCGGCACTCTCCAGGAGCAGCGCCTCACGCTCGCCCATCCTCAGGCCGAGGCAGCCGAGATATTCGATATCCGAGGCCTGCCCGCCGCCAAGTTCCGCCGCCGACGCCTGACAATCGGCCTCAAGTTGCGCATCCCAGGCCGCCTGATCGGCCAGAATTGCCTCGTCCGACGGAACCGGAACCGAGCCTTTCGCCGGATCGCTCTCGGCGGCCGCCTGCCGCAGCGCCTGCAGCGCGGCCTTCATCCGCTCCTCCGCCCGAACAAGCAGGGCGCGATTGCACTCCATCATGTCGGAATGGGTCACCGGGCTTTGGCATTCCGGCGGCGGGGCATCCTCGGCAAGCGCCGGGGCGGCAAGCAGCGTGAAGGTGAGGGCGATCAGGTTCTTGCACATCGGGGGGCCTCTTTTCCCTCTGCTTTGCCGAGTACAGGCCCAGCTTCAAGTCGGGTTTTCCTGCCCATCGCTCGCTTGACGTCATCCCGAGACTGGAAATGCGCCCGCCGATCCTGTAGCGCTCGACCCATGAGCCAGAGCCTGACGATCCGCCGCCCCGACGACATGCACCTGCATCTGCGCGACGGCGCGATGCTGGAGGCTGTCCTGCCCGAAACCGCCCGCCATTTCGGCCGCGCCATCGTGATGCCGAACCTCGTGCCCCCCGTGGTGACCGGCGATCAGGCCCGCGCCTACCGCGACCGTATCCTGAAGGCGCTGCCCGAAGGCATGGCGTTCGAACCGCTGATGGTGCTCTACCTGACCGAGGCGACCGACCCGGACGATGTCGCGGCCGCCCACGCTTCAGGCCTCGTCAAGGCGGTGAAGCTTTATCCCGCCGGCGCCACCACCAATTCGCAATCGGGCGTCACCGACTTCGACAAGGTCCGCCATGTGCTGGAACGGATGGCGGAAATCGGCCTGCCCCTCTGCGTGCATGGCGAGGTCACTGACCCGGCCGTCGACATCTTCGACCGCGAGGCGGTCTTCATCGACCGGGTGCTGGACCCGATCCGCCGCGCGACCCCGGGCCTGCGCGTCGTGATGGAACATATCACCACCGAGGAAGGCGTGGCCTATGCGGCCGCAGGGGGCGAAACGCTCGGCGCGACGATCACGACCCATCACCTGATCATCAACCGCAATCATATCCTCGCGGGCGGCATCCGGCCGCATTACTACTGCCTGCCCGTCGCCAAGCGCGAGAAGCACCGGTTGGCGCTGCGCCGGGCCGCAACCTCGGGCGATCCGCGCTTCTTCCTCGGCACCGATTCCGCGCCCCATGCCGATCACCTGAAGGAACAGGCCTGCGGTTGCGCGGGCTGTTTCACCGCGACCAACACGCTGTCGATCCTCGCCCATGTGTTCGAGGAGGAGGGCGCGCTGGACCGGCTGGAAGCCTTCACCTCGCTCAATGGCGCGCGCTTCTACGGCCTTGTCCCCTCCGAGGACCGCATCACCCTGACAAAGGGCGATGCCATCACCTACCCCGCCAAGATCGATACCGGCGCAGGGCCGGTCACCCTCTTCGACCCCGGCTTTGCCCTTCACTGGTCTGTCGCCGGTTGACCTTTCACTGTGGCACAAATATCCCCGCCGGAGGCTCCCTGCACCGAGGGCGGATGCCTCCGGCGGGAGTATTTGGGCACAGAAGAAGCAGCGAGGCAGAGCCGATGATTCCGAGTACCTTCCCGCCAAGGGATGAAATCGCCCGCCTGACCGCGCGCATGCTGCTGGAGATCAAGGCCGTCCATTTCAACGCCGAGACGCCCTTCACACTCTCTTCCGGCCTGCCGTCGCCCACCTACATCGACTGCCGCAAGCTGATCTCCTACCCCCGCATCCGCTCGGTGCTGATGGACTTTCTTGCCGTCACGGTGATGCGCGACGCGGGTTTCGAGGCCTTCGACAATATCGCGGGCGGCGAGACGGCGGGTATCCCCTTCGCCGCCATGGTCGCCGAACGGCTGGCGCTGCCGATGACCTATGTGAGAAAGAAGCCGAAAGGCTACGGCCGCAATGCCCGCATCGAGGGCGCGATGAGCGAGGGCCAGCGCGTTCTTCTGGTCGAGGATCTGACCACGGATGGCGGCTCGAAGCTGTCCTTCGTCGACGCGATCCGCGACACGGGCGCCAGCTGCGCCCATACGGCGGTGATCTTCTACTACGGCATCTTCCCCGAAACCGTCGACGTTCTGGGCAAGCATGGCGTCGCGCTGCATTATCTCTGCACCTGGTGGGACGTGCTGGCCGAGGCGCGCGCGCAAGGCGCCTTCGACGAAAAGACCCTCGGTGAGGTCGAGGCCTTCCTGACCAATCCCCGCCCCTGGCAGGAGGCGCGGTCGGCCAGATAGCGCCGCCCCGCAAGATTCCTGTGGAAGCGGCCTGTGGGCAGACACTGGATAACTCTTGCGAGACTCGGCTCCGCTTGTGTGGGCCGACTATGAAGGCACCAGATCATGTGGTATGATGACCTGCGCCACGAGGCGCTCCCAGGCTTGTCCACCGATCCGTCCAGTCTGCCAGAATCAGATTAACCCGCCTATGACGGACCGGGGACAAAGAAGAGCTGAGGCATGAGCGAACTGGCAACCTTGCGGCAGGTCCTGCCGTCGGCACCGGCGCCCGAGGGCGAGGTGCTACCGCATAATATCGAGGCCGAACAGCAATTGCTGGGCGCGATCCTGACCAACAACGACATCTACGACCGGATCGCCGCGATCGTGCGGGCCGACCATTTCTTCGATCCGGTCCATCAGCGCATCTTCGAGATCGCCATCGCCCGCATCCAGAAGAATGCGCTGGCCTCGCCGGTGACGCTGAAAGGCTATCTGGAGGAAGACCCGGGCCTGAAGGAACTGGGCGGCCCGGCCTATCTCGCACGGATCGCCGGCGCGGCCATCTCGGCCTATGCGGCGCGCGATTATGCCCAGATGATCCATGACCTTGCGGTCCGGCGCGAGCTCATGGGCCTCGGTCGCGACATCACCGCGCGCGCCCAGGTGATCGAGGTCGACAATGATCCCAAGGACCAGATCACCGAGGCCGAACAAAGACTTTACCAGCTGGCCGAACAGGGCACGGTCGAAAAAGGCTTCGTCTCGTTCCTGAAGGCCACGACCGAGGCGGTGCAATCGGCGCTTGCCGCCTATCAGCGCGACGGCGCGCTCTCGGGCATCTCGACGGGCCTTGCCGATCTCGACAAGAAGCTCGGGGGGCTCCACCCGTCCGACCTTCTGATCCTCGCCGGGCGGCCCTCGATGGGCAAGACCTCGCTTGCCACGAACATCGCCTTCAACATCGCCAAGGCCTACAAGAAGGGCAAGAAGCCCGACGGCACCGAAGGCGCGGTCAATGGCGGGGTCGTGGGCTTCTTCTCGCTCGAGATGTCGTCCGAACAGCTGGCCGCCCGTATCCTGTCGGAAGCCTCCGAAGTGCCCTCCGAACAGATCCGCCGCGGCGACATGACGGAACAGGAATTCCGCCGCTTCGTCGAGGCGGCGAAGGCCTTGGAGACCTGCCCGCTCTATATCGACGACACGCCCGCGCTTCCCATCAGTCAGGTCGCCGCCCGCTGCCGCCGCCTGAAGCGCACCCATGGGCTCGACGTCGTCTTCGTCGACTACCTCCAGCTTCTGCGCGGCACCGGGAAGGGTGACAACCGCGTGCAGGAAATCGCAGAAATCTCCATGGGTCTCAAGGCCCTGGCCAAGGAACTCAGCATACCCGTCGTGGCGCTTTCCCAGCTCTCCCGCCAGGTCGAAAGCCGCGAGGACAAGCGCCCGCAACTGTCCGACCTTCGGGAATCCGGCTCGATCGAGCAGGACGCCGACGTCGTGATGTTCGTCTTCCGCGAGGAATATTACAAGGAACGCGAGAAACCGGGCGATCATGACCTTGAAGGCATGGCCAAATGGCAGGAGATCATGGAACAGGTCCATGGCAAGGCCGAGGTCATCATCGGCAAGCAGCGCCACGGGCCGATCGGCACGGTGGAACTGTCGTTCGAAGGCCGCTTCACCCGCTTCGGCAATCTGGTGAAACCCTGGCAACAGGGCGACAGCTTCTAAGGGCGGCCGCCGGCCTCAAGATACCGGCGAACCCTTTCATCTTGGCCCAAATACCTCGGGGGGTGCGGGGGGCTGGCCCTCCGCCCTCATCCCGGCGGCTTCGAAAGACACTTGACCTCCGTCGCAGGACCGTCAAAACCCCCGCCATGGCTTCCGGCATCCTCGACATCGACCTCGACGCGATCACCGCCAACTGGCGGGCGCTCGATGCCATGTCGCCCGCCCATGTCCAGACCGCCGTGATGGTCAAGGCCGATGGCTACGGGCTCGGCGCCGCACCGATCGCACGGGCGCTGATGGCGGCGGGCGCGCGGCGTTTCTTCGTGGCGCTGACCGAGGAAGGCGTGGCGCTCCGCCTCGCCCTTGGTCCGGAGGCTGAGATCAATATCCTGTCGGGCCATATGGAGGGCGATACCGCCCGTATCGGCGCCTTCGACCTCGTGCCGATGCTGAACAGCCGCGCCCAGGTCGAGCGGCATTTCTCGGAACTTCCAAATCACCCGTTCGGCATCCAGCTGGAAACCGGGATGAACCGGCTCGGCATCGACGCGGCCGACTGGCGGCTGATGGCCCCCTCGGTCCTGGCGCACGGGCCCCGGCTCCTCATGTCGCACATGGCCTGTGCAGACGAGCCGGGCCACCCGCTGAACGACCGCCAGCTGGAAACCTTCCGCCAGATGACCGACGGCACCGGCGTCGCGCGGTCCTTTTCGGCCACCGGCGGCATCCTTCTGGGCCGCCAATATGATTTCGACCTGACCCGCCCCGGCATCGGCCTTTACGGCGGCGCGCCCTTCACCGACGCCCGCCCGGTCGTGAAACTTTCGCTGCCGGTCGTGCAGGTCCGCACGCTCTCGCCCGGCGACACGGTGGGCTACAATGCGACATGGCAGGCGACGGCCCCCGCCCGGATCGCGACGCTGGCGGCGGGCTATGCCGACGGTCTATTCCGGGCGCTGTCGAACCGCGCCACCCTCTACCACGGCGAAACCCCCTGCCCGCTCGTTGGCCGCGTGTCGATGGACCTCGTGACTGTGGATGTCACGGCCGCCGACGGCACACCCGAAACGCTCGACCTGCTCTGCCCCGCCCAGACCATCGACGACCTCGCCCGTGCCGCCGGCACCATCGGCTACGAGATCCTGACAGCGCTCGGCCAGCGCTATTCGCGCAATTACATGCGCGGCACCCGGCGCGCGGAAGAGGCCGCCTGACATGTCGCTCCTGTCGCCCCTCGCCGCCCTCGGCCGCCTGACGCAAGGCGCGCTCGCCACCATCGGGCGCATCGCACTCTTCGCCGCCGACGCCGTCAGCCACCTGTTCCGCCCGCCCTTCTACCCGCGCGAATTCCTCGTGGCACTCCTGCAGATCGGCTGGTTCAGCCTGCCGGTCGTCGGCATGACCGCCCTTTTCACCGGCGGCGCGCTTGCCCTGCAAATCTACGCGGGCGGCGCGCGTTTCTCGGCCGAGGCCGTCGTCCCCTCGATCACCGCCATCGGCATGGTGCGCGAGCTTGGCCCCGTCCTCGGCGGCCTGATGGTGGCGGCGCGGGTCGCTTCCTCGATCGCGGCCGAGGTCGGCACGATGAAGGTGACCGAACAGATCGACGCGCTCGTCACCCTCTCCACCCATCCGATGAAATATCTGACCGTGCCGCGCATGCTGGCCGCTACGCTCGCCGTGCCGGTCCTCGTGGCGGTCGGCGATTCCATCGGCATCTTCGGCGGCTATCTCGTCGGCGTGAACCGGCTGGGCTTCAACCCGGCGACCTACCTTGCCAATACCCGCGCTTACCTCGAGGCCTTCGACATCATCTCGGGCCTGATGAAGGGCGCGGCCTTCGGCTTCATCATCGCGATCTGCGGCTGCTTCTACGGGATGAACTCCGCGCGCGGCGCGCAAGGCGTGGGCCGGGCGACGAAATCCGCCGTCGTCGCGGCGTCGGTCCTGATCCTTGCAGCCAACTACCTGATGACGGAGGTCTTTTTCTCCGCATGATCGAGCTTCGGGGCGTCAGGAAAAGTTTCGGTCCGAACCATGTCCTGCAGGGCGTGGACCTGACCGTTGCGCGCGGCCAGTCGATGGTGATCATCGGCGGCTCGGGCACCGGCAAGTCGGTGCTTTTGAAATGCGTGCTCGGCCTTGTCACGCCGGACGCCGGCCAGATACGCGTCGACGGCCAGCCCGCCACCACGAAGGGCGCGGGCCGCGAGGCCTTCCTCGACCGGTTCGGCATGCTCTTTCAGGGCGGCGCCCTCTTCGACAGCCTGCCGGTCTGGCAGAATGTCGCCTTCCGGCTCCTCCGCGGTCAGAAGAAACGCCCCAGGGATGAAGCCCGCGCCATCGCCATCGAGAAGCTGCGCCGGGTGGGGCTGAAGGAACAGGTGGCCGACCTCTTCCCCGCCGAGCTTTCCGGTGGCATGCAGAAACGCGTAGGCCTCGCCCGCGCCATCGCCGCCGAGCCCGAAATCATCTTCTTCGACGAGCCGACGACCGGCCTCGACCCGATCATGGCGGGCGTCATCAACGATCTGATCCGCGAGATCGTGACCGAGATCGGCGCAACCGCGATGACCATCACCCATGACATGACCTCGGTCCGCGCCATCGCCGACCGGGTGGCGATGCTGCATGGCGGCGTGATCCGCTGGACCGGGCCGATTGCGGAAATGGATTTGACGCCAGACCCTTACGTCGATCAGTTCATCCACGGCCGCGCCACGGGCCCGATCGAATCCGTACGCTGAGCCCCGAAGAACGCCCGGCATTTGACGGGCCTGACCTTTGCCGCTACCCTGCGCCAAGGTCAGGACGGAACGCCCGCGCACCATGATCATCAAGGCTTCGACGGTCGCCGTCCTTCTCATCAGCCTCATTCTCTGTCTGCCACCCTATCTGGTGCTGCGCCTCTTCGCGCGCTTCTACAAGCGCGCCCGGCGCCGCAATATCAACCGCAAACGTTATCTTGTCGGCATGGCAGCCGCCCTTCTGGCGCTCGGCTTCAATGTTTTCGCCTTTCTCGGCATTTCCGCTTCGGTCGCACAGGGCAAGTCTGTCTATGGCACGATGAGCTCCATCGCCGTTGCCATCGCCTGGGTCTCGTTCTGGCTCTGGCTTTTCCTCGCCTTCGCCTTCAACCGCGACATTGCCCGGCGCCCGCAGGCGGGTGACGAATGACCCGCCTCACGCCGCTGGCACTCGCCAATCTGGCACTCCTCATCCTCTTCCCGCTCAGCTGGGTGGCGCCGCTTCTGCGCGCGGGCTGGCTGCCGTTATTCGAGCTTGACGAAATCTCGGTCCTGACCGGCCTGCAGGCGATCTGGGAAAAGGATGCGTTTCTGGCGCTTCTCGTCACCTTCCTTGCCCTCTTCGCGCCGATGGCCAAGACGCTCGGCCTCGCGCTTATCCATTTCCGCCTCGCCTCGCCGCGCCTCCTGCCGGTCCTGGAAACCCTCGGCCGCCTCGCCATGGCCGATGTCTTCCTCATCGCCCTCTATATCGTGCTCGCCAAGGGCGCCTTCGTCGGGCGGCTGGAAACCGCCTGGGGCCTCTATCTCTTCACCGCCTGCATCCTGGCGAGCCTCGCGATATCGGCGGTCACCGCGCGCCGCCTTCACCGGGCGTGACCCTGCCCTCTTTCGTTGACAAATATCCCGGGGTTTGGGGCAGAGCCCCAATCCGCGCTTGCCCGCCCGCGCGGCGCACGCCATGAAAAGCGCATGAGCAAATCCTCCCCCAGTTTCACCTGTTCCGCCTGCGGTGCCGTCCACAAGAAATGGGCCGGGCGCTGCGATGCCTGCGGCGCCTGGAATTCGATCGTCGAGGAGGCGCCGCTCTCGGCCGGCCCCGCCGCGAAAAGCCTTGGTGCCGCGCGCGGCCGCAAGGTTGCCCTGACCAGCCTGCAGGCCGACGAACCGCCGCCGCCGCGCACCGCCAGCGGAATGGACGAGTTCGACCGCGTCCTTGGCGGCGGGCTGGTGCCCGCGTCCGCGATCCTTGTCGGCGGCGATCCCGGCATCGGGAAATCGACGCTGCTTTTGCAGGCCACCGCCGCCTTCGCCCGCAAGGGGCTGAAATGCCTCTATATCTCCGGCGAGGAAGCCGCGGCCCAGGTCCGGATGCGCGCGCAGCGCCTCGGCCTTGCCGACGCGCCGGTGGGCCTTGGCGCCGAGACGAACCTCCGAGATATCCTGACCACGCTCGACGCCGAGCGCGCCGACCTTGTCATCATCGATTCGATCCAGACCCTCTGGGCCGACATGGTCGAGGCCGCGCCCGGCTCGGTCGCGCAGGTCCGCGCCGCCGCGCACGAGCTTGTCAGTTTCGCCAAGAAACGCGGCACCTCCGTCATCCTCGTCGGCCATGTGACGAAGGAAGGCCAGATCGCCGGACCGCGCGTCGTCGAGCACATGGTCGATTGCGTCCTCTATTTCGAGGGCGAGCGCGGCCACCAGTTCCGCATCCTGCGCGCGGTCAAGAACCGTTTCGGCCCGGCCGACGAGATCGGCGTCTTCGAGATGACCGGCGCGGGCCTTGCCGAAGTGGCCAACCCTTCGGCCCTCTTCCTCTCTGAACGCGGACAGGCGAGCCCCGGCTCGGCGGTCTTCGCCGGGATCGAGGGCACCCGGCCTGTCCTCACCGAAATCCAGGCACTCGTCGCTCCCTCCACCCTCGGCACACCGCGCCGCACGGTGGTGGGGCTCGACAGCGGCAGGCTCTCGACGATTCTCGCGGTACTGGAGGCGCGCTGCGGCATCCCCTTCACCGGCCTCGATGTCTTTCTCAATGTCGCGGGCGGGCTCAAGGTATCCGAACCCGCCGCCGATCTTGCCGTCGCCGCCGCCCTTCTCTCGGCGCGCGAAGATGTTTCCCTGCCGCCCGACATGGTGGTTTTCGGGGAAATTTCCCTCTCGGGCGCCCTCCGCCCGGTTTCGCAAACCGAAAACAGGTTGAAAGAAGCCCGAAAACTTGGTTTCTCACAGGCAGCGGCCCCCGAGAGGTCGAAGGCAGAAGGCGACGAGGGCATGAAGATGCGGAAATTCACCGATCTCACCGCCTTCGTGGGCGAGATGTTTGCGGCGGGCTGAGCCCCCGGGAGAGTAGGGACAGGTATGGACAATTTCACAATCGTCGACGCCGCCGTCGCGGTCATCGTTCTGCTCTCGGCGATCCTCGCCTACAGCCGGGGCGTGGTGCGCGAACTCTTTGCCATCGCAGGTTGGGTGGTCGCGGCCTATGTGGGCTTCCTCTTCGCCAAGCAGGCCGCCCCCCTCGTTCGCCAGATCCCGGTGCTCGACAAGTTCCTCGACAATTGCGAACTGGCGACCATTGCGGGCTTCTTCGTGGTCTTCGCAGGCGCGCTGATCCTCGCCTCGATCTTCACGCCGCTCTTCTCCGCCATCATCCAGCGGTCTGCTCTGTCCGGCATCGACCAGGGCCTTGGCTTCCTCTTCGGCGTGGCGCGCGGCGTCCTTCTCGTGGCGGTGGCCTTCCTCGTCTATGACCGGATGATGCCCGAGGCAGGCATCCCGATGGTCGACAATTCGCGCTCCGCCGTCGTCTTCGCCTCGGTCCAGGACAGGCTCGCCGCCGAAGTGCCGACCGACGCGCCCGGCTGGTTCAAGGAACGCTACAACGAGCTTGTCGGCGATTGCGGCACCGGCACCACCACCGTGAGCGAGCCCACGCTGCCTGAAGGCTCGGCAGAAGGTTCGGGCGAAGGCACCACCAACAACACCGGCGCCAAGACCGTCACGCCCTGACCCGGATTTCCACGGGCCGAGACCGGTTCTGGTGGTGACAGCGCTTCCGTGACAGACTATGGAAGCGCCAACTGCCCCGGAATCGGAGAGACGGCCTATGCGCCCCTTCCTGTCGCACCCATTCGATGACGACAAGCTGAAGGAGGAGTGCGGGATTTTCGGCGTCACCGGCGTTGCCGACGCCGCGAATTTCGTGGCGCTCGGGCTTCATGCGCTCCAGCATCGCGGGCAGGAGGCGGCGGGCATCGTCGCCTATGACCCGGTCGAGGGCTTCAACAACGTCCGCCGCTTCGGCTATGTGCGCGACAATTTCACCAAGCCCGACGTCATGCAGATGCTGCCGGGAACGCTCGGCATCGGACATGTCCGCTATTCGACCGCCGGATCAAAGGGCCACACGGCCATCCGCGACGTGCAGCCCTTCTTCGGCGAGTTTTCGATGGGGGGCGCGGCGATTGCCCATAACGGCAACCTGACCAATGCCGCCTCGCTGCGGCGCGAGCTGATCGAGCGCGGCTCGATCTTCCAGTCCTCGTCGGACAGCGAATGTATCATCCACCTGATGGCGCGCTCGATCCAGAAGAACATCTCCGAACGGATCAAGGACGCGCTGCGCCGCGTCGAAGGCGCCTTTTCCGTCGTCGCCATGACCCGCACCAAGCTGATCGGCGTGCGCGACCCGATGGGGGTGCGCCCGCTCGTCCTCGGCCGGATCGGCGATTCCGGCTGGGCGCTCTCGTCGGAAACCTGCGGCCTCGACATCATCGGCGCCGATTTCGTGCGCGAGATCGAGCCGGGCGAGATGGTGGTGATCGAGGGCAACAAGGTCGCGTCCACCCGGCCCTTCACGCCTGCCACCTCGCGCTTCTGCATCTTCGAACATGTCTATTTCTCGCGCCCCGATTCGATCCTCGGCGGCCGCTCTGTCTATGAGACCCGCCGCCAGATCGGCGTGGAACTGGCCAAGGAAGCGCCGGTCGAGGCGGACCTCGTCTGCCCGGTCCCGGATAGCGGAACGCCTGCCGCCATCGGCTATTCGCAGCAGTCGGGCATTCCCTATGCGATGGGGATCATCCGCAACCAGTATATGGGCCGGACCTTCATCGAGCCGACGGAACAGATCCGCAACATGGGCGTGCGCCTCAAGCTCAACGTCAACCGCGCGCTGATCAAGGGCAAGCGGGTGATCCTCGTCGACGACTCGGTCGTGCGCGGCACCACGAGCCGCAAGATCAAGGACATGATCCTCGACGCAGGGGCGGCCGAAGTCCATTTCCGCATCGCCTCGCCGCCCACCGCCTGGCCCTGCTTCTACGGCGTCGACACGCCGGAACGCTCCAAACTCCTCGCGGCGACGATGACCGAGGAGGAGATGCGCGACTGGATCGGGGTGGACAGCCTCAAGTTCATCTCGCTCGACGGCCTCTACCGCGCCGCGGGCGAAGCCGCGGGCCGCGATCCTGCGGCACCCCGCTATTGCGACGCCTGCTTCTCGGGCGACTATCCCGTCGCCCCCGCCGACCAGATCGAGAACGGCTTCCAGATGAAGGCGGCGGAATGAGCGGGCCGCGCCCGATCCGCTACCGTCCCCACCATTTCCTCTGCTCGCTCGGCTTTCAGGGCAAGGGCTATTCCGAGGGTTTCACCGCCAATATGACCGCCATCGTCATGGGGCGGCTGCGTGCGACGGGCGGCGACGCGACCGTGATCGAAGTGACCGGCGCCACCGACGATATCTGCGCCCCCTGCCCCAAGCGGCGCGGGCAGCTCTGCACCAATCAGGACAAGATCAAGACGCTCGACCGCGCCCATGCAGCCGCATTGCGGCTGGAACCGCACGAGACCCTCACGTGGGGCGAGGCCAAGGGCCGCGACAAGACCTGCCCGCAATATTGCGACGCCTGCTTCTCGGGCGAATATCCCGTGGCCCCGTCGGACCAGATCGCGAAGGGGTTTGCGATGGAGGCGGCGGAGTGATCGCAACCCTCTATCTGCATGGCCTTCCCGGAGGCGCGGCAGAACTGGACCTCGGCGGCTCTCCGTCCGGGTGGATTGTGCCGGACCGTCTGGCATGGACGGATTACGACACCGGCGTCACACAGCTTGCCGCGCGCCTTCCCGAGCAATGCCGTCTGATCGGCTTTTCAATCGGGGCAATGACCGCGCTCAGACTTGCGGCGAGGGCGCCTGATAGGGTCGTGGACCTCACGCTGATCAGCCCGGCCGCCCCTTTGGAAACGGGCGATTTCCTGCCTGACATGGCCGGTCGCAAGGTGTTCGAAGCTGCACGGCGCGGTGGCTGGCCCTTCCGCGCGCTGACCGCTGCTCAATCCTTGATTGCGCGTTCCTTCCCCCGGCTCCTCATGCAGATGCTCTTTGCCGGGACCACGAAGGCAGAGAAATTCCTGGCGGATGCACATTCTTCTGAACTTTCGGGGGTGATTGCCACAACCTACGGATCGGGGCGCGCGGCTTATCTGGACGAGCTGCAGCACTACGTCCGACCCTGGAGAGGTGTCCTTGCAGGCGTCAGGGCGGCCGTCACTGTCCACCACGGTGAAGCAGACAACTGGTCCCCTCCCGCGATGGGGGCCGCACTGGTCGCCTCATTGCCCGATGCAAAGCTGATCCGTTACCCGGAACTGGGACATTACGGCACGCTTGCGACATTTCTGGAACAAGAGGGGCGTTTCAGATGAGTAACACCCCGGTCCGCTACCGCCCGCACCATTTCCTCTGTTCGCTCGGCTTTCAGGGGAAGGGCTATTCCGAAGGCTTCACCGCCAATATGACCGCCATCGTCATGGGGCGGCTGCGTGCGACGGGCGGCGACGCGACCCTCATCGAAGTGACCGGCGCCACCGACGATATCTGCGCCCCCTGCCCCAAGCGGCGCGGGCGCCTCTGCACAAATCAGGACAAGATCAAGACGCTCGACCGCGCGCATGCCACTGCCTTGAAGCTCGAACCGCACGAGCGGCTGACATGGGGCGAGGCGAAGGAACGCATCCGCTCGAACGTGGCGCCGGGCA
The DNA here is from genome assembly GCF_030143255.1 of Frigidibacter sp. SD6-1. Classification (GTDB taxonomy): domain Bacteria; phylum Pseudomonadota; class Alphaproteobacteria; order Rhodobacterales; family Rhodobacteraceae; genus TMP-24. The sequence continues at coordinate 37,805 of NZ_JARJNR010000009.1, forward strand.
CGCTCAAAACCCTCTGCGCGGGCTGCGAATGGGAGCCCTACGGCATGTGCGAAGAGGCGCTTGCCGCGCTCCACGCCGACCAGACGTAATCCAAATGCAAACGCCGCCCCGAAGGGCGGCGTTCAAGCCTTTCGTCTGGCAAGGCCTGAGATCAGGCCTTGCGGCCTTTCAGCGCCGCCCAGCCGCCGGTCACGACCAGCGCGGCGATGATCGCCTTGACCGTATCGCCGATCAGGAAGGGTGCCATGTAATAGGCCCAGATCATCTGCAGGGTATCAGCACCCCATTTGGACGCATCGAAACCGAAGACCGCATCCGCCGCCATCGCCCAGGCATTGCCGGGGACATAGAGCAGCGCCGAGGCAAGGATGCCAACCAGCGCCGTGCCGATCAGGCCCTTGACGCCGCGATCAGCGGCATAGCCAGCGACGGCGACGAGCAGCAGGAAGCCCAGAAGGAAACCGGCCGTCGGACCGGCAAAGGCGGCGGCCGAGCCGAAGCCCGCGAAGACCGGCAGGCCCGCCGCGCCTTCGGCCAGATAGGCCGCGACCGTGGCCACGCCCATCCGCGCGCCATAGGTGAAGCCGACCAGAAGGATCGCCAGCGTCTGCAGCGTCATCGGCACCGGATACATCGGCACCTGCACCTGCGCGGCGATGGCGATGAAGAGACTGCCACCCAGCACCATAAGCGCGCGGGTCAGAAGCGATTGCGAGGGCACGAGGGCCTTGGCGAGGGTCATCTGGGTTTCCTTTCCCCTGCAAGAGTCGCGCGCACATTTGCTGCGCTGCAGCTACATGTCAACATTTACCATTGCGCGCTACTTTATGGAATGCGACATGGCTTGGCCATGACCGACACACGCCCCCTTGCCGAACGCCCGCTCGCCCTCGTCACCGGCGCCTCGCGCGGATTGGGCTTCGCGCTCGCCTCCGCGCTCGGCGCCGCGGGCTGGCATGTCCTCGCCGTGGCCCGCACCGTGGGCGGGCTCGAGGAGCTTGACGACCGCATCACCCGCGCGGGCGGCACCGCAACCCTCGCCCCCCTCGACGTGACCGACGAGGGCGCGATGGACCATCTGGCGAAATCCATCGCCACCCGCTGGGGCGGGCTCGGGCTCTGGGTCCATGCGGCGATCCACGCGCCACCCCTGTCGCCCGCCGGTCATCTCGACATGAAGGACATGGACAAGGCGCTGAAGGTGAACCTCCGCGCCACCGCGACGCTCATTCCGCTGATGGAACCGCTCTTGCGGGCCGGAAACGGCACCGCGCTCTTCCTCGACGATCCGCGCGCGGGCGAGAAATTCTTCGGCGCCTATGGCGCGACCAAGGGCGCACAGATGGCTCTGGCCCGCAGCTGGCAGGCCGAGACCGAACGGACCGGCCCGCGCGTCCTCATCGCCACCCCGCGCCCCTCCGCCACCGCGACCCGCGCCCGCTTCTTCCCCGGCGAGGACCGCGCTGTCCTCGCCGATATCCACGAGGAAGCCGCCCGCCTCCTCACCCTTCTCTGACCCGGATGACCGCCGCTGTCGACATCCGCGACGTGACGGACGCCGACGAGGCCGACTGGCGGCGGCTCTGGGCGGGCTTCCTTGCCTACTACGATATCAAGCTCGACCCCGGCATCACCGATTTCACCTGGGCGCGCCTGCTCGCCCCGGCGAACCCGCTCACGGCCCGCATCGCCCGTCTTGACGGCCGGGCCGCAGGCTTCGCCATCCACCAGCTGCATCCCTCGACCTGGGTGATGGGCGAGGATTGTTATCTCGAAGACCTGTTCGTCGCCGAAGAAGCGCGCGGACAGGGCATCGGCCGGGCGCTCATCGAGGATCTGAAATCCGTCGCCCGCGCCAAGAGCGCACACCGGCTTCACTGGTTCACCGACAGCGAGAACACCCGTGCCCGCGCCCTCTATGACAAGCTGGCCGAAGCGGACGGCCATATCCGCTACCGCACCGTTCTCTAAACCCTCCTCCATCATCTTGGACCAAATACCTCGGGGGTGATGAGAGGTAAGCCGAGGTCCAGTGGACCTCGGCCTCGAAGAACGCCCGCCCGCGTCGGGCGGGCTGGGGGGCAGCGCCCCGATCCACTCCCCGGTCCACGCCCCCCCATCCGCGCCCCCGTCCGCGTGAAACGCGGAGGCCCCGTCGAGGGCCGGGGTGGGTGGGCGGGGCCCGAGACGGGGCCTTCTTCCAGCTAACCGCTTTACCCCGGCCGTCATTCCTTCTACATCTGGTAGTGGAACCGGGGCGGGCTACCATGCGCATTCTCATCACCAATGACGACAGCATCAACGCCCCGGGGCTCGAGGTGCTGACCGCCATCGCCCATGACATCGCCGGACCGGACGGCGAGGTCTGGACCGTCGCCCCCGCCTTTGAACAATCGGGCGTCGGGCACTGCATCAGCTACACCCATCCGATGATGATCATGAAGCTCGGCCCCCGCCGCTATGCGGCCGAGGGGAGCCCCGCCGATTGCGTGCTCGCGGGCATCTATGACGTCCTCCACGGCGCGCGGCCCGATCTCGTCCTCTCCGGCGTAAACCGCGGCAACAATGCCGCCGAGAACGTGCTTTACTCCGGCACGATCGGCGGGGCGATGGAAGCCGCCCTTCAGGGCCTGCCCGCCATCGCACTCAGCCAGTTCATGGGGCCAAGGACCGACGAGATCGACGACCCGTTCGAGGCCGCCCGCAGCCATGGCACCCAAGTCGTGCGCACCCTCCTCGACAAGGCCCTCTGGGACGAGAAGGACTATCGTCTCTTCTACAACGTCAATTTCCCGCCGCTTCCGGCGGCCGAGGTGAAGGGCCTGAAGGTCGCGGCGCAGGGCTACCGCACCGACACGTTCTTCGGGGTCGAACCGCATGTCTCGCCTTCCGGCCGCAAGTTCCTCTGGATCACCGGCGGGCCGCAACATCAGGCGACCGCCCCCGGCACCGATGTCGCCGTCAATCTCGACGGCCATATCTCGGTCACGCCGATGCGCGCCGACCTTACCGCCCACGATACGCTCACGGACCTCGCCCGCCGCCTCGAATGATGGCTGACATGACAGACCGCGCCGAACAGCAGATGCGCTTCCTCTATACCCTCCGCTCGCGCGGGGTCACCGACCCGCGCGTTCTGGAAGCGATGGAAAGGGTCGACCGTGGCCTTTTCCTCAAAGGCATCTTCGCCGACCGCGCCTATGAGGATGTGCCCCTTCCCATCGCCTGTGGCCAGACCATCAGCCAGCCCTCGGTCGTGGCGCTGATGACGCAGGCGCTGGACGTGACCCCGCGCGACAAGGTGCTCGAAGTGGGCACCGGCTCCGGCTATCAGGCGGCGATCCTCAGCCAGCTCGCCCGCCGCGTCTATACCGTCGACCGTCACCGCCGTCTGGTGCGCGAGGCCGAAAGCGTCTTCCGCGAACTTGACCTCGCCAATATCACCGCCTTCGCCGCCGACGGATCTTTCGGCCTGCCCGATCAGGCACCCTTCGACCGCATCCTCGTGACTGCCGCCGCCGAAGACCCGCCCGGGCCGCTCTTGGCGCAGCTCCGCGTTGGCGGTATCATGGTCCTGCCCGTCGGGCAGTCGGACGCGGTACAGAGCCTGATCAAGGTCACGCGGTCCGAGACGGGGTTCGATTATGAAGAATTGAGGCCGGTGCGCTTCGTGCCGCTGGTCGAAGGTCTGGTGCAGGACTGACACCGGACTTGAATGGCAACCAGAGGCCGGAACGCGGCCCGGATGGTGAGGATATGAGATGACAGGCAAGCTGACCCGGACTATCGCGCGCACCTTTCTGATAGGCGGCTCGCTTCTTGCGCTTGCGGCCTGCGAAAGCGACGGTCGTTTCGACGGCGATTTGAGGCATTTCGGCCAGAACATTTTCGATACGTCGGACGCGGCGCGCACCGCAGGCGCGGCGCGGCCGACCCCCGACCAGCGCGGCATCATCTCCTACCCCGGCTATCAGGTCGCGGTCGCCCGCCAGGGCGACACGGTCGCCTCGGTCGCCGCGCGGATCGGCATGGATCCGAACGAGCTGGCCAACTACAACGCGCTGCAACCGGCCTCGACGCTCCGCGCCAATGAAGTGCTCGCCCTGCCGCGCCGGGTGGCGGAGGCGCCGATGGTCAGTGAACCGGGCACGGTCGATGTGACCACGATCGCGGGCGGCGCCATCGACCGCGCCACCGGCCAGCCGGGCACGGTGCCCGCCTCCGCCCCCACCGGCACTGTCACCGCCACCCCGCTCACGCCTTCAAAGCCCGCGGCGCCCGCCCCGACCGGGGCCGAGCCGATCCGCCACAAGGTCGAACGCGGCGAAAGCGCCTATTCGATCGCGCGGCTTTACAATGTGAACGTCAAGGCACTCGCCGACTGGAACGGGCTTGGCAAGGACCTCTCTGTGCGCGAAGGCCAGATCCTCCTCATTCCGGTGGGCGCCAAGGGCGGCGTTGTCGTGACCGACAATAGCAGCAAGCCCGGCGAAGGGTCGAAGACCCCGACCCCGCCCTCGGCCGCAGAGCCGGTGCCCGAGGAAAAGACCCAACCAGCGGCCGAGCCGGTGAAGAAGCCCCCGGCACCCGATGTCGGCGCGACGACGTCCAGCGCGAAGCTTTCGATGCCGGTCCAGGGTTCGATCATCCGTGGCTATCAGAAGAAGAAGAACGACGGGATCGACATTTCGGCTTCGGCCGGTACCGCCGTTGCCGCTGCAGGCGACGGGACGGTCGCGGCGATCACCAAGGACACCGAGGGCGTGCCGATCCTCGTCATCCGCCATGCGGGCAACCTTCTGACCGTCTATGCCAATATCGAGGGGATCGCGGTGAAGAAGGGCGACAAGGTCAAGCGCGGCCAGACCATCGCCAAGGTGCGCGGCTCCAATCCCGCCTTCCTGCATTTCGAAGTGCGGCAGGGCTTCGAGTCGGTCGATCCGATGCCCTATCTGCAATGAGGTTCGATCGGCGCCGGTTTCCGGGTCTGATTGTGAGCGTCATGGAAACGGATTGTTGAAAAAGTGAAAGGCGCCGGGAGCTAACGGCGCCTTTCTCTTCCCGGGGTCTTGTTGGCCCTGACCCCGGCAAGTCGTCTCGCATGTCGCTTCAGGCCACCCGGTCGGGCGGCGCCTTCCCATCGAAGAAGGCGCTTATGTTGTCCATCACCCTGAACCCCATCGCCTCGCGCGTGGCGCGCGTGGCTGAACCGAGATGCGGCAACATCACGAGGTTCGGGCAGTCCATCAGCGCCGCCGTGACCTGAGGCTCTCGTTCGAACACATCAAGTCCCGCACCGCCGATCCTGTGCGCCGCCAGTGCTGCGGCGAGTGCTGCCTCATCCACCACCTCGCCGCGCGCGGTGTTGATGAGGAACGCATCCCGGCGCATCAGCGCCAGCCGGTCGGCATTGATCAGATGCCGGTTCGCCGCCCCGCCCGGACAGTGGAGCGAGACGAAATCGCACTGGGGCAGCAACTCCTCGACCGACGCCACCTGCCGCGCGCCATAGCGCGCCAGCACCTCGGCGGCGACCGGGGACCGGTTCTGGATCAGGATCTTCATCCCGAAGCCATGGTGCGCCCGCTGCGCCATCGCCTGACCGATCCGGCCGAAACCGATGATGCCGAGCGTGGCACCTGAAACCTTGGTGCCGATCATGTGCGTCGGGCGCCAGCCGGTCCAGTTCCCGGCCCGCAGTTCCCGCTCCCCCTCGCCCGCGCGCCGCGCGGCCATCAGCATCAGGGTCATCGCGATGTCCGCCGTGCAGTCCGACAGGACGTCCGGCGTATTGGTTACAGCCATCCCGTGGCGCCTCGCGCCCTCAAGGTCGATATGGCTGAAGCCCACCCCGAAATTGCCAAGGACCTTGGTCCGCGCCTGCGCCAGATCAAAGACCTCGGGACCAAGCTTGTCCGTCACCGTCGGGCAGACCGCGTCGAAGGTGGCGAAGGCCGCGCGGAAGTCCGCCGCGCTCATCGGCCGGTCAGGCTCGTTCAGCGTCAGGTCGAAACGGTCGGCCATCGACCGTTCCACCGCTTCCGGCCAGCGCCGCGTGGTCAGGACCTTCGGTTTCACCATCGTTTCAACTTCCTTAAGGCCGCGCGCGGGGAATACGCTCAGGCATACGTTCTGCCATACGTTCCGCATACCTTGCCGGACGGACCCGCCGCCCGGCAAGGCCGCGCATTCAGGCCGCCTTGCGGCGCAGCACCCGCGCCACGGTTTCGCCGATGACGGACGGATTTTCCGCCACCGTCACGCCCGCCTCGCTGAGGATCTCGACTTTCTCGGACGCACTCTCGCCGAAGGCCGAGATGATCGCGCCCGCATGACCCATCGTGCGGCCCTTCGGCGCGGTCAGACCGGCGATATAGGCGACGACGGGCTTCGTCATATGTTTCTGGATATACTCCGCCGCCTCCGCCTCCTGCGGGCCGCCGATCTCGCCGATCATGCAGACGATCTCTGTCTCGGGGTCGGCCTCGAACGCCTCCAGCACGTCGCGGAAGCTCGACCCGTTGATCGGGTCGCCGCCGATGCCCACGCTGGTCGACACGCCGATGCCGAGGTCCTTCAACTGCTGCGCCGCCTCGTAGCCAAGCGTGCCCGACCGGCCGACAATCCCAACGTTTCCGGGCAGATAGATATGGCCCGGCATGATGCCCAGAAGCGATTTCCCGGGCGAGATGGTGCCCGCGCAGTTCGGCCCCGTCAGCACCATGCGCTTTTCGCGCGGGTAGCGCATCATGTAGCGCTTCACGCGGATCATGTCCTGCGCGGGGATGCCGTCGGTGACGCAGACGCAGTAGCGGATGCCGCCGTCGGCCGCTTCCATGATGCTGTCGGCGGCAAAGGGCGGCGGCACGAAGACGATCGAGGCATTGGCCCCGGTCGCCGCGACGGCTTCCTTCACCGTGTTGAAGACCGGCACGCCATGGACGGTCTCGCCACCCTTGCCCGGCACCACGCCGCCGACGACAAGCGTGCCATATTCCACCATCTCCTGGGTGTGGAACTGCGCGATGCGGCCGGTGATGCCCTGGACGATGACGCGGGTATCGCGGTCGATGAAGATGGTCATTTCACGGCCCTCACTTTGGTATTCTGCGCCATATCGTTCTTCCAGGCCGTCACCGCCCGCTGCGCCGCTTCCATCAGCGTCGTCGCCCGGATGATCGGCAGGCCGGATTTTGCAAGAATCTTAAGGCCTTCCTCGACGTTGGTGCCCGCGAGGCGCACCACGACCGGCACGTCCACCGGCTCGGCCCGCAGCGCCTGCACGACGCCTTCGGCCACCCAGTCGCAGCGGTTGATACCGGCGAAGATGTTCACGAGAACGGCCTGCACGTTCTTGTCGGAGGTGACGAGCTTGAAGGCTTTCGCCACCCGCTCGGGCGTCGCGCCGCCGCCGATGTCGAGGAAGTTCGCAGGCTCCCCGCCCGCAAGCTTGATCGTATCCATCGTCGCCATCGCAAGACCGGCGCCGTTGACGATGCAGCCGATATTGCCGGTCAGCCCGATATAGGAGAGCCCCCGGTCGGCAGCGCGGGCCTCGCGCGGGTCTTCCTGGCTCTTGTCGCGCAGTTCGGAAATCTGGGGATGGCGGAACATCGCATTGCCGTCGAAGGTCATCTTGGCGTCCAGCGCCATGATCCGGCTGTCGGCGGTGATGACGAGCGGGTTGATCTCGACCATCGTCGCATCCAGCTCGGTGAAGGCGCGGTAGCAACCTTGCAGCGTGCGGACCATCTGCTGGGTCATCGCCGCCGGAATGCCAAGCGCGAAGGCGATCTCGCGCGCCTGGAAGTCGCGCAGGCCGACCGCCGGTTCGACGGTGGACCGGACGATGGAGTCGGGCTTCGTCGCCGAGATATCCTCGATCTCCATGCCCCCCTCGCCCGAGGCCACGATCATCACCCGCTGGGTCGTGCGGTCGAGAACGAAACCGAGATAGATTTCCCGCTCGAACGCCGTCGCCGCCTCGACATAGACGCGGTAGACACCCTTGCCCGCCGGGCCGGTCTGATGGGTAACGAGCTTCATCCCGAACATGTCGGAGGTGACGTCGAGGATCTCGTGATCCGAGGAACAGAGCTTGACGCCCCCCGCCTTGCCGCGCCCGCCCGCATGGACCTGCGCCTTCACCACCCAACGGTCGCCGCCCAGTTCGCGGGCACGGTAGGCCGCCTGTTCAGGGCTGTAGGCCAGCGCCCCGTCCGGGACGGCGACCCCGAAGCTCTTCAATATGTCCTTGGCCTGATATTCATGGATATCCATGGCGTCCTCCCTATTCCGCGGCCAGCGCCGCACGGTAATGACGGGCGAGCCCCGCCATCACCTGTTCCTTGTTCACGCCCGCGCCGAGCGCGTTCAGCGCATCGGCAAAGCGGCTGACGATCTCGGTGATCCGCGCTTCGCCCAACTGGTTCAGGATGCCGACGCGCACCTGCACCGGTTCCGACAGGGTCGGCCAGATGCCGAACCCCTCGGCGCGGCATGTCTGGACCAGCTCCTTCTCGCGGCCCTTGAGCGCGGGCGGCAGGTTCAACACGACGAGCGACGTCATGTTCGAGGTGACGACGCAGCCCATCGCCTCGACCGCCGCGCGCAGAGCGGCCTCGTGGAATGCATAATCACGCGCCTTCCGGGCGCGGCCATGGTCCAGCGTCAGGCGCAGCGCCTCGTGGAAAGCGGCGATGGCGTAGCCGGAATGGGTGCGGTGATAGGCGGGCTGGGCTACATCCTTGCCGTCGATCACGCCCCAGTGGCGCGCCTCAAGCACCGGATGGTGAACATAGGTCGCGCAGCCATTCGCCCGGACCTCGGCGATATAACGGTCGGTGAAGGACACCGGCGCATAGGTGAGCGGCAGGCAGAGCACACCCTTCTGCGGGCAGGAGGCCCAGCCATGCACGCCCGGATAATCGTCGATCGAAAAATCGGCGATGCCGAGCGAGGAAACCGCATCGACGAGGCCAAGCGCACCATGGCGTTCGCAGGCGTCGGAGAAACCCTTCAGATCGTTGATCCGGCCCGACCCGGTTTCCCAATGTGCCATGAAGGCCCACTTCGGCTTGCGGGCGGCGAGCGCCTTTTCGACCATCTCTTCGGTCACCGACTGGCCATGCGGCACGGTGACGATGGTGACCGACGCGGCCTGCGGGTTCATCGGATCGGCCCGCAGCTCCTCCCGCGTCGCGGCCTTCAGGCGGATCGTCAGGCAGTCGATCCCGCTGAACGTACCGTTGGTGAAGGCGACCACCGTGTCGCCGGGCAGGATGGCGCTGAGCATGCAGTCGAGGCCGGAAAAACCGGTGCCGCCGACGCCGAACGTATGGATATTCCGCGTGCCCCAGAGGCTGCGCAGCATCTGCTTGCATTCGATCATGCCGCGCAGCACATCCGCCTGCATATGGTCCGCAACCCCTGCACCGGCAAAAGCCGCAAGGACCCGGGCGTCGGTATTGCCCGGGCCCGGACCCGCAGCGAGCGTGTCGGGGATCGAGAGGGCTGGGAAGGCGATCATGTCTGGCATCGGCGGTCCTGGGCAGAGTGTGGCGCCAACAAAAACCGGTTGCCCCGGCGCCACAACCTGCCTTACTCCTGCTTTCGGGTATCTTTTGAGGCTGTTTTTTTCCTACCCATTCAGGTTGGAATACCGCTGTATGCAATATGACCTCCTGCCAATACGGGTAGGTTTCAGGAAAATAAGATGACTGATCAAAGACTTAACGTAACGGAAAGCCCGATCGACCTGTCACTCGCCGACAGCAATCCGCTGGTGCTTCAGGCTTTGTCGGAGCTTTTCGACCGCGATCCGCGATTCTCGCTGGTCGCGACCTCGGCGACGGCCGAAGGGTTTCTCGGCGCGGTGATGCGGGTACCGGTCCGGGTGGCGGTGATCGACTGGATGCTGCCCGCGCTTGGTGGCCAGAAACTGATCGAGGTCCTGCGCGACCAGCCGGGCGCGCCGCGCATCGTGGTCTATGGCGAGGAAAGCCGGGGCGAAGTGGCGCGGCTCGCCATGCTGGCAGGCGCCGCGGGTTTCGTCGCCCGCACCAATCCGGCCGAGAAGCTGCTTGAGACCTGCCTTGCCGTAGCGGCGGGCCAGATGGTCTTTCCCTTCCTCGATGTGCGCGACCTGCAGGCCGATCCGATCGCGCAACTGACGCGCCGGGAAAAGGCGCTGCTGGACTCTCTGGCGAAGGGTCATTCGAATAAGGAACTGGCGCGGGATTTCGAAATATCGGCCAATACGGTGAAATTCCACCTCTCGAACCTCTTTGAAAAACTCGGCGTCCGCAATCGCGCCCAGGCCATCGCTTTTTACTATTCCTCGAGGCTCGCGAAGGACGGCGCGGGGCGGTCCTGATCCCTCGCAACCGCCCCGTCACGATCTTTCCCCGCGACAGTCTGTCACGCAATTTTCTTGCTTGACAGGGGCCGTTTCCTTCCCCCTTCTCTGCCGCCCGTCGATGACACCCAGCCGCGAAGGATTCGCCCCATGAGCTTCCACACCGTCGAACAGGCCCCTGCCCGCCTCAACCGCTCTGAACTCGCCGTTCCAGGCAGCGCCGTTCAAATGTTTGAAAAGGCTGCGCAATCGGACGCAGATGTGATCTTCCTCGACCTAGAGGATGCCGTCGCGCCGGACGACAAGGCGCAGGCGCGCAAGAATATCATCAAGGCACTGAACGAGATCGACTGGGGCACAAAGACCATGTCGGTCCGCATCAACGGGCTCGACACGCACTACATGTACCGCGATGTCGTGGACGTCGTCGAACAGGCGGGTGAGCGGCTCGACCTGATCATGATCCCGAAAGTCGGCACGGCGGCGGATGTTTATGCCGTCGACATGATGGTGACGCAAATCGAAGATGCGATGGGTTTTAAGAAGCGCATCGGGTTCGAGCATATAATCGAAACCGCACTCGGCATGCAGAATGTGAATGAAATTGCCGCCGCCTCGAAACGGAATGAAAGCCTGCATTTCGGTGTGGCAGATTATGCCGCCTCGACCCGCGCGCGCACGACCATCATCGGCGGCGTCAATCCCGATTATTCGGTCCTGACCGACCCCTTGGAGGACGCGACTCGCGCCACCCATTGGGGCGACATGTGGCACTATGCCTTGGCGCGCATGGTGGTCGCGGCGCGCGCGAACGGGCTCCGCCCCGTCGACGGCCCGTTCGGCGATTTTTCCGATCCCGAAGGCTACAAGGCAGCGGCGAAGCGTGCCGCTGTCCTGGGTTGCGAGGGCAAATGGGCGATCCACCCGAGCCAGATCACGCTGGCAAACGAGGTGATGAGCCCCTCGGAAAAGGAAGTGACGCGCGCCAAGCGCATCCTTGAAGCGATGATGGAGGCGGCCAAGCAGGGCAAGGGCGCGGTTTCGCTGGACGGGCGGCTGATTGACTACGCCTCGATCCGTCAGGCAGAGGTGCTGGTGGAGAAGGCCAAGCAGATCGCCGGAGTGTAAGATGGACATGCGCGCAGAGGCGACCCGGCTTTTCCAGGCGGCCGTCAGGGCCGCCGACCCGGCCGGGGCGCTGAAGCGCGCTTTCCGCGACATTCCGGTCCAGCCGCCGTCCGCCGGCGGCGGCTGGAGTCTTGTCGCGGTCGGCAAGGCCGCCGTGCCCATGGCCGAAGAAGCTCTCGGACAGCTGAGCGGCGCACCGGTCAGGGCGCTGGTCATCACGAACTACGAAAACGCGAGGCCCGTGGCGGGGGCCCGGGTCATGGCCTCGGGCCATCCGGTGCCGGACGAGAACGGGGCGGAGGCCGGGGCTGCCGTCACCGCGCTGCTTGAAGCTGCCACCGCCGCCGACCGGGTGATCGCGCTCATCTCGGGCGGCGGCTCCGCGCTTCTGCCCGCGCCCGCGCCGGGGCTGACACTCGCCGACAAGGCGGCGGTCAACCGGTTGTTGCTGGCGCATGGCTACGCGATCACCGAAATCAACCTGATCCGCCAGCAACTGTCGCGGCTGAAGGGCGGCGGGATGCTCAGGCTCGCGGCCCCGGCCCCGGTCGAGGCCTTCATCCTGTCGGACGTGATCGGCGATGACCTGCGTGCCATCGCCTCGGGCCCGACGGTCGCGCCGCTCGGCACACGCGCCGATGCGAGGCGACTGCTGGAGGCGCGCGGCGTCTGGGCAGAGCTGCCAGCCGCCGTACGCGCCCATCTGGAGGTGCCGGAGACCAACACCGCCCCCCTGCCCCTGGCCCGAAACCGCTTGATCGGATCGAACCGCAAGAGCCTTGATGCCATCGCCGAAACCTGTGGTTCAGAGGCTGAAATCATCTCGGACCGGCTGACGGGCGATGTCGGCGATGCAGCGGGCGAAGTCATCGCCGCCGCGCGCCGGGCTGGACCCGGCGCCTCTTGCCTGATCTTCGGGGGCGAGACGACGGTCATCCTCAAAGGCACGGGCCGTGGCGGGCGCAATCAGGAACTGGCGCTGCGCGTGGCGCTTGCGATGCCCGATCTGGGGCGTGACTGGCTGTTCCTCTCGGGCGGGACCGACGGGCGCGACGGGCCGACGGACGCCGCGGGCGGCATGGTGGATGCGGGCACGCGGGCGCGGATCGTGGCGGCGGGGGGCGACCCGGAGGCGCTTCTGGCAGAGAATGATAGCAACCGCGCGCTTGCGCTTGCGGGCGATCTGTTCGTCACCGGCGCCACCGGCACCAATGTCGCCGATGTGCAGATCCTGCTTCTGGGGCCGAGGGCTCAGTAGCTCGGCTGTTTCAGCGTCGAATTCGCGTTCATCACCGCCAGCCGTTCGAGGTTGATGATGGTGGACAGCATCAGCCGGTCCTGGCTCCAGTCGCCGGGCCGCTGGATGGCGACGGCGGCAAGGAACGTCAGTGCGACCAGCGGGCCAAGAAGCAGCGCCGCGACAACTCCGGGATGACGTTCCGCCTTGCCGTCGATCAGCGACACCATCCGGTGGCGCAGGACTTGCGCCGAACGATGGCCGAAGAGGCGGCTTTCGGTTTGCACCAGCGCCACGACCGGCGCCTGCAGGGCGAACAGCCGCCGCCGTTTCAGACTGTTGTGGCAGACCCTCAGAAGGCACTGGCAATAGGCGGCGACGTCATAGCCGCGCCGCTCGATCACCTGCCGGTCGCAGGAAAGTTCGCGCAGCTCCTCGCCCATCCGCCGCCAGATGTGGAAGGCGGGATTCCAGAAGAAGAAGGGTTTCAGCACTTCCATCCCGATTTCCCAATCGACGTCATGCTGGCGCAGATGCTGGAGCTCGTGGCCGAGAGCGATCCGCAGGTCATCGGGTTCAGCGAGCATGGCGGAAGGCAGGACGATGATCCGGCGGCGCAGGCTGCGTGTCGAGAAGGGCACCGTCGTCGTATCCGCAAGCCGAAGTTCGACCCGGCCAATCCGGCGCCAGACAAAACTGTCGTCAAGCACCCGGCGCAGTTTCAGCATGCTCGCCGCGAGCCGGAAGAAAAAGAGGGCGAACCCCGCCGCAAAAAGCGCCAGAACGAGCGTCACCAGCCCCCCGAACTCCCCCGCCGCCAGCGTGCGCCGCGCGCCAAGGATGGTTTCCAGCCGCTCGGGCCGCATCTGGAAATTGCCTTGCAGATATTGCGAGACGACGAAATCGGTCAGATTGACCCGGTCAAACAGCGCCACATCCGCCCGGTCGGTCGCCTGCGTCACCACCCACACCGCGAACGGCGCGATGACGATGGCAAGAAACACCGCGCGGATCGCCCTGAGTTGCGCTGTATAGGCATGGCCAAGACCCGCAAGCCGGAGCGCCATCCGCGCAATGATCCACAGCACACACGCAAAGGCCAGAAGGATATTGACGTCGAGATAGGCGTCGATCAGGTCCCTAAGACTTGCCATTCCTGAGCCTCCTATCCAGAAGCGCCCGAATCTCGTCCAATGCCTCCTCGGACAGATCGTTGTCGTCGACGAGGCGCGCCACGAGCGAGACGGGCGTGTTGTCAAACAGCTTCTCGGATAGGTTTCGCAAGCTGCGCGACTGATAGAGATCCTTGGTCAGCGCTGGCCTGTAGGTGAAGGTCTTGCCCTGTTTCGTGCTGGTCACGAATTGTTTTTGTTCGAGAATTCGAAGGATCGTCGCCGCTGACGTATAGGCGAGCTTGCGGCCCTCGCCGAGCGTATCAAGCACGTCGCGCACCGTTCCCTCGCCAAGCTCCCAAAGCCGGGACATGAACTCCAGCTCGACTTCGGTCAGCATCTCTGGCTTTTTCTTCGGGCGCATTTGCGGGGTGGATCCTTGGTTCGTCACCTTGCACTCCAGCGATCCTAGCAGCGGCTTTCGCATTCTCAAAGCGCGGCCTCACACTTTCCAGAAACAGAAGACGCCCCATGCAATGGCGAGTGCGAGCGGCCACCACAGCGGCATGCCCATGATCCCAAGCCAGGCCATGAAGATATAGGAGGTGCCGAGAAGCGAGATGAAGAGCCGGTCGCCGCGTGTGGTGGTCAGTCCGAGCACGCCCTGCCGCTCGTCCCCGCCCGGGCGGCGGATCTCGAGAACCGTCAGTACGGCCATCGCCGCGAAGATGCCGATGAAGACGAGAAGCGTGGCGGGCGTCCAGGCCATCCAGAACGAAGGCCAGAGGGGCGCGGTCCAGGAAAAGCCTTTGTCCTCGGCCTTGCCGAGATTGCCCCAGCCCGCCGTCTGGGCATTGGCCAGGACCGGCATCAGGGTCAGAAAGAACGCTGGGTATCTCATCACACCCTCCCCAGGGCGAAGCCCTTGGCGATGTAGTTGCGGACGAACCAGATGACGATGGCGCCCGGAATGATGGTCAGCGTGCCGGCGGCGGCGAGAAGGCCGAGCTCGTATCCCGCCGATGACGCGGTCTTGGTCATCGTCGCGGCGATGGGTTTGGCGTAGACCGCAGTCAGGGTCTTGGCCAGGAGAAGCTCTACCCACGAGAACATGAAGCAGAAGAAGGCAGCGACGCCGACGCCCGCCTTGATCGTCGGCAGGAAGATTTTCAGAAAGAAGCGTGGGAAGGAATAGCCATCGACGAAGGCGGTTTCATCGAGTTCCTTCGGCACCCCGCCCATGAAACCCTCAAGTATCCACACCGCGAGCGGGATATTGAAGAGGCAGTGCGCCAGCGCCACAGCCCAGTAGGTGTCGAATAGCCCGACCGCCGAATAGAGCTGGAAGAAGGGCAGCGCGAAGACCGCCGCTGGGGCCATGCGGTTCGTGAGAAGCCAGAAGAACAACTGCTTGTCGCCAAGGAACCGGTAGCGCGAGAAAGCATAGGCTGCGGGCAGCGCGACGGTGACGGAAATTACTGTGTTTATCGTCACATAGGCGATGGAGTTGATGTAGCCCCAATACCAGGTCGGATCGGTGAAGATCGTGCGGTAGCTCGCCAGCGTCCAGGTCTGGGGGAAAAGCGAGAAGCCGCCGAGAATCTCCTGCGTCGTCTTGAAACTCATCGCCACCAGCCAGTAGATCGGCAGCATCAGGAAAGCGATGTAAAGGATCGGAATGATGGATCTTTTGCGCATCCTGCGTCTCACTTCACATCGTTGCGGGTCATGAGCGTGTAGAAAAGCCAGGAGGCAAAAAGCGTGATCGCGAAGTAGATCAGGCTCATCGCCGCCGCCGGGCCGAGGTCGAACTGGCCAAGGGCGATCTTCACGAGGTCGATCGACAGAAGCGTCGTCGAATTGCCCGGGCCGCCGCCGGTGAGGACGAAGGGTTCGGTATAGACGTTGAAACTGTCCATGAAGCGCAGAAGCACCGCGATGGTCAGGACCTGCTTCATTTTCGGAAGCTGGATGTAGCGGAAGACCGACCAGTTCGAGGCCCCGTCGATCTTTGCGGCCTGATAATAGGCGTCGGGGATCGAGACGAGGCCCGCGTAGCACAGAAGCACGACAAGCGAGGTCCAGTGCCAGACGTCCATGGTGATGACCGTGATCCAGGCGGCGGTCGGGTTCTGGGTCATGTCGTAGGAAATGCCGAGGACATGGTTGAGGAAATAGCCCAGAAGCCCGATGTCGGGCAGGGTGAAGATGTTCCACATCGCGCCGACCACGTTCCATGGAATGAGCATCGGCAGCGCCATGGTCACAAGGCAGACCGGCACCCAGAAACCCTTCCTCGGCATCGACAGCGCGATGATGACGCCGAGCGGCACTTCGATGATCAGGATGAGGAAGGTAAAGAAGGCCTGCCGCCCGAGCGCCGCCTGAAACCGGTCGGATTTCAGGATATCCTCGAACCAGCCGAGCCCGTGCCAGAAGAAGACATTGTCGCCGAACGTCTCCTGCACCGAATAGTTCACGACCGTCATCATCGGGATGAGGGCGTTGAAGGCGACAAGCACGACGACCGGCAGGACGAAGAGCCAGCCCTTCTGATTGACCTTGCGCATCAGGCAGCCTTCCCCTGTTCACTGGCGATCCAGCCGTCGCGGTAAAGCCGGGTCTGGTCAGGGCGGAAAGTCAGATGGACCGCCTCGCCCTGCCCCGGCACCGCGCCCTCGACGATGGCGTTTACCTTCGTGTCACCCAGCATCGCCTCGACCACGGCATGCCGCCCGAGGTCGGAGACCTTGCGCACCGTGGCGGGCAGGCCGGTCGCACCGAGCGAGACAAATTCGGGCCGGATGCCGACTTCGGTCCTTCCCGAGCTGCCTGTCACAGCCCCTTCCAGCGATACCTGATGGCCCGCGACGAATGCGCGGCCGTCGCGCAGGTCGCACGGCAGGATGTTCATGCCGGGCGAGCCGATGAAATGGCCGACGAACGTGTGCTGGGGCCGGTCGAAGAGGTCGACCGGCGTCCCGATCTGCACGACCTCGCCGTCCTGCATCACCACGACCTGGTCCGCGAAGGTCAGCGCCTCGGTCTGGTCATGGGTGACATAGATCATCGTCGCCCGGACGCGGTGGTGCAGTTCCTTCAGTTTCGAGCGCAGCTTCCATTTCAGATGCGGGTCGATGACGGTCAGCGGCTCGTCGAACATGATGACATTGACATCCTCGCGCACGAGACCGCGGCCCATGGAAATCTTCTGCTTGTTGTCGGGGGTGAGGTTCGCCGCGCGGGTGCGCAGCATGTCGGTCACGTCGAGCATCGCGGCAATCTCCTCGACGCGCGTCTTGACGCGCGACTCGTCGATACCGCGGTTCCTGAGCGGGAAAGCCAGATTATCGAAGACGGTCATCGTGTCGTAGATGACCGGGAACTGGAACACCTGCGCGATGTTGCGCCGGTCGGGGGGGAGTTGAGTGACGTCCTTGTCGTTGAACAGAATGCGGCCTTCGGAGGGCACCAGAAGCCCCGAGATGATATTGAGAAGCGTGGATTTCCCGCAGCCCGAGGGGCCGAGCAGCGCATAGGCGCCGCCATCCTCCCAGTCGAGGTTCAGTTCCTTCAGCGCATAATCCTGCGGGCCGGAGGGATTGGCCATGTAGGAATGGCGGAGCTTGTCGAGCGTGATCTTGGCCATCGTCCCCTCAGGCGACAAGCGCGCCGTCCGGCGCGAAATAGAAGCAGTTGGCGGGGTCCATGTAGAATGCGTGCGCTGCGCCCACCTCGAACGGATGGACGCCCGGGGCGAGCGAGACCCAGGTATCTTCGCCAAGCCGGAAATGGGCGGAACTTTCTGAGCCCGAAAGCTCTGTCACCATGATCGGCCCCGTCAGCTTGACTTCGGACGCCTCAGCGTGCATCGGCCGGACGTGATGGGGGCGGACGGCGACAGTATAGGGCCCGTCCGCGAGGCTCGCTGCTGCACCGGCGAGCGGCCATTCCGCCCCGGCCGTCAACCGCATCCGGTCGCCGGTCTTGGTCGCGGGTGCCGCATTGATCGGCGGGTCGGAAAAGACCCGGGCCGAGACAAGCGTGTTGGGGCGCCGGTAAATCTGGGCGGTCGGGCCGAACTGCGTCACCCGACCATCCTGCATGAGGGCAGTCATGCCGCCTAGCATCAGCGCCTCGGCCGGTTCCGATGTGGCATAGACGACGACCGCGCCGCGCCCGGCGAAAAGCTCCGGCAACTGGTCGCGCAACTCCTCGCGGAGCTTGTAGTCGAGGTTGGCGAGCGGCTCATCGAGGAAGACGGCCGTCGATTCCTTGGCGATGGCGCGGGCGAGCGCCGTGCGCTGCTGCTGGCCGCCGGACAGCTCGTGCGGGCGGCGTTTCAGCATCGGGCGGAGTTTCAGCACATCGGCCGCTGCTTCGACCCGTCCCTGGATTTCCGAAGCGGCGAGGCCCGCGACCCTGAGGGGCGAGGCGATGTTCTCGAACACCGTCATATGGGGATAATTCACGAAGAACTGGTGGACGAGGCTGATATTGCGCTTCTGCGGGCTGAGGCCGGTCACGTCCCGGCCGTTCATCAGAAGCTTGCCTGAGGCCAGCCGGTCGAGCCCCGCCATCAGCTTGATGAGGGAGGTCTTGCCAGACCCGGTCTCGCCCAGAAGCACGTTGAACCGGCCGGGTTCGAAGACAAGCGAGGTCTCCTTGATATGGACAGCCTGCCCGACCCTTTTGGTGACAGCCTGAAGCTCAAGCGCCATCCGTCCCTTCCTTCTTCGATTGTCGCACCCGTCATGGAAAAACCGGGGCCCCGGAAGATGACCGGAGGCCCCGGCAGGGGTGGCCATCGCTGGCCACCGCCGGGGAGAACCTAGTTCTCAGCCCACTGCTTGATCAGATCGTCATAGTTGACGGTCACGCCTTGCTCTTTCTCGTTGTCGAGCTTGGCATGCGGGCCGCCTTCCTTGCCGAGCCATTCGGACGGGTCCTTGGGCTCGTTCAGGCGCGGGCCGCAACCGCCGTAGACATTGGCGCTTTCGTCGGCGGCCTGCATACGGGCCATGGTGATGTCCATTTCCTCGGCCAGACGGTCCATCGCCTCTTGCGGCGTGAAGGCGCCGGAGTTCACGTCGCCGATCTGCTGCCACCAGATTTGCGCGAGCTTGGGATAGTCGGGCACGTTGATGCCCGTTGGCGACCAGCGGACGCGGTCGGGCGAACGATAGAATTCAACGAGACCGCCAAGTTTCGGCGCGCGTTCGGTGAAGCTTTCATGCCGCACGGTCGAGTCGCGGATGAAGGTCAGACCGACGTGCGATTTCTTGACGTCAACCGTCTTCGACACGGCGAACTGGGCATAGAGCCAGGCCGCCTTGGCGCGATCCTCCGGGGTGGACTTGAGGAACGTCCAGGAACCCACGTCCTGATAGCCGACCTTCTGGCCTTCCTTCCAGTAGGGGCCGTGCGGGCTCGGCGCCATCCGCCACAGCGGATTGCCTTCGTCATCGACGGTGTTGTTGCCTTCGGACTTCGGCTTCACCATGTCGGCGGTGAAGGCGGTGTACCAGAAGATCTGCTGGGCAACGTTGCCTTGCGAAAGCGCGGGCAGCGACTGGTAGAAGTCATAGGAAGCCGCACCAGGAGGGGCGTATTTCCTCAGCCACTCGTCCCACTTGGCGATCGCGAAGACGGCCGCCGGGCCGTTTGCTTCGCCGCCACGGCTGACCGAGGCGCCGGCCGGGTTGCACGACCCCGCTTCCATGCGGATGCCCCATTCGTCGATCGGGATCCCATTCGGCTCGCCCGGAGAACCCGCACCGGCCATCGACAGCCAGGCGTCGGTCATGCGCCAGCCAAGGTCGGGTGCGCGCTTGCCATAGTCCATATGGCCGTAGATCTGCACGCCGTCGACTTCCTTCACGTCATTGGTGAAGAATTCGGCAATATCCTCATAGGCCGACCAGTTGACCGGCACGCCAAGGTCGTAGCCATACTTGGCCTTGAAGGCGTCCTTCAGGTCCTGACGGTCGAACCAGTCCTTGCGGAACCAGTAGAGGTTGGCGAACTGCTGGTCGGGCAGCTGATAGAGCTTGCCGTCCGGGCCGGTGGTGAAGCTCGTGCCCATGAAGTCGGGCAGGTCGAGGCCGGGGTTGGTCACGTCGGCCCAGGGACCGGCCATCATGTCGCTGAGCGGATAGGCCAGTTGCAGGCGCGAATGCGTGCCGATCAGGTCGCTGTCGTTGACATAGCCGTCATAGAGGTTGCGGTTCGTCTGCATCTGGGTCTGGACGGCCTGCACCACCTCACCTTCGCCGAGGATCTGGTGATTGACCTTGATGCCGGTGATTTCCTCGAACGCCTTGGTCAGGACCTGCGATTCATAGGAATGGGTCGGAATGCCCTCCGACAGCACGTTGATTTCCATGCCCGCATAGGGCTTGGCGGCTTCGATGAACCATTTCATCTCGGCCATCTGGTCATCCTTCGACAAAGCCGAAGGCTGGAATTCCTCGTCGATCCATTTCTGTGCCGCGGCCTCGTCGGCAAATGCCGGCCACGACCCCGCCATGACGGCAGAAACCGCCACGGCGGAGAGCAGATACGTCCGCATCCTGTCTCCTCCCGAATAATGCTGAGCCAGTCTCTAGCTGGCTGAGGGAATTGAGTAACCGGAATCGGCCCTTTGTCAAACTAAAAGTTTAGTAGACAAATAATCCAGAGCGTTGAGGCTTGATCGGTCCGCCCATGCCCGATAATTTGACCAAAAGGTCGCGAAGGGCGTTGCGCAATGGATATCGGGGGAACCGAGGTGCAGGATCGCAAGATCCCGACCCATGAAGTGACCTATGTGCAACTGCGCAACATGGTGCTGACCGGCGGGCTCGCGCCCGGACAGGCGGTGACGATCCAGGGGCTTACCAGGGAACTGACCGCAGGAATGACGCCGGTTCGCGAGGCGATCCGGCGACTGACGGCGGAAGGCGCGCTGACGCTCCATGGCAATCGCCGCGTTTCGGTCCCGCGGCTTACTGCGGCGCTTCTCGACCAGATCGCCTTCGCCCGCCTGACGATCGAGCCGAAGATAGCGGAACTCGCGGCGCCGCGCCTCTCGGCCGCGACGATCGACCGGCTGGTCGAGATCGACGCCGCGATCGATCCGGCGATCCGGCGCGACGACATTCCGGCCTATCTCACCGGCAATCACCTGTTCCACTTCACGCTCTACGAAGCCTCCGGCGCCCAGGTCCTGACCGAGATCGCCCAGTCGCTCTGGTTGCGGTTCGGCCCTTCCCTGCGCGTTGTCGCAGCCCGCTACAGCGAGGGCCGCCTGCCCGACCGCCATCTCGACGCGCTCGAGGCGGCGCGGGCCGGCGACGGCCGCGCGCTGGCCCGCGCCATCGAGGCCGATATCGCCCAGGGCGTGGACCTCGTGCGGCAGGCGCTGCAAGCGGGCGAAATCTGACCGGCGCTCATCGTCGCACTGCGTGCGCTCTTCGAGCGCCCCGAGGAGCGCATGAAATGCGACGACGAGGTGTGCCTCACAATTTGATCAAATTTCTTGACTTCCGCCCGGCACCGGCTATTCTGACGTCAATGGCACCTTGTCGGACCGGGGGATGATTCCCCGACCGGTTCCGGGCAAAAGGGCCTCGCACCCCTGGGATTGTGAGGGCAAGATGACGAAGATCACCAACCATATGCCGACGAAAGAGCTGCAGGCGCTGGACGCCAAGCACCATATGCATCCGTTCACCGAAAATGCCGCTTTGGCCCGCAAGGGCGCGCGCATCATGGTGCGGGGCGAAGGCGTCTGGCTGACCGACAGCGAAGGCCACAGGATCCTCGACGGGATGGCGGGGCTCTGGTGCACCAACATCGGCTATGGCCGCAAGGAGCTGGGCGATGTCGCCAAGCGCCAGATGGACGAGCTGGCCTATTACAACACTTTCTTCCAGACGTCGCACGTTCCTGCGATTGCGCTGGCCGCGAAGCTTGCCGAACTGGCGCCGGGCGATCTGAACCATACGTTCTTCGCAGGCTCGGGG
The DNA here is from genome assembly GCF_030143255.1 of Frigidibacter sp. SD6-1. Classification (GTDB taxonomy): domain Bacteria; phylum Pseudomonadota; class Alphaproteobacteria; order Rhodobacterales; family Rhodobacteraceae; genus TMP-24. The sequence goes on from NZ_JARJNR010000009.1 coordinate 59,645, forward strand.
TCCGAAGCCAACGACACCAACATCCGCGCCGTCCGCCGCTACTGGGACATCAAGGGCCAGCCGGAAAAGCGCGTGATCATCGCCCGTACCAACGGCTACCATGGCTCGACCATGGGCGGCGGCAGCTTGGGCGGCATGGCCCCGATCCATGCCCACGGCGGCAAGATCGACGGGATCGTCCATATCGGCGAGCCGAACTGGTGGGCGCAGGGCGGCGACATGACGCCCGAGGCGTTCGGGCTGATGCGGGCGCAGGAGCTTGAGGCGAAGATCCTCGAACTCGGCGTCGAGAAGGTCGCGGCCTTCATAGGTGAACCGGTGCAGGGTGCGGGCGGCGTGATCATTCCGCCCTCGACCTACTGGCCGGAAATCCAGCGCATCGTCGACAAGTACGGCATCCTGCTGATCGCCGACGAGGTCATCACCGGCTTCGGCCGCACCGGCAACTGGTTCGGGTCTGAGACCTTCGGGATCAGGCCGCATATCATGACGATCGCCAAGGGCCTGTCGTCGGGCTACCAGCCGATCGGCGGTTCGATCATGTGCGACGAGGTGGCCGAGATTCTGGGCTCGCACGGCGACTTCAACCATGGCTACACCTATTCGGGCCATCCTGTGGCGGCGGCGGTGGCGCTCGAGAACCTGCGGATCATCGAGGAAGAGGGCATCATCGAGCACGTCCGCAACGTCGCGCATCCCTATCTGAACGAGCGCTGGCAGGCGCTGGCCGACCACCCGCTGGTCGGCGAGGCCAAGCTTGTGGGCCTGATGGGCTCGATCGCGCTGACACCGAACAAGGCCACGCGGGCGAAGTTCGCCTCGGAAACCGGCACCGTCGGCTACCGCTGCCGCGAGCGCTGCTTCGCCAACAACCTGATCATGCGCCATGTGGGTGACCGGATGATCATCGCCCCGCCGCTGGTCATCCGCCCCGAGGAAATCGACGTGCTGATCGCCCGCGCGCGCAAGTCGCTTGACGAATGCTATGCTGGTCTGAAGGACGACGGCCTCCTCAAGGCAGCCTGAGTGCGTCGGGGTGACTCCGAGAGGGCCGGCGCGGCGGCGGGCGCGGCGGCTCTTCGCCCCTTCCAGGGCTCATCGCCGGTCTCCCGGCGAAGAGCGGCCGCACGGGCGCGATGAGCGGCCCCTCAGCCCGGCGCGCTTCGCAATCGCGGACGCTCTCTCTCCAGCCACAGCGCCAAGAGGGCCAGCGGCGCATTGTCGATCTCGCCGCTCGACAGCAAAGCCATCAGCCGCTCGAAGGGCACCAGATGGCTGCGGATATCCTCGGCCTCGGCCTCCAGCCCGCCGATGCCCGCCGCCCCGTCGGGCAGATCGGCAAGACCGATGAAGGAATAGAGATATTCGGCCTTGGCGGCGGGCGAGGGATAGTAGCGCGGCCCGGGAATGAGCTCCCCAAGCGTCACACCCGCCTCCTCCTCCGCCTCGCGCCGCGCCGCCTCCTCGGGCGTCTCGCCGCCGTCGATCCGCCCGGCGATCGCCTCCAGCAGCCAGGGGTTGGCGTCGCCGCGCGCATAGGGTCCGGCGCGAAATTGTTCAATCAGAAGGACACGGTCGCGCACCGGATCGTAGGGCAGCACCACCGCCGCATCGCCCGAGATGAAGACGGCGCGGTTGAGGACCGGCCCCATAGAGCCGTCGAACCGGCGGTAGGACAGATCATGTTCCTCGACGGCGAAGAAGGCCTCGTAGGGATGGTCGAGCCGCAGGCGAGACACATCTTCGCGCGAAACCCCGCGGCGCAGGGTTTCGGTTCCGGCGCGAAGCGCCTCGGCGCGCAGGCGCGCACCGGCGCGCGTGAGAATCTGCCCATAGCGGCGTCCGAGCCGTTCGGGCGGGACCGTACCGAAACGTGCCATGATCTCTTCCGCCGCACAGGTGACGGTCCGTGCCCATCGCGCCAGCCAATCTGCGGGCCTTTCAGCCGCCGCCGCAGGGATCGGCTGCGCGGGGCGCAGGTAGATGCGCACGCCTCTCTCGGTTCCGTCGCTCCCGGTCGCCGAAGCTTCGCCGGGCTCGTCTCCGAACAGGGCCGCATAGAAATCCATGCGCGCGAGTGCCTCGGCACTGACGCAGGGCACGATGAGGCCGGCTACGCCCGCGCCGCCGGGCACGAGCGCCGAGCGGGCGCCATCGTCAAGCCAGACCTCGGAGAATGCCGGAAGGTGAGCCATTTCGGCGGCTGGGACCGGGCCGAGGACGATCTCGGCCAGCGGGGCATGGCACAGTGCGCCATGCAGGAAAAGCGATGTCACAAACCCGGTCTCCGCGGCTAGCTCCAGCGTCGCCCGGCCCATTCGCTGAGAACGCCCGCCAGCATACCGCCGCCGAGAAGAGCGAGCAAGAAGTCGGCCGCGACCATCCGCTGCACGATCTCGGCGGCGATGCCGATCAGCCCCATGATCGCCTCGGTCGGTGTGTCGTAATATTTGCGGACGGCCTGGACGAGCATCTCCTCGGTCGAAAACAGCACCAGCGCGAGTGCGAGCGCCCCGAGCGAGGCACGCAACCCGGCATTGGCCGACGGCCACCAGCCCTCACCGGTCGCAGGGCCAAGGATGCGCCAGCCGCAGACGATGCCTATGATGGCGCTGAGTGGCGAGAAGGCGCCGAACTGGGTGCCCGCAGGCATATGCGGCTTGAAGATCTCGGCGCTCAGGAAGGCGACCAGCGCCATGCCGAACGCTGCGAAAAGTTTGGAAGCGGTAGGCATTCAGGGCACCGGCCTTTCAACTGTAATCTGAGTCACATCGCAATTGCCGAAGCGGAAAGCCCCGGCGCAGGAGGTCAGGTAGAAGTTCCACATCCGGCGGAACCGTTCGTCGAACCCGAGCCTCGACACCTCGTCCCACCGCGCGTTGAAGGTTTCGTGCCAGCGTCTCAGCGTCTGACTGTAGCTTTCGCCGAATTCGAACGACCCCACAAGCCCGAGCCCCGCGCGCGCCACTTCGGCGCGCAGCGCCGTGGGTGAGGGCAGCATGCCACCGGGGAAGATGTATTTCTGAATGAAATCCACGCCCTTGCGATAGACCTCGAAGCGCTTCTCCTGCAGCGTGATGATCTGCAGCGTCGCCTTCCGGCCGGGCTTCAGCCGCTCGCGCAAAGTGTCGAAATAGATCGGCCAGTATTTCTCGCCCACCGCCTCGAACATCTCGATGGACGCGATGCCGTCATACTGGCCTCTTTCGTCGCGATAATCCTGCAGCTTGATCTCGACCCGGTCGGCAAGGCCCGCCCGCTTCATCCGCGCGACCGCGAAGTCGTGCTGGGCCTGGCTGATCGTCAGGCCGGTGACCTTCAGCCCGCGTTCGCCCGCCGCATATTCGGCGAAACCGCCCCAGCCGCAGCCGATCTCCAGCACATGATCGCCGGGCTGGGCGCCGATCCGGTCGACCATCGAGGCATATTTCGCCCGCTGCGCCGCCTCGAGGCTGTCCTGGCCGCTGCGGAAGAGCGCCGAGGAATAGGTCATCGTATCGTCAAGCCAGAGCCGGTAGAATTCGTTCCCGAGGTCATAGTGATAGGCGATGTTCTTCTTTGCCTGCCGCTTGGTGTTGGCGTTCATCCAGTGGCGCAGCCGTTCCAGCGCCCGCAGGAAGCCCATGCCGGGAAAGCCGTCATAGAGACTGTCATTGCCGTCATGGATGAGGTCCATGAAGGCCTGAAGATCGGGCGTCGACCAGCCGCCTTCGAGATAGGCCTCGGAAAACCCCAGGTCGCCCTCGCGGATCAGCCGCGCGAATATGTCCGGATCATGGACCGTGATTTCTGCCACCGGTCCGGCCGCCTTTCCCTCTGCGCGGAAACGCCGCCCGTCCTCCAGAACGAAATCCAGTCGTCCGCGGTTCAATGTCTGGGCGATCTGAAAGACCTGCGCAAAATAGCGCGGCAGGCGGGCCTGTCCCTCTGTTGTCGTCAGAACATCCATGTCGCATCCCCCGATGGCAGGAGCTTAGCGCAAGAAAATCCGCCCGGGCAACGATTTCGTGATCACTGGTCCCGGAAGCGCTCGTAGGCGGCTAGGGCCTGGGCGCGCCCGGCGGAATGTTCAATGATTGGTTCTGGATAGTGGGTGGTCCTGTCGAGGGTCCAGCATCGGGGTACCGCATCGAAATAGGCGTCGGCGAGAGCGCCGCGCCGGTCGCCGCCCGCGCCGAGGAAGCGGTTGCGGTAGACGCCTGCCGGATCGAAACGGTCGGCTTGCGCGTCGGGATTGAAGATACGGAAATAGGGCGCGGCATCCGGCCCCGAGCCCGCGACCCATTGCCAGCCGAGTGCGTTCGAGGCCGGATCCCAGTCGGTCAGGCACTCGGCGAACCAGGCCTGCCCGACCCGCCAGTCGGTCAGAAGATGCTTGGTCAGGTACGAGGCCGCGACCATCCGCACCCGGTTGTGCATCCGTCCGGTGACATACATCTCGCGCACTCCCGCATCGACGAACGGCACGCCGGTGATGCCGCGCCGCCAGCGTTCGGCATCGTCATTGTCGGCCCGCCAGGGGAAGGCCTCCCAGCCCTTGCGCCAGTTTTCGGTGGCAAGCGACGGGTCGTGATACATCAGGTGCCAGGCGAAGTCCCTCCAGGCAAGCTCCGAGAGGACCTTCTCCCCCGGCCGGTCGAGCGTTGCGTCCTGATCCGTGCGCGCCATCACCTCGGCCCAGATGCGCCGGGGCGAAATCTCGCCCCAGGCCAGATGATCCGACAGGCCGGAGGTCGCTGCCTCGCCCGGAAAATCGCGGCGTTCGGCATAAAGACGGAGCGGGCCTTCAAGAAAGGCCGACAGGCGGGCAAGTGCCGCCGCCTCGCCCGGCGCGATGTGCGGCCGCAGGATCGCCGCGCCCCGGTTCATCGGCGCCGCCATTCGCCAGTCCGCGAGGTCATCGCTCGCGGGCCAGTCTTGCGGGCGGCGCAAGGTGCCGGGCGCGGCAAGCGGCGGTGCGACCTCACCCTGTCGCAGGCGCCGCCAGAAGGGGGTGAAGACCGAATAGGCCTGGCCCGCCTGCGTCAGCACCTGCGTCGGTTCATGCAGGAGAGCGCCGGGAAAGCTGCGCGCCGTCAGGCCAGCCGCCGCCGCCCAGGCCTTGATGGCCTTGTCGCGGTCGATGTGGGCGGGCTCGTAGTAGCGCGTCCAGTGGATGGCCGCAGCGCCGGTTTCCGCCACCAGCGCCTTCAGCACGTCAAGCGCCCTGCCCCGCCGAAGGATCAGCCGCATCCCGCGCCGCTCCAGCGCCGAGGTCAGGGCTTCGACCCCGAGGCCGAGACGGAAGCGCGGCGCGGCGCCGAGCGGCTCTACCGTCTCGTCATGGATGAAGAGCGGCAGGATCGGCCGTCCGGTCTCGGCGGCGGCAACAAGAGCGGGATGATCGTCGAGCCTGAGGTCGCGGCGGAACCAGACGATCACCGGGCCGTCGGCCATCCCGCCCCCCTCAGAGCACGCGGTCGAGTGCGGCGATCAGGCGGCTCACATCCTGGGGCGAGGTGTAATGGGTCATCGAGAGCCTCAGCACGCCTTTGTCGAGATCAACGCCCATCGCCGTCAGCGGCCGGACGGCGTAGAAATCGCCCGCCCAGCAATTGATCCCCTCGCGCCCCAGCGCCTCCGACACCGGCTCTGCCGCGCGGTCGAGCGCTGCGGCAACCGTCGGTGCCCGGCGCGCCGCATCGCGCGGGCCGATCAGGCGCAGGTCGTTGCGCGCGGCGAGATAGTCGAGGAGCGGCTGGCAGATGGCAATTTCGTGGGCGCGCATCAGATCATGGACCGCCGCGCCGCGCTTTGCCGCGTCGGGCTCGGGCGCGAAATGCCTCTCATTGAGCGCATCGAAATAATCGGCCATTCCGGCGCTTGCGGCGATCTGGGCGTGATCGGGACCGGCGGGGGTGAAACGCTTGTAGAGCGTGTCGCCATTGAAATAATGGCCCTGGTTCGGCAGGTCGAACCCGAAGGCCTCGCGGATCACCATGATGCCCTGATGGGGGCCGTAGACCTTGTAGGCCGAGAAAAGATAGATATCGGCGCCGAGGTCGGCGACATTCGGCAGGCCGTGGGGCGCGTAGCTGACGCCATCCACGCAGACCGCAGCGCCCGCCGCATGGGCGGTGGAAGCGATCTCGGCCACGGGGTTGATCTCTGCCACAACGTTCGAGCAATGCGGGAAGCAGACAAGCCTGACCTTGCCGTCGGCAAGAAGCGGCTTGAGGCGTGCGGGGTCGAGATGCCCGGTCGCCGGATCGATCTGCCATTCCCGAACCTCGATCCCGTCTTCGGCCAGCCGCCGCCATGGGCCGGAATTGGCCTCGTGATCCTGATTGGTCACGACGATCGCGCCGCCCTTGTCGGTCAGCCAGCGCCGGACAGCCTGCGCCAGGACATAGGTGTTCGCGGTCGTCGAGGGGCCGAAGGACAGTTCCTGCCGCTTCACCCCCATCATCGCCGCAAGGCGGGTGCGCGCCTCATCCATCTCCGCCCCGCCCGCCTGAGCGGCGGCGTAGGGCGCGTAGGGCTGTACCTTGCGTTCGCGGTAGAAGCGCGTCAGCCGGTCGATCACCGGCTGGCAGGCATAGGAGCCACCGGCATTTTCAAAGAAGGCCTGTTCGGCAAGGCCCGGCACCGCGAAGGCCGGGAACTGGCTGCGCACATAGGCGAGGTCGAGGGTCGTCACATCTGTCTCCATCATCCGAAGGGCCGATCGCCGGGAGCGCCCGGCAGGCAGCCGCCAAAGGGGCTGACAGGTCTTCCTGCCGAGCCGCAATCGCCCATGGTCGAGGAGGTGCGGCAGATCCGTCAGGCCGGATCGCCGCAAAGTCTATCCATCGCGCCCAGTCCCGTGAAGCCCGCCACAGAAAATTTTCCTTCGCTGCCCGCCGATTAGCCCGCAAGATTTCCAAGATCGAATCAAAAGACTTGCGATGTCATTCTTGGTGGTTATGATTTGATCATATTCTGGGGAGGATAGAATGATCAAAAGAACACTTCTGGCCGCGACGGCCATTGTCTCGCTTACCCTGCCTGTCATGGCGGCGGACGCAGAGCTGACGGTGATGGACTGGGCGGGTTACGAGATCGAGGGCTTCTATGCCGACTATACGGCGAAGCACAACAACTCGCCGACCTATTCGCTGTTTGCGTCCGATGACGAAGCGTTCCAGCGGGCCGTCTCGGGCTTCAAGGCCGATGTCGTCCATCCCTGCTCGACCTTCGTGGACAAGTACCGCGAAGCCGGGCTGATCGAACCATGGGATGAAAGCAAGCTGACCTCTGTCGCCCAACTGGACCCGAACTTCCTTGCGTCGCCCTCGATCAAGGACGACCAGGGCCTGTGGTTCCTGCCGTTCGACTGGGGCGCGACCGCGGTCGCCTACAATACGAACGAGGTTCCGGCCGAAGATATCGCCAGCCTGAACATCTTCATCGATCCGAAATATCAGGGCCGCACCTCGCTGCCGAATTCGTCGGAAGATGTCTGGGCGCTGGCCTATCTCGCCACCGGCACGACCTCGTGGGTGTCGATCAGCGACGAACAGTTCGACGCAGCGGCCGAGTGGCTGCGCAAGGCGCATCAGAACGTCCGGGCCTACTGGAACGATTCGGCGGAACTGAGCCAGCTCATGGCGTCGGGCGAAGTGCTGGTCGGCTGGGCCTGGAACGATGCCGTTGCCCTGCTGCAGGACGAAGGCTTCCCGGTCGGCTATCAGCGCGAAGCTGCCGAGGGGTCGTCGACCTGGTTCTGCGGCTATGTGAACATGAAGAACGCACCCGGCAACGAAGACAAGGCCTATGACTTCGTCAACTCGCTGCTTCGCGCCGATGCGGCTGGCGTAATCGTCGACGAACTTGGCGTCGGCCATTCCAACGCAACCGGCATGGGCGTGATACCTGCCGAGACCCTGGCGACGGCTGGTCTCGGTGCCGCGAACGCACCCATCCTCGCACAGGTGCCGAAGGATCCTGCCCTTCACGAAAAGATGTTGCAGACCTTCGAGAACATCAAAGCCGGTTTCTGACGGTTTTTGCAATAACGTCATACCTTTAGGCCAAGGCACAGGGCCTGCGTCGGCCAAGCACCGCGCAGGCCCTCACCTTGCCCTTGCAACTCCTCGGGCGGCAGGCATAGTTGCCCGCGGTATCCCCGCCCCGGATCCTTGCCGGGGCTTCCACTCTGGAGGCTATCTTGAAATTACACTCCCTGCTCGCGGCCTCGGTCGCAGCTCTTGCTCTCTCCTTGCCCGCGCGCGCGGCCGATCCCGATCTTCTGGTCCTCGACTGGGCCGGGTTCGAGGTCGAAGGCCTTTATCAGGCCTACAAGGACAAGAACGGCGACGGCCCGACCTACACGTTCTTCGGCTCCGACGACGAGGCCTTCCAGAAGGTTGCCTCGGGATTCAAGTCCGACGTGACCCACCCCTGCTCGCAGATGGTGTCCAAATACCGCGAAGCGGGCCTGATCGAGCCCTGGGACATTTCGAAAATCCCGGAGTTCGCCAATATCGACCCGAAATTCCTCAATTCGCCGGTCTTTCAGGATGACGGTGGCGTCTGGTACATCCCGACCGACTGGGGTGTGACCGCCGTCGCCTACAATACCGATGAAGTGCCGGTCGAGGATGTCGCCTCGCTTCAGGTCTTCGCCGACCCGAAATACGAAGGCCGCGTCTCGCTGCCAAACTCGTCGGACGATGTCTGGGCGCTGGCCTATCTGGCGACCGGCGTGACCGATTGGACCAACATTTCCGACGAACAGTTCACCGCCGCCGCCGACTGGCTGCGCAAGGTTCACCCGAACGTCCGCGCCTACTGGAACGATCCCGCCGAAATGGCGCAGATCATGGCCTCGGGCGAGGTGCTGATTGCCTGGTCCTGGAACGATGGCGTCGCCTATCTCAAGGCCGACAATTATCCGGTCGGCTTCCAGCGCGAGGCCAAGGAAGGGTCGTCGACCTGGTTCTGCGGCTATGTGAACATGAAGGACGGGCCGGGCAACGAAGAGAAGGCCTATGACTTCATCAATTCCTGGCTGCGCCCCGACGCGGCGCCCGCGCTGATCGAGAATATCGGTTACGGCCTGTCGAACACGCCGGCTATGGCGGCCATGGACCCGGCGGTGGTCGCTGACGCGGGCCTTGGTGCGATCAATGCGCCGATCCTGCCGCAGGTGCCGAACGACAATGCCCTGCGCGAACGCCAGCTGGCCGAGTTCGAAAAGATCAAGGCGGGCTTCTGAGCCAAAACCTGCCACAAGACCTGCTGCCCCGGCCCTGCGCCGGGGCAGCGCTTTTCGGGCGCTTGAGCTTTGGCCTTCAAGCCTCTAGGTCTGACCGGAGGGCGGCCTGACAGGGCCGCCATCCGTCACAGAGCGACCCGAAGACCGATGAGCCGCGACCGCAGCAGGGCACAGATTGCGTTCGACTACGTCTCGAACCTGGCGCTTCGTGGCCTTATCGGCCTGTCGCTTGCCCTGCCCTACCCTGTGCGCGTGGCGGGCATGGGCTGGCTGATGCGGCGGGTGATCGGCCCCCTCGCCGGATACCGGGGACGGGCCAGGGCCAATCTCGCGCTGATCTGGCCCGAGATGCCGGAAACCGAGCGCCGCAAGATCGCCGATGACGCCTGCGACAATGCCGGGCGTGCCCTGATCGAGAATTATTCGACCCGCGATCTGATGCGCCGGATGTCCGGGGCCGAAATCCACGGGCCGGGCCGCGCCGCGCTTGAAGCGGCACGCGATGCCGGGCGGCCGGTGATTCTCGTCTCGGGCCATTTCGGCAATTACGAAGCGGCGCGGGCGGCACTTGTCGGGCGTGGTTATCATATCGGCGGGCTCTACCGGCCGATGCGCAACAGCTTCTTCAACGAACATTACGTCCGCACGATGGAAGCTTTCGGCGGCCCGGTCTTTCCGCAAGGCACCCGCGGAACGGCGGGCTTCGTGCGCCATCTCAAGGCGGGCGGGCAGCTTGTCCTCATCTTCGATCAGAATGTGCACGGCGGGCACATCCTGGACTTTCTTGGAAAACCGGCAGCGACCGCGCTGTCAGCAGCCGAGCTGGCGCTGCGCTACGGCGCCGAGCTTATTCCCTTCTATGCGATCCGAAAGGCTGACGGCATCAGCTTTGAGATCGTGCTTGAGGCGCCCGTGCCGCACACCGACCCCATCAGCATGACGCGCGCCCTCGGCAAGAGCCTTGAAGCACGCATCGCGGCCAATCCGGGTCAATGGTTCTGGATCCACCGGCGCTGGCGGATCGCCAGGGATCATTACTCGGCCGACGAGCTGGCCGCACATTTCGATCGGGACTGATCGGATCGAAGCAGGTAGCGGTCGAAAAGATCCGGTCTCTGCCTGACATAAGCGGGCAGCGTCTCTCTGTCCTCGACCAGATCATAGCCCAGCCTGTCGCCCAACAAGCCGTCGATCCGCGCGCGCGCCCAATCCAGGGTCTTGTCGCCCTTGCGGACATGCGAATGCTCGCTGATCGAACTTCCCTTCGCTGCCACGGCTTCCACGCCTCCGAGCCAGCTGAAATGCCAGCCTGCATCCTCCAGCACGCGGCGGCGCACAAGTGTCCGCATCCGCCGACAGGCCTTGAGCCAGCGCACCGTATCGCGTGCGAACGACGACGCCGGGGCGTAGACGCCGCGCAAGCCGTCGATCGTCGCAAGACTGTCCATGCGGATCGCGCGCGGCCCGAGCCGTACCCATTTCTCGCGGAGCCGCACGTTGATGTAATAGGCATGCCAGTCGAGCGAGAAACAGACAACCTCGCCTCGCCGGGGCGGCGCCCCACGCAGCAAGCCTACTGCCGAGGCACGCGGGATCTCGTCCACGTCCGACAAGAGCAGCAGGTCGTCGGGCCGCGCCGCCGCCAGACCGCGCCGCACACAGTCACGCTGGTGGATCTCCCTCTCCCAGCTTGACGCGGTCGGCGGAAAATCCTCGACGACGATATGGATGATCCGGTCGAGGAATGGTGCAAACCGCGCCCTGTTCTCTTGAAAGTACAATGGCTTGGGCTTGCCTGTGAATGTCAGTGCGGCCTCGGCGATGACGAAATGATCCACCACCGGCCAAAGCTCGTTCAGTCGAAGCTCAAGCAAGTCGAGCTCGTTATAGAACGTGAAACAGTCGAATATCTTTGGTTTTGCAGTCACGGCCATCTCCAGTCACCCAGACTATCAACGGCCCTGCGCGCCCACAATAGACCGCGCCTGTCTCAATCCTGCACCGCCGCCGCCAGAATTCGCCCCGGCCCCGGCGCCTGGATGATCACCACTGTCGGCTGGTCGCCCGGCGCGTCAAGCGTGAGGGTGAGCGGCTTCGACCCGTCCCATTCGCCGACGCGCTTCCACGAGGTGACGATATTGGTATAGGTCAGCCGCCGCCCGGCATTCTCGCCCCGGTCTATGGTCACGGCGGCAGTGGGGATATAGCGGACGAGCTGGACGAAGCTTCCCTCGGGCAGCGGGCTGTCGGCGGTGGCGGTGACCCTGATCGTGCTTCCCGACCGGGACAGGCTCAAATCCGGCGCCCCCGCCCCCCCGGCAGGGACGAGCGCCGAGGCGAGCGCGCTTGCATCCGTGCCGACGATCGAGGTCGCGCCGTTCACGATGATCTGTGGCGTATAGACCATCCGCTCGCCGGCGCTGACGGCATAGGCCTTCTGACGTTTGGTGAAGCCGGGATCGGCGAACGTATCGGCCCAGCCGATATAATCCCAGTAATCCACGTGCAGGGCGAGGCCGATAACCCCGTCGCGCGCGGCCACTTCAGAGAAGAGCGCATCTGCGGGCGGGCAGGACGAACAGCCCTGCGACGTATAAAGCTCGACGACGGTCACGCGCTGTCCCTCGGCCGCTGCCACCCCGGCGAACGCCGAAAGCGCCGCTGCCGCGGCAATGATCCTCTGTCTCATCTGCATCCCCATGCCAAACCTGGCAACCTGCCTGCCCGAACACTAGCCAAGGCAGGATCGGAAAACCATTCACGCCTCGTCCGCCCGCCTGCAAGTTTGCGTGAGCAGGATCGCTGCCCGGTTCACGCCATCTTGCGCGGCTTTGCATACATATGTATACACTGCCGCGAACCCCTACTTGAACCACCGGCATTGATCAGGCATTAGCCTTTTGCCGTTAGAGCCTTCGCCCGAGAGGAGCCAGCCAGATGACTGTCATCACCGGAACCGATACCGCAAAGACCCGCCGCACGCTGACCGCAGGCGGCGCGTCGGTCGATTACTATTCGATCCCGGCGGCAGAGGCCGCAGGGCTTGGCTCCTTCGCGCGGCTACCTGCCGCGCTGAAGGTCGTTCTGGAGAACATGCTGAGGTTCGAGGATGGCGGGCGGACCGTCTCGGTCGACGACATCAAGGCCTTTGCCGAATGGGGCGCGCAGGGCGGCAAGAACCCGCGCGAGATCGCCTATCGCCCTGCCCGCGTCCTTATGCAGGATTTCACCGGCGTTCCGGCGGTCGTCGATCTGGCCGCGATGCGCGACGGGATCAAGGCGCTTGGCGGCGACCCGCAGAAGATCAACCCGCTCAACCCCGTCGACCTCGTGATCGACCATTCGGTGATGATCGACGAATTCGGCAACCCGCGTGCCTTCCAGAAGAACGTCGATCTGGAATATGAGCGCAACATGGAGCGGTATGTCTTCCTGAAATGGGGTCAGGAAGCCTTCCAGAATTTCCGCGTCGTGCCGCCCGGGACCGGCATCTGCCACCAGGTGAACCTGGAATATCTCGCCCAGACCGTCTGGACCGACAAGGACCAGAATGGCAAGGAAGTGGCCTATCCCGATACGCTCGTCGGTACCGACAGCCATACGACGATGGTGAACGGCCTTGCCGTCCTCGGCTGGGGCGTCGGCGGGATCGAGGCGGAAGCGGCCATGCTCGGCCAGCCCGTGTCGATGCTGATCCCCGAGGTCGTGGGCTTCAAGCTGACCGGCCAGATGGTCGAGGGCACGACAGCGACCGACCTTGTCCTGAAGGTCGTGCAGATGCTGAGGAAACACGGCGTCGTGGGCAAGTTCGTCGAATTCTACGGCGAGGGGCTGGACCATCTGCCCCTGGCCGACCGCGCCACCATCGCGAACATGGCGCCGGAATATGGCGCGACCTGCGGCTTCTTCCCGATCGACGGCGAAACCCTGCGCTACCTGCGTCAAACGGGGCGCGACGAGGCGCGGATCGCGCTGGTCGAGGCCTATGCCAGGGAAAACGGCTTCTGGCGCGGCGCGGACTATGCGCCGATCTACACTTCGACGCTGGAACTCGACATGTCGACCATCGTCCCGGCGATCTCGGGCCCGAAGCGCCCGCAGGACTATCTGGCGCTGACCGATGCGAAAGCCTCCTTCGCGAAAGAGATGGAGGCGAGCTTCAAGCGCCCGATGGGCCAGGAAGTCGTGGTGAAGGGTGAGGATTACACAATGTCCTCGGGCAAGGTGGTGATCGCCTCGATCACCTCCTGCACCAACACGTCGAACCCCTATGTGCTGATCGGCGCGGGCCTCGTGGCGCGCAAGGCGCGCGCCCTTGGCCTGAACCGCAAGCCCTGGGTCAAGACCTCGCTCGCGCCCGGATCGCAGGTTGTCAGCGAATATCTCGAGGCGGCAGGCCTGCAGGAGGATCTGGACGCCGTGGGCTTCAACCTCGTGGGCTACGGCTGCACCACCTGCATAGGCAATTCCGGGCCGCTGCAGCCGGAGATTTCGGCGGCGATCGCCGAGGGCGATCTGGTCGCGACCGCCGTCCTGTCCGGCAACCGCAATTTCGAGGGCCGTATCTCGCCCGACGTGCGGGCGAACTACCTCGCCTCGCCGCCCCTTGTCGTCGCCTATGCGCTGGCGGGCGACATGAACATCGACCTGACGACCGAACCGCTCGGCACCGGCAGGAACGGCCAGCCGGTCTATCTCAAGGACATCTGGCCCACCAACAAGGAAATCGCCGATCTGGTCAACGCGACGGTGACCCGCGCGGCCTTCCTGAAGAAGTACGCCGACGTCTTCAAGGGCGACGCGAAATGGCAGGGCGTCAAGGTCACGGAATCGGAAACCTACGACTGGCCCGCGACCTCGACCTATATCCAGAACCCGCCCTACTTCCGCGGCATGGGCAAGGAGAAGGGCACGATCAGCGACATCCAGGGCGCGCGTATCCTTGCGCTCCTCGGCGACATGATCACCACCGACCACATCAGCCCCGCCGGCTCGTTCAAGGCGACGACCCCAGCCGGCCAATACCTGACCGAACGCCAAGTCGCGCAGAAGGACTTCAACAGCTACGGCTCGCGCCGCGGCAACCATGAAGTGATGATGCGCGGGACCTTCGCCAATATCCGCATCAGGAACGAGATGCTTGAGGGCGTGGAGGGCGGCTATACGCTTGGCCCCGACGGCGCCCAGACCTCGATCTACGATGCATCGATGGCCTATCAGGCCGAAGGCGTGCCGCTGATCGTGATCGGCGGGATCGAATATGGCGCGGGCTCCTCGCGCGACTGGGCGGCGAAGGGCACGAACCTTCTGGGCGTCAAGGCGGTGATCGCCGAAAGCTTCGAGCGGATCCACCGGTCGAACCTCGTCGGCATGGGCGTCATCCCGTTCGAGTTCACGAATGGCGAGACGCGGAAGACGCTGGGCCTGAAGGGCGACGAAACCCTGTCGATCGGCGGACTTGCGGGCGGGCTGAAGCCTCTGAGCCTGGTGCCGCTGACCATCCGCTATGCCGACGGCAAGGAACGGACGGTACCGATCAAATGCCGGATCGATACCGAGGTCGAGATCGAATATGTCGAACATGGCGGCGTTCTGCACTACGTGCTGAGGAACCTCGCCCAGGGCTGACGCCGCCGCATGCGGTAATGAGGGGCGCGTCCGATACCGGCGCGCCCCTTCGCATTCTGCTCTGCATGCAGCAACGCGCCAGGCGCCTGCCTTCCCGGCGGGCGCCCGGACAGGGCGAGCGATTGCTCGGCACTCAAGCAATCTGGACGGGAACGCGCATTCCGCCGATCTGCCATTCGGCGACTATCGGCAACAGTGATCGGTTCCCGAATAGTGACAATAGCGTGACACCCATTGTCGCCGCCGTCCGCAGCCAGCGCCGAAATAATGCTTTTCCCGCGAGGCGACGCCTGTGCATTCGCCCGAATGGCTGAAGCAACTGCTCACAACATCAGACCTCTCCGCTCTCTCCAGCCAACAAAACAAAGGAAATTCGCCGCGACACCATCGTCGCGAGAGAGGGCCGCCATGACAGCAGGGCCATGCAGCTGGCAGAAGCCGTCGACCGGAAGGCCGATCCCATCGCTCGCCCCGAAACAGAATCGGCGGGCGATTGGGCGATTCTGGTTAACGGATGCATACCAACGATATAGCGTCACTCCCGTCCGTGATGACGGAAACGCAGCGAAAACCTATCCAAAAGTTAGTATCCCCTCGGAGCGGTGAAACAATGTATTTCGGCACCCTGCGGGGTTCGGTCAAATTATCCAGGTGTGCAAATGGATAATTTGAGTTATCTTGTACATGTGAATAAGACGTGGTTTGCAGAGTAGCGAGTGAAGCTCCAAGGGTCGCCACGCCGGAATTAGCCAGCGGATCAGGGGCAGGTACTGTAGATTTGTTGTGCGAGGTTTTGGTCCCCAGGTTTGTTACAGTATCGCGGTCATTTTCGCCGTCGGACACGCTCCAGAGAACGCCCCGCCCCCGCCGGACGGGGCGTTTTCTGTTTCTGTGCCAAGGCAGTGACTGTCGGCGGCACTGCCGCAGGCGTCATCTTCGCGACGCGCCGCCCAACGCCGCCTCCGTTAGCGCCAACCTCACTCGAAAGTGGCAAAAACCTATCCAAAAGTTAGCAACCCTGAATTGACCAGAAACAATGAGTTTCAGCGCCGACGGGCCTTAACCTTAGGTAAAAGCTTTCTTTTCTTGATCGGGATCGCTATGGTTGACCCATGGTTAGCAAGAAATTTTCAAGTCAACTTTTTCCTAGCGCACCCTGGTTCGAACTGGTGGGGTTTGCCCTGCTGATCCTGATCGCGCAGTTTCTTTAAGTCGTTCCGGGGCTGCTCCGGACCATTGCCAGAGAGAGGCGATATTGATCGCCGCAGACCACTAGCTGCACGGAACGCCCCGCCCCGCCGGACGGGGCGTTCTCGCTTTCGTAGACCCTGCAAGGCCGGAAGCGGGCCTATGAAGGGGGCAGCATTGCGAACCTGTCTAAAAGTTAGCAACCAAACGGCATGTCGAAACGGTGATTTTCAGACAGGAAGTTATTCAGCCGAAAGTTCTTCTATGGCGAACCAGGAAGGTCGAATAAGAAGGTTGCCATGCAAAATCCTTTTTGTCGCTCTTTTTCCGTACCAAGCATGCCATGGTTCGAACTTGCGGGCTTCTTGCTCCTGATCCTGGCCTGCCATTCGTGATGTCTTTCCGGGCGCGAGTCCCGCTCGCTCGCGCCCGCCCCTTCTCCGCAATCACGGATTGTGCGCGGCCTTCAAGGCTGCCAGGAAACGCTGCTCGTAGTCGCTGCCGACAAGCGGCCCGGTGAACCGGTAGGCGACCGTCCCGTCCGCGCGCAGAATGAAGGTCTCCGGCGGCGCGGTGACGCCCCAGTCGAGCCGCGTGCGCCCCTTGGGATCAAACGCAATCGCCCTGAACGGATTGCCGCCCTCCGCCAGAAAAGCCAGCGCCTGATTCTCGGCATCGAGCATATTGACGCCGATCACCCGGTAGCCTTCGGCCGCCAGCGCCTTCAGTGTCGGATGTTCGGCCCGGCAGGGCGGACACCAGGAGGCCCAGAAGTTGACGATCGTGACCTCACCCGTCAGGTCCGCCGCGGTCACGCCGGGAATGCCCGGCAGCGCCTCGGCCCCGATGGCGGGCGCCGGACGGCCAACGAAGACCGAGGGCAGATCGTCGGGGTTCTGGCGGCCCATGCCCCACCAGGCGAGGCCCATGAAGCCCGCAGCCACGACAAGCGGCAGCACCATGAGCGGCGACAGTCTAACCATGGCGCGCCGCCCTCTCCTCGACCTCGGCCAGCGCGCGCTTCACCCGCCCTGCCCGGATCAGCACATAGGCCACCAGCGCCAGAACGAGTGCGAAGGTGACCCCATAGGCCGACAGGACCGTCAGCGCATATTTGCCAAGATCGGGCATCATGCCAGCTTCTCCCGCGCCAGAAGCGCCTGCATGCGGCGCGCCCTTATCTCGGTGCGCGTGCCGATCAGGACGAGGGTGACGAACAGAAGAACGAAGCCGGCGATCGAGGTCCAGAGCGGCCAGGCGAACACATCGGCCACATGCTCCTCGCGGTCGAGCGACAGCGAGGCACCCTGATGCAGGCCCTGGTTCCAGAACAGCACCGCATAGCGGCTGAGAAAGGCAAAGACCGAGCCGACGATGCACAGGACCGAGGTCAGATCGGCGGCGGCATCGGGATTTTCGATGGCGGACCAGAGCGCGAGATAACCGAGATAGAAGAGGAAGAGGATCAGGAACGAGGTCAGCCTCGGGTCCCATTCCCACCAGCTGCCCCACATCGGCTGCCCCCAGATGGCACCAGTGAAAAGCGCGATCAGCGTCATGACCATGCCGACCGGCGCGGCGGCCTTTGCGGCCAGCACCGAGACATGATGGCGGCGTATGAGCCAGATGAGCGAGGTCACCAGCATCATGCCCCAGGCATTGATCGCCATCAGCGCCGAGGGCACATGAATATAGATGATCTTGACGGTCGATCCCTGCTTGTAGTCGTCGGGCGTGAAGAAGAAACCCCAGATCAGCCCTGCCGTCAGCGTCAGGACCGAGAGGCCCACCGCCCAGGGCAGAAGCGCCCCGGAGGTCTGCATGAATTTCTTGGGATTGGCATATTCCCAGATCGACATCGTCCCACCCGGCCCTTCCGGGCCTGTTGATAGCATATATGCGCCTAGCGCAGATTGACGCGGATTGCCGCAGCCGTGGCGTACGGCAGAAGCGCCAGCGTGCCAAGCGTAATCGCGCCGAGGAAGGCCATGGGCGTGCCCGTGGCCGCGCCCTCGGCCCCGCGCCGTGCCACTTCTGCCCCGAAGATCAGCGTGGGCACGTAAAGCGGCAGGACAAGAAGCGACAGAAGCAGACCGCCGCGCTTCAGCCCGACCGTCAGGCCCGCACCGAACGCCCCGATCATCGACAGGGCGGGCGTGCCCAGGGCAAGCGAAAGGGCAAGCCAGGGCATGGCCGCGCCCGGCAGATGCAGAAGCACGCCCAGAAGCGGCGCGATCAGCGCCAGCGGCAGTCCGGTGGTTAGCCAGTGCGCGATGGCCTTCATGGCGACGACCGCCTCCAGCGGCAGGGGCGCGGTGGCGAGCTGTTCCAGCGTGCCGTCCTCGTGATCGAGCGCGAAGAGCCGGTCGAGCGAGAGCAGCGACGCGAGAAGCGCCCCGACCCACAGGATACCGGGCGCGATAGTGGCGAGCCGCCCGCCTTCGGGACCGACGCCGAACGGCACGAGCGTGACGAGGATCAGGAAGAAGGTCAGGCTGAGGCCGAAGCCGCCGCCCGCACGTGTCGCGAGCCTGAGGTCGCGCAGAAGAAGGGCGATCATCGGCGCGGCCCCCCCCTCACAGGAAGGCCTCATCGAACCCGGCGGGCGAGGCCTGCATGTGCGCAGCGCCGCGCGCCCGGTAGGGGCTCAGGTCGAGTTCCTGCGCACCGTGAAGACCAAGATCGACATGGCTGGTCAAAAGCGCTGCCCCGCCCTGCCCGAGATGGCGGGCGAGGAGGGTCGCGAAATGGGCAACCGTCGCGGCATCAAGCGATACGGTCGGCTCGTCCAGCACCCAGACCGGCCGGTCGGAGAGAAGCAGGCGCGCGAGCCCGAGGCGGCGCTTCTGCCCTGCCGACAGGGTCTGCGCCGGACGGTCGGCCAACTCGATCAGATGGAGGTCCGCCAGGGCCGGCTCGACGTCCCCTGCCCCGTAGATCGCGGCCCAGAAGGCAAGGTTTTCCCGGACCGTCAGCGTTGCCTTCACCGCATCGGCATGCCCCGACCAGGCGATCTGGTCCGGCCCCGGCGCCACCCGGCCGGTCAAGGCTGGCTGAAGGCCCGCGATGGTTCTGAGGACGGTCGTCTTGCCGATGCCGTTCGGCCCGCGCAAGACAAGCGCATTCCCCGCCGTCACAGAAAACCCGAGGCCCGCGAGGATCGCGATGCCGCCACGCGCGACCGAAAGCTCTGTGACGATCAGGTCCATGGCCCCCGCCTAGCGGATTTCGTCCCGGGCAGGAAGCCGGAATCCCGGTTGGCGGTACTCCTCATCCGCCCCAAGAGGCGCCTTCAGAGCGAAAAGGCGCGCGCAGGCCTTTGAGCGGCAGGCGCCGCCTCATCAGACCGGCAAGAGCGCTGCCGCGACGCGGCGGCCCTCGGCCAGAAGCATATTGTAGGTTCGCGCCGCCGCCGGGCTCGCCATCGGCTCCAGCGCCAGCCCCGCCTCCTCGACCGCCGCCCGCAAATCCGGATCGGGATAGGCCATCACCGCGCCGGTGCCATAAAGCAAGACATCGACCTGCCCTGCCAGCGCCACCAGCGCTGCCGCATCTCCGGCCCACGCACCAGCCCCTTCGGGCGACACTAGGACCGGCCCGCGCAGGACCTTGCCGCCCACCCGGAAGAAGCCCGGCCCATAACCCTCGACCGGCCGGGCGGGTCCGGAAAAGCCGATCTCGTTCAGGGCGATCATTTCGCCGAATAAAGCTGCTGGCCCTTCGGTCCACCCTCATCGGTGGGCTTTGACCAGTCGCGCTTCACCCCGAGCATCAGCACGATGTTCTTCGCCACATAGATCGAGGAATAGGTGCCGGTCAGCACGCCGAAGGTGATGGCGAAGACGAAGCCCCGGATCACGTCGCCGCCGAAGATCAGAAGCGAGATGAGCGCCAGAAGCGTGGTACCCGAGGTCATGATCGTGCGCGACAGCGTTTCGTTCACCGTCAGGTTCATCACGTCGCGCAGGGGCATGGTCTTGTATTTCATCAGGTTTTCGCGCAACCGGTCGAAGACCACGACCGTGTCGTTGATCGAATAGCCGAGGATCGTCAGCAACGCCGCGATGATCGTCAGGTCGAACTTGATCTGGAAGAGCGCGAAGATGCCTACGGTGATCATCACGTCATGGACCAGCGCCACCAGCGCGCCGACCGCGAACTGCCATTCGAACCTCAGCCAGACATAGACGCAGATCGCCGCCGTTGCCGCCAGAACCGCGATCACCGCCGACCTGATCAACTCGCCCGAGACCTTGGGTCCGACCGATTCGACACTGGGAAAGGTCATCGCAGGGTCGACGGCGGTCAGGGCACCTTCGATCTTCTCGATCACCTCGGGCGTGATCGCCTCCTGATCGCCCTGCGCCTGGATGCGGATCTGCGCCACATGCTGGTTCTCGTCGAACGTCGGATCGAAGACCTGGGCAATCGAGACATCGCCTAGGTTCAGGGGTGTCAGCGCCTGGCGATAGGCGCCGACGTCGACCGGCACGGTCGATTCGGTGCGGATCGTCGTGCCGCCCCGGAAGTCGATGCCGAAATTGAGCCCGGTGAAAAAGGGCAGCAGGATCGACAGGGTCAGCACCAGAAGCGACCCGCCGAAGGTCACGCGCGCGGCCTTGAAGAAGTCGATCTTCGTATTGTCGGGGACGAGTTTCAGACGGAATGCCATGTCGGGCCCCTCAGACGATGATGGTTTTCGGCCGTTTCCAGCCATACCAGGTGACGACGAACAGCCGGGTCACGAAAACCGCGGTGATCACCGACGTGATGATGCCCACCGACAGCGCGACCGCGAAGCCCTTCACCGGGCCGGAGCCGAGGAAAAAGAGGATCACGCCACCGATCAGCGTGGTGATGTTCGAATCGACGATGGCCGACAGCGCCTTTTCAAAGCCAAGCTCGATGGCGCGCGTCGGCCCCTTGCCGCCGCGCAATTCCTCGCGGATCCGCTCGAAGATCAGCACGTTCGCGTCGACCGCCATACCCATGGTCAGCACCACCGCAGCGATGCCCGGCAGCGTCAGCGTCGAGCCGATCAGCGAGAAGAGAGCGAAGATCATCGCCATGTTGATGGCAAGCGCGACACTGGCCAGGACGCCGAACAATCCGTAGCTCGCGATCATGTAGAGGACGACGGCCGTATAGCCGACGGCGGCGGCGATCTTGCCCGCGTCGATCGAATCCTGGCCAAGTTCCGGCCCGACGGTGCGTTCTTCCAGGAAGGTCATCTCGGCGGGCAGCGCGCCTGCGCGCAGAAGGACGGCGAGGTTCGTCGCTTCCTCGACCGAGAAGGAACCGGTGATGATCCCCGATCCGCCCGCAATATGTGTGCGGATCTGCGGCGCCGAGATCACCTCGTCATCAAGAACGATGGCGAAGAGCTGGCCGACATTCTCGGCCGTATAGTCGCCGAACTTCCGGGCGCCCGAGGGATCGAAGCGGAAAGCCACCGCAGGAGCGCCGTTCTGGTCGAAATCGGGGCGCGCATCGACCAGCTCCTCGCCGGTGACGACCGGGCTTTCCTCCAGCACATAGAAGACCCCCTCTTCGTCGATCGAGGGGACAAGCAGATTGCCAGGGCCAGGAACTTCGCTGCCGTTGGTGGTGCGCTTGATGACCGGATGGAAGGTCAGTTTCGCCGTGGTGCCGATCAGCGCCTTCAGTTCCGCGGCCGAACCGATGCCCGGCACCTGGATCAGGATGCGGTTTGCGCCTTGGCGCTGGATGGTCGGTTCGCGGGTGCCGACCTCGTCGACCCTGCGGCGCACGATTTCCAAGGATTGCTGGATCGTCCGGTCGTCTGTCGCGGCCTTCTCCACATCGGTCAGCTTGAGGATCAGCGTCGCGCCCTCGCTCGTTACATCGAGATCGCGCTGGCCCGCACCGGTCAGCGAGATGACAGGCGCCGACAAGCCCTGCGCGACCTCGATGGCCTTGGCCATGCCTTCGGGCTTTTCGATCGTCACCCGCAGTTCGTCATCAGGCGACGGCGCCTTGCGGACGCCGCCGATGGTCGCGCGTTCGGCCTGAAGCGCCTTGCGCAATTCCGGCCAGTAACCCTGCATCCGTGCCTTGTAGACATCCTGCACCTGTACTTCGGCCAGAAGATGCGCCCCGCCCCTGAGGTCGAGCCCGAGGTTCACGATGTTCGAGGGCAGCCAGTCCGGCCAGAGCGCCTTGTCGGCCAGCAGCTCGGGCGTCTCGGGCGCGCCCTTTTCCAGCTTTGCCACGGCATCGTTGTGTTTCTCGACACGCGGGTAGAAGACGTTCGGCGCGGCAAAGACCAGGGCGGCGACACAAAGCGCCCAGGTCAGAATGCGCCTCCAGGCTGGGATCTGCATCTATGCGAACTCAGTTGGAAGTGGCGGCGGGTTCGGTTTTCGAGACGACCGCCGAAATGGTGGCGCGGACGATGCGCACCTTCACGCCATCGGCGATCTCGACCTCGACATCCTTGTCGTCGATCACCTTGGTTACCTTGGCGCGGATGCCGCCAGCGGTCACCACCTGATCGCCCCGGCGCAGCGCCCCGACCATCGCCTGATGTTCCTTCATCTTCTTTTGCTGCGGACGGATCAGCAGGAAATACATGATCCCGAAGATCAGGATCAGCGGTACGAATTGCGCCAAGGCTGCGCCGCCACCGGCGCCACCGGCGGCCTGGGCGTAAGCGGGAGTGATGAACATGGAAGGCCCCTTCAGATGGATAAGGGGGCCGGGCCCCCGCGACTGGCGGGGAACCTATAGTCGCGCCCCCCGCTTTGCAAGGTTCGCCCCGGTCGTTCCGCCTGCTCAGGCAGACAGGCGGATCGGCCTGCCCGGCGCGATCCGGTCCGCCGCCGCCGTGATCGCATCGGCGTCGATGCCGAAATGGCGGTAGAGATCGGCGATGGTGCCAGTCTGGCCGAAATGCTCGACGCCAAGCGGCACCGTCCGGTGCCCGGCCACCGAACCGAGCCAGGCAAGCGTCGCGGGATGGCCGTCGATCACCGTGATCAGCGTGCAATGGCCGGGCAGCCGCGCCATCAGCCGTTCGGCATGGCTGACCGCCCCCGCCTGCCCGCGCGCGCGCGCCCGCCGCGCCGCCGTCCAGCCCGCGTTCAGCCGGTCGGCCGAGGTGACGGCAAGAACGCCCACGTCGCGCCGGTCGCCCGCGATCCGGCCCGCCGCCTCGATGGCCTCGGGGCCGACGGCGCCCTGATAGGCGATGACCACCTCGGCATTCGGGCCCGGCTCCCTCAGCCAATAGGCGCCGTCGATCACGCCTTGGGCAAAGCCCGGATCATCGCGGCGCAGCACCTGTTCCACGGGTCTCGTCGAGAGGCGGAGATAGACCGACCCGCCGGTTTCGTCCCTGAGCCAGGTCCGCTCGTCCGGGTCGCCCTCGCCGTCCCTTTGCAGGTAGTCGAATGCCCAGCCCATGATCAGCGACAGTTCGTCCAGATAACAGGGCTCGAAACTCGCCAACCCGTCCTGCGCCATGCCGATCAGCGGCGTGCCGATCGACTGGTGTGCACCGCCTTCGGGGGCAAGCGTCACACCCGACGGCGTGCCCGCGATCAGGAAGCGCGCATCCTGATAGCAGGCATAGTTCAGCGCATCGAGGCCGCGGGCGATGAACGGGTCATAGACCGTGCCGACCGGTATGAGCCTTTCCCCCCAGAGCGAATGCGACAGGCCCGCCGCCCCGAGAAGAAGGAAGAGGTTCATCTCGGCAATGCCCAGTTCCAGATGCTGGCCCTGCGGAGAAAAGGCCCATTTCTGCGCACTCGGCACGCGCTCGTCGCGGAACGTATCGGCGCGGTCCTGCCGCGCGAAAAGCCCCCGACGGTTGACCCAGCCGCCGAGATTGGTCGAGACGGTCACATCGGGCGACATGGTGACGATCCGGTCGGCGAGCGGCCCGCCCGCGCGGGCAAGTTCGTCCATGATCTTGCCGAACCCCGCCTGGGTGGAGAGCATCCGGTCGGCAAGCGCGACCGGCGCCGGCACCGGCACGGCAGGCGCCGCGCACCGCCTGCGGCCATCGGCGAAGAAGGGCACACGCGACAGGAACTGCTTCAGCGCGCTTTCGTCGGGGACGGCCGCGAACTTCTCCCACTCGCTGCCCACCGGCACACGCATCCGCGCCCGCAGGCTTTCGATCTGCGTTTCGGTCATCAGGCCCGCGTGATTGTCCTTGTGCCCGGCCAAGGGCGTGCTGAACCCCTTGATCGTATAGGCCAGAAAGACCGTCGGGCGGTCATCCGTCACCCCGTCGAACGCCTCGCAAAGCGAGGGCAGGCAATGGCCGCCGAGGTTTTCCATCAGCCGCGCGAGGTCTTGGTCCGAGCGCCGGTCGAGTAGCGCCGTCACCTCGCCCTGATCGCCGATATCGTCCATCAGCCTTTTGCGCCAGGCAGCGCCGCCCTGATAGGTCAGTGCCGAATAAAGCGCGTTCGGGCAGGCGTCGATCCAGGCCTTCAGCCGCTCGCCGCCCGGCTCGGCGAAGGCCGCACGCTGCAGGGCGCCGTATTTCAGCCGGACAACCCGCCAGTCGAACGCGGCAAAGACCGCCTCGATCCGCGCCCAGAGCCCTTCGCGCACCACCCCGTCCAGCGACTGGCGGTTATAGTCGATCACCCACCAGACATTCCTCAGGTCATGCTTCCAGCCTTCCTGCAGCGCCTCGTAGATATTGCCCTCGTCGAGTTCCGCATCGCCGACAAGCGCCACCATCCGCCCCTCGCGCCGCCCCTCCAGCCAGCCATGGCCCTTCAGGTAATCCTGCGTGATCGCCGCAAAGATCGGCATCGCGCAGCCAAGGCCGACCGAACCGGTCGAGAAATCCACGTCATCCTTGTCCTTGGTGCGCGACGGATAGGACTGCGCGCCGCCATAGGCGCGGAAGGCCTCAAGCTGCGCGCGCGTCTGGTTGCCCATCAGATACTGGATCGCATGGAAGATCGGGCTCGCGTGCGGCTTGACCGCGACCCGGTCCTCGGGCCTCAGCGCATGAAAATAAAGCGCTGTCATGATCGCCGCCATCGAAGCGGACGAGGCCTGATGGCCGCCGACCTTCACATCGCCCTCGCCCTTGTCGCGCAGGTGGTTGGCATTGTGGATCATCCAGCTTGCCAGCCAGATCACGCGGTCATGCAGGCTATCGAGATGGGATTGGGTCATCATGGTCCTCAGGTAGGTCGGGCGCGACTATAGCGCGGCTGGCTTGGAGATATGTTGCAAAGACGATGTGGAACCCGCATAGTTTAGCGGCATCCACTATGAAGCCGTACTTTCTTGAACGAAACCACCAACATCGATGAAATAGACCGCCGAATCCTGCGCGCCCTTCAGGCCAATGGCCGCATGAGCCTGCAGGAGATCAGCACGGCCGTCGGCCTCAGCCCGACCCCGGTCGCCCGCCGCATCCGCCAGCTTGAGGAGGCGGGCATCATCACCGGCTACCGGGCGCTGATCGACGAGACGGCGCTTGGCTTTGCCATCTCTGTCTTCGTCTCGGTGCGGCTCGACCGGCAGATCGACGGCACGCTTGCAGGCTTCGAAGCCGCTGTGCGCGCCTTTCCGGAGGTCGTCGATTGCTGGCTGATGACCGGCAACCGCGATTATCTTCTCCGGATCGCGACCTCGAGCCTTGCGGAGTTCGAAGCCTTCCTGACGGGGCGCCTCACCCGGGTTCCGGGCGTCGCCGCCATCGAAAGCTCGATCCCCTTGCGCCGGGTCAAGGGTGACCTGGCGCGGACGATCTGACGGGCCGCCCGGCAAGGGGAGCGGAATTCTTGAAGAATTCCGGCCGGAGCCTTTCAAGGCTCCGGTCCGAAATCTTTGATAGATTTCGGACTGCCCACACCAGCCACCCGTCAGGCAGCTTCGGTCAGCTGCATTACCGAAAGCGCCTGTTCGAGGTCGGCGAGGATATCCTCGACCTCCTCAAGCCCCACCGAAAGCCGGATCAGCCCGTCCGAAATGCCATGCGCCTGCCGCTCCTCGGGCGTGTAGGTCGAATGGGTCATCGAGGCCGGATGCTGGATCAGGCTTTCCGCGTCTCCCAGCGACACTGCGCGGCGGATGAGCGCCAGCCGGTTCATGAACCGCGCGCCTTCGGCGATGCCGCCGTTCAGCTCGAACGCGATCATCGAACCGAAGCCGGGCATCTGGCGGCAGGCCAGCGCATGCTGTTCGAAGCTTTCCAGACCGGGGTAATGAACCTTGCCCACCGCCGGATGCGCCTCCAGCATCCGCGCCACCTGTGCGGCGCTCTCGGCATGGCGCTCGACCCGCAGCTTCAGCGTCTTCAGACCGCGCAGCACGAGCATTGCGTTGAAAGGTGCCATGACCGCGCCGGTCATGTCCTTCATGCCGACCAGCCGCACCTCCTGGATCGCCTCGGCCGCACCGACAGCGATACCGCCCACCAGATCGCCATGGCCGCCCATGTATTTCGTTGCCGAGTGAACGACGAAATCGGCGCCCAATTCGATCGGACGGGTAATGACCGGCGTCGCATAGGTATTGTCCACCACGGTCTTCACGCCCTTGGCACGGGCAATGGCGCAGGTGGCGGCAATGTCGACCAACCGCATGTTGGGGTTGGCGGGCGTCTCGAAATAGACCACGCGCGTCTTCGGCCCGATGGCGGCCTCGAGGTTGGCCGGGTCGGTCAGATCGACATGGGTGATGGTGATGCCGAATTTCGCGAGCCCATGGCGCATGAAGGCGAAAGTGCAGCCGTAAAGCGTCTTGTCGGTGATGATCTCGTCACCGGGCGACAGGATCGTCCAGAGGACGGAGGTGATCGCCCCCATGCCGGAGGCCGTCGCCAGCCCCGCCTCGGCGCCTTCCAGATCGGCAACCCGGCGTTCCAAAAGGTCGCAGGTCGGGTTGGTGATGCGCGAATAGAAATGCCGGGCCTCCTCGCCCGCAAAGACCGCGCCGCCCTGTTCGACCGTGTCGAAGGCGAAGGTCGAGGTCAGATGCAGGGGCGGCGTCAGCGCGCCCTCATGCTCCATCGGCTCATAGCCGAAGTGAATCGCGCGGGTGGAAAAGCCGGAGGTGGGGGAGGATGTCATCGGATCACCTTGTCTGAGGTCGGCCGCATCGGGCTCCTCATCATACTTACCCCAAGGCGGTGACAGGTGCTGCCAAACTATGCTACAAATTCCCATCAGATTGACATATCATGCCACGAGAATATCAAATGAAGCAGATTGATGCCAAAGACCGGCAGATCATCCGCGAACTGCAGCGCGACGGCCGCCTGACCAATCAGGACCTGGCCGAGCGGGTGAACCTCTCCCCCTCGCCCTGCCTGCGTCGCGTGCG
This sequence comes from Frigidibacter sp. SD6-1, assembly GCF_030143255.1. GTDB lineage: Bacteria > Pseudomonadota > Alphaproteobacteria > Rhodobacterales > Rhodobacteraceae > TMP-24. The sequence goes on from NZ_JARJNR010000009.1 coordinate 87,024, forward strand.
GCTTCTGGAAGAGGCGCAGGTGATCACCGGCTATTCCGCCGATGTCGATCCGCGCGCCTGTGGTCTCTCGATCACCGCCTTCATCCGCATCACGCTCGCCCGCCACGACCGCGAGGCGGTGAAGGGGTTCGAGGCCAAGGTGCGGGATATCCCCGACATCCTCGACTGTTACCTGCTGACCGGCGAGGCGGATTACCTGCTGCGCGTGCTGGTCGCCGACCTGGGCGCCTATGAGGAGTTCGTGAGGAACCGCCTGCACGCGATCCCGGGCGTCGCCTCGATCACCACGAGCCTCGTCTATGGCACGGTCAAACAGTCGCGGCTCTATCCGCTCGACTGATCATTCCATGTTGGTGTGACGCGCGCGCATGGTTTCCGGCTGGATGCCCAGCCGGTCGCGCAGGTCAAGCACCATCACCTCGAAAAGAAGAAACAGCGCGCCTTCGAAAAGCGAGCCCATCGGCAGGGCCGAGGTCGCCTGTTCGTCATTGGCCATGGTTTGCGCGGGAACGGTCAAGACATGATCGGCAAGCGCGGCCGAAGCTGTGCCGGGCTGGGCCGTAATGAAAAGCACCTGTGCACCGGCGGCTTTCGCGCGGGTCATCAGCGCGGTGACCGTTACCAACTCGCCCGGTCCCGCGACGGCGATGAATATGTCGCCGGGTCCGAGCGCCGGTGCCGTCATGTCGCCCTGCATCGCGACCGGCAGGCCCATATGGTGAAGCCGCATCGCGAAGCCAGAGAGCTGAAGCCTTTCCCGCCCGCAGCCATGCGCCATGATGCGCCCTGCCCCGGCGATCATCCCGCAGGCGGCGGCGACAGAGCCGAGGTCAAGCTGGTCGGTCACCTCGCCCAGTTCCTTCAGGGCCATGTGAAAGGGGTTCATCCATCCTCGCCAAGGTCAGCCGCGATCTCTCTTGTCCGCTCATAGAGGGCGCGGAACAAGGGGTACTGGCGCTGATAGGCGGGATGGCGCCGCGCCGCAACCCGGCGCGCCTCGGGGTTCCAGCCGGCAATATCGTCGGCCTGCGCCTGACCGATGGCCAGCGCGGCCAGGAAAGCATCGCCATAGGCCGCGCCGGTGGTGACGCGCGCGACCGACTGGTCAAGCCCGGCGAGGTCGGACGTGGCCTGCAGCCAGACGGAATTCTTCGTGCCGCCGCCGACGGCCAGAACGCGCGCGGGGGGCGCGCCCGCCTCGGCGAACGTGTCGGTCACATGGCGGGTGGCCATGGCGATCCCTTCAAGCACGGCGCGGTACATTTCGCCCCGCCCATGCGTCAGGTTCAACCCGAAGAAAGCGCCTTTTGCCAATGGGTTATGGATCGGTGTTCGCTCGCCTGAGAAATAGGGCAGACACAAAAGCCCACGCGCGCCGGGCGGCACGGCCTCCGCCTCGGCGGCGAGCCGGGCGAAGGCCCGGTCACGCGGCAGGTCGGCCGCGAAATGGTCGCGGAACCAGTGGGTCAGCGTGCCCGAGGTCGCGAGCCCCGCCATCGCCGCATGCTGACCGGGCAAGAGCCATGGCGCGTGCCAGAGACGCGGATCGGTCAGGCGGCGGTCGGCGAGAAGGATGATGAAGATCGTGGAGCCATACATCAGCATCATGTCGCCCGGCGCCCGCGCGCCCACGCTCACCGCCTCTGCCGCCGCGTCGATCGTGCCGCAGGTCACGGGCGTTCCGGGCGCGAGTCCGGTCTCCCGCGCAGCGGCCCCGGTGACCCGCCCCGCGATTTCGGACGACCAGAGGAGGCGCGGCAGCATCGCCTCGTCGCAGATGTCAGCCAGATCGCAGTGCCAGCGCTGGCGGGCGATGTCGTAAAGGGGCGCGAAGCTCGACGCGGTGTAATGGTCGATCACATAGTCGCCGGTCAGCTTCCAGGTCAGGTAGCTGGTCGAGGTCAGGATGCGTTTGGTCTGCGCCCAGATTTCCGGCCGGTTACGGCGCAGCCAGAGGATCTTCGGCCCGACCGCCTGCGAGGTCAGCGCATTGCCGGATCGGTCGAGAATGCGCGCCTCGCCGATTTCGGCATTCAGTAGCGCGATCTCGGCGCTGGCCCGTGTGTCGACGCCATAAAGGACGCCGTTCATCAGCGGGGCGCCATCCGCATCGACCGGCAGCATGCAGGGGCCGATCGCAGAGCAGGCGACAGCGCCGATCTCTTCAGGTTTTACCTGAGAAGATCGCAACATCTTGCTGACAATAAATACAAAATCGCCCCACCAATCCTCGTCCGCTCGATGCTCCGCCCAGCCCGGATGCGGCACGATCATCTCATGCGGCCGCGCCGCTTCGGCGACGATCCGGCCGCTCGCATCGACGATCACGCCCTTGGATTCAAAAGTGCCGATATCGACGCCGAGCGTATAGGCCATCTCTCACCCCCAGTTCAGCGGGAAATCCGGCCCGATACCGCGGATCGCCGCACCAAGAAGGCGGGTCAGCGCCTCAAGATCGGCCAGATCGCAGCATTCGAGCGCCGAATGCGAATAGCGCATGGGAAAGCCCATATCGATGGCGGCGACGCCCTCGCCCGCCAGCTGCACATAGGAGAGATCGGTCAGGACCCCGACCTGGGCAGAGCGCTGGAGTGCCAGCCCCTCGGCCGATGCCGTCTCTTCCATCAACGCGACCAGCGCCAGATGCGGGATCACTCCGTTCAGCGTACCGCGCCCGTGGAAGGAATAAAGGCTCATCCCCGGCCCGGCACCGAGCCGCATCTCGCCCCGCTCCGCCATGTCGGGCGTGTCGGTCGCCAGCATCAGGTCGATCTGGATGGCGATATCGGGTTTCAACACCTGCGCCGCCACCACAGCGCCGCGCAGGTTGAATTCCTCCTGCACCGAAAAGACCACATGGACCGTGGGGCGGTCCTTTGCACTGCCAAGCGCGCGCACCAGTTCCAGCAGCACCGCGCAGCCCGCCCGGTCATCGACCGACGTGCCCGCGATCCGCCCGCCCGCCAGCTCCATGGCGCGCGGCATGTAGACAACCGGCGTGCCGATCCGCACGCCCGCCGCCTCGACCGCCGCTTTCGAGCCATGGCCGGTGTCGATGAAAATCTCCGGCGCCTTCAGGACGTGATATTTCTCTTCCGGCCCCGTCGCATGATGGGCCTTGTTGGCAATAAGGCCCGGCACATCCCGCCCCTCGCCCACGCAACAGAGAACCGCCTGCGCCGCCAGCGCCCGCTCCGGCACGCCGCCCATTCGCTCGACACGGATCAATCCGTCCGCCTCGATCTTGCGGACGATGAAACCGAGCTGGTCCATATGGGTGAAAACCATGACCGATGGCCGATCAGGCCGACCTTCAAGCGTCACGATCAGGTTGCCCAGCCGGTCGGTCCGGGTGGCCACCCCTTCCGGCAGGCGCACGCGGATCAATGCCGCCACACGCTCCTCATGCCCCGAAAGGCCGGGGGTCAGCATCAGGTCGACCAGATCGCGCTTCAGCCTGTCCCGCATGATCACGCCCCGCCCCGCGCGGCACGGGCGCGCGCCATGAAATCCTCGGCCCGGGCCGGATCGACCGGGTTCCAGGTGTCGCCGCCCACCTTCAGCGCCGATCCGACGATACAGCCGTCGGCCACCCTCAACACGTCGGCTATCGTCGCATGTCTCACCCCGGTATTGGCCAGAACCGGCATGTCGGGCAGCACTTTCTTCACCGCCTCAAGGTCCGACAGCGCCGCCGCCTCGCCGGTGATCTGGCCGGACACCAGAACCGCATCGGGGATCGAGGAGAAGACCGCGCTTCGCGCCCGGTCGGGCAGGGACCGGCGGTCGAGACTGTCGGCAAATTCGGCCGAGACATTGTAGAGCATGACCAGATCGCGGCGCCCCAGCCGGTTGCGATAGCGCATCGCCGCGCCCGCGTCGGGCGTCCAGGGGCCCATGTCCGAAGCATAGGTGCCGGTGAATATCTCGCGCACGAAGGTCGCACCCGTCGCGGCGGCAAGCGCGACGGTAGAGATCGGGTCCCACAGGACGTTGACGCCGAAGGGCACCGAAATCTCACCCCTCAGCCGCCCGATCACATAGGCCATCGTCGCGGTCGAGGCGGGATCGACGCGGAATTCATAGGGCCGGTCGTTTTCGTTGCCGAACATGATCGCGTCGAACCCCGCCCCCTGCAGGGCGGCAAGGTCGGCGCGGGCGGCTGCCACCAGCCCCTCGAGCCCGGTCCCGGGGTCATGCAGCGGCGCACCCGGCAGGGCGCCGAGATGGACCATGCCGATCACCGGCTTCACCGCGCCGAACAGCTTGCGGAAATTCCCCATCTCCCCTCCCATTCGGGTTGCGGCGCCCCGCCGGATGATGAATCATGCTAGCATGTTAGCTGCCGGGAGAGACAGAATGCAACTCAGGACACGCGCCTGGAACCGCGGGGAGAAAGGCGCCCTGCCCTTCACCGAGCTTGGCTTCGGCACCGCGCCCCTAGGCAATCTCTACCGCGCGGTCAGCGATGCCGAAGCCGATGCGGTGCTTGCGCGGGCCTGGGACATGGGCCTGCGCTATTTCGATACCGCGCCCCTTTACGGCTTCGGCCTGTCCGAGACCCGACTCAACCGCTTCCTCCGCGGCAAGCCGCGTGGCGAATATGTGCTGTCGACCAAGATCGGGCGGCTTCTGGCCGCCTGCCCGCCCGAGGCGCGCGACGGCGTGGGCAAATGGTTCGACGTGCCCTCGCGGCGGGAGGTCTATGACTATTCCTACGACGGCACGATGCGCTCGGTCGCGTTTTCGCTTGAACGGCTCGGGGTGGACCGGATCGACGTGCTTTACGCCCATGACCTTGATATCTTCAACCATGGCAGCGCGGAGGCGCTTCAGGCGCGGCTGGATGAATTCATCTCCGGCGGCTACCGGGCGCTTTTGAAACTGCGCGAGGAAGGGGTGATCCGGGCCTTCGGTGCGGGCGTCAACGAATGGCAGCCCTGCCAGTGGCTGACGGAACGCGGCGATTTCGACATCTTCCTGCTGGCTGGCCGCTACACGCTATTGGAACAGGAGGCGCTCGCCTCTTTCCTGCCCATGGCGGCAGAGCGCGGCATCGGCATCGTGATCGGCGGGCCCTACAATTCGGGCATCCTCGCCAGCGGGCCGAGGCCCGGCGCCTTCTACAATTACAATCCCGCCCCGCCCGAGATCATCGCGCGGGTCGAGCGCATCCAGTCTGTCTGCGCGCGTCACGACGTACGGCTGGTGGATGCAGCCTTCCAGTTCCCGCTGCGCCATCCTTCCGTCCTGTCGGTGATCCCGGGCGGCCAGTCGGTGAGCGAGATGGAGGCGAACCTGGTGGCCGCGACCGCGACAATACCGCCCGCGCTCTGGGCGGACCTGAAGGCCGAGGGGCTGATGCGGCCAGATGCGCCGGTCTGAGGAGGCAACGATGCAGATAGACGCCCATCAGCATTTCTGGAACCCCGCGCGGGGCGATTATTTCTGGATGCCCAAGGACGATCCGGTGCTGGCGCGGCCCTATGCGCCTGCCGATCTGGCGCCGATCCTTGCGGCGGACGGGATCGACGGGACGGTTCTGGTACAGGCGGCAGCGACGGTCGATGAGACGGAATATATGCTAGGGCTCGCCGATGCGACGGCGTTCGTGAAAGGTGTCGTCGGCTGGGTGGATTTTGAACGGCCGACGGACCGGGAATCCTTAAGGCGTCTTTCCAAGCACCCGAAATTCAAGGGCATTCGCCCGATGATACAGGATATTCCGGATGACGATTGGATGCTGCGCGAGGAGGTGCAATGGGGTTTCCGCGCGGTGGCCGACCTCGGGCTGACCTTCGATGCGCTGGGGTTTCCGCGCCATCTGGCGAATTTCCTGATCATCCTGAAGCGCCATCCGGACATGCGGGTGGTCGTCGATCATTGCATGAAGCCGCAGATCAGGACCCATTCCGCGGCCTCCTTCGCCCATTGGGCGGACGGACTGGCGCGGATCGCCGGGGAAACCGGCGCCTATTGCAAGTTCTCGGCGCTGATCACCGAGGCGGAGCCGGGCTGGACGGTCGAGGATCTGAAACCCTATGTCGACCACGTGATCGCGGTCTTTGGCGCCGAGCGGGTGATGTGGGGCTCTGACTGGCCGGTCTGCAGGCTCCGGGCGGAATATGAGGGCTGGCGGCAGGCGGCGCAGGAGTTGACGGCGCATCTGCCAGAGGCAGCGCGCGCGCGGATTTTCGGCGGCACGGCCGTGGAGTTCTACGGGCTCTGACGGGCCGCTCATCGTCGGGCTTCGCCCGCTCTTCGCTTAGGCGCCCTTCAGCCGCAGCCGGCGCTTCCTGCGAGAAACCGTTCGACCTGAGGTCGGCGGATGGCCGATCGCCCCTCTGGCGGGGTCGAGACGAAGAGCGCGGCTGCCGCCTGGGCGAAGGGCGCGGCTTCTTCGAGGCTGTCGCCTCTCATCAGCCCGGCCGCGAGCGCGCCGATGAAGGCATCACCCGCGCCATGGGCAGAGAGCGCCTTCACGGGCACGGCGGGCGAAAGGGTTGCAGCCGTGCCATCCCATGTGGCGATCCCGTCCGCCCCGCGCGTCAGGATCGCGCGGGCCGGCCCGAGCGCCGCGAGGGCAGCGACGCTCTCGGCAGGCGACAGGTCGCCGACGAGTTCCGACGCCTCGCCACGATTGACGACGATGAGCGAGAGGAGGCGCAGCAGTTCCGCTGCCAGCGGCCGGGCGGGGGCGGCATTGAGGATCACCGCCGCCCCCCGCGCCACCGCCGTCCGCGCCAGCGCGAGGTTCACCGCCGCGGGCAGTTCGTTTTGCAGCAGAAGAAGACGACAGCCAGCGGGCAGGTCGATCCCGGTCGGATCGAGCTGGGCATTCACGCCCGACACGACCACGGCGCCATATTCGCCATCCGCCTGCAGGATCGCCACGCTCATGCCCGAGGCGCCCCGGTGCCGCCGCACGCGGGCAGTCCCCACTCCGGCGGCAGCAAGCTCCGCCAAGAGAAGATCGCCCGCCCCGTCGGTACCGACCGCGCCCGCCATCTCGACCGTCGCGCCCATCCGCGCCGCCATGACCGCCTGATTGCCACCCTTGCCGCCGAACGCATAGCGCACGGCGCTGCCCATCAGTGTCTCGTCGGCGCGGGGCAGCCGCGCCGCGCTGACGATCACGTCGTGATGAAGCGCGCCGCAGACCAGAAGCGACATCTCACTTGTCCTTGAAAAGCGCGGCGCGGACGGCGGCCAGCGCCGCCGCCGCGTCCTGACGTGCTTGGGCTTCGGTCAAAGACTGACCATCGCGCAGCCGCCGCGCGGCCGACCGCAGCGTTTCGGCCATCGTGACATTGGCCGCGGCCTCGGCGCAGGGATCGAGGCCGCCATGATCGGGGAACGTGTCGAAATAGATCGTGCCCCGATAGCCGATCCGGTCGAGCGCCAGGAACAGTCCGACCGTCTCGACCGGATGGACCGAGCCCACCATCAGACCGTCGTCGCGCTTTCCGTAGCCGTCGTTCAGATGAACGCCGAAGAGCGGCGCCCTGCGCGCGATGAGGCGCGCGGTCTGGCCGGGATCCTCGCCCGCATAGAGAGAATGGGCGAAATCGAGCGCGACACCAAGATTTGGGCGGTTCACCTCGGCCAGCGCCAGCAGGACCGTGGCCGCATCGCGCAGGACGGCGCGGGCGCGCGGCTCGTCGGGCTTGTATTCCACCGCGACGGGGCAGGCGGGATCGTGCGCGGCGACCTCTGAAAGCGCCGCGACCGTATCCTGCCAGAGCCGGTCGAAATCGGCCTGCAATGGATAATCCACTCCGTCCTGGCCAAGCCAGAGCGTCATAACCCCGCCGCCCATCGCGCCCAGCATGTCGATGCCGCGCCGGGTCAGGTCGATCGCCTTTTGCCGGATCAGCCGGTCGGGATGGGTGAAGGCGCCAAGCCGGAAGGCCGGGTCGGCGCCATAACGCATGGCCAGACCGTTGAGACCGATGCCATACCGGTCGAGAATCTCCCGCGTCGCCTGCGCCGTCAGCCCCGCCAGATGATCGGGGTAGTTCAGGTCGGCCGCATCGATCCCGGGCACGCTCGCCGCACGCGCAACCATGTCCTCAAGCCCTGCTCCGGTCCGGAAAGCGTTCAGCCGGACGGCATAGCGCGGGCGGGTATCGAGGAAGCTCATGGGCGGTTCCTTTCAGGCCCTGTCAGCCCGGGGCGAAAAGCTCCGGCCGTTCGAGAACGAGAGGTTCGAGGATCTTGATCAGCTGGCCAAGGTGCTGGCGCGTCGCCTCGCGCGCCTGGACCGGATCACGCGCCTCGAGCGCGGCGACGATCGCCTGATGTTCGCTCAGCGTCGCCTGGACCCGTCCCGGCTCTGGCAGGATCAGCTGGCGCGCGCGGTTCACATGGACCCAGGAGGTTTCCGCAATCGCCGCCAGCCGGCGGAAACCGGTAAACCCGAGGATCAGTTCATGCATCTCGGCATCCATCTTGTAGAAGCCCGAAATGTCGCCATCGGCGATCAGGGCCTCCTGCACCCGCAGATTGCGGCGCAGGAGGATCAACTGGTCCTCGGTGATGGTCGCGGCCACCCGCTCGACCGCCGCCAGTTCAAGCGCCTCGCGCAGGAAGGCGCCTTCCCTGATTTCCTCCATCGAGAAACGGGCGACGAAGGTTCCTGCCTGCGGCACGATATCGACGAGCGCCTCGGCGGCGAGCCGCGCCACCGCCTCGGACACGGGCGAGCGCGAGACGCCGAGCGCCTCGCAGATCTCGGGCTTGCGCAGAATCTCGCCCGGCCGGTAGGCGAGCGACAGGATCGCCTGTTTCAGGGCGCCATAGACCTTCTGGGCAAGCGAGCCGGGAAAGGCCTCGAGCGACTGCAGGACGGGCGTCTGCCTTGCCTCTTGCGGCGCACTGTCGTTCATAGGTAACATACTAACATGTTAGACCTCGCTCCCTCTCTGTCAAGCCGCGCCGCGCACTTCGGGCGGTCTGGCCCCGGGCGCGACAGGAAAAGAGGCAAAGCCCATGTCCCCGCCCGAAACGCTCCCCCAAAGGCCGATAATCCGCCTGCATCCGGATGACAACATTTTCGTGGCGCTGCGCGATTTCGCGGCAGGCGAGGCGGTAGGGGGGGTGCAGCTGGCAGGCCCGGTGCCGCGCGGCCACAAGATAGCTGCCCGCGCCCTAGAGCCGGGTGAGCGCGTGATCCGTTACGGCCAGACGATCGGCATCGCCACGCGGGCGATCGCCGCGGGCGAGCATGTGCACAACCACAATCTCGGCATGGGCGATCACGATCAGGACTACCAGTTCGCAACTGACCTGCGCCCCCTGCCCGCGCCCGGTGCGGCGCGGACATTCATGGGCTACCGCCGCCCCGACGGACAGGTCGGCACGCGCAATTACCTCGGCATCCTCACATCAGTGAATTGCTCCGGTTCGGTCGCGCGTTTCATCGCCGAGGCGGCGGAGCGCGCGGGCTGGCTTGACGACTATCCCCATATCGACGGCGTGGTACCCATCGTCCATGGCACAGGTTGCGGCATGTCGGGAAAGGACGAGGGCTACGAGACCCTGTTCCGCACCCTGCAGGGCTATGCGCGTAACCCGAATTTCGCGGGCATCCTTTTGGTCGGGCTCGGCTGCGAGGTGATGCAGGTCGCCGATCTCGTCGGCCGCGACCGGCTCAGGGCCGACGGCAATTTCCGCTACATGACGATCCAGCAGACCGGCGGCACCCGCGCCACGATCGACAAGGGGCTGGCGGAACTGCGGGCCATGGCACCTGCGGCCAATGCCGCCCGGCGGACGGAGGAAAGCCTGCACCACCTGGTGATCGGCATGCAGTGCGGCGGCTCTGACGGCTATTCCGGCATCACCGCCAACCCGGCGCTCGGCGCGGCCTCGGACCTTCTGGTGGCCCACGGCGGCACGACCATCCTGTCGGAGACGCCGGAGATATATGGCGCCGAGCACCTTCTGACCCGCCGCGCGGTCAGCCGCGAGGTCGGCGAGAAACTGATCGCGCGCGTGCGCTGGTGGGAGGATTATACCGCCCGGCTTGGTGGAGAGATGGACAACAATCCCTCGCCCGGCAACAAGCGCGGCGGGCTGACGACGATCCTGGAAAAATCGCTCGGCGCCGTCGCGAAGGGCGGCACGGCGCCGCTGGCCCAGGTCTACAAGTTCGCGGAACCGATCACCGAACGCGGCTTCGTCTATATGGACAGCCCGGGCTATGACCCCTGTTCTGTCACCGGCCAGATCGCCTCGGGTGCCAATCTCATCGCCTTCACCACCGGGCGCGGCTCGGTCTCGGGCTACAAGCCCGTGCCCTGCATCAAGCTTGCCACCAACAGCGAGATGTACGGGCGGATGAAGGGCGACATGGACCTGAACTGCGGCGATATCGTCACCCATGGCGTCAGCATCGAGGAAAAGGGCGCCGAGATCCTTGAACTGATGATCCGCGTTGCCTCGGGCGAGAAGACGAAAAGCGAGGAACTGGGCTTTGGCGGCGCGGAGTTCGTGCCCTGGGCCATGGGCGCGGTGATGTGACGGCCGCTCATCGCGCCTTGCAGCGCTCTTCGCTCTCTCACCCCGCGCCGCGCGACGAGTGCCGAAGGCATCGAGGAGCGACGCCGCCCGGCGCGCCGCGATTGCAGAGCGATCCGGCATTCGCTAAAGCCTGCAGCCATGCTCGATGCCCAGACAAACCGCCCCGACCTGCCGCCGGAGATTGCCCGGAGGCGCACGTTCGCCATCATCTCGCACCCTGATGCGGGCAAGACGACGCTGACCGAAAAGTTCCTTTTGTTCGGCGGCGCGATCCAGATGGCCGGCCAGGTGCGCGCCAAGGGCGAGGCGCGGCGCACCCGGTCGGACTTCATGAAGATGGAGCAGGAACGCGGCATTTCCGTCTCGGCCTCGGCCATGTCGTTCGACTTCGGTCAATTCCGCTTCAACCTCGTCGATACCCCCGGCCACTCGGACTTTTCCGAAGACACCTACCGCACGCTGACCGCCGTCGATGCCGCGATCATGGTGATTGACGGGGCGAAGGGCGTCGAAAGCCAGACGCGGAAGCTGTTCGAGGTCTGCCGCCTGCGCGATCTGCCGATCCTGACCTTCTGCAACAAGATGGACCGTGACAGCCGCGACACGTTCGAGATCATCGACGAGATTCAGGAAAATCTGGCGATTGACGTCTCGCCCGCGTCCTGGCCGATCGGCATGGGCCGCGATTTCATCGGCTGTTACGACATATTGCACGACCGGCTGGAACTGATGGACCGGGCCGACCGCAACCGCGTGGCCGAAAGCATCAAGATCGACGGGCTGGACGACCCCAAGCTTGCCGATCACGTCCCCGCCGAACAGCTTGCGAAGCTGCGCGAGGAGCTGGAGATGGCGCGCGAGCTTCTGCCCGCCTTCAACCGGCAATCGTTCCTCGAAGGTCACATGACGCCCATATGGTTCGGCTCGGCGATCAACTCGTTCGGGGTCAAGGAGCTGATGGCGGGGATCGGCGAATATGGGCCGGAACCGCAGCCGCAGAAGGCGAACGAACGCGCGATCTCGGCCGAGGAAAAGCCGGTGACCGGCTTCGTCTTCAAGGTGCAGGCCAACATGGACCCCAAGCACCGCGACCGGGTGGCCTTCGTCCGCCTTGCCTCGGGGCATTTCGAGCGGGGCATGAAGCTTCTGCATGTCAGGTCGAAGAAACCGATGGCGGTGTCGAACCCCGTCCTCTTTCTCGCCGCCGACCGCGAACTGGCGGAAGAAGCCTGGGCAGGCGATATCATCGGCATCCCGAACCATGGCCAGCTCAGGATCGGCGACGCGCTGACCGAGGGCGAGGTGCTGCGGTTCACCGGCATCCCGTCTTTCGCGCCGGAACTGTTGCAGACGGTGCGGGCGGGCGATCCGATGAAAGCGAAACATCTGGAAAAGGCGCTGATGCAGTTCGCCGAGGAAGGCGCGGCCAAGGTCTTCAAGCCCGCCATCGGTTCGGGCTTCATCGTGGGCGTCGTGGGCGCCCTGCAGTTCGAGGTGCTGGCGAGCCGGATCGAGCAGGAATATTCGCTGCCCGTGCGTTTTGAAGCCTCGCAATTCACCTCGGCCCGCTGGGTGACGGGGCCGAAGGCGGATGTCGAGAAGTTCGTGAACACGAACAAGGGCCATATCGCGAATGACCATGACGGAGACATCGTCTATCTGACGCGCCTGCAATGGGACATCGACCGGATCCAGCGCGACTATCCGGCGCTGAAACTCAGCGCGACCAAGGAAATGATGGTCTGAGCGGCGCAGGCTGCGTCGGGGCGCATGCAACCGGCCCAGTCGGCGCTGCGGCGCAGTGTCGGACGCTCCGCCATCAATCTGAAGACAATAGGCGCGGCCCTGTGGGCGACAACCCGCCGATGGACAGGTAAATTATGTCACGATTATGGCAATCATGACCGGATTGGCGCGCCTTCACGCCTTGCTTGGCCCCGATTCGGACAGCCCGTCGCCGCATTCAGGCGGCATACGGCCCGGTTTGTCCGCACAAATCGCGCCAATTCCAGTCATATCCGCCAATCGTCACCAAATCCGGAACACTGGCATTGCGTCAAAATTCTGACCCAATTCGAACGGATGAAGGATCGGTGGCTGCTGGTGTGAGGACCGGATATGAAACAATTTTCGCTGAAGGCGCTCGTGGTGGCGGCAGTGCTCGGCTCGGCCGGATCGGCGTCGGCTGTCACGCTCAACATCGACAGCGGCTGGGACCGGTTCGCGTTCGGCGCGGTCGGAACGCTTGCCAAGCGGGTCTTCACCTTCACCCTGTCGGGCTTTGCCAACCTCTCGATCGTCGACGGCTATCTTGCGGGCGACCAGTTCGAGGTCTTCCTCAACACTGTCTCACAGGGGCTGACCTCGGTTCCGGTGCAGGGCACCACCAATCTCGGCGCCAACTATGACGCCGCCTTCGGCGACCCAGATTTCAGCAACTGGACGCAGCGGCTCGGCCCCGGCAGCTATACGCTGACCATGCTCGTCACCCAACGCTCCGGCACCAACACGATCGACCATCTCGGCGCCGTGCGCCTCGATACAGCGCCGATCCCGCTCCCTGCTGCAGGGCTTCTGCTTCTGACGGCTCTCGGCGCCGCGGCGGCGGCGCGGCGGCGCAGCATCTAGCGCCGCCGAATCGAGAAGGGTTTCCCCTCTGCCGCACCAGGCGGGAAACCCGAGACAAACGCCGTTCGCACAGCCCCGCGGACGGCGTTTGCTTGTGCCGCAAGCCATGGCACGATTGACCTTTTTCGTCGTTTGCGTTAGGTGCGGGCCACCCGCATCCGGCGGGCACTGCCACGGGGCGCCCGGCATATTGCGTCCCTTCACCCTTGCGGCCCGATGCCGCGACCTGATGGACGCTAATGACCAAGTTCAACGACCTGAAACTGGACCCCCGGGTCCTTCAAGCCATTGCCGAAGCCGGCTACGAAAACCCCACACCGATCCAGGCCGGCGCCATCCCGCCCGCCCTTGAAGGAAAGGATGTGCTGGGCATCGCCCAGACCGGCACCGGCAAGACCGCCTCCTTCACCCTGCCGATGATCACCCTTCTTTCGAAGGGTCGCGCCCGGGCAAGGATGCCGCGCTCGCTGGTGCTGGCGCCGACGCGCGAACTGGCCGCGCAGGTGGCCGAGAATTTCGACGTCTACGCCAAACATACCAAACTCACCAAGGCGCTGCTCATAGGCGGCGTTTCCTTCGGCGAGCAGGACAAGCTGATCGACCGCGGCGTCGACGTGCTGATCGCGACGCCCGGGCGCCTTCTTGACCATTTCGAGCGCGGCAAGCTTTTGCTGACCGGCGTGCAGATCATGGTCGTGGACGAGGCCGACCGCATGCTCGACATGGGTTTCATCCCCGATATCGAACGGATTTTTCAGCTAACGCCTTTCACCCGCCAGACGCTGTTCTTCAGCGCCACGATGGCACCGGAGATCGAGCGGATCACCAACACTTTCCTGCATACGCCGGTGAAGATCGAGGTGGCACGCCAGGCCACCGCTTCCGAGACGATCGAGCAGCGGCTGATCCAGATCGTCCCCGCCCGCAAAGACCAGACGGCCAAGGCCAAGCGCGAGCTTCTGCGCGCCGTGATCAAGGCCGAAGGCGCGGCCTGCACCAACGCCATCCTCTTTTGCAACCGCAAGACCGAGGTCGATATCGTTGCCAAATCGCTGAAGACGCATGGTTTCAACGCGGCGCCCATCCATGGCGACCTCGACCAGAGCCAGCGGATGCGGACCCTGGACGATTTCCGCGAGGGTCGGCTGCAGTTCCTCGTCGCCTCCGACGTGGCGGCGCGGGGCCTGGACATTCCCGCAGTGAGCCATGTCTTCAACTTCGATCTGCCCAGCCATGCCGAGGACTATGTCCACCGGATCGGCCGCACCGGGCGCGCGGGCCGCAAGGGCACGGCGATTTCCATCGCGACGCCCGGCGACCAGAAATATCTCGACCAGATCGAGGCGCTGGTGAAGAAGGAAATCCCGCGCGGCGATGTTCCCGAAGGGTTCGCACTGTCGGAAGCCGCGCAGAAACCACCGCGCAAGGATGATGGCCCGAAAGGCCGCGGCGCCCGTCCGGCACGTCCGGCGCGCGAGGAAAAGCGCGCCCGTCCGATCAAGGAGCACGGTCAGGAAGCCTCGATGGCGCCGGTCGTGGCCGAACCGATCCTGGTGGCGGAAGCGCCGGAGGCCGCCGCCCGCCCCGCGCGCAGCGACAGCCGCCCCGAAGAGCGCAAGCGCGAGCGGAGGTCCGAAAACCGTTCGGATCGTTCGGACCGCCCCGACCGCCCCGACCGCAACGAGCGCCGGGACCGGCGCGAGGAGCCGGTGGTGGGGATGGGCGACCATGTGCCCGATTTCCTGATGCGCGGCCTGCCGCAGGCCAAGGCCGCCGGAGACGCCTGAGCAGAGGCTCGTCGAGCATTTCATGCACTCCTCGCCGTCAGGCCCGAAGAGTGCACGCAGTGCTCGATGAGGCGCCTGTCGGGCGCTCTTATTCGGCCAGAAGGCGGCTGATCACCACGCTGACCTCGGGCTTCTTGCCCACCTCTTCGGCCGCGACCTGGCGGACGATGCGCTTGATCGCCTCGTCGAGCTTGCCGTCGTCGCGGATCACCTTGTCCGGCGCGCCTTCCAGGAACTCCCCCAGCTCGTCCTCGATCGCATCGGCCAGCGCCTTGCCGGTCGCGCCGGTTTCCGGCAGGCCCATAAGCTCGACCCAGGCGTCGCCCAGGGGGGCGCCATCCTCGTCGATGATCACGGTCGCGAAGACGACCCCGTTCAGCGCCATGCGGATCCGGTCGCGCACCACGCCATCCAACGCGCCAATGAGCGCCGTCCCGTCAAGGTAAAGCCGACCGGTCTCGATCTGCTCGACGACCGCGGGCGCGGCGCCCGACAGGCTGACCATCGTGCCGTTCGTCACGATGGCCGCCCCCATGCCCTTTGCGCGCGCGAGCCCCGCATGTTCGCGCAGATGGCGGTGTTCGCCGTGCATCGGCACCACCATCAGCGGGTTCACCAGCTCGTGCACGGCTTCCAGGTCCGGCCGGTTGGCGTGGCCCGAAACGTGATAGGCGCCGCCCCGGTCGTCGATCACATCCACGCCCCGGATCGACAGGGCGTTCATGATGCGGATCACATCCTTTTCGTTGCCCGGGATGGTCTTGGAAGAGAAGAGGAACATGTCGCCCTCCCTCAGCTCGATCCCCAGATATTTGCCACGGCTCAGCGCGGCGGAGGCCGCGCGCCGTTCGCCCTGGCTGCCGGTCACGATCAGCATCAGCGACTGGCGCGGCAGTTCCTCGGCCTCCTCGGGGGAAAGGACGCGCGGGAAATCGGTCAGAAGGCCGGTCTCGACGGCGGTCGTCACCATCTTGTTCATCGCGCGGCCGAGAAGGCAGATCGAGCGTCCCGCCGCCCGTCCCGCCTCGGCCAGCGTCTTCAGCCGTGCGACGTTCGAGGCGAAGGTGGTGGCGACCACCATCCCCTCCTGTTCGGCGATGAGTTTCGCGAGCGGTTCGGCCAGCGTCGCCTCGGACCGGCCGGGCAAGGGCGAGAAGACATTGGTGGAATCGCAGACAAGCGCGCGGACGCGGCCATTCTCGGTCGCGATCCTCAGCCATTCCTCGGGATTGAACGGCTCGCCGACGATGGGCGTGCCGTCGAGCTTGAAGTCGCCCGAATGCACCACCCGTCCGGCCGGCGTGTCGATGATCAGCCCCGCACTTTCCGGGATCGAATGGCTGACCGGCACGAACTGCACGCGGAAGGGCCCGGCCTCTGTCACGGCCGGGCGCGGCCCCACCACATGGATCGCGTCGGTGGGCTGGCCCGCCTCCTCCATCTTGCTTGCGGCAATCGCGCCGGTGAATTTGCGCGCATAAACCGGCGCGCGGAGTTTCGGCCAGAGATGACCAAGCGCGCCCACATGATCCTCGTGAGCGTGCGTGATGAAGATCGCCTCGATCCGGCTCTGGTTTTCGACCAGCCAGCTGATGTCGGCCATGATCAGATCGACACCGGGCGACGTGTCCATGTCGGGAAAGGCCACCCCCAGATCGACGACGATCAGCCGTTCCTGCCCCGGTCTGCCATAGCCATAGACATAGCAGTTCATGCCGATCTCTCCGGCGCCGCCGAGCGGCATGTAGATCAGGCGTTCGTCAGTCATTGTTTTTCCAGTCTGGCATTGTGGCGATGAATGAGGACGAGGCCATGCATGGTCAGGTCGTCCTCGACTGTGTCGAATATCTCTGTGCCCTGTTCGAAGAGCGAGGCCAAGCCCCCGGTGGCGATAACCTTCATCGGGCGGCCCCGCTCGGCCCGGATCTGGCGCACGATGCCCTCGACAAGGCCGACATAGCCCCAGAAGACGCCCGACTGCATGCAGGCGATGGTGTTGGTGCCGATCACCTGCGCGGGCTTCGTTACATCGACATGCGGCAGCGCGGCGGCGGCCATGTGCAGCGCCTCGAGCGAGAGGTTGACGCCCGGAGAGATCACGCCGCCGATATAGGCGCCGTCGTTGTCGACAACGTCGAACGTGGTCGCGGTGCCGAAGTCGACGATGATCAGGTCGCCGCCATGGCGGTCGAAGCCGCCCACGGTATTGACCAGCCGGTCGGGGCCGACGGTCGTGCCCTGATCGACCCGGGGCGCGACGGGCAGCGCGCAGTCGGGCTTGCCCACAACCAGGGGACGGCAGCCGAAATAGCGGTCGCACAGGACACGCAGGTTGAAGACCACACGCGGCACGGTCGAGGAGATGATGGCATCGGTGACCTTCACCTCGATCCTCGCGGCCCAGAACAGATGCGAGAGCCAGACGTAATATTCGTCCGCCGTGCGCTGATGCGAGGTCGATATGCGCCAGGTGGCGAGGAAACCCTCGCCGTCCCAGATCGAAAAGACCGTATTGGTATTGCCGCAGTCGATGCAAAGCAGCATGCCCGACCCCTCTCAGAAAAAGATGTCGGCGGCCGAAATCGTCCGGCGGCCCCGATCGGTTCCTAGCACGAGCGCGCCATCCTCGGCCAAACCTTCGAAGCGGCCTTCAAAGGTCTCAGCCATGGTGCGGGCGCGGATCGTCTGGCCAAGCCGTGCGGCGCGCGCAAGCCATGCCGTGCGGATCGGCGCGAAGCCATAAGCGGTGAACTGGCTTTCCCAGCGGGCGAAGGCCGGGCCGAGGCGGTCGAGAAGCTCGTCGGGCGTCAGGCGCAGGCCGGTCTCGCCCTGAACCGACACGGGCTTCAGCGCGCCGGGTTCCACCGCGTCGGCGGGAGGTGCTGCGATCAGGTTGACGCCGATGCCGATAACCAGATGGCCGACCTGCGGCCCCTGCCCTGCGCTTTCCAGCAAGATCCCCGCGACCTTGCCGCCGTTCAGCAGCACATCGTTCGGCCATTTCAGCGTGAAACGACCGGCTGGCCCGACGAGCGCCCCAAGCGCATCGTCAAGGGCCAACGCCGCCACGAAGCTTCTGAGCGCCGCCTGCGCCGGATCACCTGTCGGGCGCATCACCAGCGAGGCGAAGAAATTGCCTTCGGGGCTGACCCAGGCCCTGCCCCTTCGTCCCCGCCCGCCGGTCTGGCGGCGCGCCATGATCCAGCTGGGGCGGGTCAGGCCGGGCGCAAGGCGCGCGGCTTCGGAATTGGTGCTGTCGACCTCGGCCAGCACGTGGCGGGCATAGGCGTCGGGCCAGTCTGGCGCGTCAGCGGACAAGCGCTTCCGCCGCTGCCGCCGCCGCGCCCTCGATCCCGAAGAGGTTGATCGCCCCGAGGACCATCACCAAAGCCGCGCCCATCAGCATGGCCCAGGGCATCGGCGCCATGCGGACGCTGACGCCCTCACGCTCGGTCCCGAAATACATGAAATAGACGATGCGCAGGTAATAGAAGGCACCGATGACCGAGGCGATCACCGCCAGAACCGCGAGCCAGCCCATGTCCGCGTCCACTGCGGCTTTCAGGACCGCGAACTTGGCGAAAAAGCCAAGCATCGGCGGCACGCCCGCAAGCGAGAACATCAGGACGAGGAGTGCCAGCGCCTTCGCCGGTTCACGCTTCGAGATCAGGTTCAGATCGGCGATCTCGGTCGCATGCACATCGCCCCGCCGCATCGACAGGATGAAGGCGAAGGTACCGAGGTTCATCGCGACATAGATCGCCATGTAGGTCAGCATCGCCTGCACGCCGCCCTGCGTGCCGGCGGCGAGGCCCACGAGCGCAAAGCCCATGTGGGCGATGGACGAATAGGCCATCAGGCGCTTGATGTCGGTCTGGCCGATCGCCGCCACGGCGCCGAGGAACATCGACAGGACGGCAAGCAGCGCCACCACCTGGCTCCAGTCCGCGACGGCGCCGCCGAAGGCATCGAACATCACCCGCGCGAAAAGGCCCATCGCGGCGACCTTGGGTGCGGTGGCAAAGAAGGCGGTGACCGGCGTGGGCGAGCCCTCATAGACGTCGGGCGTCCACATGTGGAAGGGGACGGCCGAGACCTTAAAGGCAAGGCCGGTGATCAGGAAGACAAGGCCGAAAAGCGCGCCGGTGGTCAGATGGCCGTCCGTCGCGGCGGCGATGATGCCGCTGAACGCGGTCGTGCCGGTGAAGCCGTAGATCAGCGAAGCGCCGTAAAGCAGAAGACCCGACGAAAGCGCGCCGAGGACGAAATATTTCAGCCCCGCCTCGTTCGACCGCACGCTGTCACGCCGAAAGGCCGCGACGACATAAAGCGACAAGGATTGCAGTTCGAGCCCCATATAGAGCGACATGAGATCGCCCGCAGAGACCATCACCATCATGCCGATCACCGCGAAGGTGATAAGGATCGGATATTCGAACCGGGCGAGGCGCTCGCGCGCCATCCAGTCCTCGCTCATCGCCAGCACCCCGGCAGCGCCCAGAAGCAGCGTCACCTTGGCGAAGCGTGCGAAGGCGTCCGAGATGATCGCTCCGCCGAAGGCCGTACCGTCCGGCACCGGGCAGAGCCCGACCCAGGCTGCCACGCCGAGGAAGACCGCGACCGTCGCCCAGGTCAGGATGCGGGCGAGCCCGTCCTTCGATGTGTAGACGGCGAGCATCAGTGCCGCCATCGCGTAAAGCGCCAGCGCCACTTCGGGCAGAACGATGGAAAGATCAGACTGGACCACGGGACTTCTTCCTCAATGGCTGGCCGTTTCGGTCGCGGTATCCGCGGCCGGAATGGCGGCTTGGTAGGTTTCGACAAGGGCCGCGACGGACGGCCCGATCCGGTCGGTCACGACCGACGGATAGATGCCGAGGAGGAGCGTCATGGCCACAAGCGGTGCCATCACGGCCTTTTCGCGCAGGCTCATGTCGGTGATGCCCTTCAGCGCGTCCTTCACCAGCTCGCCCATCACCACCCGGCGGTAAAGCCAGAGCGCATAGGCGGCCGAGAGGATCACGCCCGAAGTGGCGACGGCGGCGACCCAGGTGTTGACCTGGAAGATGCCCATGAGCGTCAGGAACTCGCCCACGAAACCGGACGTGCCCGGCAGCCCGACGTTCGCCATGGTGAAGAACATGAAGATCAGCGCGTAGGCCGGCATCCGGTTCACAAGCCCGCCGTAGGCGTCGATCTCGCGCGTGTGCATGCGGTCATAGATGACGCCGACGCCAAGGAAGAGCGCGCCCGAGATGAAGCCGTGGCTGAGCATCTGGAAGATCGCGCCGTCGATGCCCTGCTGGTTCGCCGCGAAAATACCCATGGTGACATAGCCCATGTGCGCGACCGAGGAATAGGCGATCAGCTTCTTCATGTCGCTTTGCGCGAGCGCCACAAGCGACGTGTAGACGATGGCGATGGCCGACATCCAGAAGACCAGGGGTGTCAGCAGGTCGGACGCGACCGGAAACATCGGCAGCGAGAAGCGCAGGAAGCCGTAGCCACCCATCTTCAGAAGCACCGCCGCCAGGATCACCGACCCCGCCGTCGGCGCCTGGACGTGGGCATCCGGTAGCCAGGTATGGACCGGCCACATCGGCATCTTGACCGCGAACGAGGCAAAGAAGGCGAGCCAGAGCAGAGTCTGCACCCCGCCGACGATATGGAAGCCCCACAGCCCAATCGTGTCGGACGCGAACTGGTGCGTCATCAGCGTCGGAATGTCGGTCGTGCCCGCATCGCGGTACATGGCGATCATCGCAACGAGCATCAGGACCGAGCCGAGGAAGGTATAGAGGAAGAACTTGAACGAGGCGTAGATCCGGTCCTTGCCGCCCCAGATGCCGATGATCAGGAACATCGGAATGAGGCCCGCCTCGAAGAAGAGGTAGAAAAGCACGAGGTCGAGCGCGGTGAAGACGCCGATCATCAGCCCTTCAAGGACGAGGAAGGCGATCATGTATTCCTTCACCCTTTTGTCCACTTCCCAGGCCGACAGGATGGTGATCGGCATGAGGAAGGTGGTCAGAAGAACGAAGAGGATCGAGATCCCGTCGACGCCCATCTTGTAGCGCAGCCCCATGATCCAGTCGCCCTCGTCCACGAACTGGAAGCCCGTGTCCGAGGGATCGAAATCCTTGAGAAGCAGGAGCGAGAGGAGGAAGGTTGCCGTGGTCGCGAGAAGCGCCAGCCATTTGGCATTCCGGTCGGACGCCGCGTCGCTGCCGCGCAGGAAAAGCGCGAGGACAGCCGCCGCGACGAGGGGCAGGAAAGTAAGGATGGAAAGCAGGTTTTCCATTAGTGCGCGCCCCCCGAGAGCGTCATCCAGAGAAGAAGCCCGGCGATGCCAAGGACCATCGCGAAGGCATAGTGGAAGATGTAACCCGACTGCGCCCGGCCCGCGAGGCGGGTGAAGAAGGGCACGATGCCCATGGCGACGCCGTTGATCGTGCCGTCGATGACCGCGCCGTCGCCGCGCCTCCACAGGAAGCGTCCAAGCGCCTTGGCCGAGCGGACGAAGATGAAGTCATAGACCTCGTCGAAGTACCATTTGTTCAGAAGGAACCGGTAGAGGATCGGCTGCTGCGCCGCGAGGCGCCCCGGGATCGAGGGATCACGGATGTAGAAGATCCAGGCGGTCGCGAAACCGATCAGCATGGCGACGAAGGGCGAGACCTTGACCCATTTGGGCGCGTGGTGGGCGTCGTCCATCACATGATTGTCCGGTGCCATGAAGATCGCGCCTTGCGGTGCGTGGCCCGGCTCGGCTGCGCCATGCGCCTCCTCGGTGGCGGCGCCTTCGGTCGCCGCTGCCTCGTCGGTTGCGTGATCGTCGGTTGCGTGATCGTCTGTTGCAGGAGCCTCAGCCGTGGTCGCGTGATCGGCGGGTTCGCCTTCAGCCCCGGCTGTTTCCTCATGGGCAGCGATACCGAAGAAGCTGTTCACCTGATGATGGTCGCCGAAGAAGGGCCCGTACCAGACCATGCCCGCCAGCACTGAGCCCACGGCGAGCACGCCGAGCGGGATGGTCATAACGGCGGGGCTTTCGTGCGGCTGATGGTCGTGGCCGTGGCCGTGGTCGTCGTGGCCGTGCGCATGGTCATGTGCGTGATCGTGGCCGTGGTCATGGCCGTGACCATGCCCATGGCCCCAGCGCGCCTCGCCGTAGAAAGTCATGAAAATCAGACGCCAGGAATAGAAGCTGGTGAAGCAGGCCGCCACAACCAGCGCCCAGAATGCGAAGCCGTTGCCCGACGCGAAGGCCGACTCAATGATCGCATCCTTCGACAGGAAGCCTGCAAAGCCGATCGTCGTCAGCGGAATGCCCACGCCGGTGATGGCAAAGGTGCCGATCATCATCGCCCAGAAGGTCAGCGGGATATGCTTCCTGAGCCCACCATAGTGGCGCATGTCCTGCTCATGGTGCATCGCGTGGATGACCGAACCCGCGCCCAGGAACAGCATCGCCTTGAAGAAGGCATGGGTGAAAAGGTGGAACATCGCCGCGCCATAGACGCCCGCGCCCGCCGCCACGA
Organism: Frigidibacter sp. SD6-1; assembly: GCF_030143255.1. Classification (GTDB taxonomy): domain Bacteria; phylum Pseudomonadota; class Alphaproteobacteria; order Rhodobacterales; family Rhodobacteraceae; genus TMP-24. Next base: position 109,501 of record NZ_JARJNR010000009.1, read on the forward strand.
ACATGTAGCCAAGTTGCGAGCAGGTCGAATAGGCGATGACGCGCTTGATGTCGTTCTGCACGAGACCCACGGTTGCGGCGAAGAAGGCGGTCGCGGCGCCGACATACATCACGAACGACTTCGCCTCGGGCGCATATTCGAAGAGGGGCGACATGCGGCAGACGAGGAAGACCCCCGCCGTCACCATGGTCGCGGCATGAATGAGGGCCGACACCGGCGTCGGGCCTTCCATCGCGTCGGGGAGCCATGTGTGCAGGAAGAGTTGCGCCGATTTGCCCATGGCGCCGACGAAGAGGAGGAAGGCCAGAAGGTTCGCGGCATTCCAGTCGGTCCAGAGGAAGGTCAGCTGCGTCTCAGAGAGCGCCGGGGCGGCGGCGAAGACGTCATCCATGTTGATGGAATCGACGAGGTAGAAGAGGCCGAAGATGCCAAGTGCAAAGCCGAAGTCGCCCACCCGGTTCACGACAAAGGCCTTGATCGCGGCGGCATTGGCGCTTGGCTTGCGGTAATAAAAGCCGATCAGCAGGTAGGAGGCGACGCCCACCCCCTCCCAGCCGAAGAACATCTGGACGAGGTTGTCGGCCGTCACCAGCGCCAGCATCGCGAATGTGAAGAACGACAGGTAAGCGAAGAAGCGGGGCTTGTAGACCTCGCCCTCATGCCAGTTCACGTCGTGGTCCATATAGCCCCACGAATAGAGGTGAACGAGCGAGGAGACGGAGGTCACCACCACCAGCATGATCGCGGTCAGCCGGTCGAGGCGGATCGACCAGGAGGTGTCGAGCGAGCCCGACTGGATCCAGTTCAGTATGTGGATGTGCTGGGTGGTGCCGTCGAAATTCAGGAACGTGACCCAGGACAGCGCACAGGCCACAAAGAGGACACCCGTCGTCAGCGCCAGCGCGCCCTTTTCGCCGATCAGACGCCAGCCGAAGCCCGCGATGATCGCGGCGGCGAGGGGGGCGAGGAGAATGAATTGCAGCATGGCGCGCCCTTAGCCTTTCATCACGTTGACGTCTTCGACGTCGATGGTCCCGCGGGTGCGGAAGAAGGTGACGAGGATCGCGAGGCCGATCGCGGCCTCGGCGGCGGCGACGGTCAGGACGAACATGGTGAAGACCTGCCCCGCGAGGTCATGCAGGAACGAGGAGAAGGCGACGAAGTTGATGTTCACGGCCAGAAGCATCAGTTCGATCGACATCAGGATGACGATCACGTTCTTCCTATTCAGGAAGATCCCGAAGATGCCGATCACGAAGAGCGCGGCAGCAACGCTCAGGTAATGTGTCAGTCCGATCATCGCTTCGTCCCTCCGGGGATGCGCCCCGTATCGTCTTTTCGTCCTGTCCCGGGCCTGACCCGGGACCTCGTTTTCTCAATGCGCCCCGTATCGCATCCGGCGCGGCTGTGCCACCTATCCGGCGGCCTCGGTCAATATCGCCTCGCTGCAGACGCAGGCGTCGGCCGCCATCTTGCCATCCGCGACGGTGAAACCTTTCAGTTCCAGCTTCTCTTTCAGAACATCAAGATCGGTCTCGCCGCCCCGGATCGCCTCGAAGGCCACCTCGGTCGCGGTATCGAGCTGATATTCCTCCGGGTGGCTGGCCGCGAGCATCCTGCCCGCCTTGCAGTCGGCGACATTCAGCGTGCGCAGACCAAGGCTTTCGCCCGCGACCGCCCAATGGTCGAAGATGGCGATCTGGCCCCGCGCCCAGATACCGGCGGCCTTGCCCTGACCGGTATCTTCGCACTGCACGTTCTTCGTCGTCAGCGCCCCGGCAGGGGCGGCGAGCGTCAGGGTCGCGCAAATGAAGGTTGCTAGGGTCCGTTTCATTTTCTTATCTCCGGTTGCACAGGGGTCAAAGCCCCTGCCCCGGTTTGACGTCCTTCAGTTCCATCGCCTTGGCCGGATCGCGCCACATCTGTTGCAGCACGTTCTGGCGCTTGATGTCCTTCCTATGCCGCATGGTCAGGACGATGGCGCCGATCATGGCGACCAGAAGGATCAGGCCCGCGAGCTGGAAGAGGTGGATGTACTTGTCATACATCAGAAGGCCGAGCGCGGCGGTGTTCTCGATGCCCTCGGGCGTCACCGCCTGACGGGCACCCTCAGCGCCTTCCGAGGCGGTCCAGCCGCCGAAGGCGATGCCGAGCTGCATCAGGATGACCACCCCGATCAGAAGTCCGAGCGGCATATATTTCGCCATCTCGCCCTTCAGTTCGGCAAAGTCGATGTCGAGCATCATCACGACGAAGAGGAAGAGGACCGCCACCGCACCCACATAGACGATGACCAGAAGCATCGCCACGAACTCGGCCCCCAGAAGCACGAAGAGGCCCGAGGAAGAGAGGAAGGCGAGGATCAGCCACAGGACCGAATGGACCGGGTTGCGGGCCAGAACCACCATCAGGCCCGCCAGAACGACCGGCACGGCGAAGAGGTAGAAGGCGAAATCCGCGAATGTCATGTCTCACTCTCCGTCTCGTCAAAGACCTTCTGCGCAATCTCCAGCGCACGGGTCATGGCGGGGACCCCGCCGAACATGGACATCTGCCAGATCACTTCCGCGATCTCGCGCTTGGTGGCGCCCGCTTCCAGCGCATGGCGGATCGTCAGGCGCATCTGCGGCTCGCCCTGCGCGCCCAGCACCGTCAGCGCGGCGACCGTGACCAGAAGGCGGGTGCGCGCATCCAGACCTTCCTTGTTGAAGGTCTTGCCGAACCACATTTCCAGCATGTCCTTGGACATGGTGGGGAAAAGCTTCTCGACATCGAAGCCCTTGAAAGTCTCCAAGGCCGGATTGAAGGCGCGGGCCATTTCCTGACCCGATGCCATCATCTGCGCGAAGAGTTTCTGGAATTCGTCGGTCATCTGGCCGTCACCGATAGGGCGCGTCGAGTTCGAGGTTGCGGGCGATCTCGGCCTCCCAGCGTTCGCCGTTGGCCAGAAGCTTGGCCTTGTCGTAGAAAAGCTCCTCGCGCGTCTCGGTGGCGAATTCGAAATTCGGCCCCTCGACGATCGCATCCACGGGGCAGGCCTCCTGACAGAAGCCGCAATAGATGCATTTCGTCATGTCGATGTCGTAGCGCGTGGTGCGGCGCGAGCCGTCCTCACGCGGTTCGGCGTCGATGGTGATCGCCTGCGCCGGGCAGATCGCCTCGCACAGCTTGCAGGCGATGCAGCGTTCCTCGCCATTGGGGTACCGGCGCAGCGCATGTTCGCCGCGGAAGCGGGGCGAGAGCGGGCCCTTTTCGTGTGGGTAGTTCAGCGTGGCCTTCGGGGCGAAGAAATACTTCAGCCCCAGCCTCATCCCCGCCCAGAAGTCGGCAAGCAGGAAATATTTCGCGGCGCGGGTGTAGTCGATATTCGCCATCATTCTTCCTCCGAGCCTTCCAGATCTCCATCCCAGCGTGCCACATAGTCACTCTGAAGCGTGCGCTCCGCCAGCTTTGCGTCTTCCGGCTTGCGGATCGCGTAGTAAAGATAGACGCGCGACGACGGCAGCTTCTTCCACAACCCGAAGAGCCGATGCCCGAGGTCCGCAGGATCGCGCAAGGCAACTGCGGGAAACTTTGGCTGGGCCGGCAGTGCCTCGCAGATCAGGACCTCGCAGCCTGCCGTCCGTTTCCAGAAGCTATAGACCAGTTCCGCGCTGAACTGATAGAGACCATGGCCCCACCAGCCGTTCATTCCGTTCGCCGATGCAAAGACACCACCGGGCTTCAGCATCGTAAAGACGTTGCGCAGTGCCTGCGGGACGTCGAACACATGTTCGATCGTGCCGCCGTCATAGATGAAATCGAACTTGCCATGCAGGTCCGAAGCGACCGGCAGGTTCAGGTCATGGACGTAGTCGGCGCCCTCGTAATCCGAATAGTCGAGCGCACGCGCATCCCCGAAGCCAAATGTGGCGAAGGCCTTTTCGGCGAAGCCGTCCTCCTGCACCAGATCGTCGATGGTCCGATCGGCAATGCCTGCCTGCCGCAGCGACCGATTGAACAGGCGTGCGCCCTTGCCACGATAGTGAAGGCCCTGACGCCCGAGCATCAGGGTGGCTTCCCTCGGGCCGATCTCGCGGCTGAGTTTGGCAAGCCTGTCAAATTGTACGATGTCGATGCCCATGGCGAACTCCGGCTCTCCTCAGATCAAAGGCCCATCGTGAAGCGGGCCCAGAAGGCGCCAAGCACTTCGAATTTTGCGAGGAAGGACACCACGACCACCCAGCCGAGCGACAGGGGCAGGAAGACCTTCCAGCCGATCCGCATCAGCTGGTCATAGCGGTAGCGCGGCACGATGGCCTTCACCATGGCGAAGAGGAAGAAGAAAAAGCCCATCTTCGCGACCATCCACAAAGGCCCGTCCGGCAGCCCGGGGATGGGCGAGAGCCAGCCGCCGAAGAAGAGCAGCGAGGTCAGCGCGCACATCAGGAAGATGGCGATATATTCGCCGGCCATGAACAGAAGGAACGGCGTCGAGGAATATTCGACCTGATAGCCCGCGACGAGTTCGGATTCCGCCTCGGGCAGGTCGAAGGGCGGGCGGTTGGTCTCGGCCAGCGTCGAGATGAAGAACATCGCCACCATCGGCAGGTGCGGCAACCAGTACCAGCCCAGTAGGCCATAGGACGTGTCCTGGGCGCGCACGATGTCGCCGAAGTTCAGCGATCCGGTCGAGATCACGACACCGATGATGATGAGACCAAGCGAGACCTCGTAGCTGATCATCTGCGCGGCGGACCGCAGCGAACCGAGGAACGGATATTTCGAGTTCGAAGCCCAGCCGCCCATGATCACGCCATAGACCTCGAGCGACGAAATCGCGAAGACGTAAAGGATCGCCACGTTGATGTCGGCCAGCACCCAGGTGTCGTTGAACGGGATGACCGCCCAGGCGATCATGGCCAGAACGAACGACAGCATCGGCGCGAGGAAGAAGACGAACCGGTCCGCCCCCGCGGGCACGACGATTTCCTTCACCACATATTTCAGCGCGTCCGCGACCGACTGCAGAAGACCGAAGGCCCCCACTACGTTCGGCCCGCGCCTCATCTGGACAGCGGCCCAGATCTTGCGGTCGCCATAGACGAGGAAGAGCAGCGAGATCATCACGAACCCGATGACCAGAAGGCCCTGGAGCGCGATCAGGACAAGGGCCCCGAGCGGTGTTGCGAGAAACTCTGCCATATGTCGTCAGTCCCCTGTAAGGCCGTCAGGCCCCGGTCTTCGCCTTGGTCGGAATCTTGCGTTCGGCACATTCTTCGACCGTCACTTCCGCGTCGATCGTCGAGATACCGGCGGGCAGGGCCGACGTGACGCTGTAAACAGCATCCGCGCGCCAAACGCCACCCTCTTTGTCGGTGATCGTGCGCACGTTGCGCACGAAATTCATACCATGGTCGAGCGCGAAACCGGCCACCACACAGCGCGCGTAACCCGCCGCCTCGGCCTCATCCGCAGCGCCCGTCATCTCGGTCCGGACCCGGACCAGATCGTCCTGCCAGATGCGCACCGAGGCCGCGCGATAGTCGCGCCCCGCCGATGCAACATCGCCCGCCCCCGTCTCCGCGCAGGCTGACAGACCGGCCAGAGAGCCGGTCAGAAGCGCGCGGATCGGCAGGCGGGCGGCGATCATCACTCGGCCGCCATCGGCTGTTCGGCGCGGGCCTTCGCCATGGCGGAGAGTTCCGCCATCACGGTCGAGGCGCGCGCGATCGGGTTCGTGAGATAGAAGTCCTTGACCGCATTGCGGAAATCGGCCTTGCCCATCGCCTTGATCTTCGGCGCCTTCCAGTCGTTCGCGGCGACCTCGTCGATCCGGCCAAGATGCGGGTGCGCCGCGACCAGCGCCTGCCGCAGACCGGCGAGCGTGTCCCAGGGCAAGGTCGCGCCAAGCTCTGCCGACAGGGCGCGCAGGATCGCCCAGTTCTCCTTCGCCTCGCCCGGCGCGAAACCCGCGCGCATGGCAAGTTGCGGACGGCCTTCGGTATTGACGAAGAGGCCGTTTTCTTCGGTCCAGGCCGCACCCGGCAGGATCACGTCGGCGCGGTGCGCGCCCCGGTCGCCATGGCTGCCCTGATAGATGACGAAGGCGCCGCCATTTTCATTACGGGCCGCGATGTCCACCTCGTCTGCACCGAGATTGTAGATCACCTCGGCCCCCTCGATGGCCGCCGCCAGACCGCCCTCGGTCACCGCGCCCACATCCATCGCGCCGACGCGCGCGGCCGCGGTATGCAGGATCAGAAGCTTCGACTTCGACCGCGCGCAGATCTCCATCGCCGTTGCCAGCACCGCCGCGCCATCGGCTTCGCGCAGCGCCCCCTGCCCCACGATCACCAGGGACGGAGCGTCAAGCACATCGCTGTGATCACGTTCCAGGATCGCCTGAAGGGCGGCACGGTCCGTTCCGGCATGGTGATAGGCATAGGTCAGATCGGCGGCCTCGCCCACCAGACCGACGAGCGCGCCTTTCGTCCAGGCCTTGCGGATGCGCGCATTGAGGACCGGCGCCTCGTCACGCGGGTTCGTGCCGACAAGCAGGATGTACTTCGCACTGTCGATATCCTCGATCCGCGCGGTGCCGACGTAGGCCGAGCGGTTGCCTTCGGGCAGGTGCGCGCCGTCGGTGCGGCATTCGACATGGCCACCAAGACCCTCGACCAGCTGCTTCAGGCTGTAGGCCGCCTCGACCGGGGCCAGATCGCCGACAAGGCCTGCGACCTTCTTGCCCGTCATCGCCTTGGCGGCGGCGGCCAGCGCCTCGCCCCAGGACGCCTTGCGCAGCTTGCCGTTCTCGCGGACATAGGGCACGTCCAGTCGCTGGCGGCGCAGGCCGTCCCAGACAAAACGCGACTTGTCGGAAATCCATTCCTCGTTCACGCCGTCATGGTTGCGCGGGATGATGCGCATGACCTCGCGGCCCTTGGTGTCGATGCGGACGTTCGAACCGAGCGCGTCCATCACGTCGATCGATTCCGTCTTGGTCAGTTCCCAGGGGCGGGCGGTGAAGGCATAGGGTTTCGAGGTCAGGGCGCCGACCGGGCAGAGGTCGATGATATTGCCCTGCAGGTTCGAATCCAAAGTCATGTTGAGGTAAGAGGTGATCTCGGCATCCTCGCCCCGGCCGGTCTGGCCCATCTGGGTGATCCCGGCCACCTCACTCGTGAAACGCACACAGCGCGTACAGGAAATGCAGCGGGTCATCGCGGTCGAGACGAGCGGCCCGAGGTTCAGGTCCTCGGACGAGCGCTTGGGCTCGCGGTAGCGGCTGAAATCGACGCCGTAGGCCATGGCCTGATCCTGCAGGTCGCACTCGCCGCCCTGATCGCAGATCGGGCAGTCGAGCGGATGGTTGATGAGCAGGAACTCCATCACCCCTTCGCGGGCCTTCTTCACCATGGGCGAGTTGGTCTTGATGACCGAGGGCTCGCCGTTCGGCCCCGGCCGCAGGTCTTTCACCTGCATGGCGCAAGAGGCCGCAGGCTTCGGCGGGCCGCCCACGACCTCGACGAGGCACATCCGGCAGTTCCCGGCGATACTCAGCCGCTCGTGGTAGCAGAAGCGCGGCACCTCGATCCCGGCAATCTCGCAGGCCTGGATGAGCGTCAGGTTCGGGTCGACCTCGACCTCGACGCTGTCGATGATGATCTTGCGCAGATCGGCCATGTTTTCGTCCTTCACGTCCCCGGCGGGCATCGGCCCGCCCGCCTATTTCTCGTAGATGAGCGAGCCCGCAATGGTCCCGCCCGCGATTTCCTTCTGCCCCAGCGCGCAGAACCCCTCGACATTCTCCGGGGTCGCGCCATTGCGGACGAGGTAATCCTCGGCCCGGGCATAGATCTTCTGCTTCTCCGCCTTGTCCTTGAGGAAGGCCTTCACCTCCTCGCGGCTGTAGCCCTGATCGAGCGCCCAGTCCTGAAGCGCGCGCGCTTCGCTGTAGGCACGGATGAAGCGCGCGCCGATGGTCGGGCAGGTCTTCCTGATCCGGTCGGCCACGCGCGCGGCGACCAGCCGGTCGGTGACATAGCTGACGGTGCCCAGAGGCGCCTTGGCGGCGGCCCCGGCCGCGCCAAGGAAGCCGGTCGCGACCAGCAGGGCGGGTGCCAGAAAAGACAGTTTCATCCCAGGTCCTCCAGGGGCGACATGCCCCTTGGACCCAAGGCTGCGGATCGGTCCGCGATAGGCAATAGCAGCACCGCTCATGGCTTGCCCCCCGGCGGGGGGCCGCCGACCGGCGGCCAGGACTTGAATGCCAGAACCAGAAGCGGCAGGAGCGAGAGTGGAAGCGATAGGCATTGTTGCATAAGTCACCCTTGAGGAAAGATAGCCCCTTTCCCCTTCATTATCAGCCCAC